>JAXMDX010000001.1:0-514278 GCA_046348625.1 Sphingomonadaceae bacterium
GCTCGCGTTCCACATCAGTAGCGGTCGCGGCGACAGCATGGCGACTGCTGCGAACCCGGCGCTGAACAAACCTGCCCACAGTATCGTGGCGCGAACATAGCGGCGGCGGCTCATGCTTCGAGCGCCTTGCGCCGGAGCCAGGCCGCGTGCCGCTCCGCTGTGTAAGTCCTGAACAGCATTCCGGCATTCAGCCGGTTGCCGACGTGGCGCCAGTGATCGGGCGATGCGTCGCACGGATCAACACCGGCGGCTTCGACCGCATCGATGGCCTGCAACACCTGTGCGACCTTGGGCCAGCCCTCGATGTGCAGCAGAATGTCAGCGCCGGGACGGACAAACGGCAACGTCGTGTAGGCCTCGCCCGGTGCCACTGCCGTCACGATGTCGATGCAAGAATGGATGGTGCCATAGTCGTTCGAGGACCAGCGCACGAAGGCGAAGACCGCGCCGGGACGGAAGGCGATGACGCGCGTGCGGCGGTTGATGATCGTGTCAGCCGCGATGCGCCCGAAGCGGATCCATTGTTCGTAGCGCTTCTCGATCCAGGTCACTTCGACCTCGGTCAGGGCGCTGGCTGTCGCTGACCTGATGGCCTGCGAGGAGCTGTGCCGCTGCGCAGTTGGCTCGCTCATGGCCGCGCTCCCGCCACCGCGAACCCGACAAGCTTGACGCGGGCGTTCAGCAGGCCCGTCGCACCGCGATTATCCACAGGCAGCAAAAGGGTTAGCAAGAATCCGAAGGATTCTTTTCTATTAGCATCGTTAGAGGAGCGCCGATTTTCCCCAGAATTCTGCGGGTTTCCGCATGGTCTCGGTTTTCGATAGGCCGAGGATCGGGTTTTCGATGGGCCGAGTCCGACGGTTTTTAATAGGCCGAATGTCATGCCAACTTCTCCACAGGGAAACCGACGCGCCGGGCAGCGGCAACGAATGGGTCGACGGGGATGGGTTTGAAGATCAGCCGCTCGCGGCCGAAGCTGTGCTCAAGGCTCAAATGGTAGCCCGGGAGAGACTGCTGCCGGACGATGGTCCGCAGCTCGAATGCGAATTGCTTGAGCGGCGAAAGCACACCTGATTTGAGATGAAGGTGCGGAACGTCGAAGCTCCAGCCACCGCGCTGATGTCCACCATGCTTGCGCACAATACGGTAGAGCCAGCGTTCAACGCCCCCTGTCAGCTTGAAATAGGCGCGGTCGATCGTCAGGATCAAGCCGCGATCGAGCACACCCGCATAGAACCAGTCGGGCAGGATGAGCTCGATGCCAACGGCTCGGCCACGGTCGTCGAGTGTCTCCCGCCATTCGTTGATCCAGGAGAAGCGGTGGCGTCGGCGCTGATGTTGCTGGCGGATCGACGTAGCAACGGTCGTCGATTGCAAGCGGTCGAGGGCCGCGCGCAGCCGCTCATAATGGTCCTTGCCAGTCCTGCGCCCGATGAAGGTCGTATCCGTGCGGACGGGCGGCGATGTCGAGATGTTGGGCGGCCTGCGTCGCGCGCTTCTTCGACGAGCTGACTCGCCGCCCAAATCAGAATGTCGGCATCCCAGATGGTCGCCATGCCGTGCTCGGCCACGGCTTCGACCGAGATCCATGTGGCTCCCATTGCGAAGTCGACGGCGCGAGCGCCGCGACTTGGCAAGGCTGAAAAAGGGCCAGGACATCAGATCCTGAGCATCGCGCGCGGCAATGTCACCGGGCATCGAGTAGAACAGGTCGAGCTGTTGCCGGGGGCTCACCGAACGCATCAACGGCGCACCGGTCGCGCTGACAGGCAAATGCCTTGTCCGGGATCGGATGTTGAATTGCGGCGACCATTTTGCGCCCAGGTATCGAGATCGACTATGGCATAGACAATCCGCCGACCGAGCTTGTGAAAGGCCGGCCCTGTCCCATAGCAACGATGCTTTTCAAGCGTGCGGGCTGAGAGACCCAAATGCACGGCAGCATCTGGCGTCCTGACATAACGGCGCGGAATACCGACGAAATCTCCATCCATGAAACGTTCTCAGAAGTGCCGGACACAAGGGGCTGGCCCGGCGAGCAGGAGGCGAGATTTGAGATTAGACTTGGGTGAATGGACATAAGGCGTGGCTGCCGAATGTCCCGATCAGTGGCCGCTCAACAGGGCGAGATAGCCGCCGTCGCGCATAGCGAGCGCCTGTCGCTGCCAGCGAGCAATCCGTTTGCGCTCGCTCGGACGTGTCCCATTCTGCGGCCGAATATCGCCCGGCATCGCGGGCGATAAGTTCGATGGCCAATTCGCGCGTGGTTGCACCGCCGGACAGCGCATCGAGCAACCGAAGCCACTGAACTAGACGCCAGTGTCGACGGACCGGGCGCAAGGCAGAACGGGAGCTTCTTCACATGTCCGAGATGGGTAATGGTTGCGAAAATCGGAAACGGCGGCCCGCTTCCTCAAAATGCGTCGCCCGGAAGAACATAGGCGAGCGGTTCGGGTCTCTTTTGTCTCGCCGCAAATATTCAGGCGGTAGCGGCGCTTCGCCGTAGATAGGACGAGATGCCGCCCTTCCTCATTACGGTGCTCGGCCGCGATATTCATGCTCCCGACAATTTCGGCTTGGCTGCAGCCGCTGTCGCAAGGGAAAGGAGCCGGGCGCAAAGGATGACGCTGGCCGCGGTAGATGGGTGCCAGATGATCGGGAGATGGTGGGCCGGGAGGTCAGGGTCCGCAGCGAAAGACCAACCCCTGCGCCGGGCCAGACGCCTCAGCGCGAGTGGCGCAGCGTCAACGGCCTCAGCATATTGGTCGCGGTATTCATGATTGCGGCGCAGGAATTCCTGCGCGAAATCGGTCCGGTCATAGGTTTCATATGCTTTGGCGTAATTCTCCGAACGCCAGTCGGGCGGCTTCTCCATCGCACCTCCTATGAGGTTTTTTTGGAGTCGAACGATCATGTCGGAGCCGTGACGAGAGAAGTTAGAGTCAGTTCCGGGCTCCCCCGCGGCAGGGCACAATCGATTGCGCCATATTGGTGTTAACTGCCCGGTTTTATTGGGTTCGTGGGACCAGAAGGTGTTTGTAGCCGTGTTTTGTCATCCACTTCTGGCGCGGGCGAGACAGACCGCGACCCTTCGCGCGCTCCGGCTCACTGGACAGGATCGATGGCGAAGATGATTGAAACCGCCTTCCCATGAAGCCTCGTCCTTTGGCATCCAGCAGGCGAAGATACGTGACGAGGTGGCGCTCATCATAAGCGCTCAATCGGTCTGACTGCGGTGGTTCATCGGCAAACTCAGGAGCCGACATGGGTCTCTCCTTGTAGCAAAACCTGTTTAGTGACTGCGCCCCCGCAACGCGCGCAGAAGCAGGGTGACCTTATCCCCAATTCGGGCAGTGCGCCATCCCCGGCACGGGATAACGCTGAGCCCGGCTTGCCGGGACAAAACATTCCCAGAGGCAATGATCTGTTCGTTGTAGTTGAGAAATTGTAAAATTGTTGCTGAGATCTGTGAACGGCGGTGGGTTTGCGTTCAATGTCCGGCAGACTCGTCGAAGAAGCGGACCGGTTCGACTGCAAGCTCAGTGGCGAGTCGTTCGGATCGTGTCGAGCGTTGGCGAATTGGCTGCGCGTTCAAGAAGACCGACATAGTTGTGGTTGAACCGGCACGGTGCGCCAATTTGCGAAAGCCCACTGGCGTGTCGCAATCGCCTTAAGTTAGTAGCAAAATCTCCCGAAGCTTCATGCCTCGTGGGTCGGCGTAACCCTAATATACCGCCACCCAACATACTAGGATTCGTCATCGCCCGGTGACCCGGGCGATGACTTGGGCCGATTCAATGGCCGTTGCGGCGGCTCGGGCGGTTCCAGACCAGATCGTGACCGCCGTCTTCGGCTTCGAAGAGCTGCGCGAAGATTGCGGCAGTAAAGCTGGGGGTCGTCGAGCTTCACCGAGGAGGTAAGGCCGGTCGTCCTGGGTGTGCTTCCAGGCTGCGCCATTCTCGACTTCGCCGATGAGGACGCGGTGGGTGGGGCATTGCCGCTGGTGTTTTCTTCCGCGACGATCCTGACTGATTTGGCCTGGAGGGCGAGAGTGACGATCTGGCCCCGGAGTTCACCCGAAACCATTTTGAAGTTGCCGATCTTTGCCATGGGTATTTCCTTTCTGTTGAACGGGGACCGCGCCAGTGCGGCCTCGATGCGCGGATTAGGGTCAGCCAGTGGCAGGCGCCGCAGCGTCAGCCCGCAGCATTAGCGAAGGACGGTGTGGCCGGGGCTTTCTTGTTTCGCGAGGAACGGCGGAACGCCGGGGGAAGAAAGTTCGGCAAGCACCGTTGCGGCAAGCCTGCCAAGCGAAGCGTCTTGCTGACATGGGCGCGGATCGAAAGAGGACGTACTGGTCGGTTCTGTCGGGAAGGACGCCAGATGCTGATCGGATGCACTAGCTCGGATGAACGCTGGCCCTGAACCCTCGGTTCAAAATCGGCAAAGCAAAGGAAGCGACTGGACCACCGGTATTGCGCCCTCACGCCATCACTCGGCCGACATTGCTTGGCCTGTAGAGGCTTGCCCACCGACGGGACCTGCAAACTGTGAGGGGTGACGCACGTATCACGCCCGACATCGTCACGCTTCGCCATGCCGAGAGGGATGTCGCCATAGCAGCGATGGATCCAAGGGATCGCTAGCAGCATGCTGTTGTCCGTTGCCAGTGATCCAAGGGCGTGCGCGGCCTGAAAACCGGCGAAGCCCGCGGGTATGGCAAAGAGGGAGCGCGATCCCGGCACGGAGCATGGGGGAGCGGATAAAGGCAATGAGGCCCTGCCCAATCAGAAGCGTGGCAATGCCTGCCGCCAGTCCGCCTAGGATTGCTCCGAGATAGCCAACATCATGGCCGAGCAGTAGGAAAGCACAAGTGAGCCCGGCATAAACAGGCAGCGCGTAGCTGGCGAGGCGGAAGAGTAGCGCGAGCACATACAGGCCAGCAACAGCCCCGAGGATGAGAAAAATGCGTCATAAGCTGTCCCTGTCTGGACGCGCTCGCCACCACCACCTCAGCGCAATCTGCGGTGCAAGAATAGCACGGCAGGGTGCAGGCCGAAAAGGTGAAATGTGCCTGAGACTAGCGGCTGAAGGGGTCATATTCGCGAACCACCTGTTCGGGGTCGCCATCAAATCTGTCAGCGGGGATGACGAAGTAGCCTTGATTGGTTTCAATGAGGACGATGACCGTCATCAGCGTCCGGGAGAGGTTCCAGCCAAGCGATTGTGCGGTTGCCAGTGGCATGTTGCGTTCCTGCCTTGAGCGGGACCACCCCGTCGACAGCCGCCCCACAGGCCGGGGCTGGTCATAATCACCGCAGCAAAGCTGCGGCCGCACGCGCACGCGTAGCGGACCCTTCACGGGCTGATTGAAGGAGGACAGGCTTCGAGCCCAGGGATTAGCGGCTAATGCGAGTGGATGGTTCTGCGGCGGAGCCGGAGCGATCCGCCTACCAGTGCCTATGCCAAAGTAGCTCACTCGGGCCGACAGGCTGGAGATCGGCGATCGATGCGATCAGTCTAAGCTGAACTTGGGAGAACGCCTGACCAGCCCTGAGTTGGATCTGAATTGCGACAATGGTGACAACGGCGAGCGGTTGGAGCTTGTCACCAAGCCCTCGCGAGCTACGCGAGGTGTAACTAATTAGTTTTCTTGGGGAAAACTGAGCGGGCGAAGGGATTCGAACCCTCGACCCCAACCTTGGCAAGGTTGTGCTCTACCCCTGAGCTACGCCCGCTCTGGCGACTGGCCCCGGCATGCCGGGGCGGGTGAGGCGCGGCTGTTAGCATCGGGTTCGGCCTTCGGCAAGCGCTGAATCGGGGCTTGGCAATTGCAATATGAGTCACCACATTGGGCGCAAGACAAGGAGCATCACGTGGCGACATTGGGATTGAGTGCAAACGAACGCGAAGTCGTGGAGGCTTTTCGGCGCGATGTGGTCGAGCCTTCGATGACCAACCTCGTGATTGTCGATTTCTGGGCCGAATGGTGTGGCCCGTGCAAACAGCTTACGCCTGTGCTGGAAAAGGTTGCCGCTGATTATGCGGACAAGGGCGTCAAGCTGGTCAAGATCAATGTCGATGAAAACAAGTTCATTGCGGCACAATTCCGTGTGCAGTCGATCCCCACGGTTTATGCCCTGTTCCAGGGCCAACCCGTCGCAGACCTGACGCCGGCACGCACTGAGGCCCAGCTTGGCCGCATGCTCGACCAACTGCTGAAACAATTGCCGGTGCAGGGTGAAGCCCAGTCGCTCGAAGCGGAGATAGAGCCGCTGGTCGCCATGGGGGAAGAGGTTCTGGCCGGCGGCGATGCCGCGCGCGCGGCGTCAATCTTCTCGCAGATCCTGGATATGGCGCCGGACCATCCTGCGGCATTGTCGGGTCTCATTCGCGCGCATGTCGGTGCGGGTGAACTCGATGCGGCGGAGGCGCGGGTTGCAGCACTGAGCCCTGAACTGGCGAAGGATCCTGCAATCGGGCGGGCTGTATCCGCCTTGACACTCGCTCGCGACGTGAAGCCGGTTGACGATCTTTCGGGATTGAAGGCCGAAGTCGCCGCAGACCCTGACAATCACGCATTGCGGTTTGAACTTGCGGGCGGTTTGATGGCGTCAGGTGACAGGGATGGAGCGGCCGACGCGCTGCTTGCCATTATCGCGGCGGATCGTGAATGGAACGAGGGCGCTGCCCGATCGCAATTGCTCAAATTGTTTGAGGTTGTCGGGATCGAGGACCCCTGGGTTTCTGCGCAGCGGCGCAGGCTTTCTGCGGTGCTTTTCACATGACGACGCAAACGCTCACACGACTTTCCGTCTTTCCGCTGGCTGGCGCGCTGCTCTTCCCGCGGATGCATTTGCCGCTGCACATCTTTGAGCCACGGTACCGCGCGCTGGTTTCGGACGCGCTGGCGCGGGATCGCATGATTGCGATGATTCAGCCGCGTGGCGGCGGGGAAAAGCCGCCGCTCTACATGATGGGCTGCGTCGGCCATATTTCGCAGGTCGAAGCGCTGGATGATGGTCGCTACAATATCATCCTCGAAGGGCGGTCGAGGTTCCGGCTGGTGCGCGAACTCGATGTGAAGACGCCGTTCCGCCAGATCGAAGCGGAGCTGATTGCCGAACCGGAAGATGAATCGCTCGCGCTTGCCGAACGTGCGGCGCTTGAAACCGAATCGCGACGTTTTGCGACAGCGCAGGGCTATGCCGTGGATTGGGAATCCGTTTCGCGCCTCGATGACGAAGCCTTGGTGAATGGCATTGCCCAGATTGCGCCGTTTGATGCGGCGTCGAAGCAGGCCTTGCTTGAGGCCAATAGCCTGTCCGAACGGGCCGAACTGATCGTGCAGCTGCTCCATTTCTTTGGGCGGCATGACGGGGAAGAGCGCGTGACGCTCCAGTGAGTCTCGACCCGGACCTGCTTGCCATTCTGGTCTGCCCGATAACGCGGACACGACTGATCTATGATGAAGGCAAAGAGGAATTGATCTCTGAAGCGGCAGGCCTTGCCTATCCGGTGCGAAATGGAGTCCCGGTCATGCTGGTCGAGGACGCGCGGGTCCTTTCGCCTCAGACGACCGCGCCCTGAAGCAATTTGGGCAGATCGCCGCTCGTGCCCCGCGCTTCGGCCATGAAGATCGATTTGAGCGGCGCCAGCTTCTGGACCGCGCCCAGCCCGAAGCGGCGAATGGCGGTCGCAGGCTTGCCCGGAATGCCGAAGAGCCGCGTGAGCGTGTCCGTTGCCAGCGAAACAGCGAGCGTGTCGACACTTCTCCAGCGCTCATAGCGGTCAAGCAACTGGGCATCGCCCAGATCGAGCCCCAGCCGCGCACCATCCACCAGAACTTCAACAAGCGCCGCGACATCACGAAAACCGAGGTTGAGCCCCTGACCCGCAATCGGATGCGAGCCGTGCGCTGCATCTCCGACCAGAGCGAGCCGCTGCGCCGTGATCCGCGTTGCGTGATGGAAATCCAGCGGATAGCTGGAGCGCGGAGCGGCAAGCGAAATCTCTCCCAGCAATCCCCCGGCGCGTTTTGTGACTTCAGCCAGAAATGCGCGCTCCGAAAGTGCGAGCACTCCCTCGGCTTCCTTGGGGCTCACGGTCCACACCAGCGCCGAGCGTGTGCCCGGATTGAGCGGCAGGAGCGCGAACGGGCCAGCGGAATAGAAGATTTCATGCGCGATATTATTGTGGTTCTTCGTATGATCGAAGGCTGAAATGATCGCGACGTGATCATAGCCCCATTTTGCGGTGCGGATGCCTGCCGCCTCTCGCGTGGGCGATTTGCGTCCTTCGCAGGCCAGGAGGAGCTGGCCGCGGATCTGCTTTCCGCTCGCGAGGGTCATGCGCACGCCGGCTTCATTGCGTTCGACGCGGGCTGCCCGGTCGGGCATGTGGAGTGTGACTCCCCTGGCGCCCAGGGCTGCCTCACGAAGCGTCTGCCGCAACGTCCGGTTTTCCAGCATATAGCCCAGAGGCTCGTCATCTTCGGCTGTTGTGAAGTCGAGGGCGTTCTTCTGCAGCCCGTCGCGGACTTCGATGCGGTGAATGGCGCAGCCGTGGGGCTTGAGTGTCTCCGCAATGCCCAGCGCATCAAGCATCCGCCAGCTGGCACTGGCGATGGCGCTTGCCCGGCCGTCGAACCCGGCCGCAAGGGCCTTTTCGGGATCCAGTGGATCGACGACGGCCGCCGTCAAGCCATGGCGTTCGAGGGCAATTGCAAGCGTAAGCCCGACCAGGCCGCCGCCGAGGATGATGACGTCATGTGAGTCCATCCGGTGCTTCTAGGCGAAATGGCGTGCGACTCAAGCATTTCGGCCAGACTCTTGACGGCGAGTCATCGCCCGGCGCATTAAGCAGGCCAAGGAACAGAAAGCGCACGGGAACGGGAGGCGCAAATGGCCAGTCGGGCGCAAACATGGCAGGATTCAGTGAAGCGCGGCGCGATCCGCAGCGGCGCGATGCTCGGTGCTGTTGCCTTGGGTCTTGGGGCGCTGATCTTCACCCTTTTGCTTGCCAGTTACCATCCGAGCGACCCGTCGCTCAATACAGCGGCAGGCGGGCCGGCGCGTAACCTGATCGGGGTTCCGGGGGCATGGGTTTCGGATGCTCTCCTGTCGCTGATTGGTCCGGCTGCAGCCCTTTTCGTGCCGCTCGTGATTGTGGCCGCAACGCGGCTTTGGCGCGGAGCGCCCGTCACTGGATGGCGGCAGCGCGCGGTTCGCGCCTTGGGCGGCATCATCCTCATCGATATTGCGCTTTCGCTTTTCAAATCCGATGCGATTGCGGGTCTACCGGGCGGTCTTGGCGGTGCAATCGGCTATCTTGGGGCAGGGACGCTTGAGTGGATCATCGGGTTCATTGGCGATCCGGGAATTGCTCGCCTTGTCGGGCTTGGCATTGCGGCCCTGCTCGCGATTGCCGGCATTGTCGTGTGGTCGATCGCTCTGGGATTGGACGCGGACGAGCGGGGCTGGCTGTTCCGCAGGCGGGTGCGCGGCGTGGATGAGGTTGAGGATTATGTCGCGCCGCCGCCGATCATCAAGCAGCCAGAGCCGCGACCGGCCCCGCCGCCGCGCAACGAGGATCGCAAGCCGATCATCAATCTTGGCGCATCCAAGCCGGCGCCGGCCCAGCCACCCAAGAAGCCGGCCCAGTCCGCGTTCGACCTGAAGGATCGCTACGTGCTGCCGTCGCTGGACTTGCTCAAGAAAGCGCCGCCGTCTTCGGGCCCACAGATCGACAAGGCCGGACTGGAACGCAATGCGCGGTTGCTCGAATCCGTACTGGACGATTTCCATGTCAAGGGCGCGATCGTTGAGGTCCGCCCTGGCCCTGTGGTGACAATGTACGAACTTGAGCCCGCTGCCGGGATCAAGGCGAGCCGCGTCGTCCAGCTTGCAGACGATATCGCCCGCAACATGTCTGCCATGTCGGCGCGCGTTGCGACGATTCCGGGGCGCAGCGTGATCGGGATTGAACTGCCCAACGCGCGGCGGGAGTCGGTGGTGTTTCATGAACTGGCGTCGAGCCAGGCTTTCGAGGACCAGACCGCCCAGCTTCCGATCATCCTCGGCAAGAATATCGCGGGCGATCCCGTGATTGCCGATCTTGCCCCGATGCCGCACCTTCTTGTTGCGGGCACGACCGGCTCTGGCAAATCTGTCGGGCTCAATGCGATGATCCTGTCGCTGCTCTATCGCCTGACGCCTGACCAGTGCCGGTTGATCATGATCGACCCCAAGATGCTTGAACTCAGCATCTACGACAACATCCCGCATTTGCTCTCTCCCGTGGTGACGGAACCTGCAAAGGCGATCCGCGCGCTCAAATGGGCGGTCGAACAGATGGAGGACCGCTACCGGATGATGGCCTCGCTCGGGGTGCGCGGGCTTTCGAGCTTCAATGACAAGGTGCGGACCGCACGTGCGAAGGGTCAGCAACTCGGCCGCAAGGTCCAGACCGGCTATGATGCAGAAACCGGACAGCCGGTCTACGAAGAAGAAAAGCTCGAGTATGAGCCGCTGCCCCAGATCGTCATCATTGTCGACGAGCTTGCCGACCTGATGATGACCGCGGGCAAGGAAGTCGAATTCCTCATTCAGCGCCTGGCCCAGAAGGCGCGCGCGGCGGGAATTCATCTGATCATGGCAACGCAGCGTCCGTCGGTCGATGTCATCACCGGCGTGATCAAGGCCAACCTGCCGACGCGGATCAGTTTTGCGGTCACTTCGAAGATCGATTCGCGGACCATCCTTGGAGAACAGGGCGCCGAGCAGCTGCTCGGGAAGGGCGACATGCTCTACATGCCGGGCGGCAAGCAGATTGCGCGTGTTCACGGACCCTTTGTGTCTGATGACGAGGTCCGCGCGGTTGCTGATCATTGGCGCTCGCAGGGAACGCCCGACTATATCATGGCGGTCACCGAAGAGCCCGAAGACGGCGGCTGGACAATCGACGGCGCCCCTTCAGGCGAGGACAGTCCGGAAGACCAGCTTTTCCGGCGCGCCGTTCAGGTTGTTGCCGAGAGCCAAAAGGCGTCGACATCCTATGTCCAGCGCCAGTTGCGCGTGGGCTACAACAGCGCAGCGCGCCTTATTGAGCGAATGGAAAGCGAAGGGCTGGTCAGTCGGCCGGACCATGTCGGCCGCCGCGAAGTCCTGATCGACGCCGAAGGGCACGCCATATAGATTCAGTTGCTGTTCAACTGACGGGGGGCATTCCGGCTATCCCGAAGTGGAGTTTTGCATGTCCTTTCGTTTTCTTGCTGCGGCTGCGGCCATTGCGATCGCAGCACCGGCCTGTGCCCAATCGAGCGACCTGGCGGCGGTTTCATCGCATCTGAAGGCGGTCGCGACGATGACCGCAAGCTTTGTGCAGACCGACAAGGCGGGCAAGGCCGTGAACGGGACGCTGACACTCAAGCGGCCCGGAAAGATTCGTTTCCAGTATGAAAAGGGTGTGCCGATCTTGGTGGTTGGAGATGGCAAGGCCCTGACCTTCATCGACTATTCGGTGCGCCAGGTGCAGCGCTGGCCGATCGGTAATTCGCCGCTTGGTGTTCTGCTTGACCCGAATCGCGACATGACCCGCTTCGCCAAGGTCGTCGAAACAACGGACCCGCGCCTTGTGATCGTTGAGGCCCGTGATCCCAAGCGGCCTGAATTTGGCGTCATCACTCTGGCCTTTTCACGTCAGGCTTCAGCGCCAGCCGGGCTGATGCTGCAGGGCTGGGTGACCATCGACAGTCAGGGAAACCGGACTTCCATTCGCCTTTCGGGACAGGCATTCAACGCTCCTGTGTCCGACGAAGCGTTCAAATGGCGCGATCCCCGCCCGAATTTGCGTGGACGCTGAACCACCCATTCATATTGGCGACAGGAAACCGGTTTATAAGCAGACAGGCAGTTACGGAGACTGGTTTCGAGATTCCCCCCTGTTGCTCGACACCGTGTTTGTTTCCGAAACTCGCCAGCGTGACGAACGCTCGGTTGACCCTCGCTCCATGCCCCCGGAGTGAGGGTCTTTCCGTTTATGGGCCGGTTATCGATCTTCAATATTGCCGCTTGGACGCGGACTTGAACGGTCTCGAAAATCGTGCCAAGAGTATATTAACAGTGTAAACATACAAGGTGCTGGCGATGAAGGACCTGATCTATGCGGTCAAGCCACTCGTCTTCGATTCGTTGGGCGTAATCGTCTTCGCTTTATTGATGGCGCTGAAGACCGACCTTCTCATCGCAAGCGGCGCCGGCACCCTTGTCGCCCTTGTGGTTGTCTTGTTTGAATATTCGCAGCATGGGCGCGTGGCGTCGCTGCAATGGATCAGTTTGGCGATGGTCCTCGTATCTACTGCTGCGACGATCTACACACTCGACCCGCGTTATGTGATGGCGAAGCCCAGCGTGGTCTATGCGATGATCGGATCGGCCATGCTCCGTCGCGGTTGGATGAACCGCTATATCCCGCCCGAAAACCTGCCTCTTGTCGGAGACTTGATGACGTGCTTCGGGATGTCTGGGCGGGCCTGATGTTTGCTACGGCAGCGTTAAATCTTGCAGTGGCAGTTTTCCGTCCCGGACTCTGGGTTGCATTCATTGCGATCTTCCCGTTGGCGTCCAAACTGGGCCTTTTCGCAATGCACTTTGCAATCGTGCGTTTTGTCGGCGGCCGCCGTAGGAAGCGGGCGACCGCCAGCTCCGCTCTGTAACCCGTCGGCTTTTCGCTCAGCCAGGCCGGAAGTCCGGTCAACTTTCAACTGCCGGGAGAGGCTCCCAATCTCTTTCCCAGCAGTCGACAAGGCTTCGGACTTGCGAACCTCGGCTTCCGGGGGCTAGGGCAACTCCTATGAAAATCGCTTCCTGGAACATAAACTCTGTTCGTTTCCGGTTGGATATCGTCTCGCGGTTCCTGAGGGAAATGGCGCCGGACATCCTGTGCCTGCAGGAAACGAAGGCCGAAAATTCCGTCTTCCCAATGGAAGCTCTCAAGAGCCTGGGTTATCCGCACATCGTCATCAACGGGCAAAAGATGCATCACGGCGTGGCAATCCTCAGCAAGGTGCCGCTTGTCGAAGATCGCAGCCATGATTGGCAGGACAATGGCGAAGCGCGCCATATCGGAGTACGCCTCCCGAACGGAGTCCTGCTTGAAAATGTCTATGTGCCTGCGGGCGGCGACATTCCCGATCGGGAGCAGAATCCGAAATTCGGCCAGAAACTCGATTTTCTCGGACGGATGATCGACTGGTCGTCTTCACTGTCCGAACCGACGATACTGACGGGTGATTTCAACATTGCGCCGCTCGAATCCGATGTGTGGAATCACAAGCAACTCATCGATGTGGTCAGCCACACACCCATTGAAGTCGAGACGCTTGCCCGCCTGCAAGCAAGTCACGATTGGGTCGATCTCGGACGGCATTTCGTGCCTGCGCCGGACCGTCTCTTCACCTGGTGGAGCTACCGCGCAAAGGATTGGGCGGTTTCAGATCGCGGCAGACGGCTGGATCACATGTGGGCGTCACCATCCCTGCGCGAACAGGCGGTCAGCCATACGGTCCATGAAGCCTGTCGCGATTGGGACAAACCCTCCGACCATATTCCCATCGTGACAGAGTTTGCCTTTTGAGTGACCCGCGCGCCACGGCCCGGGCCATAGATGCCCTGCGTCGCGGCTGGCCTGTCGCGATCGATGAGGCCATTACAGTTCTTGCGATCGAAAGCGCCGATGCCCTGCGTCTCTCGGCCTTCGACCCTGAGGCAAAGGCAGACATACTCATTTCTTCAAGTCGCGCGGTGACATTGAAGCTGGCGAACCAGCGGGCAGCCGCGACTCTTGGTGAGCCGGTTGTCGTTGCGCGGACATCCTGGCTGGACCTGGCGGCAGCCACTGCCTTGGCCGACCCGGCGACAGATCTTGCAAATCCCCTGATGGGCCCATTTGCTGCGCGAGATGTTGACCATCCCCCAGCCTGTGCGGCGGCACTGGAACTTGCGCGCCATGCAGGTCTTCTGCCAGCCTTCTTTGTCCTTTCAGGCGTCCAGAATGCTGCAGAGAGCGTTTCAGGAGAGGCCGTTCATGACTGGGATGCCCCGGAGCGCCTGGCCATCGCGGCTCGTGCACGGCTCCCCGTTGCCGCTTCGGAAAAGGCTGAACTTGTTGCCTTTCGAAGCCCGGAGATGGCGGGTGAGCATGTGGCCCTGATCATTGGCCAACCCGATGGTGAAGCGCCTCTGGTTCGGCTCCATAGCGAATGCCTGACGGGTGATGTGCTGGGGAGCCTCAAATGCGACTGCGGCCCGCAGCTTGACGCTGCCCTGCGGTTAATAGCGGCACATGGGTGGGGCATCCTGCTCTATTTGCGGCAGGAAGGTCGTGGGATCGGCCTCATCAACAAGCTGCGGGCTTATCAACTGCAGGATCAGGGCTTTGATACCGTCGATGCCAATCTCCGCCTCGGTTTTGCTGTCGATTCGCGCGACTTCGGGGTTGCGGCGCGCATGCTTCAGTTGCTGGGTCAGGACCGCATCCGCCTGCTGACCAACAATCCCGAAAAGGTAGCGGGCCTGGAAGAGTCGGGGATCACGATTGTCGAGCGCGTGCCCCACCAGTTGCCGCCCAATCCGCACAATGAACGCTATCTTGCAACCAAGCGGGACCGGACCGGCCACCAGCTTTAATCGGCCTAGCCGCGCACTCCGAACAGGGCGCTGCCGATGCGGACATGCGTCGCGCCCATCATGACGGCTGTCTCATAGTCGCCGGTCATTCCCATGCTGAGTCCTTTGAGGCCGTGATCCCGCGCAAGCTTGGCCAGCAACGCAAAATAGGGGGCTGCTTCCAAATCGGCCGGTGGAACTGCCATCAGACCCGCAAGATCGAGGTCTGCGGAGCGCGCCTCCTTGAGAAGGTCGGGCAGATCCTTGATCGGGCACCCGCCCTTTTGCGGTTCATCGCCAATATTGACCTGAATGAAGCAGGCTGGGCGTCGCCCCGTCTTTTGCTGCGCCCTGGCGAGTGCAGAGATCAACGAAGGACGATCAACCGAGTGAATCGCATCGAAAAGTGCCACCGCATCCTCTGCCTTGTTCGACTGCAGCTGACCCACAAGATGGAGTTCCACGTCAGGGAACTCGGCACGCAGCCCCGGCCATTTGGCTTGTGCTTCCTGCACCCTGTTTTCGCCAAAGCGGCGATGGCCGGCTTCGAGCAGCGGGCGGATTGCGGGTGCATCATGCGTCTTTGAAATGGCAATCAGTTGTATGGCGTCGGCGCGTCGACCCGAGAGCTTCGCGGCCCGTGCGACGTTAGCGGACACCTTGTCCAGTCTGGCCTTTGCGTCTTCTGTCATTCGGTCGCTATAGGAATGGAGATGTCCAAGCGCCACCTCTGCCATCAAAATCCTGCGCTGCCGCGACTTTGGCTGATGACGGATGAGCGCATGGGGGAGGCGCTGTGGCCAGCGCTCATGGCATTGCCCAAAGGCGCCGGCGTGATTTTCAGGCACTACAGCCTGGCGCGCGCTGAGCGGCTCGACCTGTTTCGCAAGATCAGGGTGATCGCGCGAGCCCGGCGACTCACGCTTCTTGCAGGAGGACCTGGGGGTGCACATGGCAGGCATTTCGGCGCCGTGACGGCGCCGGTTCACTCATTGCGCGAACGGATTGCCGCAGAACGAAATGGCGCGAAACTGATCTTTGTCTCGCCCGTCTTCCCGACAGCATCGCATCCCGGTGCGCGCGCTCTTGGCCGCAACCGGTTCGGCTTGCTGATCAGGGGAAGCCGCGTGCCAGTGATTGCGCTTGGCGGCATGACGCGCAAGCGGGCACGTTCGCTATCAGACTTCAGGATTCACGGGTGGGCTGCGATCAGCAGCCTGACACATCAGAAGCGGAACGCTGTCCCGACGTAAATAGCCTGACTGTCACGGCGGTTGTCGGTCAAAGGCTCAAGCCGGTTCCGCTCGGAACGATAACGCACGCCCGCCGTCACATCGAGATTGCGAGTCAGGCGATACGCGCCGCCCACATCGAGCGAGACACTTTCATTGCCAGAAATGGTGCGCGGCGCGTTACCGGTCGGCCGATCTGCGGCAACCTGAAGTCGCGTACTCCATTTGCGCGCGTTGTAGCTCACTGCAACATCCGCGGCCTCGCGGCCACCGGGCAAGGCGCCGCTATCGACTCGAGTTACGTCACCGGACAAGGCAAACCGCTTCCAGCCCACGCCCACGCCGAGGCTATAGGCAACTGGAGCAATACCAAGGGTTGCAGGTGTTCCTGCCGCGACTCGATCTGCTTCACTTGGGAGGACACCGGTCCGGGCCCGGACCGCAACTGTCACGGCGCGGTTGCGATTGCTCACTGCCGCCGGAGTGAACCGAAAACCTGTGCTGTTGAAGCCACTGCGCGCAAGCGCCGCAGCAAGCACCGGATCGGCTGCAACTGGCGTATAACTGCCAATTCCGACACGTGGCGCCGGGTTGGTCAACCGCTTCGACAGGAAATTGTTCGCAGAGGCCCCAACCGCAGGCGCGCCAGCCAGCGCGATCGCGCACACGGCGCCCGCGAGACTGGTCAAAAGAGTGGCACGACGGTTCATCTTCGAGAATCAAACTCCTGCATTCAGTCCGCTAGCATAGATTCGTTCGCGATGCACAGGTGTTTGAGTCACTTTGTTGCGAGTTGTTGCAATTGCTCAACACTCTGCCGCGGTCTCGGCGCTTGCGGGATGACAAAACCTGCCTATAAGGCGCGCGAGTGACGTTTTTCCAAGGATAGTTTGCCATGTCGAGGCCCCTCCCAATAGTTGCCGCAATTGCAATCGGACTGGCCTTGTCCGGCTGCAGCCTCATGGGCAAGAGCAAGCCGTCTGCAGCAGCAAAGGGCGACATTGCCGCATCGAAAGTGACCACGATCGGCGTCAACGCCTATCTCTGGCGCGCCTCGCTCGACACCATATCCTTCATGCCGCTCATCCAGGCCGACGCCAATGGCGGCGTGATCGTGACGGACTGGTATGCCAACCCGTCATCGCCCAATGAACGGATGAAGCTGACCATCTCGATCCTCGACAAGGATTTGCGGGCCGATGCCCTGCGGGTCGCAGCGTCGCGGCAAGTGGCGCAGGATGGGGGCTGGGTCGATGCGCCGGTCCAGGCTGCAACGGTCCAGAAGCTTGAGGAAATCATCCTCACTAAGGCGCGCGATCTCCGCCGCAGCGCCATTGCCGGTTAGGAATTGACCCTTCACGTCTTCGCGCCTCGGCGCGAATCTTGCCATGGCAGCGGTGCGGGACAGATTTTCTGTTGCGCGCGAAGACGCGAAGACGCGAAGGAAGCTGCTTGAACGATGTCATCCCGTTTCAATCCATTCAAAGCTGATCCGCACTGGCAAAAAGTGTGGGAAGAAAGCGGCATCTTCGTCGCGCCTGCCAAATCGGACAAGCCTAAGGCCTATGTCCTGGAGATGTTTCCCTATCCTTCGGGGCGCATCCATATGGGACACGTCCGCAACTATACGATGGGTGATGTCCTGGCGCGCTACAAGGCGATGACCGGGCACGCCGTCCTCCATCCCATGGGCTGGGATGCATTTGGCATGCCGGCAGAAAATGCCGCGATGGAAAAGAAGGTTCACCCCGGCGGCTGGACGCGCGACAATATCGCCGCGATGAAGGCGCAGCTGAAGCGGCTTGGCCTAGCGATCGACTGGACCCGTGAACTCGCGACCTGTGAGCCTGACTATTATGGCCATGAACAGGCACTGTTCCTCGATCTTCTGAAGGCGGGCCTCGTCTACCGCAAGGAAAGTTCGGTCAATTGGGACCCGGTCGACATGACTGTGCTTGCCAATGAGCAGGTGATCGACGGTCGCGGCTGGCGTTCGGGAGCGCTGGTCGAAAAGAAAAAGCTCAATCAATGGTTCCTGAAGATCACCCAGTTTGCCGACGATCTGCTTGAAGGGCTGGCGACGCTTGACCAGTGGCCCGACAAGGTCCGGCTGATGCAGGAAAACTGGATCGGCAAGTCAAAGGGCCTGCGTTGCACCTTCAATCTCGTCGATTCTCCGGAAGGGATCGATGTTTTCACCACCCGGCCGGATACGATGTTCGGTGCGAGTTTTGTTGCGATTGCGGCGGATCACCCGCTGGCAACGGAACTTGCGGCCAATGCACCGGCGCTGCAGGCGTTCATAGAGGAATGCCGCAAGGGTGGCACGACTGCTGCCGACATAGAAACGGCCGAAAAGAAGGGTTTCAATACAGGCCTGTCGGTTGAGCATCCGCTTGATCCGCATTGGCACCTTCCGGTCTATGTCGCCAATTTCGTCCTGATGGACTATGGGACAGGCGCGCTCTTCGGCTGTCCCGCCCATGACCAGCGCGATCTCGACTTTGCTCGGAAATACGGTCTTGGTGTTACGCGTGTTGTGGCCGAAGGCGACAATGAAGACCCCGATTTTGAAGGCGATACGCCATACACCGGACCCGGCCGGATCGTGAATTCACACTTCCTGAACGGCATGAGCAGCGACGAGGCCAAGGCCGCGGTCATTGCCCGTGCGGAGCATGAAGGATGGGGAGAGGGCCAGACGCAATATCGTTTGCGGGATTGGGGTGTGTCGCGCCAGCGCTATTGGGGCACGCCGATTCCGATCATCCATTGCGAATTCTGCGGGGCGCTGCCTGTACCCCGTTCGCAATTGCCGGTCGTCTTGCCTGAGGACGTCAGTTTCGACATTCCCGGAAACCCCCTCGACCGTCATCCGACATGGAAGAATGTGCCCTGCCCGAACTGCAATGAACCGGCGCGGCGCGAGACGGATACGCTCGATACCTTTGTGGACTCCAGCTGGTATTTCATCCGCTTTGCGAGCCAGCCCAAGGACAAGCCGTTCGACCGGGCCGAAGCGGAACAATGGCTGCCGGTCGGCCAGTATATCGGCGGGGTCGAGCATGCGATCCTCCATCTCCTCTATGCCCGATTCTGGACGCGCGCGCTCCAGCATATGGGCCAAATCGGTATCGCAGAGCCGTTCAAGGGCCTGTTCACGCAGGGCATGGTCACGCATGAGACCTATAAATCTGCCGACGGCAGCTGGCTTTCGCCCGGCGAAGTCAAGCAGGTTGGCGCCGATATCGTCACGCTTGATGGTCAGCCGGTCACGCTTGGCCGAATCGAGAAAATGTCCAAATCCAAAAAGAACGTCGTCGATCCGGATCCGATGTTCGACCAATATGGCGCGGATGCCGTGCGCTGGTTCATGCTGTCAGACAGCCCGCCCGAGCGTGATCTCGAATGGTCGGAAGCTGGAATCGAGGGGACCTGGCGGTTCGTCAATCGCATCTGGCGTTTGTTTGATGGCTATGAGCCAACCGTGCGTGGAGAGGATGCAGCCCTCAAGAAGCTCTTGCATCGGGCCATTGCAGGCATAGGCGTCGATATCGAGGCGCTGACCTTCAACAAGGCCGTCGCCAAGGTTCATGAACTGGTCAACGCCATTGAAAAGGCTGAGCCGAGCGCGACGCGCTCTGAGGCGGTGTTGACGCTTGCGCGCCTTGTTTCGCCGATGCTTCCCCATTTGGCGGAGGAAGGCTGGACGCGGATGGGCGGGACCGGGCTGGTAGCGGCCCAGGCCTGGCCGACGCATGATCCGGCGCTGCTCGTCGACGATGAAGTGACGATCGCAATCCAGGTCAACGGCAAGTTGCGCGATACGCTGACGCTGCCCAAGGCGGCGGATAAGGCGGCCCTTGAGGCTGCTGCACTCGCCAGCGAGAAGGTGGTCCGTGCGCTGGATGGGGCGACGCCCAAAAAGGTCATTGTTGTTCCCGGCCGCCTCGTTAACATCGTCGCATGATGCGGATCCTTGCCCTCGTCCTGATGTTGCTTGTTTCGGCTTGCGGTCTGCGCCCTTTGTACAGCGGTGGTGGCGGCGGCAAGGTCAGCCAGGTGCTCCGTTCCGTCGATGTCACGGCGATTGATGGCAAGGCGGGCTGGTTGATGCGTAACGCGCTCAATGACCGGCTTGGCCGCAATCCGGCGATACCGGCGCAATATCGGCTCGAGGTTGAGCTTGATGACCAGATTTCGGGCTTTGGCGTCCGCCGGGACGATGCCGTGACGCGTGAACGCCGCACCTTGCGCGCGCGCTATCGGCTGGTCGATGCGGCACAGGGGACGGTTGTGCTGGATGCCACGGCCGGATCCGATGCCGGTATCGACGTCGTCAGTTCCGAATATGCAACGATTGCCGCGGAAAATACGGCCCTGGAACGCCTGTCGCAAATCCTCGCGGATCAGATTGTTGCGCGTGTCGCGCTCTTTGCAGAGCGCCAGACGCCAGACAAGTGAAGGCCAATCGCGCCGAGATTGAACGCGCGCTCGATGCCCCGCCGCCGCATATCCGGTTTTTCCTGCTCTATGGCCCGGATGAAGCGGAATCCCGCAGCCTCGCCCAGCGTCTGGAACGGGCCATGGGCCCAGAGGCGGAACGCATCGATCTGGATGGCGCGGCGCTCAAAGCGGACCCGGCGCGGCTTGCCGATGAGGCCGCGTCGATATCCCTGTTCGGGGAGAAGCGGCACATTCGGTTGACCGTGACTGGCGACGAGTGCCTGCCCGCCATTGAAGGACTTCTGGATGCAGAGGCGGCCGGAAACCCGGTGGTCATTCTGGCTGGCGCCCTGCGACCGACGTCCGCACTGCTCAAGCGCGCGTTGGCAGACCCGGCTGCCTTGGCCTGCATCAGCTATGCACTTGATGCCGAAAAGGCAGCGCCCCTGGCCGCGGCAATGGCCCGCGAACTTGGTGTCCGGCTTGATATGGATGCCGCGCGCCAATTGGCACAGGCTGCCGCCAATGATCGTGCCCTGATGGCGCGCGAGGTTGAAAAGCTTGCACTCTATCTCGATGCCGCGCCCGACCGTCCCGCAACAGCCGACTTGGCGGCGCTGGACGCGATCGGAGCAGGCGAGGGGGAAGCGGAATTGTCGCGCCTTGTCGATGCCGTGCTGGGTGGCAGTCCGGGCGACGCAGCGCGCGAAATTGCACAATTGTCCGAACAGGGCGTCGCCGGGATCCCTGCGATCCGGGCGCTGGCAAAGCGCGTGCAGCTTCTCGTGCGTCTGGCCCGGCAAATGGGCAGCAGCGGCAATGCGCGTGCGGTCGTCGAGGCCCAAGGCAAAGCGATTTTCTGGAAGGAAAAGGCTGGCGTCGAGCGTCAGTTGAAGCGCTGGTCCCCTGAAAGGCTGGCAACATTGGCTGACCGGCTGCTCGCGGCGGAACGGGCAATCAAGTCGCCCGCTTCGCCGGGTGACATCATGGCCGATGCCGAAATGATCACGATTGCCCGCGCTGCGCAAAGAGCACGATAGATCGGTTTCATTGGTGCCGCACCATGGGGCGGTTCGGCGGGATTGCTTTTGCTCCCCTCCCTTCTAAGCTGCTGTCAGGGAACGGGGGGAAAGCGATGGAGAATGGCCAACTGCCGGAAAGTGCCGTCTCGCGCTCGGCCATGTCAAAAATATTCTGGCGTATCCTGCCGCTGATCGCCCTTGCCTATCTCTTTGCTTATATGGACCGGGTCAATGTCAGCTTCGCTGCTGCGCAGATGAACGACGACCTGAAGTTCAGCGCAACCATCTACGGGCTGGGCGGCGGCCTTTTCTTTCTTGGCTATGCCCTGTTCGAGATCCCGTCCAATCTCATGCTTGTCCGCTTTGGTGCGCGGCAATGGATTGCGCGGATCATGATCACATGGGGCCTGCTCTCGGCCGGCATGATGTTCGTGCAGACACCGATGCAATTCTATGTCCTGAGATTCCTGCTCGGCGTGGCCGAGGCGGGATTCTATCCAGGCGTGATCTACTATTTTTCGTCCTGGTTCCCGCCCTGCCATCGTGGTCGCGCGGTGAGCCGCTTCTATGTGGCCAGCCCACTTTCGTCAGTCGTCATGGGCGGAATCTCGGGCTGGCTGCTTGGCCTTGACGGTCATGCCGACTTGCAGGGGTGGCAATGGCTCTTTCTGGTACAAGGATTGCCGGCGGTCCTCGTCGGGCTTCTGGTGCTGCGGTTCCTGCCTGATGCGCCGGGCACGGTGCATTGGCTCACCACCCCTGAAAAGGCGTGGATCCAGGATGAGCTGGCGCGGGAACAGGCGCGCATCGGCGCACCGGTGCGTCACAATATACTGTCTGCATTCGCCAATCCGCGCGTGCTCCTGCTCGGAGTCATCGGCTTCCTCCTGATTGGCGCGATAACGACCTTCATTCTTTCGGCCCCTATGGTCCTTGCAGGTGCCACTGGTCTGGCCCCAAAGCCGGTCGGCTATCTGGTGAGCCTTGGTGGCGCGGTGGGGGCCATCATCATGCTGCTGGCCGGAAATTATGCTGACAGGCATGGCGATCGCTTTTTGAATTCCTTCTGGTTTACGGTTGTTCTGGCAGGGTCGTTTCTCGTGCTGAGCCTGCCATCTGTGCCCGTGGCGGCGATCATCGCCTATCTGGCTTTTGCGGCGTCCTGCTTTGCCATCCCCATGCTGACGTCTTCCGGATGGGCGGAAGTGCTTCACGTCCGCGAACTTGCTGTCGGTGCAGCGGCGATCAATACCATGTCGCAAATCGGAGCGTTCGTGACACCCTATGCCTGGGGCATCGCAAAGGACGCGACCGGAGGATTTCAGGCCGGGCTGTTGGGGCTCCTGGTGATGACGCTGATGCTGGGCGCGCTGACCCTTCTGCTCCGTCACAAGGTAAGGGGCAGGATGCAGCTTGTTGCGGTGACGGAGTGAGTTCTGCCGCGGCGGCAGGCAGGCTGGGCGCCCGTTTGCTCAGTTCTCAATGCGCATCGCGACGTCTCGAAATCCAACCGAAGTATTGCGGCATTAGCCGAGCGGCCTGGAAGCGGAAGCTCCTGTCACTGGAGTTTCCGACCACCAATGAACTGAAAGAGGACCACAACGACGGCCACCACCAATAGAAGATGAATCAATCCACCGGCAATGTGAAATCCCAGAAATCCAACCAGCCACAGAATGATCAAAATGCTTGCTATGGTCCAAAGCATGAGGCGTCTCCTTCGTTCAGTTTAATTGAGGGCAACTGAGCCGCTCAATTTTTGCAGTAGTGAGCTTCAGCATGGGAGTACTCCGCGATCCCGCGCCCGGCACCTCGTTGGGCCTATCGAAGGTAAATGCGTTGCGTCGGCAATTGTTCCAGTTGATTGCGGACTTCGCTGAAAATTGTCGCTCGCCCTTGGTTTGACGATCAACGCACAGAATATTGCGCCGGGCAGTTCGGATTGAATCGGAAGATCGGCTCGCCCGAAGCGCTGAAGACGATTGCGCTCGTGATTGAGCCATTGGCCACGCCGGAATGGCGTCGCTGCTATTGTCCGCCTTCCAGTTCCAAATCCCCCCCCTACTCGGCCGCCAGCAATTCCTCTGCGCCGCCGAGGTCGACCGAAACGAGACGGCTCACGCCCTTTTCGATCATGGTCACGCCGAACAGTCGGTGCATGCGGCTCATGGTGACGGCGTTGTGCGTCACGATCAGGTAACGGGTGTCCGTCTCGCGTGTCATGGCGTCGAGCAGGTCGCAGAACCGCTCGATATTCGCATCGTCAAGCGGCGCATCGACTTCATCGAGCACGCAGATCGGCGCGGGGTTGGTCAGGAACAGTGCAAAGATCAATGCAACGGCCGTGAGCGCCTGTTCTCCGCCTGAAAGCAGGGTCAGCGATTGCAGCCGCTTGCCCGGTGGCTGGGCAAAGATTTCCAGCCCGGCCTCCAGTGGGTCATCGCTGTCGATGAGCGCGAGATGCGCTTGCCCGCCGTTGAACAGCGTCTGGAAGAGTCTCTGGAAATGTCCGTTCACGACCTCGAACGCGGCTAGCAATCTTGTGCGCCCCTCTCTGTTCAGGCTACCGATCGATCCCCGCAGTCGGCTGATGGCTTCGGCGAGCTCGTCCCGTTCGGCAAGCGAAGTGGCGCGCGCGTCTTCGATTTCCGCCAGTTCCGATTCGGCAACGAGATTGACGGGACCGAGCCGTTCGCGGTCCGCGGACAACCGCTCATGCCGTTCGGACTCTTCTCCCGCATCGCCTACGGTATCCCCATCAAACCCGACCTTTTCAGGCAGCAGGGGTGGAGGGCATTCGAACCGCTCGCCTGAGACCCGGCCCATTTCGACCCTACGCAACTCCTGGTTCTCGGCCCGCGCGATCGCCCCGGCGCGCACTTCACGCGCGGCGGCCAGGGCTTCGCCAAGCTCGGCCGCCTTGGCCTCCTGCTGCCGCAAATCCGCCTCTCCGGCACGTTCTGCCGCCGCCGCGTCTTCGGCAAGGATCGAAAGCCGGGCGCTTTCCTGTTCGATTCCAGCAATCCGCTCGGTCAATTCAGCCGGTGCATCGACAAGGGCGTTTGCTTCCGTTTCAGCTGCCTTGGCGCGCTTTTCCATTTCCGCAATACGTGCCGCGGCATCGCCAGCCCGCGTCTTCCAGCTTCGGGATTCTGCCTGTGCTGTTGCCAGGCGCGACTGGTTGGCCGCAATGGCCTGATCGAGGCTGGCACTTTCCGCCTTGATCTGGGCGACAGCGGCGCGTGCGCCTTCGCTCGCTGCTTGCAACTGCGCCACGATCCGGCCCGTCGCAATGCCGTCCGGCAAGGAGGCACGGGCTGCTTCGGCCTTCGCGCGATCGTCGCGCGCTTCGGACAATTCAGCATCCACCCTGACCGCGCGCTCGGCGATTTCGGCCTTGCGGGAAGCAAAGCGCTCCAGCGCCATGACTGCCTGGTCCTCGTCCCGCTGTGCCGATCGTTGCGCAGCTTCTGCGCGAGCGAGATCGCCACGACAGGCTTCAGCGCGCGAACGCGCTTCATCCGCTGCAGATAGGGCGGCATCGAGCGCGGCCTGTGCGGCGTCCACGTCTGCACGTGCAGGAGCGATAGCAGTCTCAATCTCGGCGAGCCGGTTGATCCGCTGCAGGCGTTCGGCAGCCGCCGCCCCGTCGCCAGTCGAGACATAGCCGTCCCACCGCCGAAGCCGACCGTCCCGGGTCACGAGACGCTGGCCGACGGCAAGCACCTGACCTGTATCGCTCTCTGCAACACCAATCTGCGCCAGCCGTCGGGAAAGTTCACCGGGCGCCTGAACATGATCGGCCAGGGATTCGGTGCCCGATGGCAAGGCAGGATCACTCTCGAGAACAGCTGCGCCGCCCCAGCCCCGGTCTCCCGATGACCCGATGTCAGCCTCAAGATCGTCGCCCAGCGCTGCGGCAAGTGCGCGCTCATACCCTGCACCGGCACGGACCTTGTCGAGCGCGCGGCTCGAGCCGGTGCGGTTTTCAACAGCCTTGATCAGCGCCTGTGCTTCGCGTTCGAGCGCGGCGAGCGTTGCGCGTGCGGCGGCGCCTGCGCTTTCCGAAGTTTCTCGCCGGGCAGCGGCCTCGCTCCGCAGGCTTTCGGCGAGCTCGATCGCCGTCGCCGCTGCCAGCGCGTCGCCTTCGGCGGACAGGCGCAGGGCCTGTGCAGCATCGCGCTGCGCAATGAGTGCTGCATCGCTCCCAAGTGCGGACAGCGCGTGGTCGATCTGTGCCTTGTCGCGCTCGGCGCGGTCGAGCCTGGCATTGGCAGCAGCCAGCGCGCCTTCAGCGACACGGGTTTCGGCCTGTTCGCGGGCCTGCGCGGCCAAGGCCTGAGCCAGTTCGACTTCCGCATCTCGGACGGTCGCCTCTGCGGAGGCAATTCTGCCGGCAAAGGCTGGGCGCTGCCCTTCAGCCGCCGCAATCCTGGTTTCCAGCTCCTTGGCTTCCGCAGCAAGGCGCGTCAGCGCTTCCGCCGCATCATGAGCAAGTTGTCCTTCACGCTCGCGATCGCTCACCAGCCTCTCGGTTTGTGCCGCCAGCTCGGCGATCCGCCGGTCGAGCGCAGCCCGTTCCGCGACCAGGGTCGCCAGTCTGTGGCCTGCTTCTGTTGCGGCGTCGCGCGCGGCAAGCGCTGCGCTGCGCAGTTCGGCGAGCTTTGTTACAGCCTGGGATTGCCATGCTGCAGCAGCGCGCTGAGCTTCGGTCGCAGCGGTAACGGCCTCCTCGGCAACACGTGCGTCTTCGCGGGCCTTATCCGCAGCCGCAGCTGCATCACGCCATCGTGAAAAGATCAGCCGTCCTTCGGCGACCCGAATCTCTTCCGAAAGTTTGCGGTAGCGCTCCGCGGCTCGTGCCTGACGCTTGAGCGCTGTTGCCCGCAACTCCATATCGGTCAGGACTTCATCGAGGCGCGTCAGGTTGGTTTCGGTCGCACGCAACTTCTGCTCGGCATCCTTGCGGCGGACATGGAGCCCCGAAATGCCGGCAGCTTCTTCGAGCATGGCCCGGCGTTCCGCAGGCTTTGCCGAAATGATCGAGCCGATCCGCCCCTGGCTGACGAGGGCCGGCGAATGTGCGCCTGTTGCAGCATCAGCGAATACAAGTGCGACATCCTTGGCCCGGACATCTCGCCCGTTGATCCGATAGGCCGAACCGGCGCCGCGTTCGATCCTGCGCACGACTTCAATGTCCCGCCCAAATTCGCTCGCATCGTTTGCGGCGGAGCCCTCGGCGAGGATCGAGACTTCGGCAAAATCGCGCGAGGGTCGCTGCGCCGTTCCGGCGAAGATGACGTCGTCCATGGCGCCACCGCGCAGGGACTTAGCGCTCCCTTCGCCCATCACCCAGCGGATCGCTTCAAGCAGGTTTGACTTGCCGCACCCATTGGGTCCGACAATGCCCGTCAGCCCGCGTTCGACTCGCAACTCTGCTGCGTCAACAAAGCTTTTGAAGCCTGAGAGTTTGAGCCGCTTTATCTGCAAGCGCGTCAGGCTCCCGCTTTTTTGAGTTCTGTCGAAAGATCGGCCCAGGTCGTGACATTGGGAACGATCTGCCCATTGATGATGAAGGTCGGCGTGCCGCTGATCTTGTAGTCATCGGTCGCAACCTTCGCGATCTTTTCCAGCGTCTTGATGCCTTCAGCGTCTGCAAGACAGGCCTTGGCCTTTTCCGCCGGTATGCCCCGCTGCTGCACGAATTCGACCAGGCCGAGCTTGTCGGCCATCGAGGCTGCGACCTGGTTCGGTGTCATCGTCGCCCAGGACTGCTGATCGGCGGCGGTGATTGAAGACGATTTGGCCAGCCAGTCATTCTGCGTCGCAAACATCTGTTCAGCGATTGCGAAGAACGGGCCTGCGCCGTTGCAGCGTGCGAGCAACGAAGCGGGTACATCCTGCGGGTGGATCAGGAAGGTGCGCAGTTCATAGGAAACCGTGCCCTTCGCAACCAGCGCCTTCAGGCCTTCGGCCGAATCCATCGAGAATTTGGCACAATGCGGGCAGGAAAGTGCGCCATATTCCACCAGCTTCACCGGTGCTGCCGGATTGCCCATCAGCATCCCGCCATCGGGCGTCACGCTCGTGATCTCGGTCCAGCTTGAACCGGCTGGCGCGGCAACCGGCGCCGCACTCGGCTTGGCCGGAGTTTCCGCGGCCTTGTCGCAACCGGCCAATGTCAGGGCCGACGCGGTCGCCAGGATCATCATCTTGTTCATCGCAAACTCCATTTTCACGCTTACTTTGCGGCCAGCGCCGCCTTCAAACCTGCTTCGACTGCGGCCCAGCTGCCTGGCCCTTCAAAAGCGCTGCCATTGATCAGGAAGCTCGGCGTGCCATTGATCTTGCGCACCGTCCATGCCTCATTGCTCATCGCGACGACCTGCTTTTGGGCAACGGCGTCCGAAAGGCAGGCATCGATCTGCGCCGGGCTGAGGCCACGGGACCGCATGAGCGTATCAAGCCCGACACCCTTGGCAAGGGCCTTGAGAACATCGTTCATGGGAAGCTTGCTGATACGTTCGGCATCGCTGGCTTCGAACGCGCTTGCCTTGCCGAGCCAAGTTGCCTGTGTCGCAAACAGGGCTTCCGAATTTCCGAAGAATTTCGAAGGGCCGCCGCACCGTGCAAGAAGGGCCGCAGTAAAGTCATAACGATCGCGCACGGCGTTGCGCACTTCCACCGTGACCAGACCCTTGGCGACATAGCCGGCCTTCAGCGCGGCGCTGGCTTCGCCCGTGAAATGGGCGCAATGCCCGCAGGTGTAGCTCAGATATTCGACTAGCTTGGCCGGCGCTGCCGGCTTTCCCATCACGAATGCGCCGTTTGGCTGTATGCGCACCGAGACAACCCAATTGGGTGCCGTGGCCGAAACCAGCGCAAACGCCCCAAGGACCAGAGCAAAGATACGCATCAACTCACCTTTCCAATCACTGCCGGCTGGGCCGCCGTTGCAACACCGCGAGCCAGGGATTCAAGCACGGCCTTGAGTTCCGGGTCGGCAATTGTCCGCAAGCTGTCTCCCAATTCCAAGGGAAGGGCGACGAGTTCTGGACGTTTGGGAGACGCTGCGGGCCTGGACATTTCGCCTTGTCGAATGGTCACGCGCGCAACGGCGGCGTAACCAAAGAACCGGTTTACGCGTTCGATGATGACTGGCACGACGTGCTGCATCATGGGCGCGTGAGCGCCTGCCACCGCAAGTGTCAGGACGCCCTCTGCGCGCTTGCCTTGGGGAAAGCGGATCGATTCGGGCGCAGAGACCGCTGCATAGCGTTCGCCCACTATTTCTCCCCAGCGGCTGACAATCGAGGATTGGACAAAGCCAAAACGGCGAAAGGCCGTGCCGCCGATATCGGGCAGCATTTCGCCCATGCGCCGCGCTCGCCCGCCGCGAGGCTTTTCTTCGGGTGTGGGTCCAGACTTTTGCTTCGCCATTGGCGAAACCCATGCCATAGCGCGGCATGCCCGTCGATATGCCAGACGCAATTGCCCACAGGATTTTGAAACATTTCGCCGAAAATGCGCGCGAGTTGCCTTGGCGCATCCCGCCGGGGTGTGCGCTGCCCCTGGATGATCCCCAATGGCCGTATCGCGTCTGGCTTTCGGAGATCATGCTCCAGCAGACGACGGTTGCGGCGGTGAAGCCCTATTTTGCCGACTTCATCAGCCGCTGGCCCAGTGTCTTTGCGCTAGCAAAGGCAGCAGATGCAGACGTGATGCAGGCGTGGGCCGGGCTTGGCTATTATGCCCGTGCCCGCAACCTGCTCGCCTGCGCCCGAGCAATTGTTGCGGAGCATGGTGGCGTTTTTCCGGCCGATGAAGCCCAACTGCGCCGTCTTCCCGGCATTGGCCGCTACACGGCGGCGGCGATATCGGCGATTGCCTTCGGCCGACGGGCGGTGGTGGTCGACGGCAATGTCGAACGCGTTGTGGCCCGCCTGTTTGCCGAACCCTCGAAGGCCAATCTGCACGCGCTGACGGACCGGATTACACCGGCCGAGCGGGCAGGGGACTTCGCTCAAGCGATGATGGACCTGGGGGCTGCAATCTGCACACCGCGCAACCCGCGCTGCGACATCTGCCCGGTCAGCGCGGAATGCTCGGGCAAAGAAGATCCAGGGCAATTTCCGGCAAAGGCGCCCAAACCGGTCCGCCCGGATCGATCAGGGTCGGTCTGGTGGATAAGCTGTGACGATCATGTTCTGCTGGTGACTCGCCCACCCAAAGGGCTGCTTGGCGGCATGCGCGCCCTTCCGACAACCGACTGGTCCGAAAATCCTGATGCGGTGCCGCCTTTGGCAGGAGAGTGGCGACGCTACGGCATCGTGACACACATCTTCACGCACTTCCGGCTCAGTCTTTGCGTGATGGGCATCGACGTTGAAAGCGGTTGCAAACTGCCATTTGTCGGGGAATGGTGGCTAAAATCCCTGATCGACGAAGCCGGGCTGCCCACGCTATTTGCCAAGGCAGCGCGATTGGCGAGAGTAATGGAGGAGCGGAATGAGTCTTGAGTTTAACCGGCGGCACTTCCTTGGCGCGTCAGCGCTGGCTGGCGGCTTCCTCGCTACGCCTGGTTGGGCAAGACGGGGCCTGTCTTCGCTCTGGTCGCCGGTTCAGGCCTATCTCGATCAGAAGGTTGCAAGCAAATATGTTCCGGGAGACGGGGGCGCAATTGCGCGCGGGACAGACCAAGCTGATTTCCTTTTGGCTGGCCGCGTTTCGCAGGATCCGGACGCAGCACCTGTCACTCCGGATACACTGTGGCGTTGCTATTCCATGACGAAGCCGATCACCGGCATGGCAGCAATGATTCTGCTCGAAGATGGCAAGCTCGGTCTGGATCAGAACATTGCGGATTTCCTGCCGGCCTTTGCGAATCCGCGGGTGTTGATCGACCCGGCCAAGAGTCTTGAGAGCAGACCTTCGCAAGCGCCGATTACCGTGCGCACGCTCATCACGCATACTGCCGGGCTCGGTTATGCAATCGTCACGAAAGGGCCATTGCTTGAGGCCTTCGTAAAGAATGGCCTGTTTGCTGGCCAAATCAGCCGTAAGCCGCTGCCGGGCCTGCCGGCGAACGCGCATAATCCCGCAACGCTTGCGGAATTTGCAGACCGTCTTGCCACCTTGCCGCTTATTGCCGATCCCGGTGTGAAGTGGAGCTATTCCGTCGGGCTCGATCTGATGGGCCGCGTCATTGAAGTCGCGAGCGGCATGCCGTTCGACGCGTTCGTTCAAAAGCGCATTTTTGGGCCGCTGGGGATGACGAGCAGCTTCTGGCAGGTTCCAGCGAGCGAAATTCACCGGCTCACGACGAACTATGGCGCAACACCAATGGGTGCGGTGCCGATCGACCCTGCAAAAGATAGCGTCTATCTTGATCGCAGTGCACCGTTCGGAGGGTCGGGGCTCGTTTCGTCGATGCGGGATTATGACCGATTCCTCGCCATGTTGATGGGCGAAGGCGCACTCGGACGGACCCGGATCATGAAACGGGAGACGGCCCAACTGGCCATGTCAAACCTTGTGCATCCCAAGACAGAGATGCAGGGTTGGGTGAAAGGGCAAGGCTTCGGCGCCGGAGGTCGTGTCAGAATCGCACCTGGTCCCAATGGAGAAGGCGTCGGGACTTTTGGCTGGGGCGGTGCCGCGTCGACAATTGCCTGGGTTGACCGGACGCGCGGCATTCGCGCATCGGGATGGTCGCAAATCATGACAGGGGGGGATGACGTGTTTTCATCAGGATTCGGCGAAGCGGTTTACGCAAGCCTGTGACACATCGTCCCGGCTTCACAGGATCGCCGCTCGACAGGGCGGACCGGCTGCGACATGACGTCGAGGCCTTCAATGCCATGCTCAACGACTGGCGCGGACGCCTTCTCGGGATGGCCGGCCTTGACCCGCAGCTTGATGCAGAAGGCGGTCTTGTCTGGCACAGCATGGCGCAGGCTCCGCTTGAAGCGGAATTCATCCTGCTTGGCCTGATCGAGGAACGTCCGCATTTTGCGATGCTCGTTGAAGGGGATTCTACACCGATACGGTCCCCGGCGCTGTGGCAGGCTCTATCGCTTTTGCCGCCGGAAGAGGCCGCCATCTATGGCGCGGCCCGATCCGTTATCGATTGGCACAATGCAAACCGCTATTGCGGTCGCTGCGGCGGGACAACGAAAGTGTTTCGCGCAGGTTGGGGACGTCGCTGCTCTGCGTGCGAGACCGAACATTTTCCGCGGACTGATCCGGTCGTGATCATGCTTGCCGAATTTGAGGGCAAGGCACTGGTCGGGCGGCAATCCCGCTTTCCGCCCGGCAACTATTCCGCATTGGCCGGATTTCTCGAACCGGGCGAAAGCATTGAGGAAGCGGTGCGGCGCGAACTGAATGAAGAGGCCGGCATAACCACGGGCGCTGTCCGCTATGTGACGAGCCAGCCATGGCCGTTTGGGGGGTCGCAGTTGATGATCGCCTGTGTTGCCGAAACCATCGATCCGACAATCACGCTCGACACGAATGAGCTTGAGGACGTGATGTGGGTGACCCGTGAGGACGCGAGAGCAGCGCTGGCCGGGGACGAGGCAGCGCCGTTTCGTGCGCCGCCAGCCTTTGCGATTGCGCATAGTCTGCTGCGGCACTGGGCGGCCTGATCTCAGGTCCGCACCTCGCGCAGCTTTACCTAATGCTTCGGCGCTGCTCGGCGGACGACTTCGTCGGCAATTGCGAGAGCACGGGTCTCATCGGGAAAGCCCTCGGCTATCCATTGCGCCTCTGTCGCCTGGAGTAGCCGCGCGACTTCCGGACCGGCCTTGACTCCGCGCGCAACGATCGCGCCACCTGTCAGCGGAAATGCCGGCACCGTCCACCCTTTGAGATCCGCAAGGCCATTGCCTTGATTGCCGAGCATCAGCCTGTCCCGCGCGCTTTCCAGGCCGATCCGATAGGCCAGAGCCCGCGGGTTGACCGCGTCGGCATCTTCCCGCTCGGCCGCCAGCACGAGCCGCTTGGTCGCCAGTTTTGAAAGCTTGAGCCTCTTGGCAATTGCTCCCGCTACGTCCCCATTGGCCGGAAGGAGGCTTGCCAACCGGCGGACAGCATCGGGCGACTCTTCCATTGCGACAAGCGCGGCCAGGCCCGTGGTGGTTGAAATCTCCGGCAAGACCGGCAGAAAAATGCCGTGCGAGAGCATCAACTCGACCGTCTCGACAGGGCGCGGCAGGGCAAGGAGTTTCAAAAGCTCATCCGCGATTCTCTCGCGCGACAGGGCCATGAGGTCATTTGCCCGCTCGGCGCAGGCCTTGAGGGAGGCAGCGTCGGGTGCGCCTTTGCCAAAGCGGGCGTGAAACCGGAAGAAGCGGAGAATCCGCAAATGATCTTCAGCAATCCGTTGGAGCGGCTCTCCGATAAAGCGGACAAGGCCGGCTGCCAGATCGCTCTCACCGCCGAAATAGTCGAACAACTCGCCCGTTTCCGGATCGGCATAAAGTGCATTGATCGTGAAATCGCGCCGGGCGGCATCTTCGCGCCAGTCATCGGTATAGGCGATCGTCGCGCGCCGTCCGTCTGTGGACACGTCGCGGCGCAGCGTCGTGACTTCGACGGGACCAGAGGACAGGACTGCCGTCACAGTGCCGTGGGCAATGCCCGTCGGCACCCCCTTGATGCGGGCCTTCTGCAGGCGGTCCATAACCTCCTGCGGCGCTAACTTTGTCGCGAGATCGATATCCTTGACCGGCTCTCCCGCCAGCATGTCACGCACCGCGCCCCCGACAAGCCGCGTCGCGCCGTCCAGGCTCCCAAGGATGCGGGCAAGAGCACGCAGCCCCACGCGATCAGGGAGCATCACTGTCCCCATTGCAGGCGCCTTGAAAGATTGACGAGCATTGCCGCAGTCGCCCCCCAGATGCGGTATCCGTCCCAATGCAGTTCATAATAGTGCCGTGTTGCTCCCTGCCAATCCTGCGAACGGCGCACTTGGTTCGCGGCATCCAGGACGAAGGACAAGGGGGCCTCGAAGATTGCGTCCACTTCGTCGGCATTGGGACGAAGATCCAGGTCTGGCGGGACGACCACGATGACGGGCGTCACATCAAAGCCAGTGATTGTGCGATAGCGATCCGCCAGGCCGACAAGCTGCGCCGCTGAGGGCGGCAGGGCAATTTCCTCATGCGCCTCTCGCAAGGCTGCTGCGACGATATCCGCATCGGTTTCATCGACGCGCCCCCCCGGAAAGGCAACCTGCCCGGGGTGCTTCCGCATTGTGTCGGGGCGCTTGGTCAGGATGATTCCCGGCTCTGACCGGTCCGTTACAGCCATGAGAACAGCGGCATCGACAGCAGGCTTTGTACCGTTCAGATGGATCGCATCCCCGGCGAGGAGGTCGACGGAATGGGAAGGCGTTGCCTCCAGGGCGGCGCGCAAGCGGCTGGCGAGAGTCATGCCTCGGCCATCGCAAAGAATTGCCCGTCACTCCAGAGTCCCAAGGGCGACCCTGCTTCTTCCAGTGCCAGTTCCGCGAGTTCATAATAGGGCGCTCTGGCGATCCGAGCCTCCATGCCGCCACGAACGCCAACATATGGCGCTGGTTCTCCTTCGCGTTCTGCGAAGCGCAGCGGATGTGCAGGCCCGGCGACAAGCATGTCCCCTGTGTTAAGTCGAAAGGCCAGTTTGCGTTTGCGGCCCTTCCCCTCGCTCTTGACCTCGACAGCTATGAATGGCGCGTCTTCAACCTCGATGGCCAGCTTTTCAGCCGGTGTGACAAGGACATGACTTCCATCCGGTTCTCGGCGCAGAATCGTCGAGAAAAGCCGGATCATGTTCTGTCGTTCTATCGGAGATCCCTCATGAAACCAACGGCCGTCGCGCGCGATGCGCATTGCGCTGTCACCTGTTCGTTCAGGGTTCCAGCTGTCCACCGGCGGCAGTTTGCGATCGGCAGCCATCTGGGCGATCTGGTCCAGCGAGAAACGAGACAGGTCGTGTGGAAGTTCGGCCATTGGCATGGCTCGGTCTTTATGCGGCAATCCGCCCGCTTGCAAAGCCCGGATCGGGAATGATGCAGCCTTCCGCCGGAACACCGCCCGGGCGGCTTATCCGAGCCAAAAGGCGACGGCGCTCGACGGGGCCGGGCACAGCCCATTTCGCGGTAGCATCAGCAGAAAAATCGAAGAAGCGGCCATAATATTCGGGGTCGCCGATCATCATGAGCGCATCATGGCCCTCTTTGCCCGCTGCCGTAACCAGTGTGTCCATCAACTTCCTGCCGAGGCCACTGCGCTGAATGTCCGGCCTGACCGCAACCGGACCCACAAGAGTCATTGGTGTCAGGCGGCCATCGGGGCTTTCAAGGGCAACCGGCCAGCTCTGGAGCGTCCCGACCAGTTGCTGTCCGTCCAGCGCGGCAAAGCTCAGCGCGGGTAATGCACCCACGCCATCGCGCATGCGATAGGCCGTGCGCTCCTTGCGATCCGCGCCAAATGCCGCATCGAGCAATGCTTCGACATCTGCCGGGTCAACCCGTTCCAGAGGGACAATCTCAATCATCAGAGCGCGGCCCAATAGCGTCCGGCGGGCAAATGTGAAGCGAGGATTGGTTGCAGCGAATATTTTTCGCTTTATGGGGCAGCCCATGACTGCGACGCGCGACCGATTGACTCTTGAAGTGCAGGACCTGGATGTGCCGGTGCTGACCGGCATCTATTCAGAAGAGACGCATCTGCCCCAGCCGTTGCGCATCTCGGTTGCCGTCGAACTGGATTGCCAGGATCGCTTTACGCCGGAAACGCCTTTGACGGCATCCAAGAACTACATGGACATCAAGCGCGCCATGACGACCGCGCTTCCAGCAGGCGTGCACTTCGTCCTGATCGAAGCGGTTGCGGATCACATTGCCGAGACATTGTTCGTCGAGGACAGCCGCGTGAAACAGGTGACCGTGAAGATCGTAAAGCTCGCGATTGCCGATGCAGGCGAAGCGATCGGCATCACGCTGGTGCGGAACCGGCCGTGAAGGGTGTGGCATGAAGCTTGCGCTGGTCACAGGCGGCTTCAGGCGGTTGGGGGCGGCGATTGCTGCGAGGCTGGCAAGTGACGGCTGGACTCTTGCGCTCCATTGCTGTGAAGCGTCGGAACCCGACCATGACCTGGCCGCCATCCTCGCGCTGCACCAGACACGGTGGCAGGGCTTTGCCTGCGACCTTTCCGACGGTGCAGCGGTCAGTGCGCTTCTGCCGCGCATCGTTCAGCATTTCGGCGCGCTTCCGGAGCTGATCGTGAACAATGCCTCACGCTTCGTGGCGGATGATTTCGAAACCTTGTCGCATCAAGAGCTCGCTGTGCACATGGCCGTCAACCTGTCTGCCCCTGTGCTCCTGGCGACCGGGCTTGCCGCCCAGCTGGCGCCCGACCGGACCGGCGTCGTGATCAATATTACTGACCAGCGGGTCCGGCAGCCCAATGGCGACCAGCTGAGCTATACGCTCGCCAAACAGGCTCTTGCTGCAGCGACAACGACCTTGGCCAAGGCTCTGGCTCCCAGGGTAAGGGTGAACGCCGTGGCGCCGGGCCTGACTCTGCCAACCGAAGACTATCGCCCGGCGCAGATGGTCGCGCTTGAGGCCATGATGCCGCTCGAACGCCTGCCGGAACCGGACCAGATTGCCGATGCCGTGGCATGGCTGGCCAATGCGGAAGCCGTGACGGGTCAGACAATCTATGTGGATGGCGGCGCGTCGCTCAAGAGTTTCGAGCGGGACTTTGTTTACCTCGGTTCCGCTGGCACGCCCCCAAGCCAGACTTGATGGTGGCATAGTCTTCGGCCGCGAGCACAGCGTCGCTCTCTGACAGGGATTGTGTGCTGGCTTGCGGCAGGTTGGACGGCAACGAACAGGCCAGGCGATACCAGAGAAGCGTGTCGCGGGCTGGCGGCTCGGCGCCCTGATCGACAATCTCGCCGATCGAGACAGCCCAACGGGGCGCGGCATTCGGTTGACGCCAGACGCTCAAAGAGAGTGGTCGGCCATCGGACGCATTCAGGAAGATCTGCGTTTCGCCCTCCCCGGCAACCGTCCCCTCGACATGAAAGGCTTCTCCCACACCGAGGATTTGCGGAGGAGCGTCCGGACTCCGGGCCTCACTCAGCAGGTTGCGAACCAGGGCTGCCAGCTCTGGGCTGGCCTGTTGCTGCGCATCCGGCGCCGCAAGGCGAATCTCGGCGGGACGTCCGGCGACGGGCCGGGCAAAGACAATCACGTCCGTCTTGACGAGCTTGGGCCATTTGCCGCGCGCATCGGGAGACACGTCTGCGACGTAGCTGATTCGCGGCGGAAGGCCGTCTTTCCCCCGAATCACGGCGGCAGTATCTGCCGTTATGAGGTAACGCCTCTGTCCCGCGGCCACATTGCCGGCAAGGTCTCCCTTCAATTGTTCCGCCTTGCGGATGCGGACCTGGGCCACGATCGGGGCCGGCAAGGCAAGGTCTGCCACGTCTGCATAGGTCAACAGGATCGGAAGGGGAACGCCCGCGGATTTCTGCGCTGAAACCGGGTTTTCAATGCAAATTAATACAGCAAATAAGAACGCGAAAACAATCTTCATGGCGTGTCCGGTTTGGCAAGAGAAATCGTTGCAGAGCTGCCCTTTTAGCGGGCGATCAGTGGCAGAGCAAAACCCGTTGCGTCGATCTGGTGATGCCGATAGATGGACTTTGTGACCCGTCGCCGCAAGAGCAGTCGGGCTCGGGGTTGCGGAGCGGTTGCCAAGCGCCGGTCGTTCTGTCAGCCTCCCCGTTTGGAGTTGGAGGGAGAGTCGTTTTTTAATGGCCTATGCTGATCAAGAAATGAGCACGAGCAAGATGGTTTCCATCGGTGCTGTGGCGTTGCTCCATATAGGCGTCGGTTATGCCCTCGTGACCGGTCTTGCCTATGACGCCGTCAAGCAAGCCTATGAAGACCTGAAGACGTTCGACGTGCAGGAAGAAAAACCGAAGGAAGAGGAAAAGCCGCCTCCACCTCCGGAGAAACTGGATATTCCACCGCCACCAAAGGTCACGACGCCTCCGCCGGTGAACATCACACCGATTGTGACGACGAATACGATTCAGGCGATCACACCGTCGGCGCCGCCGGCGCCACCACCGCCGCCGCCACCACCACCAGCGCCGCGTGTTGCTGAAAGGGCGACGCAGAAGGGTGGCTCGATTTCGGATGAAGATTATCCGCCATCGTCGATCCGCAACGAAGAGGCCGGCACGTCGGTCGCCCGCTTCACGATCGGCACGGACGGAAAGGTGACAAGCTGCAACGCGTCAGGGGCCAGCCCGGCACTCGATGCGGAAACTTGCAAGCTCATCATTCGCCGCTTCCGCTTCAAGCCTGCCAAGGACGAAAGCGGAAACCCGATCGAAGAAACCCGAACACAGCGCGTAACTTGGCGTCTGCCAAAATAGCGTTTCACCGATTTGCACTCAGAAATTCATAGAGGAAAGTAACCACCATGTTTGATGTTTTGATACTTCAGGAAGCCGCCGCAGACGCCAGCACCGCCGCGGCGAAGACTGTTTTCGGCCCGATGCAGATGTTGGAAGAAGGTGGCGCTGTCACTTGGACGATCGCCATCATCCTTGCTGTCATGTCGATCGTGTCCTGGTACATCATGCTGACGAAGCTGTTTGAACAGCAGAAGGTCATCAGCCAGTCCAAGGATGGCGTGCGCTCCTTCTGGTCGGCGCCGAATGTTCGCGACGGTGCGAACAAGTTCGAAAAGAATTCGGCTTTCCGCCAGCTTGTTGATGATGGTCTGCGTGCCGATGCAGAGCACAGCCATTTCACGGATCAGCTCGATTCGCATGAATGGATGCACAGTTCGCTGCGTCGCAGCCAGGATGCGATCAACGCCAAGCTCGGCACCGGTCTTGCCTTCCTTGCAACCGTGGGTTCGACCTCTCCGTTCGTCGGGCTGCTCGGGACCGTTATCGGTATCACGAGCGCGCTCGTGAAGATCGCGGCAACGGGTAATGCAGACATCGCGTCGATCGCAGGTCCGGTCGGTGAAGCGCTTTACATGACGGCCTTCGGTCTGATCGTGGCTGTTCCTGCAGTTATGGGCTACAACTGGCTGCAGCGTCGCAACAAGCTCATTGCCGAACGCATGAGCCGTTTCTGTGATGACCTTCATGGTGACCTGATGTCCGGCGGCAAGATTCGTCCGCAGGTCAAGGCTCCGGCTGGGGCTGCCAAGCCTGCTGCCGCGACCGCCAAGGCCTGAGGTCTGTGAGGGCGAAGGCGAACAGGCCTTCGCCCACGCAAGTCTGGCCAGTCGAGTTTTAGAGGAATAGGAAACAAAGATGGCAATGAGCGTAGGCTCAGAGGGCGGCGAAGACGCCCCAATGTCGGACATCAACACCACCCCATTGGTGGATGTGATGCTCGTTCTTCTCATCATCTTCCTGATTACGATTCCGGTCGTGGTGAAGAAGGTGCCGTTGAAGGTTCCGACACTTGCGTACCAGCCGACGATCACAAAGGCTGAAAACGTGATCCTTTCGGTGCGCGGTGAATCCGACGGAAGCTGCGGCGTCTATTGGGGACAGGCGCGGGTGAATGCCAGCCAGCTGCTTTCAAAGGCGGCGGCCAAGTTCAAGAACGAAGCAGACCGGCTCGGTCCGAATGTGACGGATCCGAACCTTTTCCCTGAAGTGCATATCCGGGGGGACCAGAATACGCCCTATCGCTGCATTGGCGGCACGATCTCGATCATGCAGAGCGCGGGCTTCATTCGGGTCGGCTTTATTTCTGAACCAAAGGGCGGTGCGTCCAGTCGCTGATTGGCGACGCATCCCTGACGGATATTTTTTGGAGAGTTAATTATGGCAATGAGTTCGGGTGGCAGCAGCGACGAACCAATGATGGACATCAACACCACGCCGTTGATCGACGTGATGCTGGTGCTTCTGATCATGTTCATCATCACCCTGCCACCGGCCACGCACGCGGTGAAGATCGACCTTCCGCAGGATTGCGCGCCCAAGTGCCCGCCACCGCCGCCGATCCTGCCGACCAAGAACGTGCTCTACATCGCGCCGAATGACGCGATCCTGTGGAACGGCCAGCCGGTTGCCTTGTCGCAGCTGCAGGGCATGCTCGAGGCAACGCAGACGATGGATCCGGTTCCGGAACTGCACCTTCAGCCGGATGCCAGCGCGCGTTATGATACCGTCGACCACGTCCTGGCCGCCACCAAGCGCGCCAACGTGTCCAAGATGGGCTTTGTCGGCAACGAAGCCTATCGCGGCTTCTGATCCTGATATCAAAACAGAATTGGGGCGGCTTTCGGGCCGCCCTTTTTTTGTGCCTGAAGGATGGGCTGGGTGCCTAGTCCAGCAAGCGGGCGGGCGGGACACCGAACACGGTCGCAAGCTTCTCCAGGACGCCGATGCTGGGGTTGCGTCGGGCACGCTCAAGGTCGCTCAAATAGACCTTGGACATGCCGGCCTCGAAGGCAACATACTCCTGCGTCCACTGCTTTTCGGCGCGAAGCATCCGCAAATTTCGAGCGAGCCGGTTGCTGATATCCATGCCCCAATAGCGCCCCGAAAACAGTCCCGGTGCGATCACTGATCGGATGCTATTGACAAACAATCGTTGAATAATGATAAACGTTAGGGATGATACTCGACGGCCAACACCCGATCATCGGCGTAAAGCTCATCACGATGCACGGCGCGGAACTTGAACTAAGAGCGGGCAACGATTGGCGGCTGGCTATTTGGGACGAAAATGACCGACCTGAATCCGGAAGGGAAATCGGACCAAGCGGGTTGATTGCGCAGGGTGACCCCGATTTTCGTTTAGGAGGAACTTCCTGAAAGTTCGACTGGAGAGACATGTGCCTCCGCGCCGCGAGCTATAGCTTGAAACGCTTCTGCCCGCTTCCAGTGGGTTTCGAAGTGCCCGAGCAGGCGAAGTATCGGCAGGATCAGGCTAACGGTTGCGTCGCGGTTGATATCTGCTCCGTGAGCAATTCAGCACTAGTTGAGAAGAGACTTTTGCTGAGAACTAGCATGAAAAAACGCTGACCTTGCCGACCTGGAAGGCTTTTCCAGCGGGGTTGCAAGAGCTGAAAAATATGTGACCAGTTTTCGGCGGTCATCCATGCTTTCCCAGTTTATTAACTTAGCACCTTGATGTTCGGCTGCCTGAAGAGAGGGAGTTATCAGCGCTTCTGCAGCCGGTGATGCCTGATAAATGAGTTGTGTAGTAGTGCCGGATTCCCCAAATGTCATTCTAGCTCGTTCAAATATTAAGGCTGAAACGGCAATATCGGAGACAATTTTCCGCGGAGAAACCTCAATCGCTGAGGCATCCACCGTCTCAAAAACGTGCAACGCACCATTCCTCAATACCAGATCGGCCGATAGACCTTCAGCGATTTTGTGATTTGGTACGATCCGGTGTGACGACAAATCCTCGCCCTTTCTCGCCAGAACTCGCTCTTGCCGAAAGGCCAACTTAAGATTCTTCAAAAGACTAGAAGTTCGCGCCTTAACGTTCTTCATAGGAGCCGGCTCTGGATCAACCAATTTCTGCAGAAGAGACGCAATAGCATTCTCATATTCGATGGTGTTTGGTGAATCAAACGAACCCAAATTAGAAAAAACAAACGGTGCAATGGAACCCAAACGACCAAGCCGTTCCTCAACAGTACGACTGCCATGATCTACGCAAACTGAGTCCAGCTCGCTCAAATTCATTATCGACTCTCGGACGGAATCGACGTCCAAAGCAGCTGAGAGGGCGTGAACCTTTTCCAACCGCTTGGAAGGGCGAACGTCAATTGTGTGTTGGTTAAACACAACAATTCCAACATTGAGGCGCTCGCCACGTGCGGGATGAGCCCCAATCTGAATTATCGCGTAATTATTATGGCGGCCCATTTCTGATTACTGCACGAAGCGCAGAAAGGCGTGAGTCAAACAAATCGCAGGACCAACTTTCATAAATCCGATCACGCTGCTCATTTGTCACCCATTCAAGTGGCATTTCCTCAACAATGCCGCGAATTATCGCAGTGGGAACTGCGGCAATTCTATCGACCATCTCCAAAGCTGAATCAGCATAAAATCCGTGCAGACTTTGGAGTATTTTTCCATTGCAGACTGTGTGAGATGTCGCAACAGGAAACCTATCAGTGGAGATATCTTCGAGACGAGCATCTGCAAAATCAATTGCACAAAGTCGGTCGGAGAATCCGTCACGATCAAGAACGAAATTTCCAAAACGCCTGTCAGGATTATTTAGGAAAAAGTCGTAGGCGTAAAGGCCTGACAAATTGCGCCCGAGCCAATCAGAAATGCGACCCAATTCGTCGACCCGTGGCTGAGTCAAATACCGTCTCACATCAAACTCACCGGCGGTAGAAATTACGCCCATTGAGCCAAAGAATGTGTTCCCATGTTCGTCTTCAATCACCCTGCAAGTAGGAACCGAAACTGATAAATGTTCAGCTAGTCGAGTCGCAAACCATTCCGTTTGTCGAATAGGTCGTCCTCGGCCATCGTCCTTGCAGTAAAATGTGCCGCCACCGACGACATCACAACGAAAAGAAAAATCCTTTCCGATTGGATCGCGAGGATAACGGTTGCTAATCCGAAGTGGAAAAAGTTCAGGTGCAAGATCCCTACCGGCACCAATTGAATGGGTCGGAAGACTTTTTTCGTAGGGCATTCCGAATATCCGACTCGCCATTCAATCTGTCCAATAGTTCTGCCAACAACATTCCCCCAGTTAAATCGGCTTAATTTCGTGTTCCAATTAGTGTCTTACTCCGCAGCAATCCCCGCCTGCTCGAACATATCCTTCTCCACCGCCTCGACCACGCCTGCGCCATCGTTGGCGGCCTTGGCGTCCTTGCGGCGGTCGAATGAGTCCCACACTTCGTTCCAGTTGCCCCGCGTTGCGGCCTTGGAATATTCCGTCGCGCGGGTTTCGAAGAAGTTGGCGTGCTCCACCCCATTCAGCAGCGGCGCGAGCCAGGGCAGGGGGTGTTCGTCGATCATGTACATCGGCTTGAAGCCAAGCTGGCCCAGCCGCCAATCGGCGATGTAGCGGATGTATTTCTTGATTTCCTTGGCGGTCATGCCGGGAACGGGGCCATCTTCGAACGCGAGATCAATGAACGCGTCTTCCAGCCGCACGGTCTTCTGGCAGCAATCGAGAATATCGTCCTTCACCGATTTGGTCAGGCAGTCCCGTTCCTTCACAAAGGCGTGGAAGAGGCGGGTGATGCCTTCGCAGTGCAGGCTTTCGTCGCGCACGCTCCAGCTGACGATCTGGCCCATGCCCTTCATCTTGTTGAAGCGCGGGAAGTTCATCAGCATGGCAAAGCTTGCGAACAACTGCAGCCCCTCGGTGAAGCCGCCGAACATGGCAAGTGTGCGGGCAATATCCTCATCGCTGTCGACATTGAAGGTCGCGAGGTAATCGTGCTTGTCCTTCATCTCCTTGTACTGAAGGAACATGCCATATTCGCTTTCGGGCATGCCGATCGTGTCGAGCAGGTGCGAATAGGCCGCGATATGCACTGTTTCCATGTTGGAAAAGGCAGCGAGCATCATCTTGATCTCGGTCGGCTTGAACACGCGGCCATAATGTTCGTGGTAGCAATTCTGCACCTCGACATCGGCTTGCGTGAAGAAGCGGAAGATCTGCGTCAGCAAATTGCGCTCATGATCGGTCAGCTTCTGCGCCCAATCGCGGCAATCCTCACCCAGCGGCACTTCCTCCGGCATCCAGTGGATCTGCTGCTGGCGTTTCCAGAAATCATAGGCCCAGGGATATTCGAACGGCTTGTACTGGTTGCGGGCTTCGGTGAGGGACATGGGCTTGGCTTTCAGCTGCAATATTGGAATGCGGTGTCGACGTGCGTCGGCGCGTTGAGGATCTCGAACATCAGTGACCGGCTCACTGACATGCGAGACACTCGTCATAATCCTTGGCTTCGACCTCGATCTGCTTGAGGTCGATCGTGTTGTCCGCCTCGACGCCGCCGGCAAAGCCGGCGCGCTGGATCGATTTGGAGCGGAGGTAATAGAGCGACTTGATGCCCAGTTCCCAGGCGCGGAAATGGAGCATCAGCAGGTCCCATTTCTCCACGTCTGCCGGGATGAACAGGTTCAGCGACTGCGCCTGGTCGATATAGGGCGTCCGGTCCGCCGCGAGTTCGATCAGCCAGCGCTGGTCGATCTCGAAGCTGGTCTTGAACGTGTCCTTCTCCTCTGACGACAGGAAGTCGAGATGCTGGACGGAGCCGCCCTGTTCGAGGATCGAATTCCAGACCGCTTCGCTGTTCTTCGCCTTTTCGGTCAGCAGCTTTTCAAGGTGCGGGTTGCGGATCGAGAAACTGCCGGACAGCGTCTTGTGCGTATAGATGTTTGCCGGGATCGGCTCGATGCACGCGCTCGTCCCGCCGCAGATGATGCTGATCGAGGCCGTCGGCGCGATCGCCGTCTTGCAGGAAAATCGTTCCATCACGCCGCGTTCCTCGGCATCGGGGCATGCGCCGCGTTCGGTGGCCAGCAGCATCGATGCTTCGTTCACGCTTGCGGAGACATGCTTGAAGATCCGCATGTTCCAGCTCTTGGCCATGGCTCCTTCGAACGGCAGTCCGCGCGCCTGAAGGAAGGAGTGGAAGCCCATCACGCCAAGGCCGACCGAGCGCTCGCGGCTCGCCGAATAGATGGCCCGCGCCATTTCGGGCGGCGCACGGTCGATATAGTCGGTCAGGACATTGTCGAGGAAACGCATGACATCTTCGATGAATTGCTTGTCCCCGCTCCACTGATCCCACGTCTCGAGGTTGAGCGAGGACAAGCAACAGACCGCCGTGCGGTCATTCCCCAGATGGTCGCGACCCGTGGGGAGAGTAATTTCGCTGCACAGATTGGACGTCGAAACCTTGAAGCCCAGCTCGCGGTGATGCTTCGGCATCGCCTTGTTCACATGATCGGAAAAGACGATGTAGGGTTCGCCCGTCGCAAGGCGGGTTTCGACCAGCTTCTGGAACAGGCTGCGCGCATCGACGCGGCCGCGCTCCGAATTGTCCTTCGGCGAACGCAGCACCCATTCCTCGCCATTGCGGACGGCTTCCATGAAGGCATCCGTGACGAGCACGCCGTGATGCAGGTTCAGCGCCTTGCGGTTGAAATCGCCCGAGGGTTTGCGGATTTCGAGGAACTCCTCGATCTCGGGGTGCGAAATGTCGAGATAGACCGCCGCCGACCCGCGACGCAGGCTGCCTTGCGAAATGGCCAGCGTCAGCGAATCCATCACGCGGACAAAGGGAATGATCCCGCTGGTCTTGCCATTGAGGCCAACCGGTTCGCCAATGCCCCGGACGGACCCCCAATAGGTGCCGATCCCGCCGCCACGCGATGCGAGCCAGACATTCTCGTTCCAGGTGTTGACGATGCCCTCCAGGCTGTCGTCGACCGAATTCAGATAGCAGGAAATGGGCAGGCCACGTCCGGTGCCGCCGTTCGAAAGGACGGGCGTTGCCGGCATGAACCAGAGTTTCGAGATATAGTCATAGATGCGCTGGGCATGCGCCTGATCGTCCGCATAGGCACTGGCCACGCGCACGAACAGGTCCTGATAGGTCTCACCCGGCAGGAGATACCGGTCTTTCAGCGTTTCCTTGCCGAAATCCGTCAGCAACGCATCGCGCGAGGGGTCGGTTTCGAGCTTGTACGGCATCGCACGGCTCTTGCTGTCCGTCTTGTCGCTTGAAGCCGGGGCCTCGATTACCGTCGCCACATCTGCATCGCCAACACTTTGCGTATCCCGAAAATCCATTCCCAACCCCTAATCACGTTCCGCATATGTTCGAATCGGGCACGAACTGCCCGTATAGCATTTTTCGGGAGGAACTGCGCGAAGATTCCCGCTTCTCCCCGCAATCCACAGCGCAAAACTTCCCTGCTGCGCGATTCGCGTCGCACAGCGCAGAAACACAAGCTGTTGGGTTGCCCCCCGATCAAGCCACTAGCCATAGTGCCTCAACCGCTGTGCGAAGCAAGAGGGTAAATGACAATTTAGAGACTCGGTTCGTCGCAATATCGAGTCGACTCATGGCATAAAATTCGTGTCGCACCGCAGCGACGCGCTGGATTTTCGCGAATTGAATCTTTGGCAAGGGGTTAAGGCGTGACGGAGAAAATATTCTCCTTGCCGGGAATCATGCTGCGTCGTGAAAGATAATGCCCAGCGTGTGTCTTCGTCCGGCACGGACCCGACTCACGCCGTGACGCATCTTCACGCGATAGTCGCCGCGGCTGCCGGAGACTGGCCTGTCACTGACGGCAAAGACAACAGCATCGCCCTTGCACAGGGGCAGGACTTCGACGCGGGATTGCATGCGCGGCCTCTGTTCCGTGAGGACAAACTCGCCCCCATTGAAATCCTTGCCCGGCTCAGACAGCAGGACCGCGACCTGAAGCGGAAAAACATGCGCACCATAAAGGTCCTGGTGGAGGCAATTGAAGTCATCCGCGCCATATTGGAGAAGCAACGGAGTGGGCCGCGTCTGACCCGCCGCATGGCAGCGCGCCAGAAAGTCATCATGCTCAAGCGGGAATCGCGCCTCCAACCCCATGCGTTCGTGCCACCGATTGGCAATGGGTGCGAGCAATGGATAGAGCGTCGCGCGGAAATGCTGCACCAATGGTGGCAGCGGATAGGAGAAATAGCGATACTCGCCCCGACCGAAGCCATGGCGTTGCATCACCACATGGCTGCGGAAGCCAACGGCCGGTTGATAGAGGGCTGCCAGCTCGTCGCAAAGGGTTGGCTTGATCAGGCCGGGCTGGATCGCCCATCCCTGCTGGTCAAGATCATGCGACATCTGGTCATGGTTTGAGTGGCCCATGTTCACCCCTTTCTGCATCATGACCGGTGGTCACTATACGGAACGCCAATGCTTCAAGGCGCGTGATTGCGCACCCCGCGGCTTGCTCTCAAATCCGGTCAGGCACCGCAGTCGGGTCCAGAAGGAGGCTCTTCGCGAGCTACCAGGTCGTCCCGTGTGTCGATATCGGCGAGGGCGCCAGTACTGGCGCTGACAGGAATAGCATCTCGCAGCAGATCCTTTGCGCCACGATCACCAGATAGTGCCAAGAGGCGCACAAAGGCCGATCTGGGAAAAAGCGCAGGCGGACCAAGGTAGGACTCAGCTCGTGAGGCAATGACCGATCCACGACCATTGCGGTCGAACGCATGGACGATCTGCTGAAGATGGCTCGTTTCGACATAGGGCATGTCGCCAAGGCAAACCAGAATGCCATCGGCGTCGCGGTCGAGTGCGTATTGCGCCGCCAGCCTCAGCGATTGCGACAGTCCCTGTTCCGGCGCCGGGTTGGCGACACGCCAGAAGCCCAGCCTGTCGAGTGCTGCATCGAGCTTGGGCATGACAGTGCCACAGATCGCGACATTCCAGTCCAGACCGCAGCCGGCCATTGCTTGGGCAGCGCTTTCTCCAATCATCTGGCCCTTGATCCTGGCCTCAAGCTTATTTCCGCCAAAACGCGATCCGCGTCCGGCGGCAAGCAGGGCGCCGACAATCCTAGCGTCGGCCATGGTTGAAGGCCCGGACCATTCCACCTGCGATCGACAGCGCAATTTCAGGCGCATTGATCGCATTGATCGTGACGCCTGCCGGTCCTTCGATCCTGGCCAGCTGCTCATCGGTGCAGCCCAGCGACTGCAATCGCAAAAGCCTTGCGGCATGTGAAGATTTTGACCCAAGGGCCGCGACATAGCCGGTTGCGGCGCCAAGCGCGGCTTTCAGTGCGGGATCGTCGATCTTCGGGTCGTGACTGAGTGTGACCACAGCAGTGTGTTCGTCGGGATGCAGGGCCTTGATGGCCTCGTCCGGCCAGCGGTCATCCAGCGAGACTCCGGGAAACCGCTCCTTCGTCAGGAAGCGGGTGCGGGGGTCGATCACAGTCACGTCGAATCCGGTATCGCGTGCCAGGCGAGACAATGTCCGGGCGATTTCCACGGCACCAACGATCAACAGGCGTCGGGGTGGCGCGTAGATATTGACGAAGGCCCCGGCGTCCAAGGCGCTCAATCCTGTCTCGAGGCTGGTCCGGACGGTCAGGGCCTTTCCAGCCCTGTTGGCGGCGTCAATTTGATCAAAGAGATCGGGAGGGAACCCAGTAGCGCTGACGGGCTGGATCAGGATCAGGATATCGCCGCCGCATGGAAGGCCAGCCTCCCACACAGCGCCATCGGCAGTGCCGTAGCGCTTCATCTGATACGTCGCACTTGCGATGACCATCGCGGACGTCTCCAGCACATCGCCTTCGACGCAACCGCCCGAGACCGAACCGACAAAACGGCCGTCATCATGCATGAGCATATGTGTACCGACAGGGCAGGGTGCGGAACGCCAAGTCTCCACGACTGTCGCAATTGCGAGTCTGTTTCCGCGCCATTGCAGCGCCATTTCAATGATATCGCGGTGACTGGCAGCACCGCTTGCAATGCGTTCCGGCAGGGCACTCACTCCTTTACTTAAACCGTAGTGTTTTGAAACCTAAGATGATAGGAACTTCTTTCAACGCTGAATAATCGACAAGGAAGAGGCAGAAATGGTCATAGCTGCGCAGGTCAATGGCAAGGATGTTTCGTTTGCCGGAGAACCCGATACACCACTGCTCTGGGCTCTGCGCGAGGAATTGGGGCTGACCGGCACGAAGTTCGGCTGCGGGATTGCAGCGTGCGGTGCATGCAGTGTCCATGTCGACGGAGTACTGGTCCGGTCTTGCTCATTACCTGTCGGAGAGGTTGCGGGTAAATCCGTGACCACGATCGAAGGATTGGGGTCGGGCGACGCGCTTTCCCCGCTTCAGCAAGCCTGGATTGATCATCAGGTGCCGCAGTGCGGATATTGCCAGTCGGGCCAGATCATGGCGGCAACAGCCCTGCTCAAGTCCAACCCCCAGCCGACCGATGCGCAGATTGACGAGGCAATGACAAACATTTGCCGCTGCGGAACCTATACCCGGATCCGCGCCGCAATCCATTCTGTCGCAGGAGGCAAGTGAGATGGGCGTGAAGCGCAGGGCTTTTCTGATCGGCGGTGCAGCACTGGTTGGCGGCGGTGTGTTCGCACTCAAGTGGCTAGACCATTCCGCGTCCGAAGATGCGGTCGCCCTTACGACGGGCAAAGGCGAATCGTCCTTCGGCGGTTGGCTCAAGATCGCGGAAGATGATTCAATCACGGTTTATTCGCCGCATGCCGATATCGGGCAGGGGTCCAATACCGGACTTGGCCAGATGCTTGCCGAAGAACTGGATGCCGATTGGGCAAAGGTCAATGTTGTGGCTGCGCCGGCGGAAAAGGCGTTTGCCAACACAATGCTGGGGCAGGGCTTTCTTGGCGAAATGTCGGGCCATCCGGGGGTCATCAACGCGCTTCCGGTGGCGTTGCTCTCCTTCATTGCACGCGCAATGCCACTCCAGATTACGGGGGGATCATCCGCTCTGCGGTTTACCGGGCAGCGAACAATGCAGGTCCTTGGTGCGGCCACGCGCAAGGCGCTGGTTGAAACCGCAGCAAAGCGCCTCGGCGTTCCTGAAGGCGAACTGACCACGGCAGAGAGCAAGGTCGTGCATGCCAAGACCGGCAAGTCCTTGCGCTATGGCGAGCTGGCCGCAGAAGCAGCCCAACGGTCGCTGACGGACGAACCCAAACTCAAGGATCCGAAGACTTACCGCTTGATCGGGAAGCCCATCCAGCGGCTCGACACGCCGGCAAAGGTCAACGGCACAATGCAATATGGCATGGACGTGCAATTGCCGGACATGCGCGTTGCCACCATCATGGCGGCACCGATCCGGGGCGGAAAGCTCATCTCGGTCGACCAGGCCCCTGCAATGGCTGTGAAGGGTGTCGAGAAAGTCATCAAGCTCGAAAATGCGGTTGCTGTCGTTGCAAAGGGTTATTGGCCAGCGCTTCAGGGCCTGCGCGCGCTTTCGCCAAAGTTCAGCGATGGCGGCAATGGCGCGATTTCGACCGCGTCGATCTTTGCCGCGCATGATGCGCTCCGCAAGGCCGGGAAGGTCGAAAGCGAAGCGGGCGAAGGCGATGTCGAGGCTGGGCTGAAAACGTCTGGCGCCAAGCGTGTCGAGGCAGATTTCCGCCTCCCGTTCCTGCATCACGCAATGATGGAACCTTTCGCACTGACCGCACATCACAAAGACGGCAAACTCGACATCTGGGGTGGGCTCCAGGATCCGCTGGCCACCAAGATGGCGGCAGTCAAGTTCTCGGGGCTTTCTGCCGATGACGTGACATTCCACCCGATGGCGAGCGGCGGGAGCTTCGGTCGGCGATTGCCGATGTATGTCGAAATTGTCGAACAGGTCACCAAGCTGGCCATGCAACTGCCCTATCCCGTGAAGTTGATCTGGAGCCGCGAGGAAGAGGTGACGCAAGGCGCCTATCGTCCTCAAAGTTCGGCGCATCTGACGGCTGCAATCGGCAAAGACGGCAAGATCGCAGCCTGGCGGAATGACTATGCCCAGACGGAGGGCATCGAGGGCGAAGCGACATTCATCTATGACCTGCCAGCCGTGTCTCGCCGCCTCTTCAAGCATGAGTCCAACCAGACAACGGGTGCCTGGCGTTCGGTCAACAGTACCCAGCACGGCTTTTACAATGAGTGCTTCATGGACGAACTGGCCGCAGCCGCAGGCGCAGACCCGGTCGAATTCCGTGCCCGGCATCTGAAGCCCGGTTCCCGCCACCTTGCTGTCCTCAACGAAGTGGCAAAACGATCCGGCTGGGGAACACCGCTTCCCGCGGGTGTCGGCCGCGGCGTTGCCATTGTTGAATCGTTCCAGACGATTGTTGGCCAAGTCATTGAGGCATCCGTGAAGGACGATGGTACACCCAAGATTCACAAGGTTTACGCAGTTGTCGATTGCGGAAGGACCGTGAATCCGTCGAACGGTGAAAACCAGATCCAGGGCGGCATCGTGATGGGCCTGTCTACTGCCGTGGGTGAAGCCATCACCCTTGAAAAGGGCGCCGTCGTGCAAAGCAATTTTGGCGATTACCCGATCCTGAAAATGGAAGGTGCGCCTGCCAGCATCGATGTGCATTTCCTTGAAAGCGGTGCCCCGATGGGCGGACTTGGCGAACCCGGGGTCCCGCCGTCGGCCCCGGCACTTGCCAATGCCCTTTTTGCGGCCACCGGAAAACGCATCCGCAGCCTGCCAATCGTTGCAATCTCTTAGAAGGCCGGTCTAAGGCGAGCCCCTGTTTGCCAATTCTCAGGGGCTCGCCATGCCGACCATCATTCGTGAAGCGGATCTCATCGAGAGCGTTGCCGACGCGCTCCAATATATCTCCTATTACCACCCTATGGATTATATCCGTGCGTTGGGGGATGCCTATCGCGCAGAACAGGGCCCGGCGGCCAAGGATGCGATTGCCCAGATCCTGACCAACAGTCGCATGTGCGCCGAAGGGCATCGCCCACTGTGCCAGGACACGGGCATTGTCACCGTCTTCATCAAATGGGGGCAGGGCTGCATGCTCGACTCTGATCGCGCGCTGCAGGACGTCGTCGATGAAGGCGTGCGCCGTGCCTATCTCCACCCGGACAACAAGCTGCGCGCCTCGATCCTTGCCGATCCGGCTTTCACACGGGTGAACACGCGGGACAATACGCCGTGTGTGCTGAATGTCGAAATGGTGCCGGGTCATCATGTCGACGTGCAAGTGGCTGCGAAGGGCGGCGGCAGCGAGAACAAGTCCAAGTTCAAGATGCTCAACCCGTCGGATTCCATTGTGGACTGGGTATTGGAGATGGTCCCGCAGATGGGCGCCGGTTGGTGCCCGCCGGGCATGCTCGGGATCGGTATCGGCGGGACGGCGGAAAAGGCCATGACGCTCGCCAAGGAATCGCTGATGGGTGACATCGATATGGCCCAGCTGAAGGCACGCGGGCCACAGAACGATATCGAGCGTCTCCGGATCGAGATATTCGACAAGGTGAATGCGCTTGGCATCGGAGCGCAAGGGCTTGGTGGCCTTGCGACGATTCTCGATGTGAAGATCATGGATTATCCGACGCATGCCGCCTCGAAGCCCGTGGCGATGATTCCGAATTGTGCCGCGACGCGCCATGCGCATTTCCATCTCGACGGGTCCGGCCCGGCCTATCTCGAGCCACCCAAGCTCTCTGGCTGGCCCGACGTGAACTGGACGCCGGACAAGGCAGCAATCCATGTCGATCTCGACACGCTGACGCCCGAAATCGTCGCAGGCTGGAAGCCGGGTGACCGGCTGCTTCTCAACGGAAAGATGCTCACGGGCCGCGATGCCGCGCACAAACGCATCGCCGACATGCTGGCCAAGGGTGAGGACTTGCCCGTCAGCTTCAAGGGCCGCGTCATCTATTATGTCGGACCGGTCGATCCCGTGCGGGATGAAATTGTCGGCCCGGCCGGCCCGACGACAGCGACCCGCATGGACAAGTTCATGGACATGATGCTCGATCAGGGCCTGCTCGCCTGTGTCGGCAAGGCAGAACGCGGGCCGGCTGCGACGCAGAGTATCGCAAACCACAAGTCGGCCTATCTGATGGCTGTCGGTGGCGCGGCCTATCTCGTCGCCCGCGCCATCAAGGCATCAAAGGTCGTCGGCTTCGAAGACCTCGGGATGGAAGCGATCTATGAATTCACTGTGCAGGATATGCCTGTGACGGTGGCGGTCGATAGCCAGGGCGAAAATGTCCATGTGACGGCCCCGCTCGTGTGGAAGAAGAAGATTGCTGACGAAGGGTTGCTGCAGCCCGCGTGATCTGGCTTCCCGCCACATTTCTCGCCGGGCTCTTCCAGGCCTGGCGGACAGCCGTGCAGCAGCGCGTGCGGGCAGAGCTTTCGGTCAATGCTGCCGGACTCGTGCGCTATCTGTTCGGATTTCCTGTCGGATGCCTGTTGCTCGCAACCTATCTGTTCTTTGCCAAGGCAACTCTCCCCGGTCATCATGATGGCTTCTGGGTCCATGCCGCGATGGGCGGCGTCGCGCAGATCCTTGGCACGAACCTGCTCATCCTGGCTTTCGGGTTTCGCAACTATGTGGTCGGCTCCGCCTATGCGAAGACAGAAGCCGTGCAGGGGGCGATCCTTGCGATGATCCTGCTTGGCGAACATCTGTCGGTCCTGACATGGATCGGCATCGGTGTGGGCGTCGTGGGTGTCGTCGTCCTGTCGGCTGGCGGGCAACGGCCTCGCCTGAGCGAACTTGCTCAGCCTGCGGCGCTGTGTGGGCTGGGGGCCGGGCTCCTGTTCGCACTTACGTCCGTGTTCATCAAGCGCGCGACTTTGGTGGTAGAGACGACCGACAAGGTGCTTGCAGCGCTGGTGACGCTCGTGGCGGTTCTCGGGCTCCAGGCCCTGTTGCAGGGCGCCTATGTGGCAGTTCGGGAGCGCGAACAGCTGGCCCGCATTGCCCGAAGCTGGCGCGTTTCCGGGCAGGTTGGGTTGCTTGCGGCAATGGGGTCCGCCTGCTGGTTCACCGGCTTTGCAACAGCGCCCGTCGCGCTTGTCCGCGCCGTGGGACAAGTGGAGGTGATCTTTACGCTGGCCTTCGGGCGCTACTATCTGCGCGAGCCCTTGGCCCGAAGCGAACTTGCAGGCCTGTTGACCGTGGGAGTGGGCGTGGTTTTGGCGCTGGCCGGTAGTTTCTAGCGTCGCAGAATGATTTCTTCAGCCGTCGTGAAGGCGGATCGTCCGGAAGGGGCATCGTCAGGAATGGCCGTTGTGAAAAAAGCGATCCCGCGTTTGCGGTCGCGATCCAGCCAAAGTCCCGATCGCAGTCCATAGGCCTCACCGGCATGCCCGATCCTGGGTTTCCCGTCGCCAAAGGGATCATCCTTGCAGCCGGGTCGCGCGGTCGATAGGGTCTGGACAGCCAGACCATAGGTACAATTGAAACCCTTTTCGGTATCCCCGTTGGTGCCGTCAAAGCGCCACTCCGGACCAATCAGCGCGGCAATCGACTGGGCCGAAAGGAACCCATCTCCCCCGCGCAGGATCACGGCACCAATTTTGCCGAGATCCCGCATGGAGATGCGCACGCCGCCCTGTGGGGAAAAGAGCGCACCATTGGTGCCGGGCTGGTAGGCAGAAAGGTCGCAAGATCCGTCCGCTGCCGGAACCACGGGACAGGTCGGCCGGTTGCCCTTGAGATCGTCACGGCGAACATTCCCTTCAGCATCGGTCAGCACCACGGCGCGGGCAATGGCCGCGCCGCTGCATCCTGTCCAGTTCATGCAGGCATCGATCTTCAAGGGGTCAAAGACGAGTCGCGTCATCAAGCGGTCAAAGCGTTCCCCGGTCGCTTTTTCCATGACACTGGCGACGACGGGAAAGTTGAGATTGGTGTATCGGAAATAGCTGCCAGGCCGATGATCCGTATCCCAAGCACGTGGATCGCGCAGGCGTTGCTCCAGTGTCTCGCCAAGCGGGATGACATAGTCCGCACCATCCGTGAGGCTTGACTGATGTGACAGAAGCATGCGGAGCGTCACGGGCGCATCGGGAAATGCCGGATTGCGCAATCGCCAGCCCAGCCAGTCCGACACGTCGCGATCGAGCGAGAGGGTCCCGGCTTCGGCTAGCCGCATCACGCCCAGCGCAGTCACCAGCTTGGAGATTGAGGCAATCCGCACAGGGTCATCCGCAGCGACCCGGCGGCGGGTTGCCGGGTCCGCAATGCCTGTGGCACGGACGCTTTCTGATCCGTCCGCAGCAAAGGAGACGATGACAGTCGCCCGATAGGATGACCGTGGCGCGATGCTTGCGACGCAGCCGGGAAGAAGCGCCAAAAGCCCGAACCCGGCTGCGATGAAGCGTCTAGTCAAAGGCTGCGTTCAGCGTTTCCACCGCGGTCGCATAGTCCTGCATGAAATCCTGCACCACCGATCGGGCAGAGGTGATGTTGCTGACCAGCCCGACGCCCTGCCCGACGAAATAGGTGACCAGTTCCCGCGCCTTTGCGTTGCCGCCCTCGGCTGCCTTGGTGGCGCGGTGTATGGCAGGTTCTGCGATCAGCGACTGCATCGGCATCGGCAGAGCCCCCGGGCTTTCCGGTCCCTCCCAGGCTTCGGTCCAGGCCGATTTCAGCTGGCGCGAGTATTTGCCGGTCCGGCCCTTCGAACGCACGGTGTCGCGGGACCGTGCATCGACCATCTTCTCGCGGAATATCTGGCTTGTCTCGCTTTCCAGTGTGGCGAGCCAGACAGAACCGGTCCAGGCGCCTGCCGCCCCCATCGCCATGCAGGCCGCCATCTGTTCGCCTGTCATGATTCCGCCTGCGGCGAGAACCGGGCAGTCATAGCCTTCGGCCTTCAAGGCGCGCACGACTTCCGGGATGAGCACCAGTGTCGACACTTCGCCGCAATGGCCACCCGCTTCGCCACCTTGCGCGACAATGATGTCGACGCCTGCGGCTGCAAGCCGCAGCGCATGCTCCTTGGCGCCAGCAAGGGCAGCGACCGGCACGCCATGATCACGACCCATCTGGATCATGGCTGGCGGCGGCACGCCCAGTGCATTGATGATCATCTTGATGGGATGCTTGAAAGCGACTTCAAGCAGTTCCATTGCTTCCTCGGGCCAGAACGGCGGCGGCGCATCGTCGCTGCGCGCCCGCGCATGATCGCCCGCACCTTCGACCCCGTGCGCCTTGAGGAGCTGATCGACAAAATCCTTGTGACCCTGGGGAATTCGCTCGGCCAGCTTCTTCGAAGTGAGGTCCTTTTCCGATTTAACGGCCATGTTCTCGGGGATGAGGACATCGAGTCCATAGGGCTTGCCGTCGACATGGGCATCGATCCAGTCGAGTTCGATTGCCAATTGTTCCGGATTGAAGGCCGTAGCGCCAAGAACACCGAAACCGCCGGCCTTGCTCACGGCCGCGACAACGTCACGGCAATGGCTGAATGCAAAAAGGGGAAATTCGATGCCAAGTTGCTGGCAGAGTCTTGAAGTCATTGTTTGCCTCTCCTTGCGGCCTGTGTATCACTCCCGAAAAGGAGAGACAGCCCCCGATGTCAAAGACACTCATCATTCTGATAGCCCTTGTTGGCGGCATCCTTCTGGGTGTTGTTGCGGGCACCCGGTTCGTCGATGTAGCGGATGTGATCGGGACGCTGTGGCTCAACGGCTTGCGCATGACGGTCGTGCCGCTTGTGGTGGCCCTCCTCATCACCGGAATCGCACAGACGGCAGATGCAGCCCGCGCGGGACGGCTGGCTGGCCGTGCCGTGCTGACGATGCTCGCGATCCTGTGGAGTTCGTCACTTCTCGCCGCCGTCATGATCCCGACCTTGCTCACGCTGTTTCCTATGCCGGAAGGTGCAGCGGACGCGCTGAAGCTCGCGCTGGGCAGCGCGACAAAGCCCGGCGCAGTACCGCCCTTCGGTGATTTCGTCCGCGCCATGGTGCCGACCAATCCGATTGCTGCCGCGTCTGCCGATGCCATCCTGCCGCTGATGATCTTCACTGCCGCTTTTGCCTTTGCAGCCCTTCGCTTGCCCCCTGAAAAGCGCAAATCGATCACGGGCCTGTTCGAAGCAATTGCCGATGCGATGGTCGTGATCATCAATTGGGTATTGTCGATTGCACCGATTGGCGTCTTCGCCCTGGCATTCGTGGTTGGCGCAAAGGCCGGGACGGCGGCGCTGGGCGCTCTTGCCCATTATGTGTTCATCCTGTCAGCCCTTGGTGTGATCGTCTGGCTTGCGTCGTTCGTGCTTGCAGTCCTTGGCGCGCGACGCGGGCTCCCCGCCTTTTTCAAGGCCTCGGCTGAGGCGCAGGCCGTTGCAATCTCGACCCAGTCGTCACTCGCGTCACTGCCGGCAATGCTGCGGGGTGTGAAGGCATTGGGTGTCGATGAAGCAAAGGCGGATGTGGTCTTGCCGATGGCTGTCGCCATCTTTCGCGCTACAGGTCCGGCGATGAACCTGGGCGTCGCCCTCTATATTGCCTATTGGTTCGGTCTGGACCTGAGCCCGACCCAGATTGCCATCGGTGTCGCAGCAGGGGCCACCACGACTCTCGGCGCCGTCAGCTTGCCCGGATCGGTCAGTTTCGTGAGTTCCATTGCACCCATTTGCCTCGCAATGGGTGTACCAGTAGAACCGCTGGGCCTGCTCATCGCAGTCGAGACATTTCCGGACATCTTCCGGACCCTCGGCAATGTGACGATGGACATGGCCGTGACTGCAACGGTCGCCGAACGCCAGAAGGATTGAGGAGAGCAAGATGAAATACCGCACGCTGGGTCAGGGCCTGAAAGTTTCCGCAATCGGTGTCGGCTGCATGCCGATGGTCCGCGAAGGCAACATCAACTACGGCAATGCCAACGACACGGAATCGACGGCGACCATCCACCGCGCGATTGATCTTGGCCTGACCTTCTTCGACACGGCCGAAATGTATGGACCGTTTGCCAATGAGGAACTGGTTGGCGCCGCGATCAAGGGGAAGCGAGACGGGTTGGTCATCGCCACCAAATTCGCGATGCGTTGGGAAGGCAATCAGCCCGTGGGGATTGATGGATCGCCCGCAAATGCGCGCCGGGCCTGCGAAGGATCACTGAAGCGGCTGGGCATCGACACAATCGACCTGTTCTACCAGCATCGGGTCGATCCCAACGTTCCGATCGAAGAAACCGTCGGCGGGATGGCCGACCTCGTGAAGGAAGGAAAGGTCCGTCATATCGCCTTGTCCGAGGCCGGACCACAAACGATCCGCCGCGCGGCGAAAGTTCACCCGATTGCGGCCTTGCAGTCGGAATATTCGCTTTGGGAACGAGAAGTGGAAGACGAAATTCTGGACGTCTGCCGCGAAAACGGAATCGGTTTTGTGCCCTATTCGCCTCTCGGTCGGGGTTTCCTTGCTGGCACGATAACCAGCCTCGACGATTTGCCTGCCGATGATTGGCGGCGAAACGATCCGCGTTATCAGGGGGACAATTTCGCTGCCAATATGAAGGTCGTCGAAGCGATTTCTTCAGTCGCGGCCAAGCATGGTGCCTCCAATGCCCAGATCGCTCTTGCCTGGCTGCTTGCCAAGGGAGACGATATCGTACCGATCCCTGGCTTCAAGCGCCGCATGACGCTGGAGGATAGCGCTCGCGCGGTCGATCTTGTGCTTGACCTCGAAGACCTCGAAACATTGGAAACGGCAGCGCCCGTCGGGGGGACGTCCGGCCCGCGCTATGGCGAACGCGGCATGAAGATGGTGCGGATTTAGCGCTGCGCCCTTTTCATTACTGCTTTGCGCATGCGAGCGTAATCCATTGCTTGTGCAAAATTTGAACAAAGACCTGCACCATAGGTCGGACGCGTCGGCCAGAACAACGCTATGAAGCGGGCAAACGAACCGGTATTCTGCGGCGTGAGGGTCAGCGCCACGCGAACAGTTTCACCCTCAAAGAAATCATCTTGGCACTCAGTGGTCTTCTTGACCAAAAAAAGACTTTGACGAGGCCCGAACCAAATATGCCGGGGCGTTAAGTATGCAGTATATCCCCTGCCGAATGCATCTCGGGAAACTCTAACAACGACTCCGTCAATCGCTGCGTCATAATGTGGCAAGCGCTTGATTTCAGCCTGCAATGCTTCGAGTCCTGTTGAATATCCAACGCATTCACAAGCCTGCGCAGGCGTAAAATGCGCCAGAGTGATGCCAAATACTAAAAACCAACCATAGGCTTGGCGCATCTCTACCCAACCATCCAGCGCCAGATGCCGGCAACAGGCGCGCCGAGCATGGGGTGAAGGTAGGTTGCGACGAGCCACAACAGGATCCCGGCCAGCGCAACCGTGCGCCCCGGCCAGGCGGTGGCCCAGCCGCTCTTGCCGGCAATCTGGTTGCCGAAGGGCAGGAAGCTCGTCCGGCTGGCCCAGTCACGCCAGCCATCGCCCATCAGTGCAGCCTTTTTCGCATCCTGCCCGACTGAACCAAAGATCGCGAGGAAGCCGATCGCCAAAGTGAGCGCGAGCACCTTGGGTTGCGGGCTGACCAGCAGATGGACCAGCGCCCAAAGGGCAAAGCCCCACATCATGGGATGGCGGGTGATGGCGAAGACGCCGCGTGCAGGCCGTGCCGTATTGATCTTGCCCGGCGGGCCGGGAAGGGCAGGATTGCCAAACAGGGATCCGACAAAGAGGATACTGCCAATCAGCATGAGGGCCGATGCAAGGGCCCATAGGCCATCGCCAGCCGTCCACAGTGGCATGGCGGTCGGCGCCGCCCCAAAAGCCTGAATGACCCAGACGAACGTTCCGAGCGCAATCAGCGAATAGAGCCCCATGAAACCGTTTGCCCCCAGGGCCTTGACCAGCGGAGCGCGGAATGGATGGGACAAGAGAAAATGCGTCCCTACAAAGCTTGTCAGCGCAATAATCAGCATGGACGTCTCCAGTTCAGATTTTCAGCGATCATAGGCTTTTGGCAGATTGCCCTCCTGCGGGTGTGCATAGCGCGCCCTGAGGCGGGTCTGGCGTGTATCCAGCGGTTGGCGGACGCCATCGATCCAGACGGCTTCAACCCCCGATGTCACTTCTAGGGGGTCCCCATCCCAGATCACGACATCGCCGCGTCGTCCGGGCTGCAGCGAACCGATTTCGCTTCCCATGCCGATCGCCTGCGCCGGCTTTGACGTGATCGCAGCAAAGGCATCATTCCACGAAAGCCCGGTCGCACCCGGAACACGGGTCAGCGCGACGAGGTTTCCAGCATATTGCGCGCCATGCATCGCCTGACGCGTGTCATCGTCATCAATCATGCCGATCGCGACTGTGACGCCGGCAGCCTTCATTCGCCCGACATTGGATTGCGTTGCCGCAATCTGGTCGAATGCGGCCGGCAAATCATTCACGGCCGACGCAATCACAGGAACGCCCGCAGCTGCGATTCTGTCCGCAACGCGCCAGCCCTCGGTCACGCCAACAAGGACGAGCGAAAGTGTCGGATATTCGCGCTTGAGCGAGAGGACGGCCAGAATGTCGGTCGCGCTCTCGGCGTGGACGACCAGTTTTTGTGAACCCGTGATCACGGGCACGAGTGCCGCAGTATCGGCGCGCTTGAGCAGCGAATCTTCGCGCAGGCGGCCCAGCTGATAGTCGCGCGCTTCCGCAAGGGCATTTCGGAATGTCGCGAAAATGGCTGGTCGACTGCCGCCAGCCCGACTGGCGCCGGTCTGGCCGAATTCGACAAACTGGAACGCCCTGGCCCGCGTAATCGGATCATGGTCGGCACCCGTGTCGATCACAGCACCCTGGCCGGCAAAGATGGCATTGCCGGCGTCCGGCGAGACGACGGCTCGCGTCACACCCGCTGCGCGGTTGACCGAAATGGCCTCCACATCGGGATTGACCGCCAGCGCAATATCGAGCGACGCGGAAAAAGGCGATGATTTCGCTGCAGTATCATTGCTTTCGTCAACGCCATCGACCCCGGCCAGTCCGATCCGCGAAAAGCCCGCAACGATACCCGGCGTGACCCATTTTCCGGTCGCATCGATCCGCTGCGCGCCGGCAGGGATGGCAACAGTGCTGCCCGCCGCAATCACACGGCCATTGGCGATCACGACTGTGCCTCCGTCAATCGGTGCGCTCCCGTCGCCGATGACGACCTTGCCGCCGGTAATGGCTATCGTCTGGGCAAGTGCGGTTGTGGATACCAGAGCGAGAAGGGGAAGAAGCAGACGCCTCATTTCGTGTCTCCTTCACCCGGCTGGCCCAGTTCGAAATCGCTGACCGGTCGGAGTTTGGGATCGTTCGCGTCGTACAGGAGCGCGCCATCGATCCAGACTTTTTCCGGGCGCGTGTAGACGGAAAGGGGATTGCCGTTCCACAAGACAACGTCCGCCATCTTTCCGGGCTTCAGGCTGCCGGTCTTGTCCGCAATGCCCAAGGCCTTTGCGGGGTTGAAGCTCAGCCATTCCCAGGCAACTTCGTCGGAAATATTGATGCCCATGCGTCGACCGTCAGCAAGCGCCTTGGCTGCTTCCTGATAAAGCCGCTGAATCCCGTTGGGATCGTCGGAATGGACAATCGCGCAGGCGCCGGCTTGCGCGACGAGCGGAATATTCTCGTTGATGGCATCATAGGATTCCATCTTGAAGCCCCACCAGTCTGCCCACATCGCGGCACAAATGCCGTTTTCCTTCAGCAGGTCGGCAATCTTGTAGGCTTCCACCGCGTGATGAAACGCCGTGATCTTGTAGCCGAATTCCTTCGCCATATCGATGACTTGCGCCATCTCGTCCGCGCGGTAGCAATGGTTCTGGACAAGGATGTCGCCGGAGAGGACGCCAGCCAGCGTCTCCAGCTGAAGGTCGCGAGTTACGGCTTCGCCCTTGTCGAGCTTGCGCTTGTATTCGGCAGCGCGGATCCATGTCTGGCGATTGACCGCCATGTTCCCCATCCGGGTCGACGGCATCTGCCCGCGACCGCCATAGACGCGCTTCGGGTTTTCACCGCAGGCCATCTTCAGCCCATAGGGCGCGCCGGGAAACTTCATGCCCTGTACCGTGCGCGCATAGACATTCTTGAGCACGACCGACCGCCCGCCGAAAAGATTGGCAGAGCCAGGCAGGATCTGGAGTGTCGTGATACCGCCATTGGCCAGTGCGCGGCTGAACCCGGGGTCTTGCGGCCAGACGCTGTGTTCCGCCCAGACTTCGGACCGGACGGGCCCCGTCGCTTCATTGCCATCCGAATGGGCCGCGACAGCGGGAGAGGGATAGTCACCCAGATGCGAGTGCACATCGATAATCCCCGGCGTCACCCATTTCCCAGTTCCGTCAAACACCGCGACATCGGCCGGGATCGGGGTTTCAGGCCCACCGACGCTGACAATCTTTCCGCCTGAAAAGAAGACGACGCCCTTTTCAAAGCGACCGCCCTCTCCATCAAAGATGGTCACATTGCGGATCGCTGTCGCGACCCCGGGGTAGGGTTTGTAGGTGGAAGGATAAGGATCGGCATTGACCTTTGCCGGGGCCGCCTTGTCCGCCACTGTGGCAGGCTTGGCGCCAGACCCGGCGGTACACCCGGCGAGCAGTGCTGCAATCAATATCCAACTGGTACGCATGCCTATTTCACTCCGTGCATCAGATATTTCAGCGGGAAGGAGAAGAGCAACAAGAGCACCCCTATCCCGATCGAGACCTCACCAATCGTCGTGAAGACGCCGATGTATGTGTCAAGGCTGACCTTCAGGTTGGTAACCTGCCCGCCAACGGTTTCGACACTCGCGACCTGCGCAACCATCCCGGCAAAATATTGCGCGACCGAGATCGAGAGGAACCAGACGCCCATCATCATGCCGACGATCCGCGCAATAGAGAGCTTCGTGATCATCGACAGGCCGACCGGTGAAATGCAGAGTTCTGCAATCGAGTGGATCAGGTAGAGTCCGGCCAGCCAGACCATGCCGACCTTGAACTCGGACCCGACAAAGCTTGCGCCCCAGACGAGGAACAGGAACCCGGCGCCGACGCCCATCAGGGCAATGGCGAACTTGATCGGAATTGAAGGCTCCAGGCCGCGCCTGGCAAGCGCGCCCCAGATCATGCTGAAAATGGGGGCTAGAAGGACAATGAACAGCGCATTGAAAATCTGTGTCTGTCCTGCAGGCATCAGATAGACCGGCTGCTCGATCAGGCCCGACTTGATGTAGACGAGACCGGCAAAAGACAGCAGGCCGACCACGCCAAAGCCGATGCCCATCGAACGGCGCGTCGCTGGTTCCTCACCATTGGCAAAGAACCAATGAGCGAGCCAGGCGAGCCCGAATGCCAGCCCCGCAGCCACCAGATAATAGGACACGGCATAGTCGCGAAACATTGCAAACAATGGAGCCGTCCAGCCGATCTCCAGCACCGTATTCCGTTCGGCAAAGAGCGTCAGCGATGACCCGGCCTGTTCGAACAGGGTCCAGAAGACCACGTTGAAGACGATCAGGACCATGGCCGCGACCATCATCTGAAATTCCTTTTTCGACCCCTTGAACCAGGACCAGAGGAGGATGAGAGGAACGCCGAACAGAAATGTCAGGAACAGCGCCTTGCCCATGATCGGCAGGCCCAGCACATAGCCGACGATGCCTGTTCCCTCGGCCGGCTTCACATAGTTCATGAGGTTCGAAAAGAGGAACCAGAAGAGCGGTATCGTCGCGAGTGCGCCGCCATAGATATACCAGTCCTTACCGGCATCCGCATTCTCTGGCCGCTCGCCATAGCCCTTCAGCCGTCCGCCATCGAACTGGAACAGAAGCCATGAACAGGCCATGCCGACTGCAGCCAGCCCGAACCCTGCCCAGAATCCGACGGTTTGCGCCAGGATCGGGCAGAAGAATTGCGAAATGAGCGACCCAAGGTTGATGCCCATGTAGAATATCGTGAAACCCGCATCGCGGCGTCGGTCGCCATCAGCATAGAGCGATCCTACAATGGTCGAGATGTTGGGCTTGAAGAAGCCGTTGCCGATTGTGACGGTCGAAAGCCCGAGCAGGAGCATCAGGACGAAGAAGGGGGATCGTTCGCCGTCGGACTTGAACGCGCCTTCCTCAAACTTGCGCGCTTCCTTGCCATCGGCTGCGATCAGCGAGACCGATTTGTCTTCATTGCCCCGGATCACGAGCGGTTGTCCGCCAAGGGTTACGGATTTCGTGGCCTGTTCGCCCGTTCCCTGCACAGTGATTTCATATTTCTGGCCGTCGATTGTCGCGAACGGCTTTGCAGAGTCACCGGTGCCGCTGAAGCAGAGAATGAAATAGCCCAATGACATCATCAGAGCGCCAAACTTCACCGAGCGCTTGGAGCCGAGGTAATTGTCGGCAATCAGGCCGCCGACGAGCGGCGTCAGGTAAACCAGCGCCGTGAAGCCGCCATAGAGCCCGGCGGTTGTCGTGTCGCTGAAAAGAAAATGGTTGGCGAGGTAGAGCGTGAGGATCGCGCGCATGCCATAATAGCCAAAGCGTTCCCACATTTCGGTCGTGAAGAGGCGCTTCAATTGCCGGGGATGGCCAAACCAGCCCCCCGTTGCGCCAAGATCAACGGCCCCGACATTCATCGGTGCGGCACCGGGTTCGACTGGAGCTTCGTTGATACTATCTGTCATGGCGCCGTGCGCTCCCCTTTTATGATTTTCTGTGCCGATGTTCCGGCGTCATGGCGGCCGAGACTAGCGGCGAATCCCGAACCCTCAAGCAATTTTATTGCGTGAAGCGTCCGGGTGTTCACCGGGGAGACGGTGCGGAGCCAACCCGTCCCCGCGTTTGCCTGTCCCCCAAAGCCTCAGGCTGCCAAGTCCTCCGCGTTGAGCGAATAGAGCATGGCAGCACCCGCCCTCGCAGATGCTGCGAGCCCGAGGGCCTCGGTCACGATATGAGCGAGGAAAAACGCGACACTTGCCTGCTTGGCCTTCAGGAATGCTGGATCACCCAGTCCCGCCGCTAGCCGTTCCGCGGCGACGCGGGCCTGCCGTTCGAGCAGCCAGCCCGCGGTTGCGACCGATGTCATCGTCAGGAAGGGGACACTGCCGGCAAGTCGATCATCCACATCGGCCTCAAGCATCCATTGCCCGATGCCTTCCACTGCGTCGATCAACGCCACAAGGCCCGCGTCCCTGGCTTCGGCGCGCATGTCGGCAATCAGCGCCGTGAGCCCGGAGCCGCCGTCACCCGCCAGTTTGCGTCCGACAAGGTCTGCCGCCTGTATGCCGTTGGTCCCCTCATAGATCGGGGCAATGCGGGCATCGCGATAATGTTGGGCAGCACCCGTTTCCTCGATGAATCCCATGCCGCCGTGCACCTGGATGCCCAGCGACGCGACTTCGCACCCGACATCCGTTCCCCATGCCTTCGCAAGGGGCGTGACAAGATCGAGCCGCTGCCGCGCGCCCTCGATCCCGAGGTGGTTCCGGTCGACCTGTGCCGCCGCGTAATAAAGCAATGCGCGAGCGCCCTGCGTCAGAGCCTTCATGCGCAGGAGCGTGCGCCGCACGTCCGGATGCTCGATGATGGCCACCGGCTGCGCGCCTGGTCCCGAAGCGCGAGCAGACTGGATGCGCTGGGAGGCGTAGCCCAGAGCCTGCTGCGTTGCGCGTTCGGAAATCTGGACGCCCTGCAGCCCGACGTTCAGCCGGGCATTGTTCATCATGGTGAACATCGCCCGCATCCCGCCCATTTCCGGGCCGATCAGATGGCCTGTGCAGGCGTCATTGTCGCCATAGGACATGACGGCAGTCGGGGAAGCATGAATGCCCAGCTTGTGCTCGATGGACACGCAACGCAAATCGTTCTCGGTCCCGTCGGGCCGGATCTTGGGAACGAGGAACAGCGAAATGCCCCGCGTGCCCGCTGGCGCGCCCGGCGTGCGGGCGAGGACCAGGTGCACGATATTTTCCGCAAGGTCATGCTCGCCAAAGGTGATGAAGATCTTCGTGCCCTTGATGTTGTAGCTGCCATCGGGATTGGGGGTCGCGGTTGCACGCAACGCGCCGACGTCGGACCCGGCCGTCGGCTCCGTCAGGTTCATCGTGCCGGACCATTCACCGGTCACAAGCTTGGGCAGGTAGAGTGCGCGCTGTTCGTCGGAGCCGTGAGCCAGCAGGGCTTCAACCGCGCCCGATGTCAGGATCGGGCACAGGGTGAAGCCCATATTGGCCGTGCCAAGGTCTTCAAGCACGACAAAGGCCAGCGCGTGCGGCAGGCCTTGCCCGCCAAATCCGGTTGGCCCGTCGATCGTTCCCCAGCCTCCGTCGACATAGGCCTGATAGGCGGCCTTGAACCCCGGCGGCATGGTGACCTTGCCGTCAACCCACTTGGGATTGTTCGTATCTCCGACCCGGTTGAGCGGGGCCCATTCGCCGGCCGCAATCGCGCCTGCGCCCTCAAGTATGGCATCGACCATGTCGGGCGTTGCTTCTGCAAAGGCAGCGTGCCCGGCCAATTCGGCAATGCCGGTCACGGTGTCGAGAACGAAACGCTGTTCGGCTATTGGTGGTGTGTAGGTCATCTATCGTTTTACCGCTGGCTTGCGTGATCGGATGCTGCGCTCTAGCGGCACAACGTGGAGACTGAAAGACCGCCTTTCGAAACGCTTGTCCAGCCTTTTGGCGCTGAAGCGATTGCAAGTGCCGCCGCACTGGTTGCGCAGGGGCAATGCGTCGCCATGCCTACGGAAACGGTCTATGGCCTTGCTGCCGACGCGACGGATGGCATCGCTGTTGCCGGGATCTACGCTGCAAAAGGGCGCCCGAGCTTCAATCCGTTGATCGTCCATGTTCCCGATCTGGCGACGGCAGAGCGGATCGCGATCTTCAACCCTGTGGCGCGCGACCTTGCGCAGCGCTTTTGGCCAGGCCCCTTGACGCTCGTTCTTCCGCTCAGGCCCGACAGCGGGATCGCCAGCCTCGCGACCGCCGGCCTGCAGACGATTGCGCTCCGCGTTCCGGCCCACCCCGCAATGCTGGCCTTGCTTGCGGCCTGCGGCACGCCGCTTGCCGCACCCTCTGCCAACGCAAGCGGCAGCATCAGCCCGACTTGTGCGGCACATGTCCTCAAATCCTTGGGAGGGCGCATCCCGATGATCGTCGATGCGGGGTCAACGAGCCTCGGCCTGGAATCGACAATCGTTGCGGTTGACGACGATGGGGCACTCCGCCTGCTCCGCCCCGGCCCGATCGATCTTGGCCTCACCCTGTCGGACTCCGGCGCAATTGAAGCGCCCGGGCAGCTTGCCAGCCATTATGCGCCCGCAAAGCCGCTTCGCCTTGATGCGACATCCGCGGGTCAAGACGAATGGCTGATCGGTTTTGGAGGCATAGGTGGCGACGCGACGTTGAGCGCCAGCGGCGATCTCGTTGAAGCCGCAGCACAGCTTTTCGGTGCGCTCCATGATGCTGACGCCTCGGCGCCTCCGCGCATAGCCGTTGCGCCCGTGCCGGAAATCGGCCTGGGAGCTGCGATCAACGACAGGCTGCGGCGGGCTTCCGCCTGACGTCACGCCAGCGCCGTCGGCTGAGTCAAACGCATTGGAATCGTCGCACCATCTGTCTCGGGCCGTTGCACAGACGTCAAATTCCCTGACGGTCAAGTCACCGAGCTAGATTGAAGCTAGTTGTCCTTTTGTGGTCGAAACGCGCTCCGCCCGCCTTCTCATGCTTGCTCCCACAAACCCGAAGCCAAGGATCAACATGGCCCAGACGGACGGTTCAGGCACAGCGGATAACGCCAGTCCGCGGAATGTGGCGGGGATGAAAAAGTCTCGGTCTACGGGCGCATTGAAACTCCCTGAAGGAGCATTTGGGCCGAAACGATACTCTGCGTAGAAGGGAGAATCGAAAGACATGGATGGGTTAGAATATCTGAACGAAACGTTAAAGCCTCCGACTGTAGGGCGCATCACGACGGAATAAGAATTTGCGAAACAGTTTTGGTTGCCAAAGCAGGTAAACCAATCAGCAGTAATATTGCCTGCGGCGTCGACCGCTACTCGTGCGCTCTGATTGTACACTTCGTTGCCTGAGCCTTGGAAATCGATGTCTGTGCTGCTGTTGTAGCCTGGCGAAATGACACTGCTGGTGGAGTACCCGCGTCCACCGGGCACAGTGACCAAGGGCGAGAATGGGAACGTCAAATACCCGTTGCCAAAAATCTGCAATTGGTTGGTAAATCCATTCGGGCCTCCAAAATCCACCGAGTAGGGAAGGACAGTGGTTATGTCACAATCGCTCCCATCAAAATCGCAATAACCGGAGAGGGTTATAGACCCGGATTGATCGATGGCCGTTCGACGGGCTTCTGCTGGTGTGGGCAGCAACGCAATATCAGACAGAAGCAAAGCAAGTCCAAGCAAGGCATATTTGCGCATGTGGCATCCCCCAATTTGTCGTGCGAAGAACGACTCACCCTTACGGCCAAATATCTAGCCTAATCGGTGACTCTACAAGGCCACATGCGCAATTTGGGATCTAACTCCTTGGAATAAATCATAAAGTGTTCCGAATTGGCACAATTAGGGTTACTTTTGTTCATGCGTCATTTGATTGACGGGTCACGATCCCGTCGTTTGCCTGTGTCAGCCGGTAGAGAATGCGCGCGCCATAGTCTTTGGCCAGCTCCATTTTGCCGACATATTCAAACTGGAAAGGATGTGCGTCCTTCGTCTCGATCAGGGCCGCAAACTGCTGGGTCGTGTAAATGGCGCCCACCGGAACGCGCGGTTCGATCCGCGCTGCGAGCGTGACTTCCGTCCCGTAAAATGTGCGCGCCTGCTGTATCGGATCGAAATCTTCATAGATCGGACCGCAATGGAGGCTGATCCTCATGCCGCCCTCTTCGGGAAGGCCCGCCTTATGGAGTAGAGCCGGATCTAGCGCCGATTGAATTTCCAAGGCGATCAGTGCAGCCTCATTGGGCGTTCTGATTACGCAGTAGATCGCATCCCCCCAACTGTTCCGATACAGAACGGCATCTCCATGATTGCCCAGAATGGTGCCGATCGCGCCCATGACGAAATTGAGGAAGCCCGGCAGCAATTGTTCGCTCAATTTCGAAAAGCCGGAGAAGTCGGCAAAAATGATTGCATGGATTGACCGGGAGGTTTGTGTGGTCACAGGCTTAGGGGGCAGCAGCGCAAGGCGAGGTCTATTCTGCTCGACATAAATGATTCTCGTGGCACCGTTCTGGCTGCGCCATTCGGCAATGTCGGCAGCGGTTCCGGCAACCGAAGTGCCGGGGGCTCCATCCCATACCGCGAGTTGCACAGCGTGCGTTTGCATAGTCTTCGATCGCAATCGCGCCGTGCCCATGGCCAGCTTCGAACAATAGGCAAACTGATGATCGTCATTCACGAATGGCATTTGCGCGGCAAAGGTAACAGAAGCAGCCAGCGCGCGGGCATGTTCGTATCGGGGCAGCCATTCCCGCCCGCCCATTTTCACCGAAGTCTCAAGAAAGTCATCTTCTGCAAATGGCAATACGACGTGAACCTCGCCACCCCGTTCGATGATAGCTTCGGCAATCATGATATCGGCACCGCAAGCAAGCGACCCATAGGCGATCGACGAACCGGTCTCATAAAGAGCGGCGGCTATTTGCAATGCCAACGCGCGAGCGCCGCTCCAATGGTCCGAAAACATATGGCCGCAATAATGGAGAATTGGAGCGGGCCGGATCGCGGCAAGCAGCGTTTCCCGAAGGTCCGTGTTGATCGTGAGATGCGCCAAGATGATGCCAACCTGGCGCGTGGTTGAGGCCATGCCACCGGGATTGGCGTCGGGAAGGCAGCGCGCCGCCTTGAATGCCTCCGCTGCTTCTGCAAAATTGCCACACAGCAGCTGTGCTTCGCCCAGTGTCGCCGCGGAAAAAAAGTCTTTTGGTTTAAGAATCTCCGGACGACGGACAATCGCTTCGGCCAAGGCAACGGCACGATCTCGATCTCCCGAGAGGAATGCCGTTGTGGCTTCATTGATCCTCGAAAAATATCCGTCATCAAGCATGCTGGCCTGATGATAAGTTTCACTCGATTGCCGAAAGAGGCCGGCCTGTTCTGCAGGACCGGCGCGAAGCGCAAGATCCTTCAGCAACCGCGCTTTGAGGGCGATTGCATCCTCTGTGCCGATCTCTGAGACACGGTTGCGATCATAGGATTGGATGGCGGCGTATGGTTCGCCGAGCCGTGCGAGCGAAAGTGTCTGGAGGAATCGGAACTGCGGGTCTTTAGGCCATGCGAGCAAACCTTCACGGGCCAACTCAAAGACTTTGAACATGTCGCCGCGCGCCAGCGCCTTTCGGATCTCCTCGTGGGCCGCGTCCAGGTCGCTGCTGATCATGTCGCGAATACCATTTCAGTTTCGTGGGCTGCTGGTTCGTTGGGGCAGCTTGTTTAGTCGCTGTTCGGCCCTGTGCCCAAAAAGCGAGAGTGGCGTCCATCGCTTCCGCAAATCGGGCATGCTCTCAATGAGGATTGGCCTGGCCTCATCTGGCCTGCCGCTTTCGATCAGACAACCGCCTTTCGTGTTTGCGACCCAGGCCGATCGCCAAGGATCGTCGGGATAATCCGACCGCATGATAGGCTCCGCTCGCGCAAGCATTGCAAATGCTTCAGGAAATGCCCGCCTCTCGCATAGAAGGTCAGCCAGTTCGGTCAGAATCGGGGCCCGGTTGCGATGTTTGTGCATCTCGGCCGCCATCAAGGCCTTGCGGAAAAGTCTTTCCGCCTCAACTGGACGGTTCAGGCCGCGCTCTGCAATTGCAAGATTGGCAAAGGTAAAGGCAAGATCATCATGTGTTTCACTGCGCTGTTGGAGGTTGATGACGACGGCGCGCTGCAGCAAGGGATAGGCCTGCGCGAACGCCCGTCTTTCAAGCATGACGCGGGCAACATTGTTGATCGTGATCGCGACGTCCGGATGGTTCGGCCCAAGGACCAGTTCGTCGGAACGTAACGCACGCAACCAGTATCGTTCCGCCGCCGCAGAATCACGCTGCAGATAGGCGATCGAACCAAGCTCATTGAGATCTTCAGAAACACGGGGATGGGCAATGCCCTGTATTGGAACGCGAATTTGCAGTGCGCGTTCAAAAAGAGGCCTCGCCTTTGCCAGTTCACCATCTGTCAAAAAGTTGAGACCAAGCGCTTCCAGATCGCGAGCGACGGCTGGATTCCGGTTTCCGTGTCTGGCAATATCGAGGGCCAGTGCGGTCCGAATGTCAGCTTCGGCTCCCCTATAATCAGCGATCGCGGACTTTGCTTCGCCCAACCCAATCAGGATCGGTGACACGAATTCGGGATTGCCCCTATCCGCGGCTCGCGCCAATTTCAGAGCCTCGCCATACGTCGCAATTGCCTTTTGATACTCGCCCTGCCGCGTCTGGGAATCTCCCAGAGCCATCAGCTGCCGTGCGCGCACGCCTGGATCATCAACATTCAGCCGCAGGGAATCACGGATGATCTGGTCACCCTTCTTGTAGGCACCAAGCCCGAGATAGACTTGGCTGAGCGTGGTCATAAGCTCTGCCTTGACCGTCGGTTCATCGCCCAGAGACTGGGAGATCCGCACCGCGCCTTTGTCGAGAATCTCCTGCGCAGTAATCTTTGCGCCCTTCGCCTCTGACGGGTCGGATACTTCGAAAAGCGACTTGACGAATTCGACTGTCCGCTCTGCAGTCATGGTTTTCTGGCGGGCTATATCGCGTTGCGCGATAGCATCGTTCCGGGCGATGACCGCCAAGCCGGCCAGGCCGGACATCAAGACGAAGCCGACCGCCGAGGTCCCCGTAATAATCGCCAGTCGCTTTTGGCGCCTGGCCTGTTCCCGCTGTCGCAGTTCGTCATATCCAACTCCCAGCAGACCCGCGAGCAACTTGAGGACAGCGGCTCTTTTCCCATCTGCTTCGTCCCGAAGATCGGCTGCGAGTGGCTCTTGGCCGCCACCTTCCAGCAAAGCTGGCGGAAAGCTGGCATTGTCGTCCTCGGAATCGGCAAGATTTGGCGTGCGGGCTTCCCCATCGACGACCAGCAGCTGGATCCGGTCGCGCCGCCCGAGAGCAATATAGGTGCGAATCTCTTCATTCACCCATCGCGAACGAGCAGAGTGGGGCGAGCAGATGACAATGAGACTCGCAGATTCGAGCAGCGCATCCCTGACGGATTGTGCCAGGTCACTCGACGCGGCGAGTTCCTCGCGATCCTGGAAAACCGGAGGGAGCCGTTTCCCGAGGATACCAAGATGGGAATCTTGGCTGTGCAGCCTTTTCGGAATGGTGTATCGCTCAAGCTGCTTGAGCAGCCAGTTCGCCCACATCCGATCCTTGTGGTTGTAGCTGATGAAGGCCGAGTAGCGCAGTCGTGATCCCTCCCCAAGTTCAGGATACACGTTGCGAAGTTGTCAGTCTAATCCCATGCGGCTGCCGAGGCCTGTTCCGCTTTCAACTCGCCTTCAACCGCTCCGCATAGCCTTTCCTGAGCTTGGCAAGCTTTGGCGGAATGACGGCAAGGCAATAGGGATTGCGCTGGCCTTCGCCGTTCCAATACTCCTGATGATAGTCTTCGGCTGGATACCAAGTCGCCATCGGTTCGATCGTGGTCACAATGGGAAGGGGCCAGTCGGGCTGGTTGCGCACGATCGCAGCGCGCGCCTCTGCCTCTTGATCCGGTCCATCGGGAAAGATGGCTGACCTGTATTGCGTACCCACATCATTGCCCTGCCGATTGAGCTGGGTCGGATCGTGCGTTGCAAAGAAGATGTCGAGCAGGTCGGCATAGGAAATCTGTTCGGGATCGAACGTCACGCGAATGGCTTCGGCATGGCCCGTGTCCCCGCCGCAGACCTGTCGGTAGGTCGGGTTGGTGACTGTCCCGCCGATGTAGCCGCTTTCCACGCCCGAGACGCCGGTGAGGGATTGAAACACGGCTTCGGTGCACCAGAAGCAGCCGCCCGCGAGAATGGCTTGATTTTGAGACATGAGGGTCCTTCTCAACAAAATGTCGGGATCGTCGCCACGGCCCGCCCTCTAATCGTGCGAAGCGATCCAGTCCTCGACCACCGGGGCAATCCTTTCACGCCATTTGCTGCCGTTGAAGATGCCGTAGTGGCCAGTTCCTTCCGCCATATAGTAGCGCTTCAGGCCCGCTTCCAGTCCAGTCGAGATTTCGAGCGCAGCCTTTGTCTGCCCGAGGCCGGAAATATCGTCGCGCTCGCCCTCGATGGCCAGCAGCGCAACTTTGGTAATAGCCTTGGGATCGACCTTTAGTCCGCGATGCAGATATTCGCCATCGGGCAGGGCGTGGCGCTGGAAGACAACATCGATTGTCTGCAGATAGAATTCCGCCGTCATGTCGCAGACGGAACGATATTCGTCGTAGAAATCCTTTGTCGCGTCGGCACTCTCGTCGTCGCCCTGGACCAGATGCTTGAACATCTCCCAATGGCTCATCATGTGATTGCCGAGATTCATCGACATGAAGCCGGCGAGCTGCAGAAAACCGGGATAAACCTTCCGCCCCGCGCCGGGATAGGAATAGGGCACTGTTGCAATCACTGTATTGGCAAACCAGCTGTGCGGGCGCTGCGTGGCCAGCGTATTGACCGACGTCGGCGCCTTTCGCGTATCGATTGGCCCGCCCATCAAGGTCAGCGTTTTCGGCAGGCACTTGTTCTTGGCCGCTGACATCACAGCCACAGCCGCATAGGCCGGCACCGAAGGCTGGCAGACAGCAAGCATGTGCGCACCGGGACCAAGCACCTCAAGGAACTCGATCAGGTAATCGACATAGTCATCCAGATCGAAATGGCCTTCGCTGAGCGGCACATTCCGGGCATCGCGCCAGTCGGTAATATAGACATCATGCTTGGGCAGCATCCGTTCGACCGTGCCGCGCAGAAGGGTGGCATAGTGGCCGGACATCGGCGCGACGATCAGGAGCTTGGGCCCCGTTTCAACGCCTTCGCGCACGAAGCGTTTCAGTTGGCCGAAGGGCTTTTGCAGGACAATCTCTTCACGGACCGGCACGGCTTCGCCGCCGATCAATGTGTGATCGAGCCCGAACGCCGGCTTCCCGCGCGGCGCTGAGGCATGGGCAAAGACGTTGAGCGCGGATGCCAGTATCTCTCCACCGCCGAAATAGGCGAACGGATTGGCCGGATTGCTCAGGAATTCAGCACTGCTGTGGGCCAATGCACTGGCCCCCGCCAGCCAGGAGCGCTGCATTTCATAGGCGTTGTAAATCATCAAAAATCCCTTGCTGGCCTCAAAGTGTGGCGGAGAAATTCGTCTTGTGCAATGCACAATATAATCCGTCACATATTGAGACGGATTTCCCCAGCTGCTAGGCCCTGCCGCATGTCAGATGAAACCAAGCCGGAAAACGGCAATCGCAAGCTCGGCAGCCTCCGGATGGTTTGGGGCTTTGCGGTCCAATATCCGGGGCGCATTGCATGTGCCGGGCTCTCGCTTCTTGTCGCTGCGGCTGCAACGCTTGCCATTCCCAATGGCTTTCGCCTTGTCATCGACCGAGGGTTTGCAGCGTCTGGCGGGGATGTTGGCCGCTGGTTCGAATATCTGCTGATGATCGTCACTGTACTGGCCATCGCGACGGCCAGCCGTTTCTATTTCGTCTCCTGGTTGGGGGAGCGGGTCGTTGCCGATGTCCGCAGTGCAGTGCTCAACAATTTGCTGCGGCTGTCTCCCAGCTATTTTGAGGTCAATCGCCCGGCCGAGGTCGCATCGCGCATCACGGCGGACACGACCCTGATCGAACAGGTGGTGGGAACGACGATGTCGGTCGCGCTGCGCAATATCGTGCTTGGGGTCGGGGGCATTGCCTACCTCTTCACTCTGGCACCCAAGCTGACCGCGATGCTGCTGCTGGGCATTCCGCTTGTGGTGGTTCCGGCGATCCTCATCGGTCGCAGGCTCCGCGAAACCTCCCGCAAGAGCCAGGACCGGATTGCCGATGTCGGTGTCATTGTCGTCGAAGTGCTGGCTGCCATGAAAATTGTTCAGGCTTTTGGACAGGAACGCCGCGAAGGCACACGTTTTTCGGGGGCCGTCGAACATGCCTTTGGAACGGCGCGCAGGCGGATCGTGATACGGTCCGTCCTCACGGCATTCATGATCCTGATGATGTTTGGCGCCGTCACGATGGTCATGTGGCAGGGTGCGCTCGACGTTCAGGCCGGTCGGATGACCGGTGGCTCGATTGCCGCATTCGTCCTTACGGGCGGGTTTGTGGCCGGCTCTTTCGGAGCATTGGCCGAAGTTTATGGCGATCTCGTCAGGGGCTCCGGCGCGGCGGCTCGGCTGACCGAACTTCTCTCGGAACAACCTGGCATCGCGGCTCCGGAACATCCGGTCAGCCTGCCGGAACCGCCGGAAGGGCGGATCGAATTCGATCATGTCCGGTTCCGCTATCCGACGCGTCCGGAGACCAGTGCTCTTTCCGATTTCTCGCTGGTCATCAATCAAGGCGAAACGGTTGCGGTTGTCGGTCCTTCGGGCGCGGGCAAGACAACGCTCTTCCAGTTGATCCAGCGGTTCTATGATCCCGAAAGCGGGACCGTCCGTGTGGATGGTGTTGCGCTCCCCGATGCAGACCCCGCGGCCGTGCGCGCGCGCATTGCCATGGTGCCACAGGAAACCGTGATCTTTGCTGCCAGTGCGCGCGACAATCTTCGCTATGGCCGCTGGGATGCGGACGATGATGCGCTCTGGGCTGCAGCGGAGGCCGCCAATGCGGCGGAATTTCTCCGCCAGCTGCCCGATGGATTAGATACTTACATGGGTGAAGGCGGCGCGCGCCTCTCCGGCGGGCAACGCCAGCGGATCGCGATTGCCCGTGCCATCCTGCGCGACGCGCCAATCCTCTTGCTTGATGAAGCGACATCGGCACTCGATGCCGAATCAGAGCGTTTGGTTCAGGATGCGCTCGACCGGCTGATCCACCAAAGGACGACAATCGTGATTGCCCATCGCCTTGCCACAGTGCGTGCGGCGGATCGTATTATCGTGATGAGTGAGGGCCGGATTGTCGAAGAAGGCAATCACGACAGCCTGAGTCGTGCCGGCGGCCTTTATGCGCGGCTGGCCCGGATGCAATTCGAAGGCCTCGCCGCCTGAGGCTTCAATCTGTGTCGTAAGGCTTGGCTGGGGCGGCAGGATTCGAACCTGCGAATGCCGGCATCAAAAGCCGGTGCCTTACCGCTTGGCGACGCCCCAACATGTGCTTGCAAGGAGGCGGCCCTATAGCAGCCCGATTGGCAATGACAATTCCCTCAGTCCAGCCTCATGACCCAATGATGCGGGTCAGGCGCAAGGCCGCGCTGGATTGCAACCAGCCTGTCCTTCATCCGGGTCGTGAACTGGCCCGGCCCGCCGGCACCGATCGAGAAGGCGCCATTGGCCCCTGTCACGCGGCCGATGGGCGTAACAACCGCCGCCGTGCCGCATGCGAATGCCTCGATCAGGCGTCCGCTTTCGGCATCGGCCTGCCACTGGTCGATGGAATAGGGTTCTTCGCGCACGAAGATGCCATCCTCGCGCGCAAGTGTGAGCAGGGCATCGCGCGTGATGCCGGGCAGGATTGTTCCACCAAGGGGCGGCGTCTGGATCGATCCGTCACTGAAGACGAAAAAGAGGTTCATGCCGCCCAGCTCTTCGACCCAGCGGCGTTCCGCTGCATCAAGGAACACGACCTGGTCAAATCCCTTTGCGATCGCATCAGCTTGCGCAACCAGACTTGCGGCATAATTGCCGCCGCATTTTGCGGCTCCCGTACCACCCGGAGCGGCCCGTGTGTGCTCCTGTGAAACTAGGAGCGAAATCGCCGGCGCTCCGCTTTTGAAATAGCCACCGACCGATGAGGCAAGGACAATATAGATATATTCCGCCGACGGCTTCACGCCGAGGAAGACCTCGCTCGCAAACATGAAAGGCCGCAAATAGATCGAGCCTCCTTCGATATCGGGGAACCAGTCACGGTCGATGGTCACAATCTGGCGCAGCGATTCGATGAACAGGTCTTCGGGAAGCTCCGCCATGGCCAGCCGCTGCGCCGAATCGCGGAATCGCCTGGCGTTCGCTTCCGGCCGGAACAGGGCCATGCTGCCGTCGGCCAGCTTGTATGCCTTCAGCCCTTCGAAAATTTCCTGCGCATAATGAAGGACAGCTGTCGCGGGGTCGATCGACAAGGGGCCCCGCGGCATGACCTTCGCATCGTGCCAGCCTTTCGCGTCATTATAGCGAATCATGACCATGTGGTCGGTAAAGACGCGTCCGAAGCCGGGATCGGCCAGCAGCCGCGCCCGTTCCTCTGAAGTGACGGGATTTGTATTGCGTTCCACGACGAACGGCAGCGCTGCGAGCGCGTGCGGTGATGTGCGATCGTTCATCGGGAATCCTTTCAGATGCAGCTTGCAATCCGGTAATCGACGGGCCAAGATACGTCAATATGGCTGTCCTAAATGTCCGCAAGGAAAATTCCAAGACTTCGCCAGGCTTTCTGGCTGAAGCGGACATTCGCCGGGGCGTCGAATCCCTCTACTTCGGATATAGCCATTTGACGCGTGCGATCGATGAAGAGTTGGCGACACAAGGCCTTGGACGTGCGCACCATCGCGCGCTCTACTTCATTGCCCGCCAACCGGATTTGACTGTCAGTGATCTTCTCAGGCTGCTGGCGATTACGAAACAATCGCTTGGCCGTGTTCTCAATGACTTGGCCGAACGCGCGCTTGTTGAAAATCGTCCAGGCCTTGTTGATCGGCGCCAAAAGCTGCTCCGTCTCACAAAGGCGGGTGCGGCACTCGAGGCCCGCCTGTTCAGCAGCCTGCGCGACAAGATGGCCCATGCCTATGACAATGCTGGCGAAGAGGCGGTGACGGGATTCTGGCACGTGCTCGAGGGGTTGATACCCGAATCGGAATTGGGGCGCGTCATCGCTCTGCAGCGGAAACCCTAGTCCCGCCGCACCGCATCGCCCATTTCAACGCTGCGCCGTGCGGCAGCATCAAGTGTGGCAGTGAGCAGCCGGATCAGCGCTTCCTCCGCGTCCAGCACATTCAATCCTTCTCGCGTCATGCCGCCCTTGCTCGCGACGCGATCCGCCAGAACGTCTGGCCGCTCTCCAGACTGTGCGGCCAAGAGGGCCGATCCTTCTACCGTTGCCAGCGCGAGCCGTGCCGACTGGTCAGGCGCGAGGCCCAGTCTGGCTCCGGCAATACCGAGCGCATCGATGAAACGGTAGAGAAAGGCGGGGCCGCTGGCCGCAAGTGCAGCGACCAGATGGAGCATGCCCTCATCCTCAATCCATTCGACCAGCCCCAGCGGCGCCATGAGTGCATTTGTCCTGTCGTCCGGACCGTCCGGGCTGTGCAAGGCAATCACACCCTTGCCGAGTGCCGCAGGCAAGTTCGGCATGACCCGCACAATCCGGGCTGCATGGGGGAACCGATCCTTGAGCGCCGCAATTTCGACACCGGCGAGGATGGAAAGGATACGCGTCTCTGGTCCCGCAAGCCGAGCCACATCTGCAGTGACTGCATCGAGCATCTGCGGCTTGACGGCCAGCAGGATCTTGGCAGCAGGGGCCGTATCTGCCGGAATCGCAGGAAGCACGGAAAGTCCCCCGGGCAGGTCGGGAAGAGCCGGGTCGACAACCCTGACCTGCGATGCGTCCAATCCGGTTTCGATCCAGCGCCGGACCATCGCTCCGGCCATATTGCCACAGCCAATGATCCAGAACAGGCCGTTGCTCACGCTTCGCCCTGCGTCTCGACCATTGCGGCAGTAATGGCTTCTGCCGGCGTCCTTCCGCCCCACATGACAAACTGGAAAACAGGATAGAAACGGTCCAGTTCACCTGCAGCAGCATCGATCAGTGCATCTGCCTGCTCTGTCGAAAGCGTCGCTTCATCCTGCCCTTCCAGAAGGGCGGCATGGCGAAACACGAGTGTCCCGTTTCCTGACCAGAGCTCGAAATGGCCGAGCCAGAGCTGTTCGTTGATCAGGCCGATGGTCTCATAGATTGCCGAATATTGGTCGTGCGTCACCCGGACGTCGGGAAAGGCGAGAAACTGCAGCACGCGATCGTCATCGCGCCAGACGCCGCGCAATTCATACTGGCCCCACGATCCCTGCGTCGCAGCCACAATTTCCTCATCTCCGACGCGTTCATGGCTCCAGCCATTGGCCGCGAACCAGCTTTCAAGTGTGTCGATGGGCGTGGACGGGCCATCGTGCGATTCAAGATCGTCAATCGTCATGCGCTCGTCCTTGCGCCCAATTCGGGCGCGACTGCAAGAGCAGGCATGATGAAAACTGTGGATAGGGTGGTACGGATCAGCCCTTGGGCTTGGCGGCACGTTTCGCTGCTGCAGGCTTTGTGGCCTTGCCTTCCAGTGCGTCGAGCCGGGCCTTGAGGGCCTCTGCCTCATCGCGAGCCGCTGCTGCCATGGCCTTGACTGCCTCGAATTCATCGCGGCTGACAAAGTCGAGCCCGCCGATCCATTCCTTTGCGCGTTCGCGCGCCGAAGCTTCGGCCTCGCGCCCTACGCCAGCGATTGTTCCGGCAGCACCGTTGATGATTTTGGCAAGGTCGTCGAAAATGCGATTCTGGCTTTGCACGGTCTTTGTCCTTCGTATCGGGACAAAACGTCCCTCTTTGACCTATCTGGGTAGCGGATTGCGTTTCGGCAAGAGCGAAAGCCGCGGTGCACGAACCAAAGCGATAAACCGCTTTCGCCTTCCGGCGAACCGGCTAAGGTCCGTTCCTCGAGAATCGGAGGGGAAGATCATGCGCGCAGTGGTTTTGGGGGCGGTTTTGGCCGCGATGTCGGCACAGCAGGCCCAGGCCCAAATTCGGCCCGACCAGGAATCGTTCCGCGCCCTCTACAAGGAACTGGTCGAAACCAACACGACGCTTTCGTCCGGCAGCTGCACCCTTGCAGCCGAACGTTTGGCGGCACGCATGAAGGCAGCGGGCTATGCAGACAAGGACCTGACGATCTTTTCGACGCCCGAAAAGCCCAAGGAAGGCGGGCTGGTGGCGGTCCTCTCCGGCACTGCCAAGAAGTCAAAGCCAATCCTCCTCCTTGGCCATCTTGATGTCGTCGAGGCCAACCGCGCCGACTGGACCCGCGATCCCTTCACGCTGATTGAGGAAGATGGCTATTTCTATGCACGCGGGGTTTCCGACGACAAGGCGCAGTCGGCGATCTGGACCGATACGCTGATCCGGTTCAAGCAGGAGGGGTTCAAGCCAAAACGCACGATCAAGATGGCGCTGACATGCGGTGAAGAGACCGTCACAGCCTTCAATGGGGCTGGCTGGCTGGCGAAGAACCGCCGCGACCTGATCGATGCCGAATATGCGCTCAACGAAGGCGGCGGTGGACGGGTTGGCCCGGATGGCACGCGCTCGGTTCTGTCAATGCAGGTCGGAGAAAAGACGGTGGCCAATTTCCGTCTGGAAACGACCAATCCCGGTGGCCACAGTTCGATGCCCCGACCCGACAATGCGATCTATTCGTTGGCCGCAGCGCTCACCAATATCGGCAAATATGAATTCCCCGTTCAGTTCAGCGACACGACACGGAGCTTTTTCAGTCGGCTTGCCCCGACCTTGCCGCCGAAAATCGCTGGCGCGGTCACGGCCCTGCTGGCGAACCCGGAAGACAAGTCGGCCGACGCGATTGTTTCTTTGGATCCGACGCTTCATTCCACCCTGCGCACCACCTGCGTTGCGACCATGCTGGACGGCGGCCATGCGATGAATGCCCTGCCGCAGCGGGCGCGAGCGATTGTGAACTGCCGTATCTTCCCCGGGAACAGCGTTGAATCCGTGCAGGCGAAGCTTGCGAGCGCGATCAATGACTCGCAGGTCTCGATCACGCCGATCATCGAGGATCGCCCCCTTGCATCGCCGCCACCGCTTTCGCCCAAGATTTTCGGCCCCGCAGAAAAGCTGGCCGCCGAAATGTTCCCCGGCGTGCCAATGCTGCCGACGATGTCGACGGGCGCGACCGATGGCATCTTCCTCGAAGCTGTCGGCATCCCGACCTATGGCGTACCCGGAATCTTCTATGATGCCGATGGCGGTGGCATCCACGGTCTGAACGAACGCATTCGCGTCAAGTCGCTCTATGACGGGCGTGATTATCTGTTCCGGCTGGTGAAAATCTACGCCAACCAGAATTAGGGCATCAGCCGGACACGGTCTGTTCGATGGCCCCGAACAGGCTGTGGTGCTTGTCGTCTTCCATCCAGATACGGACAGTATCGCCGGCCTTCATGAATGGCGTTTCTGGCTTGCCGTGGAGAATCGTCTCGACCGTGCGGACTTCGGCGAGGCATGAATAGCCGAGGCCACCGTCGCTGATGGGCTTGCCCGGGCCGCCGTCCGGACCGCGGTTGGAGACTGTGCCCGAACCGATGATCGTTCCCGCGCCAAGCGCCCGGGTTTTGGCGGCATGGGCAATGAGCTGGCCGAAATCGAACGTCATGTCGACGCCCGCATCGGCTCGTCCCAGCGGCTTGCCATTGAAATCGACGCAGAGCGCGCCATGCAGTTTCGCCCCGTCCCAGCGGGCGCCCAGTGCATCAGGTGTCACAAGAACAGGAGAAAATGCGCTCGCAGGCTTGGACTGGAAAAAGCCGAAGCCCTTTGCCAGCTCGCCCGGGATGAGGTTGCGCAGAGAGACATCGTTGGTAAGGCCGACCAGCCGGATTGCCGCACGCGCGTCTTCCTGCGAAACGCCCTGTGGCACGTCGCCCGTCACAACCACGACTTCGGCTTCCATGTCGCAGCCCCAGCTTTCGTCAGCCAGCGGAATGGGATCGCGGGGCCCGAGGAAACCGTCTGATCCGCCCTGATACATGAGGGGGTCATGCCAGAAGCTGTCGGGCATATCTGCCGCGCGCGCCTGCCGGACGAGCGCGACATGGTTCACATAGGCGGAACCGTCTGCCCACTGATAGGCGCGGGGGAGCGGGGCCGCTGCTTCGCGTTCATGAAACCGCATCATCGGAATGGCTTCATGCGCCAGGTCTGTCGCCAGGTTGCGCAGGGCCGGTTCAACCTCGTCCCAATGGTCGAGCGCGAACTGGAGGGTCGGGGCGATATGGCCCGCATCGGTATACCAGGCGAGATCGTCCGAGACGACGACGAGGCGGCCATCCCGGCCGGATTTCAGAGAAGCAAGTTTCATGATGACAGTCCTTAGGGCAGCAAGGGGTGAGGGGGAAGAGGCGGCCGCGCTTGACCGCGCGCGCGTTTCGTGATGGCTAGGGGGATATATTCGGGGCCGGGGGCGGAATGAGGCAAGGCATGCGATACTGGTTGGCATTGGTTGGCGCACTGTTCGTCACGGACGCCGCTCTTGCTCAGGTCTCGCCACAGGAGATTGCTGCGGCGAATCGCGGCATCGTGACGGAGCAGGGCCGCGATGCTGTCTGGCACTATGCCCAGCATCGGCTTCTTGGCAGCGCGATCAATGCGCTGAAGCCGCAGCGCCCCGGCGTCGTCGATGCCTATGTCGTGGTTGCAGGGCTTGATTCGGATCCTGTGTTCGGTCGGGAAGCCGCGCAGACCGCCAAAGTCCTTGCTCGACGCTTCGATGCCGTCGGCCGGACGATCGTTCTGGCGGCGGGCAATGGCGCGGGCGATGCAACGATCCCTGACGGGTCTCCCGCCAATCTCGAAGTCGCACTTGGCGCAATCGCGGCAAAGATGGATCTGAAGGAGGACGTGCTGATCCTCTACACGACCAGCCACGGCGCGCCGGAAGTTGGGCTGGCCTATCGCGACGGCGATCACGGCTATGGCTGGATCGGGCCGCGACGGCTTGCCGACCTTTTGAACGGAGCCGGCATTTCGCGCAGGCTGGTGATGCTGTCTGCCTGCTTCTCGGGAGAAATGCTGCCCTATCTGGTCAATGACAGCAGCGTTGTTGTGACTGCGGCGGATCGGGATCAGACCAGCTTCGGGTGCGCCCCAGGCAATGACTGGACCTTCTTTGGCGATGCACTGATCAACACGGCTTTGCGCACCCCGCAGCCTTTTGACATCGCCATAGCGCAGGCCTTTGACCTTATTCGTCATTGGGAGATATCAAAACGCCTGCAGCCGTCCCGACCGCAATTTTATACCGGCAGTGCCGCATATCTCTGGCTCCAGGCGCTTGAAAAACGCATGCCTGCCGATGCCACCGCCAAGGTTGGGCGGCCAGCCATCGGCGGCAGATAGGCTGGGCTCAGGCGTCCGGGTCCTTGTGCAGCCAGTCGGCATGGCGCGGGGCTTTTTTCGTCCGGCTCCATTCGTCGAGCATCAACGGAGCAACGCGCCGCAGTTCCCGATACTGTTCCGGCTCGCCGATGTTGCACGCCAGCTCGAGTCTGTGCCCGTTGGGATCGAAGAAATAGATTGATCGGAATATGCCATGAAAGGTCGGGCCGATCACGTCGATCCCCTGCGCTTCGATATGTGCTTTGGCGGCCATCAGAGAGTCCAGGTCAGGCACTTCGAATGCAAGATGCTGGACCCACGCCGGCGTGTTCGGATCGCGGCCCATTTCCGGCTGGTTGGGAAGTTCGAAAAAGGCCAGCACATTGCCGCCGCCGGCATCAAGGAAGATGTGCATATAGGGGTCATATTCGCCGGTCGATGGCACATGGTCCTCGGCAAAGGCCGTCGTATAATCCATGCCGAGGACACGGGCATACCATTCCACCGTTTCCTTCGCATCCTTGCAGCGATAGGCGACGTGATGAATGCGCGAGAGCGTGACCGGGCTTGTCATGCCGCTGTCTCCAAGGCGCCGCGCCGCATCTGGTCGCGTTCCATCGATTTGAACAACGCAGTGAAATTGCCTTCGCCAAAGCCTTCATCCTTCTTGCGCTGGATGAATTCGAAAAAGACCGGGCCGACCATCGTCTGCGAGAAAATCTGGAGCAGGAGCCGCGGATCGCCATCTTCAGTCGAGCCGTCGAGAAGGATGCCGCGAGCTTGAAGTTCCGCCACAGGTTCGCCGTGTCCCGGCAGCCGTTCCTCGAGCATTTCGTAGTAGGTGGCGGGTGGTGCGGCCATCAATGGCACGCCAAGCGCACGGACCCTGTCGAGGCAGGCGATCAGGTCATCACAGATGAAGGCAATGTGCTGGATGCCCTCGCCATTGTATTGGCGCAGGAATTCCTCGATCTGCCCGCCGCCGGCCTTGCCTTCTTCGTTGAGCGGGATTCGGATCTTGCCGTCTGGCGCTGTCATCGCGCGGCTGGTGAGACCGGTATATTCGCCCTTGATGTCGAAATAGCGGATCTCTCGGAAATTGAAGACGCGTTCATAGAATTTCGCCCAATGATCCATGCGCCCGCCATAGACGTTATGAGTCAGATGATCGATCAGCTTGAAACCCGCACCAACGGGATGCCGGTCAACTGCGGGCAGATATTCGAAATCGATGTCGTAGATGGAGAGCGCATCGCCATAGCGATCGATCAGGTAGATAATTGCACCGCCGATGCCGCGAATTGCCGGAAGCCGAAGTTCCATCGGCCCGGTGCGCGTTTCAACCGGTTCGGCCCCGCGTGCGATTGCCTCGTCATAGGCGAGCTTTGCATTGCGCACCCGAAAGCCCATCCCGCAGGCTGAAGGGCCATGCTCGGCGGCAAAATAGGCGGCAGGAGAACGGGGTTCGTAATTGGCGATCAGGTTGATTTCGCCCTGCCGCCACAGGTCGACATCCTTGGACCGGTGCCGTGCAATCCGGGTAAATCCAAGCTTTTCGAACACGGGCTCAAGCAGGCCTTTTTCGGGAGCGCAGAATTCGATGAATTCGAATCCGTCGAGACCAAGGGGATTGTCGAACAGGTCGGCCATGATCAGTCTCCGGGGGATAGATAGTTTCAATTGCAACTATATTGGATCATGTTAAGAGTCAATTGCCATGCTGAAACTTGACCGCTTCCTGCCTTATCGCCTTTCGGTTGCATCAAACGCGGTCAGCACGCGCATTTCGCAGAGCTATCGCAAGCAATTCGGTCTCAAGGTGCCGGAGTGGCGCCTCATCGCGATCCTTGCCGAACGGGACAGCATGACCCCGCAGGACATCGGGCAGGCAGGCGAACTCGACAAGATCACCGTCAGTCGCGCGGCAGCAGCGCTGATCGAGCGCGGGCTGGTTGCCCAGCGCCGAAATCCCGAAGACGGGCGATCGCACTTTCTTTCGCTTACGCCAGATGGACGCGCCCTCTACACCGAGATCGCGCCTGCAGCACTCGCGCTCGAGGCCGAGTTGCTGAACGGCTTCAGCGCCGAGGATCGGGCGGCGCTCGCTGCGTTGCTCAGGCGGGTCGAAGAGGCTGCCCGCGCCTCGATGGGCTCGGCCGAGCGTTAAGACGCCTCAATTGCAGACGCGCTGCGGATAGGTGTTGCAGAAATAGCCTAGTCCGGTGCCAATGCCGCCCGAGCACATCTGCCGCTGCACGATCCGACAGTTGCCGCCGCCGCCGCGCGCCGTTGCAGGGGACTCGTCGTCACTGGCTGCAGGCGCGGCCGGTCTGGCCGGAGCAGGCGCGAGAGCAGTCAGATTGGTCGGCAATGGCGGCGCAAGCCGGGATGGCGCCCTGGCACCCGCATCCCGGAATTCGGCAGATCCCGTGAGCGCTTCAAAACCGGAGTCGAGCGCCTTTGCGTTGGCTTCGCTGCCATAGCCGACCTTCATAAAGGCTTCGACGCGACTTGGCGTGATGACAACGACGAATGTCGTAAAGCGCTTCTGGCCGGCATCGCTGTCATAGGCCTGTCCGTTCAGCGCGAAGGCTTCATAGCCATCCTGGGCTGGATTGTTCACCGGTGCGGGATTTGACAATTTGGCGCGCGGATCTGCAGCGAGATTGCCGAGCGCAATCGCAATCCCCTGGACAAAGATCGACTTGCCCTTTTCCTTCAATTCCTTGCGAAGTTCGGGCGTCAGCGGCAAACCGCGAGAGACAACGAGGACACCTTGGAGATTGCCGGATAGCACGTCAGCAGTCCGCGCCATGACGACTCCACCAGATTGCTGCACGGCCCGATATCCGGACGGAACCTTGTAGAAGACATTGCCGAACGTGCGATCATAGCGGGTTGGGGCGTTCGATGCAGCCGCCGCGACAGCCGTGCCGTCCTGCCGGATCGCAAGCGACAATCCGCCGCCGAAGATGACCCCGGCAAGCAAGGCCAGTCCGATTTTGCGAAGCTGCCGCCCGAGCTGGTGTCCACCCTTGATCGCGTCTGCCATGTCACTTTCCCCTTTGGGGTGGATACGGCTCGCAGGACCGGTTCGGATGCAGAAGTGGCTGGCCGGTGCAAATTTCCCTTGACGGAAACGTAAAGTTTGGGTTTCGCTCGGACATCCATCCCCAACAAGGACTCCCAGCATGTCGCTCGATGCTCTCGCCCGCACGGCCTACAATGAAGATCATGAGGCGTTTCGCCAGACGGTGCGCCAGTTCATGTTGAAGGAGGTCGCCCCGAACGCCGCCAAGTGGGATGATGATGGGATCGTGCCCAAATCACTCTGGCCCAAAGCAGGTGAACTTGGTCTGCTCTGCCCGACAGTGCCGGAAGAGTATGGCGGGCTGGGCCTGGATTTCGGATATAATGCAATCGTCGATGAAGAATCGGCCTATTATGGAGAAGTCGCCACAGGCTTTTCGCTTCAGTCCGATATCGTCGCGAACTACATCATTTCCTACGGCTCGGAAGAGCAGAAGAAGCAGTGGCTGCCTAAGCTCGTTTCCGGCGAGACAATCACGGCGATTGCCATGACGGAACCGGGCACGGGGTCCGACCTGCAGGGGATGCGGACGACTGCGAAGAAGGATGGCAACCATTATGTCATCAACGGATCCAAGACCTACATCACCAATGGTCAGAATGCCGACCTGATCCTGGTCTGCGCGAAGACCGACACCGAAATCCAGCCTGCCTGGAAAGGCGTATCGATCATTCTGGTCGAAGCAGAGCGCGAAGGTTTCAAGCGCGGGCGCAACCTCGACAAGATTGGTCAGGATGCTGCCGACACGTCGGAACTTTTCTTCGAGGACGTCCGCGTGCCCATGACCAATTGCCTTGGCGAAGAGGGCAAGGGCTTCATCTACCTGATGAGCGAACTGCCGCAGGAACGCCTGTCGATCGCAGTCTCGGCCCAAGCTGCCGCGCAAAAGGCCTTTGACGATACGGTTGCCTTCACGCGCGACCGCAAGGCCTTTGGCAAGCCCATTCTCGATTTCCAGAACAGCCGCTTCGTTCTGGCTGATTTGAAGGCTAAGCTTCAGGTTGGCTGGGCGCATCTCGATTGGGCGCTGACCCGCCACCTCAAGCGCGAACTGACGCCCGAAGAAGGCGCGGCAGCCAAGCTCTGGCACACGGAATTGCAGTGGGAAGTGATGGACAAGTGCCTGCAGCTGCACGGCGGCGCCGGCTATATGAACGAATATCCCATTGCCCGCGCCTGGCGTTCGGCCCGCGTCACCCGGATTTTCGGCGGGACGAGCGAGATCATGAAGGAACTGATCGGGCGCAAGCTCTAGGGCGGAGCCTTCCGGCATGACCCGCTGCACATGGGCCGAGGGGGACGCCCTGATGAGCGCCTATCATGACGCAGAGTGGGGCGTGCCGGTGCGCGACGGGCGCATGCTTTGGGAAATGCTTCAGCTTGAAGGCGCGCAGGCGGGGCTTTCGTGGCGGACGGTACTCTATCGTCGCGAGGGGTATCGCGCGGCTTTCTGTGACTTCGATCCTGAAGCCGTCGCGCGCTTCACCCCGGATGATGTCACGCGGTTGATGAATGATCCCGGCATAATTCGCGCTCGCGCCAAGATCGAAGCCGTGATCGGTAACGCGAAAGCCTATCTGTCCATGCAGGACAATGGGGAAGACTTTGCGGCCTTTGCCTGGTCCTTTGTCGGTGGCGAAACGTTTCGCAACGATGGCCTTTCCGTGCCTTCGAGCACGCCGCTTTCCGCCGACATTTCAAAAGCCCTGAAAAAACGGGGCTTCAAATTTGTCGGGCCAGTGATTGTCTATGCCTGGATGCAGGCGGTCGGAATGGTCAACGATCACGCGCCCGATTGCTTCCGCCGCAACGCAGTAGAATGAGATTTATATCTTGACATGAGATTTTAGTCTCATAAAGAGTTGATCAACCCAGGAGGATTCGATCATGGCTCTTACGCGCGAGCAGATGGACCAGAAGCTCGATGAGCATTTCGGCTTCGAGATGTCGGACAATGTTGAAGGCGTGCTTGCCACACTGAGCGACGATGTCGTCCACGATATCGTGGGCATGCCTTCGGGACCGACTTATGGTCCGGCGGCCGCACGGGGCTTTTATGAGGCCCTGTTTTCGGATCTCTCAGACGGACAGGTGGTCAGTCGCCGGCGGCTCTATGGCGACAACTTCATGGTCGATGATTCGCTTTGGAGTGGTCGAGCGCCCGGACGCCCCTTTGGCATTGAAGGCCGGAACCGGCCGCTCAGCTTTCGTCTGCTCCATGTCCTTGAATTCAAGGACGACGGCGTCATTTCGCGAGAGAATGTGTGGGTGGACCTTGCAACGATCCAGCAGCAACTGCCGCAGGACCAATGAGCCGCACCAACCAGAAACTGCGCACACGCAAGGACCTGCTTGAAGCGGCATCGCGGTTGCTCGCACGAGGCGGGACGCCGACGCTCGACGATGTCGCCGCGGAAGCCAACATTTCGCGCGCCACGGCGTATCGATACTTTTCCGGCCTTGATGCACTTTTGCTGGAAGCTTCGCTCGATATTGCCGTCCCCCGCCCAGATGAGCTCTTCGGGTTGGAAGACTCGAGCGATCCGATCAACCGGCTCAATCGGGTCGATTCGGCACTGCATGACATGATCAATGCGCACGAGCCATCACTTCGCGCCATGCTGGCCCATTCGCTTCAGCGGGGACCAAAGGTTGAAGGCGGTATCCCTGCGCGACAAAACCGTCGCACGCCGCTGATTGAAGCGGCACTGGAGCCGGCGCGCGATGAGTTCAGCCCTGAAATGCGCGAGATGCTGGTTGCCGCGCTGGGCCTCATCATCGGGACCGAAGCAATGGTGGTGTTCAAGGACGTGCTTCGGTCAGACGATGCTGATGCCCGACGCACAAAGGCCTGGATGATTGCGACGCTCGTCAATGCTGCAAGGCGGGAGGCCAAAGGCCCCGCGCGAGCAAGCGGCTCAGTAAGCCTGTTCGGTATAGGCTAGGAACAGCGTTCCCGCCTCTATGTTGACGTTCTTGCCCTTGCCGAGCGGAACGCGCAGTACTCCCTCATTGACGGACGCGCCAATCGGTCGGCCACGTTCGGCAGTCGATCCGGAAACCTTGATCCGGTCTTCGCCGACCATCACATAATCGGCATCGATCACGACACTCCCGGTCTTCCCGAACCCGCCGGGCGCCGTTACTTCAGACACATGGCCTTTGACCGAAGCGCCTTCCGGGATCACGATGATGCCATTGTAGACGACCGCGTCGGCGACCTTGAGGTAGACGGCATCGTCCACCCGTGCCGCCTTTGACGAAATGCCATAGTCGGTTCGTACCCTGATTTCGGTGCCGCGCGGCAGGCGCACGATCTTCGCAGCCTCTGCCGCAGGTTCGGCTCCCGCGCGCTCTGCTGCTGCCCCTAGAAGCAAAAGGCCGAGAAAGGCTGTAACAACGGGCTTTCGCATTTGCGCTCCTTCGGTCGGAATGTCAGTGTGACTCAATAGCGTACGGTTGGTCTTACCAGATTGGATGAGTCGCGTCGAACCTGATGCGGCCCAAATTTTCACTCAACCCCTGGATGGTTCCTGGAATGCCCCTAGCCAGCCAGCGCGTTTTGGGCGATGAAGCATTCCCATGCGCAGGGGCAATCGACAGGCAACGACACATGGCAACCGGCCGCGATTCTGGGGTCGGCATGCCGTGATTGCGGCGCTTGCCAATCCTGAGCGCGTCGTCCGCAAGATCTGGGGTACGCGCGAAGCGCTCGGCGCGCTGGAACTGCCACCCGTCCTGCCCATCACCTATGCCGATGTGGCCGATCTGGGACGAATGGTGCCGTCCGATGCGCCGCATCAGGGCCTTGTTGCAGAAGTTGAGCCGCTGGACGATGTCTGGCTGGGCGAATTGCTCGATCGCGGCGCCGAAGACAGGCGACCCCTGCTTGTGCTCGATCAGGTGACTGACCCGCACAATGTCGGGGCGATCCTGCGGTCGGCGGCCGCCTTTGATGCTCTGGGGATCGTGACGCAGGACCGGCATGCCCCGCCCGAATCGGGAACGGTGGCGCGCGCGGCATCGGGCGCGCTTGAAGTCGTGCCATGGGTTCGGGTGGTGAATCTTGCGCGCGCGCTTGAAGAAATTGCCGAAGCAGGATTCTGGCGAATTGGCCTGACCGGTCATGCGCGCCAGACACTCGATGAGGCAATGGGGCCGCAAAAGGTGGCACTTGTCCTCGGAGCTGAAGGGGAAGGCATGCGCCAGAACACCGAGGCGCATTGCGATGAGCTGGCGAAATTGCCGATCAGCGGCAAGGTCGAAAGCCTGAATGTTTCGAACGCAGCGGCAATCGCACTATATGCCGCCGTCACGCGGAAGGAAGACTGACATGAAGACCATGCTGCGCCTGATGGCGGTTCTGCTTTTGCCTTTGGCGCTGACCAGCTGTTTCCTTATTCCCGGCGCTTTCACGTCCAACCTCGACCTGCGCAAGGATGGCAATTTCACCTTTGCCTATCAGGGTGAAATCATTTTCCAGACGCCCGATGAAATGCTGAAGGACGGCAAGTCAGATGTCTGGACCGATGACAAGGCGAGCTGCTCTGGTCCCATTCCCGGGTCGAAACAGAGCGACGAAGACGATGTGTCGTCCGATGAAGATCGTCCTTGCACCAAGGCCGAACTGGCCGAAAAGAAGAGCGCCTGGGAAGCGGAGCAGAAGGCCTCGGCTGACAAGAAACTCAAGGACAGCCAGCAGTTCGCAGCACTTTTCGGATACAGCCCGCTGGATGACGCCGCCAACCAGAAGTTTGCCGCACAACTGATGAGATATGATGGCTGGAAGTCCGTGGTCTACAAGGGCAAGGGCGTTTTCCAGGTCGATTACCGGATCACCGGAAAGTTCGGCTATGACTTCGTCTTCCCCACTTTCCCGCAGGGTGATTTCATCATTCCCTTTGTTCAGTTGCGCAAGCGTGATCAGGGCTCTGTCGCGGTATCGGCGCCAGCCCTGATTGGCGGTGGCCTGCGCGGGATGGCGGCCAAGATGAAGGCATTGGGTGCGCCTGAGACCAATGACGTGCCGCAATCAACGCGCACAAAGGGCACGCTGACTGTCACGACAGACGGCGAGATCCTGACCAACAATACAGAGAATGGTCCGACCAAAGTCGCCACTGGCCGCGCACTCAGCTGGTCGATCGACTCCTCGAGCGAAAAGGTGCCCGAAGCTCTGGTCCGGCTGCAATGATTTCGTTGCCCCCGCGTAGGGGCGACGCACTAGTGACTTAGAAGCCTCCAGCCAATTGCTTCCCCGGCGTGAAACGGCACCAGTTCGGTGCTATCTGCCGCGATCCGGTCCGGCACCTGCAAGGATTGCCGCTCCAGCGTGACTGTGCCGGAATTGAGCGGAAGGCCATAAAAGCGCGGCCCGAATTCCGACGCAAAGCCTTCCAGCCGGTCGAGTGCGCCGTCCTCGTCGAAAGCGGCCGCATAGCTTTCAAGCGCATAGGGCGCGTTGAAGATGCCCGCACAGCCACAGGCTGCTTCCTTTGTGTGGCGCGCGTGCGGCGCGCTGTCCGTGCCAAGGAAGAATTTCGGTGAGCCAGATACAGCCGCCTTGCGGATCGCCAGCCGGTGCTGTTCGCGCTTGGCGACGGGCAGGCAATAGGCATGGGGACGGATACCGCCTGCAAACATCGCGTTGCGGTTGATGTGCAGATGGTGGGGTGTGATCGTCGCGGCAATGTTGGCAGGTGCAGACGCCACAAACGCTGCCGCGTCTGCGGTCGTGATGTGTTCGAAAACGATCTTGAGCGCTGGCAACTGCCGCGCCAGCGGCGCCAGTATGCGTTCAATGAAGATCGCCTCGCGGTCGAAAATGTCCGTCGTCGGATCAGTCACCTCGCCATGCACGAGCAGCGGCATGCCGATCTCCTGCATTCGTTCGAGCACGGGCATGATGTTGCGAATGTCCGTCACGCCATGGGCCGAATTGGTGGTGGCGTGCGCGGGGTAGAGCTTGCACGCGGTGAACACCCCGTCAGCATGGCCATGAGCGATTTCATCGGCGTCGCTGCTGTCGGTCAGATAGGCAACAATCAGCGGGGTGAAGTCCATGCCCGCAGGGATCGCCGCTTCGATCCGTGAGCGATAGGCAACACCCTCGGCCACATTGGTCACGGGCGGGGACAGGTTGGGCATGACAATCGCGCGCGCGAACTGGTGCGCCGTATAAGGCAAGACGGCCTGCAGCATGGCGCCATCGCGCAGATGGACGTGCCAGTCATCGGGGCGCCGGATAGTCAGGCTGTCGGTCATGCAAGGCTCCGGCTTGGTTTTCCTGCAACTCCCCCTAAATGGGGATGATGACGAAAACCACCCTTGTCGATCGTGCGCTGGTTCGCTTGTCCGGAGAAGACGTGCGCGGATTCCTTCAGGGACTCGTGACAAACGATGTTCTGGGTCCGCTGCCTGTCTGGGCCGGGTTGCTGACGCCGCAAGGCAAGGCGCTGTTCGATTTTCTGGTCTGGGCCGATGGGGATGACCTGTTGCTTGATTGCGAAGCGAGCCAAGCTCCGGCACTCGTCAAGCGCCTGTCGATGTACCGCTTGCGCAAGCCAATCACCATAGCTGTGGACCCGATACTGGCCGCGCATTGGTCAATTGAGGCGGGGCAGGGCGTCCCTGATCCGCGCGATCCCGGCCTTGGCTTTCGCTGGATCGCCCCGCCGGGAGAGCCAGCGGAGGGCTGGCTTGCGCATCGCCTTTCACGCGGCATTGTCGAAGGCATAGCGGAACTCGGCAGTGACAAGACACTCTGGCTCGAATGCAACGCGCGTGAGCAGAATGGCGTGAGCTTCACCAAGGGCTGTTATGTCGGGCAGGAGAATACCGCGCGGATGCATCACCGCGACAAGGTCAACCGCAAGCTGGTTGTCGAGCCTGTTTCGCCTGCAAATGAAGAGGCGCGCGCCGTCTATCCCGAACTTGGCCTTGCAGTTCGCGTGGCGCGCGTCGGGTCCTAGAGCCTATTTTCCCCGCTTCTTGCGGTGAGTTTCAAGGTCGAGAACGGCGCTGTCCACGCCTTCAGGCAAAAGGCCCATGCGTCGCGCGACTTCCTGATAGGCTTCGACTTCGCCGCCCATGTCCCGACGGAAGCGGTCCTTGTCGAGCTTTTCGTTGGTCGCAATATCCCACAGGCGGCAGCCATCGGGGCTGATCTCGTCAGCCAGGATGATGCGCGAAAAGTCATTTTCCCAGACGCGCCCGAATTCGAGCTTGAAGTCGACAAGGCGAATGCCGATGCCGGCGAACATCCCCGACATGAAGTCGTTGATGCGGATCGCCATGTCTGAAATGTCGTGCATTTCTTCCTGGCTCGCCCAGCCGAAGCAGGCAATGTGTTCGTCGGTAATCAGCGGATCGCCCAAGGCGTCGTCCTTGTAATAATATTCAAGGATCGTCCGCGGGAGCTGCTCGCCTTCTTCGATGCCCAGGCGCTTCGAGAGCGAACCGGCGGCCACGTTGCGCACCACGACTTCGATCGGAACGATCTCTACCTGTCGGACAAGCTGTTCGCGCATGTTCAGGCGCTTGATGAAATGGTGCGGAATGCCGATGTGGCCCAGCAAGGTGAAGACGTGCTCGGAAATGCGGTTGTTGATCACGCCCTTGCCGTTGATCGTGCCCTTCTTCTGGGCATTGAACGCCGTCGCATCATCCTTGAAATACTGGATCAGCGTGCCGGGTTCTGGCCCCTCATAGAGGATCTTGGCCTTGCCTTCGTAAATCTGGCGGCGGCGGTTCATGCACGGGCCTTTCAAATGAGCAAAGCCCCGGCAGCGGTGTTCCGTTTGATGGAAACCGGGCCGCCGGGGCACGGAAAGTCTATAGGCCCAAAACCCTCAATAGGGCAAGCGCGCGATGGCCTGCGCGACGATGCCGCGACGGCTCTGCCGTCCCCAGCTGTGCTGGCCGGTCAGGAAGGTCCACCAGCCCCAGGCTGCGCCCGCATGGCGCATCAGCTGGAAACTGAATGGTTCCAGCACAGCCGCAAACAGCGCCTTTGCAGCCCCTGCGCTTTGTCTGTCTCCCGTCCAGCGCCGGTAATGGCCAAGGCACCAGAGGTGAAAGCTGATATCGACGACAATCTTGCCGATCATCACCAGCAGGATCGGAAAGGCCAGGGCATAGCGCCCGGCCGCGACAAAGCCGATCAGCAGTATGAACGCGGCAAGCCCGTAGATCGGCTGGAGCGTGTCGAGTGCCTTGACCGGCATCATCGCCGTGCCGAGCTTTCCAAAGCGGGCATTGCCCGTCATGTCGCGGTTCCAGCGCTGGGTCTGGAGGAAACCGGCAAACCAGCGGCGGCGTTGCCGCAGGAAGGACATCAGCGTTTCCGGAGCATCGGTGCGGGCGCGCGCCGCGCCGATCACGCGGACGGTCCAGTCCTCGCCGTGTTCGGCGGACCAGCGATGCAGCCGGTGGATCAGTTCATAATCCTCGACCAGGCAATCAGGGTCGAAGCCGCCGACGGTCACAAGGGCGTCGCGCCGGAAGGCGGCAAAGGCTCCTGAAATCAACAGCAGGCCATTGAGCTGCATCCAGGCATAGCGCGAGACGAAGTTGCGGACATATTCATAGGTCTGGAACCACTGGAAAAAGCGGGCAACCGGACCTTTCCCGCATACCGGGGTCAGAACGCCTGTGGCGGCGACAAGCGCAGGCTCGGTCCGGAAACTCTCCCGCATGGCCGCGATCGCATGGGTTTCGACCAGCGTGTCCGCATCCACGGTCAGGACAATGTCGCAATCCGTCATGGCAAGGGCAGCGTTGAGAACCCGAGCCTTTCCGCCCTGTGGCAGGCGCAGCCAGCGCAGCGACGGCATCACCGGTCCTGGCAGGCACGTTTGCCCGAATTCTGGTCGCTGCAGCTGATATCGCGTTTCAAGCACGTCTCCCATGCCATCAGTCGACCCGTCATCGGCGACCAGGATCAGGTCGGGCGCATCCGTCTGGGCGGCAAGCGCATCGATCGTGACAGCAATGGCGTGCTCTTCATTATGCGCTGCAATAATGACCGCGAGGGTCGGTCGGGGCGCGTCCGAAACAGCCGGAAGCGCTGGCCGATAGAGCTTGCGGGCCTGCCAGCCGGTAAAGGCGAGAAGGCAAGTGTCATAGAAGATGTAGGCGAGTCCCGCGCTCCAGGCGGCAAGGCCCTGTCGGAAAAACGCCTGCGCGATGAGGCAGGCAAACGCCACGATCACGCCCCCCCCAATGAGCGGACTGATCAGGGGAACGACACGGGGCGAATAGCGGGCCGATGCGGCGATCCGGCGGCCCTCAAGCGCATCGTCTGGGGGGGAGAAGTGAAAATTCATGCGATGCCGCTCGACCTAGCTATGCACGCGGTGCTTTGCTACCGCTAAGTTTCACTCTGGTGAGTCACATCTGAACGGAGACTGTATGACAGCAATTGTCGCCCGTTATTCCCGCACTGCCATTCTCCTTCATTGGGTGATCGCATTGCTCATCTTGGCGAATGTGGCGCTGGGTCTGCTTTTTGAATCGTTCGGGGAAGACAATATCCGCCCCATGATCGACATGCATAAGTCGATCGGCATCACGGTTCTCGGACTGGCCATCATGCGCCTCCTCTGGCGCGCGACGCACGTGCCGCCGGCCTTGCCGGACGAGTACAAGCCATGGGAGAAGATCGCATCCAAGGCTGCCCATGTTTTTCTCTATGTCATCATCTTCGCAATGCCGATTTCGGGCTGGCTCCACGACAGCGCCTGGAAAGCCGCGCCAGAGGTCAAGATGTACTGGTTTGGCCTGTTCGAATGGCCGCGGATCGGCTGGATCATGAACATGGATCCTGCCGTGAAGGAAAGCCTCCACGGCCTTTTCGGGGAGGTTCACGAAAGCCTCGCCCTGATCCTCTATCTGCTGGTCTTCCTGCATGTCGCGGGCGCGCTGAAGCACCAGTTCCTCGACAAGCATGCCGAACTCCAGCGTATGTGGCCCTGACGGTCTAGCTATCGGGGTGCCGTGAACCAGCGCCGCTCGAACCAGAGCGCAAGATTGACCAGTGCAATCAGCACGGGCACCTCGACGAGCGGGCCGATCACTGCTGCGAAAGCCACGGGCGATGCGAGGCCGAAGGCCGCAATGGCAACCGCAATGGCCAGTTCGAAATTGTTGGACGCGGCGGTGAAGGAGAGTGCCGCTGTCCGCGGATAATCTGCACCGATTGCCCGACCGCTGGCAAAGGCGAGCACGAACATGACTACAAAGAAAATGACCAACGGCACGCAGATCCGCAGCGCATCCACCGGCAGGGCGAGGATTTCGCCGCCTTTGAGGCTGAACATGGCTATGATCGTGAACAGCAGGGCGACAAGCGTGATCGGGCTGATCGCAGGCAGGAATCGGCCTTCGTACCAGTCTGCGCCGCGCGCCTTGATGAGCGTGCGCCGGACGAGGAAGCCTGCAAGAAACGGCACGCCGAGGTAGGTCAGCACTGCCCTGGCGATCATCGTGAAGTCGATGTTCACGACATGCGCATCAAGGCCAAAGACGGGCGGCAGCACCGTCAGGTAGAACCAGGCATAGGGCACATAGAAGACGATCTGGAACAGCGAATTGAAGGCAATGAGGCCCGTCACATATTCGGGGCTGCCCTTGGCGAGCTGGTTCCAGACCAGCACCATGGCGATGCAGGGCGCGATCCCGATCAGGATCAGGCCCGTCATATATTCCGGCTTGTCGGGGAGGAGCAGTGTTGCCAGCGCAAACATGAAGGCCGGTGCCACGATCCAGCACAGGACGAATGACAGGCCAAGCATCTTTCCGTCGCGGAAAACCTGCCCCAGTTCCTCATAGCGCACTTTGGCGAGTGGCGGGAACATCATCAGGATGAGACCAATGGCAATCGGAATGCTTGTCGAGCCGATCGACAGGGCGCCAAGCGTTTCGGGAATGGCGGGGACGAGCGAACCCAGCGCGATACCTAGTGCCATCGCGGCGAAGATCCAGACTGTCAGGTACCGATCGAGGAAGGAGAGTTGCTTCAGTGGCGCCTCAATGCCGGCTGATGCGGAGAGGGTTGCGTTCATGCGTCCTGCCTGAGCGCTGTCGTGCCTTCGCTGTGGCCGATTTCCTTGAGCCTGCGCTCGGTCGCCATGCGATCAAGGCTGTCCAGCGGCAGGGTGAGGAAGAGCTCGATGCGCCGCCGCAGGTAACGCAGTGCCTGCCGGAAAGCCTCCGGCTGATCTGCAGCAGATGCGGCCGCAGGGTCTTCGATGCCCCAGTGCGCCGTCATCGGATGACCGGCCCAGACCGGGCACGTTTCGCCCGCCGCATTGTCGCAGACCGTGAAGATGAAATCGAACTCGGGCGCGCCGGGTCCGGTGAACTCGTCCCAGCTCTTTGAGCGGAGCCCGTCTGTTGCGAATCCCAGGCCGGAGAGCAATTTCAAGGCCTCCGGGTGTACCTCACCCTTCGGTTGGCTGCCTGCACTGAAGGCCTTGAAGCGACCGGCGCCGTCATGGTTCATGAGGACTTCGCCGATGATCGAGCGCGCACTGTTGCCCGTGCAGAGGAACAGCACGTTGTAGATTTTGTCTTTCATGAGGTCCGCCCTTTCAGCAGCAGGAGGATGCTGCCGGCGCGGCCACTTGTGGTGCGCAACAGGCGTTGGCGGCTGCATTGTCCGAGGCGAGGTCGGCAAAATCGGGGCCTTGGCCATAGATGGTGCTGTCCCCCGTTGTCAGGAACGCTTCCCAAACGACGCCATCCGGATCGGCAATCCAGCTCTTTTCGGATTTGGCGTAGCAGCAGGTTGTGGCGCCTTCCTCCAGCACCGGGCCCTTCGCGGCTTTCAGTCGACCATAGACGTCCGCGAGTTCGGCCTGGTCCTCGACCTGCAGGCCAAGATGTTCCACGCCCTTGGCAGCGCCGCACTTGCGGGAGATCGCAAAATTGATCCGTGGGTCCTCGAGCATCCACTTTGCATAGTCGGATTTGGTGACACTCGGCGGGGCGCCGAAAAGACTGGAGTAGAAAGCGATGGATTGGTCGAGGTTGGAGACCCCGACATGGACATGGAAACGCTTCATGCGGCATCCTTTGCTTCGGTGGAGGGTGAATCGCAGGCAGTGCCCGGGGAGCATTGGGCACCGCCGCAGCAGTTTTCGGTCATGTAGGACATGAGGGCATTCATCGCCCCATAGTCTGCAGAATAGATGATGGAGCGGCTCTGCCGACGCTGGACGACAAGCCCGGCATTGGCGAGTTGGGCAAGGTGGAAACTCATCGACGATGCCGGGACACCCAGCACTTCTGAGAGCGCACCTGCCGCCATCCCGTCAGGACCGGCCTGAACAAGCTGGCGGTAGGCAGCCAGCCGATGCTCCTGCGCAAGAGCGCCAAGCGCGCGAATGACTTTTGGCCCGTCCATGAAACTCTCCAATAATTCTACAATTATGGAAATATCGTAACATGGAGTGCTTTGTCAAGACGCACTCATGTGATTTGAGACATACTCAGCCCCGTTGATTTGGAGCGCGTTATTGCGCACACTCCTGCTCGCAGGCTCACAGCCCCGTTTTCGGGCCACCTGCAGGGGAGACAATGCCATGCGGAAAATTGCGCTTTCTATCCTTGCCTTTCTTGTTGCGTCACCCGCATTGGCGGACATGGTGGCAGACTGGAACGAACTGCTGGCAAGCGTAGACAAGGCAGCTTCGCCTCCGGAGTACATGTTCAACCCGGCAACCGTGCAAGCCGGGTCCAAGACGCTGCTGGCCATTTATGAGGCGGCCAATGCGGTTGACCGGCGCTATGCCTCCTATGTCGGCTTACCAGCGGCAGCACGCGGGGCGTCGATGGATGCCGCAGTCGCAACTGCTGCGCATGATGCGATGTTGTCCTTCTATCCCGGTGAAGCGAAGACCATCGAGGATGCCTATGTGCTGGCGCTGGCCAACGTCCCGGCCGGCCCGGGCCGCGATGCCGGCATTGCAACTGGCAAGGCCGCTGCCGTTGCGGCTTTGGCTGCCGGTGGGCTCGACCCGAATTTGCCGCAGGCCATCTACAAGCCCACGGCAATCGCCGGGAAATGGGCGCCAAGTTCGCTGCCCTATGATCCGCGCGATTTGCAGGTCCGTCCCTGGTTCATGACGTCGGCATCGCAACTGCGCATTGGCCCACCGCCTGCCCTGACAAGTGCAACCTATGCCGCAAGCGTCAATGAAACACAGGCACGCGGCGCAAAGGACAGCAAGGTCCGCTCGCCTGCGGACACGCTGGCCGCAAAATTCTGGGCATTTTACCAGATGGACCCGCCGATGCGCCAGATTGCCGACCAGCCCGGGCGCACAACCGTTCAGAATGCCCGCATGTATGCACTGGTCGCCCTGGCAAGCGATGACGTTGGCCTCATGATGGCAGACGGAAAACTGTTCCATGCATTCTGGCGGCCCTTGAATGCGATTCGCCAGGCGGATTCCGACGGCAATGACGCCACCTCGGTCGATCCGCTCTGGGAGCCACTTCTGCGTACACCCGCCCAGCCCGAATATCCCTGCGGTCATTGCACGGCCGCTGCGGTCTTTTCGACCATTCTCGCCGCGGAAGGCAAGCCGCCACCGGGAGGCTTGCACTTCACGACGGAAAAGATGCCCGGCGTGTCCATCACGGTTCCAGACTGGCCAGCCTATGCCAAGGCCGTCGATCAGTCGCGGATCGATGCCGGGGTCCATTTCCGGTTTACCGAAGAAGCAAGTGATCCGGCCGGTCAGCAATTGGGACGCATGGCTCTGGCCCGCCTGGCGCCGCTGAAATAGCGTCCGGAGAAGATTTGCCGGACTCGGAAAAAATGGAGTAGCCTGTCGGTCCGAAGAGGGGAGGCGGACCATGCATATCGAACCATTCGCGAACGGCGGCTGCAGATCCTATCTGATCAGTTGCGAAACAAGCGGGCGGGCGATCCTGATCGATCCTGAAATCCACCTCGTCGAGCGCTACAAGGCCGCCATTGCCCGCGACGGGCTTTCCTTGAGCTATTTGCTCGACACGCATACCCATGCCGATCATTTCTCCGCGTCGCGCCAGCTTGGCGCAGCGCTTGGCGTCCCGGTCGTGCATGGTCGGAAGAGTCCGGCGCCCTTTGCGGACATGCGCCTTGATGATGGTGAAATGCTCGTCGCCGGGGATGTCCGGCTGGTGGCGCTGGCAACGCCCGGGCACACCCGCGATTCCATGTGCTTCAGCGCGGGGGACGCCCTTTTCACGGGCGACACGCTGCTGATCGGCGGGACAGGGCGGACCGATTTGCCGACGGGCGATCCCGAGCAGCTTTATGACAGCCTGTTCGGGCGACTGCTCAAATTCGATCCGGCGACCCGCGTCTTTCCCGGCCATGATTACAAGGGCAACAGTGAATCGACGATCGGTCAGGAGATCGAAACCAATCCCCGTCTGCAGAAGCGGGACCGGCAAGAGTTTGTCGCAATGATGCGCGAACTGAACCTCGCCGCACCAACGCACCTGACAGAAGCACTGCGCACCAATATGAGCGGGGGCATCACCGTCGAACAGCTTTTGAGTGAAGCAGCCCATACCGTCCCCTTCATGTCGCTTGCCGAACTGCACGATCAGCTTGCGCGGGGAACGAACGACCTGATTGTCCTCGACGTTCGCGAAAAGGATGCCTTCGCGAAAGGCCATATTCCCGGTGCCCGGCATCTCGCCCGTGGTCAGCTTGAATTGCGCATCAACGAGCTTTTTCCCGACCCGACGGTGCGCATTCTTGCCTGCTGCGAATTCGGGAAGATATCGACCCTTGCCGCCGCGACCCTGAAGCAATTGGGCTTCATGCGGGCCGTCGCGCTCGATGGCGGCATGAAGGCCTGGAAGGATGCAGGATACGCGGTCGAGGCCGATCAATAGAATTTCGCTGTTGGGGCGTTGTCGCGCATTTCGTGATGGCCTAGGGGCAGCCCCATGTCTGACCTGATCGATCCAGCGCCCGTTCCCGGTGAAGCTTTTGATACGCCCTTCGATACGGCGCTTTCGGAGCGTTATCTGGTCTATGCGCTGTCGACGATCACGGCGCGTTCGCTGCCTGACCTGCGCGACGGGCTGAAGCCGGTCCACCGCCGCCTGCTCTGGGCCATGCGGCTACTGAAGCTCGACCCGGCGAGCGCCTACAAGAAGTCCGCGCGCGTCGTGGGCGACGTGATCGGCAAATATCACCCGCATGGCGATCAGTCGGTCTATGACGCGATGGTCCGCCTCGCACAGGATTTTGCGCTGCGTTATCCGCTCGTTGATGGGCAGGGCAATTTCGGCAATGTCGATGGCGATAATGCCGCGGCCTATCGCTACACCGAAGCGCGGCTGACACCCTCTGCCATTGCGCTCATGTCCGGGCTTGATGACGGCACGGTCGATTACAAGCCGACCTACAATGGCGAGGATGAAGAGCCCGAAATCTTCCCCGGCCTTTTTCCCAACCTTCTCGCCAACGGGGCGAGCGGCATTGCCGTGGGCATGGCGACAAGCATTCCACCGCACAATGTTGCAGAGATTATCGACGCCGCGACGCTCCTCATCGAGCAGCCGAATGCCGAGGCTGCGGCGCTTCTGGAACATATCAAGGGTCCGGACCTTCCGACCGGAGGGCAGATCATCGACAGCGCGGCGGTCATTGCCGAAGCCTATGCGACGGGGCGCGGCGGCTTTCGTGTCCGCTCCCGCTGGCATGTCGAGGATCAGGGGCGCGGGACATGGGTCGCCGTCGTCACGGAAATTCCCTACCAGGTCCAGAAGGGCAAGCTGATCGAGGCGATTGCCGCGATCATCAATGACAAGAAACTGCCGATCCTGGCCGATGTCCGCGATGAATCGGATGAAGCCATTCGCATCGTGATCGAACCGCGCAGCCGGTCGGTCGATCCCGATGTGCTGATGGAAAGCCTCTTCAAGCTCTCCGAACTTGAAGTCCGTATCTCGCTCAACATGAATGTGCTGGATGCGGACCGCACGCCGCGGGTGCTGTCGCTCAAGGATGTGCTGACGCGCTGGATCCGGCACCAGATCGACGTGCTGGTTCGCCGGGCGCAGCACAGGCTCGGCAAGATCGATGATCGGATCGAACTGCTCGACGGGTATCTGATCGCCTATCTCAATCTCGATCGGGTCATCGAGATCATCCGCACCGAGGATGAGCCCAAGCCCGTCATGATGGCCGAATTCGGTCTCAATGACCGGCAGGCCGAGGCGATCCTCAACATGCGGCTGCGGTCGCTGCGGCGGCTCGAGGAATTCGAGATCAAGACGGAGCGCGAAAAGCTGGCCGAGGAACGCGAAAGCCTTGTCGCGCTCATTGAAAGCCCCGCGCGTCAGAAGACCAAGTTGAAGAAAGATCTTGCCACGCTGCGGCAGGCCTATGGTCCTGATACTGAGATCGGCAAGCGGCGGACGCTCATTGCCGAAGCGGCCGCTCCGAAGGATATCCCGCTGGAAGCGATGATCGAGCGGGAGCCGATTACCATTATCATGTCACAGCGCGGCTGGGTCCGCGCCATGAAGGGGCATGTCGCACTCGACACGGCCGAGGCACTGAAGTTCAAGGATGGCGATGGCCCCGCCTTCGCGTTTCACGCGCTGACGACTGACAAGATCCTGCTTGCAGCCGAAGACGGCCGGTTCTTTACGCTCGGGGCTGACAAGCTGCCGGGCGGGCGCGGCTTTGGCGAACCCGTACGCCTGATGATCGACCTGCCCGATGGCGTCGGAATCGTGAATCTCTTACCCGCCCGCGCCGATGAGCGCATCCTGCTGGCGGCTTCCGACGGCAAGGGCTTTGTCGCCAATGCGTCAGAGGTTGTTGCCGAAACGCGCAAGGGCCGACAGGTCGTCAATGTGCGGACCGGCGCCAAGCTTGCGGTCGCGCGGACGATTCCCGCTGGCCATGATTATGCGGCAGTGGTGGGGGACAACCGTAAGCTCGTCGTCTTCCCGCTTGAGGAGCTGCCGGAAATGACACGCGGGCAAGGGGTCACGCTCCAGAAGTATCGCGACGGCGGTCTGTCCGACGCGACGAGCTTCCGTTTCGAGGACGGGCTGAGCTGGCCAATGGGCGGCGAAACCGGGCGCACCCGCACTGAAGCGGACCTGACCTTGTGGCGCGTCGCGCGCGGCGCTGCCGGGCGAATGCCACCAACGGGATTCCCTCGAGACAATCGATTCGGCTGAGCGGGCGGGCTGGCTTGGAGCAAGTCGCCGCAACCGTGTTAACCTTGTTTCTTCTGGCATGCCAAAAGGCGCAATCTCAAAGCCTTTCAGCGGTTTTGCAGCGGCTTTCTGCCCTTTGTCCCATAACGGGAAAATAATTGACGAAATAATGTTGCGCTTCGTTAATCGTTAAGACAATCTTAACCAACACGAGAGTCGCACCAAGGTCTGAAATCGAAGTCCGGGCGTAGAAATACGTTTTCCGGAGGGGGCAGTCTGCGGTTAAGCTCTGGTGGAACAATCAAGGCAGGGGGTAAGTATGAAGTTGTCAAAGTCACTTCCACTGATTGCCTTGTGCGCGGTGGCCTATGCGCCAACAGCGGCAAGTGCAGCACCAACCATCAAATCTTATTTTGAATTCAAAAAGCCCAAGATGATCACCATTCCAGGTGATGTTTCTCTTGATACCAACGGCGAATCGGCTCCGGTGAGCAATGTTTCCTCAAATTTCACCTTGGGGTTTGAAGGAATCAGTCAGTATGACGGCGCTTCTTTTGCGCGCAACTTCATTCCGCCAGACACAATGGGGGCTGTTGGTCGCACGCAATATTTTGAAACGAGCAATGGCGCCTATGCCGTGTTCGACAAATATACTGGACAAAGACTTTCGCTGGTTTCTGACGTCGCCTTCTGGGCCGCCGCTGGGCAGACCGGCGCAAACGGCGATACGCGCGTAATGTACAACGCAGCAGCCAGTCGCTGGATTGCAGTCGCATTTGGTGCCAACACCAAGGATCTCCAGATCGCGATTTCCGATACGGACAACGCGCTCGGTGGCTGGAAATCGGTCAAATTCGAAGGCTATGCCGGGTTCGGGTTTGGCGCGACTGCCGACTATCCGACGCTCGCCCTTGATGGCAACGCTGTCTACATCGGCACGAACAACTTCGCGCCAGCAACAGCGGGCGGCGCAAACAGCTTCCGCGGCACGACGCTCAATGTCATTCCGTTGGACAGCCTTTTCGGCGGCAGTGCCCCAACGGTCACCGGCATCAAGCAGTTCACCACCGATTTTCCGGGCACGTTCGAGGATCGCGGCTTCGCCGTTCAAGGCGTGAACAGCACATCGGCGAGTTCTTCGGGAACGGTCCTTGGCGCCTCGCTTTTCAACTTCGACTCGCTTGGCTTCAAGGTCAACAATTTGAATTCGACCGACGCATCGGGCGCAACGCTTGGTGCGGTCAACTACCTCGGTCAGGCTGCCTTCCAGAGCCCTGGACCGGGTCGTCAGCCGAGCGTTGCGATTGCTGCCAACCAGCGCATCATTTCGACGCTGGACGAACGGATCAGCAGCAGCGTCTATGAAGTCAACGGCCGCATCTACATGGTCAACACCGTTGATGACCTGTCTGATGGACTTGATGAAACACGCGTTCGCTATACCGTTCTGGATGCGAACACTTTTGCGATCCTCGACGAAGGCAACATTGGCGTAGCGGGCTATGACTTTTATCAAGGCTCGATCGCAGTGAATGAATTCGGCGAAGTCGCGATTGGCTACAATCGTTCGGGTCTCGATCCGACGACGGGCAAGATTTCGTTCATGGCCCAGCTTTTCCGCACGATGGCGGACGGCAAGCTGCAGTCGATGGGCGATGAAATGCTGCTCAAGGAAAGCCTTGTCGACGATTACCACAATGGCAGCACCTTCGGTAATCCCGCCGCTGGCCGCCAGCGCTGGGGCGATTACAGCCAGGTCTCGGTCGATCCGTCGAACGCCCACAATTTCTACCTGATTGGCCAGTTTGCCCGCGAATATAACAACGCGGCGGGCGGTCATCCGGGTGGAACGGGTGGATCGCGCTGGGGTACCTTCATTGCGGTCCTGACAACGCCTGTGCCCGAACCCCAGACCTGGGCCATGATGGTCTTCGGCTTCGGCTTTATGGGATATGCCATGCGTCGGCGTCGCTACTCGGCGACCTTCGCGTGAGACTTTGCTCCTGAGGGAACACTTGAAAGGGGAGCGGCAACGCTCCCCTTTTTTGTTTTTTTCGAACACAATCCGGGCCAGAATAGGAAATGATGCCATGTCCCTGCCGAAACGCTCGCTCCTCGCACTGGTTGCCATGACCTTGTCGGGCGCCACTCACCCTCCATTGACAGGAGAATGGGGCGGCGATCGGGCCCGGCTCATTCTGTCGGCGACCGGCGGCACGCTTGAGCGGGATTGCGGATCGGGGACAATCAAGGGCCCGCTGCGCCTTGATACACACCGCGGCTTCAAGGCCAAAGGCACATTTGAAAGCTACGCGCCGGGGCCGACGCCCGCAGATGCTCCGCCTCGGCTTCAGCCGACCCTGTATAATGGCACGGTGAATGGCGATGCCATGACTCTCACGGTCAAAGTTCAGGGAGCGGCAGAACCGATGACGCTCCATCTCGTGCGCGGCAAAAGGATCAAGGTCATTCGCTGCTTCTAGGCTTTGCAGGCAAACCTTGGAATTGCGCGTCGCATCAGTTAATCTGCAGAGCAGCAAAACGGGCGGAAAGCAGCCATGAAATTCGCAAAGATCACCTATTGGCTTGCGGCAATTTACGGCATCCTCGTGCTGTTGCCGGGGTTTTTTCTGGAAGCTGAATTCAGCCGCACCTCGCCGCCCGCCCTCACTCATCCTGAATTCTATTATGGATTCTATGGGTCTGCGCTGGTCTGGCAATTGGCCTTCATCCTGATCGCCCGGGACCCTGTGCGCTATCGCCCGCTGATGCTGGTGAGCGTGCTGGAAAAGGCCGGTTTCCTGATCGCCTGCCTCTGGCTCTGGTCGGCTGGGCGGCTCGGGATGATCGGCCCCTTTTACGGCAGCCTGATTGACGGCTTCTGGATGGTTCTGTTCGCCGTCGCCTGGTTGCGTACGCCGACACAGTGAAGGCCGTCGGGAGTGCAGTTACTCCGTCTCGCCTTCCGGGTGCGGTGGCTCGGCCTTTTCGGGCGGTGCGGCCTGAGGGTTGATCAGCGGCTCGATTTCATTCGGGGGTGAGTCGCTCTTTGGCGCCTTGCTGGTCGGGATCGCCGCTGCCTGCCCGGTTTCCGCATCACCCAAGACCCAGACCATCTTCTTGTGGCGGGGCAGGATCTGCTTGGTTTCGAAATAGCGGCCGAGGGTTCCGTCCTGCCAGAGCAGGAATGCCATTGTCGCAGCGAAGGTCATCGCCGAAAGGGTCAGGATCTTCAGGACCGGACCAAGCCAGCCCGAGCTTGCCGAAAATTCGGGCTTCCAGCGTCCTGAGCCCGAAGGGTCGCGGCCGATCGTCTGTTCCAGCTCGTCCATATACCAGCGGTGCTGCGACTCGACTGTGTCCGGAGTCGTTGTGCGTCGCGCAGCCGCCTGCAGGCGCTTGATGGGGTCGGATTCTGCCACAATGGCAGGATTATGCAGGGACTCCGGCTAAGAAACGGTTAGCAACCGGTCAAACTCAGGCAAAGTCCAGATGTGGCTCGACGGCTGAATCGTCCTGGGGATCGCCGAACTTCGTCCATCGCCGGGCTTCCTCGATCTCACCCAGACTGAAGGTGCGGATATCTGCCGGATAGAGTGGAGCAAAAAGGCGAGTCAGCGGACCAACCCAGCCATTGTCCGAAACGACGGACGCCCGCCGCATGAAATTGTGATGGCTCAGGTGGAAAACCAGATCCTTCCACCAGACTTCGGGCGTGAACATGCCCAGATCGAGCACGATTTCCATCACGTCGATCTTCTTGTGGGTCTCAAGCAGCATATCCACGGCCTCGACGGCCTTTTCAAAATCTGCCTTTTCGATCCGTCCATCGACGGTCAGTTCAAGATAGCCTGAATCCCGGTCTGCTTCGACTGTGAGCATGGCACATACCCTTCTGCTTCCAACCGGAATAAAAGCACGGCCCTGAATTACTGTCCTTGATTTGAGTCAATGAAACGAACCGCGGGGTGTTTCAGAAGATCCACTCAACCTGGAGCAGAAGCCATGTCAAATCCTCTGATGCAACCCGCAGTTCTGGTCGTCGCCGGGGCGATGATCGCCTTCATGATCGGCCTGATGGTCGTCTCGATCGAAGACATGATGCGCGGACGGCAGGACTAGCACCAGCCCGCGCGCGGACCCCCTTGGTAGGGGCGCGCAAGGCCCTCGCTGACCAGAATGTCTCCGAGCGAGCGCCCTTGCCGCACAAGGATTCGCAACTTGCGGCCATAACGGTCCTCGTCGCGGCCGACCTGCTCGAGCGTGACCGGCCCGGCATTTAGAAGCTGCTGCAGCCGCAGCGTCGCGCGATTGCCGAGATCGGCTTCCGCTGGGCACCGGGACGGATGTGTTTCAGGCGCGTCGATATCGGCTACCCTGATTTTCACGCCGTCCATCCAGATCGTGTCGCCGTCGACCACGCAGTTGGTCCCGCCCCCGATATGGCAAAGACCGAAAACCGTCCCGCTCTCTGCCATGGCAATCGGTTGGACATTGTCGCCGGTCGTTTCTGTCGTCGAAACAGGCGCAGGACGGCCGGTATCCATATCGGCAACGACCCATTCTTGCGGGGATGCCGACGAAGCTGAACGGCCCGCAATCCGGGCGTCGCTTTCCGCATGCCGAGCCGGGATCAGCAGGGCAAAGCCGATGCAGAGCCCGGCCAGAATGCCGCACAGCACCGTACCCGCCCATTCGGTCTTGCCAATCGGCAAACCGAACCCGCGCCATCCTGGCATCCGTTTCCTGCGCTTGCCCATGAGCAAGACCTAGGACGCCCTCCGCAAAGAAAGGGTTAAGCAAGCCTGCCTGCAGCCAAAGGGGCTTCCCTCGCGACTGCGCTTGGGCCAATGGGGCGTATCGCGTTTATCCGGGGGTTTCCCATGTGTGGCATTATCGGGATTGTCGGCAAGGACGCCGTTGCACAGCGCCTGGTGGACGGGCTGAGGCGGCTCGAATATCGCGGCTATGACTCAGCCGGCATCTGCACGGTTACGCACGGTCAGTTCGGGCGCCGTCGGGCCGAAGGCAAGCTCAACAACCTCGCCGCAAAGCTGGCGGCAGAACCGCTTGAAGGCATTGTCGGGATTGCCCACACGCGCTGGGCCACGCATGGCGCGCCGACGGAGGACAACGCCCATCCGCACATTGTTGGCGATGTCACGATTGTCCACAATGGCATTATCGAGAATTTCAAGCCGCTTCGCGATGAACTGATCGCGCAAGGCCGCACCTTCCTCTCCGAGACCGATACCGAAGTGGTCGCGCATCTGGTCGATCGCGAAATGCAGACAGCGGCATCGCCCCAGGAAGCCGTCGCGGCTGTGCTGCCGCGCCTGCACGGTGCCTTCGCGCTGGCGATCATGTTTCGCGAACACCCTGACCTGATCATTGGCGCGCGCCTGGGTGCCCCGCTGACTGTCGGCTATGGCGAGGGAGAGAATTATCTGGGTTCGGATGCACTGGCGCTCGCGCCGCTGACCCAGCGGATTGCCTATCTTGAAGAAGGCGATTGGGTGGTGGTCGGTCGCGACCGGGTCGACATCTATGATCGGACCAATACCCCCGTCACGCGGCCCATCGTGGTGTCAGGCGCGTCAGGCGCCCTGATCGACAAGGGCAACCACCGCCATTTCATGCAGAAGGAAATCTACGAACAGCCCGTGGTCGTGGCGGATACGCTGCAGAGCTACATCCGCCCGTTGGAAATGCAGGTGGCGATGCCGCAGATGGATTTCGACCTGTCGGAAGTCGAACGGGTGGTCATCGTCGCCTGCGGCACGGCCTCCTATGTCGGGATGATCGGAAAATACTGGATCGAGCAGATGGCGCGGCTGCCGGTCGACGTCGATGTCGCATCGGAATTTCGCTATCGTGATCCGGTCCTCACCGGGAAGGTGCTGGGTGTTGTCGTATCCCAATCGGGGGAAACCGCCGATACGCTCGCCGCGCTCCGCCACATGAAGGCCAATGGCGTGACGACGGCGGGGATCATCAACGTGCCGACCAGTTCCATGGCGCGCGAGGTGGATCTTCTGCTCCCCACCCATGCGGGACCGGAAATCGGTGTTGCCTCGACCAAGGCCTTCACCTGTCAGCTTGCTGTGATGGCCGCACTTTCAGTCAACCTTGCACGCGCCAAGGGCAAGATGACGGCTGAGCAGGAGCGCGAGATTGTCGGCCATTTGAAGGAAGCGCCAGCAGCGATGAATGCCGCGCTCTCGCATGACGACGAAATCCAGAAGATGGCGCACACGATAGCCGAAGCGCGCGACGTGCTCTATCTCGGCCGCGGACCGGACTATCCGATGGCGCTGGAAGGCGCGCTGAAGCTCAAGGAAATCAGCTATATTCACGCGGAAGGCTATGCCTCGGGCGAAATGAAGCACGGGCCGATTGCGCTGATTGATGACAAGGTGCCGCTCATCGTCCTCGCGCCCGCCGGACCCCTTTTCGACAAGACCGTCAGCAACATGCAGGAGGCAATGGCGCGCGGCGCGCAGGTGGTGCTCATCTCCGATGCCGAAGGGCTCGTGCTCGCAGGGTCAGACGCCAAGGCAACGATCGAGATGCCGGCTGTCCACCCGCTGATCGCGCCGCTCGTCTACGCCGTTCCCATTCAGCTTCTTGCCTATCACGTCGCCTGTGCCAAGGGCACTGACGTCGATCAGCCCAGGAATCTCGCCAAATCCGTCACTGTGGAGTGAGGCTCAATGGAAACCGTCGAAACAGCACTTGAAGTCCTGATTGTCCTTGGACTTGTCATCATGGCCATCGGCTTTGTCGTGATGCGGAACCAGAAGAAGAAGTAATGCTCTCACCCCATGGGGTAGAGGATCTCCTTCGTGACCTTGTGGATGGCCTTCATGACATCGTCGGGAAGGACAAGGTCTGCTGCGGCAAAAATCTCTGCGCATTGTTCGACTGTTGTGACGCCGACGATCGTCGAGGCGACGAAGTCATGCTGTTTCGACCAGGCGACAGCGAGAGTCACGGGAGACATGCCCGCCTCCTTCGCGATCTCCATGATCCGCGCTGTCGATTGAAGCGCCCGCGGCCCGGCAAAGCGCTGCGCCATGGTCGCCTGTCGGCCGCCCATGTCGAGATAGGCGGAAAAGCGAGCACCGGCCGGGCGGTTGCCATCCTGGTATTTGCCTGACAGGACGCCGCCGCCGATCGGCGAATAGGGGATGAGGCTCACCCCTTCCTGGCGGCACACCTGCGCCAGTTCATCCTCGAACCGGCGGTTGTTGATGCTGAAATTGTTCTGGATCGTCTGGTACCGCGCGACGCCCACACGCTCGGACGCCTGGATCGATTTCATCAGCCCCCAGCTTGTTTCATTCGAACAGCCGATGATGCGGACCTTGCCTTCGCGGATCAGCTCGTCGAGCGTTTCCATTGTCTCTTCATAGGGCGTGTCATGATCGGGCCAGTGTGTCTGGTAGAGATCGATATAATCTGTCTGGAGCTTGCGCAGGCTGTCTTCGACCGCCACCTTGATATTGTGCCGATCCAGCGCCGTCATGCCGCCGCGCTTGGGGCTCTTGAACCAGACGTGGCTCGGCCCGGAGACCTTGGTTGCAAGAATGATCGAATCGCGGTTCTTGCCCTTCAACCAGCGGCCGACAATCTCTTCGGTCACGCCGACATATTTGATGTCGGGCGGCACGGGATAGCCTTCGGCCGTGTCGAAAAAGTTGATCCCGGCATCAAGGCTCATGTCGAGAACGCGGTGCGCCGTTGCCTCGTCAGCCTGGTTTCCGAACGTCATCGTTCCCATGCAGATATCGGAAACGTAAATGGCACTCTTGCCCAGCCTGCGTGACTTCATCGACATTTATCCTCTTGACCATTTGGGTTGTTTGGCCGGAACACCAGCCGCAAGAACCAAGCCAAACATGCTTGTCCCTTCCGCATAACTGCCGGTAAGGGCGTGTCAACGATACAAAAGATAGGAACTGTTCAAAAATGAGTGATACGGGCGAGGTGGATATCAAGCGAGACCGGCTGGTCATCACTGCCTCATCGCTTGGCACGGTTTTCGAATGGTATGATTTCTTTGTGTACGGCACGCTTGCCGCGCTGATCGGGAAGCTGTTCTTTCCGGCCGGGAGTGACAGTGCCGCCTTCCTGAAGGCCCTGGCCGTGTTCGGCGTGGGCTTTGGCGTAAGGCCCCTGGGCGCGCTGCTGTTCGGCGTGCTGGGGGACAGGCTGGGGCGAAAATATACCTTCCTTGTCACGATCACCCTGATGGGCGTCGCGACGGCGGGGATCGGGTTCCTGCCGACCTATGCGACGATCGGTGTCTGGGCACCGATCCTGCTTGTCGTGCTGCGCGCGCTGCAGGGCCTTGCGCTCGGCGGGGAATATGGCGGCGCCGCCATCTATGTTGCCGAACATGCGCCCCGCAACAAGCGTGGCTTCTACACCGGCTTCATCCAGGGGAGCGTGGTCGGCGGTTTCATCCTGTCGCTTGCTGTCGTGCTGACGACCAACGCCATTGTCGGCAAGGAGAGTGACTGGGCCTGGCGCATTCCCTTCCTCTTTTCGCTGCTTCTGCTCGCGGTGTCGCTCTGGATCCGGATGAAGCTTTCCGAAAGCCCGGTTTTCCAGGCGATGAAGGAAGCGGGAGAAACGGCGGCCAACCCCCTGAAAGAAAGCTTTGACAGCTGGGCCAAGGTCCGCCGCCTGCTCGCCGCGATGATCGGCATTGCGGCCGGCCTGACCGTGATCTGGTACACGGCGCAGTTCCAGGCGCTCTATTTCCTGCAGAATGCGCTCCGGATCGATGATACTGCCGCGCAGATCATTGTCGGCGCGGGCGCGATCGCAAGCCTCTTCTGGTTTGTCTTCTTCGGCTGGCTGTCGGACCGGGTCGGCCGGAAGAAGCCGATCATCATTGGCTACGCCCTGACGATTGTGCTGCTCTTCCCGCTGTTTCACGCGATGGCGAACCTTGCCAATCCGGCCCTGTCGGATGCGATGGCGCGCAGCCCTGTCGTGGTGACGGGCAGCGATTGCGCCTATAACCCGTTTGCCCAATCCGGCCAGACAACCGAATGCGGCAAGGTGCTCGACATCCTGTCGAAGCGCGGGGTGGCCTATACCAAGAAGCAGGGCGATCCGGCCTCTGCTCCCGTGGTGACGATCGGCGGGACAGTTGTCGATGCGACGGCGCCCGAAGCGCTCGAGGCGGGGCTGAAGCAGGCGGGCTATAATCTCGACAAGGTTGCGCCACCCGCGGGCAAGCTGTTTGGCCTGATCTTGTGCATCATTGCCATCGGCGGACTGTCCGGCATGACATATGGCCCGGTCGCGTCCTGGCTTGTCGAGCTCTTCCCGGCGCGCACGCGCTACACCTCGATGTCGATCCCCTACCATATCGGGACGGGTTATTTCGGCGGTTTCCTGCCATTCATCAGCCAATATATCGTGGCGCGGACGGGGGATCCCTTTGCCGGTCTCTGGTATACGGTGGGCGTGGTGGCGGTCGCGCTGGTTGTTGCGGCGCTGTTCCTGCCTGAAACCAGTGGCAAGGAACTCGACTGATCGCGCGTCTGCCACTATCGCGCGCGGGATGACCGGCACAGCACCCCTTCGCCTTGCGCTCGATGGCGCGGCGCTTGTTGCCAATTGGCGCTGGCTTGCGGCGCAAAGCGGCAGGGCCGCCTGTGGTGCCGCGATCAAGGCGAACGGTTACGGCCTTGGCGCGCGGCCGGTTCTGGAGCGGTTGGCCGCTGCCGGATGCCGCGACTTTTTCGTGACGACCTGGGATGAGGTGCGCGCGCTTGGCACCTTGCCGGACGGCGTTTCGCTCTCGGTCCTACACGGGGTGCGCGATGTGGACATGGCGGAAGCCCAGGCTTCACGCGCGCGGCCCACGCTCAACACCGTCGAACAGGTGAAGCGATGGAAGCAGGCCGGCGGAGGTCGGTGCGACGTCATGGTCGATACCGGCATGAACCGTTTGGGCCTTGCGGCAAAGGACGTGTTGGATGGCCTTCTCGACGGGCTCAGCATTGATACGCTGTTGAGCCACCTTGCCTCGGCGGATGAGGATGTGCCGCAGAATGAACGACAGCGCGCGGCCTTTGCGGCGCTTGCCGGGCGGACCAATGCCACGCGAATGAGCCTCGCCAATTCGGCGGGCATCTGCCTTGGGCCCGACTATCATTTCGATCTGACGCGGCCCGGCCTTGCCCTTTATGGCGGCATTCCGCGCGGGGAGGCAGTCGGGCATATCATGCAGGTGGCGCACCCACAGGCGCAGGTTATCCAGCGCCGCCGCATCAAGGCTGGGGATAGCGTGGGCTACAATGCAACCTTCACCGCCGACCGCGACATGGAGCTCGCGATCCTCAACATCGGCTATGCCGACGGATATCTGCGCGGCTTTTCCAACCGCGGCAGCGCGGGGGGCGGGCGTTTCCCGGTGGTCGGGCGCGTGTCGATGGACTTGCTTGCGATTTGCGTGGATGCCGAACCCGACCTTGGCGAAGGGGATTGGGTGGCGCTTGACTATGCCTTGGCTGAAGCGACAGCCCAATCGGGGCTCTCGCAATATGAGCTGCTGACCACACTCGGCAGCCGCTTCGACCGCACCTGGGCATAAAAAAGGGCCGCCCCGAGGGACGGCCCTTAGGTCTGAGTTATCTTGTTTGACGGGCTCAAAATTTCAGGCGGACGCCCGTGTAATACCTCCGGCCGATCGCATCATATGTCCCGGCGTTTGTCTCAGTACCTGTGTCATCTTGGGGAAGACCGGTGACGATCGGTGGCGGCGAAGTATCGAATAGATTGTTGACGCCCGCATAGAATTCAAAATGATCGCCGACATCGAAGGATGCCTGGAGGTCGGAATAGTATTTTGCGCTGACGCTTGCCCGTCTATCGCGAGCCTTAACTGGATTTCCGGCCGAGTCCGTAAGTCCTAAAACGAACTGGTCGTCCAGGAACGAGCGGCCAATATAGTTGCCGCGATACTGCAAGTTCAGGCCCCCGATCTTTGCGCCAAGTGTTAGCAGGAAGCGATCCTTCGCTGCGCCGATTTCGCCCGCCATTTGATCTTTTGCGGCGCCGGGCAGAGGAATCTGATAGAGCTTGAATACGTGCGTATAGGCAATCGATGCACTGGCCAATACGCCGCCAATCTCCGTGTTGTAGTTTGCCGTCACATCAAGGGAACTGTTAAAAAGGCCTCCGCTGTTTGTTTGTCCACTGTTGATAAACTGCAGGGAACCAGCACTGTTTGCACCTTCTGGTCCGGCGCGCCGGATAACAAAGTTGCAGAATGACTGAACACCCTTCCGGAAGCATTGGTCAAGAATGAATTGCCGCGGAGTGGGAACAATGGCTCGTTTGATCCGTGTTCGGGAGTAATCAACGGTGAAGGAAAAATTTTTCAGAAAGTCTATCGAACGTGGGGTTATGATTGCACCAAGTGTAAGTGTGTTTGCGCGCTCTTCCTTCAAGTTCGGGTTTCCGGAGTCAAATCCGCTCACGCCCTGGACGTCGGCCTGATTGAGTGTGAATGCACCATTCGCTGCAATGTTGGCATTTACCCCGGCAGAGGCGCGACACTGTGTCCCAAGCACCCCGCTGGTTGCCGCGGTTATACCGATGCACGGGTCGATGAGCCCGGTGGGGAAATTTTGGCTTGGGCCCTGGAACAGTTCGGTTACATTTGGGGCACGCGTGGCGCGAGCCATGACAGCGCGAAAGCGGATGTCACTCGAGGGTGCATATTCGAGGCCGTAGTTATAGGAATAGACCGTGCCGATCGTTGAGTAGTCAGAGACACGCCCGGCCGCCTTTACGGTCAATTCCTTGAAGAACGTCTTGTCTGCAAGAATTGGAATGCGGACTTCTCCATAGCCTTCTGAGACGTCGAATGAACCAGATGTGTTCGGAAGTGCGTTGCCGCCATTGAGGCCGGCCTGCTGTAACGCGTCAAATGCCGAGGCGCTTGACTCTTTCCGATATTCTCCACCCGCGGCCACGCCGATAGGACCGGCGCCGAAGAGATCGAACAAGCTGCCCGAAATGTTCGCACCAGCGTCGATCTGGCGCGCGAAGGCCGAGCGGTTGCCATCGGCCCGAATGTATTTCGCGGCGGCAGCAGAAATCGTGTTTGCGCCGAACACATTGACTGGCACACACCCTTGGGCACGTGCCTGAACATCAGCACACACCAGCTTGCCATTTGCATCCTGCGTTACGACCAGCGCTGATCGAAAGTTCGCGAGATTAACTTGACCGGTTGAAGTCTGGTTGTCGTCAGTGCGTCCATAGTTGAAATAGGCATCATAGTGCCAATTGTCCGAAATCTTCCCTGCAAGACCAGCAACAATGCGATAGGTTGTCCGGTCGGAGACATTTCCGCGATTGTCGATGTCGGTCAACCTGCGGGTAAATGACACGTCGCGAAGGCCATCGCCATCGACATCGCTCAAGAGGGCGAGCAATGCAGCGGGGACGAATGGATTTACAAAAATTGTGCCATTCGCGAGGCGCTGTTCAATGGGAAAGAAGCCGCCGCTGGCTTGGAAGATTCCGTTGGTTCCGGCAGAGGAAACAGGAAAGGGCTCAAGGACTGATCTTGAATGGCTCTTTGCAAAGGTTCCTTCAAGAAATACTGAAATGTCTGGTGTAATCTCATAGTTGGCGCGGGTCGCAATCAGGAATCGTTCGACAGGTACCGCAATTGTCCGAAATGCGGATCGGTTGAAGCCGTCCGGTGCCCTGGTCGCAGTGCCATTGGTTGAAAAGCCCGTGATGAAATTGCCGTTCTTGTCAAATGTACCTGCCGTTACGCCCGGCGCCGAGAAGAATCGTCCCTGTGGCGCAAAGCTTGAAAAGAAAGGGCGCATGATCTTGAAGAGATCATCCACATTTCCAGTTATGCCCCCCCCAATGCTCGTCTGGTCGACGGCTGATCGAGCACGGTCCGCTGATCGAACCGAGCCGTCTCGGGAATAGCCGACGTAGGCAATGATGTTGCCGCGATCCTCGGCGAAATTGCCCCCGATGGTGAGATTGAATTGACGGGTTTTGTCGTCGCCTTCTTCGGCGACGCCCAGCTGTGCGTTGGCTTCAACGCCCTGAAAGTGCTTTTTGTAGATGATGTTTACAACACCAGCAACGGCATCGGAGCCATAGATGGACGACGCACCCCCCGTTAGAACTTCAACGCGCTCGATGAACGGAGTCGGAATCGTATTGAAGTCAACCCGCTGGTCATTTGGGTCCCCTGAAACGAAGCGGCGACCATCGACGAGCACGAGAGTTCGGGCAGTCCCCAGATTGCGCAAGTCTACAGTCGCCAATCCTACGCCTGAGGTCTGGAAATTCGAATTCGTCCGGCTCACGGCCGGTGTACCAAAAACTGGATTTTGAAGCAGTACGTCCTGCAAATTGGCTGCACCCGTCGACTTGATGGCGGCATCGCTGACGATCTGAAGCGGAGAAGCAGATACAAGATCCGGTGATGCAATGCGCGAACCGGTGACAATGATTTCCTCGGCCTTGGCGCCGTCGTCGGCCGCCTGTGGTGCGGCGTCTTGCGACCAGGCGGGCTGGGCGAGGAGGAAGAGACTGGACGAAGCCAGGGCGGAGGCCAGCAGGAAACGACTTTTTTGCATTACTTTATCCCCAAAAATTGACCGCGCCTTTGTGAACGGACGCGGTGGTGGGGACATCACAACTAAAAAACGGAATGATCCGGCAAGGGAAAATCAAAAATTCCGTCTATTTGTCAAATTTATTGGATATAATGTAGTATAGATGCAACATTATTTTGAATTGTATTTATGAGGATGCATATACAATGATTTTTGATCAATAGATGCAGAGTCGTTATTTCATGTGTATCAAAAATCTGATCCGCAAACGCGGTTCAGACTCTGGCCTTCCCGATTCGGTGCGACTGCGGCACTCATGTTGCAGCGCACTATGAATCGGGCTAGGATCGTTTTTTCCGTTTCAGGGGTCGCCCGATGGCCAAGACAGCGAATGATGGAACCAAGCCCGTCATCATCAAGAAATATGCGAACCGCAGACTCTACAACACCGATACCTCATCCTACATCACGCTCGACGACCTGGCGAAGATGACGCGTGAAGGGCGCGAGTTCCAGGTGCTTGATGCCAAGAGCAATGAGGATATCACCCACAGCGTTCTCACCCAGATCATCATGGATGAGGAAGGGCGCGGGCAGACAATGCTTCCGGCCGGTTTCCTGCGCCAGCTGATCTCGATGTACGGCGATTCCATGCAGGCCATGGTGCCGGGCTATCTCGAAGCGTCGATGGAGGCGTTCCGCAAGAACCACTCCAAGTTCCGCGAAGCGTTGGAAGGCGCAATCGCCAGCGGCCCCTTCGGGGAAATCGCCAAGCGCAATCTCGAAATGTTCGAAGCCGCAGCAAGTGCTTTCCGGCCGAAGCCCATGCGCGACAAGAAGGATGACGAGATTGCCGCGCTCAAGGCGCAGCTTGCCGAACTTCAGGCCAAGATCGAAAAGCTCGGGTAGACGGCGTCGCCCCTGCACAGGCAGGGGCCTGTTTGACGCATTGGCACTCCGCTTCCGATCAGGCCCCTGCCTGCGCAGGGGCGACGTAGGTGCCTCACCCCTTGCAGACCTTGATGTTCTGAGGATCCGGGCGCGTGCCTTCCGTCCGGAACGCGCGCAGATAAGTGCCCGGCTGCGGCAAGGCCCGGGCTTCCGTTTGCCTGTAACCCACCGCTGCCAGCTCGCACGCAAGCAGGGCTGGGGGCGTGCCATGATTGGCCGTCGGGCGGTCGGCATCGACAATGATCACTTGCCCGCCGTCCTTCAGCGATGGGCGCATGCGCCAAAGGAACTCATAGGGCGCCTCGATCTCGTGATACATATGCACCATCAGGATGCGATCGAAGCTCCGTTCTGGGAGCTTGGGGTCGGCAGGGGCCCCCAACCGCACGCTGACATTGTCGAGCCGTTCGCGATAGACGCGTTCGGCCAGCGTGTTGCGCACTTCGGGGATAATGTCTTCAGCCAGCACGCGGCCCTTGGCTCCCACGCGCTGGGCCAGGCGGATGGTGTAATAGCCTTCGCCCGCGCCGATGTCGGCAACGGTCATGCCGTTCTTCACGCCCGCAAGGTCCATCACATGATCGGCTTCCTTCAGCCGGTCGCGCGCTTCTTCGGTTGACCACCGACTCGACACGATGGGTGCAACGGGCCGGTGTGCTGCGGGAAATTCGGAAGACGGTATGTCGCGATCCGGCCTGGGGCCCGCGCTCCCGCTGCACCCGGTGAGCAGCAGCGCCGCGAACAGCGCGCTTGTGGCGCCGGCCTTAATCGACATCCTCGACAACGACTTTTTCCCCTGACACACGCTGCGATAGGGCGGCGGCCATGAATCGGTCAAGGTCGCCGTCAAGGACATCGCCCGGCGCCGTGGACGTGATGCCGGTGCGCAGGTCCTTCACCAGCTGGTACGGCTGGAGGACATAGGACCGGATCTGGTGACCCCAGCCGATGTCGGTCTTGTTGGCGGCGGTCGCATTGGCTTCGGCCTCCCGCTTCTGGAGTTCGGCCTCGTAAAGCCGCGCGCGCAACTGGTTATAGGCTTCGGCCCGGTTCTTGTGCTGCGATCGCTGGTTCTGGCACTGGACGACGATACCGGTGGGAAGATGGGTTATCCGCACGGCACTGTCGGTCGTATTGATGTGCTGGCCACCCGCACCCGATGCGCGATAGGTGTCGATTCTGAGTTCGCTCTCGTTGATTTCGATATCGATATTCTCGTCGACCACAGGATACACCCAGACGCTTGAAAAGCTGGTGTGGCGCCGCGCGTTCGAATCATAGGGGCTGATCCGGACAAGGCGGTGGACCCCGCTTTCCGTCTTGGCATAGCCATAGGCATTTTCGCCCTTGATGAGCAGTGTCGCGGATTTGATGCCTGCCTGTTCACCCGCGTGATAGTCGATCAGTTCGACCTTCATCTTGTGCCGTTCGGCCCAGCGCGTGTACATCCGCTGCAGCATTTCGGCCCAGTCCTGGCTCTCGGTGCCGCCCGCTCCCGCATTGATTTCGATATAGGTATCGTTGGCATCGGCTTCGCCCGCCAGCAGTGCGGCCACCTTGTCGCGCTCTGCCCGCTCCGCAAGCTCGGCTAGCGCGGCCAGGCCTTCTTCAACCATGGCATCATCGCCTTCGGCTTCGGCCATCTCCATCAGCTCGACCGTATCGCTCAGCTCGGATTCGATCGCGCGCGTTGCAGCAATCGCCTCTTCCAGCCGCCGGCGTTCGCGCATCACGTCCTGCGCGGCCTTGGGGTCGTTCCACAGCGCCTGGTCCTCGACCTTGGCATTGAGCTCCTCAAGCCGCTTGAGCGCGCGGTCCCAGTTGAGGAACCGGCGCAACAGCGCGAGGGCAGCATTGATCTGGTCGGCGTGAGCCTGCGCTTCGGCGCGCATGAGGAATCTCCAAGAGTCTGACGTGTTTCAGGGTTGCGGTGGCCCTAGTAGATTCCGCCCTCGCGTTGCAAGAACTCGGTGTCGCGCTGGTTGGCGGCGGGGCCAGCCTGGCCGGGCAGGATGTCGCTCTTCTTCTTGGCATCGAGCAGTTCGTCGCGGCGGATGGAGCGGCGGGGTTCGCTTTCCGGCTTGAACGCTTCCCAAATCACCGGCGCCTTGGGGTCGTTGGTCGGCCAGGTTCCGAAGACGCGCTTGCCGGACGCGCGGTCGATACGGATCATGCGGATACCGGGCGGTGCGCGGAACGGAACAATCGGCACGTCCTTCATCGCCTTTTGCGCAAAGTCGCGGAAGATCGGCACAGCCACCGTGCCGCCCTGGGCATAGCCGCCCATCGAACGCGGCGTATCATAACCCATGTAGAGCCCGGCGACGAGATCCGGCGATCCGCCCACGAACCACACGTTAGTGGGGCCGCTCGTCGTTCCGGTCTTGCCGAACAGCGGGCGGTTCATGTCGCGCAGGCCAACGGCGGTGCCGCGCTGGACGACGCCTTCAAGGATGTGGACAACCTGATACGCCGTCAGCGGGTCCATTACCTGCTTGGTGCGGGCTGGCGGGCGCGGCATCGGCTTGCCATCATATTCGGCCATGTTGCAGCGGTTGCAGGGCCGGGTATCGGCGCGGAAGCGAACCCGGCCATAGCGATCCTGCACGAAGTCGATCATCGTCGGGCGGACGTCCACGCCGTTGCGCACGAGGATGGCATAGGCGTTGACCATTTTGGATACGGTCGTTTCTCCGGCACCGAGGGCAATCGAAAGCACTTGCGGATAATTCTTGCCGGGATCGCTGATGCCGACAGACGCCGCCATCTTGACCACCTTGTCCATCCCCGTCTGAGACGCAGCACGCACGGTCATCAGGTTGCGGGATTGTTCCACGCCCCAGCGCATCGTGTGCGGGCCGGAACCGCCGCCGGTGAAATTGCGGAAGCATTTCTGCCCCAGCCGTGCGGACTGGAACACGCAGAACGGCCCGTCGACGATGATCGTTGCAGGGGTCATTCCGGCATCCAGCGCTGCGGCATAGACAAAGGGCTTGAAGCTCGATCCCGGCTGGCGTTCAGCCTGGGTCGCGCGGTTGTAGGACGCGATGCGCGAATCGAAGCCGCCCTGCATGGCCAGAACCTGCCCCGTGTGCGGATTTTCAACGACCATCCCGCCGGAAATCTCCGGTATGTTGCGCAAGGTCCAGAGGCCGCCTTCTGCCTTCACGGCAATGACATCGCCGGGCTTCAGCTGGCTGAAGGCCGTCTCTGCCGTGCGGCTGCGCGGCATGGTCGCGGCAGACGCCGGCATCATGCCCGTCCGCCCGTCGGCGAAGCCCAAGCGGATGGAGTCTGGGCCCTTGGACAGGACGACTGCGACACGCCAGTCGGGATAGCCTGCGCCCAAGTTGGCTGCAGCCAGTTGCTGTGCCCAGTTGTTGCCGATTTCGATTGTGCGAATGGGTCCGCTCCAGCCCTTGCCGCGATCATAGCGGACAAGCCCGTCGCGCAAGGCGCTTTCGGCATATTGCTGGAGTTTCGGATCAAGCGAGGACCGCACCCACAGCCCGCCGTCATAGACGCTGAACGGATTGCGGCCGCCGTCGGAATTTTCGCCGAACTTCGCAATCAGCTGCCGCCTCAGTTCCTCGGTATAATAGCCGCCGATGGACTCATTCGCCGCCGCGACGCGCGGAATGATGCCCAGCGGATGGCGGATCGCCTCGTCATATTGCTGCTGCGTGATGAACTCGTTCTTGAGCATGCCGCCCAGAACCCAGTTCCGCCGCTTGAGGGCGCGATCATAGAAACGTTCCGGCCGGTAATTCGACGGCCCCTTGGGCAGGATCGCGAGATAGGCCATTTCGTGCAGCTGCAATTCCCCCACGTCCTTGCCGAAATAGGCACGCGCGGCGGCCTGCACGCCAAAGCTGCGGCGGCCAAGATCGATCTGGTTGAGGTAAAGCTCGAGGATCTGCTGCTTGGTGAGAGCACTCTCGATCCGCTTGGCAAGAATGGCTTCCTTGACCTTGCGGACATAGCTTGCCTCGTTGGTGAGGAGCAGGTTCTTGGCCACCTGTTGCGTGATCGTCGATGCGCCGACCGGACGCCCTGAACTCATCATGTTGGTGAAGATCGCCGCGATGATGCCGGGATAGTCGAGGCCGCTATGCTGGAAGAAGGTCCTGTCTTCCGCGGCCAGATAGGCGCGCACCAGAAGTGGCGGGAACTCCTCGTATCGCAATTGCACGCGGCGCTCGCGCGCATAACTGTGCACTGGCGCACCGTCATAGCCGCGCACATAGGTCGGCAGCGGCGGCTCATAGGTTTTCAGGCGGTCGACTGACGGCAGGTTGCGGGCGAAAAGGAGCCAGATGATGATCCAGCCGAGCAGGGCAGCGCCGGCAGCATAGGCCGCGACGCGGAACCACTTGAATTGCCAGTAATCCCGCCACAGTGCGATTGCCCTGTCCATTTCATGGCGCAGGCGGACCTTCAGCCCGGGACTCTCAGACGCATCATCCATCACGCCGAGCGTCTAGTGCCTGATCGCTGGAGGGGGAAGCAATTTGTGTCGGGCGGGGTGCCGGTCGATCACGCGCTGTATCCCTTCGCGCAATTCTGCGATGCAAATATCCCGCAGGGCTTCACCGTTCCGCCAGCTTTCGGGCAAAATGGATTTCGACCGCGCGTCGGATGCCGCGGGCGATGTTTGTCTTGCCGGTGTCCGAGGCCAGCCGCTCCAGATCGTCCGGGTTGGTCACATAACCCACTTCCAGAAGGATCGACGGCATGTCGGGGGCCTTCAGGACGACGAAGCCCGCCATGCGGTGATAATCGGGGCGAAAGGGGATGAGCCCCGTCGCCTCGCGCTTGAGCAGGTTCGCGAACCCGGCCGATGCGCCCATCGATTCGCGCTGGGCAAGGTCGAAAAGGATCGACGCTACCTCGCTGCGCTGCCGGGCGAGGTTGACCCCATTGATGACGTCGGCCCGGTTCTCGCGCTGGGCGAGCAACTGTGCTTCGCGGTCCGAGGCGACTTCGGACAGAGTGTAGATGGTGGCGCCGTTCGCCGTGCTGCTGGGTTGGGCGCTGTCGGCATGAATGGAAATGAACAGGTCGGCCTTGATTGCATGGGCGATTTCCGATCGCTCGCCAAGGATCAGGAAGCGGTCATCTTCCCGCGTCAGTGCCACACGCACCCGGCCCGACCGGATGAGTTCGGCCTTGATTGCCTGCGCAATGGCAAGCGTGATGTCCTTTTCCCGCTGGCCCGTCTCGGCAGAAACAGCGCCGGGATCATGGCCCCCGTGCCCGGCATCGATCACGACAAGCGGGCGTCCGGCCGGGCCGTAGATACGGGGCCGGGGAAGTTGCGTGCCGGGCGGATCGAGGGGGATTGTCAGACTATATCGGCTGCGCTTGCGCGATGCGAGCGCAGCCGGGTCCGCCGCGCCCGGCGAGGGGATCGAAAGCAGGATGGGCGCAAGCATTGCGAGGGGCATGGCCTACTATAGCCCGGCTTTGGCAGTGGCCAAGTCATGGTTAACAAAATGCTGCGCGACAGCCGGGTTTGAAATGGGGGACTCGCGATCCTATCTGTTGCGGTGAGGTGACAGCAGTGCTAGCACGCGTCACCGGTCGCGAAGCAACGGGCTTTGCAACCATTCACCGATTGCCGGGATTGTCCCGCCAATCCATCAGGTTGACGCTGCATGAGGCATATTTTCCCGCTTCCGCACCGCATGCCGTTTTCGGGCATTGCGCGGGTAGGGACCCAAGCCCTGGTCAGACTGGCCAGGGGTGCCGCCGCAGCAGACGCAAACAAGACACAACAATCCGGGGCAAAGCGATTGCAGTTCCTGCTGCCGCCCCCGCCCCCTTTAATTCGCGCTGGACTGGCTGGCCTATCTGCCGCCCGCAGCGCCCGGAGATTTATACATGACAATGCGGATGCTGATCGACGCCCGCCACCGGGAAGAAACCCGCGTGGCCGTCGCCAAGGGACACCGGATCGAGGAATTTGATTTCGAATCGGCCGAGCACAAGCAGCTCAAGGGAAATATCTATCTTGCCAAGGTGACGCGCGTGGAGCCGTCGCTCCAGGCAGCGTTTGTCGATTATGGCGGAAACCGTCACGGCTTCCTGGCGTTTTCGGAAATCCACCCCGATTACTATCAGATCCCGAAGGAAGATCGCGAAGCCCTGCTGCGTGAAGAAGCGGAGCATGCCGAAGAGGAAGAACGGCTGCGCGAGGCCGAGGGCGATGATGAACCGATTGACGGGCATCACGAAGATGATGGCCGTGACAATGATCGGCCCGATGCCGATGTCGAGCCGGACGACGGCGATGAAGACGAAGACGGCGATGCCCCCCGCGCCGAAACAGTCGGTGGCGGCGATACCGAAGACAGCAATGGCCGGGACGGCAATGCCGCAGCAAGCGCGCTTCGCGCCAAGCGCATGGCCTTGCGCCGCCGTTACAAGATCCAGGACGTGATCCACAGGCGGCAGGTGCTGCTTGTCCAGGTCGTGAAGGAAGAACGCGGCAACAAAGGCGCGGCTCTCACCACCTATCTGAGCCTTGCCGGGCGCTATTGCGTCCTCATGCCGAACACGACGCATGGTGGCGGCATCAGTCGCAAGATTTCGAATGCTGCCGATCGCAAGCGGCTGAAGACGATCATGGCGGAACTCGAACTGCCGCGCACGATGGGCTGCATTGTCCGCACGGCCGGGCTCCAGCGGACCAAGGTCGAAATTCGGCGCGACTTCGATTATCTCGCCCGCGTCTGGGATACGATCCGCGAAACGACGCTCAAATCTTCGGCACCGGCGCTGATCCACAATGACAGTGACCTGATCAAGCGCGCGATCCGCGATATCTACAACAAGGATATCGACGAAGTGATCGTCGAAGGCGAAGAAGGCTATCGCGCGGCGCGCGAATATATGAAGCTGCTCATGCCCAGCCATGCCAAGCGGGTGCAGCCCTATTCCGACGTGGTCCCGCTCTTCCAGCGTTATCATGTCGAAGATCAGCTGAACGCCATGTACCAGCCGATCGTCCAGCTGAAATCGGGCGGCTATCTGGTCATCAACCCGACCGAGGCCCTGGTCTCGATCGACATCAACTCGGGCCGCTCGACCCGTGAACACGGGATCGAAGCGACAGCCGTCGGCACCAACCTTGAAGCGGCGCAGGAAATTGCCCGCCAGTTGCGGCTGCGCGACATGGCCGGGCTGGTCGTGATCGATTTCATCGACATGGAGCACAACTCCAACGTCCGTAAGGTCGAAAAGGCGATGAAGGCGGCGCTCGCAAATGACCGCGCCCGCATCCAGGTTGGCCGGATCAGTTCGTTCGGGCTGATGGAAATGAGCCGCCAGCGCCTGCGTACCGGCGTGCTCGAAGCCTCGACCCGCCAGTGCCCGCACTGCGAAGGCACAGGCCTTGTTCGCACGGCCTCGTCCGCAGCCCTCTCTGCCTTGCGGTTGCTTGAAGAAGAAGCCGCCAAGGGCAATGGCAGCCGCCTTTCGCTCCGCGCAAGCCAGGAAGCGACGATCTACGTCCTCAACCGGAAGCGCGCCGAACTGGCGGAAATCGAGGAACGCTATGGCGTGTCGATCGACATTTTCCCGGACGGAGAAACCGAAGGCGCCCGCATGGTCGTCGAAGCCAGCGGTCCGCCGCCAGCCTATCGTCCGAAGATCGAGCCGCTCCTGATTGAGGATGATGACGATCTCGACATCGAAGCAGATGTCGAGGACGAGGACGAAGAGGCAGGCGAGACCGAAAGCCAGAGCCGTGAAGGCCGTGACTCCGAAGGCCGTCGCAAGCGGTCGCGGCGTCGTCGCGGTCGCCGCGGTCGTCGCGAAGAGGGTGATGAGCGTCCAGCCTCGGAAGAGGGTGAAGCCGAAGCGCCCCGCGAAACGAGCGACGCTGAAGGTGAAGAGGAAGGGGGCCATCGTCGTGGCCGTCGCGGCCGTCGTGGTGGCCGTGGCCGTCGGGGCGATCGTCCAGAGGCTGCAAATGCTGTCGCAAGCGACGATGCAGCAGAATCGGCACCGGTCGAGGCACCGAGCGATGTCACAGAGGCTGCTGCCGAAGCGGCTCCCAAGAAGACGCGCCGCAGGCCGTCCAAGGCAAGGCCTGACGCCGAAGCAGTCGCCGCCGAACCGGTCGCCTTAGCCGAAGCGCCCGCGGCTGACGCGCCTGCAGAAAAGCCGAAACGCTCCCGCAAGAAGGCAGAACCCAAGGCTGCAGCTGATGCTGCGCCGGTCGAAGCGGCTCCGGCCGAGCCCGCAGCTGCCGAAGCGCCTGCGGAAAAGCCTAAGCGTGCCCGCAAGCCCAAGGCGGAACCTGCTCAGGCGGCGCAAGCGGCGCCCGTCGCGGCGCAGACCGCCGAAGCGACCGAAGGAACGCCGCGCCGCGGTTGGTGGCAGAGGACCTTCGGGCCGGAATCCTGATCCGGGGGCGTTTTCATCTCCGGTTCAGGCGGGGAGGGTGAGAGTTAGGGTTATGGCTTTGCTTGCTTTTCGGCCCCGTTCGTTCCTCCGCGCGTTTTTTGCGTTTCTCCTTGTCTGGCCCTTGCTGGTGCAGCCGGTCATGGCGCAGTCGATCCTGCGCGATGCCGAAACCGAGGCGTTGTTCCACGATATCTCACTGCCCCTGATCAAGGCAGCGGGACTCGATCCGCGCAATGTCCGGATCGTCCTGATCGGAGACAAGTCGATCAACGCCTTCACGGCGGGCGGGCAGGATGTGTTCATCAATTCCGGGCTTCTGGCCGCGGCGGACAACGCGAATGAAGTGCAGGGCGTGATTGCGCACGAGCTCGGGCACGTGGCTGGCGGCCATGTCCTGCGGTCGCAGGAAGGGATCAAGCAGGCAACGGGCATCATGTTGCTCAGCCTGCTGCTTGGCGCAGCCGCAATTGCCGCGGGTGCAGGGGACGCGGGCGTCGGCATCCTTGGAGCCGGGCAGGAATTGGCGATCAACAAATTTCTCGCCTTTTCGCGGACACAGGAAGCAACAGCAGACTCTGCCGCGCAGACCTATCTCACCACGACCGGCACCAGCGGGAAGGGGATGATCAGCTTCTTCAAGAAGCTGCAGGGCTATGAATTCCGCTATGGCGCGACAACGCAGGACAGCTTTGCTTCGGATCACCCGGTGACGGGCGATCGCATTGTCATCCTGCAGGACAAGTTTTCAGCGGACCCGGCCTGGAACAAGCCGACCGACCCCGCGCTCGAAGCGCGATTCCAGCGCGTGAAGGCGAAGCTCAAGGGCTTTGTGTCCGATCCGCAGGAAACGCTGCGCGACTTTCCCGAAACCAACAATTCGATTCCTGCGCACTACGCCCGGGCCTATGCGTGGCACCGGTCTGCCTATCCGGACAAGGCGATGGACGAAGCCAATGCCCTGCTGAAGGCCGTTCCCGGCGATCCCTATTTCCTTGAACTGAAGGGGCAGATCCTGCTCGAATCCGGCAAGCCGATGGAAGCACTGCCGGTCTTGCGAGAGGCCTTTGCCAAGACCAACGCGCAGCCCCTGATCGCCTCACTGTTCGGCCATGCACTGATTGCAACCGAAGACCCGGCCAATTTCGAAGAGGCTGAAAAGGTCCTCAAGGCGTCGATCACCAAGGACAATGAAAATCCCTTTGCCTGGTATCAACTGGGCGTGGTCTATGACCGCAAGGGGGATGAAGCACGCGCAGCCATGGCAACGGCGGAACGTTATCATCTCGAGGGTCAGCCAAGGCTGGCGCTTGCCAATGCGGAAATTGCCGCGCGCGGCTTGCCGCAGGGATCGCCTGACTGGATACGTGCGCAGGACATTGCGCTCGTCTCCAAGACCGCTGCCGATGAAGAAAAGCACAAGCGCCGGTGAATGAAGGACTGAAAACCAATATGACGCTGATCCTTGCAACCTTGCTCGGGGCGGGCGGCGGTGCGCTTGCCGTTTCCGCACTGGACAAACCTCAGCCGATCAACACTGCAGACAAGGCCGCAATCGAGCAGGTGGTGCGTGAATATATCCTCACGCATCCCGAAATCCTGCCTGAAGCGATGCGCAATCTCGAAGCCCGCGAGAACAAGAAAATCGTCGATGAAAATCGCGCGAAGATCGAAAAGCCCTATGCCGGGGCATGGGAAGGCGCTGCTGATGCGGACGTCACGCTGGTCGAGTTCTTCGATTATGCCTGCACTTATTGCCGGGCCAGCCTTCCCGATATCGATCGCCTGCTGGCGGAAGACAAGAAGCTGAAGATCGTCTATCGCGAATTGCCGATCCTGGGTCCGCAAAGCCTTGATGCCGCGCTTGCGAGCCTCGCCGTTGCCGAACAGGGCAATTATGGGGCTTTCCATCGGGCACTCTACAAGGCCGGGCGTTTGACGCCGCAGATCATTCGCGAAGCCATGCAGCAGGCCGGCGTCGACATGAACCGCGCCAAGGCCGCCCAGAATTCGGCTGCGGTGAAGGAAGAAATCGCGACGAACATCGAACTGCAGCGCGCGTTGCAACTGACCGGCACACCAAGCTGGGTCGTGGGAGACACGCTGCTCAATGGTGCCGTCGGCTATGACCAGCTCAAGGCGGCGATTGCGGCAGCCCGGGCAAAGCGCTGACGCCATAGCGTCGCCCCTGCGCAGGGGCGACGAATATTGTGTCGGTGCACTTTGTTCCTCAGCTGCGGCCAGCTCTTCTGCCCGAGCGGGAGAGGGAATTATCCGGCCAGCTTTGTCAGCATGTCATGCCAATGGTCGAGATTCTCGTTGAAGCTCTTGATCGGAATGCGTTCGTCTCGCCCGTGGGCGCGTTCGTCATCGGGGATGACAATCCATGTGCCGTCCACGCCATAAACGGGCATGCCCGTCGCGCGGAAATAAAGTCCGTCGGTCGCGCCCGCAGACATTTGCGGGATGATGAGCGAGCCCGGGTGGCGCGCACGGATGCTGTCGGTATAGGCTTTCACCACGTCGGGCCGTAGCGGAGAGGCGGGCGACGGGTGGCTCGACAGGGTGGGGGCGACTTCGACGCCAGCACCCACGGCAGCCTGCAATTCAGCCTGCACGTCCTTGGCCGGAATGCCGGGCAGGATACGGCAATTGACCGTTGCCTGCGCCATCTGGGGAAGCGCGTTATCAGCATGTCCGCCGAGCAGCCGGGTGGCAACGCAGCGGGTCCGCGTGCCGCCCACTTCGGTCGGATCGGCTTCGATCAGATCGGCCGCTTCGCTGTCATTTTCGTTCTTGAGCCAGCGGCGCATCGCGTCGCCCAATGCGCCCTTTTCCTGTGTCGCCCGCGCCGTGAAATAGGCGCGGGTAGTTTCATTGAGCGCAGGCGTGAAGCGATACGTCTCCAGCTTTTTCAACGCGCTCGCCAGTTCATAGATTGCATTGTCGGGCCGTGGCCGTGAACTGTGCCCCCCCGGATTGCGCACCGTGAAGGTGAAGCTCTGGTACATTTTCTCCGACGTCTGGAGCCCGAAGCCAAGCGGCGTTCCGTCCTTCAGAAAGGCGCCACCCCCCGCATCGGCATTGAGCGCATATTCCGCGTCGGTCAGCTTGCGCCATTCGGTCGCCGCCAGTTCCGCGCCGCGCCCGCCATTTTCCTCATCGCCGGTAAACAGGACAATGATGTCGCGCTTCGGTTTGAAGCCTTCGGCCTTCAGGCGGAGCAGAGCCACGGTGATCGCGGTGATCCCGTTCTTCATGTCAGTCGTGCCGCGGCCGTAGAGATAGCCGTCTTCCTCGACCAGCTTGAACGGGTCATGCGCCTGCGGCCAATCCTCGCGCTTGGCTTCGACCACGTCCATATGGCCCAGAAGCAGGATCGGCTTTGCCTTGGCCTTGCCGGCCGCTGGCCAACGCACGATCATGGCCTGGGTGTTGAGATAGGGCTTGATCACGATATCCGTGATGCCGGCCGCTTCGAACTTGCCTTTGAGGTAGCTCGTCAGTTCGCCCAGACGGGGATCGGCGCGTTCCTGCACGGTCGGAACAGAAATCGCCTTTTCCAGAATCGCGCGGCCTTCCGCGTGCCAGTCAGTGGCGGCAAGAGCGGGGGTGGGAATAAGGGCGGCACACAAAAGCAAGCGGGAAAGGCGCATTGGTCACTCCATCGGATTCCTGATGCGCCTTGCCTAGACCAGCATTGCCGGAATGGAAACCGTTCTCCTGCGAAAGCAGGAGTCCGCACGACAAACGGCGTTTCGCATCGAAAATGCGCTCCTGCTTTCGCAGGAGCGCATTCGGCTACCGCGCGTCGACCAGCACCAGTTCGCTGTCCTCGACATCTGTCACGCCGAACCGTTCCAGACGCGGATCGCGCCCCAGCCCATGCGAGCCGGATGATGATAATTGGCAAAGCTGAAATGATGGCGTGCGTTGAGCCAGCCATGGTCCGCATGGCCGAGCCCGCCAAAGTGGCGGCCCGCTGCATCCAAACGCTCCCGCGGACCGTTAGGAAGCAAGAGCAGTCAGGAGTCGAGACGATGGCAGGCCAACCGCAGGACTTGCAGTTCGAAAGCGAAGCGACGCTGCTGGCCGCGCGCCTTTACCGCCCGGAGGGCACGGGCCCGGTGCCTGTCATCGTGATGGCGCACGGCTTTTCCGCGGTCATGGAGCAACTGGCACCGCAAGCAGAGGCCTTGCGGGCTGCTGGCTTTGCCGTGCTGTCATTCGACCACCCCTGCTTCGGCCTTTCAGCGGGCGAACCGCGCGGCGAAGTCGATCCACCGCGCCAGCTGCGGGCATGGCGCGATGCCGTGTCATTTGCGCGGACGCTCGACGGCGTGGACCGGGACCGCATCGGTCTTTGGGGTTCGAGCTTTTCCGGCGGTCATGTCATTCAGGCTGGCGCGCTCGATCCGCGCGTCCGCTGCGTCGTGTCCCAGGTGCCGTTCGTGGCCGGGTGGGACTTGATCGCCAGCCGCAACGACGCTGATGCGTTTGTTGCACTGCTGGTCAGCGAACGCGAACGACGCTTTGCGGGTGGGGAGCCGACGATGCTCGCAGTCACGTCAGCCGATCCAGACATACCCTGTGCTTTTCCGGGCAGCACGGCACGGCGCTTTTTCGATGAGGTGCGATTGAAGAGCTGGACCAATGCCGTGACCCTCAGTTCATTCGAACATGTGCGCGGTTATGAGCCGGGGCTTTGGGCTCACCGCCTCGCACCGCGCGGCTTGCTGGTCATCGTCGCCGAGGATGATCGGGTTACGCCCGTGCCACCGGTTCTCGAAGCCTTTGCACGCGCTGGCGAGCCCAAGCGCCTTGTCCGCGTGCCGGGCGATCATTTCGAAGTCTATGAAGGTCCGGGTTTCGATCAGGCAATGGCTGCCGCGATTGGCTGGTATCGCGAACATCTGGCCTGAAGCCGTCAAACCTGGCCATGCCCCTCCGCCAGATATTCCTGGCTCTGCATCTCGATGAGGCGGCTCTCGGTTCGCTCGAATTCGAAGCGGCCGTCACCCTGGGCATACAGGTCGACTGGCGTTGCATCTGCCGTGGCGATCAGCTTCACCTTATGTTCGTAAAGCGCGTCGATCAGCGTCACGAAGCGTGCCGCCTCGTTCCGGTTTTCCGGGCCAAGCCTCGGAATCCCGACAATGATCACGGAATGATAGCGTCGGGCAATGGCCAGGTAGTCGGATGCGCCCCGGGCTTCGGCGCACAGTCGCTTGAATGAAAAGACGGCCACGCCCTTGAGGCTCTTGGGCACATGCATCATCCGCCCTCCGCCGACATCGATATCGTCGGCGGGCACATGGGCCGCATCTTCCGGCGGATAGTCGGTCAGCTTGAAAAAGGCCTCGCGCACGGCCGCAGTCGATTGGGGGCCATTCGGGACATGCCAGGTGGTAACGCCGGCCAGCCGTTCCATCCGGTAATCGGTCGGTCCGTTGAGCGTCAGAACGTCCAGCCTGTCCTGGATCAGGGCAATGAAGGGCAGGAAATGTTCCCGGTTGAGCCCGTCCTTGTAAAGCTGGTCAGGGGCGCGGTTGGACGTCGTCACAAGCGTGACTCCCGCGTCGATCAGCCCCGTGAAAAGGCGGGACATGATCATTGCGTCCGCCGAATTGTTGACCACCATTTCATCAAAGCAGAGGCAGCGTGTCTCTTCGGCGATGGCGGCAACGACCGGCTGGATCGGATCGCCACGCTCCTTCATGCGCTCGATCCGGAGCCGGTCATGCACCTCGAGCATGAATTCGTGAAAATGGACCCGGCGCTTGCGATCGATCTGCAGGAATTCGTGAAACAGGTCCATCAGCATGGATTTGCCGCGGCCAACGCCGCCCCAAAGGTAAAGGCCCTTCGGAGCCGGGGCCTTGGCGCGCCCCAGCCGCCAAATCAGGCTGCCACGCGGCGGAATCGCTTCAAGTTGCTCCTGAAGCTGGTTGAGGCGCACAGCAGCCGCGTGCTGCTCAGGGTCGGGGCGAAGTTCGCCTGCTGCAATCAGTCCTTCATAACGCTCCAGGACATGGGTCACTGTGCAGTGGCTTTTCGGATCGTGGCGGAAAATGCCGCCACCCGGTTTTCGCCCTGCAGGACCATTCCGCGCAGGAACACAAGGCGGCGGGTTTCGCGCAGCAATTCCACTTCGGCATCGAGCGGAACATCCATTTGTCCGGCCCCGATGAACTGGGCGGAAAGATCGAGAGTGACGGCCGTTCCGGCATTGATCAGGTCAAAGATCCTGCAAGCGCCGAACAGAGCAACATCGATGAAGCCAAGGACGGTGCCGCCGTGGAGATTGTCCGCAAAGTTGGAATGGCGGCGTTCGGGAAACATGCGCACCCAGGCCTTGCCCGCGTCACCGGGACGGATCAGCAGTCTGCCCAGAATCTGGTGGTTGTAGCGGCTCGTGTCGCTCAATTCCCAGGTCAGCCAGCCTGGATGCTCCGGATCGGGCTGGCTGTCGAAAACTTCGATATCCATGGGATTAGAGATGCCGCTCCACCACCATCTTCTTCACTTCGGCAATCGCCTTGCCGGGTGAAAGGCCCTTGGGGCAGGCGTTTGAGCAGTTCATGATCGTGTGGCAGCGATAGAGGCGGAAGGGATCTTCAAGTTCGTCGAGCCGTTCGCCGGTCATCTCGTCGCGGCTGTCGGCAAGCCAGCGATAGGCCTGCAGCAGGATCGCCGGGCCAAGGAACTTGTCAGAATTCCACCAATAGCTGGGGCATGAGGTCGAGCAGCAGGCGCACAGGATGCATTCGTAAAGCCCGTCGAGCTTCGCACGATCTTCCGGGCTCTGGAGCCGTTCCTTGCCCGAAGGCGTTGGCGTGACTGTCTGGAGCCAGGGCTTGATGGACGCATATTGCGCATAGAAATGGGTGAAATCGGGAACCAGGTCCTTGATCACGTCCATATGCGGCAGCGGCGTGATTGTGACGTCGCCCTTGCAATCCTCGATTGCGGTCGTGCAGGCCAGCCCGTTCTTGCCGTTGATGTTCATCGCGCAAGAGCCGCAGATGCCTTCACGGCAGGACCGGCGGAAGGTCAGGCTCGGGTCCTGTTCGCCCTTCATCTTGATGAGCGCATCAAGGACCATCGGGCCGCACGCATCGAGGTCGATCTCGAAATTGTCGTATCGCGGATTTTCACCGCTGTCGGGATCGAAACGATAGACTTTGAAATTCCGTTTGTGCTTGGCGTCGGCAGACGCGGCATGAGTCTTGCCCGACTTCTTGACTACGCTGTTCTTGGGCAGGCGGAATTCGGCCATGAGGTGTCCCTTTTTCGCTTCGCAGCGGCGGCGATAGCGCGGGGAAAGCCAGCGCTCAACCGCCCAATCGCTTTTTCCTTGTCGATTTTGCGGTTGCCTCCGGTATAGCGCGGAAAGAACATGTCGCAACCAGCCTATTGACCCGGGTCCGGGCAAGACTTCCAGGAATGACCGAAACAGGATCGCAAACCTCGTCTGCCGTCACCAGCAAGGATGTTGCCAAGGGCGCGGGGACGACACTGCTGGCCCGCCTTGGCGCCGTGATGGAAGTCATTGCCCAGCCAATCTATGTCGCGATGTTCGGATTGGCTGGTTATGGCCTGTATGCCGTGCTCTGGGCTGCGGTAAACCTGGCCGAGAATGTTGCCGATCTTGGCATGACATCCTCAATGCAGCGGGTCGTGCCGCAGGCGCGCACCCCACAGGAGCAGGTTTCGGCGCTCCGCTCGGCCATTGTCCTTGGGGTTGGCCCATGCACGGTGGTGGCGGCCGTTGCATCGCTTGCGGCTGCGCAGTTCGCGCCGCTGTTCAACGCTGCGGAATCGGATTCCGCGCGGCTGGTCGGCATCATCTCGCTCTTTGCCTGGTCATTGCCGCTGTGGGCCTTTGTGGAGATCGCGACCTCTGCGCTTCGCTCCAAGCGGGTGTTCGGCGCCGAGATCAGGCTCCGGATATTCTGGGAACAGGTGATCCGCCTCGCTGTCACCACAGGCTTCTGGCTCGCCGGCTTTTCGACTATGTCGTTGTTCTACGCACACCTCATATCGCTCACGATCATTTGCCTGCTGTGCATCCGGCTCCTGGCACGGCATTTCGATCTGCGGCTGTTCTTCAAGGGCAGGCTCTTCGATCCAGTCTTTCACGAAACCTGGAAAGCGGGACTTGCCGTGCTGCCAGCCAACATGGTCGCGCGCCTGTTCGGGGACGGGCCTTCACTGGTGCTCAACTGGCTGTTGCCCGGAAGCGCGGGCGCTGTGTCAGGCGGTCTTTATGCCATCGCCCGCAAGATTTCGAGCATTGTGCAAGTCGTGCGCACGGCCTTTGCCTATGTGCTCGCGCCCCTCGCATCGGCCGCGAGCCAGAACCATGTCGATGAAGTGCGTGCGATCTACGGTTTTGCGACCCGCGTGTCGCTTGCGATTGCACTGCCCATAGGGCTTGTCCTGGCTGCTGCCGGCCGGCCCATTCTCGGCCTGTTTGGCAGCGGCGCGGCGATGGCGCTGCCTGCGGTTGTCATTCTTGTGTCTGCGCGGGTGGTCGAAACCGTGCTTGGCGCAGCCGTGCCGATCCAGCAGGTGACGAGCAGCTATTGGCGGCAGCTGCTGGCGAGTATAGCCGGGCTGGGCGTTGCCTTTGCGATTGGCTTCGTGCTCATGCCCGAATGGGGCCTGACGGGCATGACAATTGCGGTCGCATCCGGTTTCATCGTCGCGGCTGCGTTGCCAATGGCCCAGCTCTATTGGCACGATCGGCTGCATCCCTTTTTCAAGCCGTTCGGCAGGGTGCTGTTGCGGACGACAGCTTTTGGGGCTGGTGGTCTGGTCCTGACGCTCCTCTCGCACGGACTGGCGGACTGGGTTCAGCTCCCCATCGCGGTCGGTTTGATGCTTGCGGCGCTCTGGCTGTCCTGCCGGTTTGCGCTTCCGCATGATGACCGGCTGTCTATGGGCAAGACCGGCCGCGCGCTGCGCCTGACTTAGCGCCCGGACAGGATCCGTTCGGCAAGGCTGTGATCGGACGGCTTGTCGACATCAATTGCGGCCTCCGCCTCCTCCAGCGGCACGAGCTTTGCGACTAGTCCAAGCCGCTTGCCTGCGATCCGCAGCGCATCACCAAGGCCGATCGTTCTGGTCAGGGCACGGAATGCCAGCCAGGGTCCGAAATGCAGGAACAGCTTCCAGGCCTTTTTCCGGTCCTGTTCCGCTTCGGCCCAAAGCTTCAGCGCCCCCTGAGCCGCATCAGAGTTGAGCGCAAACAGATTGGCGCCTGACCAGTGTCCATCGCCGAATTTCAGCCATGTGCGCGTGTTGTCCGGATAGGCGGCGCGCATGACCTGCCTTTCGACCATCCCGACAGCCACATCGCAATCGCCTGCCTGATTGAGGAAGGCAGACACAATCGCCGGCGTCAGCAGTGGGTGATCGGCGGTGGTGACGAACACGGGCCAGGGTGCCTTGGACGTGCCGGCGACCTGCAGGATGCTCGCTGAAATCCCGGCGCTGCTGGCTGCAAAGGTCGCAGGACCGCCAGCATCAGCGGCCTGGCGCAGGGCCCCCGGCTCCTGAGCCAGAACCAGCGTCTGTCGGACAGCTGGCGTGGCTGCCAGCGTGCGCACGACACGGGTCAGCATCGCTTCTCCGCCTATGGGGACAAGCGCCTTCCACTGCTGCCCGAAATGGGCGGCAAGCCGATCCGGGCCTGGGCGCTGGCCGGCGAGGACAATGGCTGTCCAGTCCATTTGGCTGCCTTTGTGCTCGGGATTCGTCACGGATTTGCCTGCTTCCAGCCTGATCTGTCCAATCTCCGAAATCGCTCGGAGCGTGCAGCCATTGCCTAATGCATTGCCAAGGCAAGACTTTGCAAGCGGTGCCGAATATCATCCTGCAAGATGATGGAGTCTCGGTGATAGTCGAGATGTCCCCTCAGATGAGCCGACATGAGGTCATCGTGATGATTTCCCATCAGGCCGTTGATGGTCGCCACGAAATCCGCCACCCTCGCGATGTCCGGATCGGGGTAGAGGGTCCGGAGTGTCGCGAAACCGGCGCGAAACCGGCTCACGATTTTTCGCGTGTCATGGAAGGACTTGGCTGTGACCCGATCCTGTTCGAGGAATGCGGCAATCTGGTTGGCCTGTATCCCCAGATAGCGCCGGAAGGATTGCGGCTGTGCCGGTCTAAAGTGATCGATCTCGCGCGCAGCCAGCGCCACCGGACCGGTCTGCAGCAAGGCTTGCAGGACAAGAGCGTTCCGCCGCACGGAGACGTGCCGTTCGTTTTTGAATGCGTCCTGCAGATTGCCCATGACACTCGTGATGGCATCGAGGGCGAGCGGATAGCGATGGCGAGCCCCGAACATGGCAAAGGCAAAACGCACATGCTTGAACCGGGCACGCTCATGCTTGAACCGCAGACGGTCATCCGCGCTGATGTCTCCGGTCTTTCTCAGAATGCGGGTCATCTGCGCAAGGGCCGCTCTTTCAAGCCGGTCCTGCCACAAGCGTGACGAGGCTCGAAAGCAGAGCTCCAGCTGCCGCATCGTGACATCCAGATTGATTGTCATCGGCAGGCTTGCGGAAAGATTGATCTGGTCGTTCAAAAGGATTTCCGCAAACAGCGCGTCGCTGCAATCAGCCGCGGGATCAGGAACGGCATGGCTTGTCCGCGCACGCAGTGCCTGTGCGGAAATGTGTTCGGTCATCACTGTGTCCTCCGGGCGGCCTCCTTCGCGCGCCCGGGGTCGGGAGTTTACGAAACAGACGAACAATTACCCTGCCGGATCATACTTCGGATGCGATTGATCGGCCTGTTCGAGAAATATCGTAAGCTACGGATTTAAGATCGAAATTTCCGGATTTCGGGCCATGATTCTGCCCCAAATCGTCCAAATATGACGCCGCGTCCGGGAAGGACCGGATGGGTAGAGTGTTTGCGTATTTTATGGTGTATTGCGTACTTCTGGCGCGCGGGCTGCGCGGCCATGCCTGAGCTTGCTCCACTGATTGCCATTGTCGGGGCGGATGGGTCCGGCAAGACGACCGTCAGTGCAGCGGTCATGGGTTTCGTTCGTCGATATGGTCAGGCAGAGACTGCCCATCTCGGCCTCAGGTCAGGCGATCTTGGACGGGCAATTCAGCGTCTTCCATTGGTCGGGGCGGTGCTCGACAGAAAGATCCACAGTCGGGCATCACGGGCACGCGACAAGGCGGACACGATTCCCGGACCGTTCACGGCGCTCGTCATTTTCGCCTTTTCGCAATTCCGCCTGTTGCGCTTCAGGCGCATGATGCACCTGCGGCGCGCCGGACAGATCATCGTGACTGACCGGTATCCGCAAACCGATGTGCCGGGCTTCTTTGACGGTCCCGGCCTTTCGGCCGCGCGGGCAAAAGGCTGGTTCACGCGCCGGCTGGCACGGCTCGAACTTCGTCAATACCAATGGATGGCCAGCTTCCGGCCGAGCCTCGTCATCCGCCTCAATGTCGATCTTGAAACCGCCTTCGCGCGCAAGCCGGATCATCGCTATGAATCCCTGCGGCAGAAGGTCGAGGCAACGCGCCGTCTTCGCTTTGGCGGTGCTCCGATTGTCGATTTTGACAGCAGCACGCCCCTGGAGGTCCTGGTTGAAGAGGTGCAACTGGCCATAGCCGCCGGGTTCGATGCGCTCGGAATAGATCCGATCGAAAGGACGAGCATATGACAGGATGACCGGATTGTGACCTGCCTCGGCAGGGACCCAAATTTGCCCGACAGGAGAAACTTGGCGGTAGGCGCGGCAAAAAAAACCGCGTAGGGGACGCTCGGGAAAAGCGTCAGGGCAAATCTGAATATGTATCAAGACGAATTGGGACGGAGCGGCAAGAGCCTCTTCACGATCCGCGGCACTTACATGTACATCCTTATAGCGACAGGCGTTCTCATTGTCTGGTCCAGCGGAATCAAGGGCCCCTTTGACAATGACGGTGCCAACTGCATCTGGTTCTGGCTGTCGTTTGCTGTCGCGTCTGCCGGCGCGCTCTGGCGGATTATTGTCAATGGTTATGCAGCCCTTGGTACCTCGGGGAATGCCAAAAAGGCTGCAGAGGCTGCAGAACTGAATACGACGGGACCTTATTCGCTGGTCAGGAACCCGCTCTATGTCGGGAGGATCGTGAATTTCACGGGTATCGCCATGCTGACCGGCAGTTGGGTTTATGGCGCCATCGTGTTTCTCGTCTCGGTTCTCATCTATGAGCGTATTTCGATCTATGAGGAAAATTTCCTGCGCGAAAAATTCGGCGCCGCTCATACCGCATGGGCGCAAAATGTTCCGGCACTGCTGCCCCGCCTGCATGGCTGGGTGAAGCCAAAATACCCCTTCTGGTGGCGCCGGGCGATCCGCCGCGAATACAAGAAACTGTTCCAGCTCGCGGCTGCCGTATTTCTCTATGATTTTGCGCGGCGCGGCTTCGACCCTGCCAATCTGCCGTCGGATATGACCTGGTACTATGCCTTTGCGGGCATTGTCGTCCTGCGCCTTGCCGTGGGTGGCGCACGTCAGCTTGGGGTCTTCAAGGGCATCAGCTGATGGCACCCCTGATTGCTGTCATCGGGTGCGACGGGTCTGGCAAGTCCACGCTTTCAGCTGACCTCCTCGCGTGGGTCCGGGAGACTTACGGACCGGCGGAGACCACCTATCTGGGGCTGCGGTCCGGTGTCATGGGAAACAAGATCAAGGCCTGGCCCCTGATCGGTCCACCGCTCGAGCGCCTGCTGTCCAAGAAGGCGGGGCAAGCCCGTACAAAAGGCGAAAAGATACCGGGCCTTGCAACGGCGCTCGTCATCTACGCGTTTTCGCTACTCCGCAAACGCCGCTTTGAACGAATGCTCACGCTGAGGCGTCAGGGCATCATTGTCGTGACGGATCGCTACCCGCAATTCGAAGTGCCGGGCTTCTATGACGGCCCGGGGCTGTCCGCGGCGCGCGCCGAGGGCTTTCTGGTGTCGGCACTCGCCCGCCAGGAACGCGAAATCTACGAATGGATGGCATCATTTGTCCCCGACCTCGTGATCCGGCTCAATGTCGATCTGGAAACGGCCTTTGCCCGCAAGCCGGATCATAAGTATGATTCGCTCAAGGCCAAGGTGGCCGTGACACCTCGTCTTAAATTCAATGGTGCAAAGATCGTCGATCTCGACGCAACCATCGCCTATGCCGAGGAGCTGGCGCTCGCCCAAAAGGCGGTCGCTGACGTTCTGGGCTAGCTGCCACGCGGCATTTCGCGTCGGAAAAAATTTTACATAACAAATCTTGTTTTCGGCTTTTGGCTTCCTAATTCATCAAAGCCGGGTGCCTTGTCGGGCCCGGTGAATGGCGGTGATGCCGCCTTATGAGTGTTGCTTTGAAAGGACATTTGACATGAGAACTGTATTTGATTTTTCTCCCTATCGCCGCTCGACTGTCGGTTTTGACCGGCTCTTCGATACGCTGGAAGCTGCTGCACGCGGCGACACCGGCGGGACGAATTATCCGCCGTATGACATCGAACGCACCGGCGAGGATGCCTATCGCATCACGCTTGCGGTTGCCGGGTTCGCGGAAGACGAGATCGAGCTCACTGCCCAGCAGAACCTCTTGGTCGTTGCGGGCAAGAAGGCCGAGGTCGTGGCGAACGACGATGACCATCGCTACCTGCATCGCGGTATTGCCAACCGGGCCTTTGAGCGGCGCTTCCAGCTTGCCGATCACGTCCGTGTCACGGGCGCTGCCCTGACCAACGGACTGCTTGCGATCGAACTGGTGCGCGAGGTCCCCGAAGCGATGAAACCCCGCAAGATTGCAATTGGCGGTGCGACGCTGACGGCAATCGAAGGGGAGGGCCGAAAGGCTGCTTAACCTTCGTCGTCAGGGGCGTTAAGGACAGGCGCAGAAGGGGATTCCCATGCGCCTGTCCGACTGCCACAATCTTGACGATTTCAGAACACTGGCCCGGAGACGCCTCCCCGGGCCGGTGTTTCATTATATCGACGGCGCTGCCGATGACGAGATTACCCGCAAGCGCAATCGTGAAGCCTATAATGCCTGCGATCTGGTCCCCAATGTCCTCGCCGGGGTCGAGAACATCGACATGTCCGTGACTGTTCTCGGGCGCAAGCTCGACCTGCCCTTCTTCCTGTCACCGACCGCCCTGCAGCGCATGTTCCATCGCGACGGAGAGGCTGCGGTCGGCGCCGTTGCGCAGGAGAACGGAACCTATTTCGGAATCTCTTCGCTCGCCACGATCAGCATTGAAGACATCGCCCGGACGGTAACGGCCCCAAAGATGTTCCAGCTCTATGTACACAAGGACAAGGGGTTGAACTCCGCCTTGATCGAGCGGTGTAAGGCCGCCCGCTTCGATGCCCTGACGCTCACTGTCGACACCATTGTCGGCGGTCGCCGCGAACGCGACTTGCGCACGGGGTTCACGTCTCCGGTCCGCCTGACCCTTCCGAGCATGCTGAGCTATGCATTCAAGCCCGGCTGGGCCTTCAACTATTTCCTGCGCACGAAATTCGAACTGGCCAACCTGAAAGACCATTATAGCGAGGGCTCGAAGGAGCCGATCTCCATCGGCAACTATTTCGACACTGTGCTCGACCGCTCGATGGACTGGAAGACCGCCGAGAAAATCCGCGCCGATTGGGGAGGGGAGTTCTGCCTGAAGGGCGTGATGTCCGTTGGCGACGCACGCAAGGCGGTCGACATCGGGGCTACGGCAATCATGGTTTCGAACCACGGCGGTCGGCAGCTTGATGGCAGCCGCGCACCGTTCGACCAGCTGGCCGAAATTGTCGATGCAGTTGGCGACAAGATCGATGTGATTTGCGATGGCGGCATCATGCGGGGCACGCACGTCCTCAAGGCGCTCAGCGTCGGCGCAAAGGCCTGTTCGGGTGGACGCCTCTATCTCTATGCGCTGGCAGCGGCCGGCCAGCCGGGCGTATCCCGGGCTGTGCGCTTGCTTCGCGAAGAGGTGGAGCGCGACATGCGGCTCATGGGGATCCGATCCGTTGACCAGCTGTCGCGAGAGAACTTGCGCTGGCGCTAGAGCCTACTGAGGCTTGCAGTATCGCTGGCGTTCGTCCGGCGCAGCGCGGAGCCGTGTCTCAAGATAATAGGCGATCAGGCCATCGGTGTTTTTTTCGGCCGGAATGAAGACTGATGCATCGCGTCTCCAACCTGCGATGCAGGCCGCATTGGCGGCAGTGCTTGCTGCGCAATTGAGCAGATTGGTGAAGGCACGTCTCCATTTGAGGAACTGCGGCTTGTTCATGGGTGCTCCATGACCGGGAACCAGGATTCGGAAGTTTCGGGCTACGATGCTGTCAAGCGCCTTGCGCCATCCTTCGGGGCAAGCCGTATCCAGGTACGGTGCGGCAGCAACCACAAGGTCGCCTGCAATCAGGACGCGGGATCGGCGGTCGTAAAGCCAAACGTCTCCCTCTGTCGCAGCAAATGGTGCAAGATTCAGTTCGAGCTTTCGGCCTCCAATTCCTGTTGAAGTGCTGCCTGTGACAGGGATCGAGGGGCGAAGCGCCCCGGGATTGTCGATTGCGGCCATGTCCAGCGCTATGTCTTCTGCTATTTCAGGCGATGCCTTGCCTGAGCGCAGATAGGCTTCGGCATCGGCGCGGCTTGTCCGCAAGAAGCCTCGCAGTGCCCCGTCCACAGCATTGCTCGCATAGAGCGGCGCTGCTGGAAAAGCAGCGCGAATTTCCTCATTCCCGCCGCTGTGGTCCAGATGCCAGTGCGTGTTGACGATGGCGACGATTGGCTTACCGCGTAGTCGTGCTGCGGCGAGAATCGCCTCCTGATGTGCCCTGTGACGACCAGTGTCGATAAGGATGAATCCTTGCGGGGCATCGATCAGGATGGAATTGCCGTCTGGTTGTCGGCCTGCTGCATTGGATCCCGGCACCAGGCTGATGCCGGGGGCGACGTCAATCGGATCGGCATGCGCAACGCTCGCGACCAGAACCCCAACGGCGACAAGGAATGACTTCAACATGCCTTGTCATCACCACGTGTTTATCCGGATGCAATCGACCAACGATGAACCTGCGTTGCGCGTCGACAGGTGAATTGATCGTGCTGCTTTGGATCGGCAACCTGTGTCAGCGCAGCGGCGATCCGTTTACACAGGTTCTGCCAAGGTTCATCTTGGCCATGCCATTGAGCATCGGTCAGAACAACACAAAGGGTAACATCATGATACGCAAGTTTCTTACATTATCGACGATGACGGCAATTGTCGCGTCTGCACTTGTTGTGCCTACTGTGTCGGCGTCTGCCAGGGATCACCAGTATCGCGAATGGCGCGGCAAGGATGGCCGTACCTATTGCCGCAAGTCGGACGGAACAGTCGGTCTGGTCGTCGGCGCGGCGGGCGGCGCGCTCGTCGGGCGTGCGATCGATACGCGCGGCGAACGCGCGACCGGCACAATCCTCGGTGCTGCTGCCGGCGCCCTGATCGGTCGCGAAGTCGCAACCAAACGGCGCTGCCGTTGATGGAATAGCCACCCTGAAGCGCACGGTTCCTTAACCGGAACCGTGTAGGGCGGGGGCATGCTTCCATTTTTCCGCTATTCCTGGATTTTCCGCAGTCGCTGGATGGCCCTGCTCTGGGCGGCCGGAATTTGCTGGATGGCCGTGGAATGGGTTGGCCCCGACCCGCAGGATGGCAACTCCGCAGCGGTGGCAACAGACACAACCGGCGCCCAGATTTCACCCGACGATGTGAAGCGCATCGAGGACGGCCTGAAAAACTTGTGATCTCTACTCCATTGCCACCTGCGCCGACACGGCTATGCTCGCATCAAAAATCAGGGGCATGGGGATGGGTAAGAAGGGTTTGGTCGCGCGACTGCTGACGGCTGTCATTGATTACTGGTTCAGCCGTCAAGGCTGGACGGTTGAGGGGCGCGCGGTTGAGCCTCGCAAGTTCGTCATCATTGCCGCACCCCATACCAGCAATTGGGACTTCGTCTATTTTGTCGGCGCGTCAAAGCGGCTCAATCTCCACTTGTCGTTCATGGGCAAGAAGTCGCTCTTTCGTTGGCCCTTTGGGAAAATGATGCGCGAAATGGGCGGCATTCCTGTCGATCGCAGCAAGTCGGGGAATTATGTCGACGCGATGATCGCCGAATTCGCGAAACGATCGGAATTCATGCTGACCATTGCGCCCGAAGGAACGCGCGGCAAGGTTCGTCAATGGCGGACGGGCTTCTACCACATAGCAGTAGGCGCAGGGGTGCCGCTGGTGTGCGGCCTGATGGACTACAAGCGCAAGGTGGTGGGCCTCGGTCCGGCAATCTGGCCGACGGGCGATTATGCAAAGGACATGGAGCAGGTGACTGCCTATTACAGCCAATGCACCCCGAAGTTTCCGGAGCGCGGCAATCCCGGAGTCATCACGGAGAGCAAGAGCGCCTAGTCAGGGCGCCCGGTTTCGACAAGTTTGAGCAAGCGGCGATGCTGTTCGGCAATGACCCCGTCAACGGCCGGGGCCAGTTCGGTCAATGCCATTCTGGAATAGCCGCCGACGACATATTCGAACGTCACTGTGCTTGTGCCGTCCTTTCCGGGCACAATCTTCATGGTCAGGGTGCCGGACAGCGCTTCACTTTGGAGCGGGCCAAACGCCCCTGATAGCCGGAGCATGCTGGCGGGCCTGGCAAAGACGACGCGCGCATGTTCGACGAACCCGGAATGCGGCAAGGCCTCGCAGAAACAGCCACCCTGTTTGATCGTCATCGAAAAATTTCGGGCGTCCCCGGTCCAGCTGTGCGCCTTGTTCCACCACCGCTCTGGGTGGACCAGGGCCGCCCAGACCGCTTCGGGACTGGCGCGGACTTCGCCGGTTTCCTGCACTGCAAAGCCGCCGGCGTCAGTTTGCACAACCTTGGCCGACGCGGGTGCAGCCGCCGCCAAAATCGACATGCCCACCCAAATTCTTTTCATGACGCTCGTCATCCCGTCCTCCCAATGCCGGTTTCATACATTCACATTCCTGCTTGACTTCTATTCTTGATTGAACGATCAATCAAGTCCGTTGGGAGTCTCACTGTGAATGCCGATACGCGCACGCGAATATTGATGACGGCAATGGAGCTGTTCTGGGAGAAGGGTTTCGGATCGACCTCTATCGCCGACATATTGAGCCGCAGCCAGGTTCACAGCGGAAGCCTGTATCATTTCTTTCCAGGCAAACAGGACGTCCTTGTCGGGGTGCTGGAACTCTACCGCGACGGTATTGAGGAATGGCTATTGAAGCCCAATTGGGATGGTGTCGATGATCCGATCGAAAGGATCTTTGCGCTTCTTAATGGCTACCGGATCCAGTTGATTTCAACAGATTGCACTTATGGCTGCCCAATCGGCAACATTGCTCTTGAGATCCATGAGCCCGACCCAAAGGTTCGCGAATTGCTGGCCGCCAATTTCACCAACTGGTCGCGAGCGGTGGAGCGGTGCCTTGATGCGGCCGCTGACCGATTGCCGGAAGACACGGATCGCGCTGCTCTGGCGGAATATATTCTGACCGTCATGGAAGGCGCGGTCATGCAGGCGCGCACGTACCGGGAATTGGGGTATTTTGATCGCAACATCACGATGCTTCGGGAACACCTCGCCTTGCTTGAAGCAAAGGCGCGGATGGAGCGGGTCGCAGCAGCATAGCAGGGGAGGAACTGGAAATGGAAATCAGTTGGTTAGCCGTTGTCGCGGCAGGAGCATCGTCCTTGGTGCTGGGCGGCCTATGGTATTCGCCAATGTTGTTCGCAAATCGCTGGATGGCACTTGCAGGGTTGAACGAAGACCGGCTCAAGTCAGGGTCGATGCCCATGATCTTTGGCGGCGCGCTATTTCTATCGCTTGTCGCGGCACTTGTATTTTCGATGTTCCTGGGACCCAAGCCCGCACTCATGTTTGCGGTTGGCGCGGGCTTTTCTGCCGGACTGTGCTGGGTCGCGGCGGGCCTGGGGATCAATTACCTGTTCGAAAGACGGCCGCTAGGCCTCTTTCTGATCAACGGCGGCTATTTCACTCTGCAGTTCACGCTGATCGGCGCAATCCTCAGCTTGCTGGGATAAGCGACCCGATCAGTTCCGGAACGAGGGATCGATCCGGTCGAGCTTCCTTATCAAGGCGGGCCAGGCGAGGCGCTGGGCAACCATGGCCATGCCGGCTCCGCTCGACTGGGTTTCGACTTTCTCGGGTGTGCCTTGCGGCGGATTGTACAGATTCTCGCGTCCGGCAGACAGCATCTTCACCTGCGCGTCGCAAGCGCGCTCAAGGAAATAGAGCCGAAGGAAGCAGTCTCCAACGGTTTGGCCGACCGCCAATGTGCCGTGGTTCCGCAGGATCATGGCGGTCTTGTCGCCCAGATCCTCGACGAGCCGTTGGCGTTCCTCAAGGTCGGTCGCGATGCCTTCATACTCATGGTAGGCGACATTGTGGCGCGCGATCATGGCCGTCTGCGTATGCGGCAGCAGCCCTTCGGCCATCGCGCTCACGGCCTGTCCTGCAGGCGTGTGGAGGTGCATCACGGCATGGGCGTCTTCGCGGGCCATATGGATCGCCGAATGAATGGTGAAGCCCGCCGGATTGACCGGGTGCGCAGAGGGAACCACCGGATTCCCCTCGACATCGATCTTGACCAGTGACGATGCAGTGATCTCCTCGAACATCATGTCATAGGGATTGATCAGGAAATGATGTTCCGGACCCGGAACGCGCGCGGACAAGTGCGTGAAGATGAGATCATCCCAGCCGTAAAGTGCAACCAGTCGGTAAGCCGCTGCCAGATCGACGCGGATGGCCCATTCCTCTTCGCTGACGGCGCCTCTGATATGATCGTCATTTGCGGGCATTGCTGCAGTGGCCATGGCGGACTCTCCTATTGCTTTGAAAGATTCGTATCACAAGTTTCCGTGAACGTCAGCCCAGCAATGCATCAAGCCAGCGCTCCGCCAGAAGGGTAGCTTCTGCGGGCGTGAATGGCGCGGACCCAAGGCTCAGTTCGAGCCAAAGTCCGTCGATCAGGGCGGTCAAGGCGACAGCGGTCAGCCGATGATCCCGTGCTTTCGAATCGACTGCGGCAATCAGCGTTTCCAGCCCTTCGCGATAGTCGCGATAGATTTCGGCATGGACGGCAGCGATGGCCGCGTCTGTCTTGGTGAGGCTCCAGAAGGCCAGCCAGGTTGCAAGCAGGTCAGGGCTTGCGATCGGCGGCCGAAAACTCGCGGTCAGATAGGCCAGAAGCCGGGCGCGCGGCGTTTGGTCCGCCTGGGCCACTGCCGCATCCAGAGCAGCGGCAACCTGCGCACCGGTCCAGCGATAGGTTTCGCAGATCAAGGCATCAATGCCGCTGAAATAGTGGCGCAAAAGCCCCGGAGAGACGCCGGCCTCGGTACAGATCGTTCGCACCGATGTTCCGCTCGGTCCCAGGTTGGCAAGGCAGCGCGCGCATGCCACCACGAGGCTCTGGCGGCGCGCATCGGGTTCGGCGCGGATAAAGGATTGCCTCGGGCTCGTCATCTTGTTATACGAACGTATAGCAAGGGATGGCGCATGGCAACCAGAATTGAATCGACCGTAACCAGTATCGACTCGCTCGAGGGGATGAGCCTGCCCGGTTGGGTCTATCATGATCCTGACTTCTTCAAGGCCGAAATGGCTACGGTCATTCGCCCGAGCTGGCAGGTCGTCTGTCATGTGAACGACATCGCGCAGCCAGGAGACTGGCACGGGCTGGATTACCTCGGTGAAAGCATCATCGTCATCCGCGGCGACGATCTGAAGGTTCGCGCGTTCTTCAATGTCTGCCGCCATCGCGCTTCGCGCGTTGTCGATGGCTCCAGCGGTTGCGCCAGGAAGCTGGTCTGTCCCTATCATGGCTGGGCCTATGAAAAGGACGGACGACTGACCGGTGTTCCGGGCAAAGGCGACTATCCCGGGCTGGAGATGGGGACGCTCGGTCTCAAGCCGGTCGAACTCGAGATCTGGCAGGGCTTCGCCTTTGTGCGGCTGGAAGGGGGAGGGCCAAGCGTTGCGCAGATGATGACGCCCTATGAAGCGATGGTTGCCCCATATCGCTTTGAAGAGATGGAAGCGCTTGGCCGGGTGACGTTGCGGCCGCGCGCGGTCAATTGGAAGAATGTCGCCGACAATTATTCGGACGGGCTTCACATTCCCATCGCCCACCCGGGTCTGACCCGGTTATTCGGACGCGGGTACGGAATCGAGGCAAACGAGCATGTCGACCGGATGTGGGGCGATCTTGTGGAGCGGCCGTCGGCCAATGTGTCCGAACGTGCCTATCAGAAGTTCCTGCCGCCCGTTCCGCACCTGCCGGAGAATCGCCAGCGGCATTGGCTCTATTTCAAGCTCTGGCCCAATGTCGCGTTCGACATCTACCCTGATCAGGTCGATTTCATGCAGTTCCTGCCGGTCTCGCCGACGGAAACGCTGATCCGCGAGATCAGCTATGTCCTGCCGGATGACAGGCGCGAGATGAAGGCAGCGCGCTATCTCAACTGGCGGATCAATCGTCAGGTCAATGCCGAGGATACCGCCCTCATCGCACGGGTTCAGGCCGGGATGGAAAGCAGCAGCTATTCCCCGGGTCCACTCGGCGAAAGCGAAGTGTGCTTGCGCAGTTTTGCCCGCAAGCTGCGTCGGCTCTTGCCCGAGGCGCGACATGATACAAAGCCCGCCGGTTATGGGAGCGCCCGATGACCTATGATGTCGTGATCATCGGGGCCGGCCACAATGGTCTGGTCTGCGCCTTCTATCTTGCACGGGCCGGGTTGAAGGTCCGCATTGTCGAGCGCCGCGATACAGTGGGCGGTGCGGCCGTGACCGAGGAATTCCATCCCGGTTTCCGCAATTCGGTGGCGAGTTACACCGTGAGCCTGCTCCAGCCCAAAGTCATCGCTGACATGAAGCTGGCTGATCATGGCTATCGGGTGATCGAACGGCCGATCTCCAACTTTCTTCCGCAGGAAGACGGAGGGTATCTGAAGCTCGGCGGCGGCCTTGAACGGACGCAGGCAGAGTTCCGCAAATTTTCGGAGCATGATGCCAAGGTCCTGTCGGATTATTATGAATCGCTGGAAGCCGTGGCGGATGTCCTGCGTGACCTTGCGATGAAATCGCCGCCCAATCTTGGCGATGGGATCAAGACGCTGATCGATGGCGCGCTGCAGGGCAGGGCGCTTGCCAAACTGTCGCTCAGCAAGCAGCGCGACGTGCTGGACCTGTTCACCAAGAGCGCCCGGACGCTGCTGGATGGCTGGTTCGAAAGCGAGGCGGTCAAGGCCGCTTTCGGGTTCGATGCGGTCGTCGGCAACTATGCCTCTCCAGATACACCGGGCAGCGCCTATGTCCTGCTCCATCACGTCTTTGGTGAAGTGAATGGGAAGAAAGGCGCGTGGGGCCATGCCATCGGCGGCATGGGCGCCATCACGCAGGCGATGGCCAAGGTCTGTCAGGCCGCTGGCGTCGAGATCAGCCTTGAAACGCCCGTTTCGCGCGTCCTGGTCGATGGCGGCAAGGTGGCCGGGGTCCGTCTTGAAAGCGGAGAGGAAATTCCGGCCTCTCGGGTCATCTCCAATATTGGACCGAAGCTTCTCTATGAGCGCATGTTTGCCGATGGCGATCTGACAGACGAATTCAAGCGGCGGATCCGCGGATTCAAGGTCGGCTCAGGCACGTTCCGGATGAATGTCGCGCTCAGCGAATTGCCGCGCTTTACCTGCCTTCCGGAGCCGGGCGAGCATCTGCAATCCGGCATCATCCTCGCACCGACGCTCGACTATATGGACCGGGCCTTTGCCGATGCGAAGGTGCAGGGCTGGTCGCGCCAGCCGATTGTCGAGATGCTCATCCCGTCCATTATCGATGACAGTCTCGCTCCTCCGGGGCAGCATGTTGCGAGCCTGTTCTGCCAGCAGTTCGCGCCTGTCCTGCCTGACGGGCGGGACTGGGATGCCGAGGAGGATGCTGCGGCCGACACGATCATCGATACGGTCGAACACTATGCCCCCGGCTTCCGCAAGTCGATCCTCGGGACGATGAAGCTCTCGCCCAAGGGGCTTGAACGCAAGTTCGGACTGGCGGGCGGAGACATCATGCACGGCGCCATGTCGCTCGACCAACTCTGGTCGGCGCGCCCCGTGCTTGGTCACGGGGCCTATCGCGGACCGTTCAAGGGGCTCTACATGTGCGGGGCAGGATCACATCCGGGCGGAGGAGTGACCGGCGCTCCGGGCCACAATTGCGCTCAGGAAGTGCTGGCGGACAGATCGTTTACCGGCAGGCTGCTCCGGCGCGCCCACCAGTAAAGGGGCAGCCCGGAGACCATCAGCAAGACGCTGAGCCCGCTCGCGACCGGTCCGGCGCCCCACAGGCTCCAGACTCCGAAGAGGAGCCCTGCGACGGCAAACGGCACAGCGATCTTCTGTTTGAGCGCAACACAGGCGCAAGCGAGGTATAGCCACAGCGTGACGGACGTGGTCAGCAGCGCCATGAACGTAAACAGCCCTCCCATGGTCTGGCTGCTGTTGGCAAAGATGAGGATGCTGCCAAGAACTGTCGCCGCCAGCAGGCCGTTCACGGGGACTCCATTGTCGCGCGTCTTCCCGAACCAGGCCGGCATCATCCTGCGTCTGGCCATTTCGAGCGGCACTTCACCCTGCACGAGCGTCCAGCCGTTGACCGCTCCGATTGCGCTGATTGCGGCAAACAGCGCGACCAGAGAAGCAGGCCCCGGGGACCAGAAGGTCGATACAAACAGTTCGAACGGCGCATTCGATAGCGCAACCTTGTCGGCCGGGAGCATCAGCGTGATCCCGGAACAGACGATCAGGTAAATGATGCCGGTGAAAAGCGCGCCATAGAAGGTGGCCCGCGCTACGTTGCGCTGGGGGTTGTCGATCTTGTGTGACGCGGCACAGGCGGCTTCGAAACCCACCATGGCCCAGAGTGTCATCGCGGCGGCGGCATTGACGGACGGCAGGGACAACCCTTCGGCCGGATAAGGCGCAAGCGCTGTCATGCCCTGTTGCGACAGGACAAGGCCAATCACTATGGCCACCACAACAAGCGGCGTGAGCTTCAGCACTGTGGTGACGACCTGAAAGGAGCCTGCCGACCGCACGCCCAGCAAGTTGATGCCCGTCATGAGCCAGATCACGCCAAGCGCAGCGAGAGACGGATGCGCGCCGAGCAAGGGCCAGAAGCTCGCCATGTAGGAAACAGCGCCAACCGCAATGGTCACGCAACCTGTCCAGACCGAAACCCAGAAACTGAACCCGATCAGAAATCCGGCCAGAGGGCCGAAGCTGTGTTCGACGAGTTCCGCTGGCCCGATTGCGCGCTCATGACTGGCGCTCAGCCTCGCCAGAACATGGGCCAGGCACAACGCCCCTGCAATTGTGATGACCCATCCCGCGATTGCGTTCCAGCCAAAGGGCGCCAGGCCTTGCGGCAACAGGAAGACGCCCGATCCGATCATGTTGCCCATGACCAGAGCAATGGCCATCCAGATGCCGAGCTTGCCGGATGCCACAGTGGCCTGATCGTTGGAGTGTGACATCTGTACGGCCATCATGACGGCCAATACCCCCTCCCGCAAGCGGGAGGGGGAAGTTTCGTCAGAACTTGCTGCCGACCCTCAGGCCGATCGTGCGCGGCGTGATGGGGACGATATAGGTCCTCAGGCACGCGCCGCACTGGGCAAAGCGGGAGATCTGGCCCCGCTCGTCAAAGGCGTTGTCGATGAATGCCTCGACCGAGAACATTCCGAATTCGGCCCCGAACGAGAATGATGCAGTGGTATAGGCCTTCAGGTCACCCAATTGGGCTGCCGGGCTGTAGGTATTCCCGGTACCCGTCTGGGTCGCAGCGGTCCGGATATCGGACGATGCGGAACTTTGGTGCGAGACAACGGCCTGCACATGGCCCTTGGAGCTGCCGAGCGGGAAGGAATAGCGGGCGTTGCCGCTTACCTTGAACTTGGGCGTTACAGGAAGCCGGGTTCCTTTTGGAGCCGCGATGAAGTTGCCGCCTGTGGAACATGTGAATGTCGGATCATCCACCGAACAGAGGTTCTGGCGTGTCTTGGCGTCCGTATAAGCGGCAGCCGCGTTCAACGTCAGCGCACCGAGATTGGCCGTCGCGTCGACTTCGATACCGCGGATGCGGGCATTCGGACCATTATGGATTTCGGTGAAACTGTTTTGCCCAAGGAAGGAGAATTGGAAGCTCTTCCATTGCTGCTGATAGATTGCACCGTTGAACCGCAATTTTCCATCGGCAAGCGTGGTCTTCCAGCCGAGTTCGAAGTTGGTCAGATAGTCCGGTGCATAGGGCGGAATGGTGCCGCGACGGTTGATGCCGCCGGGCCGGAAGCCCCGTGACCATGTGCCGTAGAGCAGGACCTTGTCGGCCGGCTTCCAGGTCAGGTTGAGCCGATGCGTGAAGCCATCGCCTGTCGTAGACTTAGGTTTCAGTCCGCCGTTCGCAAAAGTAGCGAGATTGGTGCACGGCGATCCAGCGACTGCCGGAGGCAGCAAAGTGCCTGCCGGATTGTTGCGAACCGTGCTGCCGTCGCTGTTGAAACATCCCGCAACGCCCGTGCGCGAACTGCCCGCTCCGTTGTAGGGCGGGCCGGCGGGATTGCGGCCAAAGCCGAAGAAACCGATCAGGCTGTTGTCATATTTGAAAACGCGTCCCCCCGCCGTCAGTGTCAGATTGTCGAGGATATCAAAGCTGGCTTCGCCAAAGGCGGCATAGTCGCGGTCGACGCGACGCTGCTGGGTGAGCCACAATGTGCCGGGGATGCCATTCACGGAGAGGGCAGGGTCAAGGTTTGCGACTTGATAATCTTGATGGATGGCATTTGTCTGGCGTTGGTAGAATGCACCGGCAACCACGCGGAACCGCTTATCCTGCGGAGATGCGATCCGGAATTCCTGGCTCAGCTTCTTGAAGTGGTCCGACCCAAGCACCTTCTGGCGCGGGTCGATGGTGTTGCCCAGAGCATCGGTGAAATAGAAATAGCCCGCGATGCCGCCATAGGACGAATAGAGATTGTCGTAGGTTTCGGCATAGTCGGTATAGTCGCTCGACGATGACCGCTTCCGATCGAGATAGGCGCCCGCATAGGTCAGGTCCCAATTGCCAAGCTTGCCTTCAATCGTCAGCGCCGCCTGAAGATAGCGGTCCTTGCCGAATTCAGGGAAGAAATGCTGAACCTTGAGATCGCCTACGCTCGGATCGAACCCATAGGTGCCGTGCGTCTTCTGTTCCTGGTAAAGAACTGTCGGCGTAGCCGTCCAGCTGTCATTGAGATCGATTTTCAGCGCCGCACGTCCGCCATAGGTCTCGGTATCATTGTAGTTCTTCTTCACGAACCCCGCGTTATTGACCGAGATACCACCTGGTGTGGGCAGGAAGCTGCGCGAACCAAGCACGTTGTCGATAAATCCGGCGTCACGCTGGTAGAAGCCGACGCCGCGAAACGCGATGCTGTCGCTGATCGGCGCATTGATCATGCCTTCAAGCTTGCCGCCGACGCCGCCTTTGTGAACCGTGTTCAGTTCGCCATCGACCCGGCCCTCGAAACCGGCCGTGGAGGGCTTGTTGGTGATGATGCGGATGGTTCCGGCTTCGGATGATGCGCCATAAAGCGTGCCCTGCGGGCCTGCGAGGCTCTCGATGCGGGCAATGTCATAGATATGGACATCAAGCGTGCCGCCAATGGTCGTGACGGGCTGTTCGTCCAGATAGACACCGACCGAGGGCAGGGATCCGGAATGGTTGCCGTCGCCACCCGAAGCGACGCCGCGCATATACACCGTCGTCGAGCCAGGCGCCGAGGTCTGGAATGACACGGACGGAAGCTGTTGGGAATATTGATTGAAGTTCGAAATCCCGAGCTGGTCAAGCTTCTTGGTGCCCAGCGCCTGCACGCTGATCGGCACGTCCTGAAGATTTTCCTCGCGCTTCTGGGCCGTGACGATGATGTCATCGCTCGAACTGGCCTCTTCTTCGGCTGCGGCCTGCGCATAGGCGGGCGATGTGGCAAGCATGGTTGTGCCGAGCAGCGCGACAAGCACGTGGCGACGAGCAGATTCATTCCGGAATTTCATAGTCACTCCCCTGACGGAATTACGCGGGTCGACTGTGAGTCAGCCAACATGCTTCGTCAACGAAAACCGGGCAAATTCAGCTATTTTGATCATTGGTATTGTATAAAAGCCACAGCGCACAAACATTGCGGTTGGGCGAGGCGCGGCCGCAACGCACTTGGTGCTGCATTTGATTTCTTTCGAATTGCTCCATTCAACCCCGGTTAAGCACGGCTCGCGGATAAGGTTCGGGACTGATAGGGGTGTAGCACCCGACTCGCGTATGAAAGGGATGAAGATGTCGAAGTTGAAGCTTGTGGCCCGGTTTGCAGCGCCTTTGGCGCTCGGTGCGCTTTCGGCCTGTGCAGCAACACCATTCAAGGCAGAGGTCAATCGCTTTCAGGTCATGCCGGCGCCGCAAGGACAAAGCTATTTTGTGAAGGCTGATGATCCGCATCTCGTCGGGAGTCTCGAATTCTCGCAATATGCCGATTTGGTCGGAAAGAAGCTCTCCGCGCTCGGCTATCAGCCCGCCCCCGATGCCGATCATGCGACCCTTGTGGTCAATTTCGATTACGGCGTCGATACCGGACGCGAGAAGATCCGTTCGGTCCCCGGCAGCGGCTTTGGCTATGATCCGTTTTTCGGGCCAGGCTACGGTCGGCTCTTCTACTCGTCAGGATTCCCATATTATGGCGGCTATCGGCGGGGATTCATCTATGGCTTCAATGATCCCTTCCTCTTCGGATCCGGCTACGATCAGGTGGAAAGCTATACGGTCTACACCAGCAGCGTCAGCATGGTGATCAACCGCAAGGCCGACGGACAGCGGGTCTTCGAGGGCAGTGCCAAGGCACTCTCGCGCGATGACAATCTGACCTATCTTGTGCCCAATCTGGTGGAAGCGATTTTCACAGGCTTCCCGGGCAATTCGGGTGAAACCGTCAAGATCACCATTGCGCCGCCGCCAAAGAAGTAATCGAAGATAGGCAAAGGCAGGCCAATGGGCTGCCTCTGGCCTGCCTAGGCTGCAGCGCGTGACATCCCGCGCGACATTTGGGTAAGCGCCCCGAGCATGGCCTCGACAAGCGGTGCATCGTTGACCGTTTCACGCAAGGCGCGCGACATGGCAGAAACCCACTGATCAGCAGTTTCGCGGGTTACGCCAAGCCGGGCATGCGCAGACATGACGCACGCTCCGGGCCGTTGCTCGAACCAGTCGCGCGGCCCACCCATCCACGCTGTCAGAAAGTCCGTCAGGGAAGCGCGCATGGGCGTCAGATCCGCAGCGTGCATGTGGCGGAGCGCGGCATAGGCTGGATCCTGATCCATCAAGGTATAGAATCGATCGACGACCCTCGCCAGACGTGCCCGCCCGCCAATGCGTTCAAACGGCGATTCGGCATTTGGTTTGCTGTTGGCCATATGTGTCCACTCCTTCCCGACGCTCGCATTGCACGCCAGCGCCGGCCAGAGCATTGATGCAGATCAAGCAGGCGAGATCGATTGCAGCACAGTGGCAAGCGATTCAGACATTGAAGCGGAACAGCAGCACGTCCCCATCCTGCACGACATACTCCTTGCCTTCGGAGCGCAGCTTGCCCGCGTCGCGGGCTCCAGCCTCTCCCTTGCAGGCAATGTAGTCGTCATAGGCAATTGTCTCGGCACGGATGAACCCGCGTTCGAAGTCCGTGTGGATCACCCCCGCAGCCTGTGGCGCCTTTGATCCCTTGGTCACGGTCCAGGCGCGAGTTTCCTTCGGGCCGCAAGTGAAGAAGGTGATGAGATGGAGGAGCGCATAGCCTGCCCGAATAACGCGAGTGAGGCCCGTTTCGGACAGTCCCAGATCGGCCAGGAACTCGCCACGATCTTCGGGAGGCATGGTAACGATTTCTGCCTCTATGGCTGCAGAGACCACTACCGCCTCCGCGCCTTCGGCCTTGGCCTTTTCAAACACGCGGGCGGACAGTGCGTTGCCATGGGCTGCTGAGGCTTCATCGACGTTGCACACGTAAAGGACCGGCTTTGATGTCAGCAACTGCGCAAGGTCAAGCGTGCGGCGTTCTTCGTCATCCTTGGGGACCGTCAGTCGCGCCGGCTTGCCCTCGCGCAGAAGTTCAAGCGCCTGCCCAAGTACGGAGGCCGCAATTTTCGCGTCCTTGTCTCCCTGCGCGGCCTTCTTCTGAAAGGCGGGCACGCGCTTTTCGAGACTTTCCAGATCGGCCAGCATCAGTTCGGTCTCGACGGTCTCCGCGTCTGAAATCGGATCGATCCTGTTGTCGACATGCTGGATATCGTCATTCTCGAAGCAGCGCAGGACATGCACGATGGCATCAACCTCACGGATGTTGGCAAGGAACTGGTTGCCCAGACCTTCGCCCTTGCTCGCGCCGCGCACCAGGCCCGCGATGTCGACAAAGCCAAGCTGTGTTTCGATGATCTTCGCGCTGCCTGCGATTGCTGCAAGCGCTGCCATCCGCGGATCGGGCACCGCCACATTGCCGATGTTCGGTTCGATTGTGCAGAAAGGATAGTTCGCTGCCTGCGCCGCGGCAGTCTCGGTGAGCGCATTAAACAGTGTCGATTTGCCGACATTTGGCAGCCCGACAATTCCGCAACGAAAACCCATGTCCTATTCCTGTTCCTGAAGTCTCAGAGCGACTTCGCTCATGAAACGCGCGTCATCGCCTTTGGCCAGCCAGGGCGCTTCCGCCGCGACCGCACCGAGCATGGAGGCCAGGGCATCCATGTCCGCCTTCGCGAAGTTTCCAAGCACATGGCCTGTAACCCGCTCCTTGTGTCCGGGATGGCCGATGCCCAGCCGCACGCGCCGGAAGTCCGCGCCAATATGGGCGTCGATCGACCGGATGCCATTGTGCCCGGCTGTGCCGCCTCCGGTCTTCACCTTCACCCGAAAGGGATCGAGGTCGAGCTCATCATAGAATGTGGTGACGTCACCGGGTTCGAGCTTGAAGAAGCGCATTGCCTCTCCCACGCTTCGCCCGCTTTCGTTCATGAACGTCTGGGGCTTGAGCAGGAGGATTTTCTCGTCGCCGATCCGTCCCTCGCACGTCAGCCCCTGAAAACGCAGTTTCCAGGGGCCGAAACGATACATGTCCGCCAGAACGTCGGCGGCCATGAAGCCGATATTGTGCCGGTGCATGGCATAGGATGCGCCCGGATTGCCAAGGCCTGCCCAGATTTGCATCAGCGCGTCCGGGAATGGCGTCGGGGATTACTCCCCTTCGCCTTCGGTCTTGGTCGTATCGCCTTCGGCCGATTTCAGGCCCGACGGCGCAACGACGGTTGCAATCGTGAAGTCACGATCCGTGATAGCGCTCGTGGCGCCAGCCGGAAGGTTGACGTGCGAAATGTGGATCGAATCGCCGACGTCGAGGCCCTTCAGCGAAATCTCGACCTCTTCGGGAATGTTGGCTGCATCGCAGATCAACTCGAGTTCGTGACGAACAATGTTGAGCACGCCGCCGCGCTTGATGCCCGGTGAGAGGGTTTCATCGGTAAAGTGAACCGGCACCTCGACATGGATTGTCGCATGTTCCGAAATGCGCAGGAAATCGGCATGAAGCGGACGTTCCGTGACCGGATGGAACTGCACGTCCTTCGGGATGGTGCGCACGGGCTTGCCGCCGACATCGATCATCACGACAGAATTGAAAAAATGGCCGGTCATCAGCGCCTTCATCAGCGCCTTTTCTTCGACATGGACGCCCTGAGGCGCTTCCTTGTTGCCGTAAATGACGGCGGGTACGCGGCCTTCGCGACGCAGAACTCGGGAGGCTCCCTTGCCAGCCCGTTCGCGCGCATCGGCCGACAGTGTCAGCAGATCGCTCATATGTTATCTCCAGTTGGTAACAGTCCCGACCACGCCTCCAGGGATGACCATGGCCGGGAAGAGGGCGCCCTTAGGGGGAAAAGCCCGGTTGTGCAAGGCTGCAACTGAAAGGGCCCGCCGGCTGGAAGCCGACGGGCCCTTGTCTGGGAGGGTTGGCGAGCCGATCAGGCGCCGACGACGAAGGCCACCAGAAGAAACTGTGCCCCAAGTGCGACAGCAAGGCTCGCGGACCGCAACGCAATAGACATGCGAAGTTCCTTTCACTTGCTTTCTTCAAAACGGACAATTCCGTTTCGATGAGCAACTTATGCTGCAAGTGCTAAGAAAGTGCAAACGTGTTACATGCAATCGTGATTGCAGAAATTGCAATCAATCTGAAAGCGTCGTTGATGGCGTATCAGTCAGGTCCCTTGCATACCGGTTGTGCGCGTCAACAAGTATGACCCTCGGAGGAATGGGCACATCAGTCATTTCGAAACCCATGATAATCACCTGCTCACCCCGCGCTATCAAATGAGCGGCTGCACCATTGATTTCTATTGCACCGGATCCCCGCGGTCCGGCGATCACATAGGTTTCCAGCCGAGCGCCCGATGTGTTCGACACAATCAGGACTTTCTCGTTCTCCCAAAGGCCGACCCGGTCACACAGATCCATATCAATGGTGACGCTGCCAATATAAGCAAGGTTTGCCTCAGTTACTGTCGCGTTGTGGATCTTGGAACGCATCAAGAAACGCACGTCTACCTCCTGCCTGAAACGCCCCAGCCAAGACCTGTTGGATAATTACCCCGAAAAGGCCTGGATACCGGTAATCGCGCGGCCAAGGATCAGGGCATGAACGTCATGCGTGCCTTCATATGTGTTGACCGTTTCAAGATTTATCGCGTGGCGAATGACATGGTATTCGGCAGAAATGCCGTTGCCGCCGTGCATATCGCGGGCGACCCGCGCGATATCGAGCGCCTTGCCGCAATTATTCCTCTTGATGAGGCTGACCATTTCCGGAGACCATGCATCCGCGTCGATCGCCCGGCCAACGGTGATGGCGGCCTGAAGTCCGAGCGCAATCTCGGTCTGCATGTTGGCCATCTTGAGTTGCGGAATCTGGTTTGCGGCGAGTGGTCGGCCGAATTGCTTGCGGTCAAGCTGATATTGCCGCGCTCTGTGGAAGCAGTCTTCCGCAGCGCCCATGGCGCCCCAGGCAATGCCGTAGCGCGCCTTGTTGAGGCACCCGAACGGCCCGGACAATCCTTGCACGTTGGGAAGGAGATTCTCCTCCGGCACGAATACATTGTCGAGAACAATCTCGCCGGTGATCGATGCGCGCAGGCTCATCTTGCCTTCGATCTTCGGCGTCGAAAAACCTTCTGATCCGCGTTCGACAATGAAGCCCCGGATGATCCCGCCTTCGTCCTTTGCCCACACAATGGCAATGTCGGCAATTGGCGAGTTGGTGATCCACATCTTGGCGCCGCTGATGCTGTAGCCTCCCGGAACAGCCTTGGCGCGCGTTTTCATGCTGGCAGGATCGGACCCGGCATCGGGCTCCGTCAGTCCGAAACAGCCCACGATCTCGCCGGTCGCCAGGCGCGGGAGGTATTTTTGGCGCTGCTCTTCAGAACCATAGGCATGAATCGGGTGCATCACGAGGCTCGACTGTACCGACATGGCAGACCGATAGCCTGAATCCACCCGCTCGACGGCGCGGCTGATCAAGCCATAGGCGACGTGGCTCACCCCGGCGCAGCCATAGCCTTCGATTGTTGCGCCAAGCAGGCCAAGCTCACCCAGCTCGTTCATGATCTCGCGGTCAAACCGCTCTTGAAGCGTTGCGGAAACCACGCGCGGGAGAAGCTTTTCCTGCGCATAGGCTTCTGCAGTATCGCGCACGAGCCGCTCATCTTCGGTCAGTTGCGCATCGAGATTGAAGGGATCGTCCCAGCGGAAAGGTGTAAATTTAGCCATAGCGCGCGCATTGGCACAATTGGCAACACGGGACAACCGGGGCAATATGGCGCTGTATAGAAGTGGAGAGTCGCACATGGCCCGCGCACGCTGCCTGATGATCCTGGGCTTGCTCCTGCTCACCGCTGCGTCGCCGGCGCGAAACCATTATTACTGGTTCCCGGCGGCATCGGATGGAACACCGCGCGCCTGGGCCGTTCTGTTGCCCCGTGCCGAGGGACTGGGAAAACTTGCACCGGGCAACCAGTATTGGGATCTGGCGCATTGGCTCAATGCCCGGGGCATTGATGCCCTTGTGGTCGACTATGCCAATGCGGCGTCGAAAGTGCCTGATGCCAAGGGCAAGACCGGGCAGAAGATCGCCGCAATTGTTCGCGACGCGCTGGCGGACGCGCGGGAGCAGCAGCGCATGGACAGGCGGTGCCCCGGCGTTGCCATCGGCTGGTCGCGCGGAGCGGAAGGCGCGTTGACGCTTGCGACTGCGGAAGAGGGCAGCAGCCAAGGCTTCAAGGGCGCAGTTGTCTATTATCCATCCGTACGGTCGCAGGCGCGTCCCTGGCGACAGCGTCTGCCCGTGATTGCCCTGCAGGGTGATGCTGATGGCATTGCACCGGCGCCATCCTTGCAGTCCCTGGTCACCGGGCGCGTGCCGACGGAGTTGGAATTTGAGGTGCGTTTGTATCCCGGAGCCCGACATCGCTTCGATGTCGCGCATCCTGTCGACAATCCGACTGGCAAGACACCCGGAGATTTTGATGCGAATGCAAGTGCGGATGCGCTTGCCGCAATCGCGTCATTCCTCGACCGCCAGGCAATCTCGACGGCACAGTGCGCGCGCGGCTAGAGGCTTTTGTCGATCACCGCGCGCGCAATTCCCGGAAAATCACAGAACAGTCCGTCGATTCCCTCTGCAAGGAAAAGTCTTATCTCTTCGGCGAGATCGCCTGTGCTGCGCGGATTGATGCCATTCCTGAGGCCCAGCGGCAGGAAGAAGTTTTCGGCGCGGAACGTCCAGGGATGAACCTCAAGGCCTGCCGCATGGCATCTTGCGACAAGCCCGGTCGAGCCATCCAGAGCGCCCAGCAAGGTCCTCCGGATGATCAGGTCCTTTGCCGGACCGATGCCCGCCGCATAGCGTGCGATATCCTTCAGGCCATCGTCCGACAGCATATGGGCGTAAGTGGTTTCCGGCCTGTCTGCAGGGCCGCCGTCCGCATCGACCAACTGGATCAGGCGCAACCCGGTCTTTGAAGAAAGCGCAATCAGGTTCCCGACCTCGAACGACTGGATGAAGACCGGATCGTCCTTCTGCGTAAATCCCGCCCCTTCGAGTGCAGCGAGCATCGGGCCTTCATGGGGCAGGCCAATCGCGGCAAAATAGCTCGGATGCTTGGTTTCAGGATAGATTCCGATTTCCCGTCCGGTCTCTTTCGATTTCGACTGGGCGAGTGCGATGATTTCGTCGAACGTCGGGATCGTGAACTGACCGTCATAGGCGGTATTTGCTGGGCGAAGCTTGGGCAGCCTTTCTTTGGCGCGCAGTGTCTTCAACTCGGCAAGCGTGAAGTCTTCGGTGAACCAGCCTTTGACACTGTGCCGGTCAATCACTTTTGTTGTCATGCGCGATGCGAACTCGGGATGGTCCGCAACATCGGTGGTGGTCGAAATTTCGTTTTCATGCCGCGCGACCAATATGCCGTCTTTTGTCAGCACCAGGTCCGGCTCGATGAAATCGGCACCCTGCTCGATGGCCAGCGTGTAGGATGCAATCGTGTGTTCTGGCCGCTCCCCCGATGCGCCGCGGTGCGCGATGAGGATCGGGTGGTCAGCCAAGAGCAGATTCCCATTGCTCGGGCTTGAAGCCGACAAGCAGACCGCCTGGATGTTCGACCACGGGCCGTTTGATCATCGACGGGGATGCCAGCATCAGCGCGATGGCTTTGGCTTCATCGAGGCCGGTCTTGTCGCTGTCCGGCAATTTCCTGAACGTCGTGCCTGCGCGATTGAGGAGCAATTCCCAGCCTGCCTGCCTCGACCAGGCAGCGAGTCTGGAGGCGTCAGCACCCTCCTTCTTGTAGTCATGGAAACTGTAGGCAAGCCCTTTCGCATCCAGCCAATTCCGCGCCTTTTTGACGGTATCGCAGTTGGGAATGCCATAGAGTGCAATGCTCATCCGCGCCTCTTTGCCGTGACTTCGATTTCGATCTTCATTTCAGGTTTTATGAGCTGGCACACAAGGCAGGTTGCAGCGGGCCTGATGCTGCCGAAAGCGGAACCGATCACTGGCACCATTTCATCCCAGTATGCCGGGTCAGAGATATAGTAGGTGACACGCACCGTGTCCGCCAGAGCGAAGCCGCCTTCAGCAAGCGCCGCTTCGATGGTCTTCAGGGCATTCGCGGCCTGAGCGGCAACATCATCAGGCATGACCCGCGTGACGGGATCATACCCCGTCGACCCGGCAACCCAGCACCAATCGCCGTCGATCACCGCGCGCGAATATCCGGCCAGTGTCTCGAATGGAGAACCCGAAGAAATAAGTGTGCGCGCCATTGCTTAGCCCATCATTCCCATTCGATCGTGCCGGGCGGCTTGGACGTATAGTCATAGACGACACGGTTGATGCCCTTGACCTCGTTCACGATCCGCGTCGCCGCCCGCGAAAGGAAGGCGCTTTCGAATGGATAGACATCCGCCGTCATGCCATCGGTCGAGGTGACAGCGCGCAGTCCGCAGACATAATCATAGGTCCGATAGTCGCCCATCACACCCACCGTGCGCACCGGCAGAAGCACGGCGAAGGCCTGCCAGATTTCGTCATAAAGTCCTGCCTTGCGGATTTCGTCGAGATAGACGGCATCAGCGAGGCGGAGAATATCGCAGCGATCCTTGGTCACCTCGCCGGGGATGCGAATGGCGAGGCCGGGGCCGGGGAAGGGATGTCTGCCGACAAAAATATCGGGCAGGCCCAGTTCACGGCCCAATGCGCGGACCTCGTCCTTGAAGAGCTCGCGAAGCGGCTCCACCAATTGCATATTCATCCGCTCGGGCAGTCCGCCAACATTGTGGTGGCTCTTGATCGTGACCGACGGCCCGCCGGTGAAGCTCACGCTTTCGATCACATCGGGGTAGAGCGTTCCCTGGGCAAGAAAATCCGCGCCGCCAATCTTTGCAGCTTCTTCTTCAAAGACCTTGATGAACTCGCCACCGATGAACTTGCGTTTCGCTTCGGGGTCTGTGAGCCCGGCAAGGCCCATCAGGAATCGGGACTCCGCGTCGACATGCACAAGCTTGATGCCGTAATGTTCGCGGAACAGGCTGACGACCTGTTCGGCTTCACCCAGCCGCATCAGACCATGATCGACGAAAACGCATGTGAGCTGATCGCCAATCGCCTCGTGAATCAGGACTGCCGCCACGGCAGAGTCCACGCCGCCCGAAAGCCCGCAAATGACGCGGCCATCGCCAACCTGGGCGCGAATGTCCGCAATCTTGGTTGACCGGAATTCGGCCATTGTCCAGTCGCCGGCAAGGCCGCAGATCTTGTGGACGAAATTGGACAGCAGTTTGGCGCCGTCAGGCGTGTGGACAACTTCCGGGTGGAACATTGTCGTATAGTAGCGTCGCGCTTCATTGACGCAGATGGCGAAGGGCGCATTGGGCGATGTGCCGATAATCTCGAAGCCTTCGGGCGCTTCCGTCACCCGGTCGCCGTGGCTCATCCACACCGGGTATTTCTGTCCGACGTCCCAGAAGCCGTCAAACAACGGGCTCGGCTTCAAAATCTCGACATCTGCCCGTCCGAATTCGGCTGCATGCCCGCCTTCAACCGTCCCGCCGAGCTGAACGCACAGGCTCTGCTGGCCATAACAAATGGCAAGGATCGGCAAGCCGGAATCGAGCACTGCCTGTGGCGCGCGCGGTGACCCTTCATCGGTCACGGAAGCCGGTCCGCCCGACAGAATGACGCCTTTTGGCTTCATCCGTTCAAAGGCCTCTGCAGCGCTGTTGAAGGGCGCAATTTCGCTGTAGACGCCAGCTTCTCGCACGCGGCGCGCGATGAGCTGCGTTACCTGGCTCCCGAAATCGACGATGAGGATTGAGTCTGAAGGCTGGATCGACATGGCAAGCCGTTAGTGTCGGCCCGCGCACCTGTCCAGAGGTTCAATCGCGACTATTTGTCTTCCCAGGTGACCACATCGTCTTCGGCAATGCCAAGCGCGGCAGCCTTGCCACCGGCAAGCTCCAGCACAGCCGCAACGGGTTCGCCGGAATCGACAGGTTCAAGCGAATAGGGAATCGTGTCCGATGCAATGCGGGCAATGGTTCCATCGCCGCGGATGAAAATCATGTCGAGCGGGATGACAGTGTTCTTCATCCAGAAGCTGGCGAAGCGCGGCGGGCTCATCGGAAATATCATGCCGCCATCTTCGGCCAGCGATTGGCGAAACATGAGCCCGCGGGCCTGCTCGTCCTCGGTCCGCGCGACTTCCACCCGGAATTTGCGCACGGCCGTCGAGGTCTTGATCGTAAGCGGAATAAGGCTTGCCTGTGCTTGCGCCTCTCCCATCATGGGCAAGTTCTTGCACGACGGAGCGACTGTCAGGAGCAACGCAACACAGCCCAAGCGGGCCAGCTTCTTCATGGTTTGGCAACCTCCACTGCAAGCAATCCCTTGCCGCTTTCCGTTATGCGCGCAGTCAACCGATCCTCGGGCTCAATGTCAATGATGCCGGCGCGGCGTAGCGTTTCCATGTGAACGAAGATGTCCGCATCATTGCCGAGACGATTGAGGAAGCCATAGCCTTTCAGCCGATTGAACCATTTGACGACGACGGCTTCCATGGGTCCGGCGTCTTCCATGCCGACAGGATTCCCGCGGTCGCCGCGCTGTGCCGGGCGCAAGTCGAAATCCACGCCGGTCGCCGTTGAAAGATCGAAGCTGATGACGTGCGTGGCCTGAAGTCCGCGATTGCGGTCGACCGCTTCACAGACCACCGTGGCGCCCTCGGGCAGCATTCGTCGTCCGTGTTCACGCAAAACTGAAAAGTGGATCAAGATGTCTGCTGTGCCATCGTCTGGGATGATGAATCCAAAGCCGCGCGTCGCATCAAACCACTTGATGCGGCCATGAAATACGCGTGCGGGCGGTGTTCCGGGTGCACTGTCCGCTGCTGTTGACTGTGTGTGGCCGGTTTCTTGTGTACCTGACTCACCATCTTCGACCCAAGGCGCGCCAGCGTGCTGCGCTCCTTCCATTCTACTCTGCCCCTCATTCCAACTGCCTTAGCGGTATGAACCCCGTGCTGCGAAAAAACAAGGATTTGAGAACATCCTGTTAACCATAATTATCATCCAAATCCGTATCATCGGGCGCAATTGCAAGGATTCTCCTTGCGATTTCGGCTCCATGCCCCGCCCGCAGAAATGCGGCCATGGCGCGGTTTCTGGCTTTTTGATCCGAAAGTGGTTCGCCAAAAGGCCCCAAGCGCTTGCGTCGCGCAAATGTCATCGCCGCATCCTCCAGCGATTCGGCATCGAGGCGTGTTGCAATGTCCGCCTTGTCGGCGGCGATACCGGCATGCCTGAGGTCGGAATGGAGCCGCCTTGCGCCATATCCCCGGCGCAGGAGCGAAGAAACGCGAGCCGCGGCAAAGGCATCGTCATTCACATAACCAAGCCGCGCAAAATCCTCCACAAGCCGGTCCAGGTCAGCGGCAGGAGCCGAGTCCGACCATCCGCGTTCGCGCATTTTGCGTTCGAGATAGGATTTGAGCCGTGCAGCCGTCGTCGCATAACGACCCACATAGTGCAGCGCGAGCGCCCGAATTGTCGCCGGATCGAGTGGTTGTCGGGGCCGCCCGGGCCTTGAGGCTTGCTGTTGTGTGCGCATGCTGTCAAAATTGTGCCATAGTCGGCACAGATGGAACAGATCGATAAGTCTGCCTTGAGCAGAAATTTGGGATGGGCGACGCATTTGAATCCAACTGAAACATACGACGACCTGCCCCGCCGCTTTTCGGATTTCGAAACGTTGGGCGAAGCGCTCGAATATGCAGCACGTGGTCGCAGGGGTCTGAATTTCCATGACCCGCGGGGGAATCTGGCCCGACCCTATCCCTATTCCGAACTGCGTGATGATGCGCTTGCAACCGCGTTTCGCCTGATTGCCAAGGGCGTGCGACCGCAGGATCGCGTAGCGCTTATTGCTGAAACCGGACCGGACTTCGCGGCGCTCTTCTTTGGATGCGTCTATGCCGGAGCCTGGCCAGTGCCCTTGCCGTTGCCGACATCGTTTGGCGGACGCGATTCCTATGTTGAGCAGCTATCTGTGCAGCTGAAAAGTGCCGATCCCACGCTGCTCTTCTATCCGCCCGAACTTGAAGCGATGGCCGGCGATGCCGCGCGAATCTGTGGGGTGGAGGGCATTGATTGGGAAAGTTTCGCGGCTTCGCCAGCGATTGCCGCGCCGCTGCCTTCGGCCAAGTCGGACGATATTGCCTATCTCCAATATTCAAGCGGCTCGACCCGATTCCCGCATGGGGTGGCCGTTACGCATCACGCACTGCTGAACAATCTGGCGGCGCACAGTCATGGCATGCACATCTGCGACAGTGACCGGTGTGTTTCCTGGTTGCCCTGGTATCATGACATGGGGCTTGTCGGTTGCCTCCTCTCGCCGGTAGCCAACCAGGTCAGCGCTGATTATCTGAAAACAGAGGATTTTGCGCGGCGTCCGCTTGCCTGGCTTGATCTGATCAGTCGCAATCCCGGCACCACGCTCAGTTATTCGCCGACGTTCGGGTACGATATTTGCGCGCGCCGCATTTCAAGCCAGACCAAGGCTTCGGAACGCTTCGACCTTTCTCGCTGGCGGGTTGCCGGCAACGGGGCCGACATGATCCGGCCTGACGTCATGCAGTCCTTTGTCGATGCCTTTCATGACGCAGGATTCAAGGCGTCGGCCTTCCTGCCGAGCTATGGCCTGGCCGAAGCGACCCTGGCTGTCACGATCATGCCTCCGGGCGAAGGCCTGATCGTCGAGCTGGTGGACGAAGGGGAGCTTTCGGGTGATCCCCAGCCGGCAGGCAAGCCCCAGCGTTTCAGGGCAATCGTGAACTGCGGGAAACCGTGCCGCGACATGGCGGTCGAAATTCGCGATGCAGACGGCACGGCTTTGCCCGAACGCGCCATAGGCAAGGTCTGGGCGTCCGGCCCGTCGATCATGCACAGCTATTTCCGTGACGATATCTCGACTGCGGCCTGCCTCAAGGACGGCTGGCTCGATACGGGTGATATGGGATATATGTCGGAAGGCTATGTCTTTGTCGTTGGTCGCGCCAAGGACATGATCATCATCAACGGCAAGAATTACTGGCCGCAAGACATTGAGTGGGCCGTTGAGCAGCTGCCCGGCTTCAAGGCTGGAGATATCGCCGCATTCTCCGTGACTGCACCCAATGGCGAGGAATCCCCAGCTGTTCTGGTCCAGTGCCGCACGACAGATCCCGCCGAGCGGATGGCCTTGCGCGATGCCATTCGCGAAAAGGTGCGCTCGATCACCGGCATGAATTGCATTGTCGAGCTTGTGCCGCCGCGGACATTGCCGCGCACCAGTTCGGGCAAGCTCAGCCGCGCAAAAGCGAGAAACCTGTATCTTTCAGGCGAAATCCAGCCTTTCGAGCTTGCCGCCTGAAGATCGTACACAAATTGCTTACCATTTGCTAACTCCCGCTGCCTATATGAAGCGGTGTGAAAAAGCGTAACAAGTCGACCCAGAATGATACCAGCCATGACTGGCTGACCCTCCTCGGCATCAAGGACCCGGGGACGGAGGAATGGGCGCGTGTGCGCGCTGAACAGATCAATCTCGTGCAGAACTTTGCCCTGCTCCGCCTTGCAGTGAGCATCATGGCCGGTTGTGTGGTCGTGGCGACACTCGGACCGACGGCGTCTCCGCCGGTTCTGCTCGGCTGGTTTGCCGGTGTCGTTGTCGTATCGTCGCTGCTTGCGTGGCCCCATATTCGCAGCAATCGCGGCTATGCGGTGATGGCGACGCGACTGGAGTTGCACCGTGAAACACTGAGCCTCGTTGCAGCGGCCCTGTGCTGGACGGCTTTGCCGATCACGCTTGGCATTGATGGCGGCCGCGATCAGGTGCTCACGGTCTGGTCGGTTGCGACCGCGATGATGGGCTGTGCGGCCTTTGCCTTGTCTGCCGTGCCGGCGGCCACGGCATGCTTCCTGATTACGGTCGGATCCGGTCTGGCCTTCATGATGTACCGGCTGGGCATGCCGCTGATCGCTGTGACAGCCATTGCCTATTCGGTTGCGCTGACTGCTGCGTGCCTCGTCAATGGCCGCACAATCATTCTGCACAAGCTCAATCAGCTTGTCCTGCGGGAGAAAACCGAAGTCGTCAGTCTGCTGCTTCGCGAATATGAAGATTCTGGCGGCGACTGGATGTGGCAGACGGATGCTTCGCGCTGCCTGACGCATGTTTCGCCGCGCCTTGCTATTGCGCTTGGGGTCGAACCGACAGCGCTCGAGACAAAGCCGCTCTTGCAGATCATCGCGGGTGACACCTGGGAGGCGGGCAACTTCCCGGCAGGCCTGCGCGAGCTTGCCGACAAGCTCAAGAACAGGGAAAGCTTCAGCGATCTTGTACTTCCGGTCCAGATCGATGGGGTCACGCGCTGGTGGGAGCTTTCCGCTTCTCCGCGCTATGACGAAAGTGGCGCGTTTCTGGGATTCCGCGGTGTCGGCTCTGACGTGACGGAGCAGCGCCGCAGTGCGGACAAGATCAACCGCATGGCGCGTTATGACACGCTGACGGGCATGCCCAACCGGCTGCTTGTCAACGAGACTCTCGCAGTCGCCATGTCTGAGGCCGAACGTTGGCGCAGCCGCTGTGGCTTCATGATGATTGACCTTGATCGCTTCAAGGCCGTGAATGACACACTCGGCCATCCAATCGGAGACCGCCTGCTGACCCGCGTGTCTGAGCGGCTCCGCTCGATCATGAGCGAGAACGAGCTTTGTGGCCGCCTGGGCGGAGATGAGTTTGCTGTTGTCGTGAAAGACGCGAACGATCCCGCAAAGATGGCCAAGCTTGCGCAGTCGATCATCGATACGCTGTCGCAGCCCTATGAGGTCGATCAATACACGCTTTATATCGGGGCAAGCATCGGGACCGCGATCGGCCCAAGAGACGGCCGCACGGTCGAAACGCTGATCCGGTCGGCCGACCTTGCGCTCTATCGTTCCAAGGATGAAGGCGGGGGTGTGTTTCACTGCTATGAACCGCAGTTGCATGTTCATGCCGAGGAACGCCGCGTCATCGAGATTGCCCTGCGCAAGGCGCTCGAGCGCAACGAGTTCGAGGTGCATTACCAGCCGGTCGTGAATGCGCAGTCCGGAACCATCGAGAGCTTCGAGGCCTTGCTGCGCTGGACCAATCCGGAACTGGGGACGGTTTCGCCGGCAAAATTCATCCCGATTGCGGAGGATGCCCGACTGATCGGACCGATTGGCGAGTGGGTCTTGCGGACAGCCTGCAAGGAAGCAGCCAAATGGCCTGCAACGGTTCGCGTCGCAGTCAATGTGTCTGCAGAACAGCTGCATGACAACAGTTTCGCCTCGACTGTCGTTTCGGCACTGGCCCAGGCCGGGCTTGATCCCAATCGCCTCGAAGTCGAAGTGACCGAAAGCGTCTTCATGCATGAAGGCACGCATGCCGTGGCCGTACTGGACAAGATCCTGGGCATGGGCGTCCGGCTTGCGCTTGATGATTTTGGCACCGGCTATTCGTCGCTCGGCTATTTGTCCAAGACACGCTTCTCGACGATCAAGGTGGATCGCAGCTTTGTGCAAGGGGCCGCCAAGAATGCCCCCGAAAGCCTTGCCATCATTCGGGCCGTCGTTGCCTTGGCGGATAGTCTGGGCATGACAACAACGGCCGAAGGTGTCGAGACCGAAGAAGAATGCCGCATGGTCAATCGGCTGGGCTGCCGCAAGATTCAGGGCTATCTCTACGGTCGGCCAATGCCTGCCGCCGAAGCCCGCGCGCTGCTCGGCGCCGAACCGGAGCGCGCCGTCGCCTGATCGGGTCCTTTGCACCGTGACTCTGCGGCGCATTCAAATTCACATTGGCAGTGCTTGTGAAAAGTGCAACGCTTGGGCTCCTTGGGTGGGGGGCAGCAAGCGACATGGCAGAACAGACACTTGGCAGAACCGGCTTTCAGGCGTCCGGACGCCGCAGCTCTTTCTTCCCGATTGCCAGCCTTTTGCTGCTTGTCCTGACCATAGCGGGCTTTTCGGACAATTTGTTCACCGACGTCGGGCAACCCAGCAACAGTGATCCCAAATTCATAGTCCATGGCCTCTTTTGCGGGAGCTGGATGATCGCGCTGCTGGCCCAGAGCCTGCTCGTCAGTCGAAGCAACGTCAGGCTGCACCGCAAACTCGGGATGTTTGCGTGTGTGGCCGCCATCGGGGTTACGCTCAGCACAATTTGGGTGTTTGTCGTTGTCTGGAAGGGCTGGGCCTTGATGACACCGGAAGTGCGGGCCAATCGACTCCTGCTGCCGAGTTATGCCATGTTCGTCGGATTGGGGTATCGCTTCCGGCGGTCTCCGGAACGGCACAAGCGCTTCATGTATACCGGCACGCTCTTCATGCTCGAGCCGATATTGGCCCGGGCCTATGACCCACTCCTCGTGCCGTTCATGACCGGTTTGACCGAGGCGCAGATCGACGCGGTGTTCCTCCCGACTTTGTTTGGGGTGTGGGTTTCATTCTTCCTGGCGCTGTTCGCCTATGACCTGGCCCATGCCCGCCGCATCCATGCCGTCAGCGTTGGAGCGCTTTTCTGGTTTGCCAGTATTTGGGCCATCGTGCTCGCCACTTAGGCCCTGTCCGGCCATGGCAGTCAGCTGTTGCAGCTAGCTCAGGGCGCGGGGCCGCCGAGCGGCTGTCTTGCGCGCCGGTGTCGCAGCGCTTGTCGCTCCGAATGTCGCTGCAATCGCTTCGATATGATCGGCCGGAAGGGCGCGCGAGAAGAGGTAGCCCTGAAGATGTGTCGCGCCGGCCTTTTGCATCGCGGCCATTTCCGCTTCGGTCTCGATGCCTTCGGCAACTATTTCGCGGCCCAGGATCTTGCCGAATTTCACAACGCCTTCGACGATCGCGAGAGAGCGCTCGCTCTCTGACAGGCCCTGGACGAAACTGCGGTCGATCTTGAGCTTGTCGAACGGGAAATCGCGAATATAGGCCAGACTTGAATAGCCCGTCCCGAAATCGTCAAGCGCCAGCGTGAAGCCATGCCGCTTGAGTTCGTTCAGTACGCGCAGGGTGCGGTCATCGCTCGACATCAGGACGGATTCCGTGATCTCGATCGTGATCCGGCTCGGTGAAACGCCAAATCTCTTGGCGGGCTCAAGCAGGTCATGCAGGATCGTGGCAGACCGCAGCTGTGCAGGCGAGATATTGATGGCCGTTGTAAGGTCCGGCCAACGCCGCGCATCTTCGATGGCCTGTTCGATAACGAACCGGCCAAGTTCAGCCATCAGGCCAACTTCTTCTGCAATGGAAACGAACAGGTCGGGCGGGACGAAGCCGTGTGTCGGGCTGTTCCAGCGAAGCAGTGCCTCAACCGAGCTGATCGCGCCCGACGCCGCTTCGACGATGGGCTGGTAATTGAGGGTCAGCTCCCGTTCGGTCAGCGCGCGACGCAAATCAACCTGGATTGCGTGACGATGCTCGATTTCATCCGCCATGGCCTTGGTAAATCTGGTCAGGCGTCCGCGTCCGTTTGCCTTCGCATTGTACAGTGCAATGTCCGCGCGCTTTATCGTATCGCCAAAGCTGTTCTGGCTGCTCGCAAAGGCGAGGCCCGTTGACGCATTGGCTTCAATCAGATGGCCCATGACCAGGAAGGACTCGGAGAAACAGTCTGCAATGAGGTCGGAGAGGACATCCGCATCCTGCTCGGACGAGACCGGTCGCATGATTGCAAATTCGTCCCCGCCGAGGCGCGCAAGCGTATCATCCGGCATCAGCTTGGATTTCAGCCGTTCGCCAACGGCCTTGATGAGCTCGTCTCCGGCATTGTGACCAAGCGTGTCATTGATGTCCTTGAAGCGATCAAGATCGACACAGGCAACGGCGACCCGCTGATGGACCTGCTGCGGCTTGGCGAAGAAGTCCGTGAACAGGCTCTCGAGCCGACGCCGGTTCGCAAGGCCGGTCAAGGCGTCATGATCGGCGAGGAAGCGGGCATCGGCTTCGCGCGCGGCAAGCTGCTTGGTCGAGGCGACCAACCGGCCCATGAGAATGACGAGAAAGACAAGCGCCGCGCCAATGACGGACAGAATGCCGGGAAGCACGCGCTGCACCATTTCGCTGCCGGGTTGCTTGGGAGTCCAGTTCAATTTGGCAAGCAATTTCCCATCATCGGTCTTCAGGTCGAAGCTGCCCAGACGCTTGTCATGGGCCAGCCTGAACGAGAGATCCGGCATCAGCGCGCTGCGCCCGATTTCGGTCAGCACAGGCTGGGTCACATCAATGATCGAAAGCACCACACGCCGTTTGGGCGAGGTCTTGGCGATGTCGTAAGACGGGGTAATCAGCAGTGCCGTGGCCAATGCCGGCTTGCCCTCGATCCTGATGATCGCGCCAATGCCGCGGCCGAACTTGCGATTGTCCGTGCCGCCATATTCGTAAAGTTCGCCTTTGCGGGCGTTCGTTTCGATCCGTGGTGACACATCGGGGCCGCCGCGGGCCTGGCGCAACAGGGGCACAGTTGCCGCAACATCGACGGCAAGTTGCCGACTGCCGAAGCCGGTGCCTTCGCCATGCACATAGATGGGCCGATTGCGTTCATCGAAGATGATCAGCCGGTCATGATGATAGGATTCGTTCATGTAGCTGCCGATTTCCCGGTCCAGCCAGTCGCGGTCGAACGTCTCCGGCGCCGTGTATTTGACCGTATCATCCCACCAGGCGACGCTCCGCAGTTCCCCGACGGCGCTGTTCAGACGTGTCGTGAACGCATTGTCGATCAGCGCCTGTTGGCGGGCGATCGCGTCCTGATCCATTGTGCGGCCGGAATAGACCGTGACACCGAGGAGCAGCATGGCAAGACCAAGCATCACGAGCACCATCGGGAGGACGAGCCTTTTCACCGGAGATGTCGATGCGAAATCTGGTCGTTTCAAGAATAATGCCATTCGGGTGTCCCAGACTGGCAAACTAAACGAGCGTCGTTAAAAGACCGTAAAGGAGCGCCCGTCAGACCGGACGGGTTCAGCCTGGCAAATCGGTGTCAAATGTGCCGCTTGCAATAGCGTTTGACCGCGGAATCCCGATGAGATAATGGAATTACAATGCGTTAACCATGATCATGGTTAACGCGTGTGAATTGCCAATTGTGGGAGGTTGGCGTGACCGGCAGCGTTCTGGGTGTATTGGCCGCGGTTTTCCAGATTTCTGGGTACCTTCTTTACATCCGCAACTTCCTCAAGCGATCAATTCGTCCCAACGCCGCCAGTTACTTGATGTTTGCTTACGGCACGTCGCTCGTTGCCTTTCTTGCATGGCAGAATGGCGCAGTTTTGGCCGAATTGCTTCTGCTGTTTGCCTGCGCCGGGATGAGCGTGATTGTTGCCCTCCTGTGCCTGAGGAAGAATGCGACAGAGCCTGTCGACCGGTTTGAAGCGGTCATCTTTTCGGCGGATCTGTGGCTGACAATCGGGTTTGCGGTGATGGTCTTCGCTGACATCGACAAGGCTGCCTATGCGGCTGTCTTCCTGTTTCTGGGCAATGTGACCACGCTGACATCGTTCATGCCGATCTTGCGTTCGACCTGGCGCGATCCGAGACGTGAACAGCCATTGCCGTGGATCATCTGGTCGCTGGCCTATATCTTCCTGACTGCAGCAACCCTTGTCACGACCGGTCTCGATCAGCCCGTGCTGCTGATGTACCCGGTTGCAAATGTGGTGCTCCACGTTGCCATGGCATTGTTTTCACTGCGCAAGACCTTTGCCGGGCGCTATTTCGGCGGCGGCGGCTCGTTTATCTATCACGACACCAGCCCGATTGCCGGCGAGGGTGTTTTTGCAGGGCGGCCGTTTGCCGCAGGCGAAAAGATCTGGACGATGACCGGCGCTGTCTATGGCCATTCGCGGACGGGGCAGGATCCGGATTTTGTCGGCCTTGGCCCCGGCCTCTGGATGGATCCCGATCCGCCACTCAACAAGCTCAACCACAGCTGTGAACCCAACGCCTGTTTTGGTCCGAAGCGCCAGCTCTTTGCCCTGCGGCCTATTGCCAAGGGGGAGGAGATTACGTTCGACTATTCAACGTCGGAGGTCGACCCCCAATGGACAATGGCGTGCGATTGTCGCGCCAAAGGATGTCGCCGCGGCCTTCATGCGATCCAGATCAGCTTCGCGGATCGTGATGAGCCACCCCCTGCAAGTCCGCTGATGCAGCTCCTCTGGAGGACCCGGCGGGTCAAGCCTGCGCTCGACACGGCCTTCCCGCAATTCGGCCAGCCGTCTCGGCCAACGGTTCCCGGCGGGGTCGACCGGCCGCCTGCACGGCGCTCGCCCGAGGCGTTGCGGCGATCGGGTGCTGCGCCCTCAAGAAACCGCATGGGCGCCCGCTAGGTCGGGCGCTTATACAAGCCGTTCTGCGTGCCAGCGCAAATGATCTGCCATGAACGTGGATACAAACAGATAGGAGTGATCATAGCCGGGCTGCATGCGGATCGTTGCCTGCATTCCTGCTGAGGCACACGCCTGTCGCAGAAGATCGGTCTTGAGTTGCGTGTCCAGATTTGTGTCGGCGTCACCCTGGTCGATCAGAAGGTCGGGCACGCGCGCGCCGCTGTTGATCAGGGCACAGGCATCATATTCCTGCCACGCAGTCCTGTCGTTGCCCAGATAGCCGCCGAGGGCCTTCTCGCCCCAGGGACATTGTGTCGGCGCGACAATGGGCGCGAAGGCGGAAGTCGAGCGGAAGCGGCCTGGGTTGCGCAGCGCGATCGTCAGTGCCCCATGGCCACCCATTGAGTGGCCCGTAATGCCCTGACGGGTCATGTCAGCGGGAAAATTCCCTGCGACAATCTCGGGCAATTCGTTTTCGATATAGTCCCGCATCCGATAGTGACGGGCGAATGGCTCCTGTGTCGCATTGACGTAAAAGCCCGCGCCAAGCCCGAAATCATAGGCGCCTTCGGGATCGTCCGGGACTCCCTCGCCACGCGGCGATGTGTCGGGGGCGACAAGGATCAGGCCCAGTTCTGCGCAGGCTTTGCGGAACTCCCCCTTGTCGGTCACATTGGCATGCGTGCAGGTGAGGCCTGAAAGATACCAGATGACGGGCAGTTTCGCGCCGTCTGCATGTGGCGGCACGAAGACGGAAAAGGTCATATCCGTCCCCGTGGCGCGCGACTGATGCCGGTAAACGCCCTGGACACCGCCATGGCTTTTGTTTGTCGAGACAGTGTCCAGGGTCATTGGTTTCACCCCATCCGGTGCAAGGCGCAGATCTTGTTGCCTGCCGGATCACGCAAATAGGCGAGGTACAGGGCGCCCATGCCGCCTTCGCGAACCCCTGGCGGATCTTCGCACGTGGTGCCGCCATTGGCGACGCCCGCTGCATGCCAGGCATTGGCCTGCTCAGGGCTGTCGACCGCAAAGCCGACGGTGCCGCCATTGGCGCCACATGCGGGCTCGCCATTGATGGGCTTGGTGATCGAGAAGATGCCCGTCTTGGTCATGTAGAACACACGGCCCTTGTCGTCCGCGTTGCCCGGTGGAACACCCAGCGTGCCCAGAACGGCGTCATAGAACTTCTTGGATGTCTCGATGTCATTGGCACCCACCATGATATGACTGTACATGCTTTTCTCCTTCTGCGTTGTTTCACGAAGCCGGCTTCAGGCGTTGATCCCTTGTGCCGGCTACAGACGATCGGCTTCCCCTTCGCCAAAGGCTGTCGCGCCTGCCTTGGATGCAAAATGGGAATTCCTCAAGCGGCCGCGCAGGCTTTTTTTGAAGCTCTGTTCGGCGGCGCGCCGCGGTGCCCGTCTCCCCGTCTCCATTGGTTCGGGACAGAGCCTTGAGTTCTGCTTTCCGCATCCTATGTTCGCGCTGCCAGCCTGAAGGAGAGGTGCTCATGAATTTTGCAAGGAATGCCATCGTTGCTCTAGCCCTCACGGCCATCGGCCTCGCAACTGTCCCTGCCCTGGCGGCGCGGAAGGCAGCAAGCGCGCCCGTTGCACAGACCCCGGTGCTTGATCCTGTCACCTCACAATTGCTGGATACGGCGCTTGCAGGCGGGCACCGCACGGCCGAGGAAAAGGCGCGCGACGCCTATCGTCATCCAAAGGACTCATTGGCCTTTTACGGGATCGCATCGACAATGACGGTGATTGAAGTGTCCCCGGGGGCGGGCTGGTGGACGGAGCTTCTTGCACCTCTGTTGCGCGATGGCGGCAAGCTTCAGGTCGCGATGAATACCAATCTCAATGGCAGCGGACGGCGGGGCCTGGGCGAGACACTTGCGCGTTATGCTGCGGCCCCGAATGTCTACGACAAGGTCGAACTCATCAATTATGCGCCGGCGCAGGGGACAAAACTTGGCGTCGATGGCAGTGCGGACATGGTCCTCGTGTTCCGGCACATGCACGGACTGATCGGCAGCAATCTGGCGCCGCAGGCGCTCAAGCTTTACTTTGATGCGCTGAAACCCGGCGGCATCCTGGCGATCGAACAGCATCGCTGGCCCGATGCCCAGCCCTATCCGGACAGGAAACCGGGGTGGGAAGGCGCCAATAGCGGGTACATCAAGGAAGCCGACGTCATTGCGTTGGCGACCGCTGCAGGATTCAAGCTGGTCGGGAAAAGCGAAGTGAACGCAAACCCGAAGGATACGCGTGATCATCCCCGCGGCGTCTGGAATCTGCCGCCCGTTCTGCGTGACGGCGATGTCGACAGGGACAAATATCTGGCGATCGGCGAATCTGACCGGATGACGCTCAAATTCGTGAAGCCGGCCGCCTGACGGTCTGCCGCTCGCTGATCGCTAGACGCTGAGCAGCAGTCCGGCCCAGGCTGCACTCATCAGGTTGGCGAGGCTGCCGGCGACTAGGGCCTTCAGCCCCAGTCGGGCAATGACAGGCCGCTGGTTGGGCGCAAGCCCGCCGGTGACCGCCATCTGAATCGCGATCGAGCTGAAATTCGCAAATCCGCACAATGCAAAGGTCACGACACCGACCGTGAGCGGTGAAAGGGAGGCCTGTGTCTGGCCGAGGCTGATGAAGGCGACGAATTCGTTGAGGACAACCTTGGTCCCGAACAGGCCCCCCGCGGTCCCCGCCTCGCTCCAGGGCACGTTGAGCAGGACCATGAGCGGCTGGAAAATCCACCCCAGCAGTTGCTGGAAGCTCAGGGTTGGATATCCGAACCAGCTGCCGATCCCGCCCAAGACGCCGTTGGCAAGCGCGACAAGCGCGACAAAGGCCAAAACCATTGCGCCTACGGCCACTGCAAGCTTGACGCCGGTCTGCGCGCCCTGGGCCGCGGCCATGATGATGTTGGCGGGCTTTTCCTCGGCATGGCTTGCTTCGGCGAGGATGACCGGTTCGATGTCCGCATCCCTCGGATCGTCAGGCATCATCATCTTGGCCATCAGGATGCCGCCTGGCGCAGACATGAAGCTCGCCGCGAGGAGATAGTCGATCTTGATTCCCATCGATGCATAGGCGGCAAGGATCGTCCCGGCGACACCCGCCATGCCCGATGTCATCACGAGAAAGAGCTGGGCCTGGGTCAGGCTTGCCAGATAGGGCCGGATGACAAGCGGGCTCTCGCTCTGTCCGACGAAGATATTGGCCGCCGCGCAAAGCGATTCGACCTTTGAAATGCCCGTGACCTTCTGGATCGCCCCGCCGACCCAGCGAACGACCAGTGGCATGATGCCGACATGGTAGAGGATGGAAATCAGCGATGCGAAGAAGATGATGGTTGGCAAGGCGGCAATGGCAAAGCTGTTGCCGCCGATCTCCGGCGTCGCGAGCGGCCCGAAGATGAAATCGATCCCGGCATGGGCATAGCCAAGCAGGTTCGCAACGCCTTGGGACATGGCCGCAATGACCGCCTTGCCCGCCGGAACATAAAGGACCAGGGCGGCAATCGCTGCCTGCATGGCAAAGGCCGCGCCGACGACTCGTGGACGGATGTGCTTGCGGTCCGATGACAGGGCAAAGGCGATCAGCAGGATCAGGGCAATCCCGGCAGCGCCAATCAGCAAGCGGTTCATTCCACGCAACTCCCCCTGTCAAACCAGCACGGCCCGGACCCAAGGACGCGAATCTGGTGCATCCTTGCCGACACTACACGCGGCTTGATAATCGGCCACCCCTTCATCGTCATCGGGTGGGTTCGCTGTCTCTGCATAATGCGCCGAAAAAGGGTCGGGGGCCGAGACGCGCGCGCCTCGACCCCCACCCTCGATACGCAACAAGAGGGTATTTCGGTGCTCCGTCCGCGATGGGGGTGCCGGAGCTGTCCCGATCCGATAGGGTGTGGCCGTTGACCGGCTGCTGAACGCGATGTTTAGCTGCCGTTCATCTCGTGAACACGGCTGGCGCCGGGCACGCGAAGCAGTAAAGACCATGCGATGTCCTCCCGTGTCCTGACCCTTGGCGCACTGTTTTTGCTGGTCGCGCTCTCCGGTTCCGCCGAAGAGCAGACGACCCCGTTCGCCGGGGCCAAGATGGTCGGCGTGACGGCCAAGGCGGTGGATGTGTCCGGCATTCCGCACTCGGGCCTGCTGCGACCGGTGCGGGGCTGGACGCTGACCAGCGATGACGCTGATTTTGGCGGCCTTTCCGCGCTTGCGGTTAACCGGCGGGGATTTCAGGCGATTTCCGATACCGGGCTTTTTGTTGATCTCGATCCCGCCCTGACCCGCGCGCAGGTGCAATCCATGCCGAAAGCCTGTGTGCCGCACCAGCTGAAGCGGGAGCGTGATTCCGAATCCCTCGCGCGTGATCCCAGTACAGGAACGGCTTGGATCGGCTTTGAATATCGCAATCTGATCTGCCGGATCGACGGGGCAGGGCGGGCGCAGGCCTTTGGACCGCCGGCCATGGCGCTCTGGCCCAAGCTCGGCGGCCCCGAAGCCATGCTGCGACGCGCCGACGGCAGTTTCCTTGTCTTTGCCGAGCGGTCCCGATCGGGCGGATCAGTGGCGCCGCTGCTCCATTTCGATCGCGATCCGGTGGATGCCCATGCCGTGGTCACCGAGATGCGCTATGAAGCGCCCCCGCAATATCACCCGGTCGATGCGGCCATGCTGCCGGACGGGCGCATGCTGGTCGTCAATCGCCGCTATGCATTTCCGCTGGAATTCTCGGCGATCGTGACTCTGGTCGAGCCGTTCGACATTCGCGAAGGGGCACTCGTGCGCGGCCGACCGGTCATCCTGCTGGCACCCCCGCATATCGCCGACAATTTCGAGGGACTCTCGGTCGACACGCACGGCACGCGCACGGTCATATGGCTGACCTCGGACAACAATTTCTTGCCCGAGCAGCGAACCTATCTTCTGGAATTCGAGCTGGTGACGCCCAGATCAGGCAGCGGCGGTCGCTGAAGCCTTCTTGGCGATCTCGCGCTTCAGGCGACGTGCCTTGGTGCTGAGCTTTTCGTCAGCCGTCTTGGCAAGCCAGTTGTCGAGGCCGCCGACATGTTCGACCGAACGAAGGCCATGCGTCGACACTTTCAGGCTGACGCCCTTGCCAAGGCTTTCCGACAGCAAGGTCACATTCTGCAAATTGGGCAGAAAGGTGCGCTTGGTCTTGTTGTTGGCGTGAGAAACATTGTGTCCCACCTGGCGGCCCTTGCCAGTCAGCTCGCAAATACGCGACATATCAATCGTCCTGAATGTGAATCGGATTATTCCGGAAAGCCCGCGCCCCTAACGGCTGGGGCGGCTTTCGTCAACACCAAGTGGCGGCTATGGCATCGCCGATGAACATTCTCCTGTCACCCTTCATGAGTCAGGCACTCGAACTGGCCGCCAGTGCCGCCGAGCGCGGTGAAGTGCCGGTTGGCGCGCTGATCGTGCGGGAGGGCCGGGTGATTGCGACGGCAACCAATGCCATGTGCAACGGCCATGATCCGACGGCGCACGCCGAAATGCTCGCCATCCGGAACGCGGCGGAAACGCTTGGGAACCAGCGGCTCGACGGGTGCGACCTGTGGGTCACGCTGGAACCCTGCGCCATGTGCGCGGGCGCGATATCCCACGCGCGGATCGCACGGCTCTATTATGCAGCCTCCGATCCCAAGGGCGGTGCCGTCGAACACGGCGCGCGCGTCTTTGCGCAGGACACCTGCCACCACCGTCCCGAAGTCTATTCCGGCATGGGCGAAGCCGAATCCTCGACCATGCTGCGCGCCTTCTTTGCGGAGCGGCGGTGAGGGGCAACTGAAGAGCCGCGCCTGAAACGGAGATATAAGGTCCCGAAAGCGGACTGTCCGGGATCGACCCCATAGCTGCGATTTTGAACCCGGCCGGCATCGAATCTATGCCGTCACGGCATTTTCCCACGCAAGCCAATCAGGCCAGACTGCGTCCCATCGAAAGCCAATCGAGGGAGAGGAAGATGCGCCGGTTCATGCCTGTCGCCCTGACGCTATATATTGCCTTTGTCTTTATCCAGTCGTTGTTCTTCAAGTTTACGGACTCGCCCGAGACGCAATATATTTTCGGGACCCTGGACCTCTGGGGCGCATCGCTCGGCTGGCCCGGACTGTTCGCGCACGACGGGATCTTCTCACAATATGTCGTTGGCACAGGGGAACTGATTGCGTCGGCCCTTGTGCTTGCCGGCCTGATCGAGCGCCTTCGCATTCTTCGGCCCATTGGCGCGCTGATGGCCATGGGTGTGATTTCCGGCGCCATCTTCTTCCACCTGTTCACGCCGCTGGGCGTTTCGGTGCTCAACGCAGATGGTACGCACGACGGCGGCGAGTTGTTTGCACTCGCCTGCGGAGTCTGGATCGCGTCGGCAGCATTGCTCTGGCTTAGCCGGAACACGATTCTCGAGCGCCTTGCGCCGCAGCGCAGGGCAGCCTGAGCCATGCCGGCCGACGTCCCCGCGGCGCTGCTGGCTGCGGCCAATCAGCCGCTTTTGCTTGCAGTCCTGCTGTTCGGCGCCACCTTCATTGCCGAGGATGTCGCGACAATCGCCGCAGGCGTGCTTGTTGCGCGGCTTGATGCATCCCCGGTCGCGGCGCTTGCGGGGGTCATTCTCGGCACGGCCATCGGCGATGCCGCACTCTTCCTGACCGGCCGATGGGGTAGCAATACCGCGCTGGGCAAATCGCTCAGAACGCGCCCGGACGTCGGCCGCGCGGAGCAGTGGATGCGGGATTACGCGCTTTGGCTCGTTTTCGCGGCTCGCTTCCTGCCCGGTTCCCGGCTGCCGATCTTCACGGCAAGCGGCTTTGCCAAAGCCCCGACAGCTGCGGTGTTCGGCATCATCGCGTTGACCACGCCGCTATGGACCGCGGCGCTGTTCGAAGCGGCGCGCCGCGCAGGTAGTACCGGCGCCAACCAGTTGATGATCACGCTGCTGCCGTTCGCGCTGCTGATGCTCTTGGCCGGAATGGTCTTGCGCCGACGCCTGCTGGCCCATTGAAAATTGGACAATGGAGAGGATGAATGAACGAACACTATCTTGACCTGCCGATCTCTACCGCGTCTGCGCGAGCGGCATCCGCGATTGTGACCTTTGCGGAAGAACTGGTCAGCCACGGCAACGGCTGCCAAGCCATTTTCGTCGCGCTTGAAGCGGATCCCGAGTGCGCGCTTGCGCAAGCCTATGCCGCAGCCCTGTTCCTCACCCTGATGACCCGCGAAGGCCAGGTTCAGGCTGCGCCGAGAATCTCTGCAGCCTGGGTGCACGCTGCAGGTGCCACCGAGCGCGAGCGTCGGACAGTCTCCGCCATTACGGCCTGGGGCGCCGGAGACACGGCGACCGCTGTTCAGCAATTCCGCCAGATCGTCGAAATCTGGCCCCATGATCTGGTTGCGGCCAAGCTGTGCCAGGTGCTTGAACTTTGTCGGGGCGATATTGCGGGCATGGTCAGGACTTCAGGCATGGCTGCATCCATAGACGACCGCGACGGCCGCTCCCTTGGCCTGCATGCCTTTGCTCTCGACCAGAATGGCCAGGCCGAACTCGCCTTGCGTTTCGCCCGCCGCGCCATTGACATGTCGCCGACCCGCGACCCCTGGGCGCAGCACGCGGCGGCACATGCGCTGGCAGCCAAAGGGCTTCCGTTCGAGGCGCGCGCCCTGTTGCGGGCCCATGCGCCGGGCTGGCAACGTTGCTCCTCCTTCATGCTCACGCACAATTGGTGGCATCTTGCCCTGTTTTCGCTTGAGCTGGGAGACAGGGGCGGCGCCCTCCAGCATTTCGACGACCATGTCTGGGGTGTGCGCAAGGGTCATTGCCAGGACCAGATGAATGCTGTTGCCTTGCTTGCGCGGCTCGAATTGGCCGGGGTCAAGGTGGGCAGACGTTGGGATGATGTCGCGGCCCATGTCGTGCCGAATGCCGAGGACGGGATCGATGACTTTCTGGATCTTCACTATCTCTATGCCTTGGCGCGCGGGGGATATGATGCAGCGGCCGATTCATTGGTCGAGAGGTTGACCGGCAGGTCGCTCACCGGTCTTGCAATTGGCTTGGTTTCCCACGCACGGGGTGACTATCAGGCAGCCGCTCTTGCGCTGGGTCCGGCGCAGGTGCTTGTGCCCCGCCTCGGCGGCAGCAACATCCAGAAAGCCCTCTTTGCCGACCTTTATGCTGACAGTGTGCGTCGTATGACGTCGGCAGCCAGGCATTGGAAACAGGCAGCATGAAGCAGCAGCCTGTGGCAGCCGCCGGAATGCCGCCGATTGGGCAGGGTGAACCACCTTTGTCCTTCTTCGAATTCTGGCCAGCCTGGCTTTTCTATGCTCCGGTCTGGATCTGGATCGTGCTGCTCATGCTTTGGCACCGCAGCATTCGCCTACCCTTGCTTGCCAATCCCACCTTGCCAGCGGGCGGGCTGGTCGGGGAGGAGAAAAGCCGGCTCTTTGCCCGGCTTGGCTCAACCGGTTCAGGGTGCTTGCCAGCCTGGATCCTCGTTTCCCCAAGCGATGAGCCTGCAGACGTCGTCCGCTCCCTTGAGGATGCGGGCCTCGCTTTTCCGTTGGTCGCAAAGCCGGATATTGGCTGCCGCGGCGCCGGAGTCCGGCCCATTCGCAACGGCGATGACCTGGTGCGCTATCGATCCGAATTTCCGGACAGTTGCAATTTCATTCTCCAGCGCATGGTGGACGTCGAGGGAGAGGCGGGCGTGTTTTTCGTCCGAGCGCCCGGCGAACGCCGCGGGACAATCGTTTCGCTCACGCTCAAATATTTTCCTCATGTGGTGGGAAACGGAACAGCAACCTTGCGCGAACTGATTCTCGGGGATCCGCGGGCTGGCAGGGTGCCACACTTGTATCTGGACCGCTTTGCCGAAGAGCTGGACCTTGTTCTCCCGGCCGGTGAGGCCCGCCGGCTTGTCTTTTCGGGGTCACACAGCAAGGGGGCGATCTTTCGCAACGGCAATGCATGGATTACACAGGCCATGTGCGCGCGGTTCAATGCCATTGCAGATGAGATCGGCGAATTCCATTTCGGGCGTTTCGACGTGCGCTTTGCCGATTTTGAAGCATTCCGTCGCGGAGAAGATTTCTCGATCATCGAGTATAATGGCGCTGGCGCCGAAGCGACGCACATCTGGGACGCGCGCACGCGCCTTATCGATGCCTGGCACACATTATGTGTCCAGTTCCTCATCCTGTTTCGTCTGGGCGCAGCCAACGCGAGGCGGGGCTATCGACCCATGTCGTTTCGGGAATTTTTCCGGCAATGGAAGCGAGAGAAGTCTCTCGTGAGACGCTACCCCTCAACCCAGTAGCGCTTCGTCCTTGCTCGGACTGGCCCAAGACAGACGCCGGCGCGGTAAAGGGTAGGCCCAGCGGATCTGATGGTACAGCGCGGTGGCTGGCAACTTCATCCCTCAGTCCACGGGTCCGTCCAGCCTGTGCGAGAACCGGTGCCCCGGGGCAGGCTTCGCGCAATGCCCCGGGCGCTTTGCATGTCTTGGTGGCCTAGGCTCCATCAACCTCGACAAGGTCACCGCCCATGGCTTCGTGAAGGATGAACCCTTCCAGCGGGTCATTGTCCGCGCGCCAGGGGGCTTCCTTCAGCACGGCCAGGGTATCTCTGTAACCGGCTTCGCGCCGTTCGCGGATCCCTCGTGGGCTGAAATCGACATCCTTGCTGTGATCTTCATGATCGAGAGCTGGCGCAAGCAAGCGTATCACGTGCATCTTGGTCACGCAGCCATAGCCCGCCAGCGTGTCCAAATCCGTGTCGTGATGCGTTCCCGCGGGAACCATTGCAGCAAGCTGCGTGATGACATGGCGCAGCTTGTGGAGCTGCCGCTGGCGCTCAATGTGCGAATTGGCGCGGCTGGAATACTGAATGTCCTTCTGCCGGTTCATCACTTCCCAGATCGAGTTGGGCTCTCCACCATGCGGGTTCCAGAGATGGACAGCAAAAACCATTGCGTCACGGCGCGGCGCGTCGTCGAAAACGGCCTCAACGGGTGTGTTGGAAACTATGCCGCCGTCCCAATAAAGTTCGCCATCGATCCGGACTGCGGGGAATGCGGGGGGCAGTGCGCCCGAGGCCAGAACATGTCGGGGATCCAGCGGCATATCGCGGGAGTCGAAATAGCGCATCTCGCTGGTCCTGACGTTTGCAGCGCCAACCGTCAGGCGTGTGTCACCGCGATTGATCAGGTTAAAATCGGTCAGGTCAACAAGCGTCTTGCGCAGCGGGTCGGTCGAATAATAGCCGGCCCCTTCCGACCCGAGCGGCACATGCGGACTGAGGAAGGCAAGTGGATTGGGCGTAAAGAAGGAAGGAATCCCGCCCATGATGGCGGACATTGTGCGCATGGGATTGAACAGGCTGCCAAACAGGCCTTGTGCCGGCGCTTCGAAAATGTGGCCATGTTCGACGCGCTTCCAGAATTCGGTCAGCCGATCCAGCCGATCAGCGGGTGCGTTCCCCGCGATAATCGACGCATTGATGGCGCCAATTGAGGTCCCGATGACCCAGTCCGGCTCGATCCCGGCTTCGTGAAGCGCCTGGTAGACGCCGACCTGATAGGCGCCCAACGCTCCTCCTCCCTGAAAAACCAGAACGGATTGGCCATATTGCGCCATTTCGGCCTTGAGTGAATGTGTCATGGATACTCCTCTTTTGAACGGACGATCAGTGGCATCTTTGGGCTGCGAGCTCGGCAAGGACTCCCGACACTGCAGGCGTCCTGCGGTCGGTGACTTGCTTGGGTGCAGGCTTCACCAGAAAGATGTGACGGATGACGGGCGGAACGGCGGGGCCGCGCGTGGGCTGGCTATACATGTTACTGTGCCGTCCAGCCGCCATCGACCGGCATGGCTGCGCCGGTTATGGAACGCGCTGCATCGCTGCAGAGGAACACGGTCAGCGCGCCGAGCTCTTCGACGTCCGCGAAGCGCTTGCTGGGTTGAGCGGCGAGGAGGACATTGCGGATGACATCCTCCCGGCTGATGCCCCTGGCCTGCGCCGTGGCATCGATCTGGTTTTCGACCAGCGGTGTCCAGACATAGCCCGGACAAATGGCATTGCAGGTCACGCCATGTTCTGCGCCTTCAAGCGCAACCGTCTTCGTCAGGCCGAGAACGCCATGCTTGGCTGCGACATAGGCACTCTTGAACGGTGACGCGACAAGGCCATGCGCCGAGGCGATATTCACGATGCGTCCCCAGCCAGCCGCCTTCATCGGCGCAAAGGCTGCGCGGGTCGTATGAAAGGCCGCCGAGAGGTTGAGCGCGATGATCGCATCCCATTTCTCGACGGGAAAATCCTCGATCGGGCTGACGTGCTGGATGCCTGCATTGTTGACGAGGATATCCACCCGGCCCAGGCGCTCGATCGTGTCGGTGACAAGCGCTGCCGCGCCGCCGGGGTTCAGCAGATCCGCCCCGTGATAGCCAATGCGCACGCCGGCTTCAGCTGAAAGGCCAGAGCGTACCCTTTCGATCTCACCCTGATCGCCAAGGCCATTGAGCATGATGTCCGCGCCGGCACGGGCGAGTGCCTGGGCAATGCCAAGGCCAATGCCGCTGGTCGAGCCAGTCACGACCGCGACCTTGCCCATCAGCGGCAAAGCTCTCTCGATACGGGTTTCGGTTACACTGTTCACGGGGCTTCTCCCTCCTGAATTTCGGAATGGGAGGGTTTTTGGCTGTGCCTGTCATGATGTTGAAATGCCGATTGTGCATGAACTTGATGCCGACAATCGAATGTCCAGCAAGACACGTTCATCCTAATTGAAGTGCGTCACCGGGCCGGGCCTTCCCCCCAAACCCTACACCCCCGGCCGGTGGCTTTTGATGAAATTCAGGACTGCACAAAGGACATTTTATGACGAAAACTCTTATTGCCGCATTGGCCGCGACCGCTCTGGGCGGTTTCGCCACGCCAGCCTTTGCTGGCGAATGCCCGGCCGGCAACGTCGGCCCCAATCCTCTCGCTGGCGCTGCGACCGCGCCGTCTGGCGTCACGGACACCGTGCTTGCATCGGTTGATCTTGGTCCGGAAATCGGCGTGGACGGACGCCAGCTCCGCACACGGCGGCTCGTCCTGCAGCCCGGGGGCATTGTTCCCCTTCACAGTCATGCCGACCGACCTGCCCTGATCATCACGATCAAGGGTGAAGTCACGGAGTATCGCAGCACCTGCACAACACCGATCGTGCACCACGCTGGCGAGATTTCTCGCGAGGCGGGTGGCCTTTCGCACTGGTGGAAGAATACCGGAACGACAGAAGCCGTGCTCCTGTCATCTGACGTCCACCACGGCCAGTAAGGCTCTTTCGAATGCGGCCGGATGACACCCCACATGTCGGCCGAAACCCCGGTGAACCCTGCACCGGAACACTGGCGCCCCGCACTCCCCCATCCCGGCGGGGCGCCAGACCAGGGTCCAGGAAACAGATTATGCGTAGATTACCCCGGCCCGATGCGGCGCGACCCGAGAACAAAGGTCGCTATGCCCGCGGGCTTGATGTCCTGCTGTCCATGTCGCAGGAAAAAATGGAGCTTGTCACAGACAGGCTTGCCGAAGTCGCACCGGACTTTGCCCGACTGGTCGTCGAATTTGCGTTTGGAGACCTGTTTACCCGCCCGGCACTCGACATCCATGCACGCGAACTCGTCGCGATTGCCGTGCTCACGGCCCGGGGAGACTCGATCGCTCCGCTGCGGGCCCATGTTTCGTCTGCAACAAAGCTGGGGCTCTCGCGCGAGCAGATTGTCGAAGCGATGATGCAGGTGTCCATCTATTCCGGTTTCCCGGTTGTCATCAATGCACTGACGGCCTGCCATGACTTGCTGACCACAGCGACAGATGCGGATTGCGAAGTCTGCCCTGCGCCGCGTCAGCCCACAGACGTTGGCCAGTCATGATATCGGGCCTCCCGAAAGAAGGCACCCACGGCTGGCGAATGTGGCCGCCCGCGCACAGTCGCCAGGAAGACGCTGCGGGTATATTCGGGATCAACAAGCGGCCTGACAACAACGTCCGGATCGGTCACCGACGACTCCGGAAAAAAGCCGAAGCCAAGGCCGGCCTTGATCATGCCCTGAACCCAATCGTCGCGCGGAGAACGAAAGACCACACGCGGTTCGACGCCCCTGCTCTTGAGGTCCCCGGCAACATAGCGGAAGACTTCGCATTGCGAACGGCTGACATAGGGTTGCTCGTGAAGGTCTGCCGCACGGACCGACGGGCTGGCGCTCAACGGATGGTTCGGCGGAAGCAGGATGACGAACTTCTCGTCGAAGATTCTCAATTGGTGGAGCGAATCGGGCAAGGTTTCGTGGCTGCCGAGAATGGCGATCTCAAGATCCCCCTTTTCAAGCCGTTCCACCATCTGCGGAGCACCATCGTCGATCACTTCGATTTCGACGTCCGGGTTGTTGGCCTGGAACCGGGGCAGAAGCCCAGCGACCAACTGCGGGCCGATCGTGCACATCGCACCGATCCTGAGCTTGACCTTCTTCAGCCCCTTGACCGCTTTCGCCGCATCCTTGGCCGCGCGCGTTTGGGCATCGACGCCCTCAAGATAGGGCAGCATGATACGCCCAAGCTCGGTCAGGTGGGAATTGCCGCGCTCGCGATTGAAGAGCGGCCCGCCAAGCTCATGCTCAAGCTGCTGGATCGCACGCGTCAGCGCGGGTTGCGTCACGTTGCACACCTCCGCAGCCCTGGTGAAGTTGAGCGTCTGGGCAAGTGCCACGAAATAGCGAACCTGCTGCATCTCCATAGGTCAGCCCCTCAAATCAAAGACTCAAAAACGCCGAATCCTGTTCGGCATCAACTGACGCACACTGCATAGGAAGGACCCGATGTCATGACAATCTCGACTACATCGCAAGCCTCGTCCCGCATGCTGTCTGTTCGCTTGGCCAGCTGCAAAGGTGACATCGAGGCAGCACAGAAATTGCGCTGGAATGTCTTTTGTGCGGAAAGAGGCGCGCGGCTGGACCAGGGATCATTCGGCCTCGACGCGGATCCGTTTGATGATGTGTGCGATCATTTGCTCGTCGAGGATCTTGCCAGTGGTGTTCCGATCGTCGTGGGCACGTATCGATTACTGCGAGAGAGCATCGCGCAAAGGCATGGCGGCTTTTATACCGCTGGAGAATATATCCTCGAAAGCTTTCCGCGCAGCACCGATCCGCACAGCGAATTGCTCGAACTCGGGCGGTCATGCGTCGCGCCGGCCTATCGCGATGCCGGCACCATTCAGCTGCTCTGGCGTGGCATAGCATCCTATCTGGAGCGATACCGGATTTCGATGATGTTCGGGTGTGCGAGCTTCCACGGCACGGATCCGGATGAGCATGCGGACTCACTGTCCTATCTTTTCCACAACCATCTGGCACCGCCGCATCTCAGGGCGCGGGCGCTAGATCGCCGTCATATCGAGATGGCACGTCTTCCGATCGGTGGCTATGATCCAAGGCTGGCGATGCGCAAGCTGCCACCTTTGATCAAGGGCTATCTGCGGGTGGGCGCCATGGTTGGCGACGGTGCCGTGATCGATGAGCCGTTCAACACGGTCGATGTCTTCATGGTGATGCCGGTCGCTTCTATCTCGGCCCGCTATCTTGGCCGGTTCGGAGTGGTGGCATAGGCTTTGGACATGGCCGCGTGGGCGATTTCCGCGAGTGCCTTGCGGTCAGGAAAGTCGCTCGCTTCCATTGGGGGGAGGAAGACGAGTTTAACCATTATATGCTCGCGTGCCATCCTCGCTGCGCCAGAAAGCAGATCGTCATCATCAATCCAGGCCACGTCGCGTTGTCGCTTCGTGCACAATGCATTGCCCGCCCTGTCAAGATAGCGGATCACGACCGGCTGCACGATCGCAGCATTGTCGGCTGCTGAAAAAAGGCTAGTGCGGAACGGGAGAATTGCCGTGCCAACCGAGGTCGTGCCTTCCGGGCAGAGGATGACCGAGCGATTGTTCTCAAGTCTTTGGCGCACGGCGGCAGCATGCGCACCGGCTCTGCCGCGTCGCTCCCGATCGATGAAGACGGGATTGTAGCGCCGCGCAAGCCAGCCGATGAGTGGCCACTGGCGGATCTCCGATTTGGCAACGAAATCCGCGTCAAGAACAGAGGCGAGAACGGGTATGTCGGCCCAGCTGATATGATTGGCGATGAACAGGGCATGCGGCGCGGCGCGGCCTTCGCACCTGACATCAAGGCCGAATCCTTTTGTAATCCACCCGAAGAACAGCCGCTCAAGACCGCGCGCGACCCGGCTTTGCGGTTTCGTGGCCAGCCAGGGCAGGACGAGCAGGCAAGCGAACGCCAGATTGGCAAAGGCCCACAGGGGGCCAAAGATGCGTCTCAGGCCCATCGCCGTTCGATGAGCAGCATGCCAGCAATCACAAGGCACATCGTGCCTATGCCAAGCCAGGCGTGGGCGTGGAGCAAGGGCATGCCCACAAGGATCAGGCTGTCATTGCCGCCGGGGAGGACGAGGCTGCCCCATCCCATCAACAAGCCCCCGACAAGGCAGCGCGCGATATCGGCAGCCGAGATCCGGCGGCTCTTGAAGCGGCCGGCTGTCCAGCCGCCATACCAGGCGCCGGACAGAAGTGCGACAAACAGGATCGTGCGAAAGGCAACATCGCCGACCATCCCTTTTGCCGCGTCGGTCAGCAATTCGGTATAGGTCCACGGGCCCGCGATGACGAGCAGGACGAGGAAGGTCAGGCCAATGACGAGCGTGGCTTCATGAGGGCCCCAGATCGTACGCCCCGATCGCGTGAGATGCGCTGCGAGCCGCCACAGGGCAAAGGGCACTGCAATCCAGCCCGCCCAGACGGGAAGGCTGAGCAGCATGGATTGGTCGGCAATGGCCTGCGCTGCTGGCATGCCAAAGACCTGCGGTAATGTCAGTGCACCGAGGTAAAATCCCACGGGCGTGGCCAGATAGGCCCATTCACCAGAGCCCAGCCGGGCAATGGCGCCAAAGACACAGGCACGGTTGAGCCATGCGCCCAGGCCAAGCAAGGCGCCGCCCGCCAGCGTCCACCCGCTCGGTGCAACGCCGCTTGGCAGGTGCATGACAAGGCCGAGCTGGCGCGCAACAAGAAGTCCTCCCGCAACCCACAAGGCGGCTTCGGCCAAGGCAACGAGGCGATGGGCAGACCGGTTTTCGACAATTTCGCCAACAGCGGCCACAGTGCACGTCGCGCCGCGCTGTATGGCATAGCCCATCAGGCCGGCGCAAAGAGCCGCAAGAACAAGCGTCAGGCTTGCCTGTGCAGCGATCATTTGGTCGCGCTTGAAGCGATCGATGCGGCAACCTCGCTTGCCATTGCGAACTGGGCCGTACGGTCGGTTATGGAATAGCGATCTGCGACATAGGCAAAATCGGTCCAAGCGACACTGATACTGCCATCAGCCTCTTTCAGGATCAACATCCGCACCGGCCAGTCGAGCCCTGAATAGGGATTTGCGCTGAGGAACTGGACGCCGAGTGGCGGGTTGCCGAAAAGGATCAGCTTCGACGGGCGGATCGCAATGTTGGCCGCCGCTCCGAGCTGCGATTGATCAATCTCGGCAAAAAACTTGATGCCTTTTGCAGCAATGTCCGCCTTCAGACGCGCAATGGTTTCGTCCAGACCGTAAACGCTCTTGACTCTCAAGACACCCTTGGCCGGCGCTGTCGGAGAGGGCGAAGTCGGAGCGGTCGCCGCAGCTTGCGCTGCGGGTGTCAACATGAAGCTGGTTGCCAGAAGGGCGATAGTCAGTTTGGTCACCGCAATATCCTTGTGCTTGTGAAACGGGTTTGAGCCGATGAACTCGATCTCAACAACGCTTTCGCACTGTGATGGGTTACGCGTAAAATTGCCTTTGTGCATCGCCGCCATGCCCGCGCGCTATGATCGCAACAGCGAAGCACCCCAATCTTCGGGAACATGATTGCGCATCCAAAAGGAGCCATGCTGCATTCCGCGCCAAACGCGCAGAAGCGCAGGGCCAGCAATCCACCCCATGGCGGCCTATGCGCCAGTCGCAGACGGATCGATCACGGCAAGGGCAAGACAGCCATAGGCTAGGCCGGTCAGTGCTCCCAGCATCAGCCATATGACCAGCACGGCCAGGGCGTTCGATAAGGAGATCGAATTTTGTGCGACATCCCATGCCAGAAAGGGGAGTGACGGGATGCCCGTCATCACTGTCCCGCCGATAGCGAAGTGAAAGGCTGCGCGTCGCCCTGTTCGCAGCAGGAAGGCACGAACGGCGAGACCGAACAGCAGTTGGACAGCATAGAGGAGCCAAACATAACCGATGGCAACCCATAGGAGCCGCGTGAAGTCGCCGCTTGCCTTGTAAACAATGGCACCGAGAATGGCTGCCGGCACCGGCGCCAACAGGAACGCTCGCACTTCTCTCATTTGCCGCCCCAAGCCATTCCTTTCCAAATGCCTGTATTGATGATCGCTTTCCAGCCCAAATCGCACGACGGGCCATCGCACCCGTCCGGCCGAACCCTGCCGCCGCCCGGTGCCTGACAGGGGGCCTGGCTCTCTTGGCTGCTGGCCGCAAAGCAATAGTTCCGGCGACCGGCGCGTTTCATATTCACCGGGGTGGGCGGCCAATTCCTGCATTTGTGCGAGGTAAGGCAATGAAAATCAACGGAATTACAATTCGTTAACGAATCGGGAGCATGAATCCCTTCGCGACGGTGACTCGCAAACACGCCCGCCTCTCTGGCGCGCAATTCGCAGGGATACTGCCATGACTATGATTCGGAAAATACTCGGAAATTCCAAGGGCGCGACGGCGATTGAATACGGCCTCATCGCTGCCCTGATTGCGGTTGCTGCGGTGTCAGCAATGACAACGCTCGGAGCCAAGCTGTCCACAACCTTCAACAACGTCAGCACCAACATGTAATCAGTCCGGCACAACAGCCGGAAGCGCGACCTTGCAAAGGCCCTGCGCCCTGGCGGTCTTGCCCTGCCTTCGTGCGCCGCGACAAGCGCTGGTGCAGCACGGGTCCGGATTATCCTGCCGCCGGTATCTTTATACCGGTGCGGAGTGACACGTAAGACAAGTCCCCGACTGGTCGGGTGCTGCCTGGCAATGGCAGGGGCCTTGCAGCGCTGGCCATTCCCCTGCAATAAGGGGGCAAGGCTATGGCTGCATCCCTCTCACCCGTGCTTCATCCCTTTCCCTGGATCGATTGCGTCATCATTTTCGGGCTGGTTGCGCTCAACGGCGTTTTTGCCATGTCCGAACTGGCGATCGTCTCGGCGCGTCGGCCAAGGCTGGATGCAATGGCCCGCAAGGGCAGCAAGGGGGCCGCGCGTGCGATGGCACTTGGGGCTGACCCGGGGCGATTTCTTTCCACCGTGCAGATCGGAATCACCCTGATCGGGATCATTGCGGGCGCCTATTCCGGGGCCAGCCTTGGCGGACCGACGGGGGAACGGCTTGCCGTGCTCGGCGTCCGCGAGGATTGGGCGGAAACGCTCGGATTTGCGATCGTGATCGGCATCACGACCTTTGTTTCGCTGGTCATCGGAGAACTGGTGCCGAAACAGTTCGCCTTGCGTGCGCCGGAACCGATTGCAGCGGTCATGGCGCTGCCGATGCAATGGCTGGCCCGCATCACCGCCCCCTTTGTCTGGCTGCTGGACAATACAAGCGCGCTGATCTTCCGCATCCTCCGCCTCAAGCGGGAAACCCAAAGCCATGTGACGGCCGAAGAGCTTCACCTGATCGTCGCCGAGGCGAGCAAGTCGGGCGTTATCGAAGAGAGTGAGCGGGCCATCATTTCCGGCGTCGTCCGCCTTGCCGACCGGCCTGTGCGCGAAGTCATGACGCCGCGCACCGAAGTGGCCTGGGTCGATGTCGATGCGAGCCCGCAGGCGCTGCGCGATGCCATTCTCGAGTCCGGCCACAGCCGCATGCTCATTGCGGAAGGATCCGTCGACAAGGTGATCGGTGTGGTCCAGTCGCGCGACATTGTGGCCGCACTGCTCAACCGCAAGCCGCTCGACATGCGGGCCCTGATGCGCACGGCGCCGATCCTTCCCGATCAGGTCGATGCCATGGATGCATTGGGCGTGCTGCGCGGTGCGGAAGTGCCCATGGCTCTGGTCCATGATGAATACGGCCATTTCGAAGGCATCGTGACGCCGGTCGACCTTCTGGTCGCCATTGCGGGGGGCTTTGCCTCTGACGCCGATGACGATGGCGAACCGGCGCTGGTGGAGCGCGAGGACGGCAGCTTGCTGGTTGCGGGCTGGATGGCGGCAGACTCGCTTGCCGAGCGCCTTGGCCTGACGCTGCCGGAAGACCGGGACTATGCAACGGCCGCGGGCTTCGTCCTCGAAACGCTCAAGCACATTCCCGCAACTGGCGAATGGTTCGAGGCGCAGGGCTGGCGCTTTGAAGTGATCGACATGGACGGGCGCAAGATCGACAAGCTGCTTGTCTCCAGCACCCGGTGAACGATCAAGCCCGGTGAGGACCGTGCAAAGGATCACTTGCTTGCGCATGGCCCGGCAGGCGGGCTAGTCAGGCGACATGGCTATCGTTCCGAATCCGCTTGCCCTCATCGGCAATACCCCGCTTGTCCGGCTTGCAGGCCCTTCGGCCGAAACGGGCTGCGAGATCCTCGCCAAATGCGAATATGCGAATCCGGGGGCCTCGGTGAAGGATCGTGCAGCGCTCTACATCATCGAGGATGCCGAAGCGCGCGGTGTGCTCTCACCCGGAGCAATGATTGTCGAAGGCACGGCGGGCAACACCGGTATTGGTCTTGCCCTTGTGGCGAATGCCAAAGGGTATCGCACGACGATCGTGATGCCCGAAACCCAAAGCCGCGAGAAAATGGATACGCTGCGCGCGCTGGGTGCGGAGCTGGTCCTGGTTCCGGCGGCGCCTTTCTCCAATCCGGGGCATTTTGTGCATACCTCGCGGCGGATCGCAGAGGAAACACCGGGTGCGCTCTGGGCCAACCAGTTTGACAATATCGCAAACCGCAAGGCCCATATTCACGGAACGGCAGAGGAAATCTGGGAACAGACCGGTGGCAAGGTCAACGGCTTCACCTGCGCAGTCGGGACGGGGGGTACGCTTGCCGGGGTAGGGCTCGGGCTGAAAGCCAAGAACCCGGACATCACCATCGCGCTGACCGATCCGCATGGCGCGGCTCTTTACAGCTATTATGCCTGTGGCGAGCTGAAGGCAGAGGGCACATCTGTTGCAGAAGGGATCGGGCAGGGGCGGATAACCGCCAATCTCGATGGCGCGCCGGTCGACACGCAGTTTCGCATCTCCGATGAAGAAGGGCTTTTCTGGATGCGGCGCCTTCTCCACGAAGAGGGGCTGTGCCTTGGCCTTTCCTCAGGCATCAATGTGGCTGGTGCAGTTGCGCTGGCGCGGCAGATGGGCCCCGGAAGCATAATCGTGACCATCCTGTGCGATACGGGATTTCGCTACCTTTCGACGCTCTACAATCCGGAATGGTTGCAATCCAAGGGCTTGAGCCTATTCTCTTCCCCAACGGGGTAATTTGCAAAATGGCCGCGTGTTCCCTGGACACTGGCCTTGGAGAGAATTGCGCATGGCAGACGAAAAGCGTCGCGATGGAATGCAACGCGTGCGCGTGGGCCTGACCGGGCTGGCCGTCGTGTTGCTGATTGTCACGCTTGCAACAGCAGTGCTCAGGACGGTTGATCAGCAAGCCGTAGGGAATGTTGCGCCGCCGAATGTGGACAATGCAGACAAATCGAAAGACGAGCCTTTGGCCGATCTGGGTGTTGCCCCCGGCGCTCCGGCGGAAAACGCAGCGAAGCCGGTTGGAAAATAGGATAATTGATCATGTGCTGTCGGGGCTGAGGCTGAGTGTCCTGGCCGCTGCTCTCTTGCTTGCCGCTTGCCGACAGGGAGCAGCGGAGCCGACTGGCAGCCGGATTGCCTTCTTGACCGCCTTGCCATTGTTCCCCGCCAGTGCCGCCCCTTCCGACATCCTCAATGGCCCGGATCAGCGCGCTGCAATCATACGCGCACTTGCAGCGCGCCATCAGGTCGTCCCGGTCGCCCGGCTGGACGAAAAGGTGCTTGCGGGCTCGCTGCTGATCGTTGCCCAGCCACGGGGACTGGCCGGGGAGGAGCTCGTCGCGCTGGACGGCTGGGTGCGCCAAGGCGGCAAGGCGCTGATCTTCACGGATCCCGAACTGGTCTGGCCAAGCGACTTGCCTCTTGGCGACCCGCGCCGTGCGCCGCCGATCGGCCTGCTGGACCCGCTGCTTTCCCATTGGGGGCTGGAGTTGGCGTCGCCGCCAATGAATGATGACGGTCCCATCCAAAAGATTGTCGTCGGACAGTTTTCGGTGGCTGTTGCCTGGCCCGGACAATGGCAGTCGCACAATCCAGCCTGCAAGATCGAGAGTGAAGCACTTGTCGCCCATTGCCGGATCGGCAAAGGTCAGGTGCTGCTTGTTGCAGATGCAGACATGCTGGACGAACGACTTTGGCTATCCGGCGGCCCTGAAAATGAGTCGGCCATCCTGGACCTGGTCAGTCGAGTCGCGGCTTCAGGGCAACAGTGACAGACGGCGATAAATGGAACATAACAAAAACACGTGATGAGAGGTGCCGAGTTTAGGCGCATTTTTTGCACTATATCCCCATTTTACCCGTAAAAACCCGTTGTATCCCCAATCTGGCACTGATAACCCTGCAAGATCAAAGGGCGGGGTTGTCCTGGAATCAGAATTTGATTCGGAACTGGTTTGTGGCCGCTTCCGAAGCCAGGAGACGTTTGCCCGCGGAAATTTGGGGCGGGATTTGCAGTGAGCGAACGGGCATTGTTCAGGGGGAGCGCGCTCAACGCGGTTGACGCGAAAGGTCGCGTCGCGATCCCCGCCGGACTCCGCCAAGCTGTCGAGGCCAATGGAGATGGCCGCAACCTCATTATTGCGAAACATGAGAGTGATCCGTGCCTGATCGGCTATGATCATGGCTGGTCTTCGCTGCTGCATGCAAGGCTCAATCGGATGGAAGATCGCGAAGCGGATGCCGGTCGCGACTATAGCCGCCACAACCCAAACCGGCGTGCATTCGGCCTTGTCGAAGACGTACCATTCGATGCGAGTGGACGCTTCATCATGCCGGCGATGCTTCGCGATCGCGCGAGGATAGCCGATCTGGCCTTCTTCATCGGTACAGGTGACACGTTCGAAATCTGGAATCCCCGCCTCCTGATCGAAACGCCTGGAATTGACGAAGAACTGAAGGAAGTCGTCGCGTATCTCCTGAAAACCCGAGGTGCGGCATGAACCCCGCCGCCGCGCCGCACGTTCCGGTCCTTCTGGACGAAGTGATCGCCGCCCTCTCTCCATGCCCCGGTGAGCGGCACGTCGATGGCACTTATGGTGCCGGCGGCTACACACGGGCCATCCTCGCAAAAGGTGCCGAAGTCATCGCATTCGATCGCGACCCGGACGCGATTGCAGCGGGCAAGACAGACAAGTCCAAGCTTTTGACGCTGGTCGAGGATCGCTTTTCGCGCATGGCCGATCATGTTGATCAGCCGGTCGATGGCGTGACCCTCGATATCGGTGTGTCGTCCATGCAGCTTGACCGGGCAGACCGGGGCTTTTCATTTCAGGCCGACGGTCCGCTGGACATGCGGATGGAACAAGCAGGCGAGAGTGCTGCGGATTTCGTCAACACGGCGGACGAAGAGGAAATTGCACGGGTCATTTACGAATATGGCGAAGAGCCGAAGTCCCGGCGTATCGCGCGGAGCATTGTTGCGGCGCGGCCGCTTTCCCGCACGGCTGAACTGGCAAGCATTGTGCGTCGTGCGTCCGGCTACAAGAACGGCGACAAGAAGGATCCGGCAACCCGGACGTTTCAGGCCATCCGCATCCACGTCAACCGCGAACTCGAGGAACTTGAAGACGGGCTGGCTGCGGCGGAGCAGATTTTGAAGCCTGGCGGCAGGCTTGCTGTCGTGACCTTTCATAGCCTTGAAGATCGACTGGTGAAGCGCTTTTTGAAGTCGCGAAGCGGAGCCTCTCCCTCAGGTTCACGCCATTTGCCGGAAACGGCCAAGTCAGGCCCCAAGCCGACCTTTGCAAAGGTCGGAAAGCCCGTCCGGGCGAGCGCAGCTGAACTTGCCCGCAATCCCCGTGCCCGCTCAGCAACTCTCCGGGTCGCCCATCGCACCGATGCGGCGCCCTGGCCTACTCAAAGGAAAGGAACGTCATGATTGCCCAACGCTTTCGTCCGGTTGGATGGGTGATCGGCATCGCTGCTGCCGCCTGCATCCTTTACATGATCTCGCTGCAAGTCGCGACGCAGCGCGGTCGCCTTGAAGAAATCGATCGCAAGATTGCGATGACCAAGCGGGACATCCGCCAGTTGCAGACCGAACTTGGCACGCGGGCGAGCCTGCGGCAGCTTGAACGCTGGAACAGTGATGTCCTGTCCCTCAGCGCGCCAAAGGCCAACCAGTATCTGCGCGATGAAGCCGCACTTGCGACGCTGGACCGGGCAGGACTCGGCGATGCGCCGTCCGCTCCGCCGCCGGTCATGATGGCCGTCTTGACACAGCGGCCGGCCGAAACAGCTCCAGCGCAGTCGCTCCTCTCCCGCTTGACGTCGCCGGCATCTGCGCCGAAGCCCCTGACCGCAACGGACAAGGCCGTGCAGCGGGCAATCGCACCGCGCCAGACCGCTCAGGCTGGCACAACGCGTTTCCAGAAGGTTGCCTTGCTCGATCAATCCCTGCTTGATCACTCAACCCTGAGCGCGCTGTCCCGGACGGCCGTGTCCGAAACAAAGGATGCGGATAGACCTCACCCGTGACAACCCTCGTCGCCCGGCCGCAACGAACCCGCCACGCTGGCGCGCGCCAGACCAATATTCTCGTCGCGCATCAGCGGCTGATGCTGCTGATGCTGCTGTTCATCGTCGGCGCACTGGTCATTGCGACGCGTCTGATCTGGCTCAACTTCGATACGGGCAATGGTCGCGCAGCATCGGATATATCGGGCCTGGCAGCGCGCGGCGACATTGTTGATCGCAATGGCGAAGTTCTTGCGCGCACCATCGAGGCCTGGTCGATCGGGGTGCATCCCAACAAGCTTTTGGGGCGTCCGGAAGACCTTGCCCCGCAACTTGCGCGGCTCATGCCCGAACGCACAGAGGCCGAATATCTTGCGATCCTGAAATCCGGAAAGACCTTTGCCTATCTCCGTCCGCGCGCCATGCCGGAACTGGTTGCAGCGGTGAATGCTCTGGGTGAACCCGCCATGGCCTATGCGCGTGAGCCGGAGCGACTCTATCCGCAAACGACCCTCGCTGCCCATGTCATTGGCTATACCGATTTTGACGGCCGCGGCGTGATGGGGATGGAACGCGTCCTGAATGACAGCTTTGCCGATCCGCTCACTCGCGGAAAACCTGTTGCGCTTTCGATCGACAAGCGTGTGCAGGCGGCAATGGAAAGCGAACTTTCGGCTGCCATGATCGACCTGCAGGCCATTGGCGCCACGGGCCTCGTTCTCGATGTGAACACAGGCGAGATCATTGCGATGGTTTCGCTGCCGGTCTTCAACCCAAATCGCAGCGGCGAAGCGGATCCCGAGGCCATGCGGAACAATGTCACGCAAAGCGTCTACGAACTGGGCAGCACCTTCAAGATGCTGACGATGGCGAATGCGATCGACACAGGCGTCATTACTGACCTTGGCCGCCGTGTCGATGCGACCGCACCCATTGAAATCGGTCGCTTCAAGATAAGCGATGATCACCCGCAACGGCGCTGGCTCAACGTGCCGGAAACGCTGGTCCACTCGTCCAACATTGCGACTGCACGTTTTGCGGATGAGCTTGGCGCCGAACGCACCGAGGCTTTCTTCCGCAAGCTCGGCTTCGATTCCTCGCCGCACGTTGAACTCAGGGAGCGCGGTCATCCGCTCTGGCCGCAAAGCTGGGGTCGCCTTACCACAATGACGGTCGCTTATGGACACGGCATTGCCGTTTCGCCGCTGCATCTGGCCAGCGCCTATGCCGCACTCGTCAATGGCGGAATCTGGCGCCCGGCGACGTTGATGAAAGTGCAACCAGGGCAAGAGGCTAAGGGACGCCGCATCATTTCAGCCCGTACCAGCATGATCATGCGCAAGATGTTTCGCCTCGTTGTGACTGAAGGAACCGGCAAGAATGCCGATGTCCCCGGGTTCAGGATCGGCGGCAAGACAGGGACCGCGGAAAAGGCCGGCGTTGGCGGATATTCCAAGACAAAGAATGTTTCGACATTCGCAGCAGCCTTCCCGATGGATGCACCGCGCTATGTCGTGATCGCCATGCTCGATTCACCCAAAGGAAGTGCAACGTCCTTCGGGCAAACAACTGCGGCTTATACCGCTGCTCCGGTGGTGGCGAAGGTTATCGCCCGCACTGGTCCGATGCTCGGCGTATTCCCGGACACCAGCCGTGAAGTCGATCTCGCAGACATGATGCCACTGCTCTGGAAGGGCAAGGAGGAGCATTGATGCGGCTTGGCACGCTTCTTGGCAGCGATGACGTAACTCCGGTTACGGGCTTTGCCATTGATCATCGCAAGGTTGCGCCCGGCAATATCTTTGGCGCGTTCAGGGGAAGTGTTGTCAACGGAGAGGACTTCATTCCCGCGGCAATCTCTGCCGGTGCCATTGCGGTCGTTGCAGATCCTCAGGCCAGCGTGGACGGTGCCGTTCATATACGCGATTCAGATCCCCGTCGTGCCTTCGCCTTGTTGGCCGCGCGATATTTTGCGCCGTTCCCCGAAACCATTGTCGCCGTGACCGGGACCAACGGGAAAACATCGACGGTAGAACTCACGCGGCAACTCTGGCGCATGGCGGGCCTGAGCGCTGCCTCGATCGGCACATTGGGCGTGACCACACCTGACGAACGGGTCGTGACAGGGTTGACGACGCCAGACATCGTGACCTTCCTGTCGAACATGGCCGGGCTGAAACGCGAAGGCGTCTCGCACGTAGCCTATGAAGCCTCCAGCCATGGATTGCACCAATACAGGGCGGAAGGCCCTCGCGTTGTGGCGGGAGCCTTCACCAATCTCAGCCGCGATCATCTCGACTATCACGGGGACATGGCGGCCTATTTCACGGCCAAGCTGCGTCTTTTTTCGGAAGTCATCGCCGATGACGGGACCGCCGTAATCTGGGCCGATGACGATCATGCTCATCGCGTGGTCGATCTTGCGCGCGAACGCGGGCTGAAGCTGATCCGCGTCGGAGAAGCCGGAGAGGAATTGCGCATCATCGAGAGGGCGCCAACCCAACTCGGCCAGACGCTGACGGTCGAGTGGGAAGGATCGAAGTATAAGGTCAACCTGCCCCTGATCGGGGCTTATCAGGCGGCGAATGCGTTGACATCCGCAGCCCTTGTCATTGCAACGGGCGGCGATGTTGCAACGACACTTGCAAATCTTGCCCGGCTGCAGCCAGTCAGGGGGCGGCTCGAGCGCGCCTGCATCACGCGCACGGGTGCTCCGGTCTATGTCGACTATGCCCACACACCCGATGCTCTGGAAGCCGCGATTGCGGCTCTGCGGCCGCACGCCAAGGGCAAGCTCATCCTCGTTTTCGGCGCGGGCGGTGATCGCGATACGGGAAAGCGCAAGGACATGGGCAAGATTGCTGCGCGCGACGCCGACCTGGTGATCGTCACGGACGACAATCCGAGAAGCGAGGACCCGGCCTCCATTCGTCGCATGATCCTCGAAGGCGCTCCGCAGGCGACTGAAATCGGCGGACGGCGCGAGGCCATCGCCAGCGCGATTGCGGGAGCGGGGCCGGCTGATATCGTCCTTCTGGCAGGCAAGGGCCATGAGCAAGGCCAGATCGTCGGCGACAGGGTCCTGCCCTTCGATGATGTGACCGTCGCCCGGGAATGCGCAGCATGAGTGCCCTTTGGACCTCCGCTGAAATCGAGGCGGCGACGGGCGGCACCGCTTCGGCGCCATTCGCCGTGACGGGTGTTGCCTTCGATTCGCGCGAAGTGGGTCGCGGAGACCTTTTCATTGCCCTGAAGGGCGAAACCACAGACGGCCATCGCTTTGTCGATGGCGCATTCGAACAAGGCGCTGCCGGGGCGATCGTGTCGCAACCGGTGGCCCATCCGCATGTCCAGGTGGCGGATACGACCGCTGCACTGGATGCCCTTGGGGTCGCAGCCAGGGAGCGTACCGCGGCGAAGATCGCGGGCGTAACGGGGTCGGTCGGCAAGACCGGCACCAAAGAGGCGCTGTCTGCCGCGCTCGCGCGGGGCAAGAGAGGCGCGGTACATCGATCGGTCAAAAGCTATAACAATCATACCGGCGTGCCGCTTAGCCTGTCGCGCATGGCGGCAGGCAGCGCCTTTGGTGTTTTTGAAATGGGCATGAACCACGCCGGTGAGCTCGCCGCGCTGACGAGACTGGTCAGGCCGCATGTTGCCGTGATCACCGCGATTGCGCCCGCCCATATTGAATTTTTCGACTCGATCGAAGGCATCGCCGATGCCAAGGGCGAGATCTTCCAGGGCCTTGAACCCGGCGGGACGGCCGTCATTCCGTTCGACAGTCCGCATCGGGACCGCCTGATCGGCCATGCAAAGCCCTATGCTGCCAATATTCTCACGTTCGGAAGCGGCGAGGGGGCTGACGTCCGGGCGCTCGATGCAATCCCGAGCGCAAACGGGACAATGGTGACGGCGCGGTTGCCCGAGGCGGAGCTGGCCTTCACCCTGTCGCAGCCCGGCGCACACTGGGTTTCCAATGCGCTCGCCGTGTTGGCCGCTGTCGACGCACTTGGCGGCGATCTTGCGGCTGCAGGATTGGCGCTTGCAGATTTTGGCGGCCTTGAGGGTCGCGGCGCACATCACCGTATTCGTATCGGCGGTGGTGAAGCGCTGGTCATCGATGAAAGCTACAATGCCAATCCCACGTCAATGGCAGCGACGCTTGAGGTTCTCGGCAACGCTGCTGCTGCGCGGCGCATCGTTGTGCTCGGTGCAATGCGGGAACTCGGTCAGGACAGCGATGCGCTGCACGCCGGGCTTGCCGGGCCGGTCCTTGCGGCGAACGTCGATTATGCACTTCTCGTCGGATCGGGCATGGAGCCTCTTGCCAAGGCCCTTGAAGGCAAGATCGACTCCGCACATTGGCCCGATGCGTCGTCGGCAGGGGAGTCGCTCCAGAAGCTCATCCGTCCCGGCGATGCCATTCTCATCAAGGGTTCGAACGCAATCGGCCTGGGCCGGATCGTCACAACTCTGACCGGCGGGCAAAACTGATGCTGTACCTTATTGCCGAATACCTCCATTTTCCCGGCATCCTGAACCTGATCCGCTATCTGTCGTTCCGCACGGGCGGCGCGGTCGCGACGGCGCTTGTCATCGGTCTGCTGATCGGGCCGAAGTTCATCGGCTGGCTGCGCGTTCGTCAGGGCAAAGGTCAGCCGATCAGGGACGATGGCCCCCAGTCGCATCTGGCCAAGGTCGGCACGCCGACAATGGGCGGCTTGATGATCCTGACGGCGGTCGGCATTTCGATCCTGCTCTGGATGGACCTGCGCAACATCTATGTCTGGTCGTGCCTCCTTGTGATGGCCGGCTTTGGCCTCGTCGGGTTCAAGGACGATTATGACAAGGTGAAGAAGCGCAGCCACAAGGGACTTTCGGGCCGCGTCCGGCTGCTCTTCGAGTTCCTGATCGCGGGTGTCGCGGTCGGCCTGATCACCTGGCAGTCCGGGACCGAGCTCTACCTGCCGTTCGTCAAGGGGCCGGTCGCCGACCTCGGCTATTTCTATATTGCCTTCGGGGCATTCGTGATTGTGGCTTTCGGCAATTCGGTCAACCTGACCGACGGGCTCGACGGGCTTGCGACGATGCCGGTCATCATTGCCTGCCTTGCGTTCATGCTGATTGCCTATCTGGTCGGCAATTTCAAATATGCGGAATATCTTGGCATCCCCTACGTCAAGGGCGCGGGTGACCTGACGGTCCTGTGCGGAGCGATCGTCGGCGCGGGGCTCGCCTTTCTCTGGTTCAACGCACCTCCGGCAGCCGTCTTTATGGGCGATACCGGAAGCCTCGCGCTTGGGGGCACTCTGGGCACGATTGCCGTCGTTTCCGATCATGAATTTGCATTGGCCGTCATCGGCGGACTGTTTGTCGTCGAAGCGCTTTCGGTGATCATCCAGGTGTTCTGGTTCAAGCGCACCGGGCGGCGCATCTTCCGCATGGCGCCGATCCATCATCATTTCGAGCAACTTGGCTGGTCAGAACCAACGGTGGTCATCCGCTTCTGGATCGTCTCGTTCGTTCTGGCGCTCGCCGGACTATCGACGTTGAAGCTGCGGTGATTGTCTCCCCCGCCTTTCGCGGCAAACGCTATGCGGTGCTTGGGCTGGCGCGCTCCGGCCTTGCGACCGTGCGGGCGCTGGTTGCCAGCGGGGCTCATGTCGTTGCCTGGGACAGCAAGGACGATGCCCGGGCCGCTGTCGGCGATGGCGTGGTCCTGTCCGATCCGCTCGAGATTGATCTGGCGGGATTTGACGGCGTCGTCGTTTCGCCGGGCGTCCCGATCAATCGCCACCCGATTGCCGACAAGGCCCATGCTGCCAATGTTCCGCTGATCGGCGATATCGAACTCTTCTCTCAGGCCCGCCCCGGCTTGCCGCCGCACAAGGTCATTGGCATCACGGGGACCAATGGCAAATCGACGACAACGGCATTGATCCATCATATCGTCGAAACGGCCGGCATCCCGGCGCGTCTGGGTGGCAATATCGGCTTGCCCATCCTCGGGCAGGAACCGCTGCCGGAAGGCGGCGTCTATGTCCTCGAACTGTCCAGCTACCAGATCGATCTTTGCCACGCGCTCGATTGCGATATTGCAGTCCTGCTGAACATCACCCCCGACCATCTTGATCGGTACGACGGTTTTGCCGACTATGCTGCAGCCAAGGAACGCCTCTTTACAATGCAGCATGTCGACAAGGTCGCCGTCATCGCGACCGAAGATGACCGGACGAAGATGATCGCCAGCCGGATCAATCATCGGCTGATGCGTGTCTCGTCCAAACAGGTTGGCGACCAGTCCCGCTGGCCATCGCTCCAGGGACCACATAATGCCCAGAATGTGGCGGCTGCCAGGGCCGTTGCGGAAGTGCTGGGGATCAAGGCGAGCACAATCGAGGAAGCGCTGCACACCTATCCGGGTCTGCCCCACCGCATGGAGCGGGTGCGCGAACTTGGTGGTGTTCTTTACGTCAATGACAGCAAGGCGACGAACCCGACATCGACGGCGCCTGCTCTGGCAGCCTACCCGGCTATTCACTGGATCCTTGGCGGACGGGCGAAGACCGAGGATCTCGACGCCTGCGAACCGCATTTCAGCCATGTTCGCGCAGCCTATACAATTGGGGAATCGGCCGGAATGTTTGCTTCGCTGCTGAAGGGCAGCATGCCGGTATCCGAATGCGGTTCGCTCGGTGTCGCCGTGCGCGCTGCAAGCAAGGCAGCGGTTGCCGGAGAGACAGTGCTCCTGTCCCCAGCCTGCGCATCCTTCGATCAGTTCACGGATTTCGAAGCGCGGGGCGATGCCTTTCGCGCGGCTGTGGAGGCTTTGGCATGACGGCGGTTTCAGCCCGCAAACGGGGAAATGGCAGAGTGGTCGCGCGGCTCGGACGGGGAGATCGTTCTCCGCTGGGCCTCTGGTTCTGGGAAATTGACCGCGTCCTTCTGTTGCTGGTGACGGTTCTTCTCTCGATCGGGCTTGTCGCGGTTGCGGCCGGATCGCCAGCCGCCGCAGCACGGTATTCCGGTGCGGGCCTGACAATTTCGCCGCTTGCCTATTTCTGGAAGCAACTGGTCTGGGTCCTTCTCGGATTGCCCGTGATGATCGGCATTTCGATGTTGCCGCAGCAGGTTGCGCGCAGGCTTGCGCTTGCCGGGGCATCCTTTTTCAGTGTGATCCTTGCGCTCGTCCCGATCATCGGCAACGAACGCAATGGCGCAACCCGCTGGATCGGCTATGGCTTTGCGCAGTTTCAGCCGTCCGAGTTCCTGAAGCCGCTCTTCATTGTTGCCATTGCCTGGATCCTGTCGCTCCGGGTGCAGGATCGCGCGTTGCCGGTTGTACCCATCACCTTCCTGCTGACGGCGATTGTTGCGGCGTTGCTGATGATGCAGCCCGATTTCGGCCAGACGGTCGTATTCGTGTCGGTCTGGATGGCATTGATGCTGGTGTCCGGAATGTCCATGCGCACCATGGGCGCGCTGGGCGGCATGGGGTCGCTCGGCATCGTGGCAGCCTATTTCCTGTATCCGGTCGCAAAGACCCGCATCAACAATTTCCTTTTTGCCGATGGCGACACCTATCAGGTCGATCAGGCGCATGCCACGCTGACCGCAGGCGGCCTGTTCGGCACCGGGCCGGGCGGCGGCGAAAAGAAGTTCCATTTGCCCGAAGCGCACACCGACTACATCTTTTCCGTGATCGGGGAAGAGTTCGGCCTGATCGCCTGCATGGCCATAGCGGCGTTGTTCCTTGCCATTGCGGTGCGCGTCTTCGTGAAGTTGCTTGATGAAGAGGATGCCTTCCTCGTCTATGCATCGGCAGGCCTCGCGACCCAGTTCACGGTTCAGGCTTTCATCAACATCGCCGTCAACATTGGCCTTGCGCCGTCCAAGGGGATGACGCTTCCCTTTATCAGCTATGGCGGCTCATCGATGATTGCCTTGTCGATCGGCTTTGGACTTCTTCTCGCCTTCACGCGGAAGAATCCCTATCTGTTGCGTTCGCCCTATGTGGTCAAATGGAGCAGCAGATGAGCGTTTCACGCCACTTCGTTCTCGCTGCAGGCGGCACGGGCGGGCACATGATGCCTGCGCATGCGCTCGCGGCGGAGCTCGTGGCGCGCGGGCATCATGTCGCGCTGGTTACGGATGAACGCGGCGCCCGGATTCCCGGGCTGTTTGAGGATGTTCCGGTGCACATTCTTCCCGCTGGACGGATCACGGGCAATCCCCTGAGCTGGCCGGGCGGCCTTCGCGCCATCTGGTCCGGCAGGCGCATGGCACTGCGGCTGTATGATGCGTTCGAACCGGCGGCCGTCATCGGCTTCGGCGGTTATCCGGCGTTCCCGGCACTATCCGCTGCGCATGCGGCTGGCATTCCGACGGCAGTGCATGAACAGAATGCGGTGCTCGGTCGCGTCAACAGGCTCGTAGCCAATCGGGTCCAGGCGATTGCGACGGCCTATCCGGACATCAAGAGGATCGCCGCCCGCAATCTCGCGAAGGTACACCTCGTCGGCAATCCTGTGCGCGAGGATGTGCTGGCCTTGCGCGAGCGCCCTTATCCGCTTCTCGATGCCGACGGCGTGTTTCGCGTTCTGGTCATCGGCGGCAGCCAGGGCGCTACCGTCCTGTCGGACGTCGTGCCGGACGGGCTTGCCATGCTGCCGGAAGCCCTGCGTCGCCGCCTGCAGGTGACGCAGCAGTGCAGGGTGGAAGATATTGATGCGGTCCGCGCCCGCTACCAGACGCTCGGTATCCCGGCCGACCTTGCGACCTACATGACCGACATTCCCGAACGGCTGGCATGGACGCACCTTGTCATCGGGCGCGCCGGCGCCTCGACAATTGCAGAACTGACAGCGGCAGGCCGCCCGGCAATCCTGATCCCCCTGCCAAGTGCCACGGACGATCACCAGACCGAGAATGTCCGCGAAATGGTGGCGGCCGGCGGCGCGCGCGCGATCCGGCAGGACCGCTTCACCCCGGTTGAACTGGCCAAGCAGATGCAAAAGCTCGGTCTTGATCCCCAGGGCCTGACGAACGCTGCAAAGGCCGCACGCAATTGCGGTCGCCCGCGGGCGACTGCGGATCTTGCCGACCTTGTCGAAGGCCTCGGTCGCACGCCCGTCGTGGATGGCCTGCGGGCCGATGATTGGGCGCCCTCGCCGCGTCTGGCCGGGGCAGCGGCATGAAGGGCGTCGCAACAGACATCGGGACAATCCATTTCATCGGCATTGGCGGCATTGGCATGTCGGGCATCGCTGAAGTGATGCACAATCTCGGTTACAAGGTGCAGGGCTCGGACATTGCCGAAGGCTATGTCGTCGAGGGTCTGCGCGCGCGCGGGATCAAGGTCATGATCGGCCACGATGCCGAAAACCTTGGCGATGCCGCCGTGGTTGTTACTTCGACAGCCGTCAGCCGTCAGACCAATCCTGAAGTCGAAGCCGCCTATGAGCGCCGCATTCCCGTGGTGCGCAGGGCCGAGATGCTCGCCGAACTGATGCGCCTGAAATCGACTGTGGCGGTGGCCGGCACGCACGGCAAGACGACGACGACCTCGATGATTGCGGCACTCCTTGACGCGGGCGGAGTTGATCCGACAGTCATCAACGGTGGGATCATCAACAGCTACGGGTCGAACGCGCGGCTAGGCGACAGCGAGTGGATGGTTGTCGAGGCGGACGAGAGCGACGGATCCTTCCTGCGTCTCGACGGCACGATTGCCGTCGTCACGAACATCGATCCGGAACATCTCGATCACTATGGCGATTTTGACGGCGCCAAGGCGGCCTATGTCGAATTCATCGAGAATGTCCCGTTTTACGGCGTCGCCATCCTGTGCCTCGACCATCCGGAAGTGCAGGCCATCCTGCCGCGCATTCGTGACCGGCGGATCATGACCTATGGCTTTTCGGCGCAGGCGGACGTCCGGGGCGAGAATGTGACGCCCGTCTCCGGAGGGAACCGCTTCGATGCCGTCGTGCGGTCCCGGGATGGTTCGACACGGACGATCGAAGGCATAGAACTTCCGATGCCCGGACGGCACAATGTCCAGAACGCGCTTGCCGCCGTGGGCGTCGCCCTCGAAATGGGTATCGCGGATGCGACCATCCAGTCCGGCTTTGCTAAATTTGGCGGGGTCAAGCGCCGCTTCACCAAGGTGGGCGAAGTCGATGGCGTGACGATCATCGACGATTATGGCCATCATCCGGTCGAGATCCGCGCCGTGCTCGCCGCTGCCCGCGAAGGCGCGCGCGGTCGCGTCATCGCCGTTGTCCAGCCGCATCGTTTTTCGCGTCTCGGCAATCTGATGGATGAATTCCAGCAGGCGTTCAACGATGCCGATATCGTCTATGTCGCGCCGGTCTATGCTGCTGGCGAAGCGCCGATTGAAGGCGTGGATGCTGCCACGCTGGTCAAGGGCCTGAAACAGCGCGGACATCGCTCTGCGGCCGAGATTGCCGATGCGGCCAGCCTCGCAGCAGAATTGGCCGAAGTCGCCCAGCCGCTGGACCAGGTGATCTGCCTGGGTGCGGGGGACATCACCAAATGGGCCGCCGGTCTCGCCGATGCCATCAGGGCAGTGCGGGCATGAGCGGGATCGAAACTCTTGCGCCGGTGCGCGGCAGGCTTTCGGCCAATGCGCCACTGGCCCCCCTTGTCTGGTTCAAATCGGGCGGACCGGCGGAATTTCTGTTTGAACCGGCTGATGTCGACGATTTGCAGGCCTTCGTCCGAGAGCTTGATCCGTCGATGCCGTTCTGGCCGCTGGGGCTGGGATCGAACCTGATCGTCCGCGATGGCGGTGTTCCCGGCGTCACGGTCCGGCTCGGAAAGCCATTTGCCAAGGTTGAAAAGCTCGACGCCGTCACGCTGCGCTGCGGCGGCGGTGCGTCAGGGATCCTTGTCTCCTCGACGGCACGCGACGCGGGGATTGCGGGTCTCGAATTCCTGCGCGGCATTCCGGGCACCGTCGGCGGGTTCGTGAAGATGAATGGCGGCGCCTATGGCCGCGAAGTGCGCGATATTCTTGTCGAAGCGGACGTCGTGCTGCGGTCCGGCGAGCGGGTGACCCTGCCGCTGGCCGAGCTTGGCTACACCTATCGCCATTCCACGCTGCCGGAGTCCTGCATCGTTGTCGGTGCAACCTTCAGGGGCACGCCGGGTGAGCCTGCCAGCATTGGCAAGGAAATGGACCGCATCGCGGCCGAGCGGGAATCGTCCCAGCCACTGCGGTCCAAGACCGGCGGGTCGACCTTCAAGAATCCGGCGGGCCACAAGGCCTGGCAACTGGTGGACGAGGCCGGGTGCCGGGGACTGAAAGTCGGCGGCGCGCAGGTTTCCGAAAAGCACACCAACTTCCTGCTCAATCTCGGAGACGCAACAAGCGCCGACATTGAAGCGCTGGGAGAGGAAGTGCGCAAAAGGGTGAAGGCCAGGACCGGCATCGAACTGGAATGGGAAATTCAACGCGTGGGAGTGTCGCAGTGAGTGCAGTGCATGTCGCGGTTTTGATGGGCGGTTGGTCCGCCGAGCGCGAAGTGTCGCTGACAAGCGGTGCGGGCGTCGCGGATGCACTTGAGCGCAAGGGTTATCGCGTGACGCGCATCGACATGGGCCGCGATGTAGCGGCGCGCCTTGCGGAAGCTGCGCCCGATGTCGTCTTCAACGCGCTCCACGGAACGCCCGGCGAAGATGGGTCGGTTCAGGGCATGATGGATCTGATGGGCCTCAAATATACCCATTCGGGGATGGTCACATCCGTGATTGCCATCGACAAGGTGCTGACCAAGCAGGCGCTCGTTCCCTATGGCATCCCGATGCCGGGCGGCCTGATCGTGAAGAGCGAAACACTCTATCAGCGCGATCCGCTCGAGCGGCCCTATGTTCTGAAGCCTGTCAACGAGGGCTCGTCCGTTGGCGTTGCGATCGTCACCAGCGAAGGCAATTACGGCAACCCGATCGGACGGGACGTCAGGGGCCCCTGGCAGGAATTTGACGAACTTCTTGCCGAACCCTTCATCCGGGGCCGCGAACTGACTGTCGCTGTCCTCGATGATCGTGCGCTGGGCGTTACCGAACTCCAGCCCAAGAGCGGCTTCTACGACTATGATGCCAAATATACCGATGGTCTGACGACCCATATCTGCCCGGCGCAGATCCCCGAAGACATCAGCGATGCGATGATGGGCTATGCCTTGAAGGCGCATCGCGTGCTGGGATGCAAGGGCGCGTCGCGGTCCGATTTCCGCTGGGATGATCAAAAGGGCGTGGAAGGCATCTTCCTGCTCGAAATCAACACACAGCCCGGCATGACGCCCTTGAGCCTCGTGCCGGAACAGGCAAAGCACGCAGGGATTTCCTATGATGACCTTGTGGACCGGATTGTGAGGGAAGCATTATGAGCCGCACAACAACCGTAAAGCGCGGCGGAAAGCGGCCTGTTGTCAAGGCGCGGTCGCGCAAGCCGGCGCAGAAGGCAACGTCGGCCTGGTCAAAAGCGCGCAAAGCCATGCCTTTCAAGCAGGATTCGATCGATCGCTTCGTGGCCTGGTCGATGGCCGGCATGGTTGGCATGGCTGTCGTGGCGGGCGCGATGATGGCCGGTTTGCCTGGCTATGTGGGAACCGCCGTCGCAGGGTCGATCGGCAGGGCCGGATTTGCCGTCAAGCGGGTCGAAGTCACAGGGATCGACCGGATGGAACGGCTGACTGTCTATGCCATTGCCCTGGATCAGCATTCGATGGCCATGCCGCTCGTCGATCTCGACAAGGTTCGCAATCAATTGCTCGGGTTCGGCTGGATCGAAGATGCCCGGGTCTCGCGCCGCCTGCCGGACACTCTGGTGGTCGATATTGTCGAGCGGAAGCCTGCTGCCATCTGGCAACACAACCAGCAGCTTTCCTTGATCGACGCGCACGGCATTGTCCTTGAACCCGTCTCGCTCGACGCCATGCCCGACTTGCCCTTGCTGATCGGGAGCGATGCGAATGAACAGGCGACTGCGCTTTCCGAGTTGATGGATCGCGCGCCTGCCCTGAAGCCGATGCTGGCGGCTGCGACATGGGTCGGCGGCCGACGCTGGGATTTGCGCTTTCAGTCCGGCGAAACACTGGCCCTGCCCGAAGGGGAGGATCTCGCGGGCAAATCGCTTTTGAAATTCGCAAGGATGGACGGCGTGCAGCGGCTTCTGGGTCGCGGCTATGCGCGCTTTGACATGCGCGATCCGACCAAGTTCGTAGCGAAGATCGACAAATCGAAACCGGCAATCGACGCGCCAAAGGAATCGGTCGGCGAAACCAAGGGGGAGGAAACGGGTGGCACAGCCTAGAAGCGATCAGTTGATCACGGCGCTGGATATCGGCTCATGGAAGGTGTCTGCGCTCATTGCGGAGCGGCTGCCGTCCGGTGACATTCAGGTCCTTGGCACGGGGCAGCGGGAAAGCCGCGGCGTGAAGCGCGGATATATTGCCGACATGGATGCGACGGAATCCGCCGTCCGCGATGCAGTGGAACAGGCCGAACGTATCGCCGGCACCAACATCGAGAATGTCTGGGTGGGCTTTTCGGCTGGAGGTCTTGTCAGCGACATTGCGTCTGTCGAAGTCGAACTCGGTGGCCACCGCATCGAGCAGGACGATATTGACGAGCTTCTTGCTGCCGGGCGGAATACGCTTGATCCCGATGGGCGCATGATCCTCCATGCCCAGCCAACCCTTTATACGCTGGATGGATTGAAGGGGGTGAAGAAGCCGCTCGGGCTTCACGCCGATACATTGGGTGTCGATATCCACGTGGTATGCGCCGATGGTTCGCCGGTCCGCAATCTCGACCTGTGCGTCCGGAAGGCGCACCTGGAAGTGAAGTCGATCATCGCGTCGCCGGTGGCAACCGGCATGGCGTGTCTTTCGGACGAGGAGCGGGAGCTCGGCGTCGCTCTGGTCGAGCTTGGGGCGGGCGTGACCAATGTCTCGCTCTTTGCTGGCGGGATGCTTGTCGGTTTGACGTCCATCCCGTTTGGCGCGGCGGACATCACTGATGATATTGCATCCGCTTTCGGAACGCGGCGCGATCAGGCCGAACGGATGAAGTGTTTTTACGGCTCGGCAACCGCAAGTCCGCGCGACAATCACGACATGATCGAAGTGGCGCCACTGTCAGCGGAGGACGATGCTTCCGAGACATCACGGATCACGCGCGCACAGCTTATCGCCGTTATTCGTCAGCGGCTCGAGCATCTGGCAGGCGAGGTTTCGAAGGCGCTGAAGGAATTGGGCTTCTCGGGTCCGGTCGGCCGCCAGGTCGTTTTGACGGGCGGCGGCGCCGAACTGAAGGGCATGGCAGACTATATGCAAGGCGCCCTCGGCCGCTCGGTCCGCATCGGCCGGCCACGCGGATTGTCGGGCCTGCCCGAGGCGCACAGCGGGTCGGGATTCGCGACATTGGCGGGCCTCATTCACTATGCGGCATCGGATCCGATCGATTTGCGGGTGATCATGCCGGAACCTGCACGGGTCGGCCCGGTTTTGGGCGCTGGGATCATTAAAAAGTTGATGACGGCGCTCCAAAGCGCCTACTAGATGTTGTAAGGATTCTGTAATGAATGCACAAATTGCAGAAATTTTCCGAGTCGTTAACTTTTTAGGTGATTCGGCGAATCAGTTCAGGCAAAGAGTCAAGAGGGCAGGTGCTTCGCCCTTGGCATCAGATGGGGAGACAGCGAGATGAGCATTGAATTCATGGCACCCGAGGTGGACGAGTTGCGGCCGCGGATCAGCGTGATTGGCGTTGGCGGAGCGGGCGGAAACGCCATCGCCAACATGATCGCTGCTCAGGTTCAGGGTGTCGATTTCATCGTCGCCAACACCGATGCCCAGGCACTCAACACCAGCCCGGCGGAGCGCCGCCTCCAGCTTGGCCTCAAGATCACGCAAGGGCTCGGCGCTGGCTCACGGCCCGAGATTGGCCGTGCTGCTGCCGAGGAAACAATCGAGACAGTCGAAAAGGCCTTGGACGGCGCGCACATGTGCTTCATCGCTGCCGGCATGGGCGGCGGCACGGGAACCGGAGCGGCTCCTGTCATTGCAAAGGCCGCGCGCGATCGTGGCATCCTGACCGTTGGCGTCGTCACCAAGCCCTTCAGCTTTGAAGGCTCGCGTCGCATGAAGGCGGCCGAAGCGGGCATCGCCGAACTGCAGAAGCATGTCGATACGCTGATTGTCATCCCCAACCAGAATTTGTTCCTGATTGCCAATCCCTCGACGACCTTCAAGGAAGCCTTCCAGATGGCCGATGAGGTCCTTCAGCAGGGCGTCCGCGGCATAACCGACCTGATGGTCATGCCGGGCCTGATCAATCTCGACTTTGCAGACGTTCGTTCGGTGATGGGCGAAATGGGCAAGGCCATGATGGGCACGGGTGAAGCCTCTGGCGACAATCGCGCGATCGACGCTGCGGAAAAGGCGATCGCCAATCCGCTGCTCGACGGTGTGTCGATGAAGGGCGCCAAGGGCGTCATCGTCTCGATTGTCGGTGGCGAAGACATGCGCCTGATGGAAGTCGACGAAGCGGCCAGCCACATCAAGGAACTGGTCGATCCCGATGCAAACATCATCTGGGGTTCGGCCTTCAACAATGAACTGGAAGGCCGCATCCGCGTTTCCGTGGTTGCCACGGGCATCGAGGCTGACTCGGTTGTCGCGCCGGAACCTGCACGGGTCTTCTCCTTCCCGACCGCCCGCAAGAGCGAGGAGATCATCCGCACGCCAGAGCCGGTGATTGCGCCTGCGCCGATTGTCGAGACGACAGCCGTCGAGCCCGACATGCCAGAAACAATGGAGGCCACTCCAGAGCCGGTGATCGAGGAAGAGGGGCCGCTCGTTCTCGAGGCTCCGCTCGCCGAAGAGGCCGGCTCGGTCGAACCCGATGAACTGATGCTCGAGCCTCAATCGATGCTTGATACGGAAGTCACGTCGAATCCGGTCCCGCCAATGTTTGACGATACTGTCGACAGTCCGGAACCGCCGCGTCGTCGCTGGCTTGTTGGCGATGCAGAGGAAGCACCGCGTGCCGCTCCTGCTGCGGGGGGCACCTTGTTTGAACGCATGTCGAACATTGCGCGCGGCTCTGCAAAGGCAGACGTCGCGCCAACCGAGGCGTCAGACCCTCTCGATATTCCGCGCTTCCTCAATCGCCAGAATAATCAGTAATCAATCTCCTCCGGGATGGTGCACGCCGGTTTGTCCCCGGCTGCTACCATCCCGGCGTGATTCACCGGATGTGCTCTTGCGCGGCATGGGCCGAGTGGGTTTAGGTCCGTTTTCATGAGAATCTTGAATCAGGCCAACTGGGGTCGCGGGTTGGCGATGGGTCTGGCGTTGCTGGCGCAGGGTGCTGCTGCTCAGCCGGTTTCGACGACAAGCGATCAGACTACACAGTCAGCCGATCCATCCGACCGTCTTGCGGCCAATCTCGTGATCCTGTCGCAGAATCCAAAGGATGTGACGGCCCTGACAGAGGCAGGGCTCAGTGCCATTGCGGTGGGCGACGGGGATGCCGCGCTGGCCTTTCTCGCCCGGGCGGAAGACCTCTCGCCGGGCAGCGCAAAAATCAAGGCTGCCATTGGCTCTGCTCTCGTTCTCAAGCAGAAACCGACGGATGCCTTGCGCCTGTTTGGCGAAGCCGTGGCCCTCGGCATGCCGGAACAGGTCGTCGCTCGTGATCGGGGCCTTGCCTATGACCTGCGCGGAGAACCGAAGCGAGCACAACATGATTATGCGCTGGCGATGCGATCCGGCGCGGATGATGATCTGACAATCCGCTATGCCCTGTCGCTCGGCATCTCCGGCGACGATCAAGGTGCAATGGAACTGCTCGACCCTCTGCTCCGTCAGAAAAATCGAGCCGCCTGGCGCGCGCGGGCCTTTGTCCTGGCGATGAATGGCGATGTTGCGGCTGCAGAGGATGTTGCCAATTCGGTCATGCCGGGTGGGTCTGGCGCGTCGATGGCGCCGTTTCTGCAGCGTCTGGCGACGCTGAATGCGGCCGAACGGGCACTGGCCGTCAATTATGGCATCATGCCAAGCGATGGATCGGCCATGGCCGTTGCAGCCGCGGGTGACATCTATCATCCCCCGGGGTCCGGAGGGGCGTCGGATGGTCTGATTCCTGCGGGCGAGCCGTTTGGTCCAAGACCATCGGATGTCTCCACTGCAAAGCCCGCCGTTGTGGCGTCGAAAGAGCCGCGGCGCATCCCGGGGCGCGAGACCGTGACTCTTGTTCCGGTTCGTGAGGAGAGCAAGCCTGCTTCTCCCGCCCCCCGTGCAGCGGCAGCGCCTGTTGTGGCAACGATTGCTGCGGATCGTCCAACCGTGACAACACGGCCCAGCATGGGGCCGCCTGTTGTCGCCACGATGGAAAGGGCACCACAGGCTGCGGTCGCCACTGTGACAAGTCCGCCGTCATCAAGCAGCCCGCTGCCCTCCACTGCGACACTCGCCAGTGCGGAAAAGCCGGTCGAAACGCCAGCGCCGCGCTTTGAAGTGCCGGACACGCCTGCGAGCGTGCCTGCAGCCAGCGTATCGTCAGACGTCGCAACACAGTCGGCAAAGCCTGTGAGCGCCGTGGACGTGCGACCCCGGACCGATGCTGGCATCGGGTCCATTCTTGCCGGACTGGAAGTGGAACAGGAAAGCGTGGCTGGGCCGCTGCCATCGGCGGCGGAACTCAAGGCTGCGCGGCTCGCTGCACAACGCAAGGCAGCGGCTGAAGCCAAGGCGGATGCCGAAGCCAAGGCCGCCAAGGAAGCGAAAGAGGCTGAAAGGCTGGCGGCGGCAAAGAACCCTGCGCGGATCTGGGTCCAGATTGCGACAGGCGCCAATGATGCCGGCCTGCCCGGGACCTGGAAGAAGATGAAGGAAAAATCTCCTGCAGTCTTCAAGGGGCAGAGCGCCTCTTCCGTTCCGTTCAAGGCGACCAATCGCTTGCTGGTTGGCCCGTTCAAGAGCCAGGCCGAAGCCCGTGCGATGGTGAACGCGATGAACAAGGCCGGGTTGCAGGGGTCGACCTTCTCGAGCGACGCGGGTCAGGTTGTGACCAAAGTTTCCGGAAAATGAGGACACGAGCGCCGTGCGCAAGTGATCCCGCTGCCAGCAAGGGGCGGCAACATCTGGAAGCGGTCGGCGAAACGCGTGGCCCCCGGACCGCCTTCCAGCGCGACCGCGACCGCATCATTCATTCCATTGCGTTCCGGCGACTGCGCCACAAGACGCAGGTCTTTGTTGCGCCCGATGGCGATCATTTCCGGGTGCGCCTCACGCACAGCCTTGAAGTGGCCCAGATCGGGCGGACAATTGCGCGCGCGCTCGGTCTTGATGAAGACCTGACGGAGGCCCTTTGCCTCGCGCATGACATCGGGCATCCCCCCTTCGGCCATGCTGGCGAGGATGCCCTGACAGACGCGCTGGCCCATGCCGGAGGCTTCGATCACAACGGCCACACGCTTCGGGTGCTGACCTATCTTGAGGCGCCCTATCCCCGGTGGCGCGGGCTCAACCTCACATGGGAGACACTTGAGGGCCTTGCCAAGCACAATGGGCCCGTGACCCGGCCCGGGTGGGAAATGGCAATGGTGGATCAAGGCTATCCGCTGCAACTGTCCAGTCATGCGTCGCTGGAGGCGCAGGTGGCTGCCGTCTCGGATGACATTGCCTATGACAATCACGACATCGATGATGGGCTGCGCGCCGGGCTGATCGACTTTGACGAGCTCTTGACCGTTCCGCTCGTAAAGGCTGGCTGGGAAGAAGTGCTGCGTCGTTACCCCGATGTCGAAACCGGTCGGCTGCGTGCCGAACTCATCCGGCAGCAGATTGGCAGAATGGTCAACGACGTGATCGAAGAGACGCGCAGGAGCATCAAGGAGTCAGGGGTGTCCACCGTTGCCGATGTGCGGGCGGCGGGGCGGACGCTTGCCAGTTTTTCAGGCGCACTCGCGTCACAGGAACACGAACTCAAATCCTTCATGTACGCTCGCCTGTATCATCATCCCCGCCAGCTTGAGGCAGCGGCCTTGGCACGGCAGATCATTTCCGGACTTTTTGCGGCCTATGACGCGGATCCCGGGGGCTTGCCGACCGAATGGCAGCAGGACCTGCCTGATCGTCCGGATGGCCGTGCCCGTCACATCGCGGACTTCATTGCGGGCATGACGGATCGTTATGCGATCGGGTGTTATCGGCGGCTGGTGGGTGAGATTGCACTTCCCGAAGGCTTCTGAGAGCCGTCTGTCGGCAGGCTTTCAATCTCGTGATATTCGGCATCGCGGAAAAATTCGAACACCATCATGTTTTCGAACTTGGGATCGAGCGGCAAATCATAGTCGGCGGATCGAAAGCCGCTTTTTGCAAGCCCGATTGCAATAACGTCGATCTCCTCATCCAGCTTGACGCCAAAGCTGCGCCCCAGCCGCCAGCGGATCTGGCCGTCGGCCTCGCCAAAGGCGCCCAGCAAAATTGTCACCCGTTCGTCCACCTCTGGCGGATGCACCGCACGACAGGAGAGGCCGAAGGCAGAGAGGTTCGTGATCACGATGCGTTGCGGCTTGTGCGTCTCTGATGTCATCAGCCCGACGAGGAACCGCTTCTGCCTCCCGTCGCGCTTGCGGGCCAGACCAGGCCTTGTCGGAGACTGTTCGCCCATGCTCGGACATCCGTTCCTTGCGCTTCGACTGTGACGAAAAGCCGCACATCGAAAAGAGAAACGACTGGCAGCCCGTCTGTTTTAGCGTGGTTTGCGAAAACGGTAGATGAACTGGTCCGTCTTGCCCCGGATCGCGGGATCGAACACGAGCAGGGTATGCGGATCGCTTGCATTCCTCAGCAGCGGCGACTCGCTTTCGAACTTGAAACCCGCCTTTTCCAGCTCTGTACGCACGACCGCCGGGTCGATGCGGTGCAGCGCGTTGGAATCCCGTGTCCCGGAGCCTGCGGCAGCGGCATGATCGATGACCAGCAGCACCCCGCCCGGCTTGAGAGCCTTGAAGAGCGCGGCATCAACGGTGGCTGCCAGATTTTCCGGGAAAGCTGCAATATGCATGTCGTGATAATTCTGTGCAGTGAAGATCAGGTCCGCGGATTCCGGAAAGGCGAGCGCGCCAAGCGGCCCATTGAGCGCCACAACATTGGGGTAGGCGTCCGCTACGGTCTTCTGGTCGGTTCCATATTGCGCGCGAAAGGCAATGAATTCCGCTGGCTGATAGGCATAGACCTTGCCTTTGGGGCCGACGGTTCTGGCCAGAAGACGCGAGAAATAGCCTCCGCCCATGATGAAATCGATGACCGTGTCTCCCGGCTTCACCCGAGCGAACTCCAGGATGGCACCCGGCTTTCGGGCTTCATCGCGCTTCACATCGTCGGCGGGACGGGCCGGGTCGGAAATGGCGGCGGCAACGGCCTTCCTGGCGCGTGCCGAGCTGCCAGCGTTGGCAGGACCGGAAATCAGAAGGGCGCAGATCGCGACTGTGTGCAAGAGCTTCATGTCATGGCCTCGATAGAGTGAATGGGCGGAACGTATCGCCTGTTCCGCCGGGCGTCCAGCGCCCCTCAGCTTGCCTGCTTGCCGAACGGATTCTTCGGTGCGCGCAAGGTCAGGCGAACAGGCACGGCACCGAAGCCAAGTTCGCGCCGAATGCCGTTCACAAGATAGCGGCGATAGCTTTCGGGCAATTCGTCGACGCGTGTGCCAAAGATCACGAAACTGGGCGGGCGTGTCTTGATCTGCGTCACATAGCGCAGCTTGATCCGCTTGCCGCTGGGCGCGGGCGGCGGATTCTTCTCGATGGCTGTTTCGAACCACCGATTGAGCTGGCCGGTCGTCACGCGACGGCTCCACGCCTCGCGCGTTTCGAAAGCCACCTGGAGCAGCGTATCAATTCCCTTGCCGGTCGCAGCTGAAAGGGTCAGCAACGGTACGCCTTTGACCTGGGCAAAGCCCTCATCCAGTGCCGCGCGCACGCCCTGATAGAGCGGGGCGCCATTTTCCACCGTATCCCATTTGTTGAGCGCAATGATCATTGCGCGGCCTTCGGAAAAGATCTGGTCGGCAATGCGCAGGTCCTGCGCTTCCAGCCCTCGCGTCGCATCAAGGAGCAGAACCACGACTTCGGCAAAATCGATCGCATGGCGGGTGTCGGCCGCCGACAGCCGCTCAAGCTTGTCGTCTACCTTGGATTTCTTGCGCAGGCCCGCTGTATCGATCAACCGAACCTGCCGGTCCCGTCCTTCGCTGTCTCGCCAGCTCCAGTCGATCGAGATGGAGTCCCGCGTGATGCCGGCTTCGGGTCCGGTGATCATCCGGTCTTCGCCCAGCATCTTGTTGACCAGCGTCGACTTGCCGGCATTCGGGCGGCCGACAATGGCAAGTTTCAACGGAGCATCCGGGCTCTCGTCATCGAATTCCTCTTCGTCCGGCTGCTCACGCTCCAGATGGGGCAAGAGCGCCGAAAACAGCTCGGAAAGGCCTTCGCCATGCTCTGCACTGAACGCAATCGGATCGCCGAAGCCAAGCGCATAGGATTCCAGAATGCCGTTCTCGCTCGCCCGTCCTTCGGCCTTGTTCGCAAGCAAAATGACCGGCGTCTTTGATCCCCTCAGCCAGCGCCCGATTTCCTCGTCGAGCGGAACCACGCCCGCCCGCGCGTCAATCACGAACAGCGCGACATCGGCACTGTTGACGGCCGCTTCGGTCTGGGCGCGCATGCGGCCCGGCAGGCTCTGCGGATCGTCTTCCTCGAAGCCAGCAGTGTCGATGATCCGGAAGTTGAGCCCGAGAAGTTCCGCATCGCCTTCCCGCCTGTCGCGTGTGACGCCAGGCCGGTCATCGACAAGCGCCAGCTTCTTGCCGACCAGCCGGTTGAACAGAGTCGACTTCCCGACATTGGGTCGTCCGATGATGGCGACCACGGGGAGGGTGGCGGCCATCTTTGCCCCCTTTGCCTTAACGCCAGGCCGTCAGATGACCGTCATTGGTCAAGACATACAAGGTGTTGTTGGCAACAATGGGCGGAAGAAAGACCGGGGCTCCGGCCTTGGTCCGGCTCTGGAGCGCGCCATTGGCCGGATTGATGTTGGCCAGCTGACCCTCCGAACTCGCCACGATCAGGCGGTCGCCCGCGAGGATCGGGCCCGTCCAGATGATCGGCCCGTTCTTCTTCTTTTCCTTGTGATAGCGCGGCAGTTGCGACACCCAGCGGACCTTGCCTGTCGCGCGCGACAGGCAGAGCAGGCGCGCCTGGTCATCGACCACGAAAACCCATTCGCCCGCAACCCAGGGCGTTGAAATGCCGGCAACATTGATTTCCCACAAACGCTGTCCGGTCACCAGTTCCATGCTGACCATGCGTCCGCCCTGGCCGATCGCGAAAATGCGGCCGCGATCGATGACCGGGCTTGCGTCCACGTCCGACAGGCTGGCAACGGACGTCGATATGCTGGTTCGCGAGAGCGCGTCTGCCCAGAGCGACCGTCCGTTTTCATAGCGATAGGCATTGAGCTCGCCCGATGAAAAGCCGGCGACAACGCTGCCCTGCGCAACCGCCGGGGCACCAACGCCGAAAACGCCGGACACTTCCAGCGATGCCGCTTCACTCCAGACCTGATCGCCATCCGATTCCTTGAGCGCAAAGATCTGGTTGTCCTGGCTCATGACGTAGATCTGGCCATTCGAAATGGACGGGGCACCGCGCAAGGGTCCGCCGGGGCGCACTTTCCAGATCTGCTTGCCGTCAGCCGCATTGAACGCGGCAACATCGCCCAGCCCTGACGTGGCAAAAAGCTTGCCATCGTCATAGCTGACGCCGCCGCCGAACAAGGACGCCTTGTCCTTGGAGAATTCCTTGGAATTGGCATCGCCAATCTGGCTAACCCAGAGCGTCGCGCCGGAATTCGCGTCAAACGCATGAAGCCTGGCGTGCACATCAACGACAAAAATCTTTCCTTCGGCGACGATCGGCGAAGCTGCGAGCCGTGCAGATTTCGTGGTGCCGTCGACCTTGGCGGTCCACGCCACGCCGAGCGACGTGCCAAGGCCCACATGGCCCATCATCTTCGGTCCATTGCCACCCGGCTGGGTCCATTCCGTATTCGTCTCTGCCGGGGGAAGGAGGATCGCGACATCCGTCAGTGCCGGGTCGACTTCGGCATTCGATTCCGAGGTCAGGATGGCAACCCGTTGGCCGATCGTCGGCGTCTTGGGCCGCTTGTTGCCGCCACCGCCAAACACGCCGCACCCGGCCAGCGCGAGCGCCATCGTGCCGAGTATCAAACCGGTGCGAAACGTCTTCATTTGGTGACTTCCTTGGTTGGGGGATTGACCGCGTCGACCCCTAAACTCCCGGCCATCTGCACAGCACGTGAACGGATGGTTTCGGGCACATTTTCATCCTTGCCGATGTCGGCAAACAATTTTCCTGCCAATTCGGGCTTGCCCATCTTGAGATAGGCAACAGCAACCATTTCGCCGGCGCTCCCGAACCAGGGGTTCCCCTTGGCGGCGAGGGGTCCCAGCCGCGTCACGACGGTTTCCGGCTTGATCGAATCAAACTCGGCCGCGGTCTGGCGGATGAGGGCAAGGTCGCGCCAAGGCTGGGGCACCTTTGTGTCACTTGCCACTTCGCCATAAATCCGCGCAGCTTCGGCGAAATCATTCTTGCCCAGGGCCACGCCGGCTTCAGCCATTTTCGCCGATGCGCGGTATCCGACATTTTTCGAGGTGGTGAGCGGAGCCAGTTTCTTCAGCGCGGCGTCAGGGTTGGCGGCCTGCAAATCGTCAAGCGCCTGAGAGAGCTGCTCGCCTTCAAGGCCCGAAGCCTTGGTTTCTCGGGCCTGCCAGTAAAGCCACCCGCCCCAGGCCGCGAGGAGCAGCACGACGATCGCAATCCCGAGGCGGCCATAACGCTGCCACAGCGATTGCAACTCGTCGCGGCGCAGCTCTTCATCGACTTCGCGCAAAAAGGCTTCATGGGTAGGAGGCGTGGACGCCAAGACTGGTCTCCGGAAACGAAATTTGGCCCTCCTTAGCGATGGCATCGCTCGAGGGGAAGCGCCCTATTTCGGCTGGTATGTCTGGTCCGGTGTCGGGAAAGATCGGGAACGCACATCGGCGGCATATTGCGATGCTGCATCCACAATTTCATTCGCCACTTCGTGATAGCGTTTGACGAACCTGGGGACGCGATCGAACATGCCCAGCATATCGTCCGTTACCAGGACCTGACCGTCGCAATCTGCCGATGCGCCGATGCCGATCACCGGGATATCAACCGCGCGGGTGACGGCGCCTGCGATGTTTTCAAGCACACCTTCAAGAACCATCGAGAATGCACCTGCGTCCGTAACGGCCTTGGCATCCGCCAATATCTTGGCATGTTCTTCCTGCGATTGGCCCCTGGCGCCATAGCCGCCGAGCGCATTCACAGCCTGCGGTGTCAGCCCGATATGCGCCATGACCGGTATGCCCCGCTCTGTCAGGAAGCGGATTGTCGGCGCCATGGCCTCACCGCCTTCGAGCTTCACGCCGGAGCAACCGGTTTCGGAGAGAATGCGACTCGCAGAGTGAAAGGCCTGCTCCGGCGATGCCTCATAGCTGCCAAAGGGCATGTCGACGATGACGACGCTGTGGAAACTGCCCCGCACAACCGCGGCGCCATGGGCGCACATCATGTCCAGCGTCACCGCCAGGGTCGATGGCAGGCCATAGATGACCTGGCCAAGCGAGTCGCCGACAAGCAGCATGTCGCAATGTGGATCAAGAAGCTGGGCCATGCGCGCCGTATAGGCGGTCAGCATGACCAACGGCTCGTCTGTCCGCCCCTCGAACTTGCGGCGCTGGATCAACGGCACCGTCAGGCGCTTCATGGGCGTCGGGGTCGGGTTTGCACGCGACGTCGAAGTGTCGAGTGTGAATGTCGTGGACATGAATCCGGTCTGCCGCTTGCTGTGAAATTGGGGTGCCCAGATATGGCACCTGACGCTCCAAGGCAATTCAGGCTTTTGCGTCGTCGGATGCGGGCTTTGCAATTGCCGTTCGCGCGCGGCAAGATTCAGGTGGATTATTGCCTCGCGTAATTTTATTGCGTGGAGAATGTCTCGCTCAAACTTGCCGCCGCTCCGGCTTCACGTCCCAGAACCGCCTGCGCGGCCGGGCGAAGAGGCTGATTTCTCGCATATCGATATCCTGCCTGCCGGCGTCACGCCGCGACCGGATAGTGCGGCCGACTCCGCGACGATGCGCGACCTGGCCTATGGTCTGGTCCGTGTGCTTGACGATGAGGGGAACGCCGTCGGACCCTGGAATCCGCGGCTCAGCCCCGACGTCTTGCGCCGGATGCTCCGGGCAATGGTCCTGACGCGTGCCTTTGACGATCGCATGTTCCGCGCGCAGCGGCAGGGCAAGACCAGTTTCTACATGAAGAGCCTGGGCGAAGAGGCCGTGTCGATCGGCGCAGCGTTTGCGCTGCAGAGGGATGACATGTGTTTCCCCTCGTATCGCCAGCAGGGCATCCTGATCGGTCGCGACTGGGATCTGGTCGACATGATGAACCAGATCTATTCCAACAAGGGCGATCGCCTGAAGGGCCGGCAGCTGCCGATCATGTATTCGGCGAAGGACGCGAGTTTCTTTTCGATTTCAGGGAATCTCACGACGCAGGTCCCGCAGGCCGTCGGCTGGGCGATGGCAAGTGCGGCCCGGGGCGACACGCGCATTGCGGCAAGCTGGTGCGGCGAAGGCTCGACGGCCGAGGGCGACTTCCACGCTGCGCTCACATTTGCGACCGTTTACCGCGCGCCTGTCGTCCTGAATGTCGTGAACAACCAATGGGCGATCAGTTCATTTGCCGGCTTTGCAGGCGCGGAATCGACGACCTTCGCCGCCCGCGCCGTCGGCTATGGCATTGCGGGCCTCAGGATAGACGGCAATGACGCCCTTGCAGTCTATGCAGCGACGGCCTGGGCGGCAGAGCGGGCAAGGACCAATCATGGCCCGACCCTGATCGAGCATTTCACCTATCGTGCCGAAGGCCATTCGACGTCTGATGACCCGTCGGCCTATCGCTCGTCGGATGAACGGAGCAAATGGCCGCTGGGCGATCCGGTCGCGCGGTTGAAGGCCCACCTGATCGCCATCGGAGAATGGGATGAGGCACGTCACGCCGCGCAAGACCTTGAGTTGGCCGAACAGGTCAAGGCTGCTGCCAAGGAAGCCGAGAAGAACGGCATTCTCGGGCATGGCATGCACCAGCCTTTTGCCACGATGTTCGAGGATGTGTTCGAAGAGATGCCCTGGCATTTGAAGGAACAATCCGCCCAGATGATGAGTGAACGGATGCGCAAGTGGCCCAAACCGGGCGAGGGGCCCCGCTGATGCCCGACGCACCCGCTACGAACATGAACATGATCGAGGCCATCAACGATGCCTTGTCTGTCGCCATGGACCGCGATCGCGATGTCACCGTGCTCGGCGAAGATGTCGGCTATTTCGGCGGCGTGTTTCGCGCGACGGCTGGCTTGCAGAAGACGTATGGCAAGACCCGCGTGTTCGACACGCCGATCACGGAGTGCGGGATTGTCGGCGTCGCGGTCGGGATGGCGGCCTATGGTCTCAGGCCCGTGCCGGAAATCCAGTTTGCCGACTATATCTATCCCGCGCTTGATCAGCTCGTCAGCGAAGCGGCGCGGCTGCGCTATCGGTCAGCAGGCGAATTCCCGATGCCCATCACGGTACGCTCCCCCTTTGGCGGCGGCATCTTCGGGGGCCAGACCCACAGCCAGAGCCCGGAGGCTATTTTCACGCATGTCTGCGGCCTGAAGACCGTCATTCCCTCGACGCCCTATGATGCCAAAGGGCTTTTGCTGGCAGCCATCGAGGACAATGATCCGGTCATCTTCTTTGAACCCAAGCGTATCTACAACGGCCCGTTTGACGGGCATTATGATCGCCCGGTCCAGCCCTGGGCCAAGCATCCGGCAAGCCTTGTGCCGAGTGGCCATTATACGATCCCGCTCGGCAAGGCGGCTCTTGTCCGCGAAGGGCAGGACCTGACCGTGCTTGCCTATGGCACAATGGTTCATGTGGCGCTCTCGGTTGTCGAGGAACTTGGCGTGGACGCCGATGTAGTCGACCTGCGGACCTTGATGCCGCTCGACATCGAAACGATTGAGGCATCCGTCCGGAAGACCGGTCGCTGCCTCGTCATACATGAAGCGACCCGCACCGGCGGCTTTGGCGCTGAACTCTCGGCGCTCGTCCAGGAACGGTGCTTTTACCACCTCGAAGCCCCTGTGGAACGCGTGACGGGGTTTGACACGCCTTATCCGCACAGCCTCGAATGGGCCTATTTCCCGGGGCCGATCCGGATCGGCATGGCGATTGAAAAAGTGATGAAGGACTGATCGATGGCGCGCTTTGAATTCCGCCTGCCCGACATTGGCGAAGGTATCGCCGAGGCAGAAATTGTCGCCTGGCACGTCAAGGTGGGCGATACCGTCGCCGAAGACCAGGGCGTCGCCGACATGATGACGGATAAGGCCACGGTTGAAATGGAAAGCCCCGTCGCCGGGACCGTCGTCGCGCTTGCGGGCAAGGAAGGGGATATGATTCCGATCGGATCGACCCTTCTGGTGATCGAAACCGAGGGGGAGATTGAATCTGAACAACTCGGTACTCCTGCGAAAGCAGGAGCCCAAAAAACGCCTGAAGATGGGCTCCTGCCTTCGCAGGAGCACAATGGAGAAGTGGCGGAAGAGCAGCACATGCCCGCCGCGCCCGTGCATTTCATTCCCGAACCTCATCCGGAAGCAGTCGAGATCAAAGTGCCTCAGCCAGCGAGCCAGGCACTTGCATCCCCTGCTGTCCGGGCTCGCGCAAAGGAGCTTGGCATTGACCTGTCGCAGGTCAAAGTCCGCGAGGATGGACGCATCCGGCATTCGGATCTGGACGCTTTCCTCTCCTATTCGGCGGGGCAGGGGTATCGCCCGGCGGGTGCCACGCGCGCGGATGAAGACATCAAGGTCATCGGCATGCGCCGCCGCATCGCCGAAAACATGGCCGCATCAAAGCGCCACATCCCGCACTTCACCTATGTCGAGGAAATCGACGTGACGCAGCTGGAGGATATGCGCGCCGATCTGAATGCCAACCGCGGCGCGAGACCGAAGCTCACATTGCTTTCCTTGCTGATTGTCGCGATTTGCAAGGCGCTCCCGGAGTTTCCGATGATCAATGCCCGCTTCGATGATGAAGCCGGTGTGGTGACGCGGCACGGCGCCGTGCATCTTGGCATGGCCACACAGACGGACGCGGGCCTTATGGTCCCGGTCATCCGCAACGCTCAGTCGATGAATGTCTGGCAGCTTGCCTCCGAAATTGCCCGGCTTGCAGAGGCCGCGCGCTCGGGCAAGGCGAAAAGCGAAGAGTTGTCGGGCTCTACCTTGACCGTTACGTCACTCGGGCCACTGGGCGGCATTGCGACGACACCCGTCATCAACCGGCCGGAAGTCGCCATCATTGGACCCAATCGCGTCATTGAAAGGCCGGTCATCCGCAATGGCGAGATTGTCGCGGCAAAGCTGATGAACCTGTCGATCAGTTGCGACCACCGTGTTGTCGATGGCTGGGACGCTGCGAGCTATGTCCAGGCCGTGCGCAAACTGCTTGAAACGCCTGTTCTCCTTTTCGCGGATTGATCTTACCGCGCAATCTTGCGCATAGGCTCGTTCCATGTCCTCCGTTAATTCTGCTTCGCCCGTCGGCCCCGGCCGCATCGAGTTCGTGCTGCTCGTTTCAGTCGTGATGATGATCGTCGCCTTCGCGATCGATTCCATGCTTCCGGCCTTGCCGGCAATCGGCAGTTCGCTTGGTGTTGCCGACGAATCCCGCTGGCCACTGGTGATCTCTGCATTTCTGGCCGGATTCGGCGTTTCCCAGCTTTTCGTCGGCATGCTGTCCGATCGCTATGGCCGCAGAAGCCCGATTCTCTGGGCGATCTTCTTTTTTGGCGTGACCAGCCTGGCTGCATCGCTTGCGCCAACGTTTGAGCATCTCCTTGTTGCACGATTTGTTCAGGGCATCGGCTGTGCAGGCGCGCGTGTCATCGTGACGTCCATCGTCCGCGACAGATATGCGGGACGCGAAATGGCGCAGGTCATGAGTCTCGCCAGCATGGTGTTCATGGCCGCCCCGATCCTCGCGCCGACAATGGGCCAAATCGTCCTGGCATTCGCGACATGGAGGTGGATTTTTGCGGTTCTGGCGATGATAGGCGTGGCGGTCTGGATCTGGGTCATGGTGCGCATGCCGGAAACGCTCGCACCCGAAAACAGGACGGCAATCTCGGTCGCGTCGGCCATCGGAAGCGCCCGCATCGTTGTCACGGATCGGATGTCGCTGGGCTATGGCCTGGCGATTGCCGTCATTTCCTGCGGCCTGTTCGGCTTCCTGATGTCGGTTCAGCCCATTTTCCAGCATGTCTTCGAGCGTCCCGATCTGTTGCCGGTGGGATTTGCAGTCATGGCCAGCGGAATGGCAGGCGCGTCGCTGGTGAATGCCGCAATCGTCAGGCGTTTCGGGATGCGCAAGATTGGCCATGCCGCGCTCTTCTTCTTTACGACAGTCGCCGGGCTCCATGCTCTGGTTGCCCTGTCAGGCCATGAGACGCTGACCAGCTTCATCGTGCTCCAGACGGCCATGATGATGGGATTTTCCCTGATCGCAGGGAATTTTGGGGCTATGGCCATGGAAAACATGGGGCATGTCGCCGGTATGGCAAGCTCGCTCCAGGGTTCGGTATCGAGCATTGCGGCCTCCGTCATTGGCGCCATTATTGGCGGGTCGTTCGATGGAACGACCGTTCCGCTCTATCTCGGCTATTGCGCGTGCGGGACCGTTGCATTGATCATTGTCTTTGTGACAGAGCGCGGAAAATTCTTCGTTGCGCATCATGCGCCACCTACAGGAACAGGAGACTGAATCATGGCCCATTGGCTGCTCAAGTCCGAGCCGCACAAATATAGTTGGGACATGATGGTCAGCGACGGCCGCACGCATTGGGATGGGGTCCGCAACCATCAGGCTGCGATCAACCTGAAGGCCATGAAGGTCGGCGACACGGCCTTTTTCTATCACAGCAATGAAGGCAAGGAGATCGTCGGGATCGTGAAGATCGTGAAGACGGCTTATCCCGATCCGGGCGATCCGGCGGGGCGGTTCGTCATGGTCGATGTCGCGCCCGTCAGACCCGTGAAATCCTTCGTGACATTGGCGCAGATGAAAGCCGATCCGCGGTTGGCGGATCTTGCGCTCATCCGGCAGTCACGGCTTTCCGTCGTGCCGGTCAGTGATGAGCATTGGGACATTATCCTGAAACTGGCCGGGGAATAATGGCGTCGGGAGCTTGTCCTGTTTAAGTAGAATCGTCGCCCCTGCGCAGGCAGGGGCCTGTTTGAAGCTTAGGCGCCCGACTCAACCAAAGGCCCTGCCTGCGCAGGGGCGACGGTTCTGGCACAGCGGGACAAACTCTAGACCTGCAAATCCACCGCTGCCTTGAAGGTGGCAATGGCGTCCTCGTCGCGCCTGTAGAATGTCCATTTCTTGATCCGCTTCGGGATCAGGAACCCTGCATCGACCAGCAATTTCAGATGCTGCGCTGTCGTCGGCTGGGCGAGGCCGATCTTTTCGCCGATCAGCAGCGCGCACACGCCGTCCGTCACCAGATCGCCGTCAATTTGCGGGCGGAAATGCGCGGTTGGGTCCTTGAGCCAGTCCAGGATCATCAGGCGCTGGGCATTGGCAATGGCCTTGAGTTGCTTGTCCAGAATCGGCTTTGGCATGATTTTCATATCGTATTATTGCAATATTACGATGATGAATATATCAATGTCTCCACTTCCTCAAGGAGATTCGCAAATGCCTGTCCAGCGTCGCTTCGCGCAAGTCGATGTGTTCACCAGCAAGCCGCTTTTTGGCAATCCGGTGGCCGTGATCCTCGATGCTGAGGGATTGACCAGCGAACAGATGCAACAGGTGGCGCTCTGGACCAACCTCTCCGAAACGACCTTTGTCCTGCCGGCCACCGAACCGGGCGCCGACTATCACACCCGGATTTTCACCCCGACCGAAGAACTGCCTTTTGCGGGTCACCCGACCCTTGGCACGGCGCATGCCGTGATTGAGGCAGGCATTGCTTCGCCAAGGGACGGGAAGCTGGTCATGCAATGCGGTGCAGGATTGGTGGATGTTTCGGTGGATGGCTCAGGCCTTTCGTTTCGGCTGCCGCGCTTCGTGCCGCGTGCGGCAATCAATGCCGAAGACCTGGCCGGCATCCTCGGCGCTGAACGGCTGATCGGTGATGCTGAAGTCATTGATACAGGGCCGCACTGGCTGGTCGCGCGTGTTGACGATGTTGCCATGTTGGCGCCGGACGCCGTGCGCCTCAAGGGCCATTTGGCACGCGATGCATCGAACGGGATTACGGCCTATTCGGAAACGGCACCGGGCGAACTCGCGGTCCGGTCCTTCTTCTTCACCGACGGGCTGGTTGAAGACCCTGTCTGCGGGAGCGGCAATGCAGCCGTGGCAGCGCATCGCATTCGGGCCGGCACGGCTGGAGACAGTGACGCCTGGCTTGCCCGGCAGGGCCGCCAGATCGGCCGCGACGGCGAAATCCGCGTGCGGGTCGAACAGGGCGTCGTCCATGTTGGCGGCAGCTGCGTGACTGTGGTGCAGGGTCAGATTCTGATCTAGCTCTGGAAGAATTGCGCGTCGCGCCCGCGCAGGGGCGACGCGTGTGTCGTCCCCTTCCCCCCTTCCTCCAACACCGCTAAGGGGAGCCGATGAATCCCTTGATCCCTGTGATGATCGGCGGCGCACTTGGCGCGGGCGCGCGGCACCTTGTCGGCGCGACGATGCTTGCGCGTTTCGGCCCCGGCTTTCCGTGGTGGACGCTTACAGTCAACATCGTCGGCGGCTTCCTGATGGGACTTCTGGTTGGCATCCTCGTCAAGACGGGTGCGAGCGAACAGCTCCGCCTGCTCCTGGGCGTCGGTGTTCTGGGTGGCTTCACCACCTTCAGCGCGTTCAGCCTCGAAACCTGGATGATGATCGAACGCGGCCAGATCGCTGTGGCGACGGGCTATGCGGGCGCTTCCCTGATCGGCTCGGTGGCTGCGCTCGGGCTCGGCCTTTGGCTGACCCGGCTATGAGCGACGCCATTCGCACATTTACCGTCGCGCCTGATGACGATGGCATCAGGCTCGATCGCTGGTTCAAGCGGCACTTGCCCGATGCCAGTTTCAACATTGTGTCGCGCTGGGCGCGCACCGGGCAGCTTCGTGTCGATGGCAAGCGCGCCACCCCGGGAGACAGAATCGAGGCCGGCCAGCAGATCCGCGTGCCTCCGGCCGAAGTGCTGGCCAAGGTCACGGAGACGCGTCCGCCTCGGCCGAAGCGCGAACGGCCGAGCCTGGGCGAGGATGAAACGGCTTTCGCCCAATCGCTCGTGATCCACAAGGACGCGGCGGCGCTGGTGCTCAACAAGCCGCCGGGCCTTGCGACACAGGGCGGCACCAAGACGGACGAGCATGTCGACCGCCTGCTCGATGCGCTCTGGTATGATGAGGATGGGCGCCCCAAGCTCGTTCACCGGCTCGACAAGGATACATCGGGCGCTTTGCTTGTCGGGCGGACCGCGCGGGCTGCCGGGCACTTCGCCAAGGCCTTTTCGAGCCGCACGGCCCGCAAGGTCTATTGGGCAATCATCGTCGGCGTGCCGAGCATCGAGGACGGCATGATCGAACTCCCGATCGCCAAGCAACCCGGTACTGGCGGCGAGAAAATGCACGTCGATGAAAAGGAGGGCTCGCCCGCGCGCACTCGCTATCGCGTCATCGACCGCGCCGGGAACAGCGCCGCCTGGGTCGAGCTTCAGCCCTTTACCGGGCGGACGCACCAGCTCCGCGTCCACATGGCTGCGATCGGCCACCCGATTGTGGGAGACGGCAAATATGGCGGGCGGGATGCCTTCCTGACCGGCACGATCAGCCGCAAGATGCATCTTCATGCCCGTCGCATCCGTGTGGATCATCCCGATGGCGGGCAGATCGACGTCCGTGCGGACCTGCCGCCGCATTTCGCCGAAACGCTTGTCGCACTCGGTTTTACCGAGGCCGATGGCGATGCGCTGGTGCTGGACGAAGTGAAGTTCAAGGATACCGAGGAAGGCAAGCGCCGCCTCGTTGCAAACAAGGCCAAGGCCGCCCGCAAGGACCGCAAGGGCGAACGCCGGGGCAGGGGAGCACCGCCCCCGCCGCGCGGAAAGCGCTGATCATGCATCCCAATTCGGCCTTTCGCTGGGAAGATCGCGCTGCGTTGCGCAGCTTTGCCGAGGCGGTCGGGTTTGGAATGCTCTTTGCCGCAACGCCCGATGGTCCGCGGGTTGCGCACATACCCTTTGTCTTTCTCGATGCGGACCGGGTCGGGTTTCATGTTGCGCGCGGCAACGGGATCACCAAGCATCTCGCCGGTCGGGATGCCTTGCTCGTCGTCAACGGGCCGGATGGCTATGTCAGTCCCGACTGGTACGAACTTGACAACAACCAGGTCCCGACCTGGAATTACCTCGCCGTCGAATTCGAAGGCCCCGTATCGCGCATGGATACCGCGGGGCTGGTCGACCAGATGGACAGGCTGACCGCCACGCACGAATCCCGCCTCTCGCCAAAGCCGATCTGGACGCGGAGCAAGATGGATGACAGCCGTTTCGAGAAAATGATCGAAGCGGTGCAGGGTTTCGAATTGCGCATCAGTGGCTGGCGGGGCACCGCAAAGCTCGGCCAGAACAAGACAGAAGCGGCGCGTTTGAATGCCGCGCGCGCTGCAGAGGCGTCAGGAAACCGTGCGCTTGCGCACCTGATGCGCGAATTGCCGAATGGCTAACCGGCTCGCCCTGTTTGACTGTGACGGAACACTGGTCGACAGCCAGCACACGATTTTCCGGTGCGTCGAGATTGCCTTTGCCCGCGCCGGGCTCCCGTCGCCGGGCCGTGTCGCTGCACGGCGGGTGGTGGGCCTGAGCCTGCTCCCCGCGATGCGGATGCTGGCGCCGGGTGTTCACGCCGATCTGCACGTCCAGCTGACCGAGGATTACAAGGCGGCATTCCAGAAGATGCGCGGCGATGGTCTGGTCGATGAACCCCTGTTCGACGGCATTGTCGACGCGCTTGATTCGCTCGAGGCCGACGGCTGGATCCTTGGCGTGGCGACCGGCAAATCCGACCGGGGGCTTGATCTGTGTCTGCGCCACCACGGCTTGCGCGAGCGGTTCGTCACGCTGCAGACCGCTGACCGGCACCCGTCGAAGCCCCATCCGTCGATGGCACATCAGGCAATGGCCGAAGCAGGCGCAAGCCCTGAAACAACGGTCATGATTGGCGATACGAGCTTCGACATGGTCATGGGCGTGGCCGCCGGCGCGCGCGCAATCGGTGTCGATTGGGGCTATCATCCGGGCGAGGAATTGCTGGCGGCTGGCGCGAGCCAGATCGTGTCGCACGCGCGCGAACTCAGGGAGGCGATGCAATGAACAGTCCGGAGGACCTGGCGCGGCAGCGGTTCATGATTCTCAACCTCGTCCGCTTCGGCGCAATCGCCTTTGTCTTTGCCGGAGCAGCGAACGTCGGGGGCAAATTGCTCCCCGATCTCTCCCCGGCACTGGGTTGTGTCCTCCTGATTGTCGGCGTGCTCGATTTCTTCCTCGCGCCGGTCCTTCTCAAACGCAGCTGGCGCAATCCCGACGCATGAAGCGCTTCTACAAGCAGGTTTCTGTCACGCCCGATCTGGGAATTACGCTCGACGGCAGGCCAGTGCGCACGCCCGGGCGGCTGCCTCTTGTCCTGCCGAACGCGACACTGGCCGAAGCGGTGGCCGATGAATGGCGGGAGCAAGGCGAGGAGATTCTGCCGCATGCGATGCGGTTGACCGGTCTTGCCAATGCAGCAATCGAGCGGATTGCGCCCGACCTGGAAAGTTTTGCGGCCGGGCTTGCTGCATACGCCGAATCCGAACTGCTCTGTTATCGCGCCGACGCTCCGGAGCCCCTGGTTGCGCGGCAGGCCGCCGTCTGGGATCCCATCCTGGCCTGGGCGAGAGCGCGCTATGACGTCGGCTTCGTGCTGGTCGAAGGGATCATGCACCAGCCCCAGCCGCCAGCCATGCTTGCGCGCCTGTCCGAGGCGCTGGCCGCGCGGACGGCCTTTGAACTCGCCGCGCTCTCAACGATTGTGACCATTTCCGGCTCGCTGGTCATTGCCCTTGCCGTGCTGGAAGGCGCGCTGGAGCCCGAGGCTGCGTTCGATGCAGGGCATCTCGATGAACTTTGGCAGGCCGAACAATGGGGCGAGGATGATTTCGCCCTCGACCAGCGGGCGGCTCACCGCACCGATTTTCTAGCTGCCTGCACTTTCCTGAGGCTGTTGCGCGGCTGACGGAAGGAACCATCGGGAAATCATAAGTCCTGCCACGCTCAGCATCGTGGTGTTGGCCACGAACCCATAGATATTATAGGCCCAGTCCTGATGCAGCCAGATCGGATTGCCGAGGGTCAGCAATGCGGTTGTCGCGACCGAGAACAGAACCACCAATTGCGCCCGCGACGCAAAGTCCGTGACGCGTGACGCGATGCCGTAAAGCGCGCCCGCAATGATCAGGCAGACAATAAGTTCCTGGATGAATCCGTTGAGGATCGCGCTTGGATCCGCAACGGGGAATCCGCTGCTGTTATAGTGCACCATGGCGACCGGGCCCTTCCCGTAGAGCGTCGTTCCGGACTGGGTGGATGGGTCGGGCACCATATAGGTGCCGGTCTTGGGAAGATTCGCCGCCAGGGCCGCCTGCACCGCCGCCGTCTGGGTTTCATCGGCGTTGGTATAGGCAATCATGCCGAGTGGTGTGGCAAAGAAAACAAAGCCGGTGATGAACATCGCAACGGCTGCAGCGAAGGATCCGAGTGCCAGTTTGAACATTTGGTGTTTCCTTTTCCCGATCGTCACCACGGCGCAGGCAGGGGCCTGTCGGACGCTTTAGTGTCAGACTCACCCAAAGGCCCCTGCCTCTCGCAGGGGCGACGGCATGTGAACCTAGGCTTGGGAACCCTGCCGTCAACCCTGCTTGGACAGGCTCCGGACAAAACCGATCAGGCTGGTTTGCCGACTGCGCTTCAGCCGTTCGGCCTGGAGAATGGTTTTCACCGATTCAAAGCAGGCATCGACATCGTCATTGACCAGGACATATTCATACCCGTCCCAATGGCTTATCTCGGCCGCCGCACGGTCCATGCGTGCGCTGATGACCTCATCCGAGTCTGTGCCACGCTCGCGCAGGCGACGCTCGAGTTCCGTCAGTGACGGGGGAAAGATGAAGACGCGGACAACGTCGCCGCCCGCCTGCTGGAACAATTGCTGCGCGCCCTGCCAATCGATATCGAACAGCACGTCGCGTCCTTCGGACAGCGCCTTTTCGACAGGCCCGTGCGGCGTGCCGTAACGGTGGCCGAACACATGCGCCCATTCTAGGAACTCGCCTGCCGCAACCATTTCGCGAAACCGTTCCAGATCGACAAAATGATAATCGACGCCATCGACTTCGCCCGGGCGGATCGGCCGCGTCGTCGCGGACACCGACATTGCGAGATTGTCGTCCGAGGCCAGCAGCTTGCGCGCAATGGTTGACTTGCCCGCGCCCGATGGCGACGAAAGGATGAAGAGCACGCCGCGGCGTTTGAAGGGAGTCGATCCGGCCATGGCCGCTCTTGGCGTGCGATCTTGCGGGCGTCAATTGTTTCGGGGCAGACATTCGGCATCGGAGAGATCATCATGCACAAAATCGAGCGTCGTTACTGGATCGGCACGCTGGTCATCTTTGCCGCTGCGACGGCGATCCTTGTCGCCATGCAGCGCCCCCCCATCTGCACCTGCGGCTATATCAAGCTGTGGGAAGGCGTGGTGAACGGGCCGGGAAACAGCCAGCACCTCTCGGATTGGTACAGCTTCAGCCATGTCATTCACGGCTTTCTCTTCTACGCCGGAGGCGCGTTATTCCTCAAAAGACTGCCGATGGGCGCGCGGCTCATGATCGCATCGGTGCTCGAGCTGGCGTGGGAAGTTGCCGAAAACTCCCCGGCAATCATCGACCGTTATCGCGCTGCAACAATGGCAGTGGGCTATTCCGGTGACTCGATCCTCAATTCGCTGAGCGATGGCGGGATGATGGTTCTGGGCTTTCTCGTCGCCAGCCGACTGCCCTGGAAAGTAACCGCCGCGCTGGCCATCGCCTTTGAACTCTTCACGCTCGTCATGATCCGCGACAATCTGACGCTCAACATCCTGATGCTGGTCTACCCGAGCGATGCGATCAAGACCTGGCAGGCCGGGATCTAGCCCGTCTCCCCTGCGCTGGCAGGGGCCTCTGCGTGAGTCAGGCACCGTCGCCCCTGCGAAGGCAGGGGCCTGTCTGACGTCTGGGTGCCATAATTACCAACAGGCCCCTGCCTCCGCAGGGGCGACGGTGGATTTATAGTCCCTCTTTGTTCCTATTTACTTGACAAATAGGAGATAATCTGAAACACACAACCCCGTCACTCGATCGGCGTTTCTAGGTCGCATGGGTCGAGGGGCGGGACTGCTGGAAAAGGGCCTCGCCCCAACCAGCACAGGTCGGCGCGAAAGCGGCGGGCGTCTGCACTCTCTCCAATGTGCAGCCACGCGCTCTGCGTTCGTTTTGAACCGGTCCGGGCGTCTTTGATGGGAGCATTCCCGTCCTGCAGGAGGGCTTTCGGGCCTTACCCCCCTGCAGGGATGTGCCGGATGAGAAGGCGGTGTTTCGAGACCGGGCGCCGGTTACGCACTCGAGCACCTGCAACCGCACAAAGGCAAAACCCGCCGGACGCCCCCCAAGGCTTCCGCGCCGACTGTCCCGCCCCCCGCTCACCACGGGATGCCTTCGTGTGCCCGATATCCGAGCGCCACGAACCCTCCTTCCCGTACTCCGGATCGCGTCCGGAGCGCAGAATTGGTGGATGGTGGGATCGCGTTAGATATTCCGTGCCACGTCCGGGAGTGTCCAGCTTTCACCAGGCTCCAATGTGCGGAAGCGCGCAGGATCGATCCCTTCGCGCGCCAGCGCCGCCATCAGCCGTTCCTTCGGTTCATTGATGGGTTCGTCGGTCAGCTGGAAGACACCCCAGTGGAAGCCCAGCGTCATGGGCCCCTTCATCGTCTTGTAGACCTCGACCGCTTCATCGGGATCCATATGGGCATCCTTCATGAACCAGCGCGGCTCATAGGCACCGATGGGGCAGAGCGAGACATCGATCGTGCCATGCTTCTGCATCAGCCGGTCAACCCACCAGCCCCCTGCATATCCTGAGTCGCCGTTGAAGAAGATGCGTCGAGCCGGTGCATGGATTGTCATGCCCGCCCAGAGTGCTTCGTTCCGGTCGGTCGACCAGCGCGCCGACCAGTGATTGACAGGTTCGGCCTCTATCCTGAGCGGGCCATGCGTCATTGTTTCGTCCCAGTCGATTTCGACGATTCGGGCATCTGGCGCGGCCTTCCGGATGATCGTGCCATTGCCCAGCGGCGTCACGATTTCCGGATCGAAGCGGCGAACAAGCCGGTCAAGCGTCGTCGTGTCCAGATGGTCATAATGATTGTGGCTGACCAGAATGAGATCGATGGGCGGCAGGTCATCGAGGGCAATGCCCGGCGCACGCACGCGCTTTGGTCCCGCCAGCTGGAACGGGCTTGCACGGTCAGACCATACCGGGTCGGTCAGGATATTGATACCGGCAGTCTGGATGAGGACGCTGACATGGCCAATCATCGTCAGTTGAACGGCGTTGCCGTCGACACGCTCCGGCGGGGGTGGGTGAGACGCATTGTCGATCCAGCGCGGCCATTTGGCCCGCTTGCTCCCCAGCTGCCATTTGAGCAGGGATCCCAGACCTTTGCCGCCACTGCGTTGCGGTCCGAAAAAACGCTCTCCGTCGAAATGATCGCTCGGCGGGCCGGAATAGTAGCGGGACATGGCTACAGCCTGGCGCGTTGCGTCAACGCCTGGCTCCGCGAAGCACACTGATAGTCGTGCCCGCGCTGATCCGTTCAACGTCGGTCTTGATATGGAGCAGCCGCAAGCCTGTGTGTTCGAGGGCACGGCTCAGCGCGGGCGCGAAGTCGGCAGTTGCCTCAACGGTCTCTGCCCACCCGCCATAGGCGCGAGCCAGCGCCGCAAAATCAGGATTGTGGAGCGTCGTTCCGCTGACTCGCGTCGGATACTCGCGCTCCTGATGCATGCGGATTGTGCCATAGGCGCCATTGTCGATCACAAGCACGAGCATGTCACAGCCATATTGGACCGCAGTTGCAAGCTCCTGCCCGTTCATCATGAAATCGCCATCGCCGGCCAGCGCAACCACACTGCGTTCGGGATGGCGCAGCGCTGCGGCGACGGCGGCCGGTGGACCATAGCCCATGGCCCCTGCAGTCGGTGCCAGCTGAGTGCCATGTTTCGGGTGCGACCAATAGCGGTGCCACCAGCCGGAGAAATTCCCTGCACCGTTGCAGATGATGGTGTCGGCAGGAAGGGCCTCCCGCATGGCCGCAACGCACATGCCAAGATCGACGCGCGTGTCAAACGGGGCTGGTGTGTTCCAGGCTTTCCATTCGGCATGGGCCTCCGCACCTGCAGGTTTTGGTGCTTGCGGCTTGGGAAGACGGGCAGCCGCTCGGGCGAATTCAGGCATTCCGGCACAAATTGCGAGATCCGCGCGATAGACATGACCCAATTCGTTCGGGTCCGGGTGAACATGGATAAGGGTTTTTCCCGGGTGATCCGGCGTGACCAAAGTGTAGCTGTCCGTCGTCGCTTCGCCAAGACGTGCGCCGACCGCCAGGATCAGGTCGGCAGACTTGATCCGGTCAGTCAATTTGGGATTGGGGCCATAGCCCAGATTGCCCGCCCAGACGGGGCAATCGTTCGCAATGGCATCTTGCCGTCGAAACCCGGCAGCAACCGGAATGCCGTGCGCCGCTGCAAATTCTGCAAAGTCGCGCGCGGCATCATTGTTCCATCCTGCCCCGCCGATGATCGCGACGGGAGATTGGGCAGACGATATGAGCGATGCGAACGTCTCCATTGCTCCAGCGTCGGGCGCCTGTGCAGGGCGGTCGACACGCGGCCGGTCAACAGCCTCCGCCACTTCAATCAGCATGTCCTCCGGAAGCGCAATCACGACAGGGCCGGGCCTGCCGGACATCGCGACGGAATATGCGCGGGCAACATATTCCGGGATTCGGGAAGGATCGTCGATCCGCGTTGCCCATTTGGCAAGTGGCGTGAACATCGCCGTGAAATCGACTTCCTGAAATCCTTCGCGGTCCCGCATGCCGCGATCCACATCCCCAATGAACAGGATCATCGGCTGCGAATCCTGCATCGCCACATGGACGCCGATGCTGGCGTTGGTGGCACCGGGTCCGCGCGTCACAAACGCAACGCCGGGCCGGCCTGTCAAGGTGCCATCAGCGCAGGCCATATAGGTGACGCCACCCTCCTGCCGGCAGATGACCGTCTGGATTTCGGGCGTGTCGTGCAGTGCATCGAGAACAGCGAGAAAGCTCTCGCCCGGAACAGTGAAGATGCGGTCGCAGCCTTGAATGACGAGCTGGTCAACAAGGATACGGCCACCGGTGCGTTGCTTGGTCATGCCTGGTGAATCGCCTTTGTCACAAAATAACTTTCCATCCCCTCTGGTCCACCTTCGCTGCCAAAGCCCGATTCCTTGACGCCGCCAAAGGGCGCATCCGGCGTGCCAATGGCAAAGGTGTTGATGCCGACCATGCCGCTCTCGATTGCATCGCCCAGCAAGTTGGCCCTCCGGCCATTCTCGGTGAAAGCAAAGGCAGCAAGGCCGTAGGGAAGACGGTTGGCCTGTTCGATGGCTTCATCGAAACTCTCGAACGGCCGGCAGACAGCAACGGGACCGAACGGCTCGTTCGACATGATGTCTGCCTCCTGAGGCACGTCGGCTAGAACTGTCGGCTGAAAGAAATAGCCGTGATCGCCCCGATTTCCGCCAGCAAGAACGCGCGCGCCCTTGGCCCGTGCGTCGTCGACCAGGGCACCGATGGCGGCCGGACGTCGGGCATTGGCAAGCGGCCCCATCTTGGTAGCTGCATCGAGACCACTGCCGATTGTCACCTGGGCGGTCCGGGCCGCAAAGCCCTTCACAAAGGCATCATAGATCGTCTGCTGGACGTAGAACCGGGTGGGCGAGACGCACACCTGGCCGGCATTCCGGAACTTCTGGGGCACAACCATGTCGAGCGTCTTTTCGAGATCGCAATCGTCAAAGATCAGAACGGGCGCATGTCCGCCCAATTCCATTGTAACGCGTTTCGCGCCATCGGCTGCGAGTTTCATCAAATGCTTGCCGACCGGAACCGAGCCTGTGAAGCTGATCTTGCGGATGATGCGCGAGCCAATGAGATGGCGGCTCACCATGTCAGGGACCCCGAAGACCAGCTGGACGACGTTGGCCGGCACGCCTGCATCGATCAGGCACTGAACCAGAGCCGATGTGCACCCCGGAGTTTCTTCGGGCGGCTTCGCGATGACCGAGCACCCGGCAGCGAGCGCGGAGGACAGCTTCTTGGCCATCAGGTAAATCGGAAAGTTCCAGGGCGTGAAGCTGGCGACAGGGCCAACCGGTTGCTTGATCACGATTGAACGCTGGCCGGTGGGCCGCACGAGGACACGGCCATAGGCGCGCTTTGCTTCTTCTGCGCAATAGTCGAACAAGGCGGCACTGCTGGAGACTTCGGCCCGTGCTTCCGCGATTGGCTTGCCCTGTTCCAATGTCAGGAGTGTGGCAATAGCCTCTGTCCTGTCCCGCAGGAGTGTCGCTGCCTTGCGAAGGATTGCGCCACGAGCCTCGACGTCCATTGCTCGCCAGGTCTGGAAGCCCTTGTCGGCAGACGCGAGCGCTTCATCCAGGTCGGCAGCGGTTGCCAGCGGCAGTTCGGCTATCGTCTCACCCGTGGCCGGATTGATAACGCCAGACGCGTCACGGCCTTCTCCGATCCGCCAGCTGCCGTTGATGAACAGGCGAAGATCGGCATCATAATGTGTTGGCATGAAATTCCTCGGCAGGGTCAATCTGATGCCGCTGCTCTAGGACATTTTCCTGTCTGACGATAGCCGCTGAAACTTTGAGAATGCACTATCGACAAACCGCCCCGCGCAAAGGCACACATGATCGACATATGCTCGCGGGTGCGAGTCGAAGGCATAGATTGGGAGAGAAACATGGCGGAATTTGAAATTGTCACTGAAGGCCTGCGCTTTCCCGAAGGTCCGGTAGCCATGCCGGACGGGAGCGTTATTCTGACTGAAATCGCCAACGGGCGGATCACGCGCGTCTATCCGGACGGACGCAAGGAAACTGTCGCTGAAACTGGTGGCGGGCCGAACGGTCTCGCCCTGGGTCCTGACGGAAAGCTGTATTGCTGCAACAACGGCGGCTTCGAATATCTGGAATCGAACGGCTACCTCGCACCTCACGGCATAGCCGATGACTATTCGGGCGGCCGGATCGAGCGGATCGACATTGCGACCGGGACGGTGGAAGTCCTCTACAAGTCTGGCGATTTCGGGTGCGTCCTGCGCGGGCCCAATGATATCGTTTTCGATGCCCATGGCGGCTTCTGGTTCACGGATCATGGCAAGGTCGATTATGTCAAACGCTGCCACGACATCGTCGGCATCTTCTATGCCAAGGCCGATGGCAGCCACCTCGAAGAGGTCATCTTCCCAAGCTACAATCCCAACGGCGTCGGGCTCTCTCCGGATGGCTCGAAGCTTTATGCGGCGGAAACCTACACCTGCCGTTTGACCCAGTTCAACGTGATCGCGCCGGGCAAGGTCGATGACTCGGCGGGTCCCGGCGGTCCGGGGATTCCGCTTTATCGTCCTGCCGGATACAAGTTTTTCGATTCTCTTGCGATGGAAGCCAACGGCAACATCTGTGTGGCGACCATTGGCGAATGCGGCATCTCGGTCGTTTCGCCGCAGGGCGACCTGGTGGAGTTCGTGGCGACCGACGACATCTTCACGACGAACATCTGTTTTGGCGGCGCAGACATGCAGGATGCGTGGATTACATTGTCCGGCTCGGGCAGGCTTGCCAAGACGCGCTGGAACCGGCCCGGGCTGAAGCTCCAGTATTGATCCGTCTGAAACAGGGGCTGAGACTATGGCCAGAGTGCATCGGGAAGCCCATCTGATTGATCGCATCGGGTGGCTCCGTGCGTCAGTGTTGGGAGCCAATGACGGGATCGTCTCAACCGCCAGCCTGATCATGGGCGTGGCAAGCGCAGGAGCCGATCAATCGAGCATCCTGCTCACGGGCGCCGCAGGGCTGGTCGCCGGAGCCATGTCGATGGCGGCCGGGGAATATGTATCAGTCAGCTCACAGGCGGATTCCGAACAGGCCGATATGGCCCGCGAGCGGCAGGAACTTGCAACCGATTCAGCGGCCGAACGGGAAGAACTGGTCGGAATTTACCAAAAACGCGGACTGGATCGCGCGCTCGCCGAACAGGTCGCAGACCAGCTCACGGCGCGCGACGCCCTTGGAACCCATTTGCGCGATGAGCTTGGCATTGCCGAACATACGATTGCGCGGCCCATTCAGGCGTCGCTCGCTTCCGCCGCCAGTTTTTCGGTGGGAGCGGCATTGCCACTGCTCATGGTCGTTCTTTTTGCAGGCACGGCGCTCACCATTGCCGTGACACTGGCCTCGATTGCCTTTCTCGCGCTTCTTGGGGGACTGGGCGCCAGGTTGGGCGGGGCCAGCGTGGTGCGGGCGATCGCCAGGGTGACATTCTGGGGCGCATTCGCGATGGCGGCAACGGCAGGAATTGGTTCATTGTTCGGCACGACCGTGAGTTGATATAAGTGCACTCATCGACAAGATGATTGCATTTGGCAAAACTGCTGTGACTCGCTAACCGCGCCCGACTCCGGGAGGGACTGGACTGATGAAAAAACTCTATCCTGACGCCAAAGCCGCGCTGGACGGCCTTCTCAAGGATGGCATGCTGATCGCTTCGGGCGGATTCGGCCTGTGTGGCATTCCCGAGCGCCTGATCGACGCCATAGTCGAAAGCGGCGTGCAGGGCCTGACAATTGCTTCAAACAATGCCGGTATTGACGGCGAAGGTTTGGGCAAGCTTTTGCGGACGCGCCAGATCCGCAAGATGATTTCGTCCTATGTTGGCGAGAACAAGGAGTTCGAGCGGCAGTTTCTCGCTGGTGAGCTTGAGGTCGAATTCTGTCCGCAGGGAACCCTGGCAGAACGCATGCGTGCAGGCGGCGCCGGCATCCCCGGCTTCTATACCAAGACAGGCGTCGGAACGCAGGTTGCCGAAGGCAAGGACGTGAAGACCTTCGACGGTCAGGATTATATCCTCGAACGCGGCATCTTCGCCGATCTCGCCATCGTGAAGGCATGGAAAGCCGATGCGACGGGCAACCTCGTTTTTCGCAAGACTGCGCGCAACTTCAATCAGCCCGCCGCCACCTGCGGCAAGGTCTGCGTTGTCGAAGTCGAAGAAATTGTTCCGGTCGGCAGCCTCGATCCGGACAGCATCCACCTTCCCGGCGTGTATGTGCAGCGCATCATTGTTGGCGCCCCCTATGACAAGAAGATCGAATTCCGCACTGTGCGCGAAAGGGAGGCTGCGTAATGGCCTGGACTCGTGACGAGATGGCCGCGCGTGCGGCGAAGGAACTGCGGGACGGTTATTATGTGAATCTTGGCATCGGTATCCCGACGCTGGTGGCCAACCATATCCCTGAAGGCGTGGAAGTGACCTTGCAGTCGGAAAACGGGATGTTGGGTATCGGCCCGTTTCCCTATGCTGGCGAAGAGGATCCCGACCTCATCAATGCGGGCAAGCAGACGATCAGCGAGCTTCCCCAATCGGCCTATTTCGACAGCGCGGCTTCCTTTGCGATGATCCGCGGCGGACATATCGACCTGACCGTGCTTGGCGCGATGGAGGTTGCCGAGAACGGAGATATCGCGAACTGGATGATTCCCGGCAAGATGATCAAGGGCATGGGCGGCGCGATGGACCTTGTCGCCGGGGTCAAGAAGATCATCGTGGTCATGGAACACAATGCCAAGGACGGCAGCCCGAAATTCATCCCGGCCTGCACCTTGCCGCTGACCGGCAAGAATGTCGTGGACATGATCATCTCGGATCTTGCCGTGTTCCAGCGTCCGGATCACACTTCACCATTCAAGCTGATTGAAATGGCACCGGGCGTGACGCAGGACGAAATCGCTGCAAAGACAACAGCGCATTATATCGTCTGATCTTCAACCGGAAGCGGGGCTGGCTCATGTACACACTGATCACCGCCAACCGGAATTATTCGAGCTGGTCGCTGCGGCCCTGGGTGTTGATGAAGGCGTTGGGCATTGCGTTCGACGATCGGGTCGAGCCCTTCACGAAGCCGGTCAATTATGACGAATTCCGGGCTTTCTCTCCGACCGGTCAGGTGCCGGTCCTGCTCGATGCAGACCGGGTTGTCCATGATTCGCTAGGCATCTGTCTCTACCTTGCCGAACGGCACGGCGGTGTCTGGCCCGATGATGAGGCGGCGAGGGCCTGGGCCCAATGTGCCGTGGCGGAAATGCATGGCGGCTTTGCGGCGCTCCGCAACGCGTGCCCGATGAATGTCGGTGTTCGCGTGCGACCGAAGCCGCTGAGCGATGCCGTTGCGCAAAATGTGCAGAGGCTTCAGGAACTCTGGTCCGAAGGCCTGTCTCGCTTCGGTGGACTCTGGTTGGGCGGCAGCGCCTTCAGTGCGGTCGATGCCTTTTTCGCTCCGGTTGCCTATCGGGTTCGGACCTATGGCCTTGACGTTGGCGCCGGTCAGGCATGGGTCGATCACATCATTGCGCATCCGGCCATGCAGCAATGGGAGGCAGAAGCGCTGGCCGAAAGCTGGCGCGAGGCAAGCCACGAAGAGGAATTGCGGGACGCAGGCGATATACTCGCCGACTACAGGGTCAGCTGACCGCGTCTCTAGAAAAGGCCCGCAGTCTCTGCTGCGAGCCAGAGTCCGAGCCCCAGGAACAGCAAGGCCGCCACGATCTGCACAGTGCGCAGCGGCACACGTTTGACGAGTTCGTGGCCCATATAGACTGCGGGCACATTGGCGATCATCATGCCGAGCGTGGTGCCCATGGTGACCCAGAGGACGCTCTGGAACCGCGCGCCCAATGCGATCGTCGCGATCTGTGTCTTGTCTCCGATTTCCACGATGAAAAAGGCAATGCAGGTCGTGATGAAAGGTCCGAACCGGCTCGCTTGCCCCGCTTCGTCATCTGCCTTGTCGGGAATCAGGGTCCATGCCGCCATGGCGATAAATGAGACAGCTACGGCATAGCGAAACCAGGGGCCGTCAAGCAGCGACGCAACAGCGACGCCCGCAAAGGCCGCCAATGCATGGTTGGCCAGAGTCGCCGCCAATATGCCCGCGATAATCGGCATGGGCTTGCGAAAGCGCGTGGCGAGGATGATCGCCAGGAGCTGGGTCTTGTCGCCCATTTCTGCAAGGGCAACGATCAGGGTGGAGGTCAGCAGTGCGTCCATCGACCAGTCGTTAATGTCAGCTTTTTGCCAGTGCAACGATTGCTTCTTTGCGAATCCGGAGAATCCATGCTTAAGGCCCTCGGCATGGCTTCAAGACCTCGCACACTTTATGAAAAAATCTGGGATGCCCATGTTGTCGATCAACGTGCGGACGGCACCTGCCTTGTCTTCATCGACCGTCACCTCGTCCATGAAGTGACCAGCCCGCAGGCGTTCGAAGGGCTGCGGGTGGCGGGCCGCAAAGTTCGGCGCCCGGATCTGACGCTGGCCGTGCCGGATCACAATCTCCCGACAACCCCGCGCAAGGATGCTGCAGGAAATCGCCTGCCGATCGCGGATCCGGAAAGCGCGCAACAGCTTGCCGCGCTTGAACAGAATGCGCCGGCCTTCGGAATCCGGTATATCGGCGCGACCGACCGGGAGCAGGGCATCGTTCACGTTGTTGGCCCGGAACAAGGCTTCTCCCTGCCCGGCACCACCATTGTGTGCGGAGACAGCCATACGGCCTGTCACGGCGGGCTCGGCGCGCTTGCGTTCGGCATCGGCACATCCGAGGTCGAGCATGTCCTTGCGACGCAGACGCTCCTGTTGACGCCGTCGAAGACGATGGAAGTTCGGGTTGAGGGTGTCCTTGGTCCTGGCGTGACCGCCAAGGATCTGGCGCTTGAAATCATCCGCCGGATCGGCGCTGCGGGTGCCACTGGCCATGTCATCGAATATACCGGATCGACGATCCGTGCCCTGTCCGTTGAAGGGCGGCTGACAGTCTCCAATATGTCGATCGAGGGCGGGGCCCGTGCCGGGTTGATCGCGCCGGATGATGTGACATTTGCGTATCTCAAGGGACGACCCATGGCACCGAAGGGAGCGGATTGGGACGCCGCTGTGGCCTATTGGCGCACGCTCGTCACCGATCCGGGCGCCACCTATGACCGGACGGTGCTGATCGATGCAGCCGAAATCGCGCCCAATGTCACCTGGGGGACAAGTCCCGAAGATGTGGTCCCAGTGACCGGTGTCGTGCCTGATCCCATGGACTTCGCTGACCCGTCCAAACAGGAGGCAGCGCGAAAATCGCTGGCCTATATGGGGCTGGAACCGGGCATGCGGATGCAGGATGTGGCGGTCGAGAATATCTTTATCGGGAGCTGCACCAACAGCCGCATCGAAGACCTGCGCGCTGCGGCGGCTGTCCTGAAGGGCCGGAAGAAGGCGCCCGGTGTCAAATGGGCCATTGTTGTGCCGGGGTCCGGCCTGGTGAAGGAACAGGCCGAAGCAGAAGGGCTGGATCGCATCTTCAGGGACGCCGGCCTTGAATGGCGGGAACCGGGATGTTCGGCATGCCTCGGCATGAACCCGGACAAGGTTCCGCCGGGCGAACGCTCTGCATCGACATCCAACCGGAATTTCGTCGGCAGGCAGGGACCGGGAGCGCGCACGCATCTGGTTTCGCCGGCAATGGCAGCCGCTGCGGCTGTGACAGGGCGGCTCTGCGATGTTCGTGAACTTGGGGGAGCTGCCTGATGGATCCCGTCAATCATGTGCAGGGCAAGGCCTATCCCTTTGGGCGCAAGAATGTGGACACGGATGTCATCATTCCGGCTCACTGGCTCAAGACAATCAGTCGCATTGGCCTCGGGCGGGGCGCTTTCGAAGCGTTGAGGGCAGAGCCCGGCAACCTGTTCGACGATCCGGCCTATGCCGGATCGCCCATCCTCATTGCGGGCGATAATTTCGGCTGCGGATCAAGCCGCGAGCATGCGGCCTGGGCACTGGGCGACATGGGCATCAAGGCTGTCATCGCGCCGAGTTTTTCGGATATCTTTTCAGGGAATGCTTTCAAGAACGGCATTCTGACTGTGGTTCTGCCGCAAGAAGCGGTCGATCGGCTGATGGAGGTCGCAAAGACGGACGAAATCCACATCGACCTCGAAAACCAGACGGTGACCACGCCGTTTCAGGATCGTTTTTCTTTCGAGATTGACCCATTCCGCAAGCAGTGCCTGATGGGTGGGCTTGATGAAATTGGCATGACCATGGCGATGGATGCCCAGATCAGTAATTATGAGCAACGTGCCGCTGCCGCCTGGCCGTGGCAAGCAGGAGGTGCGAACGCATGAAGGCGCTTTTGTCAAAGGCGGTGGGTGGACCCGAAACGCTGGTTCTGGAAGAGGTTCCGGATCCGGTCGCAGGCCCCGGTCAAATCCTGGTTGCGGTCAAGGCGTGCTCGATCAACTATCCAGACGTTCTCATCATTGAGGACAAGTACCAGTTCAAGCCGCCGCGGCCATTTGCGCCCGGTGGTGAGATTGCCGGGGTCGTCGAAGCGATCGGTGAAGGCGTGACCAAGTGGAAGCCGGGAGACCGTGTGCTTTCGACAGTCGGCAATGGCGGGTTGGTCGAAAAGATTGTCCTTGGCGAAGGACAGGCTTTTGCGTTGCCGCCGGAGCGCAGTTTCGAAGAGGGTGCGTCGCTCCTGCTGACATACGGCACGACCATCCATGCTCTGCTTGATCGCGGGCACCTGAAGGAAGGCGAAACGCTCCTCGTGCTTGGCGCTGCCGGCGGTGTCGGCATGGCTGCCGTTGAATTGGGCAAGGCCTTTGGCGCGCGCGTCGTTGCCGCTGTTTCCACCGAAGAAAAGGCGGCGGCCGCCAAGGCCGCGGGCGCAGACGAGACGATCCTTTACGGCACAGCTCCATTTGACAAGGAGCAGTCGAAGGCCCTTGCCGACGCTTTCAAGGCGGTGCTGGGTCCCAATGGTGCCGATGTGATTTATGATGCCGTTGGCGGCGATTATTGCGAGCCTGCGCTCCGCTCGATTGCCTGGGAGGGGCGCTATCTTGTCGTCGGCTTCCCGGCTGGCATTCCAAAGCTGCCCTTGAACCTGACGCTCCTGAAGAGCTGCGACGTGTGCGGCGTGTTCTGGGGTGCATTTACGGCACGTGATCCAGAGGCCAATCGTGCCAATGTCACGCGGCTGTTCCGGCTTTGGCAGGAGGGCAAGATTGCACCACGGGTGACGGAAGTGTTCCCGTTTGAACGTGGCGGCGATGCAATCGCGAAAATGGGTGCCCGCGGGGCTATTGGCAAGCTGGTGGTGCGGATCGGCGATTGAAGCCGACGCTGGTCACGCCTATCTGGGTAAATGGGTTTCGATTGAAGGGATGATGATGACGACGTTCGATGATCGCGAAAAGGCGCAAGAGGCCAAATTTGTTCGCGAAGAGGAGATGGCCTTTCGCGTGACTGCCCGGCGTAACAAGCTTTTGGGCCAATGGGCTGCATCGCGCATGGGCCTTACACCGGAAGAAACCGATTCCTACGCAAAGAGCGTGGTACAGGCCGATTTCGAGGAAGTCGGCGATGAGGATGTGATCCGCAAGTTGCTGGGCGACCTGACGGGCGCTCAGGTCGAGACAAGTGACGAAGAAATCAGGCAGGCGCTTGCCGATATGACGGTCGAGGCACGCCGGCAACTGATGGAGTCGATGTAGCCCCATGCCCATGGCTGCGGCAGATATTGAGGCCATGATCCGTGCCGCCATTCCCGATGCGGTGGTGGACATCACGGACCTTGCCGGTGATGGGGACCATTATGCTGCAAAGGTGACGAGCGCTGCCTTTGCCGGCATTCCGCGCGTCAAGCAGCACCAGATGGTTTATGCGGCGCTGGGCGGCCGGATGGGCGGCGTGCTCCACGCTCTGCAGTTGACCACAGGCGTTCCGGGCTAGGGCATGATGACTCTGCGTTGAATCGCTACCGTTCTCCGGGCTTGACCCGGAGCCCATTTCTCAAGTTGCCAAACCATCTGACGCTTGGGCTCCGGATCAAGTCCGGAGAACGGGGAGGGTCCGGCCGATCAAATGTCACCAAGGCCTAAAGCGCACGCAAGGCCTCCGACGGCCGGGCTGACAGGACGGGCAGGGCCCCGATGAGGGCCAGTATCAGCGTTCCCATGCCTCCTGCAGCAACCGTACCGATCACGATGGCCCAATCAGGGGCCCATTCGAGTTCGAAGATTCCGGTTACAACATACCAACCCGCAACACTTCCAATCGCGAGGGCAACAAGCGACAGGATTGTCGCGAGGATCGCATATTCGATCGCTTGCGTGGTCAGCACCTGGGCTCTCGTGGCCCCGAGCAGTTTCAGCAGCACGGCATCATAGCTGCGCGACCGTCTGGCAGCAGCAACGGCGCCCATGAGCACTGCAATGCCCGCGAGAACTGCCACTGACGCTGCCACGGCAATGGCCGAGCCCAGTTGCCGCATGAGATCACCGACCTGGGTTACGACATCCTTCACGCGGATCATCGAGACGGAGGGGAATCCGTCGGAGACAGCTCGGCTGATTGCGGCTTCCGATTTGGTGGCCGTGCCGATTGTTGCGGCAAGGGTATAGGGGGCTGCCTCGAGAGTGCCGGGGGAAAAGACCAGCACGAAGTTGAAGCCCAATGTGTCCCAGTTGATCTCACGGAATGACGCGATTTTGGCTTCGATCTCGACCCCCAGCACCGAAATGGTCAGCCGGTCACCCAGTTTGAGGCCAGTCGCCTTGGCGGCGCGCTCGTCGATCGAGACAAGCGGAGGCCCCGCATAATTGGCAGGCCACCATTGGCCTTCGGTGATCCTGCTGCCTTCGGGAATAGTGCTCGCAAAAGTCAATCCGCGATCGCCTCTCAGGAACCAGGCCTCTTCGGGAATATCCTTCATATCGGCGACGCGCCGGTCATTGAGCGCGACCACGGGTCCGCGCAGGGTCGGGACAGTTACAACCTCCGCATTTGGCGCAATTGCGTTCACAGAGGATCGAAAACGCGCTTCCTCATCCTTTGGAATATCGAGTGCAAAGAAACTTGGTGCGCGCTTGGGAATCGTATTCTGAATTGCGGAATTGAGGCTCGTCTGGATCGTTGCGAGCGTTGCAAACAGCGTCAACCCGAGCCCCAAGGCCACGACCAGCCGACCGGTCTGGGCGCCGGGGCGGTGAAGTCCGGCAAGGGCCAGGCGCGCCAGCGGGGCCCTTGGACGGGGCAGGGCAGCAGCGACGCGCCGGATCAGCCAACCCAGCCCGGCAAGGAGAGCAAGGAGACCAAGCACGGAACCAATGAAGCTCGCGGCGAACATTGGATCTCTGGCCGTGATGATGGCCAATGCAGCGATCAGCCCGGCAATCGTGACCATGCCGGCGACAATGGACCATGTGGGGCGCGGCACTGTTTCAACCTGATCGCGGAACAGGCTGGCGGCTGTCACGGCGCGTGCGCGGGCAAGCGGGGCCAACGAGAAGAGCAGGGCAATCATGAGCCCGTAGAGTGCCCCAAGCGCCAATGGGGCAGGGTACACGTCCAGGTGCGGTGTGATGGGCAGGAGGTTGCCCGCAAGCCATGTCACCACCCATGGCACCAGTCCGCCGATCACAAGTCCGGCCATGATGGCAGCCGCCGAAATGAGCACAATCTGGGCCAGGTAGGCGATGAAGATCGTCTGCGACGATGCGCCCAGGACCTTGAGCGTAGCGATGCTCTCGCGCTTGCCATCAAGCCAGGAGGCGACCCCGTTGCCAACGCCTATTCCCGCCACGGCAAGGGAGGCGAGACCAATGAGCGCGAGAAATTGGCCAAGCCGCTCAATGAAGCGTCGCGTACCCGGTGCTCCGTTGCTGCGGTCGCGATAGTCCCAGCCCGCGCCAGCGAATTGCCGGGACAAGGACGCCGTCGCCTTTGCCGGATCGGACCCGCCGCGCATCTTCACGCGATATTTGCTGGTATAGAGGCTGCCCGGCTGGATCAGTCCGGTCGCGTCGACCCCCGCCTTGTCCGCCATGACGACCGGTCCAAGTGTGAAGCCTTCCCCGACCCGGTCCGGTTCTTCGGCAATGATGCCCATAACCCGAAACTGCGCGTCGCCCACGCGAATCTGGCTTCCGACCTTGAGGTCCAGCTTTTCGGCCAGCGCCGGTGCAATTGCGACATCGGTGCCGGATGGCCGGGCAGCGAGAGCGCCCTTCGCCAGGCGCAATCGGCCATAGAGCGGGTAATTGGCATCAATGCCCTTGAGCTCGATCAGCAGCGACTGGTTGCCATCGGCCGTTGCCGCCATGGCCCGCATTTGCGTCGTTTCGGAAAGCGTGCCGAAACGCGCAAACGCTGCACGTTCCTCATCCGTAGCGCTCCGCTGCGCGGCTTCCGCCTGAAGGTCGCCACCAAGGATCACCTGGCCTTGTTCCGAAAGGCCAGTCAGGATCGCAGTCGAGAGGCTTCCGATTCCGGCGAGCGCAGCGACGCCAAGAAAAAGGCAAACGGCAAGCAGCCGCAGCCCTGCTTTTGAGCCCCGCAAATCCCGCACGGCAAGCCGAAGCGCTTCTTTCACGCGGACGGCCTGTCAGAAATGATCCGTCCATCCTGCATTTCGACGATTCGCTTGCAACGGGCAGCCAGCGACGGATCGTGCGTGATGATGAACAGGGTTGCGCCCGTATCGGCCTGTCGGGAAAAGAGCAGGTCCATGATCGCTGTCCCCGTCCTCGCGTCGAGATTTCCGGTCGGTTCGTCGGCGAAGAGGATTTGCGGTCTGGGTGCCAATGCCCGGGCGATTGCCACGCGTTGCTGTTCACCGCCCGAAAGCTGGGCAGGGTAATGCCCGGTCCGCTCTGCAAGACCGACAAGTGCCAGTTCCTCGCGGGCCCGCTCGAACGGCGCGTCCATCCCCGCAAGTTCCAGCGGGACTGCAACATTCTCAAGCGCTGTCATTGTCGGGAGCAGGTGAAACGCCTGCAGGATGATTCCGATCCGACCGCGTCGGGCAAGAGCCAGACCATCTTCATCGAGTTTGCCAAAATCGGCTCCGGCGATTTCGATGTTTCCACCCGACGCTCGCTCCAGCCCAGCAAGGACGGCCATGAGTGATGACTTTCCCGAACCCGATGGGCCGAGCAAGGCCACAGTCTCTCCGCTGCCCACAGACAGGTCGATTCCGCGCAGGATTTCGACGCGCGCGTCCTTTTCTCCCAGTGTCAGCGTGACATTGCGGGCATTCATCACAATATGGGGGGAAGGCATTGAGGACTTTCTGATGAAGCGTTTGGTTGCATATGGGTGGGCTTTGGCAATTCTCCAAGCGGTCGCGCTGCTTTTTGCGCAACCCGCCTTTGCAAAGGACAGGCTCGTTCTTGCATTCGGTGACAGCCTTACCGCCGGTTACGGCCTGAAGCCCAATGAGAGTTTTCCCGCCCAGCTGCAGGCTGCACTGATCAAGGGCGGCATTCCGGCGCGGGTGCATAATGCCGGTGTCTCGGGCGATACCAGTGCAGCGGGGCGCGGGCGCCTGGCCTTCGTGCTGGCGGGATTGAAGGCCAAGCCCGATCTCGTTATCCTCGAACTTGGCGCTAATGATATGTTGCGCGGTCTCAAGCCGGATCAGACCCGGGCCAATCTCGACGCCATTCTTGGCGAACTCAGGAAACGCCGCATTCCCGTTATTGTGGCGGGGATGCGAGCTTCGCCCAATCTTGGAAAGCCCTATCAGGCCCAATTCGACCCGATCTTTGCATCACTTGCAAAGAAGCACGGTGCAAGGCTCTATCCCTTTTTCATGAACGGCGTCACGCCCAACCGGTCTCTGCTGATTGCTGACCAGATGCATCCCAATGCGAAGGGCGTGGCCATCATTGTGAAAGGGATCTATCCGCTGGTGGCCGCCGCACTGCGCTAGAGGCGGGCAGGGATCAGCCCAGAGCTGCTGCAACCTGTGCAAGCCGTTCCTTGCCGAACCACATTTCGTCGCCGACAAAGAAGGTCGGTATTCCGAACGCGCCTCGTTCCACGGCACTTGCAGTGTTCTGTGCAAGCTCGGCCTTGATCGCATCATCGCTGGCACGTTCCAGCAGCCGCTTCCCGTCCACGCCGCCACGATCGAAGGCATTGGCGATCTCTTCAGGATCGGACAGGTTGATGCTGTCTTCCCACATCGCAACCATCATGGCTTCGACGGCCTGTTCGAACACAGCTTCGTGTCTGGCAGCAACAATGGCGCGCATAAGCGGAAGTGTGTTGATCGGAAAATGGGGATTCATGCGAAACCTGGTCAAATTGTTTGCGGAGATGAATCGCTGAAACTCAAGCCTGTCATAGGCAAGCTTGGCCGGAACGTCCGCATACACGGCCCAGGGCGGCCGGTTTCCCGTCGCTTTCATCAACCCGCCCAGCAGAACAGGCACATAGCGAGCGACCGCCCCCGTGCGCGCGCAGAACTCGGGCAACACGCGGTGCGTCAGATAGCCGTTCGGGCCGCCGATATCGAAGAGAAAGTCGAAACTCTTGCTCACCACTTTTCTCCCCAGGGTCGCAGGTCCAGCTCATGGGTCCAGGCGCTTTTTGGCTGCTTGTGGAGCATCACATAATTGGCCGCGATGGCATCGGGCGACAGGATCAGGTCGGCAGCCTTTGCTTCGTCAAAAGCAGGATGCCGACCCTTGATGAATTCCGTGTCAATGCCACCATCAATCACGGTGTGGGCAACATGGATGCCTTTGGGGCCTAGCTCGCGTGCCATGGACTGTGCGAGCATCCGCAAAGCGGCCTTGGCCCCCGAAAATGCAGCATAGCCGGAGCCACCCCGAATGCTGGCTGTGGCGCCCGTAAAAAGGATTGTGCCGCGTCCGCGCGGGATCATATGCCTTGCAGCTTCCCGGCCCATCAGGAAGCCCGCCAGGCATCCCATTTCCCACACCTTGGTGTAAACGCGCGTTGTCGTTTCGACGATCGGGAACTGCACATTGGCGCCGATGTTGAAAACCGCCACTTCGATCGGCCCAACCTCTTCTTCGACCTTCTCAAACAGGGCCACCATTTCGGCCTCTTCACGGGCATCACCAGGAAAGGCGCGCGCCTTGTGGCCATTGTCCCGAATGGATTGTGCCAGCGTCTCAAGCTGTTCGGCATTGCGCGAACGCCTGTTGATGCATGCCGTCAGGCCTTCGGCGGCAAAGGCTCGAGCGATGGCCCCGCCAGTTGCATCACCTGCTCCGATGATGACAGCCGCTGGCGAAGCGCTCACGCCTTTTCAAGCGTGCACTGCAACGGGTGCTGGTTCTGGCGCGCGAAATCGATCACTTGCGTGACTTTGGTTTCGGCGACTTCGTAAGAAAATATCCCGCAAACGCCTACGCCCTTCTGGTGCACATGGAGCATGACGCGGGTTGCATCTTCCATGTTCATCCGGAAGAAGCGCTGGAGGCAAAGCACGACGAATTCCATCGGTGTGTAATCATCGTTGAGCATGAGCACCTTGTAAGGCGTCGGCTTCTTCGTCTTGGTCCGCGTACGAGTCGCGATGCCAAGACCAGTGCCCTCGTCACCATCGCGGCGTTCGGCCATTGCGTGAATCGGGATGTGGGTTTCGCTCATTGTGCACAGAATATGGTATCCTGCCCCATGAGGGCAAGATCGGAATGCAGCAAATCAGCGTAAACAGCGAACAAACGAACGGCCGCCGCAGTTTCCCGCGACGGCCATTCATTGTCTGTTTCGTTGCGCTTAGGCAGCGAGACGGGACTTGATCTCTTCAGCGGCAACCGAATAACGGCTCTGGATCGGCTGGAAGATCTCGCCGACGAGCTTCAGGTAACGCTCGCTCGACTTCGACATTTCGGCAACGGCACCGTCAAACTGGCTGCGCGCGAAATCGCCCTGGAGCTTGAACAGATCGGTCGGCGACTTGACGGCAGCAGCCGACTTCACGAGCGCGGAGGTCGCTTCGAAATTCTTGCGGCCATATTCGGCAGCAGCCTGAGCAGCCGTTTGCGCGCCCTTCGCAGCGATCTTGGCCGACTCGACGAGCGCTTCGATGTTCGCCTTGTTGAACTCGGTCGCGTCCTTGGTGAGGGTGCCGACCTTTTCAAACGCGGCCTTGGCACGGCTGTTGACGTCCTTGAGGGCTTCGGTGGCCTTCTCACTGAATTCTGCAGTGGCCTTCTTCATGGTTTCTTCAACCTGCTTTACGGTGTCGGTCATGGTTTTCAGTCCTTTTGGAGCGGCAAGGGGCGCCGCTTTGGGTGATGGGATACGCTTTGCCTTGACTGCCTTCGGGGCAGCGGTCTTCTTGGCCTTGGGCGCCGTTTTTGTGGCGGCCTTGGCGACAGTCTTCGGAGCCGCAACGACAGGCTTTGCAGCCGGTTTCGCCTCAACCTTGGGTGTGGCGGCAGCGGGGGTGGCGACAGGCTTTGCCTCGACCACAGGGGCTACGACCGCAACTTCTGGTTTGGCTTCCACCGCCGGCGTCACAACCACCGGTTCGACTTCGATCTTGGTTGCCTTGTCGGCGGGAACGCTGGCCATATTGAACTCCACAAATCTATGTTGCAGTGCACAATAGTGTTTCGATTCGGGAATTGCAAGCACTTTTTGTGCAGTGCAACATTTTCCCTGGAGCCGATGCTAAGCTGCAATCATGACAGGTCGATGACCTAAGCGCGTGACGCCCATTCCTCGGCAAGAATCGAGAACACTGCCGTATCGCGGACATGGCCTGTCCAGGTAATCCGTTCGGCGCGCAAGACGCCCTCTTTCACGGCGCCCAGCTTCAGAACGGCAGCTTGCGAACGGCCGTTGCGTTCATCGATCCGAAATTCGACCCGGCGTATTCCGCAGTCAAAGGCGCGGTTGAGCAGGAGTCGCTTGATCCGCCCGTTAATGCCGGTGCCGCGTGTCGCAGGCGCGATATATGTTCCGCCAATCTCGACCGCCTGCCGGTCCAAGGCGAAATTGAGATAACCGGACATGCCGATGACGACACCGTCGACGATGAGGGCAAACGGGCGTCGATCGGCATTCGCGCGGATCGCGTCGAAAGCCGGATCAAATCCGGCTCCTGACATGTTTGCCGGATAGATTTGCCAGATTTGGCGATCGGCGGCGCAGGCGGCGCGCAGCCCTTCGCGATGCTGTTCGGCCAACTGCTCGAGGTGAATTTCGCCGTCATCCATCGGGGCGAGCAAAGCCTTCACGTCGATCATTGCGGCCTTTCCGTCACATGCTCGCTCAGTCGTCGTCGCGAAGATCCTGCGCAACCTGCGGCGCGCGCAACAACTGGTCGATATGGGTGCCCTCGTCGAAGCTTTCGTCAGCCAGGAACTTGAGCCGGGCTGCATATTTCTGCCTCACCCGTGCAGCCACTTCCCGTTGCAAGTAGGCCGTGTTGGTCCTGAGCGCCTTGATGACGGCGTCCTCATTCTCGCCCAGCAAGGGCTTCACGAAGACAGTCGCATGCCGCAGGTCCGGAGACATGCGGACCTCGGTGATCGAAACCGGATGACTGGTGAGCACATCGTCATGCACTTCGCCGCGCATCAGGATTTCGGACAGTACGTGACGCACCTGCTCCCCCACGCGCAGCACGCGGACGGAGCGGGTTTCCGTGGTGGTCTTCGATGGTTTCATTCTAAGTCTTTATAGGTCTCTAAATGCGTCCAAATTAGGCGCCCTCCGCCGAATTCAAAAGTGAGATCGGCGGAAGTCCCGTCAGCAAGTGTAACCACGTAGATTAGACACTGCGGCCCGCCTTCCGTTGGATTTTTGTTACAATCGTCAGCCCCATCATCGTCTGCGCCCAGTTCACTGACAACACGAGCCTGAGATGAAAGGATAGGCAAATAGTGCCAGCGGACGGCCGTTATCATCCTTCCCCGAGCTGCGTAAATCCCTGCCTGACTTCCAGGAGCTAGATCCGCAGTGCCTTGCCAGGCCTTCGGATCGAAATGCGGGCCCGTACCAAAAACGAACAGTAGGAGGAGGACCACAATAGCACTCGCGCAACTGACAATCCGTCTCATCTGCTTTCGCCCTGAAGACGCAATGACACGCCTAAAAAAAGCTGCTCAAATTCACAGCGTCCGTTCGCGCTCCTCGACTTCGAAGGTTTCGAGGAAGTCTCCCGGCTTGATGTCGGTCGTCGCCTCGAGCGTGATGCCGCATTCCAGGCCGGCGCGGACCTCTGGAACATCGTCCTTGAAGCGCCGGAGCGAAGCGATCGAGCCGTTGTAGATGATAACATCGTCCCGCGTGACGCGAGCACGGAGCGCTTTGCGGATATAGCCTTCGGTGACGAGCAGACCGGCTGCCTTGCCATGCTTGCCCGCCGGGAAGACTTCCCGGATTTCCGCGCGGCCCACAACCGTTTCGAAATATTCGGGGCCAAGCTGGCCCGCCATTCCGGCACGAATATCGTCGAGAAGATCATAGATGACGTCGTAATATTTGAGCGCAACACCACTCTTTTCGGCGATTTCCCGCGCCTTTGCGTTGGCGCGGACGTTGAAGCCGATAATCGGAGCGCCGGATGCCCTGGCCAGCGTCACATCGCTTTCGGTGATGCCGCCAACGCCCGAGTGGAGAACGCGTGCGCGAATGTCCTGGTTCGGAATCTTGGCCAGACTGCCAACAATGGCTTCGACCGTCCCTTGAACATCGCCCTTGATGACAAGCGGATATTCCTGCGCCTGCTTTTCCTTCAGGGCCGAGAACATTGATTCCAGGCTGGCTGGTCCGGAGCCTGTGCGCTTCTTCGTTGCTTCGCCCGCGCGATAGGACGCAACTTCGCGGGCGCGCGCTTCGCTTTCGACCACGGACAGCGTATCCCCAGCCGATGGAACGCCGCTCAACCCGAGCACTTCAACAGGAAGTGAAGGTCCTGCTTCGGTAATCTGCTGACCCTTGTCATTGACCATCGCGCGAACGCGCCCGCTTTCGGCGCCGACCACGAAAATATCCCCGGTCCGCAATGTCCCGCGTTGGACGAGGATCGTGGCAACCGGGCCGCGGCCCTTGTCGAGCTTGGCTTCGATGACCTTGCCTTCGGCTGGCCGATCTGGATTGGCTCTCAGTTCGGACAGTTCCGCCTGCAGCTGGATCTTCTCGATCAGCGTATCGAGGCCCTGCTTCGTCTTTGCAGAAACTTCGACTTCCTGAACGTCGCCAGAAAGCGATTCGACGATAACCTCATATTGCAGAAGCTGTTCGCGAACCTTTTGTGGATCGGCCTCATGCTTGTCGATCTTCGTGATCGCGACAATCATCGGCACGCCTGCGGCCTTCACATGGTTGATCGCTTCGACCGTTTGCGGCTTCGGACCGTCATCGGCTGCGACAACGATAACCACAATGTCCGTCACATTCGCACCGCGAGCACGCATTTCCGTAAAGGCTTCGTGACCCGGCGTGTCGAGGAAGGTGATCTTCGACTTGTCCTTCATCGTCAGCTGATAGGCACCGATATGCTGGGTGATGCCGCCGGCTTCGCCAGCAACAACATCCGTGCCACGCAGTGCATCGAGGAGTGATGTCTTGCCGTGATCGACATGCCCCATGATCGCAACGACCGGTGGGCGTGCCTTCAGCGTTTCGGGCGCATCGACATCTTCATCATGGACAATGTCGATATCGGCATCGGACACGCGGGTGATGTTGTGGCCGAACTCGGTGACGAGCAGTTCGGCCGTATCCTGGTCGATCGTCTGCGTCAGGGTGACGGGCATGCCCATCTTGAACAGCGCTTTCACAAGGTCTGCGCCGCGTTCGGCCATGCGGTTGGCCAGTTCCTGAACGGTAATGGCCTCCGGAACGCTGACATCGCGGACCTGCTTGACGGCCGGGCCGCCCTGCATGTGACTGCGCTTTTCCTTTTCGCGCGCGCGCTTCAGCGCGGCCAGTGAACGGGCTCGGGCCCCCTCACCATCGTCAAGCGCACGGCTGACAGTCAGCTTGCCAGACTGGCGACGGTCGTCAACGCCGCGACCGCGCGTCGGGCGTTCGGGTTCACGGCGTGGCGGCGCTCCTGCTCCGTGACGCCGCGGCCGATCATCATCGTCCACAACGGGTGCGGGCTCAACAGTTGGGGCCGGTGCGTTGGCTTCCCGTTCAGCGGCCAGAGCCGCTTGTCGTGCTTCTTCTTCCAGCGCGAGCCGCGCGGCTTCGACGGCAGCTTCTTCCGCTTTGCGGTTTTCTTCGGCCCGCCGTTTTTCTTCCCCTGAAACTTGCTGCTTTGCCTGTTCCTCGCGGCGTCGAGCGCCCTCGAGCGCAGCCATGCGCGCTTCTTCAGCTTCGCGGAGCAGCTTTTCCTGGATCTCCTTGCGCGAAAGCTGGGACTCGGCAGGAGCCCTGGGGGCTGGAGGAGGTGGCGGCGGAGGCGGCGGAGGCGCAGCCTCGACCTTGATCTCGACAACCGGTGCAGCCTCGGCCTCGCCGGGCTTGCCAAGGATGCGGCGGCGTTTCACTTCCACAACAACAGTGTTCTGCCGCCCGTGGCTGAAGCTTTGCTTCACCTGGCCAGTCTCGACCGTCCGCTTGATGCCAAGCGGTGCGCGCATTCCCAGTTTCGGCTTTTCCGTATCGCTCATCGATTAACCCAACTACCCTTCAATCCAAGTCCGCGCCGCGCGCCTGTGAACCTTGCGAACGCGTTTCGCAAGGTAAAGCGCTCAAGTCGCGCCCGATAAATCCATGCCAGCGATCCAGTGCAGCAGAGATGCGAGCAGCAGCCGCCCGATCCGTCACTGCAAGATGGACCACATTTTCCCGCCCCAGTGCTTTTGACAATATAGTGCGGTTTACGTCCAGAACCAACCCTGCCTGGCCAGATCCCTCCTGGTCCGACCCGACGCGCCAGGCCTGATCAAGCTTTCGATTTCCATCCTCACCTGCATCGCTCGCGTGCAGGAGAAGCAAAACCTGGCCCTTTCGTGCTGCATCCGCGATGCGGTCAGACCCCGTGACAAGTGAGCCGGCGCGGGCTTCGAGGCCAAGCCGGTCCAGTGCTGCGCGCTCCAGCGCGGCCTCGGTGCGGGCGGGAAGATCCGCCGGCACGTTTACAGCGCTGGTCTTGAACGCCCGAATCAAGGCACCTCTGAGCTTGCCCTTTGAAAGTGCTGTCTCAAGCGCCGCCCTGTCGACGCCAATCCATGCGCCGCGCCCCGGCGCCCGCGCACGGACATCGGGAGCCACTTCGCCATCCGGACCGAGGGCAAGGCGTATGAGGCCTCCCTTCGGCGCGCGATCACCACTGATTATACAGCGGCGCTCGGGTTCATTTGCCGGCTCATGCTGGGGCGACCGCATCCGCGTCTCCCTCTTCCTCGAACCAGTGTGCACGGGCAGCCATGATGATCTCGTTGCCCTGTTCTTCGGTCAAATTATATTCGGCCAGCACACCGCCCTTTGGTTCAGCAGTACCAGCCTTGCGCCGCGGATCGACACGCTTCTTCTGGATCAGTTCGTCGGTTGCGAGGTCGGCAAGGTCGTCAAGCGTCTTGATTCCCGCCTTGCCCAGTGTGACGAGCATGGCTTCGGTCAGGTGCGGCATGTCCGCAATCGCATCTTCGACGCCGAGTTCGCGCCGAAGCGTACGATTGGCCTCTTCGCGGCGGTCGAGCGCTTCCTGCGCGCGGCTCTGCAATTCGGCCGCCAGCTCTTCGTCAAACCCTTCAATGCCGGCCAGTTCGTCGACGCCAACATAGGCGACCTCTTCGAGAGCACCAAAGCCTTCGGCTACCAGAAGCTGAGCCAAGGTTTCATCGACGTCGAGCTCATTCTGGAACATTTCCGAATTCTCGACGAACTCGCGCTGGCGCTTCTCGCTGGCGTCTGTTTCGGTCATGATGTCGATTGCAGAATTCGTCAGCTGTGAAGCAAGACGGACATTCTGGCCACGCCGCCCGATTGCGAGGCTCAGCTGGTCATCGGGCACAACCACTTCGATCCGACCCTCTTCTTCGTCGATGACGACGCGGCTGACGGTTGCGGGCTGGAGTGCGTTGACGACGAATGTCGCTGTGTCCTCGCTCCAGGGAATGATGTCGATCTTTTCGCCCTGCATTTCCTGGACAACGGCCTGAACGCGGCTGCCCTTCATGCCGACGCAGGCGCCGACCGGATCGATTGATCCGTCGCGGCTGATGACGCCGATCTTGGCGCGGCTGCCCGGATCGCGGGCAGCGGCCTTGATCTCGATTACGCCATCATAGATTTCGGGCACTTCCTGCGCGAACAGCTTCTTCATGAAATCGGGATGCGCCCGGCTGAGGAAGATTTGCGGCCCCCGGTTCTCGCGCACAACGCGCAGGATCAGCGAACGGACACGATCGCCGACGCGCGCCACTTCGCGCGGGATCTGGGCATCGCGACGGATCACGCCTTCAGCGCGGCCAAGATCAACGACGACATGGCCGAATTCGACCCGTTTCACGACGCCGGTGATGATTTCGCCCGCGCGATCCTTGAATTCCTCATACTGGCGTTCGCGCTCCGCGTCGCGGACCTTCTGGAAAATGACTTGCTTCGCAGCTTGTGCTGCAATGCGCCCGAATTCGATCGGGGGCAGGGGATCGACGATGAAATCCCCAACGGCCGACCCCGGCTGGAGCTTTTCGGCATCCTTCAGGTTTACCTGCTTGAAATAGTCGTCAACCTGCTCAACGACTTCGACAACGCGCCACAGGCGCATATCGCCCGAGGCCGGGTCGATCTTCGCGCGGATGTCGTTTTCCGCGCCATAGCGGGCACGCGCGGCGCGCTGGATTGCGTCTTCCATCGCTTCGAGCACAATGGCCTTGTCGATCAGCTTCTCGCGCGCGACCGAGTCCGCGATTGCGAGCAATTCTGCCTTGTTGGCTGAAATCGGGCTGGACATGAAAACTACCTCTCTTGTGAAATCGTGTCGACGCCCTCGGTGGAGAGCGGCGCCGTGGCCTTGATCAATGCATCGGTCAGCAGGAGCTTGGCGCTGGCAATGCTGGTAAACGGAATGCGAAGCGTTTCGCGGGTTTTTGGGGTCGTGATGAGAATGGCGTCTCCGTCAACACCGCCAATTCGGCCATCGACTTGCTTGCGGCCCTCGATCGTCTCCGAAAGCCTGAGCCGGGCATCGAATCCCGCCCAATCATCATAGTCCGAAATGCGCGTCAGCGGACGGTCTATGCCCGGCGAACTGACTTCGAGTCGATAGGCCTCCTCGATCGGATCGAACTCATCAAGCGTGTCAGAGATGCGGCGGGAGAGCTCCGCACAATCCTCGATCACAAGCTGGCGCGTATCGGGGCGTTCCGCCATGACCTGCAGTGTCGGGTCTGATTTGCCGCCGAACATCGCAACGCGCACGAGCTTCAGCCCCATTGCAGTCGCATGGGGTTCTATCAGCTTCGTCAATGCGGCGATGTCCGCCATCCGCGCTCCAGTGCAAAAACCATGAGTTCTCGGCGCCGGACCCTTCGGGCCCGACCTCGTCAATGTTGCCAATGTCGAGAAACTCGGTCGCTCCCTAGCGCTACTCGCGGCAGGGCGCAAGCGCTGTTAGTTGCGGATATAGCGGAAGTACCAGACCTCATGCCCCAGACGCCGGGCCTTTCGCTCATATCGGGTTTCAGGCCAGTCGGCGGGCCGCGTCAGAAAGTCCTGGGGACCGCTGACCTGCCAAGCGAAGTCGCTTCTGCGGTTCATCTGCATGAGCGCCCAGCGCAAATAGACCGGGTGATCCGTGCCGAAGCGAAACTCTCCGCCCGGCTTCAGCTTGGTCGCAATCCTGTCGAGCGGGCCCGGATTCATGAACCGCCGCTTTGCGTGGCGCGCCTTGGGCCAGGGGTCCGGATGAAGCAGATAGACGCGATCAAGCGACGCATCCGGCAGCCTGGCCAGAACGTCAAGAGCATCGCCCATATGCAGGCGGACGTTCTTGAGGCTCTCCGCCTGTATATGCTGGAGCGCGCCGACCACGCCATTGATGAACGGCTCGCAACCGATCAGTCCATGATCGGGATGGAGCTTTGCCTGTCCGGCAAGATGTTCCCCGGCACCAAAACCAATCTCGAGTTGCAGCGGGCGATCATCGCCAAAGAGCGCGCGCGAGTCGAGGGCGCCTTCCGGCACACTGATCTGAGGGAGGAGGACTTCCACCAGGCCTGCTTGCCCTGCACGCAGCTTGTGTCCTTGCCGCCGACCATAAAGGCGGCCAATTGTCGTTGGATCGCTCATCAGGCGGTTAACGGCAGGGCCGCCCCTCATACTCGCGGCGATTCACCACGTAGGCCCGTCCGTTCCAGCGCATGACAGGAAAACAGAAGCCCGGCCCCCCGACCGAAATGTCCGGCCAGCGCCCGACACCCCTTGTCTTCAGGAATTCGGGAATGCCTTCGCTCGCGAACATGGATTTCCATGAGCCGTTCGGCTGTTTGCTGATAAGGACGAAGCCAGTGCCAGCAGCGCCGTGACAAAATGTCCCGTCTTCGCTGACCACGGCTTCCGGCCGCCCGTCGCCATTCAGGTCTTCAATCATATCGATCCGCGCCGATGCGTTCAGATCTTCCTTGCAGATCATCCAGCGCGCGCCGCGTTTTGTGGCGCCGGCTGCGGTAAAGATCGCTGCCCTTTCCGGGAGCGTCAATGTTGCCACATTGGCTGCAATAACGAGCAAGCTGAGCATCGGCAAAGTCTAGGCGCGCAAGATCAAAAGGCAAGCCACTCCGGCCGGTTCAGCGGGCAAATGCCGAATTTGCGCGCTCTGCGAGCCGAGATACAGCTTCGGCATGGATTCCCGGGCTGGCGGCAAGCACGCCAAACGCATCGCCGCGCGTGGAATTATATCTCAGTGTGTTGCCGCGTGCATCGGTCACCGTAGCGCCTGCTTCCTGTGCAATCAGAGCGGCGGCCGCAATGTCCCATTCGAAGCCCCAACGCAGTGTTGCGACCAGGTCGGCTTCTCCTGCCGCGACCATGGCCATGCGCAAGGCAATCGAATTCGGCTTCTCAACTGGCACAAGATCGCTGTCCATGCGGGGGACGACATCAGCTGGAACTCTGGCCCCGGACAGGGTTGTTATGCTGCTTGGGCGAACAAGCTCGCCGTTACGAAGCGCGCCCGCTCCTGTGGCAGCACTCCAATGCTCACCGCGGGCCGGTGCATCAAGCACGCCCAGCAAGGGTCGCCCGCCCTCGACGAGCGCAATGGAAATTGCCCAGCCGCGCCGCCCTCGGACAAAATCGCGGGTCCCATCAATGGGATCAACGACCCAGACCCTTGGCAGCAAAAGGCGCTCGGCACTGTCTGCGGCTTCCTCGGACAGCCAGCCGGCTTCCGGATCAAGCTCAGCAAGGCGCTGCTTCAGCAATTGGTCAACGGCAAGATCAACTTCGCTGACCGGATTGCCGGGAGATTTCTCCCACTGTTCGAAATCCCCGCGCCAATGGTTCATGGCAAGCGCACCGGCCTCGCGCGCGACAGCGCTGACGGCGTCAAGAAATGTGTCAGTCACCTGCCAGTGTCATCCCGTCCACCCGCAAGGTGGGCACATTTGTGGCATAACGGAACTCCAGGTCGTCGGCAGGGACGAGGGCAGCAAACATGTCCTTGAGGTTGCCTGCGATCGTCACTTCGGCCACCGGGCCAGCGATTTCACCGTCAACTATGAGGAAACCAGAGGCCCCCCGACTGTAATCGCCCGTCAGTCCATTGACGCCCATGCCAATCAGTTCGTTGACGTAGATGCCATATGTGATGTCAGCCATAAGGGCTGCCGGGCTCACGTCGCCGGGTGCCATATGGAGGTTCGACGTGCCGGTACCAGGCGCGCCACCGCCACCGCGGGTTGCATGGCCGGTTGGCGGCAAGCCCAACTGGCGGCCTGATGCACTGTCGATCAACCAGCCTGTCAGAATGCCGTTCAGGATGATTTGCGTGCGATGGGTTGCAAGGCCCTCCCCATCGAACGGCCGAGACCGCAATCCACGAACGCGCAGAGGATCGTCAATCACCTGAATGCCGGAAGAGAAGACGGCCTGCTCCAGCTTGTCGAGCAGGAAGCTTGTTTTACGGGCTATGGAAGCGCCAGTAATAGCCCCGGCCAGATGCCCCAGCATGGAGTTGCCCACACGGGGATCGAAAATGACAGGCATTTCCCCGCTCTTGAGTTTTATCGGATCAAGGCGTGCAACCGCTCGCTCGCCCGCTGCCCGGCCGATATCCAGCGGAGCTTCCAGATCCGCCAGATGCCGCGCAGAATGATAGGCATAGTCACGTTGCATGCCGCCACCTTCGCCGGCGAGGACACTTGCCGAAATTCCGTGGCTTGAGCCGCAATAGCTGGCGGCAAAGCCGTGACTTGTCGCAAGCGCCATGACCGCCATTGAAGCGCTGGCACTGGCACCTTCACTGTTCGTAACGCCCTTGACCGAACGCGCGGAGTCTTCTGCAGCCAGTGCGCGTTCCCGCAATTGCTGAGGATGCACCTCCGTTTCGTCGAAAAGTTCAAGTGCCGGAAGGTCATCGCGCATGAGTCGGTCTTCCGGAGCCAGGCCGGCAAATGGATCTTCCGGCGCCTCTCGAGCCATCGCCACCGCGCGTTCGGCCAGTGCCGTCATGGCTTCAACCGACAGGTCAGATGATGACGCGCTGGCGGAGCGAGATCCGACGAAGACCCTTAGGCCAATATCCTCGCCTTCCGACCGGTCGACATCTTCCAGTACGCCAAGGCGCATCTGCACATGGGTCGCACCATTGCCTGAATAGACGACATCGCAGGCATCAGCGCCTGCCTTCATTGCGCGCGTGACCAGATCAGCGGCGCGATCTTTCGCTTGTTCATTCGTGAGCATCATTGGCGCATAGAGCGGGAAGGCTTCGGGTTGAAGCCTTTTGTGTGTGCAGCTGACAAGCAAGTCAGGCTGTTGAACCAACCACGGCACAAGCCATCGCAACGAGCAGTCCGGCGAATCGGTTTGACCGGAACTTGGCCAGTGCATCATCACCATTGCTGACCTGCAGAGATGAAATCTGCCAGGCAAAATGGAGTGCTGCTGGCATCAGCGCTGCCAGTCCAAGCAGTTGGGGGCGCAAGAGCCAGAATGCGCCGGCCCAGCAGCCAAGCGCTAATGCGTAGAATATCGTCACGCCAGCCTTCACATGGGCGCCGAGCCTGAGCGCAGAGGATCGCACGCCGATCAGGGCGTCGTCCTCGCGGTCCTGAAGTGCATAGATCGTGTCATATCCGATAACCCAGGCAATGCTGCCCAAATAGAGCAGCAGCATTGCGCTGGACGGCGAACCGGTCACGGCAAGCCAGCCCACCAGAGCGCCCCAGGAAAATACGATACCTAGCCAGGCCTGGGGCCACCAGGTGATGCGCTTCATGAAGGGATAGGCAGCGACAGGCGCAAGGCTCGCAATCGCGACAAGCTGTGCCTCCGGTCGTAACTGAAGCAGAACAATGAGGCCGATCAGGCTGAGCAGAACGAGCCAGGCCCAGGCTGCGCGCGGCGAAACGGCCCCGCTCGCGATGGGCCGCAGGCGCGTGCGCTCGACCTGGGCATCAAGATCGCGATCCACAATGTCATTGTAGACGCACCCGGCGCCCCGCATTGCCATTGCACCAAGCAGCATCCAGAAGATCAGCGGCCAATGGGTTTGCATGCCGCCCGCCAGCAAAACGCCCCAAGCGCAGGGCCAGAACAATAGCCACCAGCCAATCGGCCGGTCGAATCGGGCAAGCAGGGCATAGGCGCGCAGCGTGGGTGGGAGTTTCCCGACCAGCCCCTTGAGCTGGCTATCAGGAACGATTTCGGTCTGCAGCGTCTCCATGCTAGGGCATCATTATGCCCGCAACGCCCGCCTGGCCACCCCAATCGACACCGCGACTCTTCGTCGAGTCGCCGCTGGCAGACGGCATTGAACTGTCCATATCAGGCTCGCAGGCCCATTATCTGCTTTCGGTCATGCGCATGAAGATTGGGTCACTGGTCAAACTGTTCGACTCTATTTCGGGCGAATGGCTGGCCGAAGTGGCAATTATCGGCAAGCGGGACTTGATCTTGCGCGTCACGGGGCATCTGCGGGAGCGCGAGGCTGTTCCCGATATCTGGCTCCTCGCGGCGCCGATCAAGAAAGCGCGCATCGATCTGGTGGCGGAGAAGGCCAGCGAATTGGGCGTTGCGCGATACCAGCCCGTCATCACGCGGCGCACTGTGATCGAACGACTCAATCTGGATCGGCTGCGAAGCCATATGGTTGAGGCCGCTGAACAGTGCGGACGGACAGTGGTCCCTGATCTGGGGGAACCGGTGAAACTGCCTGCCCTGCTGCGGGATTGGCCAACCGGCCGAACTCTCTATTTCGCGGATGAAAATGGGGGAGAGGCGCTTGCCAAGGCTGCGGCGGCGCATCACGGTCCGGCCGCCATCCTTATCGGGCCTGAGGGTGGTTTCGACGACGAGGAGCGCACCTTGATACGCGCGCTTCCGCAATCAGTTCCGATTTCGCTTGGTCCGCGAATTTTGAGGGCGGAAACCGCAGCCATCGCCGCGCTTGCCATATGGATGGCAAGTGCAGGCGATTGGCGCGAACCTCAGTAGCGCTGCTGGCGCTCGTAGAGGGTTTTATAGTGCTGGATACGCGTCACGCGAAGGCCCGGCATGCCGGAACGATCGACAGCGCGCTGCCAACTGGCGAATTCTTCGAGTGTGAGGCCATAACGGTCACACACTTCGTCGACGGTCAACAAGCCGCCATTCACAGCCGCAACGACTTCTGCCTTCCGCCGCACGACCCAACGGGTGGTGGATGGCGGTGGGAGAGAATCGACCGTCAGCGATTCGCCGAGAGGGCCAATCACTTGCGCGGGACGGATTTTCTGGTTCTCGATCATTGTTACCTCAAACGCAAACGACCGGAGCCGTCTCTGCCTATGGATTCGCTTCTAGTGCCAAGGGGTTGAAACAAAGCTAAAATGCCAAGGTAAATGCCATGGTTACAAAGATTTACTTTGTGTGACGATTGTCTCGGCGATTTCCGCATTGAAGCTTCCTGCCTTGGGTGTTGCCGAGTCTCGTCCGCCGCCAGGCGCGAATTGTGCAATTTCGGGAAGCTCCTCTTTTGTGGGCCCTTCTTCCGGTTTTGCCCGTAATTGCGCCATTGCCGTGGGTGAAATCGCCTGTCGTGCGGACACGTCCGCCAGAAGGCGGGCCAGATTGGTCGACGCCTTGAGTCCGGTTTTCTGGTCGCGCCGCCGCCGTGCAAAGCCTAAATCCATGCCCCTTCATCGCAGAAATTTCTAAATGCGGTGTAAACCATGTTCAAAATTGCGCGCGGTGTTCAGCAACAGATTGCTGTGATAGGGCCTCATCATGCTCGATCTTTTCCAACTCGACGGCCCTGCGAAGGCGCGCCGGATCGTTGTCGCCATGTCCGGCGGAGTCGATTCGTCGGTGGTTGCAGCCCTTGCGGCGCGCACGGGAGCAGAAACGATCGGGATCACGCTCCAGCTGTATGATCATGGCCAGGCTGTCAGTCGGGTGGGCAGCTGCTGCGCAGGGCAGGACATTCGCGATGCGCGCGCCGTGGCCGATCGCATCGGCATTGCACATTATGTTTTCGATCACGAAAGCCGCTTTCGCGAAACAGTGATTGATCAGTTCGCCGATGAATATCTGCGCGGGCGGACTCCCATCCCCTGCGTTCGGTGCAACATGGGAGTCAAATTCACGGACCTGTTTCGTCTGGCTCGGGACCTCGGTGCTGATTGCCTCGCCACCGGCCATTATGTCCGCCGGATTATGGGCACAGCCGGTCCGGAACTGCATCGTGCCCTCGATCCTGCGCGCGACCAGAGCTATTTTCTGTTCGCAACGACGAACGAACAGCTGGATTATCTGCGGTTCCCCCTTGGCGGAATGCCGAAATCGGATGTTCGGGACATTGCCCAGGACATGGGGCTTGCCGTCGCGTTGAAGCCGGACAGCCAGGACATTTGCTTCGTGCCTAACGGAGACTATGCCAGCGTCGTCCGCAAGATCAGGCCCGAAGCGGAAGCGGGTGGCGATATTGTCGATCAGCACGGCAACAGGCTTGGGCAGCACAAGGGACTCATCCACTATACTGTCGGCCAGAGGCGCGGCCTCGATATTGGCGGGTTGGCCGAGCCTTTCTACGTAATCCGCCTGGATCCGGAATTGCAGCAGGTCGTCGTCGGCCCGAAAGCTGCGCTTGCGGTTGCTGCGGCCCGGCTTGGCGAACCGACTTGGCTTGGAACAGCTGGACAGCGACGAGTCCTTGCCAAAGTCCGGTCTCTGGCAAAGCCGGTTCCGGCCCGACTGGACGGAGAATGGCTTTACTTTGAAAATCCGGAATTTGGCGTGGCGCCCGGTCAGGCTGCCGTGCTTTATGACGGTGATCGTGTTTTGGGCGGCGGCTGGATCGAAGAAACTGCCGGTTTAGGCTTCGACCAGCTTGTTGAATCGGGCGCCGCCGCATAGTCTGAGGCAAAAGACGCCCAAGGGGATATTGCCTGTATGCCGAGTTTTGCTGCGCGCTTTGCTGCTTTTGTACTCCGTACGACCGGGGTTTACCGCAAGCTCTATTCCGGCGGTCCTGACTTTCACAAGCATCAGGCAAAGGCGCTTTCCGTGCCCAGTGAACCGTCAGCAAAATGGCAGGCCCGCCTATCGGTAACGCGCCGCGAGTTTCGGGGCCGACCTGTTTGGGATATTGCGCCGAAAGATCGGACGCCCGATCTGACGATGCTGTATTGGCATGGCGGAGGTTATGTCTATCCCGCAACGTCAGGGCATTGGGATTTCGCTGCTCATATGGCGGATGCGCACGGCTTGCGGATGATCATGCCGCTTTATCCACTGGCTCCGATGGCCGAAGTGGGCGAAATTACCGACTTCGCTCTCGACTTCTACAAGGATCTGATTGGCAGGCCAGACACCGGCAGATTTGTGATGGGCGGGGACTCGGCGGGCGGGGGTCTGGCTGCTGCAACGGCCATCGCTGCGCGCGACGCCGGATTGCCGATGCCGGAGCGCCTTGTCCTCATCTGCCCATGGCTTGACGCCAGTCCCAGTCATCCAGATCAGCCGACCATCGAACGCCGTGACTCAATCCTGACGATCCGCGGCATTCAAGAGGCAGGCGAAATGTATGCCGGAGCGGCAGGGGTGAGAGATCCCCGCGTCAGCCCAATACATGCGGACTGGTCCGGCCTCCCGCCGATACTCGCTTTTGGGGGGAGCGATGACATCCTCGTCGTCGATGCGCGCGCGCTTGAGGCGAAGGTGCCATCCCTGAACTATGTTGAGGGATCGGGCCTTATGCATGACTGGCCGATCTTCAGTTTTCCGGAATCGCGCAAGGCTCAGGCACAAATGGCTGCCTTTGCTTCTGGCTAGGTCGGCGCGCCTAAGAGGCCAATCCGCGCTCCGGGTCTGAATGCCCTTCGGGATCAGGGTGAATCAGGATTTCGGTTCCGGGAAATTCTTCCATCAGTCGGGCTTCAACTTCGTCCATGACGCGATGGGCTTCCAGAACGGTCATCATGGGGTCAACCCACACATGAAACTGGACGAACTCGTGCGATCCGCTTGACCGGGTCCTGAAATCGTGAATTCCCTTGAGTTCCGGATGGCTTCGGGCAACGGCAAGAAAGCGCTCCCGCTTGTTCTCGGGCCATTCCTTGTCCATCAGTTGGCCAACAGCGTGGCTCGCAACGTCCTTTGCATGCCAAAGCAGCCAAAAGCCAATTCCGATGCCGAAGACCGGGTCGGCGCCGTGCAGGTGCAGCATGGAATCCAGTATGAGCGCGAAAATGACCGATGCATTGAGCACCAGATCGCTGGCATAGTGCACCTGATCCGCCTTGATGGCGACCGATCCGGTCTTGCGCACAACATAGCGCTGGTAACTGATCAGCCCGATTGTCGCTATGATCGCGACGACCGAAACGCCGATGCCCAGCTCCGGGCTCTCCGGTGCCCGACTTTCACCGATCTGGCTCAGGCCACGCCAGCCGATCGCCACAGCAGAGGCTGAAATGATTCCGGTCTGGAACAGTGCGGCAAGCGCTTCCGCCTTGCCATGACCATATGCGTGGTCGTCATCTGCGGGTTGCGCGGCAAGCCTCACGGAGAAAAGCGTGACGAGCGATGCGACGATATCGAGCGCCGTATCCGCAAGCGAACCGAGCATCGCGACTGAGCCGGTCTGCCAGGCTGCCCAGGCTTTGAGTCCGAGCAGGGAGACGGCCATGGAAACACTGGCAATGGCAGCCCGCTGCGTTAATGCCCCGCGGAGCTTTGCGTTTTCGCTCACGGGTAAAGAAGGCCTTCTTCCCAGCTGTCCGGGCCGGTGCGGATGAAAACATGTCTCTCATGCAATCGGTGTGCGCGATCCTGCCAGAATTCAATCCGGTGCGGATTGACTCTGTAGCCCGACCAATGGGGCGGGCGCGGAACTGGCTTGTCCTCAAATCTCGCTGCCATCTCGGCGAAGCGCGCTTCAAAGATATCCCGCGACGCGAGCGGGCGGGATTGGTCCGATGCCCAGGCGCCGAGTTGGGAATCCCGACTGCGCGTCGCGAAATAGGCGTCGGCCGTTTGGTCGTCGACGCTCAGCACTTCTCCCTCGATGCGAATCTGTCTCCGCAAGGATTTCCAATGGAACAGCAGAGCTGCAAAGCCGCGCTCGGCAATCTGGCGCGCCTTGTTGCTTTCCTTGTTTGTATAGAAAACGAAGCCATCGGGACCGTGGCCCTTCAACAGCACCATTCTTACAGAGGGCTGTCCATCTGCATTGGCAGTGGCCAGCGCCATTGCATTGGAGTCGTTGAGTTCTTTTTTTCTCGCCTCTGCAAACCAGAGATCGAACAGTGAAAAGGGCTCTGAAGGCATGCAGGATCCCCTAGCCAAGCCGGGGCTTGAAGTCGAGCGCCGCTTGCCCTGCGCAGCCCGATGTGGTGAAGCGGCTTTCCATGGAAGGCGCAAATGATACATTCGGGTGATGGCTCACTGGCCCAGGGGGCTGCCGAGGCGATCCTTGAAGCTTATTGTGGCCAAGCCGGGCCCGGCGACGTCATGTGTGGAGCGTCCGTGGCTGACGCTGCGGTGTGGCGCGCAATCCTTGAGGAAATCCTGGCGGCCGGCAACGGCAGCATCGTGCAGGTGCAAGAGCAGCTTCAGCGTCATGTCCAGGAAATAGGCACAAGTTTTCGCCTGCCGAATGAAGGCGAGGAGCGACCCTGGCCGGTTTCTCCCTTGCCGCTGCCAATTTCGGAAGTTGAATGGTCCGGCATTGCGTCGGCCATTGTCCAGCGTGCGGAACTGGCCGAATTATTGCTTGCCGATATCTATGGGCCGCACCGCCTTGTAGCGGCGAATGTGCTGCCAACAGCGGCCTTGACGGGAAGCCCGCAATTCCTGAGACCAATGGTCGGAATTCCGCCTCCGGGTGGACACTATCTCAACATCTTTGCAGCAGATCTTGGCAGAGGTCCGGATGGATCCTGGCGTGTGCTTGCAGACCATACGCGGTCGCCCGCTGGAGCCGGCTATGCGCTTGAGAACCGGCTGGCAGCGACACAGGTCGTCGGTGGCCTGTCGGAGCGGCTGAACATTGAACGTTTGGCGCCGTTCTTTGCTGATCTTCGCGCCGGCATCGCCGCGCGTTGCGAGCGGAGCGATCCGAGGCTTGCGCTCCTGACCCCCGGGCGGTTCAATCAGAGTTATGCCGAACAAGCCCATCTGGCGCGTTACCTCGGGTTGCTGCTGGTGGAAGGTGCGGACCTCGCGGTTCACGATGATCGGATCTATCTCCGGACGATCGAGGGCCTGAAGCGCGTAGACGCGCTTTGGCAGCGCATGGACGCGCGCCTGCTCGATCCGCTGGCGCTGGATTCACGGTCTGCAATCGGTGTGCCGGGCCTCGTCGACGCGTTGGCGGCCGGCGGAATCGTCATCGCCAATTTTCCGGGCTCCGCAGTGCTGGAAGCCCCTGTCTTTGCTGCATTCATGCCGCAACTGGCACAACGCCTTCTGGGAGAACCATTGCTGCTGCCAAACATCGCTACCTGGTGGTGTGGTCAGGCGCGCGAAGCCGAACATGTTGTCACCGAACTCGACAATCTTGTGATCGACGCTGCGTTTGCAACACCGTTGCTCGGGCTCGGCCAAGGCGGCGCGAGGCTCGGGAGCGAAATGCGCGGACAGGAACGGACGCGGCTGCTCGAAGATCTCGCACGGAGGCCACAAGATTATATCGGGCAGGAGATCGTTCACCTTTCGACTATGCCCGTCGCAGCGGAAGCCAGTCTTTTGGCCCGCCCGTTTACGTTGCGCGTGTTTGCAGCACGCGATGCAAACGGCGCCTGGACAGTCATGCCCGGTGGCTTTGTGCGTATCGGTGCAGCTGCAGACGTGCGGGCAACATCGATCGGCGCCGGCACGCGATCTGCCGATGTGATTGTGCATGGAGCACAGCCAGTGGTGCCCATGACTCTTCGATCCGCGAGCCAGGCGATCCGGCGCAATCCTGGAACCCTTCCCAGCCGGGTCGCAGACAATCTGTTCTGGCTTGGCCGCTATCTTGAGCGCGGCGAAGCGGTGCTTGGCCTCGTTCGCGCAGGGTCCGCCAGCGCAAATGCCGGGAAGGGAAATCAGGAGACAACGCAGCGCCTCTGCAACCAGCTGATCGCCATGGATGCCGTGCGATGGGACGCGAACGCCAATCCGGGCCAGATTTTTGCCGCAGCCATTGCCAATCAGGACTGCACCTCCAGTGTCTCGGCGCTCCTCAAGGCCGCGCGTTCAATCGGTGCCGGTTCGCGCGAGCGCATCTCCTCCGACTTCTGGCAGATGCTCGACGCTCCATTTCCGGCAGACGGGCCGTTCCAGCAAAGGAGCCTGATTCTGCGGGCCCGGTTTGCAGCTTTTGCTGGACTCGCGACAGAGCATATGGGCCGAACCGCTGGCTGGAGATTTCATGATCTTGGGCGGCGGATCGAACGGGCTCTCAATTTCTCTCGGCTGCTGCGAGCCTTTGCCGCGGACGACGCATCGGCCAACGACCTGACAGCGCTCCTTGAACTTGCAGATGTCCAGATCAGCTACCGTCAACGCTATGCAACCGGGCTGGCCCTGATGCCGGTCAGGGATCTTGTTGGACTTGACCCCTTCAATCCACGCTCCATCAGCTTTCAGGCCAATGCCATCCATGAACATCTGGATGCACTTCCGCGCCTGAAGGACGACGGGATGGCGGAACCGCAGCAGGCAGCGGCAACGGGATTGGTCGCACTGATATCGACCTTGTCGGCGACGATGTTGACCCCTGAGGTCTGCAATGATCTCGAGCTCAGGCTCTATGCTCTGTCCGATGCGATCAGCCAGCGCTTCTTCCTCCGTGGCAGCGAAGCATTGCGTGCGTCGGGAATGACACTGGCATGACCCTGTTCGCGATCCGGCATCTGACGTGCTTCAGCTATGAGAAGCCGGTCCATTTTTCCCGCTCCAATCTCCGGCTGGAGCCGATCGCCTGGCCCGGCCAGACGTTGGTCAGTCACAAGATTACCATCAATCCCGGGGGGCAGCTCGCTCCCGCTCCGCTGCGCTCTGCGCTGGTCAACCTGACTCGGCTCATTATTCCCGGCGCGACGACGAGCCTTGAAATCATCAGCGAATCTCGGGTTCAGGTGGATCGGATACCCCAGCTGTCCTGGCTTGGCGAACCGAGCATCGCAGAGGTCGGGCGGCTGGCGCGCGAAAGCGCGGATATTTCGGATCTTTCGCCCGCGAATTTTCTCTATCCGTCGAGCTTTACGCCGGTGGATGCCGGTATTGCAGACTGGAGCGCTGATGCCTTGCAAGGCGACCGGCCCGTCTTTGCTGCAGCCTATGAACTGGCAGTACGCATCCAGCGAGAATTCCGCTACGACCCGAACGCGACTATGGCGGAAACGCAACCTGCAGTGGCCTTCGCTGCCCGCGCGGGTGTTTGCCAGGATTTCTCCCAGATCATGATTTGTGCATTGCGGGCGGCGGGAATCCCTGCGGCCTATGCATCGGGTTATATTCGCACCGAGCCTGCGCCTGGGCAGGATCGCCTTCAGGGTGCTGATGCGACCCATGGCTGGGTGCTGGCCTGGTGCGGACCCGAAAAGGGCTGGCTCGGCCTTGATCCGACAAACGGAATTGCCATGGGCGGCGATCACATCATCATGGCGGTCGGGCGGGACTATCTCGACATTGCGCCCATTGATGGCGTGTTCAACGGCTATGGCGCGCAGGAAATCTTCGTCGAAGTCGATGTCGAGGCCGTCGGCGACTAGCGTTTAATAGATGCGCTTCACCTTGATGCCCGGCTGCTTGCGCACGGACATCTTGTAGGTCCCGAGCGCAGCGCGCTTGATGACCACGGGCATGCCGGGCTTGGGCGAAAGTGCGAGCGGCGAAAAGTCCATCTGCTGCCAGGTTGAGCCTTCGGCAATGGTGATGATCCAGCCCTCGCCGTTGAAGCTCGCAGACTTTACGGTCGATTCCAGTTCGGTGATCTGGTTTTCCTTGTTGTCGTCATCGTCATCGCCGCCACCGAACAGGCCCAGATTGGGCAGGGGCAATCCAAACAGGGTCCGTCTGGTTTTCTGCACCTGCTGCTTGTCCACCATATAGACTTCATTTTTTGCAGCCGCTTCATCAAGGCGGGCAACCTCGGCATCATAACAGGCCAGACGTTGGGTGGCGTCCGTTATGGCGCGGCAATCAACCACCTTCTGGAGGAATTCGGAACGCGGCATCGGCTTCTTGGCATCCTTGGCGAGTGCTGGCGTCACCAGCAAAGCCAAACCAGCGCACAGATATGCGGCCTTCATCATGCTCCCCTTCTCCTGTTGCGGCGCATTCCCTGATTGCCACCAAAATCACACTTAGCCAAGCGTTGCCCGAGTGTTGCAAAATGGTGACAGTGCAGACGTAACATTCTGTCGCGGCCTTGAAACTCGTTTACATCGGCCTCCCCCTTAGGCAAACCCCGCCGCAAGTCGGCATATGGGAGTGTGCCTGCATTTGCATTCCCTTCTCGCTGGCGAAAAAATCAGAGCCAATTTATTGGCTTTACACTCCAGAAGTAAGGGACTGGAACAACATGAAAACTCAGAAATCCTATAGCCGTGCGCGCCTGAGCGCTGGCGTTGCATCTGCCGTTATCGGCTTTGCAATGCTCGCGACTCCTGCATTCGCGCAGGAAGCTGCCAGCGAAGAAGATGGCGGCGACATCATCGTTACCGGTTCGCGCATTCCGCAGCCGAACCTTGAAGGCATCAGCCCGGTGACCACGGTCAACGCGCAGGACATCAAGCTTTCGGGCACGGTGAAGGCAGAAGATCTTCTGAACTCGCTGCCTCAGGTTTTCGCCGCTCAGTCCTCGACACTGTCGAACGGTGCGACGGGTACAGCCACGGTCGACCTTCGCGGTCTTGGAACGTCGCGCACCCTGGTCCTGATCAACGGTCGTCGTCTGATGACGGGCGATCCGAACAGCACCAGCTCGGCTGCCGACCTTAACTTCATCCCTACGCAGCTGATCAAGCGCGTTGACGTTCTGACCGGTGGTGCTTCGGCGACCTACGGCGCTGACGCTGTCGCCGGTGTTGTCAACTTCGTAATGGACACCGATTTCGAAGGTTTCCGTATCGACGCGAACTACGGTTTCTATCAGCACAACAACCGCAATCCGTTCCTTGGCAACACGATCCCAAATCCTGCGCGGGGCGCGCAGAATCCGAACGGCACGGCAACCCCGCAACACATAGGCGACCTGCTAGATGCCCGGACAAATGCGGGTTTCAGCGGTTATGGCTATCCTAAGGGTAGCGTCGCAGATGGTGGCACTTTTGACGGCAGCATTTCGTTTGGCGGCAAGTTCAACGATGATCGCGGTCATTTCATGGCTTATGTCGGTTATCGCAAGGCTAAGCCGGTGCTGCAGTCCAATCGTGATTACAGCGCCTGTACAGTTCAGGTAAACGACAACTTGGTCGGCAATCCCGGCGGTACGGGCGACGTCGACGCCGATGGCTCGGACTTTGACAAGCGCTCGCCGCTTCAATGCGGCGGCTCGGCGACTTCGGCAACGGGTACGGCCTTTTATTTTGTGACCAGCACCACATCGTCCACGGTTGGTGCACTCGGTCCGGGAACCCTTACGCAGGGCACGCTCAACCGCTATAATTTCGCTCCGACCAACTATTTCCAGCGTCCGGACGAGCGTTATACGGCTGGCGCTTTTGTTGACTATGAAATCAGCGATGCGGTGAAGCCGTACATGGAATTCATGTTCATGGATGACCGCACCATTGCGCAGATTGCGCCGTCGGGTGACTTCGGTAACACGCTGACGATCAACTGCGACAACCCACTTATGTCGCCGTCACAGCTCAGCCAGATCTGCAACCCGGGTAACCTGATCAACACTTCCATCGGGAACTTCCCGGTCGCAACGAATGCTGGTTACAATCCGCTCGGCAATATACTTGACCCGAACGATCCTGCATTCGTCCCTCCAATCGCCTTCCCGAACTCCGTGCCCGGGGCTGCAAATTCGACGTATAACAAGGCGTTCTTCCAGTTGCTTCGCCGCAACGTCGAAGGTGGCCCGCGTATCAACGATCTCCAGCACACGGCATTCCGTACAGTGATCGGCACCAAGGGTGACCTTGGCAAGGGTTGGGCCTATGACGCCTATTATCAGTATGGCCGGACCAACTATTCGCAGGTCTACCGGAACGAGTTCTCGACTGCTCGCCTGACAAGGGCGCTCGATGTTGTTGATGATCCGCGCGTTGCCGGCATTCAGGCTGTTTGTCGTTCGGCACTCGACGGCACTGATCCGAATTGCGTTCCTTACGACGTGTTCGGTGGAACGCCTTCGGTAGCTGCGCTTGCTTATCTCAATGCAACCGGCTTCCTGAAGGGGCAAACCTCGCAACAGGTCCTCAGCGGCAGCTTGACCGGTGATTTGGGCGAATATGGCCTCAAGACACCTTGGTCTGACGACGGTGTCGCAGTTGCGTTTGGCGTCGAGTATCGCAAGGACTCGCTTGAACTCAATGCGGACAACGCCTTCCAGACAGGCGATCTGACTGGTCAGGGTGCGCCGACGCTTGACGTTGCAGGCAACTACAAGGTCAAGGAAGTCCTGGGTGAAATCGAAGTGCCGATTGTGCGCGACAGTTTCATCAAGAACCTGACCTTCAACGGCGGCTTCCGTCACTCGAGCTACAAGCTGTCCAGTGGCCGGTCGATCACGACCGACACCTACAAGCTGGCGCTCGATTTCTCGCCGGTTTCGGACATCCGTTTCCGCGGGACTTACAATCGCGCGGTTCGCGTTCCGAACATTCAGGAATTGTTCGCACCGCAGTTTGTCGGCCTCGACGGTTCGACTGACCCGTGCACCGGTTCGCCAATCACAGCGGCTCAGGTCGGCTGTCTGGCACAGGGCCTATCTGTCGGCCAAGGCGTGACCGCCAACCCGGCGGCGCAGTATAACGGCCTGCTGGGTGGTAACCCGAACCTTCTGCCTGAAATTGCTACCACGAAGACACTCGGTGCGGTGTTCACGCCGAAGTTCATTCCTGGCTTCTCGATGACGCTCGACTGGTTCGACATCAAGATCAAGAAGGCAATCCAGGGCTACGGTGCCGATGCCATCCTGACAGCTTGCGGTTCGGGCAACCTGTCGGCTTGTAGCCTCATCCATCGCGATCCTGCCGGTTCGCTGTGGCTGACATCGAATGGCTATGTCGCCGATCTGCAGACCAACGTCGGCAGCTTCAGCACACGCGGTCTCGAAGTGAACGGGAACTATTCCCGCGAAATCGGTAGCGCGGGAACGGTCTCGCTCAGCCTCGTCGGTACGCTGCTCGACTCCTACAAGGTCGATAACGGTCTGACCGCAGTCTATGATTGTGCCGGCTATTTCGGCCCGACCTGCGGCACTCCGGCACCCAAGTGGCGGCATAAGGCGCGTGTGTCGTTCAATGCGGCAAACGGTCTTGGTGCATCGCTCCAGTGGCGTTACTTCGGTTCGGTCGACACTGAATACAAGAACCCGAGTGCCACGCTGAACGGCAACTACTACACCTACAATTCGACGATTGCGGCCCAGAGCTATTTCGATCTGGCCCTGACGGCGAAGCTGGGTGACCGGTTCCGGTTCCAGCTGGGTGTGAACAACCTGCTCGATCGCAACCCGCCAATCGTCCATTCGGGCAGCGGCAACTTCGGTCAGAGCAACTGCGCCAGCACCGTCTGCAACGGGAACTCCTATCCCGGCACGTATGACTCGCTGGGTCGTTACATCTACTCGGGCATCACGCTGGACTTCTAATCCGGCCTGACACCGTCTAAATACTGGCGGCGGTCCCCATCCCGGGGCCGCCGCCAAATTTTTGTCCAAAGCGTGTCGCCACGCGGCCTAAAATTCAGGAAGTGAAGTGGTGTCGAATTCGGAAGAAGCGGTTGGCAGGATTGCAGCCCTTGCTCGCTCGGGTCAGTTGGACGCGGCGGCGATACAGGTTGTCGACGCCCTTGCCCGGAATCCGGGGGATCCTGTTCTCTCTGCGCTTGGCGGAGCGGTTGAATTTCACCGCGGTCAGTTCAGGCGAGCCATACCCTATCTTGAAGAGGCTTTTCAGCACAAGCCGAATGACCTGACCATTCGCATAAACCTGGCCGAGTCTCACTTTCACGAAGGCAACCAAGCTGAGGCGCTTCGTTTGTGCGATGAGGCTATTGCCCTTGCCGACCCCAGCCTGAGGCTTGCCAGGCTGGGCGCACATCTGGCGCAGGAACTGGAAAATTTCCCGCTTGCGGTTCGCCTGTATCGGCATCTCGTCAAGCATGATGCCAAGGACTGGTCACTGTGGAACAATCTGGGCAATGCCTTGGGTTTTGCTGGGGATCATGACAGTGCAGTGGAAGCCCTGCAGAAGGCCCTTGCGCTCGCGCCCGATTCTCAGCCGATCCGTATCAACCTGGGCAATGCCCTGATTGATGCAGGCCTAGGCGACGAGGCGGAGGCAGTCCTGACCCAAGCGGGTAAGGATTTCCCAAGTGACCCGACACCTTTCCTCTCGCTTTTCAACCTATACCGTCTGGTAGGTCGAGAGGACGACGCCTATGCAGCTATCGTCGAAGCTGCACGACGTGCTCCCGATAACGCCTCAATCCAGTCCGATCACGGGCAGGAGGCGGCGCGTCGCAATCGTTATGACGAAGCTGAGAGTGCGTTTGAAGCTGCAGTTCGGCTCGATCCAAAGTTGGGCCCCCCATATGTTGGTCTCGCTTCGGTCTATGAACGCATGAATCGTGAAACGGAGCTCGAGCCTCTTCGCATCCGTGCGGAAGCCGCAGGAACTGACGTGCAGTCGATGTCTTATATCGATGCCCTCCGCTTCAAGAGAGCGGAGGCTTTTGACGATGCCTTTGCCGCGCTCGAAGCAGCAGGGGACGTCATTGTTCCAGGGCGCAAGCATCATTTGCGCGGCATCATGCTTGACCGTTTGGGCCAGCACGATGACGCCTTTGAGGCCTTTACTGCGATGAATGAGCATTGGCAGGCTGATCCGTCCTTGCCCGCGGAGCGTGCGCGCCAATATCGTGAAATGATCGTCTCGGCGTCTGAAGTTCTGACGTCTGAATGGCTGCAGCGCTGGACTCCGCAAGTGCCTCTCGAGGATCGCCCGACACCGATCTTCATTGTTGGATTTCCCCGTTCGGGAACGACGCTGCTCGATACCATGCTTATGGCCGACCCCCGGGTTCGGGTGCTTGAGGAAGAGCCGTTTCTGGCTGAAGCAGAGGCACAGCTGGGTGGCGTGGAAGCACTGGCTGCGGCGACTGAAGACCAGATCCGTGCAGCTCGCGAGGGCTATTTCGAACGAGCAGCATCAATTTCGAAGCTGGAACCAGATTCGATCATCGTCGACAAGCATCCGATGCATCTCAACAAGGTCCCGGTCGCCCTGAGGCTCTTTCCCGATGCGCGCTTTGTCCTTGCGATGCGGCACCCTTGCGATGTGCTACTCAGTTGCTACATCACCAATTTCCGTATCAACGCTGCAATGGCCAACTTCCTCGATCTTGATGATGCGGCAACTCTATATGACCTCACCTTCTCCCATTGGGAGAAAGCCCGCGGCCTGTTCGATATGCCCGTCGCGACAATAGTCTATGAGAGGCTGGTCGAAGATACGCAGGGCCAACTGGAGCCGGTGTTCGACTGGCTTGGCCTGCAATGGCCCGGCAAGGCGTTCGACCATACCAAGGCTGCGCGTGCACGCGGGACGGTTGCGACTGCAAGCTATGCGCAGGTGACCGAGCCGATCTACAGCCGCGCCAAGGGGCGGTGGACCAAGTATCGCCGCCATCTGGAGCGAATCCATCCCGTTCTCGCGCCGTGGATCGAGCGCTATGGCTATGACTTCTGACGCGCAGGAACGCGAGCGGCATGCCGATGCCCTTGCAGCTGCGGGCGATCTGGCCGGCGCGCGTCAAGTTCTGGAGGGGATCGTCGCGACGGAACCCAGTGCCGGGCGCTGGTTGAAACTTGGTGCCTTGTGCAGGGCTGCTGGCGATCTCAAGACGGCGCTGAAGGCGGTTGAACGCTCGCTCTCATTGGCGCCCCTTGATTTCATGGCCCTGATGAGCCGGGCCGCGATCCTTGAGCGCTTGGGTCGAGCGGAGGCCGCTGAGGCCTATAGCAATGCACTGGCCCAGCGCCCCCCGGAAGTCGAAGGCCAGCTCTCACGCATGGTTGCTCACGCCGAGCAGGTGAGTGCAGCCTATGTTGCGCAGCGCGAATCGACGATGAAGGCTGCCCAGGCCGCGGCACTTGCCGCAGCGGATGAGGAAGAGGCGATCCGGATCAATCGCTTCCGCGACAACGCCTTGCGCCGCACGCGGGTGTGGCATTCGGAACCGACGCATTTCCATTTTCCCGGTCTGATCGAGCGAGAGTTTCATGATCGATCGGCCCATGGCTGGCTCGAAGCGCTCGAAGGGGCTTTTCCGGATATCCTGTCCGAGTTTCAGACGGTCGTTGCGGCCGAGCGGGCCGAACTCGTTCCCTATGTGCAATATGCCGAGCATGAGCCGCTCGACCAATGGCGCGACCTCAATCACTCCCGCGACTGGACGGCTATCCATCTGTGGCAGAACGGGCGGCGGATCGAAGCCAATGCGCGACATTGTCCAAGGACAATGGCCTTGCTCGAAACCTTTCCTCAGCCGCGGATTGCAGGTTGCTCGCCCAATGCGATGTTCTCGCTTCTGGCACCGGGCGCGATCATTCCGCCGCATGTCGGAGTGAACAACACAAGGCTTGTCTGCCACCTTCCTTTGGTGGTTCCGCAAGGGTGCTGGTTCCGCGTTGGGGCGGAGACGCGGTTTTGGGAAGCGGGCAAGGCGTTTGTCTTTGACGATACGATCGAGCACGAGGCCGCCAATCCGAGCAGCGAACTGCGCGTCGTTTTCATCATCGACATTTGGCACCCCGGCCTGAGCCCGGTTGAACGGGAAGCTGTGCGGCTCTTGCTCGAGGCTGACGCTGGCGACAGCACGCAGGGCCTGTGACGATCGAGAGCCTGTTGATCGCGGCGCGTGCCGATACTGGGAATGCTGCCGCCCTTGAAGCTCTTGCAAGCCATGCCCTTGCCCATCAGCAAGAACATCAGGCGCTTGGAGTTGTCGAGGAGGGGGCTAAGCGCCACAAGAGCAACGCCCGACTTTGGCAGTGGCTGGCTCTGCTTCAACGTGCGGCAGATGACAGGGTTTCTGCCCTCGATTCTTTTGCGCGGGCAGCGGCCCTTGCGCCGCTAGATGCAAGCATAGCGAAAGGTCTGGCGCAGACTCGGCTTGAGGCCGGTCTGCCTGCAGTCGATGCCTTTGCCAAAGCCAGACAACTAGCGCCAAATGACGGGGATATTGTCCTTGGCGTCACTGCGGCCCTTTTTTCCGAAGGTCAGGCAGAAACCGCGATATCCATCCTCGCCGGTAATGTTGGGGCCAACCCGTTATGGCTTTTCGGGCATCGCGATCTGGTCCAGCTCCGCTGGATGATGGGTGAGGGACAAGCGGCCTTTGCTTCGCTGCGAAGTGCGATCTCCACCAATCCCGAAAGTGAAGCACTTTGGGCGCAACTCGTTCACGCGTTGATGCAGGCCGGTCTCAATGATGACGCGCTTTCAGTCATCACGGAAGGTCGCAAGACAATGGGAGATACCCCCCGTTTTGCCGTAAACGAAGCCGTCATTCGTTCGGATGCCGGTGATCGGGTCGGTGCAGCACATCTTTTCGAGGGCTTTTCGGATGGAGATGATGCGACTGTCGCAGTCCGGATTATCCGTCACCATCTGCGTTATGGAGAAGTCGATGCGGCCGCAAAGCTGGTTCACCGCTGGATCGGTCGGCCAGGCGAAGCGCTGGTTTGGCCCTATGCTTCGCTCTGCTGGCGATTGCTCGGCGATGCGCGTGCGGACTGGCTTGAAGGGGAGGCAGCCTTGGTCCGCGTCTTTGACATTGCGGACAAATTGCCCCCACTTGAGCATCTTGCTGATCTGCTCCGAAGGCTGCATGTCGCGCGCAGCCAACATCTCGATCAGTCGGTGCGGGGAGGCACTCAGACTGATGGAGCCCTCTTTGCCCGGATAGAACCGGAAATCAGGCATCTGCGCGCTGCCATTGCCGTGGCTGTTGCCGAATATCTGGCTGCACTTCCCGAACGCGACGCCGGCCACCCGACTATTGGTCCGCGCCGTGATCAGCCTGTCCGATTTGCCGGGTCATGGTCTGTCCGGCTGGCTGGCAAGGGCTTTCACGCGAATCATGTTCATCCGGCTGGCTGGATCAGTTCTGCGCTGTATGTTGCGCTGCCGGAACATCGACCAGAAGATGGTCCAAATGCTGGCTGGCTGACGCTGGGTTCTCCTGAGGCTGGTTTGGGCCTTCATATGCCTCCAACACGCCTGATAGAACCAAAGCCGGGCAGGCTGGTGATGTTTCCCTCAACAATGTGGCACGGCACCTTGCCCTTTGAAGCAGGTGAGCGTCTGACGATTGCCTTCGATGTTGCTCCTCCGATGGCAGAGGATTGAGGATCATCTGTCTGTCTTTGGGTGCAAGCTCAAATCCGTGAGCTTTTGGACTTTTGCATCCGGCATCTGCCAGTCTAAGGTATGGTCAGACGATTGAGACGAGATGGGAGTTTTGATGCTGGGAGGAATGCAGGACTGGTCGCTGCGCGTCACGCACCTGATCGATCACGCAGCGCGAGAGTGTGGTGACCGCGAGATTTTGACGCGGTGGGCGGACGGGACGATCGAGCGGACACATTGGGCCGGCGTCGCCCAAGATGCCCGGCGGCTGGCCCAGGGCTTTGCCGCACTGGGCTTGAAACCAGGCGACAGGGTGGCGACCTTGGCCATGAACCACCACCGCCACCTCGCGGCCTGGTACGGCGCGATCGGCTTTGGCGGTGTCATCCATACAATCAACACCCGGTTGTTCGATGAGGATCTGATCTACATCATGAACCATGCAGAGGATCAGGTGCTGCTTTACGATGCGCAGTTCCAGGGTCTGGTGGATCGCCTGAAACCGCAGTTGAAGACAATCAGACATTTCATCGTGTTCGATGACCCTGACGGCTATCCGGCGTTTGTCGCAAGGCAGGATGGCAACTACGAATGGCATCAGGGCGACGAGCGAGATCCTTGCATGCTGTGCTATACCAGCGGCACAACCGGCAACCCCAAGGGCGTCCTGTACCAGCATCGGTCGACCATGCTCCATGCGATGGCAGAGGTCGCGCCGGGTGTCTTTGACCTGTCCGCCACGTCCGTTCTCTTGCCTGTTGTCCCGATGTTCCACGCGGCGAGTTGGGGGTTGCCCTTCGCCGGCGCTGCTGCCGGTGTGAAATTCGTTTTCAGTGTGACCAATGATGCACCAACACTACACAAGCTGATGCTGGACGAGGGTGTGACGCATTCCGCTGGCGTACCGACAGTTTGGCTTGCCATGTTCCAGCATCTTGATGCGACCGGTGCCGGGCTTGGCAGGTTGAGGCTGGTGACGATTGGCGGGTCTGCTGCTCCACGTGCCATGATCGAGCGATTGATGAAGCAGGGCGTTCGCGTCGCACATGCCTGGGGGATGACCGAAACCTCGCCGATTGGAACAATGGGCGCGCCGACAGCCAATTGGGATGACCTGTCGTTTGACGAACGCGTCGACGTCGTCTGCAAGCAAGGGCGCGTTCCCTTTGGCGTCGAACTGCGGATTGTCGATGACAATGGCGATGTGGCGCCGCGCGACGGCAAGACATCGGGGCGGCTCCAGATTCGGGGGCCCTGGGTCATCAAGCGCTACTTCAAGGCCGATGCAGACGCGACAGAAGAAGGCCAGTGGTTCGACACTGGTGACGTGTCCGTTCTACATCCGGATGGCACGATGCAGATCACCGACCGTGCAAAGGACGTCATCAAGTCGGGCGGGGAATGGATCAGTTCGGTTGAGCTGGAGAATATTGCGGTCGGATGCCCGGGCGTCGCCGAAGCGGGGGCAATCGGTATTCCGCATCCCAAGTGGGATGAACGTCCCGTTCTTGTCGTGGTACGCAAGCCGGGCGCCAACGTGTGCGAAGCCGATGTAAAGGATTATCTGAAGGATCGGATCGCCAAATGGTGGATGCCGGATGCCGTCCTGTTTGTGGATGAACTTCCGCACACCGGCACAGGCAAGATCCAGAAGGTCGCACTGCGGGCGCAGTTCAAGGATTTCAAGCTGGAGGCCTGACATGAGTGAAGACCTGTCCGTCGATCCGTCGCGCGAGAATTTTGACGCCTTCAAGGCACTGCCTCGCGACACGCCGATCCATATGCTGAACCTGCTCAGATTCCGCGACAAGGCAGCCTATCCGTCTGGCCATGCGCTTGCGGACAAGGGCCTTACCGGCAGGCAAGCCTATGCCGAATACGGGCGGACGAGTGGGCCCGTTTTTACTCGGGTAGGCGGGTCAATTGTCTGGCGCGGCAGGATGGAAACGATGGTCATTGGCCCGACTGACAAGCACTGGGATATGGCGTTCATTGCCCACTATCCCAACGCAGGCGCCTTTCTGGAAATGGTGACAGACCCTGACTACCGAAACGCTGTCGTCAACCGGCAGGCTGCCGTCCTGACGAGCCGCCTGATCAGGTTTTCGCCGCAGGATGGCGACAGCGACAGCTTCGGTTGATCAGAACAGGCGAAGCTGCGGGCCTTCCGGTGGCCGAAACAGGCTCTCGTCCAGTTCAATTCTCCCTTGGTTTAGACCCAGTCTCTTGCAAGCAATGCGAAATCGGGCGCGGATCATGTCTGCCCAAGGCCCAGACCCGCGCATGCGACTGAAAAAGTCCGGGTCATTGTCACGTTCCTGTCGGATTGACCGGATGAGTGACATGACTTTGCCGGCTCGCTCCGGATAATGGGTGTCGAGCCAGTCGCGAAACAGTGGCGCGACTTCATGCGGAAGGCGGACAGGGATGAAGCTTGCTGTCCTCGCTCCGGCCGCCGCTCCGCGCTCAAGGATCGCTTCAATTTCGTGGTCGGTTATACCGGGGATGATCGGTGCGACGTTGATGTGCGTTGGGATGCCTGCATCAACCAAAGCGCGAATGGCCTTCAGACGCTTTTCCGGGTGCGGCGCGCGCGGTTCAAGTGTGCGATGGATTCTTGGGTCGAGCGAAGTGACCGACAACGCGACAGCGACAAGCCGTCTGGCCGCCATAGGCGCCAGGATATCAATATCTCGGGTAATCCTGTCCGACTTGGTTGTGATCGTGCAGGCATGGCCGGTTTCCGCCAGAACTTCCAGAATCCCCCTCGTAATCCCAAGTCGCGTCTCGACGGGTTGGTAGGGGTCAGTGTTGGTTCCAAGAGCGAGCGAACTCGCTCGATAGCCTTTCTTTGCAAGTTCGATTCTGAGAAGCGCCGGGGCATCCGGCTTTGCGAAGAGTTTGGTTTCGAAGTCCAATCCGGGCGACAGGTCGTGGAAGGCGTGCGTAGGCCTGGCATAGCAATAGATGCAGCCATGCTCGCACCCGCGGTACGGGTTAATCGAATGGTCAAAAGGGATGTCCGGAGACGCGTTCGTGCTGATGATCGAACGCGGCTTTTCAATCGTCACGCTCGTCTTCGGGGGCGGAGCCTCCCCGTCAATGTCATTTCTCTCGTCAAGCCATTGGCCGTCGGCTTCCCGCGTTTTCAGATTGAAACGGGTCGGAGTCCGGTTCGCAGGCGCTCCACGCCCGGGGGTGGCAACAGACAAGTCGATTCGGGGCATGATTGGATCATGCCCCGAAGACAGAAACATAACAAGAACAGATTATTCGGCGCCGCTTCCGAGCACCTTGTCTTCGTTGGCGCGCTTGATGACATATTGCCGGATATTCTCGATCTGCTCCGGTGAATATTGGCCAGCCCATGAGACCATGCCATTGTCCTTCAACAAGCCATCATGAACGATCTGCTGCCAGAGCTTCGCATTGCCGAGTGCTGCCGAATGCCGGACGTCAGGATTGAGGCTGCCGGCCACGGCGGCGTTGCCGTGACACACGCTGCAGCTGTTGCCATAGTGACTCGAGCCGTCTGCGACCTGCTCCGGCTTTCCGGTAAAGGGCGGCGGATCAAGCACGCGCTTGCTGGCCGGCGGAGGCGGTGGCAGTTTGCTGGCGCCGCCAATCTTGAAGACCAGAAGTCGGCTGATATTCGGTGTCATGCGTGACTTGCTGACCAGCATACCGGCCGAAACATCCCAGACGCCACCCCAGCCGACCAGGATCGCGACATATTGCACGCCCTTGACCGAATAGGTCATCGGAGCCGCGATGACGCCGGTTTGAGTCGGGAAGGTCCAGAGCTGCTTGCCTGTGTCAGCGCTATAGGCGCGGAATTCGCCTCCAGCCGTTCCCTGGAAGACGAGGTTTCCAGCAGTGGCCAATGTGCCGCCGTTTGTCGGGCCGGGATAGTTCACTGTCCAGCGGGCCTTGCCCGCGACAGGGTCCCACGCAACCAGAGAGCCATTGGATGCCGCCGCAGTTGCCGCGCGAATTGCCTTGTCTGCGGGAACTTCGAGGCCGCCAAGTTCAAGTCCAAGCTGGAAGCCGACGGGACCGGGCTTCCAATCCTTTGCTGCCGCCTTGTAGACCTGCGCCGTCTCGTTGGCCGGAATATAGACCAGACCTGTTTTCGGGCTGTATGACATTGGCGTCCAGCTGTGCGCGCCTATAGCCCCGGGCATACCGACCCACGGCTTGCCTGTGATTTCATAGCGCGCGTCCGGATTGACAATCGGCTTGCCTGACACGGGGTCGAGGCCGGACGCCCAGTTGATCTTGGCAAAGGGCTTGCCCGAGATGAATTTTCCCGTGGCCGCATCAAGTGTATAGAAAAATCCGTTCTTGGGTGCGTGCAGGATCACATGTTGAGGTTTGCCGTTCACCGCTATGTCGGCCACCATGATCTGCTGGTTGGAATCGAAATCCCAGCGATCTTCAGGCGTTTCCTGAAAATGCCAGACGTACTCGCCGGTGTCGGGCTTCACCGCGACAATTGATGCCGTGTAAAGGCTGTCGCCTGCAGAAGATCCGCGCGCGGCGGGATTCCACGGCTCCGCATTTGCAGTGCCAAAATAGACGAGATCGGTTTTGGGATCATAGGTGATCGAATCCCAAACCGTGCCGCCACCGCCATTCTTCCAGGCATCAGGAGCCCAGGTCTTCGATGCCGCTTCCAGATGCTTGCCTTCGAACGGCTTGGACGGGTCACCGGGGACCGTATAGAAGCGCCAAGCTTCCTTGCCCGTTTCAGCATCATAGGCAGCCAGATATCCGCGCGTGATATATTCCGCACCTGCGCTGCCAATCAGGACCTTGCCTTTGACAATCCGCGGGGCGCCCGTGATCGCCATATGCGACCCCTCTGGGATGGTCAGCTTGCTCCAGATGACCTTGCCATCGTCTGCGTTGAGCGCGATCAGTCGCCCGTCAAGTGTGGCGACATAGACCTTGCCCTGATAGACAGCGACGCCGCGATTGACAGCGTCACAACAGACATCGATCAATTTTGAGCGCGGCACTTGCGGGTCATAAGACCAGAGCGGCTTTCCGGTGGCTGCGTCATACGCTTTCACCATGCTCCAGGCTGTTGTTATGTACATGACACCATCGACTACGATTGGTGTTGCCTCCTGTCCGCGCGCCGTATCGAGGTCGGACGACCATTCGAGACCCAGCTGACCAACATTTGAGTCATTCACATCGGCGAGCGGAGAAAAGCGCTGCTCATCATACGTCCGGCCATAAGTCATCCAGTTCGCGCCATCATCTGCAGCAGCGAGCAGCCGGGCATCATCAACCTTCGCGCCCTTGCCGCCGTTGTGGCCGCAACCTGACAGGCTTGCTGCACCAAGGATCAGGGCTCCAGCCAAGACATTGCGCATGAACATACGTCACTCTCCCGCACCGGCAGCCTGATTGACCGTCCGGATTCGCGGCGAAACTGCCTTCGAAGTGCCGGTTTGTCCACCATTCCCTTGGTTCCGGGGATCGACTCCCTGGATGACGCTACGGATTGGCCCAGTCGAAGGATCGAGAAACAGCCTTGTTCCATGAAGCATAGAGTCTGGCGCGCGTGGTTTCGTCCATCATGGGGTGCCAGCGCTTGTCCACGCCCCAATTGTCGACAATGTCCTGCGTCGAATCCCAGTAGCCCACGGCAAGCCCGGCAGCATAGGCTGCGCCCAGAGCAGTTGTCTCGATCACCTTTGGCCTTACCACGGGCACGCCGAGAATGTCGGACTGAAACTGCATCAGCAACTCGTTCACGACCATCCCCCCGTCCGTTCGCAATTCGCTGATTGCAACGCCGGAATCCTTGGTCATGGCGTCGAGGACTTCCCGGGTCTGGAATGCGGTCGCTTCAAGGGCCGCGCGCGCGATATGGCCTTTGTTGGCAAAGCGGGTCAGGCCGGCAATGACGCCACGGGCGCTGTCCTTCCAGTGGGGCGCGTAGAGACCTGAAAAGGCCGGCACGAAATAGACATCGCCATTGTCGGAAACGGTTCGTGCCAGTGCCTCGATTTCACTGGCATGCGCTATGATGCCCAGATTGTCCCGAAGCCACTGAACCAGCGCACCTGCAATCGAGATCGAGCCCTCCAGCGCGTAGATCGCCGGAGCATCGCCCAGCTTGTAGCCAAGGGTCGTGAGAAGGCCACAGGTCGAGGGAAACGGGCGTTCCCCGGTGTTCATCAGCATGAAGCAGCCTGTGCCATAGGTGTTCTTTGCTTCGCCCGGGCTCAGGCAGGCCTGGCCAAAAAGCGCAGCCTGCTGATCGCCGAGAATGCCGGAAACCGGCACCCCCTGAAGCGCGCCGGTCGCCATGCCATAGACTTCGCTCGACGATCGGATCGTTGGCAGGCACGCTCGCGGCACATTGAACAGCGCAAGAATGTCTTCATCCCAGTCAAGGGTTTCCAGATTCATCATTTGAGTGCGCGACGCGTTGGTCACGTCCGTCACGTGAATTCCCCCATCGCTACCGCCTGTCAGTTTCCAGGTGAGCCAGCAGTCCATGGTTCCAAACAGCAAGTCGCCTTGCTCCGCCGCAGCTTGCGCGCCGGGCACGGTATCGAGCAGCCAACGCAGTTTGAGTCCTGAAAAATAGGTCGCCAGCGGCAGACCCGTTTGCGCCCGGAGCCGGTCCTGGCCACCCTCTCGACCAAATTTGGCTACAAGTTGGTCCGTTCGCGTATCCATCCAGACGATCGCGTTGTGGATGGGTTCGCCGGTGCGGCGGTTCCAGACCATGCTCGTTTCGCGCTGGTTGGTGATGCCGACCGCTGCAAGGTCACTGGGCGATAATCCTGCCTTGGCCAGTGCGCCCGTGATGACATTCCCGGTATTGCGCCAAATCTCGTTGGCGTCATGTTCGACCCAGCCAGCGCGCGGCATGATCTGCTCGTGCTCTTTCTGGTCCACGGCGATTATCGTTCCGGTCCGATCAAAAACTATGAAGCGGCTGCTTGTCGTTCCCTGATCGATTGCGCCAACATATCTGGTCATTTTCATTTCCTGTCGAATGGAAAGCGCTGGTTATGAAAATGAGGCTGTGCCGACAAGCGCGAAACAGGTGGCCTTCGTCGATCCGAACCCGCGCGGGGCGTGCTGGAGGGGGTTGCCGCAAGAGACTTGGCCGCTACGATAGCGAGATGATTTCGCCACCCGCCGGGCTCGCCAGCTCGATCGCATTGCCAAAGTCCCGCCTGTGCGTCGGAATAACCGGCCACCGCTACAGCAATCCGGTTTTTGGCCGGAATCATGCCGCTATCGAAGCCGCCTTGGGCCTGGTTCTTGATACGATCAATTCCGTTGTCGCGCGCCAGGGCGATGCGATTGCGCCAACGCGCCTGCATTCGCTTCTCGCCCATGGCACTGACCTTATGGCCGTTGAGCTCGCCCTGCATCGTGGCTGGGAAAATGCTGCGCCTCTACCTTTCGGTCTCGCCTTGAATACTGCGATCAATGCGCATCCGGAAACCTACGCAGATGCGCTCGCCATCATTGCAGGCGAAGATCCGGACTGCGCCGAAGCGGGTGCGCGAGCGGACCACATCCGTTCGCTGGCTTCGCAAGCATTGTGCTTCGAACTGGCCGAACAGGATGACGCGCTCACCGGGCTGTTCCTTGCAGCGTTGCAGGCGCCGGAGGATTCTTCGGCTGCTGCTTCATTTGCGACGCTGAGCTCGGAGCGCGTTGCGGCGGCGGGCCGCATCATGATCGAGCAGTCGGACATTCTGGTCGCTGTCTGGGATGGCGTAACGCCTGGAGCCGTCGGCGGAACGCGGCACACCATTGCAGCAGCCCTTGCGCATGGTGCGCCGGTTGTCTGGATTGATGCCCGCAATCCGCTGGATTGGAGGATTCTCAGGACTCCGGAGTCATTGCATGCGGAAGTCGGCACCGTGTCGGCCGAACACATTGCAGTCCTGGTCGAGGATATCGTCAGGCCGGCTACGCCTGATCAGGCCGAGCGCGTCATCCGCTTTCATACAGAACACTGGCATACGCGCAGCCATCGCCAATTTCATGCCTATCGCCGAATTGAAGCGATTTTCGGAGGGGGTGGGATCCGTCGCGCAGTGTCGAGCCTCGTCCAGAAATATGAGCGCCCGGAAGATATTGCCCAGGGTTCGGGTGCACCGCTGCTTAAAACGGCGCGCGGACTTGCCGGCAGCGACCAAGCCTTTGTAGGCAGGATCGAAACGCAGGTGCTTCAGCGATTTGCCTGGGCAGACGGCCTTTCGACCTATCTGTCCGATGCCTATCGCGGCGGGATGGTCACCAACTTCCTGCTCTCTGCCTTCGCGATCATCGGCGGGGTGTCGTACCTTCCTTTCGCAAGTCCCGATTCCAAATGGCCGTATGCCCTGTTCGAGTTCCTGCTGCTTGTGGCCATTCTCGGGATAACGGCGATTGGGCGGAAGCGACGCTGGCATGGGCGCTGGTTTGAAACGCGGCGTGTTGCCGAATATTTCCGGCATGCACCCATCCTGCTGCTGCTTGGTGTTGCGCGCTCGCCGGGTCGCTGGCCAAGGGGGTCCGACACGCAATGGCCGGAAAATTATGCCCGCCTTGCCCTGCGAGAACTGGGTCTTCCTCGGATTGTCGTCACGCAAGCCTATTTGAGGACGGCATTTGAAGATCTCCTGGGCCACCATGCAAAGCTTCAACGGGTCTATCATAGTGACAAAGCCAAACGGCTGACGACGGTCCATCATAATCTCGACCGCATGTCGGAAATCCTTTTCAGCCTCGCTGTTGCAGCCGTGGCGACGTATCTCGGCCTTGTTGCGGGCAGCGCACTTGGGCTGATTCCGGAATCGACCGCGCATAGTGTGTCAAAATTCTTCACCTTTCTCGGCGTTGCTTTGCCGGCGCTTGGGGGCGCCTTTGCCGGTATCCGCTATTTTGGTGACTTCGAACGCTTTGCGGCCATTTCCGAAGTGACGGCGGAAAAACTCGAGGCAGTCGAGGAACGAATCGACAGTCTGCGAAAAGTTGCGGACGGGCATATCCGCTATGCCCAGGTTGCAAATCTTGCGCATGCCATTGACGATATTGTGGTCGCTGAAATCGAGAATTGGCAATCGGTCTTTGCCGGAAAGCAGATTGCCGTTCCGGTCTAGGCGCGGCCCAGCGCGCGCTGAAGCAGTTCGCGCGCAACAACTTTCAAGGCAAGCGTCTCCTCCGCCCCTTCGAAAATCGAGAGGACGCGCGCGTCAACGAAATACCGGCTGACTGCGGTTTCCTCGGCATAGCCCATGCCGCCGTGAATCTGCAGGGCTTCTCTTGTGACAAGCTCTGCGGAGCGGCAGGCATAAAGCTTTGCGAGGCTTGCTTCCATCTGACCTTCGCCGGCGTCGAGCATTGTCCCGACGCGATAGGCCAACTGGCGGCAGGCCGCATATCGGGCTGCCATTGTCGCAATCTTCGCCTGCGTCAGCTGGAATGTGCCCAGCTGTTTGCCAAAGACTTGCCGGTCTTCGGCATAGCGAATGGCTGCCTTGATCGCGGCTGCCATCAATCCGCAAGCTCGCCCCGCAGTCTGGATGCGGCCGCCGGTCATGCCAGCCATCGTGTAGTAGAATCCGTTGCCCAAGCCGCCTGTTTCGCCAAGTACATTGGCGTCCGGCACAAAAAAATCTTCAAACGCCAAGTCGAAGCTGTGCATGCCGCGATAGCCGATCGTGGGAATGGCCTTGCCGCTCAAACGCCCGCCGGTCGATTGCCGATAGTCAAAGGCATGGCCATCGAAGGAGGGCTTCTCGACAAGCAGGATGCTCAGTCCCTTGTAACCGTCGGTATCGCCTGTTCGGGCGACAACCATCAGCACACCGGCCTTGCCGGCAAATGTGCACCAGGTCTTTGCCCCGTTGAGGATCCATCCACCATCGGTCCGCTGGCCCCGAAGGCTGAGGCTGGCGGCATCGGATCCGAAATCCGGCTCAGTAATTGCAATGGCAGCAAGCGGATCCCCGGCCGCGATCCTCGGCAGCCAATAGTCCTTCTGGGCGTCAGTCCCTCCAGCAAGGATGGCGCGCGTCAGTATTTCCGGCCGTGTGATGAGACTTCCTGCGGCGCCGAGCGAAGCTTCGGACAAGGCCTCGGTGACAGCTATCATGGCGAGCGTGTCTTCGCCTTCATCGGGCGCGCTTCCGCCAAAGCGCATGGGCACCGAAAGACCGAACACTCCCATGTCCCGCAACTGCGCGAGCAAGGAATCGGGAATGTCTTGATCATACCGGTGAATGTCGCCAGCGATTGGCGCAACATGCTCCTGACCGAAGCGCTGGAACGTCTCGCGCATCAAATCGACATGCGCATTGGTTTCAAGTCGTGTGAAATCGATGTCCGCGGCTATGATCGCCTTGCCAATCTCGGCCAGCGCCGGACCGCTGGCGCGTCGTTGCACCTGTAAATAATCTGCTGCACTGCGCAGGCTTGCGAGGTCCAAGTCGCATTCGAGCTCGGTCCCGATCGCGTCGAGACGGTGCAGGGCGCTCGGCAGTGCAAGCGCCTCAAAGGTCGCGGAGAGGCGGGAGGCCGCGCCATCGCGCGCTTGCAACATTTCGCGTACAGCGAAAAGTTCAGACGCAGCAAAGGCCAGTTCGTAACAGCAGACCTGGTGCTGATCGAGCAGGTTCCCGTCAAGCCTGCCGTTTACCGAGCAGCGCTGAGCCAGGGCTGCAGCGGCATTGGCGAATTGCGCTTCGAATTGCGCCACCAATTGCATCGTCACGGCACCCCCTGCTCGACGACCCTTCCCTGAAGGCCTGATCTCAGGTGCGGCTATGCGGATTTCTCGGCAAAGGCAATGCCTTCAACTGCCCACAAATGTGTCAGGCGGCGTCGCTGATGCCGAGTTCTGCGAGTTTTCGGTAAAGTGTTGACCGGCCAATTCCAAGGCGTCGGGCAACCTCGGTCATGCGGCCGCGGTAATGTCCGATTGCGAGCCGGATAACATCCGCTTCGATCGATTCGAGCGGACGAAGATGGCCGTCGGTATCGTAAAGCGTGATGCCGGCTTCGCTGGCTGCCGAAGACACGAGCATGGAGGATGACTTGCTCGAGATTTCGGGAAAATCCTGAGACGTGAGCGCATCGCCTTCGCACAGGACGGCCGCGCGGAACAACGCGTTCTGAAGCTGGCGGACATTGCCCGGCCAGTCATAGCTTGCAAGAACACTGAGGGCACCGTCGGTTATGCCCAGACTGCGCAAGCCGGGCTGCCGCGCTATGCGGGCCAACAGGTGCCGGGCAAGCGCCGGAATGTCGCTTCGACGGTCCCGCAATGGCGGAATTACAACCTGCACCACCGCAAGCCTGTAATAGAGGTCTTCCCGGAAACGTCCGGCTTCGACTTCGTCGAGCAGGGTCTTGTTGGTCGCTGCGATGATCCGCACATCGACTTCGCGGAAACCGCGGGCGCCGATGGGATGGACTTCGCCAGTCTGGATGACGCGCAGCAGCTTGACCTGAGCCTCGAGTGGCATTTCGCCGATTTCGTCCAGGAACAGGGTTCCGCCATCGGCGTCCTGAAACTTTCCGATGTGGCGCGTGAATGCGCCGGTGAAGGCGCCCTTTTCGTGGCCGAACAGTTCGGATTCGATCAGGTTGGCAGGAATGGCCCCGCAATTGATCGCGATGAAGGGCTTCTTCTCTCTTGGCGAGGCCGCATGGATGGCATCGGCGACGACTTCCTTGCCGACCCCGCTTTCGCCTTCGATCAGAACGGGAATGCGGGCGCGAGCCGCCTTTGCGGCAACGGCAAGCGCTGCCCTGAATTCGGGGTTTGAGCCGACAATCTCGCCAAAGCCCAGCGGTGTGGAGATTTTTTCGGTAAGCGGGCGGAGCTCGCCCGCTAGGCTCTTTGCGCTGACGGCCCCGTCCAGTGCCGCAAGCAGCCGGTCTGGCGCGATCGGCTTGGCGAGGAAGTCTGTTGCACCGGCACGCATTGCTTCCACTGCAACTTCGACCGAACTGAGTGCGGTCAGCATCAGAATGGGTAAATCAGGGCGAAGATCGCGAATTTTGGCAATCAGCGACGTCGTGTCGCCGCCGGGTATGGCCTGATCGATCAGGATCGCATCGAGCAGCATGCCATCGCGTGTTTCAAGCGTTGCAAGCGCTGAATCAGCGTCGGTAACGCCCAATGTCCGCCATCCGGCGCGCGCCGCAAGCGCAGTTACAAGCCGCGTCTGCGCGGGCTCGTCATCGACCAGCATCAGGATGCGGTTGCCCCCCGGGGTCATACGGATATTGTCCAATGCGTCATGGAACTGTCCCATAACGGGGCATAGTAAACAGGCACTTAATGCTGCGCTGTGACGTGCATCACGGGGCCGGACACATGACGGCCCAATTCGATAGTTGAGAATGCGGCGTGCGCTGGCTAAAGCTGGGATGAAAATCTTGGAATCAAGGGGAAAGACATGGCTGGCAATAGCGACTTGAAGGCACATCGCGAAACCTATGAGGGCGTGATGAACCTGCTCAAATGGGGTGCTGTCGCTTCTTTCATCATCGGGGCGATCGTTGTCGTTCTGATCGGCAGCTAACGTGGTCAAAATCGCTGTCCTCAAAGAGACCGCAGCAGGCGAATTCCGAGCTGCGGCAACGCCCGAGACTGTGAAAAAGTTCATTGGCCTCGGCGCAACGCTTTTCGTTGAAAAGGGCGCGGGCGCCGGGGCTTCCATCTCCGATGCGGACTATGAGGCCGCGGGCGCAACACTGGGCACTCTCGCGGCGACAGTGAAGGACGCGGATATTGTCCTCGGCGTGCAGGGGCCGGATCCCAAATCCCTGAAGGGCGTAAAGGACGGAGCCTGGATTGTGGCCGGGCTCGATCCGTTCGGTCAACGGGCACGGGTGGACGAGTATGCGAAATCCGGTGTCGAGGCACTGGCCATGGAATTCATGCCGCGCATCACGCGAGCGCAGTCGATGGACATTTTGTCGTCGCAATCGAACCTGGCCGGGTACAAGGCCGTGATCGATGCGGCGGGTGCGTTCGGGCGCGCCTTCCCGATGATGATGACAGCCGCGGGCACGGTCAGCGCCGCACGTGTTTTCATCATGGGTGTCGGCGTCGCGGGCCTTCAGGCTATCGCGACGGCTCGCCGTCTCGGTGCTCAGGTTTCGGCAACAGACGTGCGGTCCGCCACCAAGGAACAGATCGAATCGCTCGGTGCCAAGGCCATTTTTGTCGAGAATGTCGCTGGCATCGAAGGAGAAGGCGCGGGCGGCTATGCGACCGAAATGTCGGATGAGTACAAGGCGGCGCAGGCCGAACTGGTCTCTTCCCACATCGCCAAACAGGACATTGTGATCACGACAGCCCTGATCCCCGGACGCGCCGCGCCACGGTTGATCACCGATGCGCAGATCAAGTCAATGAAGCCAGGCAGCGTGATCTTCGATCTGGCTGTGGCGCAAGGTGGTAATGTCGAAGGCAGCAAGGCTGATGAAGTCGTCGTGAAGCACGGCGTGAAGATCCTCGGCTATGCGAACACACCGGCGCATCTTGCAGCCGACACGTCTGCGCTGTTCTCGCGCAACCTTTTCAATTTCCTGAGTGCGTTCTGGGACAAGGAGGCCGGTCGACCGGTCCTCCCGGATGATGACGAAATCACGACAGCCATCCGCCTGACCAAGGGCGGCAAGGTTGTGAATGAACGCCTGCTGGGCTGACGGGAGCAGTTATGGACTTCATCTCAATTCTCTCCATCTTCGTGCTGGCCTGCTTTGTCGGCTATTACGTTGTCTGGTCTGTGACGCCTGCGCTTCACACGCCTTTGATGGCAGTGACGAACGCGATTTCCTCGGTGATCATTGTCGGCGCGCTGATTGCGTCGGCTGCGGCAGGCTCGCCGACATCCAAATGGCTGGGGCTGATCGCCGTTGCGCTGGCAAGCGTCAATATCTTCGGAGGCTTCGCGGTGACGGCGCGCATGCTGGCAATGTACAAGAAAAAGGAGCGCTAGGCGCATGGAACACGTTGCTCCGCCCGCCTGGGTCATGCTTGCCTATCTCGTATCAGGCGTCTTCTTCATTCTGGCATTGCGCGGGCTATCTTCACCGGCAACGTCGCAACGGGGCAACCGTTTCGGCATGGCGGGCATGCTAATTGCGGTTGGCACCACCCTGTTTACGCACGAAATTGCGAGCCTGCCTGAAATTGCCGGCGCAATTGCAATTGGTGGCGGGATCGGCTGGATCACTGCCCGGCGCATCGCAATGACCGACATGCCGCAGCTTGTCGCGGCCTTCCATTCGCTTGTCGGCATGGCCGCAGTGCTGGTGGCAGCAGCTGCGTTCCTCAATCCGCAGGCGTTCGGGATTGCCGATGCTGATGGCCTGATTCACCAGGTCAGCCGCATCGAAATGGGCCTGGGCGTTGCGATTGGCGCCATTACCTTTTCCGGCTCCGTGATCGCGTTTCTCAAGCTCAATGGAAACATGTCCGGCGCGCCGATCATGTTGCCGGCCCGCCACGTGATCAACCTGGGCACTCTTGCCGCGATCCTTGGCCTGATCGGCTATTTCCTGACCGATCAGGGTCCCTGGATATTCTGGACAATTACTGGCCTGTCCTTCCTGATCGGGTTCCTCCTGATCATCCCCATCGGTGGGGCAGACATGCCGGTCGTGGTGTCGATGCTCAACAGCTATTCGGGCTGGGCGGCGGCCGCGATGGGCTTCACACTCCACAACACGGCGATGATCATCACGGGTGCGCTGGTCGGCTCGTCGGGCGCGATCCTGTCTTACATCATGTGCAAGGCGATGAACCGAAGCTTCATTTCGGTGATTGCGGGCGGCTTTGGCGCGACCGCCAGCTCCGGCGGCGATGCGGCCAAGACCGATCGGCCATGGAAGCGCGGTGCTGCCGAAGACGCGGCCTATATGATGAAGCAGGCCGATCAGGTGATCATCGTGCCCGGCTACGGCATGGCTGTGGCCCAGGCGCAGCATGTCCTCAGGGAGATGGCTGACCTGCTCAAGAAGGAGGGCGTCAAGGTCAAATACGCGATTCATCCGGTTGCCGGGCGCATGCCGGGGCATATGAACGTCCTGCTTGCCGAGGCCAATGTGCCGTATGACGAAGTGTTTGAGCTGGAAGATATCAATGGCGAATTTGCACAGACCGATGTCGCATTCATCATCGGCGCGAACGATGTCGTGAATCCGGCTGCCAAGACGGACAAGTCGTCGCCCATTTACGGCATGCCGGTTTTCGATGTGGACAAGGCCAAGACCGTGTTCTTCATCAAGCGTTCGATGGGCGGCGTGGGCTATGCCGGCGTCGACAATGATGTCTTCTACATGGACCAGACGATGATGCTGCTCGCCGATGCAAAGAAGATGGTCGAAGATATCGTCAAGGCCCTGCAGCACTGATCCGGATGCGGAGGTCGGCTTTGAACCTCCGGCGCTGACATTTGGGGAAGGGACGCCGGAGGTTCAGCAGCCATGGCCGGGACCACACCGTCCGGGCTGGAGCGTGACAATGCGGATGGAATCCGTTCGAATATCTTAACGCGGCCATGACAATCGCATCCAATTCGGAGGCATTGCGCTGCGTATTTCCTCATGAATCGCAGTTGCTCCGATCCAAAAGGGTCGGGCCCGCTGAATTGCAGGATTGGCCTGCCCGGCATTTCACACCATTATGGCGTTAACCCGCAAGGACGGGTCGGGCAAAGCATGGCAGTTTCAGCGGTGAGGGGATCGGCTGGCAGCATGACCGTCGGTGTATTGTGCGTAACTGAGGTATCAAATGACGGGGTTTCTTGGCGAGGCTGGCAATTTTGATTCGGGTCCGAGTGCACTGATATTCGCAGATAGTGAAGCAGGGGGATTGGCCGCTGAGGCCTCGGTTCGCATTGTTGGCGGGCGTATTGCGGGCCGGTTGCCCGTTGAGGACGCCGTTGACCGCCTCAATCGTCAGGCTTCGATCGATGCAGTTGTCGTCGATCTGACCGATGACCATGGCCCGGTCGCGGATCGTCTGCTCGATGTGCTGAGCTATATTGCAGTGCGCGACAACCGCCCTGTCATTGTTGCTGCGCGTTTTGCCTTGCTTGATTGTGTCGCGGCACGCCTGCATTCGGGGCCCATCACGCTCTTGTGCGATCCGGATCTGATTGACCGCGTATCTGCGCTGGCGTTGGCGTGGCACAAGGATGTGCGGTTCGGTGTTGCCGACATTTCGTCGGAGGATGACAATGAACGGCTTCGCAGGCTTGCCGAAGAAGTCAGCCGCATTGCCCAGACGCTGGCGAGGCTGTCCAGCCCTGCAGGTGCGGAGTCGGGCGATGGCTTGAAACCTGCAAGGCGCGTCGAGGATATGCGGCCCACCTTTGCGGCGGAGCCTGCCCAGTTCGCGCCCGCCTTGCCCCGGGCAGAAGATTTGCGCGCCATCCTGCGCCAGCGTCGATTGCGCAATCGCTTCTTCGACCCGGCACTTTTTGCTGATCCCGCCTGGGACATGCTGCTCGACCTCATGGCAGCAAGGCTTGAAGGCGAGAGTGTGTCCGTGACCAGTTTGTGCATTGCCTCTGCGGTCCCTTCGACAACGGCGCTGCGCTGGATTCGCACGCTGATTGATTCGGGCCTGGTCCAGAGGCGAGCCGACCCCGCAGATGGTCGCCGCATCCATATCAGCCTGACCGACCCCGCTGCATTGGCGATGAGCGCCTATCTGGCAGCGGCTCAGGGGCAGGAAGGTCTCATCGTTTGAGGGGCTTGCCCCGCCTGCCTTGATCGGGCAAAGGCGCAATTCCTGCGCAAGCGGGCGCTTAGCTCAGTTGGTAGAGCATCTCGTTTACACCGAGAGGGTCGGCGGTTCGAGCCCGTCAGCGCCCACCACGCAGTCGATACCCCAAAGAAAATGAGATTGGGCGCTTGCGTTCAGGCTCGCTTTTGAGCCCATAATTCAGGGACATATCGGCAGGCCAGGCAACTTTACTCGAGGACCAAAGACGCCTTTGGGACGCAGATTTTGCGTTGCAGAGAGTCCTGATTCTCAAGTGTTCGATTTCGCGGTCGGAAGATGCGTTGCACGATTGTTGCAGATGTGATGCGCGGCAGTTGTGGGAGGCGAGCTTAGGCGAAGCCGAGCATCGTGCGGTGTCCAGCCCAATCGATCGGCAGGTTGTTGAAGCGCGCCAGAAAATGCCGGTTGACGTGGGCTGGCTGCCGACCATCAAGGATGGCTGCCGTGATGTCCGGTGCGAGGTAGCTTAGTCGCAGCAACTTGCAGAAATACTGGCCCGACAAGCCCATGCTCGCGGCTGCGGCTTCCAACGACGTGTGGGCTGGATCTGCAAGAGTCTTCCTCGCCTGATGCGCGCGAACCACCAGTTTTATGAGCGATTGATCGCGGCGAACATGAGCCCAGTCTTCCGAAGCCGCAGCCAGCCGGGTCTCTCCGCTGCAGCGGACCAGCGAAGCGTTGACCATTACCGGCTCATCGCTGCCCGCAAACCTCATGATGATGCGATCCTGATGCACCGTAATCCTGTCAATGTGCTGCAGGACAAGTTCCCGGGTGGGGTGGGGTGTGTCCCAGTCGGCATCCGAATGACGTCGCAGCTGGTGGAAGACAAGACTCTCGATATCGCCGGCCGGAACGCGGAGCACTGGGAGGGACAACCGCTCCTTGTCCTTGCAGCTGATATAGTAACGATATCTGGCGCCATTCTTGTTCGCATGATTTGGCGACATGCGGCGCCCTTCGCCATCCCACAGGATACCTGCAAGCGGGCTGGGATGTTCGGCATGGACGGCATGTCGGTGTTCCACGCGATTGACGGAGAGCAAGTCGCGGACCCGTTCGAACGTGACCGCATCGACAATGCCTTCATGCTCGCCCCGATAAGACTTGCCGCGATGGGTGATCTCGCCAAGGTAGATCCGGTTGGCGAGCATCTGATAAAGCCCGCCCCTGCTGAAGCCGCAATTGCCATAGACCTGACCATCTTTGAGCGTCCGGGCCTTGGTTCGGATACCCTGGGCTGCAAGCTCAGCCTGGAGCGCATAGACGGAGCCAAGCTGCAGGTAGCGATTAAAAATGTGCCGCACGCGCTCAGCCTCATCTGGCACAATGACGAGCTTGCGATCCCTGATCTCATAGCCCAGCGGCACCACGCCTCCCATCCACATGCCACGTGCCTTTGATGCTGCTATCTTGTCACGGATGCGTTCGCCGGTAACCTCGCGCTCGAACTGAGCAAATGAGAGGAGGACATTGAGGGTCAGCCTCCCCATGCTGGTCGTGGTGTTGAACGCTTGGGTCACGCTCACGAACGACGCGCCCTTCCTGTCGAGGATGTCGACGATCCGAGCGAAGTCGGCCAGACTCCGCGTGAGGCGATCGACCTTGTAGACAACGATCACGTCGATCTTGCCAGCTTCAACGTCCTCCAGCAATTGTTGCAAGCCTGGCCTGACCATGGAACCGCCGGAATAGCCGCCATCGTCGTAGAGCTCTGAACTAGCCTCCCAGCCTTCGTGGGTCTGGCTGAGGATATAGGCGGCACAGGCCTCCCGTTGGGCATCGAGACTATTGAACGCCTGTTCTAGACCCTCATCAGTCGACTTGCGCGTATAGATCGCGCAGCGACGCCGCTTGGGCGCATCATGCTTCATGATGGCTCCTGGTCCTTGCGCTTCAGCCCGAAGAACCTTGGTCCTGACCATGCAGCGCCGGTGATCTGTCGAGCAATTTGAGTGAGCGAAGAATAGTGTCGCTGCTCGAACTCGAAGCCATGGTCGAGCACGGTCACGCAATGGATCTTCCCGTGCCAGTGCCGGACCAGTCGGGTGCCGGGCTTGAGAGAGCGCGTTCCCCCGATATCGATCTCGCCTTCGACCGACAGCCGGTCAGCCAGCCGGTCCAGCTCCCGCACTCTGGCAGGGGTCAGTCCTCCGTAAGCCTTCTCCTGCAGTCGCCATGCGATGCCGCGCATGAGCTGGCTTGCGGTCAGGCCCTCGGGCAAATTCTGCCCCCGATGCAATCGTCGCCATTCGGCCCGCAACCGGGCTGGCGCCATCGACGCCAGCCCAGCCAGTTGATCTTCAACGCGCGCCACGTTCAGCGCTCAATCCGCCAAACGGTCTCGCCGTTGGTTCGGCACTCACGGACCAGCTCTAGCCCCTTCTTCCTGAGGCCCGTCATGAAGGCGCGCGCGCTGTGTGACAGCCAACCGGTCGCAGTCACAATCTCGGCAAGGGTTGCGCCCTTGGGGCGGGACAGCAGCTTTTCAATTGTGGCGGCTTTGCTCGGTCCGGTCCTGGAGGTCGGGCTTTCGCTAGAGGTAGGAACTTGTTCGGTCATTTGAGGTCTCCTTGCGAGACCAGGCGCTGTGCCGGTCCCACTGCCTCATGCTCCGAGCCGTTCACGGCCGGAGCGCTGCGCCCTTAAGCGGGCGCATCAACACCAATGCTTGCTGTGCGCACGAAGTCGAATGGAAATAGCAGGTATTGATAGCCTTATTGAAGGAACTGGGCCGACAATGTTTGCGGAGGAGTCACCAAGCCATCGATTTTTGCCAGTGTGCCAATGGGTATTGGCTCGGCGAGGGGAAAGGCGATGAAAAGCTCTGCGCAATAGCTTCTCCTTCGGCCATTCCGGCCGAAGGAGATGTAGAATGGGAATATCTGATCGCGGTCTAGGTGCTGGCGAGCGCCGCCCTTGGAATGCTGGCAGTCTCGTTGGCGCAAAGCGCGCCCTTAAACCCAAGGACGTCTGGGCAATACGGTTCTTCCTTGATGAGCACCATCGTGTACGCGACCGCGCGCTCTTTGATCTCGCGATCGACAGCAAGCTGCGCGGCTGCGATATCGTCAAGCTGAAAATCGGAGACGTCGTTTCCGGCGATCAAGTCCGGAATCGTGCAACAATTGTCCAGCAGAAGACGGGTCGTCCTGTGCAGTTTGAGCTTATGACAGATGCTCGAAAGAGCCTTCTGGCTTGGCTCGATCGTCGCGGGGGCTCTCAACGGGATTTCTTGTTCCCCAGTCGTATAAATTGCCTGGGCCATCTTGGGACGCGACAATATGCGCGGCTGGTGGACGAGTGGGTCTCTGCAATTGGTTTGAACCCGAGAGAATATGGGACTCACTCGCTGCGGCGAACCAAAGCATCAATGATATACAAGCGAACTGGCAATTTGCGTGCCGTGCAAATATTGCTCGGGCACAGCAAGATCGAGAACACAATTCGCTACCTCGGCGTCGATATTGACGACGCGTTGACGCTGTCCGAGCGGACTGAAATCTGAAATTTAGGCTCCCCATGTCCGGGGAGCCTCCCAAAAGCGGACTGTCCGCTTCCGACCCCTTAGCGGACCTTCACAATCGAGTAGCGAATTGTCATTAAGATGGAGCAATGTATTCGGCTTCTCTAAGAATAGGCTGGCTTTGGCTTGCGCTACCGCTGGTCAGCTGCGGAGGCTCCTATGACCAATCGATTGACGCGAAGCACGCCTATTCGGTGCTCCAATCCGAAGAGTTCAGGCTGCGTCAATCGGCCAAACGTTATCGCTATGTGTTCAGGAGGCGAGCACTTTGGTCGGAGTTCGATACGCTTGCCTTGCCGAGCCGAAGCCACGACGGGCACTACGTAGTGATGATTGCTAATGCGGCAGGACCTGACAGGGTATTGGCGGTTCCGGAGGATGACGCGGAGCAGCCACTCGTCACGTCTGCTACTCTAGAAAAGCTGGCTTCTCACGGTATGTTGAGTGCTTCTTCTGAAGCATATCTCGCTGCACATACGGCTGCTCCATGACGTCTGCCTACGACCCTATTCCGGCCTACTGGGAGGTATCGAAAACGCATGGCGGTGTAAGCCCACCAAGGTTGGCTATTGTCTCTGGACAGCCTTAACGCGCTTCCATTCTAATTCGAGCCTTGTGGCATAGGAAGTTTCAATGTCGTCCTCCCGATCTCGCGGATTCAGTTTTCGGGCCCGTTCCAATAGTTTGAGCTTCTCGGGGTCACGATCCCCGAGCCGTTCGGCGTAAATGTAGGCGGTTAATGATTGAGATCGTAAGGCACTTTCATCGCCTCGCTTTGCTAACCAGTCCTCCCAATACAGCATTTCAGACTGGTTTTCTTGAGCGGAGTAGTACTGGAGCAACTCGTTTGCAGCTTTCAAGTCGCCGATACGGGCTTGCTTTCTCAGTTCAAGCACCTTGGCTTCCGGCAACGCAAAATCAGCGGCCACGTCTGACGTGAAGACTTTATCCACATTTTCCGTTTTTTCGACCGCAGGGTTGCAGCCGGGCGCAATAAACAACGCGCCGCAAATCAAAAGGGCAGTTCCAAATGTTGGTTGGCGAAGCACAACGCAGACCTAGCATGATGATGTCTGCATGCCACCCCTAACGCGCAGTTGCGGCGGGTCAGTGAACGACCTGCTTGCAGACATCAGACGATGATGCGAACTTCTACCAATGAAGCTCCAGCTCCTGTTTGCTGCATGCATCGCGCATACCGGATGCAGCCAGACCAAGTCCTGCTAAGGCCTGACGGATGCCCAAGTCCTCGGTTCCATTCAGCGAGGTTATGCTGACAGCCCAATGACATCGACGAAGTCGAGAACCTCTGGTCTTGATCGAGACCGAGTGATTGCTGTGGAATGGTTCAGCGAGAAGGGTCGAGACGCATTTGCCGGAATGCTCTTCCGTCAAGACAACGGCACAGTTCTAAGCATCCGCCTTTTTGAGGATTGCTCGTTTCAAACCAGCTCAGGTTTCAAGCAGACAGATCTCAAGGCTTGGTCTTACCCCATCGCGACGCCCCGCTTCTGAATTGTGAGGCGCAGAGCGTCATTGCCGCAATTTACTTGCCCATTTGCGCGCGGCTATCGCAATAGGTGAACATCGGAGCAAAGGACGCGTCGTCGGTGAATTCAGGATGAGCCGCCCGCAGATAGCGGCGCCCCTCCTCGACGTCACCCATTCGACAGGCCAGGTCAGTGAAGTATTCGCTGTTCGAAGCGACCGGATAGAGATTGTAAACGTCCCTCATCGCCTGCTTCATTCTTGGCCAATCTGCTGCCACTTTGACGATTTCGCATCCGCACTCTTCAAGCGACCAGAATATGCGGGCATAGAGGCCATCCTGTTCGCTGCCACTCGTTTGATCTGCCGCGTAGCGCGCAAATTGTTCGACTGCAGCATAGCTTCCGCCCCATTGGGGCAGGTAGGACCATACGGCCATGAAGTAGGTCCTGTGATAGTCCGGTTCACGCGCCACCGCTTCATCCAGGAAGGTGTGGAATGCTTCCGGGCTCGCACTCATGTCTCGCAATACGCCGAGCTTGACCGCGTAATATTCGGGATCGGCGGAGGCTGTTGCGCTGTGCTGCTCCAGCGTTCCAAAGGCAGCGGCTACGCCCTTGCGAAACTTCGGCCAGTCTCCTTGCGCCACATGGTCTGCGTAACCCCCGCCGCGAAAACACCAGGCCTGCTTGTCCAGCATGGCCGCATCAGTGATGACTGGCGCTGGATTGTCTGGCGCGGCGGCTGCCCATTTCGCAATGAACTCGGCAGTCCGGTACTGACAGTCGAACTGCCGCTCCAAGCCTTTGGCGAGATAAAACTGGAGGCCGGCATGGAACACGGCCAATTTCCACAAACCGCTCGGCATGCGCGCGCGACTTGAACGAAACTCTTCTTCCATCCCGTTTAGGGCGGCAAAATCGCTCGCTGCGATCGCTGCCTGTACTTTACCCAGAATCGCATCACGTTCCGTCTTTTCGTCTGGGGAAGTCGAAATTGGCGCAAGCGTGTCGGACGCTGCAAGCGACCTGCAGCCAGGGAAAACAAGTATGCAAAAGGCCAACAGCAGAGAGCGAACCATGCGAATTCGTTTCGGAACATTTCAATCAATGCCGCTGACGTAGGCGCTAAAGCTTTCCCGATCGTTGCGCTGCGACGGAAACATGTTTGGGGCAGCCGTTTTCTGGGGACAGTGTTTAGGCGGTTGCCAACCTATCGAGATCCAATACGGATTCCCGCTTTCCACGACTATGGTGACGGCCCAGCAATGCAAACCACATCACCTTGGGAATACAGGCGATCTTTGGTAGGTCTCACCAAATTGGACAGGCCACGAGTCAATTCGGCTTCAAAGGCGCCAATAGGCACAGTTTGCCCAACTACTGGACTTCAGCCACTTCAACGGTGTCATGATAAGTAAGACGTTTATCCGTTGTGCCCTCGAACGGTTTGAATTTGCGGTGTGCCTTCATGTAGGCGCAGGCCGATTCCGGGACGTTCGAATTAAAGCCAACTGCTTTGAGAACTTTGCAGGCCTTGATTGAGCCGTCTGGCGAAACGATCAGTTCGATATCAAGAGTGGATGGAGTGATGTCTTCAAGACTCGCTTCCCCACCTGGCAACCTCCATGTTATCCTTTGAGTGCGCGTTTCAGATACAGCCTTGCCATCAATTCCCCTGGCGGGAACGTACTTGAATCGATCCTTAATCAGCGCGCAGCTTGTCTCGTCGAGTAAGTCCGAGCCACTTGATTGAGCAATCTCGCAAACTGGCACGCGTCCGTTGGTGGATATCGTGAACTGAACAACCACGGTGCCTTCCGCGTAGTTGCGGATTGCTTCACGTGGATAGTCATTGTCTGAAATATATCCCTCTGTCTGCACAGCTTGGGATCTCACGCCCGCGGCAGCTGCATTCTCAGTTTTTGGTTCACTTGCTGCTTGTCCAGAAATGCTTGCCGTCATCAAGAACAGTGCGAGCAACGGAAGTCGCCAGGCAAAAAGTTTCGTCAAAACCGTGTCTCCAATATCTTCATGATCAAGCGTAACTCAAATTTGGTCGCGGGACGACTGAAACTTGTCAGTCTTGGAATGACGCAAAATTAATCGGGCCAAGTACTCGACGCGGCTCGTCCCGCTGCTAATCTGCCAGCAGCGCAGAATGATAGTTGGTGCATTGGTGTTGCGCCGGTGCTGATATTGGCAGCGCCAATCGACCGAGTGCCGATCAGTGGGGGGAGTGCATGAGAACTGCTATTGCGGCCTTGGGTTCGGCCCTCATTGCGATTTCCTCCCCAATACTCGCCAGCACGCATCAGGTTCAATATGCGCCGGCTCCAGGCTGGATATTGCCGCCCCCAACACAAACGCCGACCGCTGCAAGCGAGGGCGCGCCTTTTCGCGTTGCCTACAATGACACACAAGTACGTTTTACGGACAATGGGACTGAAACATATTCGGCTTATCGGCTGAAGATTCTGGCACCAGATGCACTGGATGCAGGAAAGATCGCATTGACCTGGGATCCGGAGGGGGGAGAAGCGATAGTACACCTGCTAAACATCATCCGTGAAGACAAACGCATTGATGTTCTGGCGACGACCAAATTTTTGGTCATCCAGCGTGAAGAGGGTCTGGAAGCGTCTGAGCTGAACGGACTGCTGACAGCAACGATGCAAATTCCCGGTCTCAGGGTCGGCGACGAGATCGAGGTCGCAATCACTATTCGCCAACGCGACAAGACATTTGGCAATCACTTTTTCGGGGTAGGGCAATTGCCTATTGTCGAACTGCCTGGGACATTCCGTTCGCGAGTCATCTGGCCTCAAGGAAAGACCGTAAAATGGCAAGCGACGCCTGATCTGATTGGCCTCAAAGCACTGCCTGCCGGTGGCCAGGTTGAGCTCGCATATGAGCTGAGGGATCCGAAATCGGCTATTCTCACCGACGGCGCGCCGCCTCGGATGAACGTAAGACGCTATCTTGAGTATTCTGACTTTACGTCATGGTCAGACGTATCGCACCAATTCTGGCCATTGTTTGAAGAAGCGTCCAAATTGAGTCCCGGTTCACCTGTCTTGGCAGAAGCCGCAAAAATTGCTGCGGCCACACAAGACCCCGGTGAGCGCGCAATGGCTGCCCTGAAGCTGGTCGAAAGCCAGATTCGCTATGTCTATGTGGGACTCGATGCGGGCAACTACAGGCCTGCGACTGCCGATGAAACATGGAACCGGCGCTTCGGCGATTGCAAGGCCAAGACGGCGCTCCTTCTCGCGCTGCTTCGCGAGCTCGGCGTACCTGGTGAGGCAATGCTCGTAAACACGGTAGCAAACGACGGCATGAATGAACGTCTCCCCACACCGGCCGTGTTTAATCATGTCCTCGTTAGAATCCGCATCGGAAATCAGTCATATTGGCTCGATGGAACCAGCCTTGGCGACCAATACCTCAATCTTTTGCCGAAACCTGCATATCGTTGGGCGCTGCCTGTGAGGTCGGGACCCGTTGAGCTCGAGGCGATCGTTGCTGTCCCGCCTCCCGTTCCACAATTCATCTCGGTTTTAGATATAGATGCGAGCTCCGGATTTGACCGGGCGGCCAAGATATCTGCCCAGAATATCCTTCGTGGTGACGGCGTCTACCAACTTCGCACGACGCTTGCCGGGATGTCGACAGTAGATGCAGATCGGGCGTTAAAAGGATACTGGAAGGAGAATGCTAGTTTCGTCGACGCCGAATCCGTTTCATGGCGTTATTCCGACAAGCAAGCAGCGTTGGTCTTTTCGATTGTCGGCACCGGCAAGCTCGATTGGGAAGTCGACGGCGATGGCCGCCACACACTCATGATCATGGGCGCCGGATTCTATGCGCCGGACAGTCTCAAGAGACCGGCCGAACAAGATCAAGCCGCACCATGGATAACTGAGTTTCCACGATTCAAATGTTGGGCAACAACTGTCAAGCTTCCGGCAGCCAAGCCGACGCGGATTTGGGATTATCAGGCAGACCCCGTCGATGTGAGGTTGGGAGGCGTCGCTTACTGGCGGGACGCAAGCCTCGCGAACGGCACAATCACGACGGTCATGAGCAGAAGGGTCTACAAGCCCGAGATTTCCGCAAAGGAAGCAAAGCAGCTAAATAGCAGCATAGAAACTTTCGATAACAACAAGTCTCAGGTCTTTGAAATCTCAAGCAAAGGAAGCAAGTCCAAGAGCTCCGTAGCGCTGCCTCCCGCCTCCGCAGTCGATTGGGTTAGCATGGACGCGCCATGCGCGTCGCCTGTTCCTCTTTAAGAGAGTTAGGCTCTCTTGCCGTAGTTAGCTTCGGTGGAACGCTCCCATTTGAATTCGGCGGTCGCAGCTGGGACCTGAGCGAGGCCAATTTCTCCAAGTTGGACGAGCTCGTGCACGATTTTTGCAAAAAGCTGCGCGCTTTGCTTTGCATTGAGGTGGGGTTCCAAGTGCACTTGTCGCTTGATCTTGCTCATTGCTCCGGCACCCCCGCTGCCGAGAAGGTTTGCACATGTCATACCATCGATACTGCCGAAAGTCGGAAAAGGACGCATAGCTAGCGAGCGACCGACACTCGCGTCCCGTTGATGATTGCCATTACGCAGATGCATCCAGTTATGACGTCAAGTTCGCTTTCGCTAAGGCCGGAAATTCTCATCCAAGCAAATGCGACAACCAATCCCAAAGTTAGGGCAATGGCTGCACATTTTGCGATGCGACGAGAACGGACGGCAACCATCAAACTTCCAACTTTGTTTGCCTAGGGAGCATAGCGTGGTGGAGTACTTCCGCCATATGATTGCATATGATCCCTCCGGAGATGGCGCTTAGGGGGTGAAAAGCGGACATTCAGTAGAGGCGATCGTGGCGAATGCTCGCGGCAGTGTTCCTACCACAAGCCCACAAATCCAAGGCATCACTGCTCACAACGTAGGTCGCAAACGCGACGAAATAAGGTCTGTCGTCAATTGACATCGACGTCTGCGGTCCAACGACAAAGCGTCCCGAAGGCAATCCATCAATTCCTGCTTCCTGAACGTTTATATCAATCAAGCCTCGCTCAACTTTCCCGTCGCGCGAAGCAAATCGATATTCGCGCCGCATCACCTCAATCTTGGAGAGACAGGGATCGCTCGAAAGTTTATTCTCGATCTTCGCGACAAGCTCAGAGCTGGGGCCATCTTTCGTATCGATCACAAGCTCATTGTTTGGCTGGCCTGTGCTGCAGGCGACCAATAACGACAAACCAGTGATAAGGAAACGATGGCTCACAATTCATGTAGCTTAACGACTGTCTGCTTGTCTGCAATGGGGTGGAAAGCGGACCGTCCGTTGCGATTGGATTCTACTGCGTGCGCAATGCGCTAATCACCTTCATGTCTGCCTTTCGGACGATGACCTGCAAACCGCCGCCCAAGTAGCCTTCAGGCCCAAGGTCAACTTGCCAGGCATCGCCTACCTCGTGCACGGCATACTCAAGCCTTGCGCCATCTGGCCGAAAAGCGTCCTTTGAATAATGACTAGTAGAATAGGCTATCGCCACAGCCAGAGCCTCAGCAGGTCCTTTTTGAACGCCTTGCCTTTGGCCTGCAAAACACCCGCCGAGCCCAAACAACATGATCGCCGCCGCAATACGAAGCTTGCCCATCGCGAATAGCTAACACGCTGGTCCAGAGTCCGCTATGGGGTTGCTCACTGCCCGCCCGCTTCGGCGAATTTGTTGTGGATAGCTGACATCGGCAGCGCAACAAGATGGTTCAGACGCGATGTCGTTTCACCCTATGGCCACACACAGAGCATGGGGGCAGTCTTGCTTAAATATGCATACTAGTATATATATCTTGTTGTGCATATTGATCCTTTTCTCACGCTTGCTGATCCGACGCGCCGCCGCGTCATCGATGCGCTGCGTTCTGGTGAGCGCCCGGTCAACGATCTCGTTGCGGAGGTCGGCATCCATCAATCCGGCGTTTCGCGGCATCTGCGTATCCTCTCGGAAGCCGGCTTCGTCGTGGTGCGACCTGAAGGAACGCACCGGCTCTACTCGTTGAGGCCGGAGCCATTTCGCGAGATCGACGCCTGGCTTAGCGAATATCGACAGATCTGGGATGCACGGATGAGCCGCTTCAGTGCTGCGCTCGAAGACCGGCAGCAAGAGCGCAGAAGAAGGAGGAGCCTTAAAGATGGTTGAGCCGATCACATCGAGCCTCGTGATCGAACGTACCTATGCCGCCCAGCCAAAAGAGCTCTGGGAACTCTGGACGACCAAGGATGGCTTTGAATCCTGGTGGGGTCCGAAGGAGTTTCGCGCGGACGTGCACCTGCTCGAACCATGGCAGGGCGGCGCGCTGCATTATGACATGGTTGCCAACACACCCGAGGCGGTGGCGGCGATGGAGAAAATGGGTGCGCCTACCGCGCAACCCTGCCGTGGCATCTTTTCGGAATTCCGACCCCACGATCATCTGGTGTTGACCCAGATGATCGACTTCCTGCCAAATGTTGTGCCTTACGACAGCACAATCGCGGTCGACTTCTTGGTTGTGGGAGAAGGTCAAGTAAGAATGGTCGTGACGTTGAGCCACATGCATGATGCAGCCACAACCGGAATGCAGCGCGAAGGATTCCTCAGCCAACTCTCCAAACTCGATAAACGATACCACTGGCAAGTCATCTGATCGCCCAGGCATTGTGTCCGGCCATTCGCGGGTGCCGGACAACCCACTTGGAGCGGCAGCTATCCAAAATCACGCCCCAAAGCTGCCGATTCGCGCTTGGAAATCTGCCGGCTGAAAGCAGGCACGGGACAAATATGCGACTTAAAGACCTACTGTTGGGAGCTCGAATGCTGGATCGCGTCGGCAGTTTTGCATTACGTAATCAAACCAGATGGCCATACCAATCGCCTCCGCACCTTCCGCGCCCTAAGTTCTCGTGAAGGAGGTCGCGAACGGTACAAATTTCGAGTCCCAGATCTCAACAATGCGGAATGCAAATCAAAAGTTGACTCTCGTTCTCACACCAAAAGTTCGGGGGCGCGCCCAAGAGACCGAATCGCCAGGTTGAAAAGTGGGAAAATTGTTGGGCGACCGCAGCAATATCTTGGTTCCGTTTGTAAGGTTCTGGCCGAACAGACCGAACTCCATGCGACCAATGCGATACGTAGCAGAAAGTGCGAGGTAGTCATTCGCCGGGATGTGCCGATTTTGAGCCAGGGTATGGTTGAACTGTGTGTCAACCCCGGCGCGGAAGGCCCAACTGCCATCGAGGACCAACTCCCCATTGCCTACCGGGCGATGGTACTGGGCAGTAGCCGTCGCGATGTATCGCGGGAAATAGGGTACTGGGTCGCCATCCTGCGCATTAAGGTTGCTTATCGCGCCATCCGCCTCGGCGTCGGTATAGGACCCGCTAAAGCCTATGGTAACCGAGGGCGTCAACGCGAAACTCGTCTCGAGTTCAAGCCCGCGACTAACCACTTGCCCCTTATTCTGGATGAAATAGTACGAGCAACTTGGCAGCTGGCGTTTGGTTTGGACGTCGTTCCAAGTAATCAGGAAGCCTGTCGCATTGAGCTTTAATCGGTTGTCAAAGAAGCGGCCCTTTTCACCTACCGAATAGCTCCACAAGCTATCAGCGCCGAAGGTCACCGGCCCGCGGGTCAATCCTATTGAGTTGAGCTCTGGCCCGCATAGCCCAAGTGGCAATGGTTGGTTGACTCCACCATAGCGAAAGCCTTTTGAGGCCTCAGCAAATAGCATGACGTTGTCATTGATCTTATAGGAAACCACCGCCCGCGGATTTACACCATTTTCGCGCGCGCGGTCCTGCGTCGTGAGTGGAGTTCCAGTTTCGTCAACTCCGAAAAAGCCGCCGAAGAAGAGAGAAAAATCCTGCTTCCAATTGAAGTAACGTAACCCACCGGTTACATCCAGCTTTGGGGTGAGTGCCCATGTTACTTCGCCATACGCGGCAAACTGACGCTCGCGTAAATGCTGAAGGCCCGAAAAGTCTGTGTCGGGTGTAAAGGCGCCAAAGTCTGTCGACTTGAATCCACCTGGCGGTAGTCCGAGCAGAGCCCCAAAGCGCGCATCAAAGTTGTCGCTTGGATCGTTTTGCCAGACTACGCGTCGTTGATCTTGGTAGAAGAGGCCAGCAACGAGGTGAACTGGACCAGAACCCTTGGTAGAGAAGCGCGCTTCGTAGTCCCATTCACTGATGTCGTTTTTCAGGAAGATATTTGCCCGAATGACTTGACCAAAAAGGAACTCGGCAAGGAGGTACTGATTGCCGCCAATAGCAGTATGATTGTTGCGATTTACGTGACTCACGCTGGCAACAATATCGCCTACCCCAACATCGAACCCTCCAGTAAGGTTGTAAACTGCAAGCTTGTCTCGGTAAAACTCGGGACCAAGAATTGACGTCTTGTGTTTTCCGAGGCCGAGATAGCCCGTGGGCAGCGCCTTGGCGTCAAGATCCATGTACGTCGCGCTGGCATCGATCACGACACCTTGGCTTGGGGTTAGCCGCAAGGCGATCCGACCTTGGGTGTTTGTGTTTGAGTTCGCATCATTGTTGCCGGTTGCGATGTTGTCGACGAAGCCAGATTCGCGACCATTGTAACCTGTTATCCTGACGGCGAGCAGGTCTTGAACAATCGGCAAATTGGCCATTCCGCGCAAGTTGTAATTGGCCCCACCATTCTCAGTGACTGACAGACCAGCTTCCGCGGAACCGAAAACGGCCTTGGTATCAGGCTTTTGCGTAATCATTCGGACAGTGCCGGACATTGATCCAGCGCCAAACAGGGTCCCTTGCGGCCCTCGCAGCACTTCGACGCGCTCGAGATCAAGCACTTTCAGTTCTGGGTTACTTGAGGCGAGGGAAATTGGCACTTCGTCGATATATACAGCAACCAGTGGCCGATCTTGCGCGTCAGTAAAGTCGAATGTTCCTGACGTGACCCCGCGTATATCGATCTTATTTCGCCCCGGCCCCGACGACTGGAGCGAGACAGATGGGATCCCGCGGGTATAGTCATCGAGCCCGCCCAAGCCACTTCGAAGCAGGTCATCTGGTGAAATTGCGGTGATCGCCATTGGCACTCGTTGTATGGACAACGCGCCCTGTCGGGTTGCAGTGACAATGATGTCTCCAGCAGACTCTTCAGCGACAGGTGCTTTGGACGAACCTTTTGCCTGCTCAGGCACGCCCTGTGCAAATACAGCGGAATTGCCGAGCAGAGCTGCAATCGCAGCGACGCCGCACAAGTATCTTGCTGAAGCTGTCATTGAACCTTCCCCCTAAGTTGCCCCTCGCCTTTGCCCCGCATGTGCAGGCCGGCGCCTTTTGTTGGGAGAGGATGATCACGTGTTCGAGAGAGGATGGCGAGTGCCTATTCCGAATAGCATCATTCGAAAAACTAATGGAACGATGAAATAGCTATAATAATACATGCAATCCAACCGGTTACACTAATTGCATCGCAATATGCCTTCTTTGTCGTTTCCCCCCGCGGCATGGCGGCCTAGCATTGCGATAGGCGAAGTTCGTTTTTGGGCTCGCTGCACGTCCAATTTTGTCTTGTCGCGTACAGCAGATTTCAATGGTCCTGCGCCCTAATTGGGAGGCATTGGAGCCTGTGGCGCGCCGGAAAGATGGGAGGGAACATGCCGAAATTGGACCGCAGGACATTTTTCAGCGCAATAGCGTTGACCCCAGTTCTGGCGCGCGCTGCTGCAAATGCACCACCGAGCTACGCTGTGCAGACGATCGAGCCGGTATGGATTCCGGTGTCGGCTGGAATCAATCTGGCTGGGCGAATCTGGCTTCCCGACGCTCCAGCGGGGGACCGCTTTCCTGTTGTACTTGAATATATCCCCTACCGCACATTCGATCGCTACCGCCAATTTGACGATTATTGGGGGCATGCTCTCGCTCAACGGGGAATCGCATTCGCACGTGTCGATATCCGCGGATCGGGAAATTCCGAAGGAGTTTTGACCGACGAATATCTTGAAAGCGAACAGCAGGACGCAATTGACATCATTGCTTGGCTTGCGGCTCAGCGATGGTGCACTGGCGCGGTCGGTATGCGCGGCATTTCCTGGGGCGGATTTGCGACCTTGCAAGTGGCATCGCGGCAGCCTCCCGCTCTCAAGGCGATCATGCCGATGTGTGCAAGCGACATGCGCTTTCGCAATGATGCTCATTACGTCGGTGGCCTGCCTAGCCTGACCAATATGAAATGGGCTGCAGGATTTGAACTCGTCATGGCCTCTCCACCCGACCCCGCGGTGGTCGGGTCGCGCTGGGAAGACATGTGGCGCAAGAGGTTGGATGCGGCTCCTTCAATCGCTGCACGCTGGCTTGGACATGACACGAACGATGCCTATTGGCGTCATGGTTCAGTGGGCCTCAATCCGCAAGCCATTGCCTGTCCTGCCTATTTGGTCGACGGCTGGGCGGATTCCTACGCGGGATCTGCGCTACGGCTGCTCGCTGCTCTGCGCGTGCCTCGCAAGGCGATAATCGGAGCATGGGGCCACATTTATCCCCAATTCGGCCGCCCAGGACCGGGCCTAGAGTGGATCAATGAAGAAGAGCGTTGGTGGAAGCATTGGCTAGCCGGCGAACGCACCAGGGTGATGGACGATCCCGAACTGCGTTTCCATATTGGCGAGGCGACCGCAACCCAAACCAGAATGGCCGACATTCCAGGCCATTGGGCCGCCGAGCAATCCTGGCCCTCGTCTGAAATCAAAGAATCCATTCTCCATCTCGCACCGCTCCGGCTTTCTGAGGTACCCACCAGCGGCTGGCTCGAATACAGCGCCGACAAAGTGGTCGGGCTCGCCTCGCCTGAGTGGATTCCCTATGCCGAAACAGAGTTGCCACGGGAACAAAGTAGCGATGATGCCCGGTCGTTGCTCTTTGAAATGCCCATCCGACGGGCCACTGATGTCGTGGGTTCTCCGCAAGTTAAACTACGCCTCAACTGCAACCGACCAGTTGCAGCTCTGGCTGCGCGCCTGTGCGAAGTCGATCCTGAAGGGCGCTCTTGGTTGATCAGCTACGGTATCCTAAACCTTTCATTTCGCGACGGCTTCAACTCGCCCGCGCGGCGCCTGAAGCCGGGACGCAATTATGACGTGACGGTCGAGCTTAATCCGATCGCCTATCGCTTCAAACCCGGCCACATCATGCGCCTCGCTTTGTCCGATAGCCTTTGGCCGCTCGTTTGGCCATCGCCCGAGCGGCCCACCCTGCGCTTCGACCTTGCCGACTGCAGTCTGGCGCTCCCGGTGCGTCCGCCTCGAGATACTGAGCCTGCTATGACAATTTCTGAGAATGCAGTCCGGTTCCCGGCCAGCAACCCATTGCTTACTATCGAGGAGAAAGAGGAAGGAGGTATCCACGTAAAGGGGGCTTGGCCAACCTCGACAAGCAGAATTGATCCGACCAACACCGAGCTGTTTGGCACAGGACCTGACATGGACCTCAGCTACGACCCGGCGGATCGTGACAGCTGTCGCTGGCTGGTTCGACAATCCTCCAGCTATCGACGTGAAGGATGGAATTGCGAAACGCGGGTAGCGATCGAAATGACGTCGAACGCGAAGCATTTTTTCATTCACGAGAACCTCGCGGCTTTCAAAGACGGCAAGCTTTTCCACGAGGTCAGACGGTCAAACCGCATTGCCCGCCGCTATAGCTAGCCAAATAACCAGTTCTTGCGCGTGCGATCATTATTGAGCTCGCTTGAAGTATTTGGACATGTGGCGGGTGCACTGATGATACCCGATTGTTGTGCGCTATAGCTGATGAAATCAGGTTGAGAGATGTCTGCTTTGGGGTCGATTCCGGACTGTCCGCTTTCGGGCTAAAAATCGCCATTCCGGACCAAGATCTCTATCCCCAGCGGTTAGAACAACGCCGCATTTGACAAGTTCAAATAGATGCTCTGCTTTTGAGCGAAGCTGCTAGCTTCGGCTTGTTGGCGGATTTGCTCAGCCGCTTAGTCTTTTCGCGCAGCCTGCCACGCCTTCACCTGTTTTTGCGCTTCGCCGATCTGAGCAGAAGTCATTCCAGAAGCGGCTTCGTCCCTGTTCCTGGTGGCCTCTTCTCGGCTTGATTCCGATTTGGCCGCTGCCGCACTCAAGTCGAACCATTTGTAAGCTTCGACAAAGTCCCGCGGCACGCCGAGGCCGTTGGCATACAGCAAGCCAAGATCGTTTTGAGCGCGAGCGTATCCCTGCTCTGCGGCCTTGCGCAACCAGAGGTTAGCTGCGGTATAATCCTGCGCCACACCTAGACCTTTGATGTACATCAATCCGAGGTTGTCTTGAGCTGAGGCATGCCCTTGTTCGGCGGCCTTTCGATACCAGTTTACGGCATCAACATAACTTTGAGGCACACCATCACCCCTTTCATACCACCTGCCGAGGCTATCCTGCGCGAAGGCATGTCCTTGATCTGCGGCCTTGCGAAGCAGGCTTGCCGCGGTGACATAATTCTGAGGCACGCCCCGGCCATCAGCATACATCATACCGAGTACGAACTGTGCGTCGGCGAGGTTCTGGTCAGCTGCCTTTTGATACCAAATCACAGCCGCAGCATAGTCTTGCGGCGCGCCGCGACCCAGAAAATACGCCGTACCCAGATAGTTTTGCGCGACGGCATCTCCTCCAGTTGCCAGCGCGGTCAGTGTGGCAAGGTCTTGGTGCAAGAATGCCGCAGCAGCTGCGTCGTTATCCGCGAGTTGGGTGTGCTCATGAGGGGTTGCGAGAGCGGGCTGAAAACTGGGAACGGCCGCCGTTACAACTCCAGCTGCAAGTGCATGCTTCACGATTGATCTGGGAAGCATCGGCATTTCCTGTGCGGTTAAATGGGAGGTGAAAGCAGCAGTTTTAGCTATTCTGCGCGGTTCCCGTCAACGCCGCGGATCGTGAGCACCCTCAACTTGCGGCGGGGCACAAGGGCAAGTCGTTGGCGTTGACACCAAGCATCTGCATCTCCGATGCAAGGGCTGTATTCCTTTACAAGCTCATTCCTGTGAAGCTGGTTTTTGGCTCGTGAATTTGGTATGCGCGCAAAATCGAACTGCGGCTTGGCCGCGGTTTTAGGAGGATTGCCATGGGCATGTTCCCCATCGTCCAAAGCCCGTGCCCCTACAAGGGGCCGCTCTCTGACATTGTTGACGGCGACATCTGCCGCTTGTGCAAACGCGAGGTCCACGATCTTAGCCTTCTTTCAGACTCCGAGCGCTATTCGCTCGTCCAGGCCTGTCCGGAAGAAATTTGTGTCTCCTATCGCGTTCCCAGGATGTCTGCGATTGCGGCACTTGCACTTGGCGCTGCGACATTTGGAACTCCTGCTTTTGGGCAGGATGCAGACGCGACTTCGTCCGAACAAGTGGCGGAAGAGTATGGCGCCAATGATGACATGGTCATCATCGTTGGCGGTCTGCGCAAACCGTACCAGGCGCAATGGGAAAGCAATGAAGTTGTTCCAGTGGGCCATCAACTACCCATAATTTTTGACGATGAGCCGACATCAGCGAATGTCGAGGCAACCCCAGCAACTACTGCCTTGCAGGAGTAGACGGCCTGATTTCTGCCATATCGCGCCATTTGAGGAGCGCGCCGATTTGCCATCCGGAGAGAATGGCTTCCGGTTCACCGTCGCCGAGTGACAGGGCAATATGCGTTGCATCAAAGGTGCCGATTGAGATGTCGAAGCTGCGCCACCGACCATCGATCCAGGCCAGTGTCCAACTATGCGGCAGAAATGCATCTCGCGCGCCGTGGAAACGCTCCCGGTCATAAACCAGGCCGCTTGCCACGCGTGCAGGGATTCCGGCAGCGCGCGCCAGCGCTGCCAAAAGAACAGCATCTTCGGTGCAATCGCCCTTGCGACGCTTCCAGGCATCGCGTGCGGAATAATGGCCATCGTAGTCAACGCCCGAAAGCCGCGTCCGCGCGACTTCACCCAGCCTCTTCATGGTCTGCATTTGGGTTTGGCCCGGCCTCATGACCGATTTGACCGCGCGCTGAAGTTCAGGTGCGCTGCTTTGCAGCCAGGCGTTTGGCAAGGACCATTGTTTCAGACTTGCCGGGTCGGTTGGCCTTTGCAGACCGCACTTCTGGCAAATATCAAGGGTCAGGCTTCCGGCATCGACGCGAACCCTTTGCTCTCCTGTTTGAGGGACCGTCAGAGTAAGACCGGTAGGCAGTTCAAACTGAAAACGCAGGTGCCCAGCTCGCGCGGCCCGGGTGATGACATAGGGCGAGGGGACCATTGGATGTGGCATCCTGGACCTCGGTGAAAGGTCCGCTGCGCCTAAGGGGACATCCGACGTCACGAACGTCATGCTTGCGCCGAGCTGTGGTTGGACGACAGTGCGTGGACTCTTCCCTCCAGCCTCATCCACGAACCAGGCTGCAGCGAATTGGTCCCCCTTGAAGCGTGCGACGATGATTTTACCGTCAGACGCATGGCTCGCACGAATGTCGGCAGCGGTTGGCTTTCCATCCGCAGTGTCGAGAATTGCAAGCAGCGAGACCAGGTCGGTTGAGTGACCTGAGCTCAGGCTACGCACCTTGTTTGGCTGAGCACCGATCATGAGTGACTGCTTGACTGGGCGACCTGCAGTGTCGCGGATGGTCACCCGCTTCAGAAATTGTCGAACAGGTACATGTCCGTCAACGCTGTACGAAAGCTGCCGCTCGAGTGTTTCGATTTGCCCACCATCGTCTGGACGCTGAGTCTCGTGCTGCCAGCCAATCGTCAGGCCGTCCGGTGCCTGGATACGAAACCAGCCTTCCCTGCCGCTTGGCGAGGGCCCGACCGCAGCGATGAGGAGCATTGAAAGGCCACAAAGAAGGAAACGCTGCATGGGACGGAGGTCGCAAGATGACAGGCGTATGTCAATTGAACCGTGGATTCGCCTTGGCGCATGGGGTCAACTTCTCGTTTCCCGTGACCGCTTCCGGCTGCGTACCAGCTCGGCGAGGGTCTTCCCCTCGCGCGACGCGCCCTGCGCCCAGGACCGGTTCTCGAGCTTCGTCTTGTAACGCTCAGGCATGGCATCGTTGATGAGGTCGAAGATCCGCTGCTCGTGGTGAAGGTCATCGAGCCACATTTGCTTCTGTTTTGGCGATCGCGCCTTTCGCCTCATCTCTGCGTAAACATTGACCTCTTCCTGTGCCTCGGCGCGGCGGGCGATCCGCCGGTCCCAGTCCTTCTTTTCCCGTTCGTCGAGAGGCCCTTCTGTGCGGACATGACCAGTGCGCATGTCGATCAAGAGATCATCTGGGTGAGGGACAGGATCCGGCAGGTCTGTAATGCCCAGCTTGCGCCGGCGATCGAGTTCCGCGGTCCATTTCTGTTTGTACTCGAACGCGTTCTCCATGATGGTCAGGTGCTCGCTCGACTTGCGCTCCTCGACAGTGCGAACCAGCTCTGCAAGCGCGCGTTGAGACAGGCGGTTGCCCTTCATAGCTGCTATTGCCAGCGCGCGCACGGCGGCCTGGATCGCGGGAAGCTCAATGGTTCGGCCGCCTTCGCGGATGGTGACCGGGCGATAGGCTTCCTCGAGGATAAGGTTGTCTGTTGGCTGATGCGCCGGATCCAGAGGCTTTGGCTTGTTCCTTGCACCGCGGGGCCTGCCGAACGGGTTGCCGGATTGGCCCTTCTGGAAGCGGTGCTCGGCCGGCGGGCGCCCATAGCCGACCCCCTGTCCGGCGGGGACAGGCAGCTTTCCCTCGCTCATGCAGCATCATCCAGGGTGTCAAGCACCACGCCAAGACGCGCATCGGCCAGGTCTTCGAAAGTCTCGCCTGTCACAGCCAGCGTAGCCCGCTTGCCGGTCAGCTGCTCCCAACGCCTCACGATCGTGTCGCAATAGAGCGGGTCATATTCGAGAAGGCGCGCGATGCGGCCGGTCTTTTCCGCCGCAATGAGCGTTGAGCCCGAGCCGCCAAAGGCATCAAGGACAATCTCGCCGCGCCGCGAGCAATCGCGAATGGCGTCAGCGATGAGCGCGACCGGCTTGACGGTCGGATGCATGGCAAGCTCGTCGCTACGGCTCGCACTGATGCTGCTGATCCCGGCATAGTCCCAGACGTTGGTGCGATAGCGGCCTGTCTCGCCAAGGCCAAAGCTGTTGGTGTGTTCAGCTGTGCCCTGCTTGAAGACGAAGATGAGTTCGTGCTTGGATCGGTAGAAGGCGCCCATGCCGCCATTGGTCTTGTTCCACACGACCAGGTTCTTGAGTTCGGAAAACGCCGCCCTGCCTGCCGTGAGCAGTTCGCCCATGTGGCGCCAGTCCATGCAAACAAAGGCAATCGCGCCATCGCGCATGGAGCGGCTCATGTTGCCAAGGGTTTCGATGAGGAACTGCGTGAACTGGACCTCGCTCATTTCACCTGTGGCCATGGCGAACTCGCGGTGGCGAACAGCGCCAAGGCCGCAGACATGGCCGTCGATCTTCACATTGTACGGGGGGTCGGTGAACACCAGGTCGGCCGTCTCGTTTTGCATCAGGGCCTTTAGGTCAACCGCACTGCGCGCATCACCGCACAACAGGCGGTGACGGCCAAGGAGCCAGAGGTCACCGGTCCTGCTGACCGGTGTTCCCTTCAGAACTGGAACCAGGTCTTCCGGCGCATCATCGCCGTCAGGGGCACTGTCGCCAGCTTCATCAAGCACCAGGTCAATCTCTGAAAGGCTGAACCCGGTCAGCTCGACGTCGAAATCAAGGTCAATGAGTGCCTGCAGTTCGATGGCCAGGATCTCGCGGTCCCAGCCTGCATTGAGGGCGAGTTTGTTGTCGGCAAGCACATAGGCCCGCCGCTCCTCTGCCGAGAGATGCGACAGGACCAGCGTGGGCACTGTCTTGTGACCAAGTAGCCGGGCAGCCTCGACCCGGCCGTGGCCTGCAATGATTTCTCCGTCGTCCGAGACGAGCACGGGGTTGGTGAACCCGAACCGCTCGATCGAGGCTGCGATCTGCTTGACCTGTTTTCTGGAATGGGTGCGCGCATTGCCGGGGTAGGGCCGCAGGGACCCGATGCGTCGATAATCCAGTTGCACCGTGCTCATGGGCAAGATCTCGCAATGACCAATATCGTATAAATAAAGTGAACGCTTGCTCCTGTCAATCCATGGAGTATGATACCGGCATTATCGATTGAACGGGAAAATCCATGAGCTTTGCGCAAAAGCTGCATACACTGCGCCTGCAGAACCGACTCTCGCTCCAGGACGTCGCCGACAAGGTCGGTGTATCCAAGGCGCATGTTTTCAATCTGGAGAAAGGCACAACCAGCAATCCCTCGATGGAACTGGTCCTGAAGCTTGCCGACCTGTTCCGAGTAAGGGTGGCTGACCTTGTCGGAGAAAACCCCGAGGCATCCGAAGAGCCCGCCGAGATGGTTGCCATGTTCCGTGACCTGAAGAAGCTTGATCCGCGTGATCGCGAGACCATCAAGCTTCTGATGGAGCAGCTGAAGAACCGTCAGAGGTCGCAGGATTGACGATCAGTCGGCTCGATCTCGATGGCGTGGGTCAACCTGGCGCCATTGCGAAACGGATTCACGACCTCCTGCCAGACCTGCCGCTGGACTTTGACATTGAAGCCCTGTGTCGACAGCTTGATATCCATTCCATCACCGAATTGGATACGTCCGCTTTTGAAGCTGCCCTGCTCATGGACATCAACAAGGCGGCAGGCTCCATCCTGCTGGCGTCAGGCAGTCCGCCAGCGCGCAGGCGTTTTTCGATCGGCCATGAGCTGGGCCACTTCCTGCTGCCCTATCACAAGCCCCATGCCGGCGAGCGGTTCGACTGCTCGCTCGAGGACCTGCACTTGCTCGATCCAAAGGAAAAGGATCGGCGCAAGCGGATCGAGGCGGAAGCCAACCGTTTTGCAGCCGCGTTGCTGATGCCTCCGGCGCGGGTGAAGAGCTATTTGGCTTCGAGCGGGCCGGATCTGCTTGAGCTCGTCAGCCTCGCCAGGAACTTCAATGTTAGCAAGGAAGCCATGGCCCGGACCTATGTCGATGTTCACCCCGACGCAGTGGCGGTCATCGTGCTACGCGATGCCCGGCTTGCGCGTGTCTATCGCCATCTGGATCGCTTTCCCTGGATAGAGCCGCACATAGGGCAACGCGTGCCGACTGACTCAATTGCTCATCGGCACCGTCTGCACCCTGGTGCCGCGTCAGGCGTCACGGAATGCGATCCCGAAATCTGGCTGGGTGAGCGCGCTGCTCGGCGTGTTGACGTCTTGACCGAGCAGGTCCTTGGCCAGAGCCAGGGCTACACCATGGTCATGCTTCACGCTGAAATGACGGACGAATAGCGTCTCTCGCAGTACCGATTTTCCCGCGCGGGGGCGCCAACCGACAAGTCGCTGTTCTGCATGACCGCAGTCCCTGTTCCGGCGGAATTCTTTCCCTGTTCGGTGCCCAAAAATTCCCTGTTATTCGTTTAGGGAATTTGCACTGAAAGTGGCGGAAATTGGCGAGTTTTCGAAGGAGATTCGCCCAAGGAACAGCTCAAAAAATCAGGAATTCCCTGTATTTTCCCTGTTAAACAGGGAATTCGGGGTTGGAGACCGGTTCGCGGCGGACTGCGTCCACCACCACTGCACCCCCCGGAAAGGCGCGGGTGTTTAGCCAGAAGCACGTGTCGAGGACAGGATGTGCCGGCTTCCGAAAAGCCGATACCATGAAAACCGCCCCATCTGGTCCCGATAGGCGTCCGAAATCCTCTGTAACCACAATTTTGGCAGTATCGGGCAGGCCCATTTCAGCTTCAATGCGATCAACTTACCCTGGTGGAGCCGGAACAGGACGAAAATGCGTGAAGGACGGACTGCACATCAGCCCGATCGCCACCTTGACGCATCGATGCAAGTCCACTTACGCCACGCCGGAAACTCTGAAAGCTGACGCATGACACCTCACCCCAAATACCCGCATGTCTTTTCGCCGCTGAAGGTTGGCCACACCTCGATCAAGAACCGGATCCTGATGGGGTCGATGCACACCGGGCTCGAGGATCTGCCCGATGCCGGTGATCGCCTAGCGGCCTATTTCGTCGAGCGCGCGAAAGGTGGCGTGGGGATGATCATCACGGGCGGCATCGGCCCGCATCGTACAGCCGGGCTTGGCGCAAAGCTGGTGGGCGAGGCGGACGTCGCCATGCACCGCCAGGTCACGGAGGCGGTCCACGCCGCTGATCCCACAGTGAAAATCGTCATGCAGATCCTTCATACCGGTCCGCTGGCGGGCACGCCCGATTGCGTTGCGCCCTCAGCGATCAAGTCGCGGATCGGGCGGCATGTGCCAAATGAACTGAGCGAAGACGGGATCGCCGAACAGATTGCCGCATTTGCCAATTGTGCCCGGCTGGCCAAGGACGCAGGCTATGACGGGGTCGAGATCATCGGTTCGGCAGGCTATCTCATTTCGACCTTCCTCGTCGAAAAGACCAACCGGCGGACCGACCAATGGGGTGGCTCATGGGAAAACCGGATGCGCTTCCCGGTCGAAGTCGTCCGCGCCGTTCGCAAGGCCGTCGGCCTCGACTTCATCTTCGTGTTCCGGATCTCGGCAATGGACATGCTCCAGGGCGGCATGGCGTGGGACGAGGTGGTGAGCCTTGCCAAGGCCCTTGAGGCGGAGGGCGTCGACGTGATCTCCACCCATTTCTGCTGGCACGAGAGCTTTGTCCCGACCATTGCCACCATGGTCCCGCGTGCAGCCTTTGCGGGCGTTACGGGGCGGCTGCGCAAGGAACTGTCGATCCCCGTCATCACCAGCAATCGCATCAACATGCCGCAGGTCGCAGAAGAGGTGCTGGCGAGGGGCGATGCAGACATCATCTCGATGGCAAGGCCGATGCTCGCTGACGCGGATCTGGTCAACAAGGCACGCGAAGGCCGCGAGGACGAGATCAATACCTGCATCGCCTGCAATCAGGCCTGCCTTGATCATACGTTCACAGGCAGGCTGACGAGCTGCCTCGTCAACGCCCGTGCCTGTCGCGAGACGGAAATCGCGATTGCTCCTGCGGACTCTGCAAAGAATATTGCCGTCGTGGGTGCAGGGCCTGCGGGTCTGGCCTTTGCAACCATTGCGGCAGAACGCGGGCACCGTGTGACCCTGTTCGAAGCGGCCGAAGAGATCGGCGGCCAGTTCAATCTCGCCAAGCGCATTCCCGGCAAGGAAGAATTCCACGAGACCCTTCGCTATTTCGCGCGGATGATCGAGCTGCGCAAGGTGACCGCGCGGCTCGGCACCCGGGTCGACGCAGCGGCGCTTGCGGCGGAGGGCTTTGACGAGGTGATTGTCGCCACCGGCATCGCGCCGCGGACGCCCGCGATTCCCGGTATCGATCATCCCAAGGTGGTCCGATATGTCGACGTGATCACCGGCAGGGCCCCCGTTGGCCGGACAGTCGCGATCATGGGCGCAGGCGGGATCGGATTCGACGTTGCCGAGTTGATCACGCATGAAGGCACCAGTGCCGCGCTCGACATCGATACATTCGCACGTGAATGGGGCGTCGACTTCAGGAACCATCCGCGCGGCGGTGTGACGGGGATCGAACCGCAGGTCGCGCACAACAGCCGCGAGGTGACGCTGCTCCAGCGCAAGGCAACGCCGGTCGGCCAGGGGTTGGGCAGGACCACCGGCTGGACCCATCGACTGACACTGCAGCGGCGCGGCGTGAAGATGGTCTCAGGCGTAGACTATGTGAAAATCGACGATGCAGGCCTGCATTGCACGATTGGCGGGGAACCAGCCCTGCTGGATGTCGATACCGTCATCATCTGCGCGGGGCAGGAACCGGCCCGCGGTCTCCATGACGAACTCGCCGCCCTTGGTATCAAATCGCAGCTTGTCGGCGGGGCTTTCGAAGCCAGCGAACTCGACGCGAAACAGGCCATCAAACAAGCAACCGAACTGGCAGTAGCGATGTAAGCCTCGCCTGGGGCCCGTAGCGTCAGCCCTCAGGTTCCGGAAAGTTCGGCCCGCAAGTCTGCTTTCAGTATCTTGTTGGCTCCGCTCAATGGCATGGGCTGGTCGCGAATATCAACGCTGCGCGGGCATTTGTAGTGCGCGATCAGGCCACGGCAGTGCGCGATGAGGTCCGCTTCACTGGCATCCATTCCGTCGCGCAAGTTCACGACCGCATGGACGGTTTCACCCCAGAGCGGATCCGGCTTGCCGATGACCGCGCATTGGGAAACAGCCGGATGCGACGCAAGGGCATTCTCGACCTCCTGAGACCAGACATTCTCTCCCCCCGTAATGATCATGTCTTTCAGGCGATCAACGACGAAAAGATATCCATCCTCATCCAGATATCCGACGTCGCCCGTATGCATCCAGCCGCCGCGCAGGGCCTCCGCAGTCTGTTCCGGCCGGTTCCAGTACCCCTGCATGACCGTGGGGCCGCGCGCGACGATTTCGCCGTGCTGGCCAGCGGGCAGCTGCCGGTCATCCGGCCCCACGATAGCAATCTCCGCCAACATCGCAGGCCGGCCGGCGGAGCGCAGGCGGTTGGTACTGGTCGCATCGGGACTGTGGTCGCGCCAGCCCAGGATGGTGACAACCGGGGAAAGTTCGGTCATCCCGTAGGACTGGATCAACCGCGCCGCAGGAAGCGCGTACATGAACTCCCTGAGCAGGGGTTCCGGCATGGCGGCGGACCCATAGGAGACATAGCGCAGGCTCGAAAGGTCGGTCTCGGCGAGACTTGGCTCGTCGAGCAGCATGCGAAACATGGTCGGCACGAACGTCGCATGCGTCACACCCGTCCGGGCAATTTCGGCAATGACCTCTGCTGCAACAAACCGCGGGAGAAACACATGCGTACCAGCGACATGCGTGGTCGAAAACAGGCGCGCAGCGGCAGCGACGTGGAACAGGGGGCCGTGATGCAGATGGACCGTGCGTTCATCCATCCCCAGCTCGGTCACGACATTCGCCGTGTTGGCGCAGAAGTTGGCGTGACTGAGCATCACGCCCTTGGCGGCATTGGTTGTCCCGCTGGTGTAGAGGATACAAGCAAGGTCATTGCCATGACGCCCCGCATCATCAACAGGCCGCTGACCGTGCACAAGTTGTTCGTAATCGTGCAAACCTGCAGGAGGCGCACCCGCGCCGCAATAGATCATGTCCCGTGCTTTCCCGTCGGGCCCCGCCAGAAGCGCGTCCTGCAGGGTCGCAAAATCCGGGCCGAGGAGAATGATCTGTGGACTGCAATCATTGGTCTGCGCGACAATCTCGTTCAATCCGAGCCGGTGGTTGAGCGGCACAATCACTCCACCCGCATGCATGGCGGCAAAGAAGCATTCCAGCGAACGGTGGCTGTTCAGCGCAATCAGGACAATCCGCCCGCCCGGCTTGAGCCCGAGCGACATGAACGCGGCCGCAAGGCGCGCGACGCGATCCGAAAATTGCTCCCAACTATAGTGGATCGGACCGTCGACAACGGCGGTTTCATCGCGCCTGATCGCGACCGCGCGCCGCACGGCCTGGGTGAGACTGAACCCGGTTCCCATTATACCCTTTTCTCCAGTTTTTCAGACTGCCCGATGCATTGACCTGCCAATTGCACAGCAGGGCACGATCGACAAATGGTCCGTCGTCTTCGCCCTGGCCTTTGTCGGCTCAAGGCATGGGCGCGGCATTGCGAGCGCCTGTGCACGACGCAGTCCACCTCATCTCCGCGATGTTGCTCATCGGGGAGACTACTGGACGAGCATCGGGTTTCGGGGCAGTAGACTTGCAACGAACAGATGGGAGCGGGCGGACAGAATGAAGCGATTGGCACTCCTTTTCGGTTTGGCCGCAACGATGGCCAACGCTGCACCTTCCACACCGGTGGCAACTGTCTGGCAGGGCGGTCCCATCATTACCATGGCTGGCGAGCAGCCCGAATTGGTCGAAGCAATTGCCGTCCGCGACGGGCGTATCGTTGCAGTGGGCACACTCAAGGCGGTCAAGGCTGCCGCCGGCAGGCGCGCGGCGCAGGTTGATTTGAAGGGCAGAACGCTTCTGCCCGGCTTCATTGATGCGCATGGCCATGTCAGTTCGGTCGGCCAGGCAGCAGGTCTGGCACGCCTCGCCCCACCGCCGGTCGGCAAGGTCGATTCGATCGCTGCCCTTCAGGATGTGCTGCGTGGCTATAGCCCCCCGCCTGGCATGCCCATCATTGTGGGCAATGGCTATGACGACTCGCAGCTGGCCGAACGTCGCCATCCGACCCGGCACGATCTGGATGCCGTGTTTGCGGACAAGCCGGTGCTCATTGTCCATGCGAGCGGCCATTTTGCCGTGTTTAACAGCGCAATGCTCAAACTCGCTGGAATCGGACCGGATACCCCGGATCCCCAGGGAGGGGTCATCCGTCGTGAGGCGGACGGCAAGACACCAGACGGTGTCCTTGAAGAGACCGCGTTTTTCAATGTGGCTGCCAAGATCATCCCCCCTTCTATCGACAATGGCGTCATGGCACTGGTTGCTGGCGAAAAGATTTATGCAGCCAATGGCATCACGACGGCTCAGGATGGTCGGGTCATGCCGGAGGCTTGGCCGGCGCTTGCAGAAGCAGCCCGACGCGGGGTGCTGCCGATCGATACCGTCGCTCTGATTTCCTTTGAGCGGGAATGGCCTGCGGATGTGCGCGCTCTCATTGGCAAGTCCTACGATCATCGGGTCAGGATTGGTGGCATCAAGCTGACCATAGATGGCAGCCCGCAAGGGCGGACGGCATGGCTGCATGATCCCGTGCCAGTGCCGCCCCCCGGCAAGGATTCGGCTTATCGGGGCTATCCGGCCATCGACCTGGGGCTATTCAACGCCAAATTGGCCGAAGCTGCTGCCAATGACTGGCAGGTCTTTGTCCACGTGAATGGGGACGAGGCCATGCAGGCACTCATCGACGGCGTTGCAAAGAACGGCCTGACCGGCAAACGGACGATCGCCATTCATAGCCAGGTTGTCCGGCGCGAGCAGCTTGAAGAGATGAAGAGGCTCGACATTCAGCCAAGCTTCTTTGCCAGCCACACATGGTATTGGGGCGATTGGCACCGCGACGTGGCGCTTGGCCCGATGCGGGCAGATTTCATTTCTCCCCAGGCGTCCGCATGGGCTGTCGGCCTTCGTCCCACAGCCCATAATGACTCGCCTGTCGTCCCGCCTGACATGATGCGGCTTATCTGGTCGTCTGTGAACAGGAGAACCCAATCGGGAGACATATTGGGTCCGATGGAGCGTATTTCTCCGTATCGCGCGCTGCAGCAAGTCACCATCAATGCGGCATGGCAAATCCATGAAGATGGCGACAAGGGCAGCCTCGCCGCGGGCAAGCGCGCCGATCTGGTTGTGCTGGATGCCAATCCGCTGGCCATCGATCCGAGCAAACTGTTCGAAATCAAGGTTGTGGCCACGATTAAGGACGGGCGCACGGTATTCGGAGCCGTCGACTAGACTGAGGAGCAGGCTTTTCAAAATATTTTGCCTGCATCACCGAGGTCGTGGCTCGCCATGACATGGCAGCTCGACGTTCAGGATTGTCACTTGTCGTGGTCTAATCCCGGTTTGGCGCTATTTCCCTGACAAACTGCCGGCGAATCCTTACAGTCTGTTTTCGCTTCGTTGCAGATCGTCGTTGCGGTGCGCATCCGGAAAAGGTTTTTTCAAAATGCCGCGCAAACGTATCAACCTCGAAACGAGCGCAGTCGAGCTTGTAGAAGAAACGTCCGACGGTGCTCACGAGCAGAAATCTTTCGCTCAAGCCGTTGATGAAGTGGGTACCGGTTCGATGCTGGGGTATCGCCTTGAGCAGCAGGCAGCGCTTTCAAATTTTGGCATGGAAGCGTTGAAGTCTACCTCGCTCGCTGATCTGCTGGACCATGCCGCCAAGACTGCCGCGCTCGGCATGCGCGCCAGCCTCTCAAAAATTCTCGAGTATCGGAAAGCGGAAAATGATCTCTTCATCCGGGCTGGCGTCGGCTGGCGTTCGGGTGTTGTCCAAAAGGTGGCCTTCGCGGCCGACATCGAATCGCCCGCGGGTTATGCCTTTCAAACCGGTTCGCCGGTCATTTCCAATCATCTTGAGGTCGAGGACCAATTTCGCACACCACCGCTGATGATTGAACATGGCGTAAAGCGCGCGATCAATGTGTTGATCACTTTTGCTGGCGGCCGATGGGGCGTTCTCGAAGTCGACAGTTCGTCGTCTGGCGAATTTGAGGCCGCAGACCTGGCGTTTCTGCAAGGTCTCGCGAATTTCATCGGTGTTGCCCTCGATCGTCAGGTGGCCGAAGACCGACTGTCCCAAGCGCTGGAGTATCAGAAACTGCTCGTGCAAGAGGCCAGCCACCGAGTAAAAAACAGCCTCGCCATCCTTTCAAGCATTCTCTTGATGAAAGCGAAGTCAAGCGACACTGCCGAGGAGGCCGACGCGCTTGGCGACGCCTCGGACCGTGTTATCGCAGTTGCCCGAACACACGATCGATTGTGGCGCGAAGCTGGCGGCCATTCGGTCGATCTTGGGGCGCTTGTCACAGACCTTTGCCAGACACTGGCGAAGCAACTCGAGTATATCGAAATCAAATGCTCGGCCGAAGCCATCGAAATGTCAGCGGATGACGCTGCGTCCTTTGCCCTGTTGGTGACGGAGTTGGTCACCAACTCCGCCAAACATGCGTATGGGCCGGAGGGAGGAATTGTTTATGTCTGCCTGAGTTCGGAAGGTCAAAGCCGGTTGCTGGAAGTGCGCGATGAAGGCGTGGGATTGGGGCCTGACTTCACTATCGAAGCCCTTGGCGCGCAAAGTCTCGGGATGAATCTGATCGATGCCTTGTCGCAGAGCCTGGGCGGAACGATTGAGATTGTGCGAGAAGGCGGGGCAATCTTCAGGGTCCGCTTCTGATCCAAGCGGCCAGCGTGTAGCGCGCCCTACCCTAGGCCCCTGACCAGCTTCATTGCCACACCCATCCAGGCGGGATCCTCGATGATCTGCTGCTTTGCGCCAGACCCCAGCGGCAGAATCTGAAGTCTGTTGCCTTCCCGACCGATCAGGCGGCCAAAAATGAAACGGCCTGCAGGGCGCGGCAAGAGTACATCACGGTTGAGTGCAAGGGCGAACCGGTCCGGGCCATAGCGATCGCACCAGATTTCGTCTCCCGCGCGATATTCACCGATACTGGAATCGACCAGTATCGAGATGGCGCCTTCGGTCGGCAGAGGCGGGGTCACGACAATCGGGTGCCGGGGCGCATTGGCCCCATCCGTCCCAAGAACGGCTGCAACCGGCAAGTCCGCCCGTCTCGGCATCTTGACGAGATCGCCCGCATCGACGTCAAGGGCTGCTGCAATCCGGTTCAGCCATCCCACGGAGACGGTTCTTGTTCCCGTTTCGAGCCGTCCTATCGTCTGAGCGGTTGTCGGTGGATCGCAACGTTCTGCAACGTCTGCAAGCGTAAGGCCCTTGGCACGGCGGACTTCGCGAATGGCAGTAATCATGGCTGGCCTCAGAAATAGGATAACCGATAAGGTTTTTCGCTTTCCTACAGATGATCCCACATGGCAAGTGAAAATCCTGATCGATTCGCGAGAGGAACGAGGGTGTGAAGCAGGTTTTGGTTGAGCGTGGATTGCCGCAAGACGGGCAAAGCGCAAAAGCACGCAAGGCAAGAAGTGTTCGGGTGAACCTTGCGGAATCGCCGCTTGGCTGGTTGCGGGCGAGGGGTCTTGTCAGCGAGCGGCAATTGGCGGCGGGAGAAGCCCTGAGACAGGATTATGAGCGTGCTTCACTTGCGCAGAGGGTTGTGATGCGCTGGGACGCATCGCCTCCGGACAAGGGTCACAGAGATGGTCGTCAGCATGGCGCAAGCACATTGGCGCAGCTCGACGCCCGTGATCGGTTTCACGGGGCCATTGCGATGGCGGGACCTGGCCTTGCAGACATATTGTGGCGGGTCGTCTGCGCAGGTGAGAGTGTGCCGATGGCGGAAGGCGCCTTGGGCTGGCCGACCCGATCGGGGCGGCTGGTGCTCTTGCTGGCGCTCGATCGCGTTGCGGACTATTACCGGATCAACATTTAGGAGGAAAAGACAGAATGGCAGAGGCAGTCCACATCCTGCGAAGTGATTTGACCAAGACGGAACGGCAGTCCCAGCCAGCTCCGGCGCTTGGGCCCGGCTCGGTCCTGCTCCGCGTTGAGAGTTTCGCGGTTACGGCAAACAATGTCACCTATGCGGTTATGGGGGAAGGCTTTGGCTATTGGAATTTCTTTCCAGCACCCGAAGGCCGGGGCATTGTGCCGATGTGGGGACACGCTGTCGTCGAAGCATCAGAGCATCCCGACATAGCGGTTGGCGAACGCGTCTATGGCTATCTGCCGATGGCGAGCCATGTTCGCATCGAACCGGGCAACATCTCCAAGGGTAGCTTCAGCGATATGGCGGCGCACCGTCAACCCATGAGCCCGGTTTACAATCAATACCGGCGGCTTGATGGCGATCCGACCCACGACCCGGCCCGCGAAGCCCAGCGAATGATCTTCCAGCCACTGTTCGGCACGAGCTTCCTGATCGAGGCGATGTTTGCAAAGGAAAACTGGTTCGGCGCGGACACACTTGTCATGACAAGCGCGTCATCAAAGACATCGCTGGCGCTCGCGCACGTCGCACGCGCAAAGGCTCCGCAGATCCGTCGGATTGGACTGACCTCTGCCGGAAACACGGATTTTGTCACAAAAAGCGGCCTCTATGACGAAGTCCTGTCGTATGACGAGATCGGGACGCTGGCCGGGCGCAATGCCGTGTCAGTCGATTTCGCAGGCAATGCCGCCGTCCTCCGCGCGATTCATGAAGCCTTGGGGGATGGTCTCAAATATAGCTGTCTTGTCGGCGCCACACATGTCGATGCGCGTGGGCAAAGCAGTGCCCCGCTGCCTGGCCCGGCTCCAATCCTCTTTTTTGCACCGGACCACATGAATGCCGCCGTCAAGGAAATGGGATTCGATGCTTTCACGGCGTCGTACAATGGCGCCTGGCGTGACTTCCTCGTCAGCACGGATGACTTCATGACAGTCGATGAACGTCATGGCCTGGGCGAAGCCGAAGCAGCCTTTCTGAGCACCTTGAAGGGCGGGGCTGCACCGGATCAGGGGATCGTCATTCGCCTTTGAATTCCGCCGCCTGAACCTTAGCGCGCCGCGTCAGCCATTGTCAGGGTTCTGGCAGGGCTGAGTTTCATTGCTTCAAGCAAAGCGAAAAGGCACAGGGCGATTCCGCCCGCAATCAGCCAGTCGGCACGGTGCAACGGCGCGAATGCGAACAGGCTCGTCATTGCGGGCCAGAACTGGCTCATGACGAGCAGTGACAGGACCACTGCGCCAACAAGAAGAAGCGTCGGATTCGGGCGAGTGATGGCCTTGATGAGAGATGCCCCGAACGAACGATTGACCAGGATCAGCACCAGAATCGACAGAATCAGGGTAACGAATGAGGTTGCACGAATATGGCTCGCACTTTCCCCAAAATGGTGGCCTGCGATCACAAGACTGCTGCACAGGCCCAGCGCCAATGTGCCCTGGAAGAGTGACCAGAGCATCGTCCTTGGCGAAAAAAGGCGTTGCCTAGGCGAGCGCGGAGGCCGTTTCATGATATTTGCCTCATCGGTTTCGGCCTCGAAAACCAGCGAGCAGACCGGGTCAATGACCATTTCGAGAAACGCGATGTGCACCGGCCCGAGCAAGAGGGGGTAGCCAAGCAGGAGCGGGATCAGGGCCATCCCGGCAATCGGCACATGCACGGCGATGATGAAGCGGATCGCCTTTCGCAGGTTGTCATAGATGCGACGCCCCATGCGAATGCTGGCAACAATCGAGCCAAAGTCATCATCGAGCAGAACCATCGAGGCAGCCTCGCGAGCGACATCTGTGCCGCGCCCTCCCATGGCAATGCCAATATGTGCGGCCTTCAACGACGGGGCATCATTCACCCCGTCGCCGGTCATGGCGACGATTTCTCCGGCCCTTTTCAGCGCCTCGACAATCTGAAGTTTCTGTTCGGGCATGATGCGCGCAAAGACACTGCATCGCGTGATTCGATCTGCCAATGCGTCCGCATCAAGCATCGCAAGATCAGCACCCGTCAACACGTCATCCGAGGCAATGCCGGCGCGCCTGGCTGCCGTGCGTGCCGTTTCCGGATGATCGCCTGTGATCATGATGACACGAATACCCGCGGTGCTGCAGTCGCGAATGGCTGCCGGGACAGAGGCGCGCAAGGGATCGGAAAGGCCAACCAGGCCGACAAACTCAAAGTCGAATTCATGTTGTGTTGCAGGGAGTGGAGCATCTCCCCATTTTGCGATGGCGACGCCCAGCACGCGCAAGCCGTCGGCCGCCATCTGCTCAACCATCTCGCGAATTTCGGCGCGCTGGGCGTCCGAAGCGCCGCACAGGTCGGCAATTGTTTCAGGTGCGCCCTTCGTGGCGATCGTCAATCCGGCAGCCGCATTTGGCGCCCCCCAAGCCTGGGCCATGGCCAGAACGGGTTTTTCCAGCGGATAGAGGCGGTGAATCTGGTGACCATCGCCCCGGAGTCGGGAAACCCGATCGCCTTCCTGTTCTGCACCCAGCGCATGAAACGCCTTTTCCATCGGGTCAAAAGGATCGATCGCGCTCGCCATGATTCCGAGTTCGGCGAGCGGGAGGAATGCGTCAGGGAGTATGGTTGCTCTATTTTCCGGCCGTCGAAAGCATTGGCCATCTGCAAGTCTCAGCTCGGAAATCGACATCCGGTTTTCGGTCAGCGTTCCGGTCTTGTCCGTGCACAGGACAGTAGCCGAACCCAGCGTCTCTATCATCGCCGCCCGACGGGTCAGAACGTTGAGTTTCGAAATGCGCCACGCGCCCATTGCCATGAAGACGGTCAGCACAACGGGCAATTCCTCGGGCAGCATGGACATGCCGAGTGCGATCCCCGCCAGAGCTGCTTCGAGCCAATTGCCGCGCAACACGCCCTGAAGCAGGACGGCCAGGATACTGATCGAGATGCCGACAAGAGCAAGGAGTCTGACCATCCGCCGGGTCTCCACCCGGAGTTGGGGAACCTCGGTCTCGATCGATCCAAGCACTTTGCCAATTTGGCCCAGGCGGGAACCCGGCCCTGTCGCTGTGACCTCGCAGATCGCCCCGCCCCGCACTGCGAGAGTAGCAGAATAGACTGCCGGGTCGGTTTCCACGTCTTTTGTGACGGGAAAGGACTCTCCCGTCAGCAAGGATTCGTCGACGTGCAGATCATTGTTGGACAAGATTGTCGCATCGGCGGGAATGCGGTCGCCTTCCTCGATAACAAGGATGTCCCCTCGGACGACCTCACGACCGGCAATGCGCTGATGTTCACCGTCGCGGACAACAAGCGCACGGGGACTCGCCAAGTCACGGAGCGTTTCAAGGACGCGTTCGGTCCGCGCCTCCTGAATGACTGTGATCATGATCGAAAAGCACGCAAAGCTGGCCAGGACGATGGCTTCCGTCTTGTCGCCCAGAAGGAAGTAGAGCAGCGCCCCTGCCAGCAGCAGGGCGAGCATCGGTTCGCGAAGCACCTCGCCGACTATGCGCAGTGCCGTTCTCCGTGAGGCACGTGGCAATTCGTTGGGCCCCTCGGCAGACAAGCGCAGTTGCGCCTCCGCTTGTGTGAGGCCGGTCAGCATCAGTTCCTTTGCGGACGCTGTGTTCATTTCATGCGACTAGCAGCGCGCCGCTTCCGTGACACGATATGAGGCCTGATGAATACATGCAGGGGCCCCTCACTGCGCAACATCGCCCTCCACCCGCAACGCCGTCGGGTCGCTGACGACAAAACGATTGGCCGGGCACTTCGGATCCTGAGGCAAGATCCTGATTTCATAGAGATCTATGATGTGCGCAAGATCCTGTCGTGTCCTCACTTCCTTTGGAAGTCCTTTCAGCACCGTCGCTTCCAACTTGTTGAAGGGCGTCCAATCTTCCTTGTCCATGGCGAGTGCACCACCCAACAGGTAAAAACAGCCAGAGTCTGATCCAGGCGCACGGGTGATCACGGCGAAATATTCATCTTGAAGTTCCGCAAGGTAATTTCCGCGAGACGTACGCTCAATCTTCATCTGGAACTCGGCCTCACACTCTCCCGAAGGAGCGTCTTTCCGAACGATCTTGCAAGCGTTGACATAGCCGGCGTCGCTTTCATCGACGCGGTAGACCTCTCCCTCTATGACCAACAGGCTGTCCGCCCGTGCGAGCTTCAGCGCATGATCGCCGATCAGATCCTCATCAGCTTTGAAATAACAGCCGCCGAGAACCAGCAGTGCGGCGGCGATCATGATGATTCTCAAGCGGATCAATACTCATCTCCAGACCGCAATCGGCGGCAGTCATGCTGATGCCCCTAACTAGGGAGGCTGCCGCCCGTAATACGTATATTGCCCGTCCGAAGCGTCATGAACAGATTGCGCAATTCAAGGGCGCGGTTCAGTCTTCGTCGGACCTGACCTCGCCACTTTGTGCGGTTCCGTCTTGTTGGCCCTCAGTCTGGCTCTCGGTCGATCGTGGCGTGAAGGCTTGCGGATCATTTGCGAGAATCGCCGCAATGCCTGCTGCTGCGGCACCCAAGGCCAGGAGAAGGCCCGGAATCGACGCCCTGGCCCCATCTTTCCAGGGGTGCGCAGTCGAGACCGGCTTCCTTCCGGTGACTATCGCCCGCGGCAGGTTTTCCCGCGAAAGGACGGACATTGCGAAGACTGCGACAACGTGAATGCCAGCCAGGATAATCATCGCCTTGCCCAGATCTTCGTGCGGTTCCTCGCCATTCAGTATCATCCCGGTCACCACGGTTGCTCCGGCGAGAACCAGGATCAAAAGGACGGCAAGCCCGCCAAGCGGATTGTGCCCGGCCGTCGGCTCGACGCGAAAGCGCAGCATCTGGCCTATGTGGGACGCGAGATGGCCAAGCTTGAGGAAGCTTGCAAATCGGGCATATTCTCCGCCGACAAAGCCCCATGCAATGCGAAAGGCAAGGAGGACGCCAACGCAATAACCCGCAATCATGTGCCACTGATTGAAGACACTGTCCTCCTCAGCCGAAACATATGCGAGGACAATCAAGGCAGCGAACGACCAGTGGAAAATGCGGGTTGGCAGATCCCATATGCTCGCCGTCGTGCTGCCATGCGTCTCGGGCACATTCGCCATAATACATCTCCAATCAGGCCTGCCGATTGGAGGGGCTGCAATGCGAATGCATTGACCGAAGTCAAATCAGGTTGCGGCGTCGAGCTTGTCTTGCGTCTTCGTCAGGAAGTCGCCCGCATCGTGGCGCTCACGGAGTTGGCTCGCAGGGTCGCCGACGGCGCGATTGACCATCCTGCCGCGCTTGACGGCAGGCCGCTTGGCAATCTGGTCGGTCCAGCGCTGGACATTCTTGTATTCCTGTACCTGAAGGAATTCGCCGGCTTCATAGACCAGCCCCTTTGCCAGCGCGCCGTACCAGGGCCAGGTCGCAATGTCCGCGACCGTATATTCACTTCCGCCAAGATACTCGCTCTCCGCGAGACGCTTGTCCAGAACGTCGAGTTGCCGTTTCACTTCCATGGCAAACCGGTTGATCGCATATTCGAACTTTTCCGGGGCATAGGCATAAAAATGCCCGAATCCGCCACCCAGATAGGGCGCGCTGCCCATTTGCCAGAATAGCCAGGAGAGAGTTTCCGCGCGCTGGGCCGGATCGGTTGGCAGGAAAGCGCCGAACTTTTCTGCAAGGTGCACAAGGATCGCTCCGGATTCGAAAATGCGGATTGGCGTCGGTCCACTGCGATCGAGAAGGGCAGGGATCTTTGAATTGGGATTGACCGAAACAAACCCGCTGCCAAACTGATCGCCTTCACCAATGTTGATCAGCCAGGCGTCATATTCCGCGTCCTTGTGCCCGAGTTCAAGCAATTCCTCGAACATGACCGTGACCTTGACGCCATTTGGCGTGGCCAGCGAATAGAGCTGGAACGGATGCTTGCCAACTGGCAGCTCCTTCTCATGGGTCGCGCCCGAAATCGGGCGATTGATGTTGGCAAAGCGGCCCCCGCTTTCCTTGTCCCACGTCCAGATTTTCGGGGGAATGTAAGCGGGCTGGTCCGTCATGTGTAATCTCCGATGATTGTGCCGAGAGGCTTGGACGTCTTCTTATCGATATGGCGAAGCAGGGCAATCGGAGTTCTTGCTCGCGTCCCCCAAGATGAAGTTTGGCCGGTGCCGGTTTTCGGCAGCTATTCGCCGGCGGAGCCAGCCCGTTCCGCCACATAGCGGGAGAGCGTCGCGACTTGATCCTTGCTGAAGGCCAGCCCCAGTTTGGTCCTGCGCCAAAGAATGTCTTCGGCCGATTTTGCCCACTCATGTTCGATGAGCCAGTCGACCTCGACCTGCCGCAGGCCATGGCCGAAATCCGTGCCCATAGCCTCCTCTGTTCCGACACCGGCCAACATGATGCCAAGATCGCTGCCATAGGCCTCCGTCATGCGCAGCGTGCGCTCAGTTCCCAGAAACGGCCATGTCTTCCGATTTTGCTCCACCAGGGATTGAAAGGTGCCGGGAAACTGGCCTCCGGGAAAGGGGCGGCCGCGCGTGACAGCCCCTGTCGTGCGTGACATAACCTTGCCCAGCCGCGACACAGCGTCTTCGGCAAGGTGACGCGCAGTCGTGATCTTGCCGCCGAGCACGTTCAGCAACACGGCTCCTTGCTGATCGATTTCGAGCACATAGTCGCGGGTCGTCGTTCGCAGGTCGCCTGAGCCGTCGTCAAACAGCGGGCGGACGCCTGCCCAGTTGTAACTGATGTCGTCGCGGCTGCTTTGACGCGTAAATGCTGTGTTTGCTGCGTTGAGGAGATAGTCGGTTTCCTCAGCGCTGATTTCCGGGTGGTCCGGGCTCGGCACCGCGACTTCAGTCGTTCCCACCATTGTCGTGCCGCCAACCCAGGGGATGGCGAAGACGATCCGCCTGTCCGGCTGCTGAAGCATATAGGCATGATCGCCGTCAAACAGCCTTGGCACGACGATGTGGCTGCCCTTGACGAGCTTGATCGAATTGCGCTTCGCTTGACCCAGCCGGCCCTCGACATCGACGAGCCACGGCCCTGCCGCGTTGATGAGGGCCTTTGCCTGCACTTCCGTCCCGTCTGACAAGGTCGCTGTCCAGCTATTCTGGTTGCGCGTTGCAGACGTCAATGCGGTGCGCGTCCGAATGTCTGCGCCGGCAGATCGCGCATCGACCGCATTCAGCACGGTCAACCGGGAATCGTCGACCGTGCAGTCCCAATAGAGAAAGCCGGGCGTCTCTGTCTTCAGCGGGTGGCGCAGTGCCCCATCCCTGCGGCCCAGCATGCGCGATCTCGGCAAATTGCCAAGGCCTGCCAGCGCGTCATAGAGATAGAGACCTGCCCGAACTATCCACCAGGGGCGCACGGAATTGTCTTGTGGCAGGACAATGGCAATCGGGTGGATCAGGTTTGGCGCCGCCTTCAGCAGGCGCTTGCGTTCCTGCAGGGCCTCATGAACCAGCTTGAAATCATAGGTTTCAAGATAGCGCAGTCCGCCGTGAATGAGCTTTGTCGAGGCTGATGAAGTGTGGCTCGCGAGATCGTCCTTTTCGACCAGCAGCACGGACCAGCCATTGAGGGCGGCTTCACGCGCAATGGCACAGCCGTTGATCCCGCCGCCGACAATCAGGATGTCATATGTCATGGGCGCACGCTTTAGCGGTTGGCGTTGCCACGCCAAGCCCCTAACGATCTATTCATGCCAAAGCCGCGTCCCGCCGGTCTGCCTTCGCGCAAGCAGATCCTCGATTTCATCACGATGGCGCCAGGCCCCGCGGGCAAGCGGGAAATCGCGCGGGCCTTTGGGCTGCACGGTGCCGAGAAGATCGCGCTCAAGGCTCTGCTCAAGGATATGGCGGATGAAGGGCTGATAGACTCGGCACCCGGCCGCGCGTTCCACAAGATGGGTGGCCTGCCCAAGGTCACGGTCCTGCGGATCGTCGATGTTGATGACGGCCAGGTGGTTGCCGTCCCGGAACGCTGGGAAGCCGAGGGCATCCCGATGCCGAAATTGCGTGTGGTCGAACGCGGCCGCCGCGGCGCACTTGGGATCGGCGACCGCATTCTTGCGCGCGTCGAGGAGCGCGGAAACGGCCATGTCGCGCACCCGATGAAGAAACTCGCGCGGAGCGAGGAATTGATGCTCGGCGTGATTGCGATGGAAGGCGACCGATATTGGCTGAAGCCCGTCGACAAGCGCGATCGCAAGGATACGCTGATTTCCGAACTTGGCGGCGCGCAGGCAGGGGACCTGGTCCTCGCGGAGAAATCCGGGCGTCCGCCAAGGATCACGGCGCGTGTGCAGGAAGTGCTGGGTGATCCCTTTGCACCGCGCGCCTTCAGCCTGATTGCAATACACAAATACGAAATACCCAACGTCTTTTCGGTCGATCTGCTCGCAGAGGCGGAAACGGTGGCGGAGTGGCCCCTCAAGGACCGCGAGGACTTGCGTCATTTGTCGATTGTCGCGATCGACCCGGCCGATGCGCGCGATCATGATGATGCGGTCTGGGCTGCGCCTGCCGAAGGCGGAGGGTTCGATGCCATCGTGGCGATTGCAGACGTGTCCTTCTATGTCCGTCACGGATCGCTGATCGACAAGGAAGCGCGCAAGCGGGGAAACAGCGTCTACTTTCCCGACCGGGTGGTCCCGATGCTTCCCGAAAGCCTGTCTGCGGATATGTGCTCGCTGAAGGAAGGCCACGATCGGGCCGCTCTTGCCTGTCACCTCAAGATTGATGCCAAGGGGAAGATGGCCGGGTTCCGTTTTTCCCGCGCTGTCATCCGGGTCGCTGCCAATCTCGCCTATGAGGAGGCACAGGCGGCGATAGATGGTGCGGAACATCCGCTGCGCGACTCGGCCCTTCGGCCGCTCTGGGATTGCTGGGCCCTGCTGGCCAAGGCGCGCGACCAGCGCGAGCCGCTTGAACTCGATTTGCCCGAACGCCGTGTCCAGCTCGACGATGCGGGTCGGATTGCAGATATTGCCGTGCGCGAACGGCTCGATGCCCACAGGCTTATCGAGGATTTCATGATCACGGCAAATGTCGCCGCGGCGAAGGCGCTGGAGGCCAAGAAGGCTCCCGTCATGTACCGCGTCCATGAACCACCGGCCCGGGAAAAACTGCTGGCACTCAAAGACTATCTCGAAACGTTCGAGATACCGTTCGCATTGGGGCAGGTGATCACGCCGAAAGTGTTCAATCACCTGATTGCGCGCGTGGGTGAGGCCGATTTCAAGCCTCAGGTGATGGAACAGGTCCTTCGTTCCCAGACTCAGGCCTATTACGCGCCCGTCAACCAGGGGCATTTCGGTTTGGCGCTTGGGTCCTACGCCCATTTTACATCCCCCATCCGTCGCTATGCGGATCTGCTCGTCCACCGGTCTCTGGTCGATGCCTATCGCCTTGGCGAAGGTGGGCTGAGCAACGATGAAGCCGCTCGCATGACGGTGCTTGGCGAATCGGTCAGCAAGGCGGAGCGGCGGGCCATGGAGGCCGAACGGGAAACAATTGACCGCTATGTCGCTGCCTATCTCGCTGAACGAGTGGGTCAGCTTCTTGATACACGAATCACCGGTGTGACCAATTTCGGCTTCTTCGCCACTGTTGAAGGGTTGGGCGGTGACGGCCTGGTGCCGGTCTCGACTCTGGGGTCCGAATTCTTCCGCTACATAGAGGCCGAACATGCGCTGGAAGGGGAGAGTTCCGGCGATCGCTACACATTGGGCCAGAGACTTCAGCTCCGTCTTGCAGAAGCGAATCCGGTCTCTGGTGCGCTGCGATTCGAATTGCCCGAAGGCGTGAATCATCTGCCGCTTCGCCGTCCACGCGGAAAGGGATTCCGCAAGCCTCCGCGCCGCCCGCGCAAAAAGTAAAAACATGGTTAATAAAAATGGTTAGCGCCGACGAATTTGTCGGGCATAAGGCCGCTTGTCAGGCCTGTGGGAGGTTATTAGTCGCGCGTTATGTTTGAGCTCAAACGCTCCTTTTCACCTCGTTCTGCTTATCGCGCGTTGGAGGTGGCATTGCTGATCCTGGTCGCTGTGCAGCTTGCCCGGCTGGTTTGGGCAATTGTCACACCTGCCGGGCCGTTGGGGGATGCGCGCCCGACCCAGATTGCCTTGCAAGGCAATGACAGTTTCGATCCCTTTTTTCGAGTTGGGACACAGCCCGGGTCAATGGTCGTCACGTCGCTGGCGCTCAAGTTGTTCGGCGTGCGAGTCGATGAAGCAGTGGGCGGGGGCTCTGCCATCATCGAGACCCCGGACGGGGTTCAATCGAGCTTTGGCATCGGGGATGAAATTGTCCCAGGCGCGACCTTGAAGCAAGTTGCCTTCGACAGCGTGACAATCGAGCGCAATGGCGTGTCTGAGCAGCTCTTCCTCGATCAGTCGGTGGCAGCGCCGGTTGCCACTGTCGCGTCTGCCGCACCAACGACAGTGCCGGAAGCGCCCGAGGCGGATAGTTCCAGCGCCAAGCCGGTCGGAATCACGATCACCCCCGGCGGTTCCGGGGACATGATGCTCCAGGCCGGTCTCTTGCCCGGAGACAAGGTGACGGCAATTAACGGCCAGCCCGTTAACTCCATCGAAACGGTTACGAACCAGCTTTCAAAGGGCGGTTCGGTCACTCTGCAGGTCGAACGCGCTGGCCGCACCATCAGCCTGACGTCAGGGGCGCCGAAGAAATGAAGTGGAAGCTGATCCCCCTGTTGCTTGTGCTGGCCGTGCCGCTCCCCGCGCAGCAAGTGCTGAACCTGAGGGATGCAGACATCCGCGCGTTCATTCAGGATGTTTCGCGGGTTACCGGTCGCAATTTCGTGATTGATAGCCGGGTTCAGGGCAAAGTGTCGGTCGTGACCGACAGGGCCTTGTCCAAGTCGGAATATTTCGAAGTCTTCCTGGCGACGCTCAGGGCCAACGGTTTTGTTGCGGTTCCCATGTCAGGCGGCGGCTATCGCGTGCAACCTTCGGATACTGCGGCCGCACAGCCCGGCAAGATTGGCGAGGCAGGTGCGGCCCGCAACCAGTTCGTGACCGAAGTCTTTCGCCTTCGCGCGATCGAAGCGACATCTGCAGTGGAAACACTGCGTCCGCTGGTCAGCCGTGAAGGCTCGGTCACCGCCAACCGTTCCGGCAACAGCCTTGTTGTTGCCGACTATGCGGACAATATCCGGCGCATTCGCGGTCTTCTTGGCAAGATCGACAGTGAAGGCGCTGCGACCGACGTGATTGCCCTCAAGAATGCCGGGGCGCGTGAAATCGCAACGTCGCTCCAGCAGCTCGCGACGGGCGGGCAGACGGGAGATGGCGCGCGGACGGCGGTTGCCGTGGTCGCGATCGACAGTTCCAACTCAATCGCTCTCCGGGGCGATGCCGAAATGGTCCAGCGCTTCAGTGCAATTGCGCGTGACCTGGATCGGCGCGCGGCGAGCGGCCTGGAAATACAGGTCTATTGGCTCCAGCATGCCGACGCGGACAAGCTCATGCCTGTGCTGCAGCAGCTTGTGGGTCAGCAAAGTGTTGTGTCCTCGCCGTCATCTGGCGGTGCTTCAAACAACGGGCAGGCCGTGGCGTTGCCAGCGGCGGCGCCGTCATCCGGTTCAGGCAACGGCCGACCCGCGCCAATCATCGCGCGGTACGAAGGGCTAAATGCCGTTATCATTTCGGCGCCCTCAGATGTGCAGCGCATGCTGAGCCAGGTCATCCGCCAGCTGGATACGCGGCGCGACCAGGTGCTGGTTGAAGCGATCATCGTCGAAATTTCCGATGATGCCGCCAGGAAGCTTGGCGTCCAGTTCCTGCTTGGCGGCAAGCCGGGCAGCAACATTCCCTTTGCGGCCACCAACTATTCCAACGCCGCGCCGAATATCCTGACCATTGCCGGTGCCATAGGCGCGCGGCAGCTCAACACGACGACCACAACGGTCAACGGCAATACCACGACGACAACGAGCAACAACGGAATCAGCGACCAGCTTGCTCAGGCTGCCGTCAATTCGATCCTTGGTGCTGGCGGCGGCTTCGGGGGCTTTGCGACCAGTATTGGAAACAATGGCCTGTTCGGCACGATCATCAATGCCGTCCAGTCCGACACGAAATCCAACATCCTTTCGACGCCGTCGATTGTCACACTCGACAATCAGGAAGCGAAGCTGCTGGTGGGTCAGGAAATCCCGATCACGACGGGAGAGGCGCTGTCGAAGAATTTCGACAATGCATTCCGTACGGTCCAGCGCCAGAATGTCGGTATCCAGCTTGAGGTGACGCCGCAGATCAATGACGGCGGGACGGTCAAGCTCGCGATCAGGCAGGAAGTCAGCTCGATTGCCGGCCCCGTATCCAGCAATTTCTCAGACCTGATCCTCAACAAGCGCGAGATCCAGACAACGGTCACGGTTGATGATGGCCAGATCATTGCGCTCGGCGGCTTGCTAGACGACAATGAGCGCAGAACGCTCGAGAAGATTCCGCTGCTTGGCGATATTCCGGCCCTCGGCCAGCTTTTCCGCTCGCGGTCCAAGACGCGGTCCAAGACCAACCTGATGGTCTTTATCCGCCCGACCATTTTACGCTCCGAAGCCGAAGCCCGGGCCTTGGCCGAACGTCGGTACAACTATGTCCGCGCACAGCAGCGCGTGCTTCGACCGGACGAGGAGCCGAGCATCGATCAGCTGGTCCGCGACTATATGGATACGACTCCGCCGACATCTGATCCTGACGCGCCGGCAGATCCCACCAAGTCTGGTATTCCGCAGGTTATCGAGCCTCGGATGCGCGAATCTACCGAACGGATCCAGTTGCCTGGCGCCAAGGACAAAAAGGACAAGAAGTGATCGCCGATAGCAGTGACGACGCCGTGGCGCTGTCGCCCCGTCTCCCGGCGATATCATACAGCTTTGCCCGGAAACACGGCGTTGTGCTGCGCCTGGACGGTGATCGACCGGTCGCGAGCCTGCGCGAGGGCGCTGATCCAGCCATACTCATCGAAGTGAAGCGGCACCTCGACGGCGCGATGGGCGTCGAAAAAGTCTCGGAGGCCGCATTCGACCAGCTCTTGTCGACCACTTATGCCATGAATGGCGACGCGGCTGCAGCGGCGGCCGACACACTCAGAAGCGGCAGCGATCTTGACCTGATTGCAAGCGGCATTCCGACGGCTGAAGACCTGCTCGACAGTGCGGACGATGCACCTGCCATCCGCCTGATCAATGGAATCCTGGCCGATGCCGTGCGGCAGGGCGTGTCCGATATTCACGTCGAACCCTATGAGTCTGCGCTGGTCGTGCGGATGCGGATCGATGGCGTGCTGCGTGAAACCCTGCGCATGTCGCCGCATGTCGCGCCGGTGCTGGTCAGCCGCATCAAGGTCATGGCGCGGCTCGACATTGCGGAGCGCCGGGTTCCCCAGGATGGCCGGATTGGCATGACCCTTGGCGGAAAGACGCTCGACGTGCGCGTATCGACGCTTCCCTCCCGCATGGGCGAGAGGGTCGTGCTGCGTATCCTCGACAAGGACAATGCCGGCATCGGTCTGGATCAGCTAGGCATGGGGGCGGATGTCAACGCGCTCCTGCGCGGGGCATTGGCAGAGCCCAACGGCATTGTCCTGGTGACCGGTCCGACCGGATCGGGAAAGACAACGACTCTCTACGCCGGGCTGAGGCTGTTGAACGATGGTTCGCGCAACATCCTGACTGTCGAGGATCCAGTGGAATATGCCGTAGAAGGCGTGGGTCAGACGCAAGTCAATTCCAAGGTCGGGCTGACGTTCGCGGCGGGCTTGCGAGCGATCCTGCGGCAGGACCCCGATATCGTCATGGTTGGCGAAATTCGCGACCGGGAGACGGCGGAAATCGCGGTGCAGGCGTCCCTCACGGGCCATTTGGTGCTCTCTACTGTCCATACCAACAATGCCGCAGGCGCCATCACCAGACTGCGCGACATGCGGATCGAGCCATTTCTCCTCGCATCGACGCTCCGCGCCGTCATCGCGCAGAGGCTCGTTCGGCGGCTTTGCCCGGCATGTCGCCGGCCCGAGCCGGCAAGCGCCTCTGTGATGGAATTGCTGCGTCTGGAACAACCCACTACTGTCTATGAACCTACCGGATGCGTGGCCTGCAACGGGACTGGCTTCAAGGGCCGGATTGGCGTGTTCGAGGCGATCCGGGTGGATGACACGGTTCGCCAGCTCATTCATGACGGGGGAGATGAAGCCGCCATTGCCCGCCATGCATTCCGCAACAATGACGACCTGGCCTCCGCAGCGCGCGCGCTTGTTGTCGCGGGACAGACGACCCCGGAAGAAGCAGTGCGCATCACGCGGCGGGATTCAAGCGACGAACAGCGCGCCAATCCGACAGGCAATCGCCGCGAAGTGGAAGGTCGCCGTGCCGAAGATCGCTCCAGAGTGACGGAATGGGGCGATGACTCAATTTGACTATGTCGCACTTGACGTGGCCGGACGCGAGAAGCGCGGCCGGATGCCCGCGGCAAATGTTGAAGAGGTCCGCGAGAAGCTGATCGCCAAGAAGCTTTACGTGGTCAGCATTGGTGAAGGTGCCGAGCGTGCGGCTGCGGGGGCACCGCTGCTTTCGATCGGGCCAAAGCGCCTCAGTGCCAAGGAGCTGACCCTGTTCACGCGCCAGCTTGCGACGCTTGTTCGCGTCAGCCCGATCGAAGAGTCGCTCAGGACCATCGCCCGGCAGACCGAAAGCGAAAAGGCGCGCGGGGTGATTGACACGGTCCATGGCGGCGTTCTCGAAGGACGCAGCCTTGCCGAAGCGATGCAGCGCGAAGCCAAGAGTTTCCCACAGCTTTACCGGGCCATGGTTTCAGCAGGCGAGGGCGCTGGATCGCTGCCTATCATTCTGGATCGGCTCGCAGACTTGCAGGAACGGCAGGCGCAGGTCCGATCCAAGCTTTTTGCGGCGCTCGCCTATCCGCTTGTGCTGGCCCTTGTCGCCATGTTCGTTGTCGGGGCCCTGATGATCTATGTCGTGCCCAAGGTGGTCGAGCAATTCGATACTGTGGGCCAGCAATTGCCGCTTCTGACCCGCGTTGTCATAGGCATTTCCGGCCTGCTTGCTGGCTGGTGGTGGGCGATGCTGCTGGTTGTCGGTGGGGTGTCCTTCCTGTGCTGGCGTCTGCTTCAGGATCCGGCACGCAGGCTGGCCTTTGATCTTCGCTTGCTGCGCCTTCCGCTGATCGGTCGCCTGATCCGGGATCTGCATGCGGCGCGCCTGGCTCGCACGCTCTCGACAATGGTCGCGAGTCGACTGCCCCTCATCGAAGGGCTGGCACTCACGTCCCGGACCGTGCGCAATCATGCCTTGCGGCAGGCGAGCGAACAGATGGTCGAGGCAATCCGGGGTGGAGGAAGCCTTTCGGCAGCCCTTCGCCGAACTGGACTGTTTCCGCCGCTGCTTGTCTATCTGACGGCATCGGGAGAATCCTCGGGCCAACTCGATACGATGCTCGAACGCGCGGCCGATTATCTCGAGCGCGAGTTTGACAGTTTTACGGCGGCCGCGCTCGCAATGCTGGAACCTGCTATCATTGTCATCATGGGAGCGATCGTCGCCGCCATCGTGCTGTCGATCCTGCTTCCGATTTTGCAACTCGAATCGCTGGCCGGAGTTTAGGAATGAGAGACACAGAAAGCGGCTTTTCGCCTCGAATGCAGTCCGCCGAAGACGGCTTCACGCTTGTCGAACTGATGGTGGTGCTCGTTATCCTCGGCCTGCTGGCAACGGTTGTCGCATTCAACGTCTTGCCCGCCTTGTCGAAGGGAACGACCGAAAAAGCCAAGATCGACATTTCCACGCTCGATCAGGGGCTTGAAATGTACAAGCTCCAGAACCTCAGATATCCCGATCCTGCCGAAGGGCTGCAGGCGCTGGTCGACAAGGGCGTCATCAAGAAACTGCCCAAGGATCCCTGGGGGCGGCCCTATCGCTATGCGATGCCGGGCCAGCATGGCGCCGTCGATATCTATTCGCTCGGAGCAGATGGAGCCGAAGGCGGCGAGGGGGACAATGCCGATATCGGCAACTGGCAATAGCCCGCACCTCCCTGCGGGTGGTCCCGGCTTCGCGTTCTCGGGACGTGTCGCCGAAGGTGGCTTTACGTTGATCGAGTTGCTCGTTGCGCTCACGATCCTTGGACTGATGTCGGCTGTTGTCGTGCTTGCGATCCCCGATCCGCGCGGGCGGCTGGTGGATGAAGCGGAGAGGTTCGCCGCGCGCACCGTCGCTGCGCGTGATGCAGCGATCGTTTCTGCCCGAACGACCCGGCTGGCGGTCGATACGGGCGGCTATGCCTTTGCCCAAAGACGGAGCGGCGATTGGCGTGACCTTGCCGAAAAGCCGCTCGGACCGGCACGATGGACGACGGGAACCACCGCCTCGAAGGCTGAAGTGGAGTTCGATCCGACAGGGGTTGCCGAACCGGAAACACGTATCATGCTGCAACGTGGCGATGAGCGCGTCGCCGTTGATATCGGAGCCGACGGAGCTGTTCGTGTCGCACGATGAGATGCCGGCAAACGCCCGGGAGGCGGGCTTCACCCTCATTGAGATGATGGTCGCGCTTGCGATCTTCAGCCTTGTTGCGCTCACATTGCTCAAGCTCGAAGGGACGATTGTCCGCAACTCGGGCGAGATTTCGACGCAGGCGCTGGGGCAGATCGTTGCGCACAACATGGCGGTCGAAACCCTGACTGATCCGCGACCACCGGCTCTCGGAGAAGAGGAAGGCGTTACCGATAATGGCGGGCGGCTGTGGAATTGGCGGCGCACGGCGGCGCTGACGGCGGACCCGCGGCTGGTTCGTGTGGACATTTCGATCAATGACGCGAGCGGACGCCCTGCGGCGGCTCTCACTCTGGCGAGGCCCGCGCAATGACGGCCCGCGCCAATGGATTTACCCTTGTCGAAGTCGTCGTCGCGCTGTTCATCTTTGCCATGCTTGCGACGGCAGGCGTCAGCCTCCTGTCCTTTACGGTGAAGGCGCAGTCGGCCACCGCGCGCGTGCTTTCGGATGTTTCCGACGAGCGCAGGCTTTCCGCCCTTCTGATCACCGATCTTGGGCAGGCCGTGCCGCGGGTGTCGCGGGACGAAGTCGGGAGGCCACGCCCGGCCTTTCAGGCCAATCAGGGTGATCTGCTGTTCGCCTTTGTGCGCGGTGGCGCCAAGCCGCAACATGTCGAGATTCGGCTCGACAAGGGCACACTCGTCCGCATGGCGACGCCCTTTGTTGACGGTGCGGCGGCAGGAAAACCTCTTGTTCTCGAGACGGGCGTCGATCGGGCAAAGCTGCGTTTCCGCAACAAGTCCGACTGGCAGGACGACTGGTCTTCCGAAAGGACAGATGCAATTCCGCGCGCGCTTGAACTGACACTGGTTCGGCAAGGGGCCGCGCCCATAACCCGGATGTTCCTTGTGGGGACGGGGGAATGACGCCGCCGCGGGCCGAACGGGGCGCAGCCCTTTTGACTGTGCTGATGCTGGTTTCGGTCATCGGGGTGATTGCGGCAGCATCGCTCGAACGCCTGAAGCTGCAGACGCACTTGTCCGGAAACATGGCCGCAATCGACCAGGCCCGGCAGTATGCCCTTGCCGGGGAAGCGATTGCCCGGACCCGGATCAGCGACGTGAGCAGCACCGACCGGACGACGACGCTTGCCGGAGACTGGCTCGATCGACCCAACGCATTCCCGATCGACAACGGCACGGCCACGGCCAAGCTGAGCGATGCAGGCAATTGCTTCAATCTCAATTCGCTCGTGTCCCAGTCGGATGAGGGGGAACGGGTGGTGCGCCCCGTGGCTGTTCGGCAATTCGAAGCGCTCATGACCCTGATCGGTGTCCAGCCGCGGATTGCGGGCGAAATTGCGCAGTCCGCAGCAGACTGGATCGACAGTGATACCATTCCTCAACCGGGCGGAGCCGAGGATGAGACCTATGCACGCGCGCCCACGCCCTATAGGACCGCCAATGCCCTCATGGCGGACGTGTCGGAACTCAAAGCCGTCGCTGGCATGGATTCCGCCACTTATGAGCGTGTCAAACCGTGGGTTTGTGCACTGCCCGTGCCTGAATTGTCGCCCATCAACATCAACACGCTCCGCCGGGATCAGGCACCGCTGGTTGTCATGCTGTTGCCAGACAAGCTCAGCCTCGCCTTTGCGCAAAGGATGATCGACGAACGGCCGGCCACCGGCTATTCGGCAGTGGAGAATTTCTGGTCCAAGCCAGCTTTGCGCGGGATTTCGCCACCCGTTGAAGTGATGGCGCAGACGAAGATCAAGACGCGCTGGTTTGCGCTCGAAATGCAGATTGAAACGGGTGGGGCAGAATTGACCGAATTGGCCTTGATTGATGGCGGGGTAAATCCCGCGAAGATCGTCCGCCGCAGCTGGGGTGACGGCGCATGAGCGCATTCGTGGTCTTTCTGGGCGGGGACAGTCTGCCCTGGCTCGAGCTTGAGGATGGCGGCGTCATCGGACGCGGCGAGGACTTTCGTGAGCCGGGCGTGACCGTCACAGCCATTGCGCCTGCATCAAGCGTGACCTTTCGTTCAGCCGCACTTGGGGGGTTGAGCCCGGCCCAGGCGCTTGCTGCTGCGCGCCTTGATGCGTCGGAGGTGAGCCTTGGCACCGACCGGCATGTTGCCGTGGCAGGCGTCGGCGATCACTATGTGATGACCGGCGCGGCAACGATGCAGCGCTGGCTGTCGCAGCTGGCGGAGAGAGGCCTTGTCGCGTCAGCCATTGTTCCTGCGCCGGATCTGCTGCCTGTCCCCGAAGCCGGTTTCCTGAGAGCGGTTCTACACGATGAGGCGATCCTAAGGTCTGCCGATACGGGGCTTGAGGACGATGGTGTCATTTCAGCGCTGGTCGTCGGCGATGCCGAGGTGCGTACGCTCGAGTCAGCGGAGCTTGAACAGGCGATTGCTGTGGCCGTCGAATCGCCGCCGCTCAACATGCTGCAGGGCGACTTTGCGCCGCGCGCCGATTGGAGCGCGCCGACAGGCTATTGGCGAAGGATTGCGATATACGCCGGAGTGGCCGCGGCAATCGTGCTGGCGATACCGATTGCCCAGTGGGCACGGCTGTCCATGGCAACGTCTTCAACCAACGAACAGAGCGCCACGATTTCCGCTCTCGTCCTGGGCGAGCGGTCTGGATCGGAAGATGCGATCGATCGTTTGCAGGACAAGGTTGCGGAACTCCGGGGCGGCGGCGCCGGCTTTCTGCCGACGCTGGGCGCGCTCATGACATCGATGGAAACAATGCCGAATGTCGAGCTGGGGCAGCTCTCCTTCGATCCCGACGGGACGCTCCATGCCACGGTGCGTGCGTCAGCCCAGCCCGAAGTCGACATGCTGGCACGGGGCATGGAAAGCCGCGCTTTTACCGTGAGCAAGGGAGCACCGCGCACACAGCAAGGACGTATCGAAGTCGACATGCAAGTGAGGCCGAAATGATGGCGCAGTTGACCGACTGGTGGCGCGGACGCAGCCAGCGCGAGCAGATCCTGCTGGGCATCATGATCGCGCTTTTCCTGATCGTCTTTGGCTGGCTGGCGATCCTGCGTCCGATCGAGGCGGGCCTCGCCACGGCGAAGAAGGACAATGCCCTGGCCGTTGAACGGCTTGAGCGGGTGCGCCGGGACGCCTCGGCTTTGAAGAGCAAGATGGCCTATGCCGCGGATACGGCGCAAGCCATAGTCAGTCGCTCGGCCAATGAAGCAGGGTTTTCCCCGACGCGCCTTGATCCGCAACCCGGAAACAGAGTGATCATCGCGCTGTCCTCGGCCAAGCCGATCGCATTGATCAAATGGCTGAAGGCCCTTGATGCACAAGGGGTCCTTGTCGAACAGATCAGTCTTCGCCCGAACAGTGACACGACGCTTGCCGTCGATGCCACGTTGCGGGCACGCGTAAAATGATACCGGTCCGCTGGCTCTTCGCAGCCGCTCTTGGTCTGGCGCTTGTTCTTTCGCTGCCGCTTCGTCTGGCATTGTCCCGAACCGGGGACGTCATTTCTGCCCAGTCTGTTGAAGGCACAATCTGGAACGGGCGACTGGTCGGGGCATCCCTGCCAGGCCAGTCGATTGGAGATCTGGACGCCCGCCTGTCTTTCGGTTCCCTGTTTTTGGGGAAAGTGCGCGTGCGCCTTGACGGCGCGCTTCTGCACGGCGCGGTCGTTGCATCCTTTGGCGGGCGTGGCGGTGAAATCACGACGCTCAACATGCCCATTGCGCGGTCCTTCGGACCGGTGGCGCTTTCCGGGCTTGAGATATCCGACGCGCACATCCGCTTTCGCGGCGATGATTGTGCCGAGGCCGATGGGCGGGTCGGACTGCAACTCAAAACGCCCTTTGGGGAACAGCGGCTGTCCGGAATGCTCCGGTGCAATGGCGCCGGGCTATCCGCCGAACTGGTCAGCCAGTCCGCGATGCAACGCCTGTCGCTGCGGTTCCCTGATCCCGGGCATTACCAGGCGACCCTTGCAGTGCGCGCGAGCGACACGCAGCAGGCGACCGGCCTCGCAGCCGCAGGCTTTCGCGAAACGCCCATAGGGCATGTCATGAAATTTTCCGGGGCATTCTAGAGCATCGCGCCAAAGGTGTAACCCGACCCCGCCATCCTCCAATTCTGCACTCCGGACGCGATCCGGAGCCCATGCCTGAGACGGATGCGTTGGCGGAGATATGGGCTCCGGATCAAGTCCGGAGTACAGGAAGGGGGATTCATGGTGTGCGGATAACAGGCACGCGAAAGCGTCCCGTGGTGAGCGGGGGGCGGGACAGTCGGCGCGGAAGCCTTGGGGGGCGTCCGGCGGGTTTTGCCTTTGTGCGGTTGCAGGTGCTCGAGTGCGTAACCGGCGCCCGGTCTCGAAACACCGCCTTCTCATCCGGCACATCCCTGCAGGGGGGTAAGGCCCGAAAGCCCTCCTGCAGGAAAGGATTGCTCCCTCCAAAGACGCCCGGACCGGTTCAAAACGAAGGCAGAGCGCGTGGCTGCACACATTGGAGAGAGTGCAGACGCCCGCCGCTTTCGCGCCGACCTGTGCTGGTGGGGGCAAGGCCCTTTTCCAGCAGTCCCGCCCCTCGACCCGTGCGACCTAGAAACGCCGATCGAGTGACGGGATTGTGAGTTTCATATTATCTCCAATTTGTCAAGTAAATAGGAACAAAGAGGGACTATAAATCAACCGTCGCCCCTGCCTGCGCAGGGGCGACGGTGCCAGACTCACGCAGAGGCCCCTGCCTTCGCAGGGGCGACGGGTGGGGTCAGCTCTCCAACGCGAATTCCAGTCCTGCATTGGCTGTCAGCCTTGCGATCAGGGGTTTGGCCATGATGGCCCCCGGCGTCACGACACCGCCCGGCGTATCAACCTCAAGCAAGGTCAGTGCGCTTTCGGCGATCATCTTGCTCGTCGAGCCATAGCCGGGATCCCGATCGCCCTTCACAGAGGCGCGGATGCTCTTTCCGTCAGGATATTCGCCAACGAAAAGGACATCGTAGAATCCGGCTTCGCGTTCTTCCGCGCTTGGTCCCTCGCCCGGCTTGGGTTGGGGGCCTTCGCCAAAGGGATTGGCACTTTTGAGTGCGGTCGCAATGCCTTCCGCGATCGCTTTGCCGGCATCGCCAATCGTGGTCATCATCATTTCATCATAGGTGAAGTCCGCGCCGTAGGGATGGCCGAGCAGGAAGTTGCTGCGATGGACATTCTTGGTGTTGATGGGGGCCATGACGAAGGGGGCGGCCCAGGTTCCGGTCGCGCTGTCATATTCGGGGATCATGCCGCTTGGCTGCGAAGGGCCTTCAAAGCCCGGCGTGAGCGCAAAGGGACTCCGCAACAAGCCGACAATGCTCAGGTCCTTGGCCGCCGCCTTCATCGTTTCGGTAAGGCTCGCGATCGTGCCGCCTGACGCTCCGCCCTGCATCTTGCGCACCCGACCCTTGACGCGGGGAGCAGGTGCTCCGTTTTGCCGAATGGCTTCCTGCTGAAGGAACCAGACTCCGAGATCGAAGGGGATCGAATCGAAACCGCAGGAAAAGACAATCCGCGCACCAGACTTTTTTGCGGTTTCATCATGCGCGTCAATCATCTGCCGCATCCAGGCGGGCTCTCCGCACAGATCGACATAGTCAGTGCCGGTTTCAGCGCAGGCCTTCACCAATTCGGGGCCGTAAAGCTGGTAGGGCCCAACGGTTGTGATGATCACGCGAGCGCGATTGCACATCGCCGTCAGCGTTTCAGGTGCACTCGCATCGGCTTCGACCAGCGGTGTATCCTTGGGCGCACCGATCAGGTCGCGCACTTCAGCAAGTTTTGCGGCACTGCGCCCGGCCATTGCCCAACGCTTGATGCCACGCTTTGACAGATACTCTGCCACCAAGCGGCCCGTAAAGCCGCTTGCGCCGTAGACGATGATATCGAATTCCGCTTTGGTCTTGGTCATTGTGCATTTCCTTTTGGCGCGCTTGCGACGTCAACTCTGCTCCATAGGCCGAGGTTCCCACAATTCAATCTTGCGCCCTTCAGGATCCATGATGTGAGCGAAGCGGCCATTGGCTTCGTCCGGGAAGGTCTTGACCGGATGCACATCATTCTCGGCACATCTGGCCAGCATTCCATCCAGGTCATCCACCATGAGATTGAACATGAAATCCCGGTCGGACGGGGAAAAATAGTCCGTGTCCTTGCCAAAGGGTGAGAAGACTGTCCCAGACCCCGGATGGGCCGCAGCAACATCCGGATCGAATACGGTTCCACCCCATGGGTGAAACTCAAGCCCGAGGACGCGGGCATACCAGTCCTGCAGCCCAGCCGGGTCCTGCGACTTGAAGAAAAGTCCACCAAGGCCAATGACTCGGGCCATTACAACCTCCATGTTTTGTCGGTTCGAAACATGAGGCTATCTAGCCAGCCGTCAGCACACAAGGCTCGAAGCCGAATTTTCGCCAAGCTCTGATAGAGGCTATTTCACCGTGCCGTAAAACATCACCCGACCGCCGGTGCCCGGCCCGATCGGCTGCGCGAATTTCCAGCGAACGTGGGTGACATCGCCGGGCTGTGCCGGACGAAATGTGCCATCGCCCTTGGCCACTTTCAACGTCGCAAGCGCGCCGTACGTCTTGCCGCCGTCAATGGAAACGACCGCCCAGGGCTGTTCGACGCCCGTGAAGGATACAGCGCTCGGAATCGGGTTGTTGATCACAAAGTCGGCGGCCGGCTTCTGCCCGTTGTTCTTGTATTCGAGCATCACCACAAGCGCTTCGCCGGGCAGAACGCGCTCCGGGGCAAAGAGCTGGTTCTTCTTGTTGCCCTGCGCATCCGTCACGGGGCGGGCAACATAGACCGTGCTCTTGAGTTCGACGGTCTGCTGCGCCAGCGCAGGACCCGCAAGGGTGAGAGCAAGGGCAAAAAGGAACCTGTTCACAGCCAACCTCCGTCGCGAATGCGTGATCATAGTTTGGGGAGCGTCACACCGCGCTGGCCCATATATTTGCCCGCGCGATCGGCATAGCTGGTCTCGCACGGTTCGTTCCCTTTCAGAAACAGGAACTGGCACGCGCCTTCATTCGCATAAATGCGTGCCGGGAGCGGTGTCGTGTTGGAAAATTCGAGCGTGACATGGCCTTCCCAGCCCGGCTCGAGCGGCGTCACATTCACGATGATCCCGCATCGGGCATAGGTCGACTTGCCTAGGCAGATCACCAGCACATCGCGCGGCACCCGGAAATATTCGACCGTTCGCGCCAGCGCGAAACTGTTCGGCGGAATCACGCACACATCCGTCTTGCGATCGACAAAGCTGTTCTGGTCGAAATTCTTCGGGTCGACGATCGCGCTATCGACGTTGGTGAAGATCTTGAATTCGTCCGCAACCCGCGCGTCATAGCCATAGGATGACAGGCCGTAGCTGATGCAGTTTTCGCGCCTCTGGCTTTCGACAAAGGGCTCGATCATGCCGTGTGTCGTTGCCTGTTCGCGTATCCATTTATCCGAAAGTATCGACATCAGTCATCCTGTACCAAACCCATGTCGGATGGGCCAAAAGGAAGGGGCAACAGGTCGGAAAGCCAGAACTTCTCGACCACCGAAAGGTCGGCTGACGCGCAATGAACGATGATGTCGCGCAGCGCAAGTTGGGCTGCTTCGGTCATCACCTGACGGCACCGGCCGCAGGGCCGCACAGGGGACGAACCATGGATCGCCCGCCGGTTCAGCGTGCCGCCGACGATCGCAATTTCGCGAATTTGCCGCAGCTTGCCTTGCGCATTGAGCGTGGCCAGCGCCACGGTTTCCGCACAAAGGGAAAGGCCGTAACTGGCATTCTCGAAATTGCAGCCCGTAACGATGGACCCATCCTCAAGCAGAACAGCCGCGCCGACAGCAAAGCGCGAATAAGGGGCGTGCGCGTTCACGGCAGCCTCCTTTGCAGCTTGAACGAGTGTTTCGCTCATTGCGGGCGCACCACGTCCCAATCAACCTCGCCCTCGATCCCGTCGACATGGCGCTTTGGATTGGACTGCCACATCACCCAGGGCCGCCCGCCATAGGCTGGTTCAAGTCCGCCGCGTCGCAACCAGAGTGGCCGGTCGATAGTTTCGCCGATCCTGTAAGCATCGTCGAATTCCCGGGTGATATAGAGGATCATCGGCTTCTCGCTGTGCGCTTCCGTCATCTGGATGAACGTCGAAAGTTCCTTGAGCACGGTTTCGCGCGGCGGGCGGGTCGGGCAATTGCCATCGAATTCCAGATCGAGCGCATGGGGCAGGGCCTCCGCTTCGCGTGGAACAAGCGCAATGAAGTTGGTCGCCTGTTCGCGCCCTGGCTTGCACAGGTTGAACACATGATAGGCGCCGCGCTTTACGTCGGCCGCTGCACTTTCCGACCAATTGGCGGCAAAGTTTTCATCGCGCCTGTCGCTGCCCTGGCTCGCCCTGATATAGGCGAAATCGACGCCCGCGGCTCGCGCGGCCTTCCAGTCAATGGGGCCCTGTTCCTGCGACACATCGATGCCCTGCGTGGGGAAGGTGGTTCTGCTCGGGGTCCAATGCGTCACGAAGCGCCAGCCGAGCCCTGCGAGCAGGACAACACCAACAAGGACGAAGGCCAGTTTGCGAAGCATCCTAACCCTTGATGTGCAGCACGCAGATCAGCGTAAACAGCCGGCGCGCGGTATCAAAATCGACTTCGATCTTTCCCGCCAGCCGTTCCTTCAGCATTTCCGACGCCTCATTGTGAATGGCGCGGCGCGCCATGTCGACGGTTTCAATCTGCTGCGGAGTCGATTGCTTGACGGCCTGAAAGTAGCTGTCGCAGATCGCGAAATATTCACGGATCGGCCGCTGGAATCGACCGAGGGCCAGAATCACCGATTCGAGGTGGGTCTGGTCCTCGCGGTAGATATCAAGCGCAAGCCGCCCTTCCTCGACCCGGAGCGTAACGCGATAGGGCCCTGCGTAGCCATCCTCATGCTGGCGCTGCGGCGCGAAATAATTGCCTTCGAGGATGTCGAAAATGGCAATGCGCCGCTCCTGCTCGATATCGGCATTGCGCCAGATGATCGTGCGCTGATCCAGTTCGATGTGCGAGATGCGCGGGTCGGACATGTTGCAGCGCATATAAGAGAGATTTGCACTTGGGAAGTTATCCCCGTCATTCTCTTTGTCCCGCCCTTGCGATATGATCCTGCTCCGCCGAAGGAAGTGCCATGGCCGACCCGATCAGACTGATTCATTCCGCTGCCGAAGCGGGCCCGCAATTGCCTCATAATGTCGAGGCGGAAGCCGCGTTGCTCGGTGCGATCATGATCGACAACCGGATCGCCGAGGATGTGCAGCTGAAGCTGCGGGCCGATCATTTTTACGAGGCTGTGCACGGCCGGATCTATGACGCGATCCTCCTTTTGCTTGATCGTAACATGGTCGCCAATCCCGTCACGCTGAAGCCGATGTTCGAAGCCGATGAAGCAATGAAATCGCTGGGCGGCCCTGCCTATCTGGCGCAGCTGACCGGAAGCGGGGCAGGTCTGATCGGCGCCCGTGATTTTGCGAACCAGATTTACGATCTTGCCTTGCTCCGCGAACTCGTTGCCGTCGGGCGGAACATGGCGGAACGAGCCTTCGACACGAGCGAGGCGGAAACGCCAAAGGAGCAGATCGAGGCAGCCGAAGTCGCCCTGTACAAGGTCGCCGAGGAAGGTGGCGAGGCCGGTAGCGTCAAGACCTTCGGGCAGGCAACGCGGATGGCCGTCGAACTGGCCGAGAAGGCGTTGAACGCTGGCGGTGGCTTGTCTGGCGTCACGACCGGGCTGGATTCGGTCAACGCCAAGACGGGTGGCCTGCATCATTCCGACCTTGTCATCCTGGCTGGCCGGCCGGGTATGGGAAAAACTGCACTTGCAACGAATATTGCGTTCAATGCCGCGCGCCGCTGGGTCCGCGACGAAGAGGACGGCATCCCGCCTGAAAAGTCGGTCGGCGCGAAGGTGGCCTTTTTCAGCCTCGAAATGTCGGCAGACCAGCTGGCGACGCGTATCCTGTCCGAACAATCGTCGATCAGTTCCGAAAGCCTGCGCATGGGCAAGATCGGCCAGCAGGATTTCCGCAATCTCGCGCGTGCGGCGGCGGAACTGGAAACGCTGCCGCTGTTCATCGATGATACGCCGGGCCTCACGATTGCCGCACTGCGCACGCGTGCTCGGCGGTTGAAACGGCGGCACGGCATCGGGCTTGTCGTGGTCGACTATCTTCAGCTTCTGCAGGGTTCTGGCAGGCAGAGCGACGGCAATCGCGTGCAGGAAATTTCTGAAATCTCGCGCGGATTGAAGACATTGGCCAAGGAGCTCAATGTTCCGGTGATCGCGCTGTCGCAGTTGAGCCGGGCGGTCGAGCAGCGCGAAGACAAGCGTCCGCAGTTGTCCGACCTCCGTGAGTCGGGCTCTATCGAGCAGGACGCCGATATCGTCCTGTGCGTTTATCGCGAGGAATATTACGGCGCCTCGCGCGAGCCCAAGCGACCGGGGCCGGAGGATGATGCCAAGACGCATGAAGACCACCAGAAATGGATGGCCGATATGGAAAAGGTCTTTGGCCTGTCAGAGCTGATCGTGGCCAAGCAGCGCCACGGCGCGACGGGCAAGGTCAAGCTGAAGTTCGAGGCGCAGATCACGCGGTTCAGCGACTATATCGACGACGCGTATTTGCCCGCGCACAGGGATTGAACGCGTCACTCCAGCGCAGGGGCGACGGGTAGGCGATCAGGCGTCCGCGCCGTATCTCTCTGCAAACCGGCGAAGCGCCGCCTCGATCTCGCTGGATTGAGCGTCATGGACTTCGGCAATGTCGGCGCCGTGCGTGAAGACATAGAATTCATTGGCCGCGAGGCCATCGAGGATGCGGGCGGCTGCCGTGTCCGGATCAAGGCCAACCTGTCCTGTCGGTCGCTCCTCCATGATGCGGGGACCGCCAAAGCGTTCGTGCCGGGTCCGCAGCGGATTCCAGATGTCGGTCGTGACAACAGCCGGGCAGATGATCGACACGCCGACCTGTGTTTCAGCAAGATCGCGGCGCAGTGTTTCGGCAAAGCCCAACACGGCATGTTTCGAGATGGTGTAGATTGACGCCTGGCCTCCGCGATCCGGCAATCCAAGCGAATGTTCCGATCCGGTCACCACGAAGCGGGACGGGCCTTGCTGCGCGATCAACCGGGGTACGAACGCGCGAGCGAGCCAGAGCGGACCCATCAGGTTCACGCTCAGGACCCAATCGATATTGCGTTGCGGTGTCTTGTAGATGGGGCCTCCCGCGCCAACGCCGGCATTGGCAAAGACGGCATCAACCTGTCCCAGCTCCCCGAACGCAGTGTCGGCGAGCGCGACGATACTGGCTTCGTCAGCCTGATCGACGGGCATGGCGACCGCATTCGCCCCGATGTCTTTCGCAGCGGCGCGTGCGCGATCAATCTCAATGTCGGCGAGCACGACACGTGCGCCTTGCGCCACCAGCGCTCTCGCAATGCCCAGACCGATGCCCGAAGCAGCACCAGTGACGACGGCAGTTTCAATCATGATAAATCCTTCCTGTCACCAGCATCGCAAGTGATGCTGTTGAAAGAAAGATCAAAACGCCGGCAGGTTCGCAGGATCGTCCGGGTCGGTGATGGGGGTGTGAATTCCGCATTCGACCTTGTCCCAGCCGCGCCAACGGCCAGCGCGCGGGTCTTCTCCCGGTTTGACCATGCTTGTGCACGGTGCGCAGCCGATCGAAGGATAGCCTTGCGCGACCAGTGGGTGCGGGGGCAGATCATGCTCCTCGAAATAGGTCTCGATCCGGGCCTTGTCCCAATCCGCGAGCGGATTGACCTTCAACCGACCCTCTTCCACCTCGAAGCGGGGCAGGGCGGCGCGGGTTGAAGACTGGAACGCCTTGCGGCCCGTGAATTGCGCATCATAGGGTGCCAGCGCTGCCTTGAGCGGCAAGACCTTGCGGATTTCGCAGCAACCGTCCGGATCGTAGGACCAACGCAATCCCGTTCCATCCTTTTGCGCAAGGAGCTCAGGATCAGGCGTGATCACCTTCACGTTGGTGAGGCCGATTTTTTCGATCAGCAAGTCCTTGTACGCAAGGGTTTCCGGGAAATGCTTGCCTGTTTCAAGGAAGATCACGGGAACGGCAGGGTCGATCGAGCCGATCAGATGCAGAAGGACAGCCGACTCTGCTCCGAAAGAGGAGACAATCGCCGCGTCGCCCAGCATATTTTCGCGGATCAGCACTGTGAGCATTTCAACGGTATCGCGCCCGCGGAACAGATTGTTCAGGCGAATGGCATCCGTTTCGTCATAACGCGGTGCGGTATCGATCCTGTCGATGACGCGGGCGACTTTACTGCCCATGCCGAAGCTTCCACACTGGTACTGCCGCATCGGCCGCTGCCTGATAGACATGCTCATACCGGGCCAGGCTTGCAGCTGCGACCTCTTCATTGATCGGGGATTCAGGGGCGAAACTGTCAAAGCCGCAGCGGCGCATGAACAGAAGCTGGTCGACCAGGACATCGCCCTGCGCGCGCAGTTCGCCTGTGTAGCCAGCCTCCCGCAGGACCCGGGCGGTTGAATAGCCGCGCCCGTCGCGAAACTTCGGAAAGGCAATTTCGACAAGGGAAAGCCGGTCAAGATGCGGCAGCAGCAGTCGCGCATCTTCGTCCGGTTCAAGCCGGACAGCCGTCGCGTTTGACTGGTCGAGAAATGCGTCCAGTGTAACGGCAGGCTGCTCCAGCGGTTCGTCATCGCGGAAGCGGGGCCATTGGTTCGCCGATGGTGCGGACAATGGGGACTCAGCCATAGATCGCCTCCTTGAAGGGTTCGAAGCCGACACGACGATAGGTGTCCAGGAAACGCTCATTCTTCTCGCGCAGCGCGACATAGCGATCCGTCACACGCTCGACTGCATCGACAATGCCGTCCTCATCGAAGCCCGGACCCGTGATCTTGCCGAGCGACACATCCTCCGCGCCCGATCCGCCAAGCAGAAGCTGATAATTCTCGGTGCCCTTCCGATCGACACCCAGAATGCCGATGTGACCGGCGTGATGATGACCGCAGGCGTTGATGCAACCTGAAATCTTGAGTTTCAACTCGCCAAGGTCACGCTGGCGATCAAGATTCTCAAAACGCTTGGCGATCTTCTGCGCAATCGGGATCGACCGGGCATTGGCAAGGCTGCAATAATCGAGGCCGGGGCAGGCAATGATGTCGCTGATGAGGTCAAGATTGGGTGAAGCAAGGCCTGCTTCGTCCAGAGCCTGCCAGATCGTGTAGAGATCGCGCTTGGCGACGTGCGGCAGAACGATGTTCTGGGCGTGGGTGACGCGCAGTTCATCGAAGCTGAATTTCTCCGCAAGGTCTGCCATCAGGTCAATCTGCGCCGAGGACGCGTCGCCCGGAATGCCATCGGTCGGCTTGAGGCTGATGTTCACAATGGCATAGCCGAGCTGTTTGTGCGGCTTCACATTCTGGTCGAGCCAGACTGCGAAATCCGGGTCGCTGCTGTCGACTGCGTCGGCAAGGCCGGTCTCAAAAGCTGGCGGCGCAAAGAAGGTCGAGATCCGCTCGAGTTCCGCTGCCGGCGGATCGAGCCCGAGGGTCTTCACATGCGCGAACTCTTCCTCGACCTGTCGGGCATATTCTTCCGCGCCCAGTTCGTGGACAAGAATCTTGATCCGCGCCTTGTAGATATTGTCGCGGCGGCCATAGCGATTGTAGACCCGCAAACAGGCCTCGACATAGCTGAGCAGATTGTCCGCGGTCACGAAGTCGTTGATTTCCGGTGCAATCATGGGCGTCCGTCCCATGCCGCCGCCGACAAAGACGCGCGCACCCAGCACGCCGTCTCGCTTCACCAGCTCGATGCCGATATCGTGCAGCCGCATGGCCGCGCGATCTTCCGGGCTGGCAATGACGGCAATCTTGAACTTGCGCGGCAGATAGCTGAATTCCGGATGGAACGTGCTCCACTGGCGCAGCAATTCGGCCCAGGGACGCGGATCCGCGACTTCATCGGCCGCTGCACCTGCATATTGATCCGAGGAGATGTTGCGGATGCAATTGCCGCTCGTCTGGATCGCATGCATTTCAACCGACGCAAGGTCGGCGAGAATGTCCGGCGCGTCTTCGAGCTTGATCCAGTTGTACTGGATGTTCTGCCGGGTGGTGAAATGGCCATAGTCCCGATCATATTTCCGGGCGATATGCGCCAGCATCCGCATCTGCCGGCTGTCGAGCGTGCCATAGGGAATGGCGACGCGCAGCATATAGGCATGCAGTTGCAAATAGAGGCCGTTCATCAGCCGGAGTGGCTTGAACTGGTCCTCGCTCATTTCGCCCGAAATGCGGCGCTTCACCTGATCGCGAAATTCCTCAACCCGCGCATCGACGATTGCCTGATCGTAAGTGTCATATTTGTACATGTCAGATCACCCACTGGCCGATGTCTGGATCGGCGGGTTTCAGAGTCAGGTCGACGCGGACCGTTGGCCCGAGCGCACGAATCCGGTCCTTGATATGGGCCGGGCGGGGGCCGTCCGGCGTCGACACGGCCTCGATGATGTAGGGTGCATTGACGCGCCGCGCACCTTCTTCCCGTGCGAGGATGGCTTCGCCGCTTTCGCCGACATCCACCGCGTCTTCGACATGGATCGACCACCAGCTTCCGGCCCACCAGGTGACGGCCCCGCTGGCCAGATCATTGCCCGTCAGGATTTTCATGCCGCTGCCTCCGCCATGTTTGCAAATGCCAAAAGCCGGTCTTCGGCATCCGACCGGAGCACGACCTCGCCGACAACGATGATCGCCGGGCTCTTGACCGCCTCGCGCGTCATCAAGCCGCCAAGATCGGCAAGCAGGGACCGCAGGGCCCGCGCGCCCGAACGGGTTCCGCGTTCAAGCACGGCGACCGGCATTGCGGGCGAAACGCCGTCCGCCATCAACTTGTCCGCCACGTCTTCCGCCGTTGCGACGCCCATATAGATGACCAGCGTCCGCCCCTTGCCGGCAAGGCCGGACCAGTCCTGATCGGTCAGGCCCTTGCATTGACCGGCAACGAAACTGACGGCGCTTGAAGCGTCACGATGGGTCAGCGGCAACAGGGCTTCGGCCGCACAGCCGATTGCGGCTGAAATGCCGGGGATGACCTCGACCTCAACGCCGGCAGCGCGACAGGCTTCGACTTCCTCGCCGCCACGACCGAAAATGAAGGGGTCACCGCATTTGAGACGGACAACGGTGCGCCCGGCCTGCGCAGCCTCGACCAGGATCTGGTTGATCTGTGCCTGCGGGACGGAATGGCGGCTTCGCTGCTTGGCGACAGAGAGGAGTTCGGCCTGCGGATTGGCGAGCGCCAATATGGCGTCGTCGACCAACCCGTCGTGCACGACGAGATCGGCACGGCTCAACGCCGCAGCGGCCTTGACGGTCAGGAGGCCCGGATCGCCGGGTCCGGCTCCCACGAGCAGGACCCCGCCCTTGGCATGGGGAAGGGGATTTTTCATGTGGCGAAAATGGGACGAACTGCCCCAACAGACAAACCAGACTTTGTTGCAGGCCCGCTAGATTCTGTTTCTCGGTACTCCGCGCTTACGTACAGGCTATCGCCATTGCTGTACTCCGGGCCTGACCCGGAGCCGATATTTCCAGCCCTTCGCGCGTTTGACAGATGGGCTCCGGGTCAGGCCCGGAGTACAGGATAAGCCACCGCTCCCGCAGGAAGGGGATTTGAGTCACCCCTGTGCCACATCCCTGAGGCCGACACCGATCACGGCGCGCGCCTGATCCTCTTCGGTCGAGACGACGGGATAGGCGCAATAGTCTGCGGCATAGAAGGCGCTGGGCCGGTGATTGCCCGAAAGGCCGACCCCGCCAAAGGGCGCATTGGATGGCGCGCCGTTCGTCGGGCGGTTCCAGTTGACCACCCCGGCCCGGATATTCGCCCAAAACTGGTCATAGAGTTCGGGTGCCCCGCCGATGAGGGAGGCGGCCAGGCCATAGCGGGTGTTGTTCGCTTCGATCAGGGCCTCAGCGAAATCGGCGACGCGGATCACTTGCAGGATCGGGCCGAACAGCTCGACATCGGGGCGTTCGGTCACGCGGGTCGTGTCGATGATGGCGGGAGAGAGGAAGGGCTTGTCCGCGATCAGCCGGTCGAGCTGCTTGATCGGCTGCCCGCCCTTCATCATCAGGTCGAGGAAGCTTTCCTGCAACTGGTCCGCAACGCCATTGTCGATCACCGGCCCCATATAAGGCGCGGGCGTGGCATGCGGTTCACCGACAATCAGGCGGTCCGCCAGTCCCTTGACCGCAGCGATCAGCGGCTCATGCGCGCCATCCTGGACAATCAGCCTCCGGGCCGCGGTGCAGCGTTGCCCAGCGCTCAGAAAGGCAGACTGGACCACCAGTGCGGCAGCGGCGGGAATGTCTGCGGCATCCCAGACGATCAGCGGATTGTTCCCGCCCATTTCGAGCGCGAGGATCTTGCCCGGCGTGTCGGCATATTGCCGGTTGAGCGCGACGCCAGTGCGCGCCGAGCCGGTGAACAGCAGCCCGTCAATGTCGGGATGACCCGCCAGCGCCCGGCCCTCATCGGGCCCGCCGACCAGCAACCGGACAACGCCTTCCGGAATTCCGGCGGCGTGATAGCACTCGACGAGCAGGGCGCCCGTCGCCGGTGTCTTTTCCGAAGGCTTGAAGACAATGGCATTGCCCGCAATCAGCGCGGGCACGATATGGCCATTGGGCAAATGGGCCGGGAAATTATAGGGGCCCAGCACCGCGAGCACGCCATGCGGCTTGTGCCGGACGGCCATCCGCGCACCCATATTGCCGTCAAGCCGCCGCTGCGACGTCCGTTCGAGATAGGCAGAAATCGAAATCTCCACCTTGTTGATCACGGCTTCGGATTCGGTCCGCGCTTCCCAGAGCGGCTTGCCGGTTTCGCGCGCGATGCAATCGGCAAGCTCTTCGGCCCGGCTGCGCACGACGTTCACAAAGCGGCGCAGCGCTTCCATCCGGACGGTGACGGGCTGCGACGCCCATTCGACCCAGTGTTGCCGTGCGATGGCGACCTCGGCATCCACATCGCCCACCGGACGACGCCAATATTCAGCGCCGGTCGCTGGTTCGAACGAGATGATTTCGGATGCGGTCATGCCCTGCTGCACTAGCTCGACATTGGAACTTCCGCAACACAGTGTGCCGCCGGGTGCTGAACGGCATCGGCTGCGACAAATGCGGGCCCATCTGCATCCAAACCACGCCCCGCGCGCATAAGAGACATGAGTTTGTTTGCGTAAGGAGTAATGCCATGCTTGTTGTGTCCGGATTGCGTCGCCGTCGCCTCACTCTTCTGGCGGGCGCGGCTGCGCTGACTGTTGCGGCCCCTGCCTGGGCCGATGGGACGCCCGATTGCAACGTAGGGCCGGGCGCCAACTCCACCGAATGCGGTGTCAATGCCACAGCTACGGCGACAAACGCGTCCGCTTTTGGCGATTCCGCGCAAGCGACAGGGGTCAATTCCACGGCGACGGGGCAGGGTGCACAAGCGACAAATGCAGGCTCAACCGCGACCGGCTTCAATGCAAATGCATCCGGCCCACAGGCGACCGCAACAGGAAATAATACGAGCGCGGCCGGGTCGGGCGCAGTTGCAACGGGTGACGGGGCCAGCGCCTTGGCAAATGCCACCACCGCAACGGGTGCGAACTCCAGTGCTTCCGGTGCAGGCGACTCTGCCTACGGCAATGGTACTGCCGCTTCCGGCGGCGGTGCCACTGCCTTGGGTAACCAGTCAAGCGCGGTTTCTCTGGGTGTTGCAGTGGGCAGCCAAGCCGCTGCTTCGCAGATCGGTGCCCTTGCCGCAGGCAGTAACAGTACGGCTTCTGGGTTGGTTTCGGCCGCAGTTGGTTTTCAGTCGCTTGCCAGCGGCGTTGATGCGAGCGCGTTCGGCCCAAATGCGGCAGCAACCAACACGGCGACAACTGCGGTCGGCCCGGGAGCGCTCGCGACTGGTCAAAATGCCTCAGCTTTCGGTGATACCAGTCAGGCGCTTGCCACATGGGCAACGGCTGTTGGAAGCAACGCCACTGCCAACGACGCTTCGACCCTTGCGGCCGGAAGTTTCGCAATCGCAACTGGCCGCGCCTCGACGGCACTTGGCACGGCCAGCCAGACCAATGCCTTGGCTGCCACGGCCGTTGGCTTTCTCGCAACAGCGAATGGGGTTGGGTCTGTCGCCATTGGCGGGCCTGAATTCGATGCTAATGGCATTGCAACCATTGCCACCACTGCATCGGGTTTGAGCAGTGTTGCGCTTGGACAAGGAGCAGGTGCATCTGGCGCCGGCGCGAATGCAATTGGTCATCGTGCAGGCGCGTCGGGCATTGCATCAAATGCTTTGGGTGAGGGCGCGTTAGCAAGTGGAAACTTCAGTCAGGCCTTGGGCGCCTTGTCGGTTGCTTCGGGGGACGATTCAACCGCTGTCGGCGATTCCTCAACGGCCACTGGCCCTATGTCGACCGCAATTGGTGGAGACAGCGTTGCAACCGGCATGCATGCCACCGCGGTCGGCCAGGGCGCGACAGCTGGGAACGATTTTGCACTTGCCGTTGGCGGCAACTCTGCAGCTTTGGGTGTCGATAGTGCAGCCTTCGGAGACAATAGTCTGGCCAGCGGCGACCTTTCGACGGCCGTTGGCAACAATTCAGGTGCATTGAATACGGGCGCGTCCGCGTTTGGCAATCTCAGTTTGGCAGATGGCGTGCTGGCTACAGCGGTCGGCTTTGGTGCAACTGCAAATGGCGACGGGTCTATTGCTTTCGGTGCGGCTGCTGTCGACGGGACTGGCAACATTACTGCCCTGACAACTGCAGCGGCAACAAACTCAATTGCCATTGGCACTGGTGCGATGACGCAGCAGGGGGCAGGCAATCCCACGACCGGTGCGGCGTCGCTGGGCACCTCGGTGGCAATTGGCAATCTGGCGATGGCGACCAACGAGGATGCTGTGGCCATAGGCGACAGTTCCCATGCATCGGGCTTCCACTCGACCTCCGTTGGTGGTGAATCGGTTGCTTCGGGCACGGGCGCGCAGGCATTCGGCTGGCAGGCCAATGCTTCGGCCCAATTTGCCACAGCGGGCGGTCATCAGGCTCAGGCAACGGGCGTCCGTTCGACAGCGTTCGGCAAGAGCAGTTTGGCGTCTGGCGCCAATGCTGCGGCGTTCGGCAATCAGGCAAGCGCCTCGGGATCGCGCGCAACGGCAGTCGGCGATCTGTCAGTGGCCTCCGCAGCCAACGCCAGCGCACTGGGTGCAGGCTCAACTGCGGCCTTTGCAGGATCGACGGCTGTTGGCTTCAATGCAACGACCACCCGTGCCAATCAGGTCGTGCTTGGCGGGACCGGCAGTTCTGTGACGATTGGCGATCTGGCGGCGAGCACCGCTGCCCAAACCGGTCCTGTCAGCCTTCTCACGGCCGATGCCGGCGGGACGATAGGCCGTTCCAACATCAACCTGACCCAGCTCGCGGCGTTGCCGGGGCAGGTCAATACCTTGTTCAGCCTCAATGACATCAATCGTCGTGATATTCGCAAGGCGAATGAAGGCGTTGCCATGGCCTTGGCGCTTGAATCGCCGAATGTCCCCGCCGATGCGAAATACGCCGTATCAGGCGGCATTGGCTATTATCAGAACCGCACCGCGGCCACGACCGCCTTTTCCGCGCGCGTCAGTGACAAGGCGATTATCTCGGCTGGTGTCGGCATTGGCCTGAATTCGGGCGAGGTCGGCGCGCGCGGCGGCTTCCAGTTTGCATGGTAGCACGGCCGGGGTTTGGGGGCAGAGGCCAGCGCTTGCCCGGCCCGGCTTGCATGGGCGGTGCTGTTTGCCGTGCTTGCAGCGCTGGCCTTGCCCGGTCCGGCTTGGGCCCAGCAGGCCCGTCCGGCGCCCGCACAGCCCTCACCCTTCCCGTTCCGGATACGCTTGAACTCAACAAGCTGGTCTGGAGCACAATGGCCGCGATCGATCATGCCAATCTGGCCGGGAATTATTCGGTGCTGCGCGATCTTGCCGCGCCGAATTTCCAGATCCTCAATGATTCGGCCAAGCTGGCGTCCATCTTCGCATCGCTCCGCGCAAGCGGCATCGATCTGTCGAATGCGTTGCTGCTCGCCCCGACCTTCAGTGCGCCGCCAAGGCTTCCACAGCGGGACATATTGGAACTGCACGGATATTTCGGCCTGCGACCGACGGCAATCGGCTTCGAACTCTTTTATCAATGGGTGGTCGGGCGCTGGAGGCTTGTCGGCGTTTCGATCCAGCCTGCAAATCTGGCCGCGATCCAGCCGGGCCCGCCGCCGGTCGCACCGCCGCCCGTCGCGCCCAAATCCCCCGCGCCTGCGCCACCGAAGCCCAAGCGGAACTGATCCCGCTGGTCAGCCCAGCATGGCCTGACCCATAGCGCGCGCCGCTTCGATATGGGCATAAAGCGGGCCCCAATCGTCGCGCTCGGCAATATGGGACCACAGGCTTTCGACCGTTTCAATGCTCATCGAGACAGGCGCCTCTCCGGCCCAATAGGGGTGGTCCAAGGGTCGTGCGGATTGATAGCTCGCAAGGCGCTGGCGGACATCGGCGAAGCTCTCTTCGGCATAAGCCGCGTCCGCGGGCGAGGCAGCGCGCCGCGATCCGCCCTGCCAGTCAAAGAAGAAGCGGTCGATCTCGACCCGGCTGGCAATCAGGGCCGCTTCGATCGACTGGACCAGTCCAATGTCACTCTCTGCTCCCTTGGGCGCGACGCCCAGCCGCCACAGCATGCGGCGGACGAGCGCCTCGCGATACAGATCGGCAAAGCGATTGAGCGCGTCGACAAGCGCCTCCTGGTCCGCGATCCGCGACAGGGCGATGGCCAGTTGGACCACGTCCCAATGAATGGCCTCGGCCTGCCGGCCAAAGGCATAGAGCCCGCCCTCATCGAAATAGGCGGCAGTAAAGCCGGGATCGAACACCTGCGCAAAGCGCCAGGGGCCGTAATCGAAACTTTCCCCGGAAATGTTGATGTTGTCGCTGTTGAGGACCCCGTGAACAAAGCCTGCCACCATATAGGATGCGGCCAGATCGGCCGTGCGCTCTGTCACGTGCGAGAGGAGGCGAACCGCAGCATCGTCCCCGCCCGGTGCGTCATAATAGCGTGCCAGGGCATAGTCGGTCAGCCGCGCCAGATTGGCATCATCGCCCAGTGTCGCCAGCCGCTGGAAGCTGCCGATCCTTATATGGCCGTGGCTCAGCCGGAAAAGGACCGCGGAACGTGTCGGCGAAGGCTCATCCCCCCGGTGCAGGGCTTCGCCCGTCTCGATCACGGAAAAGGTCTTCGACGTGTTGACGCCCAAGGCCTCGAGCATCTCCGTTGCAAGGATTTCGCGCACCGCACCTTTGAGCGTCAACCGCCCGTCGCCAAAGCGGGACCAGGGCGTCCGGCCCGAACCCTTGGTGCCAAGATCCAGCAGACGACCGTCCCCGTCACGCAATTGCGCGAACAGGAAGCCGCGTCCGTCGCCGATTTCGGGATTGTAGACCCTGAACTGATGCCCGTGATAGCGCAGGGCCAGCGGCGTTTCGAGCGAGCCCGCCAGTGGCGCAAAGCGGCCGAAGTGGAGGGCCCATTGGGCGTCGTCGAGATCCGCCAGCCCGACAGTCTGCGCCCAGCGATCATTGCGAAAGCGCACGCGCGTTTCGGGAAAATCGGCGCCTGTCACAGGATCGCCGATAAAGTCGGCTATGTCCAATATGTCGCGGGCGGGGCGCAGGATGCCGGGTTGCGGAGTTCGAATCATGAGGCGATATGGGAGCGATGGCAGCACAGACGCAACATGAAGATGGCTTTTGGTGGTCGAAGGACGGTTTGCGGCTGCATTATCGCGACTATGCCGGTCGTACTGACCGCCCCCCCATTCTCTGCATTCCGGGCCTGACCCGAAACGCCCGCGATTTTGCCCATGTTGCCGAACGGCTCGCAGGCGAATGGCGGCTGATCTGCGTCGACCTGCGCGGCCGGGGAGAAAGCGGCTATTCCAAGCTGCCCATGAGTTATGGGCCGCTCACCTATCTGCAGGACATCGAGGATCTGCTGGAAACGCTGCAGCTCGGCCGCTTTGTGTGCTTCGGGACGTCGCTTGGCGGATTGATGACGATGATGCTTGCGGCGCACAGCACGGGGCGCATTGCCGGGGCCCTGCTCAATGACATCGGTCCGGTGATCGAGGAGGCAGGCCTTGAGCGGATTCGCGGCCATGTTGGCAAGTCTGCCAGCTGGCCAAGCTGGATGCACGCGGCGCGCGCGACAGAAAATATTCTGGCCGCAGCGCATCCTGATTACGAGATTGCGCAATGGATCAGCCTGTCCAAGCGGCTCAATCGGCTTACGGCGCAGGGCCGGATCGTGCCGGACTATGATATGCGCATTGCAGAGCCCATGCGCCATCCTGCCGAGGCTGTTGATCTCTGGCCTGCGCTCGACGCACTGCGCGACGTTCCTGTCCATATTCTGAGGGGTGAACTGTCGGACATCCTGTCTGCTGATACGGCAGCTGCAATGGTCAAGCGGCTACCCCATGCGCGGCTCAGCACGATCTCGCGCACCGGGCATCCGCCCGAACTCGATGAGCCGGAATCGATAGTTGCTATCGACGCGCTTCTGGCCGCAATCATGCGCCAGGTCTGAATCCGAAAAAAAAGGAGCATTTCCGGCGGCCATGGTTATATGGGCAAATCCGGGGTGTTTGCAGGAGTGGGGATGTTCAAGGGTTTGAAGCCGATTGTCTACGGCGGTCGCGAAGTCTGGCCGCTGATCGAAGGTGGAAAGGGCGTATCGGCAACGAACCATGCGAGTGCGGGCGCCTGGGCGGCTGCTGGCGGGATTGGCACTGTGTCTGCGGTGAACGCCGACAGTTACGACCCGACCGGCAAGATCGTCCCCCAGGTCTATGCCAGCCGCACGCGGCGCGAACGGCATGACGAACTTATCCAGTATGGCATCGCCGGCGGCATTGCCCAGGTCCAGCGGGCGTGGGAACTCTCGGGGGGCGCTGGCGCGATCAACATCAACGTCCTTTGGGAAATGGGCGGCGCCCAGCAGATCCTGCACGGGATTCTTGAAAAGACGAAGGGCATGGTTTCCGGCGTGACGTGCGGGGCAGGGATGCCCTACAAGCTGTCAGAGATCGCATCCTCCTATGGCGTTTCCTATCTCCCGATCATCAGCTCGGCCCGCGCCTTTCGCGCACTGTGGAAGCGCGCCTATTCAAAGGCGGCCGAGTTCCTTTCGGCGGTGGTCTATGAAGACCCCTGGCTCGCGGGCGGGCACAATGGCCTTTCGAATGCAGAAGACCCCTTGAGGCCGGAGGACCCCTATCCGCGCGTCAAGGCACTCAGGGAAACAATGCGCGAAGGCGGCATTCCCGATGAAACGCCGATCGTGATGGCCGGCGGCGTCTGGAACCTCAAGGAATGGGAGCACTGGATCGACAACCCGGAACTCGGCCAGATTGCCTTCCAGTTCGGCACGCGTCCGCTCCTGACCCAGGAAAGCCCGATCCCGCAAGGCTGGAAGGACCGGCTGATGACTCTGGAGGAGGGTGATGTCCTGCTCCACAAGTTTTCCCCGACCGGCTTTTACTCAAGCGCCGTCCGCAATCCCTTCCTCAGGAACCTCGAAGCGCGGTCAGAGCGGCAGATTCCCTATTCCGGTGAACAGGCGGGGGATCATACGCATCAGCTCGACGTTGGTGTGAAGGGCAGGAATTTCTGGGTGACGCGTGGTGATCTGTTGCGTGCCCGTGAGTGGTTTGGCCAAGGCTATACAGCGGCGCTCAAGACCCCGGACAACACACTCGTCTTCGTCACGACCGAAGAACGCGACATGATCCGTAAGGACCAGACAGACTGCATGGGCTGCCTTTCGCATTGCGGCTTTTCATCCTGGAAGGACCATGATGACTATTCGACCGGCTATCTGGCGGACCCGCGCAGCTTCTGCATCCAGAAGACGCTGCAGGATATTGCGCATGGCGGGGACATCGAGCAGAATTTGATGTTTGCCGGCCATTCTGCCTTCCGCTTCAAGAAGGACCCGTTCTATTCCAACGGGTTCGTGCCGACTGTGAAGCAGCTGGTGGACCGGATCCTGACGGGCGATTGATCGCCGCTCATCCCAATGACCTCATTCAGTTTGCCGCAGTCCGCCCTGTCACCAATGGGCCCTCAGGCGGTGCGGGGAACTCCAGCGGCGCGACGCTCGCACCCGGCGATCCGCTCGTGACCGCATCATAGAGTGCCATCCCGACCGGGCTATAGGTGATCGCTTCGGTCAGCACCAGCGATCCGACCATGGCCCCGACCCCCCATTTCCATGCGGGATGCACGGCGCCTGTCCTGCGCCAATCGGCTAGCATCCCAACCAGCGGAAAGATCATGACTGCGGCAAAAGTCGCTTCAAAGGCCAAGGGCTTGAGCAAAGGCATCGGGAGCAGCCGACCGAATGCCGGGCCAGTCAAGAGTGACATTCCACAGTATTGCAAGCGCCGATGCCAGTCCGTCTTTCGGCGCAATCGGATCGCTGCAATCACCAGACCTGCGAAAGCAATCAGAGTCACCGGATCGAAGACCAGAAAATGCAGGGGCCGGAAGAAAAAGGGCACCTGGCCGCGGCGGGCCATTGCAACTGTGACCATGCACCCGAGGATAAGCATGGCAAAGATCCATCCAGCGCCAATCCAGCCAAGGCGCTTGTGCAGCGCTATATTGCCCGTGGCCGCAAAGACGTTCTGCAACAGGTAGAGCGTAACCCAGCCCATGAACACCAGGGCGTGCGCATGGACAAGCGGCGGTGACGCAAAGGTCGATCGCCCCATTGCCAGTTGGAGCGAAAATCCCGCTGCAATGGTGATCGCCATGGCAATCGCTGCACGAAGGAAAAAGCGATCGTCGTTAGAGACTTGCGGTTCATGCGATGCGGCAAGCGTGGCCATTGTGGCTCTCCCCCAAAAAGACCGATCCCAGTGGTGTACCGCACCGACGACGATGCTTCAATGGAGATCGCCACCATCCCGATGAATATGAAATGCTTAGAAAATCCCCAGGGTGAGCCCGGCAGCGATTGACGTGCCCAGGTCGCGGCAGCGAACAAGGTCGGCCTCGGCGACTGCTTTTGGTGCGAGGATTTCTGCGGGAGTCTGGGCGTGTGTGCAGGCAATCAGCGGCTCGGCAACGGGCTTCAGGCGCCAGCCCGTGGCAATGCGCGCAATCTGGCGCGCGGCACCTGCACCGTCGGAGCCGGCGCATATCATGGTGGCGTATGGCCTGCCTTCGATCCTGCCGAGAACCGGGTAGTAGCACCGATCAAAGAACGCCTTCATTTCGCCGGACATGCTCGCGAGGTTTTCGGGACAGGCAAAGAGATAGCCGTCAGCGACCAGCAAGTCGTCAGGCTCTGCAGCAGCGGCATCGCGCAGTATCACTTTGGACTCATTCGCAGCTCCAGTCGCTGCTGCCCGGGCCATCTGTTCGCTGCCGCCGGTGCGCGAATGCCAGACAATGAGCAGGGTTTTCAAAAGGCAAACTCAAGGACTGCGTGGGCGACCAGATCTCCGGAATCGATGAAGGTGACGCTGCACTCGACATAGGTGCTCGATTTGCCGAACCGCTTGACCTCGGCTGCGATGCGGAACTCTTCATTGATCGCGGGTCTGAGGAAATGGGTATGCTGGTAGACTGTACCCTTGCCGGTCCGGGGGCCCGTTGCCGACGCCATGCTCGCAACCGTATCGATCGCAGCCATCAGGGCTTGCCCGCAAATGGCGCCGGAAAAGAACTTCAAGTGATCGTTGAGCGGGAGTCGCGCCGACACAACGCCCTCGCGGACTTCCCAATCGGTCAAGCCCATGTCCTTGATCCAGGGCGCAAAAATCCAGTCAAACGCCTCAACGGCATTGGCTTGTGTGACAGGAAACAGTCCGTCTGGCAGCGCGTTCATCAGCCCATGAAGCCGAACAAATGCCCGGCGACCTTGCGCATCTGGATTTCCTCGGCGCCCTCGGTGATCCGATACCGCCGGTGGTGACGGTAGATATGTTCGAACGGCTTGTGCCGGGAATAGCCCATGCCGCCGTGCACCTGCATGGCAAAATCGGCGGCATTGCAGACCAGCCTATTGGCCTTGTAATTGCACATGCTGACCTTGTCGGACAGGCGAATGGCTACTTCGGGCTTGGTCATCGTGTCCATTTCGGCTGCCGTCTTGAGGATCAGCAGGCGCAGCATTTCCGCGTCTGTTGCAAGTTCGACAAGCGGAAACTGGATCGCCTGGTTTACAGCCAGAGCCTTTCCGAACGGCTTGCGCTCGCGCGCGTATTTGACGGCCTCGTCAATGCAGTATTGCGCGGCACCGAGCGAACTGGCTGCCTGACGAATGCGGTTTTCGTGGACGAAATGCTGCGCAACGGCAAGGCCTTCGTCCAGTTTGCCGAGGATCGCGCTCTCCGGCACCCAGACATTGGTATATTTCACCTTCGGGTGGTCTGTGGGCATGTTGAACGTCCACATATATTCGCCGATTTCAAAGCCGGGCGCGTCGCTCGGCACAACAAAACAGGTGATACCGCGCGCCTTGCCATCTTCGCCGCTGGTGCGGGCGAAGGTCATGACATGGCTCGTATAGGGCAGGCCCGTCGTCCACATCTTGTTGCCGTTGATGAGGTAACCCGGCACGCCATCACGGACCTCCGGAACAGCCCGGGTATCCATGTGCGTGGCGTCCGAACCGTGATGTTCTTCGGTAAGGCCGAAGCTCCAGCCCATCTTGCCCGCGAGCATTTGCGGGATGAATTCCCGCTTCTGTTCCTCTGTCCCGAAGTCGCGCAGCATCAGGACCTGAACGAGATTGCCGACGATCGAGCTTTCATTCTGCAGATCGTTGTGGAGGCCAAGGCCCTTTTTCGCGAGGTGATAGCGGATCGCTGCCATGGCAAGATTCGATCCGTCCTTTCCGCCGAATTCGGCCGGGATCGCAAAGCGAAAGTGGCCCGCCTTGTCGGCCACAGCCCGCATTTCGGCGAGCAGGGCCCACCAATCGGCCCGCGGATGTCCATCATTGTCCCAGTCCGTGCGTGCATTTTCACGGCGATGGTCGAAGAAGCGGATATTGTCGTCGCGCTGTTCGATCGGCTTGATCTCGCGCTCGATAAAATCGTCCAGTTCGCCGAGATAGGCTGTGATTTCGGCCGGCAGTTCGAACATCATTGCTTAGGTACTCCATTTCCTGATCGCAGCGGTAAGCGCCGAATATTTGGGTTGGTCAGCAGACAGTTTAGCTAGGGATGATTTCTTGAGTTTGGCAAGCAGGCCGGGCGTCGCGAGCGTCAAGCGGCCGGCGAGCAAGTCATCGGCAAGATCCTTGTCGAGGACGGTCATGGGATGCGATGCTTCGCGCCCGAGCATGCCCAGTGCATTGAGTGCGACCGCCGCCATGAAACGATCACGGCCCTCAGCTTTCGGCTTGATGTCCTTTTCCAGCCAATCCGAGAGGGCTTCAAGCATTTCGACCGTACTTGGCTCGCCCTGTCGCCTTGGTTCCGCGGGCTTATCCAGGCGAATGGGGAGCCTTTGCGTTTCGGGCGCATCGTCCTCGAGCAACATCAGCAGATCGACTTCGGTTTCAGAGACACGTCTGCCGATCACTGCCCGTTCGAGCGTCTTGTCCAGCCCAGTGCGCCAGATGTCGGCCATCTGCAGGCAGCACATCCCCCACCAGAGTGTCGAATAGACCAGCCAGAAGCGAAACCGGTCAGGCTCTACGGAAAATCCACTCTCAGTCTCATAGGCGGTCCAGAATTGCGGCAAGTCGCCAACGCCGAATGCGGGTCGGTCAATATGGCCGAAGCGCCAGCTGTTTATGCAGCCGAAGGCCAGATCCTGATGCCTGTCGCCAAGGTGGCACAGTTCCCAGTCAAGCACAGCGGCCAGACCGTCCACATTGGCCATCAGATTGCCGATACGAAAGTCGCCATGAAGGAACGTGGGAGGAACAGGGGCGGGGACATGGTCCTCCAGCCATTTTATTGCCAGCGCAAGGACAGGACGATCGCCGCCATAGCTTGCAAAGCGCGCCTTCAAGTCCTGAACCATTGTCGCGGCGTCGGCTGATGGCAGATGCTGAAAATCGCTGACTGGGATTGTGTGGATCCGGGCCAGTTCGCGGGCAATATCCCCAAGCAATGCAGGGGGAGGATCGCCGAGGATGCGGGCAGGGCTCACATCTGCCTCGATCCGCCGCATGACATAGCCGCTGCCAAGCCTGTCTTCGGGCACAAGTTCGCCAACGACTTCGGGTGCCGACACACCGGCCTTGCGTGCGGCCCGAACAATTGCGGCTTCTACATCATGCCCGAAGGGGCGGCCTTCCATCATTTCGGGAGAGGGCGCGCGCCTCAGGATATAGCCACCGCCGCCCCAGTCGAACGACCAGCTTTCCATGTTTGCGCCACCCGAAAGCCGGCCAAGATGCTCTATGGGCAATGCGACGCCCCCGGCCATCCGCGCGAGGGCCTGTGCAAGCAGTGACGGATCGAGACTCACGATTGTCCTGATAAGCATCAGGCAGCATTAGGCAATCCCGACGGATTCCCGTTCTAGAGGCAGGCCTCGAGCAGGGGCTGATCAAAGCCGTATTGCTTGGCCTTGTCGAGGGTGTAGGGCCGCAGTCCCATCGAGCGGTACTCGCCCACGATCTTGCCGTTCTCGTCTTCCGAAATATATTCGAACTTGAAGAGTTCCTGCGTGACGATCACGGGGCCTTCCATGCCGATCACTTCGGTGATGTTGGTGACGCGGCGCGAGCCGTCGCGCAGGCGCTTGACCTGAACGATCAGGTCGACCGAGTCGGCAATCTGCCGGGAGATGGCTTCCTTCGGCACCTTGATGTCGGACATCATCACCATGTTTTCCATACGACCCAGCGCTTCGCGCGGGCTGTTGGAGTGGAGCGTACACATCGAGCCGTCATGGCCCGTGTTCATGGCAGCCAGAAGGTCGAAACATTCCGACCCGCGAATTTCGCCGAGGATGATGCGGTCAGGACGCATACGCAGGGCGTTCACCACAAGATCACGGATCGTGATGGCGCCCTGGCCTTCAAGGTTCGCCGGCCGGGTTTCGAGCGGCAGCCAGTGTGGCTGCTGCAGGCGAAGTTCGGCTGCGTCTTCGATCGTCAGCACACGCTCGCCGGGATCGATCATCTTCGACAATGCGTTGAGCATGGTCGTCTTGCCCGAACCCGTACCGCCGGAAATGACGATATTGAAGCGACAGGCGCCAGCGATCTTCAGCGCCGTCGCCATCTTCTCGGACATCGAGCCGCCCTTCGCCATCATGTCGAGCGTGATGGGCTTGGCGGAAAACTTACGAATCGAGATTGCAGTGCCGCGCAAGCTCAGCGGCGGAACGATGACGTTGACGCGTGAACCGTCTTTCAGGCGGGCGTCTGCCAAGGGTGTCGTCTGATCGACGCGGCGGCCGACCTGATTCACGATGCGCTGGGCAATCTGGAACAGATGGGCTTCATCGCGGAACTGGATCGGCGCGATTTCCAGCTTGCCCTTCTTTTCGATGTAGGTTTGCTCTGGTCCGTTGACCATGATGTCGGAAATCAGTGGATCGTTGAGCAATTCTTCGAGCGGTCCAAGACCCAGAAGCTCGTCGACCAGCACTTTTTCGAGGGCGAATTGTTCGCGGCGATTGAGTGTCAGCTTCAGTTCGGCAAGCACTTCGCCGATAATGGGGCGGAACTCTTCGGCCAATTCGTCCTTCGAAAGTGTCGCAGCAGCTTCAGGATCGATGCGCTCAAGCAGCCGGGGGAGGACCTGCTCCTTGATCTTGTGGACAGAGGCTTCGAAGCCTTCAACCTTCTGCTGGGGAGCATCAACCGCGTTCTCGCGTTCGCTCAACCGCTGCATTGCGGTCAGCTTTTCACCAACCGGAACCGCGATCTCTTCATCGGGCGGAAGCTGGGCAGACCCTATCGGAGGAAATTGGGAGCCGCCATTGGCTGCTTCATCCGGACGAAGCGGGGCCGAGCTGCCCCCCTGCATCGGACGCGCGACGCCGAAGGTCGGGCGATTCCCGCCCGGCCCGCCGGGCCCATTGCGTCGTCCAAAAGCACTCATGTCTTACCCTCGCCCTGCTTCAGGGCCACTGTACGGCCCGTTAAACCTCACGGTGAATAGGCGGTAAACTTTGACAAATGCCTAATGCAGCGAATGTCAGGCTGGAGACTAGTCGAGGTTGGGCCTGAGCCAGCGCGCGGCTTCTTCAATGGCGATGCCGCGTCGTGCAGCATAATCGTCGCGTTGATCAATGCCAATGCGCGCAACGCCGAAGTATTCCGCTTGCGGGTGCGCGAAGTAGAAGCCCGAAACGGCTGCCGTCGGCAACATGGCGAAACTCTCGGTCAATGTTATGCCGGTATTGTCTGTTGCGCTCAGCAAGTCGAACAAGAGTGGTTTCAGGCTGTGATCCGGACAGGCCGGATAGCCCGGGGCCGGCCGAATGCCGCGATATTGTTCCCGGATCAGGGCTTCATTGGTCAATTGCTCGTGCGGCGCATATCCCCAAAGCGTGGTCCGGACGTGGTGATGCAACGCTTCGGCAAAGGCTTCAGCAAGGCGGTCGGCCAGTGCTTTCAGCAGGATGTCGGAATAATCGTCATGGGCTGCCTTGAAGCGTGCGGTATGTGCGTCGATCCCGTGAATCCCGACTGCAAAGCCGCCAATCCAGTCGCCGTCATGACTGATGAAATCGGCCAGGCACATATTGGCGCGACCTTCGCGCTTGGCGATCTGCTGACGCAGGAAGGGAATACGGACGTGCGTTTCATCTTCCAGATGCAGGAGGACATCGTCATCTTCGCGCCGGCAGGGCCAAAATCCGGCGACGCCCTTTGCGGTGAACCATTTCTCGCCGACGATCCGGTCCAGCATCGCCTGGGCATCGGCGAAGAGGCTTGAAGCGCTTTCGCCGACGACCGGATCTTCGAGAATGGCAGGATAGATTCCGGCGAGTTCCCACGCGCGAAAGAACGGCGTCCAGTCTATGTATTGCCGAAGGTCCGCCAGATCCCAGCTGTCAAACACATGCACGCCGGGCTGGTCCGGAGGGCCGGGCTTGTGTGCCTCATCCAGGCGGAAGGCGTTCGCCCGGGCATCAGCCAGAGATACCAGCGGGTTCTGCCCCTTGCCTTCGCGCACATCGCGAACATGCTGATAATCGGCAGCGGTCGCCTCCACGAAACTGTCGCGCTGCGTGTCGGAAAGCAGGGTGGATGCAACCCCGACCGCCCGGCTGGCGTCGAGCACATGCACCACGGGCCCGGTATAGGCCTGGTCGATGCGAAGCGCGGTATGGACTTTCGATGTCGTCGCGCCTCCGATCAGCAGCGGAATTGTGAACCCTGCGCGCTGCATTTCTTCGGCCACCGTGACCATTTCGTCGAGCGACGGGGTGATCAGGCCGGAAAGCCCGATGATGTCGGCATCATTGTCCTTTGCCGCTTTCAGAATATCGGACCAGGGCGCCATCACGCCAAGGTCGATGACTTCATAGCCATTGCACTGGAGCACGACCCCCACAATGTTCTTGCCGATATCGTGCACATCGCCCTTGACGGTGGCCATGATGATTCGCCCCTTGGATCGGGCGCCTGCCTCCTTGGCGGCCTCAATATAAGGAATGAGGTGGGCGACGGCCTTCTTCATCACGCGGGCCGATTTGACCACTTGGGGCAGGAACATCTTGCCGGAGCCGAACAGGTCCCCGACCACATTCATGCCGTCCATCAACGGGCCTTCGATCACTTCGATCGGACGCGCAGCCTCCAGCCGAGCCTCTTCGGTATCATCGACAATATAGGCATCGATGCCCTTGACCAGAGCATGCTCGAGCCGCTTTGAAACGGACCAGCCCCGCCATTCCTCGGCTGCCTTCTCGGCAACCGCGTCGGTTCCCTTGAACCGCTCGGCCAGCGTCACAAGCCGTTCCGTGGCATCGTCCCTGCGGTTGAGGATCACATCCTCGCAGGCTTCTCGCAGCTCCGGGTCGATCGTGTCGTAAATGTCCAGTTGGCCGGCGTTGACGATGCCCATGTCCATTCCGGCAGGGATGGCATGATACAGAAAGATGGAATGCATCGCCCGGCGCACAGGCTCGTTGCCGCGGAAGCTGAAGGAAAGATTGGAAAGGCCGCCCGAAATGTGGACATGGGGGCAGCGGGCACGGATCTCGCGCGCTGCTTCGATGAAGTCGACCGCATAATTGTTATGCTCCTCGATCCCTGTCGCCACGGCGAAAATATTGGGGTCAAAGATGATGTCTTCCGGCGGGAAGCCAATTCCTGTCAAAAGCTTGTAGGCGCGTTCGCATATCTCGACCTTGCGGGCCTTAGTATCGGCCTGTCCGGTTTCGTCGAACGCCATCACGACCACGGCAGCGCCATAGGCCATGCATTTGCGAGCATGCTCCAGGAATTGCGCTTCGCCTTCCTTCATGCTGATCGAGTTCACGATCGGCTTGCCCGAAACGCATTTGAGACCTGCCTCGATCACACTCCATTTGGAACTGTCGATCATCACGGGAACGCGAGCGATGTCAGGCTCCGCCGCAATCAGCTTGAGGAACGTCGTCATCGCCTTTTCGGCGTCGAGCAGACCCTCATCCATATTGACGTCGATAATCTGTGCGCCATTTTCGACCTGCTGGCGCGCGACCTCGACCGCCTTGGTATAGTCGTCTGCCATGATCAACTTCTTGAACGCTGCCGAACCGGTGACGTTCGTGCGTTCGCCAACATTGACGAAAGTGGCCGTTTGGGTGGTTTGTGTCATGTCAATCGATCAGGCTGCGAGGATCATGGGCTCAAGACCCGCAAGCCGTGTCGCCACGGGGGGAGCCTTGGGTTGGCGCGCGGGTAGTCCTTCAACGGCCTTCGCAATCGCCGCAATATGCGCTGGCGTTGAGCCGCAGCATCCGCCCAGGATATTGACCTGACCGTCCAGCGCCCAATCGCGGACCAATGCCGCTGTTTCCTCGGGCAGCTCATCATAGGCGCCAAGATCGTTCGGCAGCCCGGCGTTGGGATAGACCATGATCAGCGTGTCAGCGATCTGCGACAATGTCCGGACATGCGGACGGAGTTGTTCTGCGCCAAATGAGCAGTTGAGACCGATGGTGACGGGGCGTGCGTGGCGGACGGCATGCCAGAACGCTTCGACCGTATGGCCGGACAGATTGCGTCCGGACAGATCGGTCAACGTCATCGAAAGCATCATCGGGACATCCCGGCCCAGATCCTGCTGCGCTTCGAGGACGGCCATGATGCCGGCCTTGGCGTTCAAAGTGTCGAACACCGTTTCAATCAGGATGAAGTCGACGCCGCCTTCCAGCAAAGCGTCAATCTGTTCGCGGTAAACACCCTTGAGATAGTCGAAATCGATCTCCCGGTAGCCCGGATCATTGACGTCGGGAGACAGCGAAAGTGTCTTGTTCGTTGGACCGATTGCGCCTGCAACAAAACGCGGGCGACCGTCCTTGGCTGCATCATCTGCCGCTGCACGGGCTATGCGCGCCGAAGCGATATTGATGTCGCGCACAAGATCTTCCGCGCCATAATCGGCCTGGCTGATCCGGTTTGCAGAAAACGTGTTTGTCGAGACAATGTCAGAGCCTGCGGCCAGATAGGCGCGCGTGATGGCGTCAACCACGTCGGGCCGCGTCAAGGCCAACAGGTCGTTGTTGCCCTTCTGGTCATGCCCCAGCCCAAGCGATCCCGCATAGGCCGATTCATCCAGCTTGTAGTTCTGGATTTCGGTACCGAAGGCTCCGTCGGTCAGGAGGATGCGGCTCGCGGCGGCAGTTTTCAGGGCTTCACGGGATGTCATTGGGAATTCTCCTTCGGCCGCAGGCCCAGCAGGTGGCAAATGGCGTAGCTGAGTTCCGCCCGATTCAATGTGTAGAAATGGAAATGCCGGACGCCGCCCGCATAGAGCCGCCGACACAGGTCCGCCGACACAGTCGCCGCGACAAGCTGGCGGGACGCTGGACGTTCATCCAGCCCTTCGAACAGATGTGCAAGCCAGCTCGGCACCTGGGTTCCGCACAGTGCCGACATGCGCTGGATCGCCGCGAAATTGGTGACCGGCATGATGCCCGGCGTCAATTCTGCATTGATCCCCGCTGCTGCGACCCTGTCGCGGAAGCGGAAAAAGGTTTCAGGCTCGAAAAAGAACTGCGTGATGCCCCGGCTGGCGCCAGCATCGAGCTTGCGCTTCAGGTTATCGAGATCAGCCTCGGCGCTTTGTGCGTCGGGATGGGTCTCCGGGTAGCAGGCAACAGAAATCTCGAACGGCGCGACTGCCTGCAGACCCGCAACCAGATCGGCTGCGCAGCTATAACCTTCGGGATGAGGCGAAAATCTGGCGCCCGGGACCGACGGGTCGCCGCGCAGGGCCACTATATGGCGGACGCCAGCATCCCAATAAGCGCGCGCGACATCATCGATTTCGCCTCGCGATGCGTCGACGCAGGTCAGGTGCGCTGCGGCAGGGGCCTGTGTTTCTGCGACGATGCGGGCAACTGTCGCGTGTGTCCGTTCCCGCGTGGAGCCGCCCGCCCCATAGGTGACCGAGACAAACCGTGGCTCCAGTGGCTCGAGAGTCTTCATCGTCTCCCAAAGTGCCTGCTCCATCTTCTCCGTCTTTGGCGGAAAGAATTCAAAGCTCACCTGGGCATCGCCAGCCAACCCTGCAAAGAGCGAGGGCACGGACTCGCTGCCCGAACTCTCGCCGATGTCCGGTGCGCGGCTCATGCAGCGATGACCTTGAGGCGCGATTCTTGCCGCTTGCGCGCGCGCCAGAGCTTTACGGTCAAGGTTCCGCCTTTCAGATTTTCGATGAGATCGCACTCAAGCCCGGCGGTTGCAAACCAGCCAGCAATTTGCTCGTCGGAAAAGCCCAACCGCGCATGCGCATCCCGGTCGCGCAATTCTTCCCGGTCATGGGGAGCGAAGTCGACAATCAGAAGACGGCCCTTTGGAGAGAGAATGCGCGCCAATTCGCCAATGGCACCCTCGGGATCAGGGATGAAATGCAGAACCTGATGCAGAATGACAGTGTCAGCGTGTCCATCAGGCACGGGCAGGGCGGCAAGATCGCCTTGTCGCAATTCCCAGTTCGGGAGATCAAGGGCACTGAGCTTGGCACGGGCGAGTCTCAGCATTTCGGGACTCCGATCGATCCCGATCGCTTTCATCGCTGCGCTGCCGAAAAGCTCGATCATCCGTCCCGTGCCGGTCCCGACGTCGACCAGGCGACCGACCGGCGCTTCTGCCAAGGCAGCGGCCATTGCGGATTCGACTTCGCTTTCGGCGACATGAAGCGAGCGGATGGCATCCCATTGCGCCGCATGGGCGGCAAAATAGCGTTCTGCAGCTGCGGCCCGATCTGCATGCACGGCGGAAAGTCGGGCTGTATCAGCCACCATCCAGTGATTCTCGCGTTCGTCCGCCTGCCAGATATCCAGTGCGCGGAACAAGGGATCGACACGCTGCGGAGCACCAGGAGCCAGGAATGCCCAGCTGCCTTCCTTGCGGCGAATGGCCAGACCGGCGTCGCACAATATCTTCACGTGTCGCGAGACGCGCGGCTGGCTTTGACCAAGGACCTGCGCGATTTCTCCTATCGAAAGCTCCATCCTCCGCAAAAGCGCAATGATTCTGAGCCGGGTCGGATCGGCAAGAGCTCGGAAAATGTCGAGAGCGACAGTCATTGGAGCTACATATAAAGAATTCTTTATATGTCAATATGCCGATCTTGTTGCTGCTTTTGCGTCAAAGGGCGCGCTGGGGCAGTTTCGTGCGATTCTGTGAAGAATCTTGATTGCCAAGAAATGAATGAATCGCTAGTCACAGGTCCCGCCGGTCCGAGGGGGCGTGATAGCCTTTCGCGCTGACCGCCGCTTTGTTGACCTAACGGGAGGGATTTACCCATGAAGAAGACTATTGCTTTGTCACTTGTACTCGCCGCTTCGATGAGCCTTGCTGCTTGCAGCAAGAAGGCTGACGATGCTGCTGCCAACGCCGCTGACACGATGGCTGCGGAAGCTGTTGAAGGTGCCGACAATGCTGCTGACGCAGCAGTGAACGCTGCCGACACTGCTACCGACGCTGCTGCCAACGCGACCGACGCTGCTGGCAACGCTGTTGATGCAGCTGCTGACGCTGCTGCAAACGCCGCGGACGCTGCGAAGAAGTAAGCCCGTTTAGCCTTTTCGGCAAAACCGGTTCCGGAAAGGCCGCATCCCTTTTGGGGTGCGGCCTTTTCTATTGTGGCGTGACCGTCATCGTCGCCCAATCGCTGGTGTGGCGCGGCCAAACAAAAAGGGCCGGAGGTTTCCCTCCGGCCCTTTCTTTTGGTGCCTGATGGGCTGGATCAGAAATCCATGCCGCCCATGCCGCCCATGCCGCCACCGGGCATGCCTGCCATGGCAGGCTTGTCTTCGGGCACATCGGCAATCGTCGCTTCCGTGGTGATCAGGAGGCCGGCCACCGAGGCAGCATCCTGAAGCGCGGTGCGAACGACCTTGGTCGGATCGATCACGCCAGCCTGGACCAGGTTTTCATAGACGTCGGTCGAGGCATTGAAGCCGCGGGTTTCGTCGTTTTCGCGCAGCAGGTTGCCCGCAACCACGGCACCGTCAACGCCCGCATTCTGGGCGATCTGGCGCAGCGGCGTTTCGATCGCTTTGCGGATGATGTCGATACCGCGAGTCTGGTCGTCATTGACGCCCTTCATGCCGGCAAGTGCCTTGGTTGCATAAAGGAGTGCCGTGCCGCCGCCGGGAACGATGCCTTCTTCAACGGCTGCGCGGGTTGCGTGCAGCGCATCATCGACGCGGTCCTTGCGTTCCTTGACTTCGACTTCAGTCGCACCACCGACCTTGATGACGGCAACGCCGCCTGCGAGCTTGGCAAGACGTTCCTGCAGCTTCTCGCGATCATAGTCGCTGGTGGTGTTTTCGATCTGCTGACGGATCGCTTCAACGCGGCCCTTGATCGCATCGGCTTCACCGGCGCCATCGACGATGGTGGTGTTGTCCTTGTCGATCGAGACGCGCTTGGCCTGGCCGAGCATGCCGAGTGTCACGGTTTCGAGCTTGATGCCGAGATCTTCGGAGATCATTTCACCCTTGGTCAGGATTGCGATGTCTTCAAGCATCGCCTTGCGACGATCGCCGAAGCCCGGAGCCTTGACGGCCGCAACCTTGAGGCCGCCACGCAGCTTGTTGACCACCAGTGTAGCCAAGGCTTCACCTTCGATGTCTTCCGCGATGATCAGGAGCGGACGGCCAGACTGGACGACCGCTTCGAGGATCGGGAGCATCGCCTGGAGGTTCGACAGCTTCTTCTCGTGGATCAGGATGTAGGGATCGTTGAGTTCAACGAGCATCTTTTCCGGATTGGTGATGAAGTAGGGCGAGAGATAGCCACGGTCGAACTGCATGCCTTCGACGACATCGAGTTCGAAATCGAGGCCCTTGGCTTCCTCGACAGTGATCACGCCTTCCTTGCCGACCTTTTCCATCGCTTCGGCAATCTTTTCGCCGACGACAGTGTCGCCATTTGCCGAAATGATGCCAACCTGGGCAATTTCGGCAGTGCCGGCAACCGGCTTCGAACGCTTCACGAGATCGGCCACGACCGCAGTGACTGCAAGGTCAATGCCGCGCTTGAGGTCCATCGGGTTCATGCCAGCAGCAACCGACTTCATGCCTTCACGAACAATAGCCTGAGCAAGCACGGTTGCCGTGGTAGTGCCGTCGCCGGCAACATCGTTGGTCTTCGAAGCGACTTCGCGAACCATCTGCGCGCCCATGTTCTCGAACTTGTCCTTGAGTTCGATTTCCTTGGCGACGGTGACGCCGTCCTTGGTGATGCGCGGGGCGCCGAAGCTCTTGTCGATCACGACATTGCGGCCCTTGGGCCCGAGCGTGACCTTCACCGCATCGGCAAGAATGTCCACGCCGCGCAGAATGCGTTCGCGCGCATCGCGGCTAAATTTTACTTCTTTTGCAGCCATTTGAGTGTTCCTTTTCTAACTCGTCACCCCTGCGGTGGCAGAGGCCTGTCTGGAATTGATCGTCATCGGACAGGGAGCGAACTCCCCAAGTGGCCCCGGCCTGCGCAGGGGCGACGTCCACTCAGCCGATGATTCCAAGAATGTCCGATTCCTTCATGATCAACAGGTCTTCGCCGTTGATCTTCACTTCCGTGCCGGACCATTTGCCGAACAGGATCTTGTCGCCTGCCTTTACATCCAGTGGCGTGACCTTGCCGTCTTCGGCCTTTGCGCCTGAACCGGCGGCGACGATTTCGCCTTCCTGCGGCTTTTCCTTTGCGGTGTCTGGAATGATGATGCCGCCAGCCGTTTTTTCATTGGCTTCAATACGGCGAACGAGCACGCGATCGTGCAGCGGACGAAATGCCATGTTTATTCCCTCTTCTCGAAAATAAGAATTAGCACTCACACAGGGTGAGTGCCAACAAGGCGCATATGGGTATGGGAAATCGCCCCGTCAAGCGGTGCACCACATTCTTTTTGTCCCATGTTCAGACAGGCAGAAGTCCCAGCCGCTTCCGCCAGCTCCATCGCCAGAGCATCAGCAGGCTCACGGCTGCAAGCCCGCCCGCAAGCCCGATCCAGACCCCGACTCCGTGCCATTCAAGGCGGAAGGCGAGGAAGGAGCCGGCGCCAATACCGACAGCCCAATAGCCGACAATGGCGAAGATCATCGGCCAGCGCGTATCCTGCAAGCCGCGCAGCATGCCCGCGCCAACAACCTGCGCGCCGTCGAAGATCTGGAACGCGGCTGCAACGCCCAGAAAGGACACGGCAAGATCGATGACCGGCGCATTGGCTGCCGTCGGGGCAAGAAACAGCTCGATCAGGTGGTGCGGGAAGCTCCACATGAGGATCGCCATGCATGTCATGAACCCGGTGCCGAGCATGAAGGCAGTCCAGCCCGAACGGCGCAGGGCCTCGTGATCCTTTCGACCATAGCCAAGGCCCACCCGAACGGTCGCTGCCTGTCCAAGGCCAAGCGGGACCATGAAGCTCAAGGCCGCAATCTGAAGCGCAACGGCATGGGCTGCCACAGACGCTTCGTTGATCAGGCCCATCAGGCCAACTGCGGCCGCGAAGACGGCGCCTTCAGACCAGAGAGTCAGGGCGATCGGCAGCCCAAGGCGCACGATCCTGCCGAAACGCGGCCAATCGCTGCGCCAGAAATGGCCAAGAATATGAAACCGCCGGAACGCCTTTTGGCGGGCAGCGACACACGCAAGTCCCCCGGCCATGATCGACCAGACAATGGTTGTTGTCAGGCCTCCGCCGAAGATGCCGAGGGCCGGCAAGCCAAAATGGCCGAAAATCAGCGCCCATCCCAGTAGTGCATTCATGACCACGCCCCAGATGCTGATCGCCAGGATCCAGCCCGGGCGCTCGAGCGCCGACACAAAGCCGCGCAGCGCCTGGAAGATCAGGAATGGCAGCATGCTCCACATATAGCCGCTCATGAATGTGCTGGCCGTTGCGGCGAGCGCCTTGTCCTGACCCAGAGCGAGCAGCACCGTGTCTGTATTCCAGAGCACCACCCAGGCCGGTACGACCGCGACGCAGGCAACCCAGACCGATTGGCGGAACCAGCGGCGCACTTCGCGGACAGCATTGAATCGGCGACCAAGGTCTGCCGCCATCATCGGCGCGGCCGCAATCACGAGGCCCATGCAGAAAATGGTCATCGACATGCACAGGTTCAGCCCCAGCGCGGACGCGGCAAGAGCCCGGGGTCCGAGCCAGCCCATCAGGACGACATCGGTCGCCTGGATGAGCGCCATGGTCAGGTTGGAGAGGATCAGCGGCCAGGCAAGCGTCAGCGTGGCGCGAAACTCGTCGCGCCAGAGATGTCCCTGATCCGGCACCAGTGCAGGCTTTTCCAACATAGCCGACCAGAATAGCGAATTTGGCCTTTCCGTGTCATCCCCCAAAATCTAGCTCTATCAGCGGTGTAACCTTTCCCGCTTTTCAGCGAAGGACAGGGATGCGAATGATAGGGTCATGAAAGCGGACGATGCCAGCCTCCAGCGCCTGATGGCACTCGCCCAGCAGGGCGATGCTGCGGCCTATCGGACCGTGCTTGTTGCCTGCCAACGATGGCTCTTGCGGTATTTTTCGGGCCGCATCGTGCCAGCGCAGGTCGATGATCTGGTGCAGGAAACACTTGCGTCGCTCCACAGCAAGCGCGCCAGCTATGATCCGTCAAGACCGTTCCTCCCCTGGCTCGCCGCAATTGCGCGGTATCGCTGGGTCGACCAGTTGCGGCGGACCTATCGCCAGCAGGAAGATGAACTGCATGAAGATCTGGTGGGCGCCGATGAAGAGGAGTCCATTGCCGCACGCATCAGTCTTGACCGCCTCCTGGGCTTCCTGCCCGAGCGTCAGGCCCATGTGATCCGGCTGGTGAAGATCGACGGCCATTCCATAGCGGAGGCGGCGCTTCGCACTGGCCAATCGGAACCTTTGGTGAAGGTCAATATCCATCGCGGGCTGAAAAGGCTTGCCGCGTTGATAGAGAGCGAATGACGATGACGATTGATATCGAAACGCTGGTCGCTGACCTGCAGCCGGTTCGCCCGGTCTCTCCACGCGGTGGGGTGCTCATCGCGCTCTTTGCCGCTGCTGTCGTTGTCGCAATCGTTTCTGCGGCTTTCGGGCTTCGGGCTGACGTTGTTGCAGGCAGTCCACACCCCATGGTCATGCTGCGTGAGGGCATGCTGCTCTTGCTTGGATTCGCGTCGCTTGCCGCCGTTGTCGCGTCGGCGCGCCCGGGTGTCGGCCAAAGCAGCACCGGATGGCGATGGGCATTGGCTGCAGCGTCTCTCTTCCCCTTGACCAGCATAGCCCTTGCGATGACGACTGAAGGTTTCCCGCTTGACGTGCTTTTTTCGGTTGATGGTCCTTGGTGCCTTGGCATCAGCCTGAGTGGCGGATTGCTGATCGGGGCAGGCCTTACTGTCTGGTTGCGGCGGGGCGCCCCAACGGCCCTCAATCGCATCGGCTGGCTGGTTGGGCTTGCCTCTGGCAGTTTCGGGGCTTTTGCCTATGGCTTGCATTGCCCCAGCATTACGGTGTTTTACGTGGGCCTTTGGTACACGGGTGCAATCCTCCTGTGCGCATTGCTCGGCCGACTGATCGTGCCCCGTCTCATCCGCTGGTAGGGCTGCGTTCGGTTTACAGTCGGCGCAGGCTCCCCTAACGAAGGGGCCTGATCCGGATTGTGTAAAAAGGCGTTTTCATGAAACTCGTAAAAGGTGCCTGGGCGCTGCTCGTCGGTATCAAGGACGCTCTCGTCCTCATTGCGATGCTTGGGTTTTTCGGGCTGCTCTATGCTGCCCTGTCATCCAGGCCCAATCCGCGTGGGGGCGAAGATGGCGCGTTGCTGATCGCGCTGGATGGACCGATCGTTGAGCAAAGCGAAGCCATTGACCCGCGCGAGCTCCTTTTTGGACAGTCACCCGTCGACCGGCAATATCAGCTTTCCGATATCCTGCAGGCCCTCAAAGCGGCTGAACGCGATGACGAGATCAAGACAGTCGTGCTCGACCTGCAGGGCTTTCAGGGCGGCGGGCAGGTTGCGCTGGAGGAAATTGCCCAGGCTCTTGATCGTATCAAGGCAGCGAACAAGCCGGTGCTGGCGTTTGCCGGTGGATATTTTGACGATTCATACCTTCTTGCAGCGCACGCAAGCGAAGTCTGGCTTGATCCGATGGGCGCGGCCGCCTTTGCGGGACCCGGCGGCTCGCGCCTTTATTTCAAGGGGCTGATCGACAGGTTGGGCGTCACCGTTCATGTCTACCGCGTCGGCAAGTACAAATCATTCGTGGAGCCCTATATCCGCGGAGAACAGTCACCCGAGGCGAAGGCAGAGAATGAGGCGCTGGCCGGTGCACTGTGGACCAACTGGAAAGAGAATGTTGCAAGGGCCCGGCCCAAGGCCAGGATTGCCGACTTTGTGACTGATCCAATCGCGGGTCTGGCAGCGGCAAAGGGAAGCCTGTCCCAGGCGGCCCTGGCCGCAGGACTGGTCGACAAGTTGGGGGATCGCGCGGCCTTCGGCAAGCGGGTTGCTGCCCTTGTCGGCAGCGACGACCATGGCCCGGCCGGCAATTTCCGCTATAGCGCCCTCAATACCTATCTCGCCGCCCATCCTGCGGAACATGGCGGCAAGAAGATTGGAATCGTTACCGTTGCCGGAGACATTGTGGATGGCAAAGCGCCCGCTGGAAGAGCGGGCGGTGATACGATTGCCGATCTCATCACGAATGCCTTGGCTGAGCAGGACCTCAAGGCCCTGGTTGTGAGAATTGATTCTCCGGGCGGTTCTGCTCTGGCGGCCGAAAAGATCAGGGCCGCATTGGCCGAGGCGAGGGCCAGGGGCCTGCCGGTCGTGGCTTCAATGGGCAATGTCGCGGCATCGGGAGGCTATTGGGTCACGGGAGCCGCAGACAAGGTCTTTGCGGAGCCGTCGACAGTAACGGGATCAATCGGTGTCTTCGGGATCCTCCCGACATTCGAGACGACGCTTGCCCGCTTTGGCGTGACGGCAGACGGGGTCAAGACGACGCCACTGACCGGCCAGCCGGATCTGTTTGCCGGAACCAATGCGGCTACCGATGCCTTTCTGCAGGCCGGCGTCGAGGACATCTATTCCCGCTTCCTTCGTCTGGTTTCGACATCGCGCAAGATCCCGATAGAAAAGGTCGCTGAAATTGCCCAGGGCCGGGTCTGGGACGGGGGCACAGCGCGCCAGCTCGGGCTGGTCGATGCCTTCGGGTCGCTCGATGACGCAGTGGCAGAGGCTGCGCGTCTGGCAAAACTGTCTCCGGATTCGGTGTCGCGTTACTATCTGAAACCTGAGAGGAGTTTTCTTGCCAGCCTGTTTGAGGACGATCTGGAAGCCCGCACAACAGGCCATGTGGACATTTTCACGCATATGGCCCGACGACAGCAGGCGCTTGTTCTGGCCGGACTTGCTGATGCAAAGGCCATGCTTCAAGGGCCCGCCATTCAAGTCCGCTGTCTTGAATGTCCGTCCCAACTCCCGCTAAGGGCGGCGCCGACGACACAAGACCTTACCCTCTTTGACAGGATTGTTTCATGGTTGATTTGAGAGCCGCCACACCCGACGACGCGGAGGCGGTTACTGCGATCTATGCGCCCTATGTGGTGACCAACGCCGTGTCGTTCGAAACGCGGGCGCCGACGGTCAAGGAAATGCGGTCGCGCATTGTTGCGGCAGGAGACGTGCATCCCTGGATCGTTGCCTCGGAAAGCAACGTGATTCTGGGCTATGCCTTTGCCAAGCCCTTCCGCCCGGGACCAACGCACCGGTTCGGCGTTGAGGTCGCGGTCTATGCTGCAGGCGAACTCGAAGGAAAGGGCATCCGCAGGACGCTGCTTTCAAGCCTGCTCATGACCTTGACCGAACAGAACTTCACCCAGGCCATCTGCACGCTGATGACGCCGAATGACAAGCTGATCCAGCTCTATGAATCCTGTGGTTTCCGTCGCGCGGGGGCCTATCGCGAGGTGTGCTTCAAGAACGGGCAATGGAGCGATATCGGGCTCTGGCAGCGCGAACTGGCGGAGGCAGGCACTCCGCCGGACGAGATCAAGCCATTCAGTTCCGTCGGTGTCGTCCGCGGCTGATCAGCGCTTGTAGGACGGGATGGCAAGACCGCGGGTGATCGCCAGCGCGCGAAGCCCGAAGCCGGAGACGGCACCGATAAGGGCAGCGGCAATCAGCGGGACGCCCAGTCCGGCCAATATCACGAAAAGCGCTGCGGCCAGCGCCGCTGCCGTCACATACAGTTCCGGGCGAAGCAGGATTGAAGGCTCGCCTGCCAGCACGTCGCGAATGATCCCGCCAACGCAGGCCGTGATGACGCCCATCATCATGGCAGGCAGAAAGGGAACGCCAAAGCTCAGCGACTTCGCCGCTCCGAACACGGCATAGATAGCCATCCCGACAGCATCGAACCAGTCAAGCGCTCGGCCTTTCCAGAAGTGTGCGGGCGTTACCCAGATCAGCCCCGCGGTCGCCAGACATACGGCGGGCACGCGCCAGTCATGAACCCAGAAGACAGGCGCGCCGATCAACAGGTCGCGCACCGTGCCGCCGCCCACGCCGGTAACAAGCGCAAAGAACGAGAATGTGACCAGCGTCTGTTGCCGTCGCGCCGCCGCGAGGGCGCCGGAGGCCGCGAAAACGGCAATGCCGAACAGGTCGAGCCAGGCGAGCAACCTATTTCAGCTTTGCCAGCCAGTTGAGGATTTCGGTTTGAAGCCTGATTCGCCGATCCGACCAACTATGATCCGTTGCGACATGAATCGCCTCAGCCTGCGTGCCGCCAGCGGCGCGCACTGCGGCGACGAGCGCGTCGGCCATCGGAGCAAGACCGTCATCCGAGGTCAGAGCAAGGAGCGGCTTGCGCGACAAGGACTCCGCGCGCCCGATAAAATCGAAGGCCTGCGCGCTTGCAACAACTTCGTCTGTCATCGCGTCCGGGGTGGTGTCGAAAAGCGATTCCATGTCCCCGGCCATTTCCTTCATGATTTCCGCACGCGGCATCCGGCCGAGGGCCCCCATATTTGCTGCCGAGATCAGGATGGTCCCGCGCAAGGTGGCATCGTTCGCGGATGTCATTGCGGCAACCCACCCGCCCATACTGTGGCCTGCAAGAACAATATGCGATGTATCGATGCCCAGCTTTTTCGAATTGGTCGAGTCGCGGATGTAAGCGAGTACCGCCGCCGCATCTTCCGGATTCTGCGCAAAGCGGAACGATCCCGGGCTCCCCCAGCTTCCGCGATAATTGAACGTTATTGCATTCCAACCCGCGCGGCGGACGGCCTGCGCCAGATCAAGGTTCTTTTCGTTGCCGGGAAGGCCGTGACAAATCACGATCGTTGGATGCGGTCCCGGCCCAGCTGCAAGATAGGCAACGCCGTTGATCAGCACGCCACCGCTAGGGATGTGAAGCACTTCCATCCGCGCCGGGTGCGCGCTGTCCTGCACCGGATCCGTGTATATTGCCGAAGGGACTTTTGGAGCCGCAATCGCCGGGGTGAAAGCGACAATGGCAAGCAGAATGGGCAGGAACCGCATGAGGTTCTCCTTAGATATGGATCGGCTTGCCGGTCACCGCCATTGCGGCTTCCTTGATTGCTTCCGAATGGGTCGGGTGGGCATGGCAGGTATAGGCTATGTCTTCCGATGTCGCACCGAATTCCATTGCCTGCGCGGCTTGCGCGATCATTGTGCCAGCGACTGAAGCAATGCACCAGACGCCAAGGACTCGATCGGTCTTGGCATCCGCGATGATTTTCACGAAGCCGTCGGGCTCATGATTGGTCTTTGCGCGGCTGTTTGCGAGCATCGGGAATTTGCCGGTCTTGACCTCGCCCCGCTCCTTCGCCTGCTCTTCGGTCAAGCCGACGCCCGCGATTTCCGGCCAAGTGTAGACGACCGAAGGGATGACATCATGGTTCACGATGCCGGTCAGCCCGGCAATATTCTCGGCAACGGCAATGCCTTCGTCTTCAGCCTTGTGCGCCAGCATCGGGCCGGGGATTACGTCACCGATGGCCCACACGCCGGGCACTGCAGTGCGGAAGCTGTGATCCGTTTCGATCTGGCCGCGCGCATTGACCGCCAGGCCAGCCTTGTCGAGCGCAAGGCCGTCTGTGTTCGGACGACGGCCGATGGAGACCAGCACGACATCGGCTTCGATTGTTTCTGAGGCCCCTCCAGCTGCGGGCTCGACGGTCAAGGTTACGCCCTTGGCCTTGGCTTTGGCGCCCGTCACTTTTGTCGAGAGCTTGAATTCAAGCCCCTGCTTCCTGAAAATCTTGTTCGATTCCTTGCGGACTTCGCTGTCCATGCCTGGCAGGATCTGGTCGAGATATTCGACCACCGTCACCTTCGCACCCAGCCGCCGCCAGACAGAGCCGAGTTCAAGCCCGATCACGCCCCCGCCGATCACGACCATATGGCCGGGCACCTTCGCCAGTTCGAGTGCGCCGGTGGAATCGACGATCAGGCCCTTGGCGTTGTCGACGTCCACGCCGGGCAGTGGGGTCACCGAAGAGCCGGTTGCAATCACAATGTTCTTGGCCGTGTAGCTCGTTCCGCCCACGTCAATCGTGTTTGCCGACGTGAATGCGGCATGGCCTTTCAGCCAGTCGACCTTGTTCTTCTTGAACAGGAACGCGATCCCGCCCGTCAGGCTCTTGACCGCATCGATACGCTGCCCGTGCATCGTCGCAAGGTCGAGGCTCATCTTGTCGATCTTGACGCCCAGCTTTGCCAGCGCTCCGCTTGCTGCTTCGTCATAGAGTTCAGAGGCATGGAGCATCGCCTTGGACGGGATGCACCCGACGTTGAGGCATGTCCCGCCCAGTGTCTCGCGGCTCTCGACGCACGCCGTCTTCAAGCCCAGTTGCGCGGCACGAATTGCAGCAACATAACCGCCGGGGCCGGAGCCGATGATGATGACGTCATATTCTTGTTCAGCCATAACTCACCTCAATTGTATTCCTGCGAAGGCAGGAATCCATGCCCATCAGCGGGCAATGCAGTCGAAAAGATCATCCCAATCTGGGTTGGCACCCTCAATCAACGCGACCTTCCACGCTCGCTTCCATTTCTTCATCCTCAGCTCGCAGGCGCGGGCTTCCTGTAAATCGTCATAGGCGTCGAACCACACAAGTCGATTGCACCCGTATTTTCTTGTGAACCCATCGAGCACGCCATTTCGGTGTTGATAGGCTCGCTGAACCAAGTTGCTCGTCACCCCCAGATAGAGAGTTCCCTTACGCTTGTTGGCCATGAGATACACATACCCGGCTTTCATCGACGTCACTCACGCTACTCAACTGCTCCCTTCCCCTCATTCATTTTCCCGCAAAAGCAGGAATAGAGCCTGTAATTTCCATGGGCTCCTGCTTTCGCAGGAGTACAACTTGTGGCCTACAAATCGATCAGCAAGCGGGTCGGGTCTTCGATCGCATTCTTGACGGCAACCAGGAATGTCACGGCCTCGCGTCCATCGATCAGGCGGTGATCATAGCTCAAAGCCAGATACATCATGGGGCGGATCACGATCTGGCCATCGCGGACCACCGGACGATCTTCTATGCGATGGAGGCCGAGCACCGCGCTCTGCGGCGGATTGATGATCGGTGTGGAGAGGAGGCTCCCGAACACGCCGCCATTGGATATGGTGAAGGTACCGCCCGCCATATCTTCAACGGTCAGAGTGCCTTCCTTGGCGCGCTTGCCAAAATCACCAATGCCGCGCTCGATTTCTGCGACGGACTTCGCCTGCGCATCGCGAAGGACTGGCACAACAAGGCCGTTGGGGGCGGAGACCGCGACCGAAATGTCTGCATAGTTGCGATAGACGATTTCATCGCCCTCTATCGTCGCATTGACCGCGGGCACATCCTTCAGTGCCATGCACACAGCCTTGGTAAAGAAGCCCATGAAGCCAAGGCGAACGCCATGTTTTTTCTCAAACAGGTCCTTGTACTTCGCGCGCGCGGCCATGACTTCTGTCATGTCGACATCATTGAAGGTCGTCAGGATCGCGGCCGTGTTCTGTGCTTCCTTCAGCCGCCGGGCGACCGTCTGGCGCAGGCGTGTCATCCGGACACGTTCTTCACCACGGCCTGACGGCGCAGATGCGACCGCGATGGGTGCCTCAACGGCGGCGGCAGGTGCCGTGCTGTCCTGCTTGGCGGCTTCCAGTACGTCTTCCTTGGTCAGGCGGCCGTCCTTGCCCGTGCCCCTGATCTTCGACGGGTCGATTCCGAGTTCAAGCACCAGACGTCTCACGGCCGGGGAGAGCGTCAGGTCCCCCGGAGTGTCGCCCGCAGGTGCAGCTGCTGCAGCTGCTGGCGCGGACGCAGTGATCGCAGGCTTGCTTGCCGCAGGTGCACCGCTGCCTTCCCCGATTGACCCGATGACAGCTCCAACGTTGACGGTATCGCCTTCATTGACAACATGGGGCCCCATGACGCCGGCGACAGGCGCGGTCACTTCAATCGCGACCTTGTCGGTTTCCAGGCTCGCGATAGGTTCGTCAGCGGCAACGGCTTCGCCGGGCTGCTTGAGCCATTGGCCGAGTGTCGCTTCGCTGATCGATTCACCCAGGGCTGGAACTTTGATTTCGGTACTCATTGGCATTCCTTGATCTGTATTCCTGCGAAAGCAGGAACCCATTGGTGTCGCTGGACTCCTGCTTCCGCAGGAGCACGCAGAGCGGGACCCGGCGTCATCCCTTCCTCTGCCGTCTGATTTCGGCGCGGACATTGTGGCCCAGCGCATCGGCAACAAGTGCGGCCTGCTCGGCCTGATGGCGTTTCGCCAGGCCGGTCGCGGTTGCCGCGCTGGCCTTGCGCCCGGCATAGCGAGGGCGCTTCGGCCCGACCTTGGCACGAACAAGGCAGCCTTCGATCAGCGATTCCACAAAGAACCAGCTGCCGTTGTTGCGCGGTTCTTCCTGCGCCCAGACAACTTCCTGAAGATTGGACATCCGCTCAAGACGCTTGACCAGCGGATCGCCGGGGAATGGATAAAGCTGTTCGATCCTGACGATTGCCGTGTTGGCGTCTCCCGCTGCATTCCGCGCATCCATCAGGTCATAAGCGACCTTGCCCGAGCACAGGACGAGCCGCTTCACATCCGCGTCTGCTGGAGCCCAGGGGTCCGAAAGGATCCGCATGAAGTGGGCCTGATCGACAAAGTCCTCGACTTTCGAAACAGCCATCTTGTGCCGAAGAAGCGATTTGGGCGTCATCACAATCAGGGGCTTGCGGAACGGACGATGCATTTGGCGGCGGAGCAGGTGGAAATAATTTGCAGGCGTCGTGCAGTTGGCGACCTGCAGATTGTCTTCGGCGCACAACTGGAGGCATCGCTCAAGCCTGGCGGAACTGTGCTCCGGGCCCTGACCTTCATATCCGTGAGGCAGAAGCATCACGAGCCCGTTGGCCCGCAGCCATTTCGCTTCGCCGGCCGCAATGAACTGATCAATTATCACCTGCGCGCCATTGGCGAAATCGCCAAACTGCGCTTCCCAAAGAACCAGTGCCTTTGGATCGGCTCCGGCATAGCCATATTCAAAGCCCAACACGCCGAATTCGGAGAGCGGGCTGTCCAGTACTTCGAACCGGCCATGCGGCACGGTCGAAAGCGGGATGTATTTCGCTTCCGTGTTCTGGTCGACCCAGACCGCGTGGCGCTGGCTGAATGTGCCGCGTCCGGAATCCTGGCCCGAAAGCCTGACGCCAAAGCCTTCGGACAGCAGGCCGCCAAAAGCCAGAGCTTCGGCGGTTGCCCAGTCGAAGCCTTCGCCGCTCGCAAACATAGCCTTCTTGGCTTCAAGGACGCGGCCCAGTGTCGGGTGGATCGTGTGGCCTTCGGGTACCGTCGTCAGGGTCCGGCCAAGGCTTTCAAACAGCTTCTTGGAGATTCCCGTTTCGACATTGCGGCGCGCGCTTTCGGGGTCTGCGGGCTTGTTGAGTCCTGACCAGCGGCCACCGAACCAGTCCGCTTCGTTCGCCTTGTAGCTGGCCGCGCTCTGGAATTCGGTTTCGAGCATCGCGGTGAAGCGCATGATGTGCTCGCCGACCCAGTCTGCATCAATCACGCCTTGTTCGATCAGGCGCGGTGCATAGACTTCGGAAACCGGCGGATGCTTCCTGATGTTGGCATACATCAAGGGCTGGGTGAAACTTGGTTCATCGCCTTCGTTGTGCCCGAAGCGGCGATAGCACCACATGTCGATCACAATGTCGCGGTGGAATTTCTGACGGAACTCAATTGCCATCTTGCAGGCGAAGGTCACGGCTTCGGGATCGTCGCCATTCACATGAAGGATCGGGGCCTGTACACCCTTGGCCACGTCTGACGGGTAGGGCGAAGAACGTGCGAATTGCGGGCTCGTCGTGAAGCCGACCTGATTGTTGACGATGAAGTGGATGCAGCCCCCGGTGTTGTAGCCCCGGATGCCCGAAAGGCCGAGGCATTCCCACACGATCCCCTGGCCCGCAAAGGCTGCATCGCCGTGCAGGAGGATGGGGAGCACCTGAACATGCTCGCCAAGATCGTCGCGCATTGTCTGGTTCGCGCGGACCTTGCCCAGCACGACCGGATCGACAGCCTCAAGGTGCGACGGGTTCGGCACAAGAGACATATGGACCTTGATTCCGTCGAACTCGCGGTCGGTCGATGTGCCGAGATGGTATTTCACGTCGCCGGAACCGCCGACGTCGTCCGGATTGGCTGAGCCGCCCGAGAATTCGTGGAAGATCACGCGGTAGGGCTTCGCCATCACATTCGCGAGGACGTTGAGGCGGCCACGGTGCGGCATGCCGATCACAATCTCGCGGACCCCCAAAGCTCCGCCCTGCTTGATGAAGCTTTCGAGCGCCGGGATCATTGCTTCGCCGCCGTCGAGGCCGAAGCGCTTGGTGCCGACATATTTGCGGCCGAGAAACTTCTCGTACTGTTCCGCTTCGATCACCTTGGCGAGGATCGCACGCTTTCCTTCGACGGTGAACCCGATCGTCTTGTCAGCGCCTTCCATCCGTTCCTGGAAGAAGCGCCGCTCCTCCACATCGGAGATGTGCATATATTCAAGGCCGACGGCGCCGCAGTAATTCGCGCGCAGGATATCGACGATCTCGCGCACTGTCGTCCATTCAAGGCCGAGCGTGCCGCCGATATAGACGGGCTTGTCGAGGCCAGCGCCCGTGAAGCCGTGATATTCGGGTGTCAGGTCGGGCGGGATGTCCTGCTTGGTCAGGCCCAGCGGATCAAGCTTTGCTGCCAGGTGACCGCGCACGCGGTAGGTGCGGATGAGCATCATTGCGCGAATGGAGTCCCCCGCTGCGGACGCCACTTCGGCTTCGGACAAGGCCTTGCCCGATTTGGCCGCTGCAGCCTTGATTTCGACCGACATCTGGGTCGGATCAAGCGCGGCCGTCAGTTCATCCGTATCGAGCGGCGGCCAATTGGGACGCGCCCAGCTTGGGCGATGCTCTGGTTCGAATTCGTGTTGCTCGTAACCCATTTTTCACCTCGTCGCCCCTGCGAAGGCAGGGGCCTCTTCGGGAGTCGGGTGCCACGGCGCCATACGGGCCCCTGCCTGCGCAAGGGCGACGTTCAGCCCTTCAACACCTCAACCAATGTCCGCCCCAATTCGCTTGGCGACGGAGAAACGCGAATGCCGGCGGCTTCCATGGCCGCTATCTTCGATTCCGCATCGCCCTTGCCGCCTGATACGATGGCCCCGGCATGGCCCATGCGCCGGCCCGGAGGCGCTGTGCGGCCGGCGATGAAGCCGACCATGGGCTTCTTGCGACCCTTTTTCGCTTCGTCGATCAGGAATTGGGCGGCCTCTTCTTCTGCAGAACCGCCGATTTCACCGATCATCACGATGGACTTGGTTGCGTCGTCAGCGAGGAACTGCTCAAGGCAATCAATGAAGTTGGTGCCGTTGACAGGATCGCCACCAATGCCGACTGCCGTCGTCTGGCCCAGCCCTTCGGCTGTCGTCTGGAACACGGCTTCGTAGGTGAGCGTGCCGGACCGCGAGACTACGCCAACCGAACCCTTTGAGAAGATGTTGCCGGGCATGATCCCGATCTTGCATTCTCCGGGAGTGAGGACGCCGGGGCAATTGGGGCCGATCAACCGCGACTTTGAGCCTGAAAGCGCGCGCTTCACCTTGACCATGTCAAGGACCGGAATGCCTTCAGTGATGCAGACGATCAGGGGTACTTCGGCATCAATCGCCTCAAGGATCGAATCCGCAGCAAAGGGCGGCGGCACATAGACGACCGAGGCATCGGCGCCCGTTTTCTGAACGGCTTCTGCCACGGTGTTGAATACCGGCAGGCCGATGTGCACCGTCCCGCCCTTGCCCGGCGTGACGCCGCCGACCATCTGCGTCCCGTAATCAAGCGCAGCCTGTGTGTGGAATGTGCCGGTATCGCCGGTCATCCCTTGCGTGATGACCTTTGTGTTCTTGTTGACGAAGATTGACATTAAAATACTGCTCCTCGAATTTCAGTGTCTTTCGGGTAGATCGTTTGCATGTAGCGCCAGCCACTAGCGAGGCGATCAAATCCGATCACAATATGCACGTCGGTACCGTCCGCCGCTTGGTAGGTCATCATGGTGGTATAAGTTCTCACGCCTGCTTGAGGCTTTTCCTTCAGACCTTTTGGCAGACCGCGTTTTATAAGGTCGTCCCACACCTGAGACTGATCAATTGATCTCGAGGCCATGGCGCATCTCTGCTTTTCCGGGTCGCTTGAATTTGTGCCAATGATAAGGAAGCCGAGTTTAGGCTTGCTCAAGCGATAGATCTTCGAATTTACAAAATCAGATTTTCGATATCGAAGAACTGGAGCAACGGCGTCCCAGTCAACCTCTGCAGTCGTCTGCGCATTGAGGCGCACTTCGCCATTGAAACAGGCATTGAAAAAAACCTGTTCCAGCGATGCCTCGGCTGAAGGGGCAACAGCAAGCAGAGCCAGCGCAATCACTTCAAGCTCGGATCGATCTTCTTGCAGGCCACCAGCAGTTCCTTCACGGCGTCGACGGACACGTTGAAATTCTTCTGCGCCTTGGCGTTCAGCTTGATTTCGGCGATGCGTTCGACGCCGCCCGCGCCGATCACAACCGGCACACCGACATAGAGGTTCTTCACGCCATACTGGCCCGTCAGGTTGGCAGCGCAGGGAAGAAGACGCTTCTGGTCGCCAAGATAGGCCATGGCCATCTCGATCGCGCTGGTGGCCGGTGCATAATAGGCAGAGCCGGTTTTCAGCAGGCCGACAATCTCGCCGCCACCCGCGCGCGTGCGGGCTACGATCGCGTCGATCTTTTCCTTGGTCGACCAGCCCATCTTGATCAGGTCGGGAATCGGAATACCCGCAACGGTCGAATATTCGATCACGGGAACCATGGTATCGCCATGGCCGCCAAGGACGAAGGCCGTCACGTCGCGGACCGACACCTTGAACTCTTCAGCGAGGAAGTGGCGGAAGCGCGCGCTATCCAGAACACCTGCCATGCCGACGACCATATTGTGCGGGAGGCCGGAAAACTCGCGCAGTGCCCAGACCATCGCGTCTAGCGGATTGGTGATGCAGATCACGAAGGCCTTGGGCGCGTGCTTCTTGATGCCTTCGCCAACGGCCTTCATCACCTTCAGGTTGATGCCCAGCAGGTCGTCGCGGCTCATGCCCGGCTTGCGGGGGACGCCTGCAGTGACGATGACGACGTCTGCACCTTTGATGTCCTTGTAGGCAGAGGTGCCCTTGAGATTGACATCGAACCCTTCGACCGGCCCGGACTGCGCAAGATCAAGCGCCTTGCCCTGGGGAATGCCGTCAACAATGTCGAACAGGACAATGTCGCCCAGTTCCTTTTGCGCTGCGAGGTGGGCGAGGGTGCCGCCAATCATGCCTGCGCCGATCAGCGCAATCTTCTTGCGTGCCATTGTTCTGATGTCCTTCCATTGGCCGTAGGGGAATTGCGGTCGCCCTAAGCCGATTCGACCGAGCAAACAACCGCATAATTGCCAAAAGTTACCAGTTTTGTTGCACTTGCGAACTATTTGCAATAAAGGTCATTGGTTGACGCCGTTTTCGGAGCGGCTAGGCTGCAGGCCGTTCCGTCATTCAGAGGTTGTGCGATGTCCGGCGTCCCGCAAAAGCTTACGATCGATATTGTGTCCGACGTTGTGTGCCCATGGTGTGCCATTGGCTACAAGGGCCTGGAGCAGGCGCTCTCTGCCCTGGGCGATCGGGTTGAGGCGTCGGTTACCTGGCATCCGTTTGAGCTGGCCTCATATTTGCCCGCTGGCGGCCAACTCCTGAGCGATTATGTGCGGGAACGTTATGGCGCGCCCGCCGAACAGAGCCAGAAAAGTCGGCAAAGGATCGTGGATGCAGGGGCCGCAGTTGGCCTGGACTTCCGCTATTCCGAAGGCAGCCGGATCTACAACAGCTTCAAGGCGCATCAATTGCTCCACTGGGCGGGCGAAGTCGGGCATCAAACCGAACTCAAGCTGGCGCTGTTCAAAGCCTATTTCACGGACCAGACGAATATCAATGACGAGGATGTCCTGATGGCTGCCGTCGAAAGGGCTGGTCTTGATCCGGCAGAGGCGGCAGCGGTGCTTGCCGACCAGCGCTATGCGGGCAAGGTCCGCGCCGAGGAGAATTATTGGACCGAGCAGAATATCACAGGCGTTCCGGCCTTCATCATCAATGGCAAATACATGATCCCAGGGGCGCAGGATGCAGAAACCTTCGGTCGCGTCCTCGAACGGGTCCTCCAGAAGGAAGCGGCCTAGACCCGAAGGCTTTGGCTATTCAGCCTGACCCTTGAATCCCTGAGCGACGACATACCATTCGGATGACCCCTTGCGGCTTGCGGGCGGCTTGGCGTGGCGGACTGTCGTGAAATTCCGCTTGAGCAGCGCGACGAGATCATTGTCCGATCCGCCCGCCAGAGATTTCGCGATGAAGGCTCCGCCGGGCTTCAATACCTGCACAGCAAAATAGGCTCCGGCTTCCACGAGGGCCATCGTGCGCAAGTGATCGGTCTGCTGATGCCCGACAGTGTTCGCAGCCATGTCTGACAGCACGAGGTCTGCGGGTCCGCCAAGCGTCTCTTTCAGCCACTCGGGAGCGGCATCGTCCATGAAATCCATCTGGGCGATTGTCACGCCGTCAATCGGGTCGACTGGCAGAAGGTCGATGCCGACAATCGCAGCCGCAGGACATTTGCGCCGCACAACCTGCGACCAGCCACCCGGTGCAATCCCCAGATCGATGACGCGCTTTGCACCCTTAAGGAAGCCGTATTTGTCGTCCAGTTCGATCAGCTTGTAGGCTGCCCGGCTTCGGAATCCCTCCGCATGGGCGCGCTTGACATAGGGATCGTTCAGCTGGCGCGCGAGCCAGCGCGTCGACGATGCCGTGCGTCCCCGCGCCGTCTTGACCCGTGTATGCCCGCCTGATCCGCCACGGCTCATGCGCGCGCGCCAAGCTGCATCAACTGGCGCAAGATGCCTTCCCGAATGCCCCGATCGGCAACGCCGACCCGAGGTGCCGGCCAGATATCCAGAATTGCTTCCAGGATTGCGCATCCGGCGACAACAAGGTCGGCACGTTCGTGCCCGATGCAGGCCAGCTTGGCCCGCTCTGACAGCGACGAGCGGGAGAGCTTTGCGCTGATGCCGCGCATGGATTCGCTTGGCACGACTAGTCCGTCGATCATCTTGCGGTCGTAGCTCGGAAGCCCGAGATGGACGCTGGCAAGGGTTGTAACAGTGCCGCTCGTGCCGAGCAGGCGAAGTTTGCTGGTGTCGAACTTCTGGCGCGCAGCAAATGCGGCAAAACTCTCAAGCACACGGCCGCGCATGCGCTCATAGGCTGCCAGCCTCAGGTCAAGGCGATCAGGATCCGCGCCTTCGGATTCCGCCAGTGAGACAACGCCCCAGGGCACGCTCAACCAATCGAGCGTGCGGGGCTCGTCGCCGCTGGTGTCGACAATAACGAGTTCCGTCGAGCCGCCCCCGATATCAAAAACAAGTGCCGGACCATCGCCCTCCTCAAGCAGGCGGTGGCAGCCAATGACTGCAAGCCGGGCTTCCTCCTCCGCAGCGATCACATCCAGCTTGATTCCGGTCTCCCGGTACACGCGGTCCACGAATTCGGGGCCATTGGCGGCCCGCCTGCAGGCTTCGGTTGCTACAGATCGGGCCAGATGGACATTGCGCCGAACCAGCTTGTCAGCGCACACGGCCAAAGCAGCGACGGTGCGATCCATGGCCGCGTCGCTCAACCGTCCACTCGCACCCAGGCCTTCGCCAAGCCGGACGATCCGTGAAAAGGCATCGACGATGAAGAACTGGTCGCCATCTGGCCGCGCAATCAGCATCCGGCAATTGTTGGTGCCGAGATCAAGCGCTGCATAGGACCGCCGCACGGGGAAGCGCGCGCGATAGCCCCCTTCGGGCTTGGGTGGCGGGGCATTCTGATCGCGACGATGCCGCGACGGCCCCTGGGCAGCAAAATGGGTCATGCCCGACAACTTTTCTGTTCTCCGCACGGCACGCGCCGCCGGTACTTGGTGGCGTTTCTAATCCAAAGTTGCGCATTCCGCAAATCGAGGGGGCGTTGACTTGCGCAGCAAGCCAACCTATCAGCCCCGCCTGCCCGCTGCCCCGTCGTCTAACGGTAAGACACCGGACTCTGACTCCGTTTATTGAGGTTCGAATCCTCACGGGGCATCCAGGCATTTCTCCCCGTGCAGCCATTGCCGGGAAGGCAGGGGTCGGCCCCTTGCGCTGAAATTCGCTTTCCACGAGAGTTCGCTGGCAGCATCCGTATTGTCCCTGATTCTTCTGACGCGCCGCGGGCTATAGTCTGTTACCAACAAGGAACGGCCGTGACCTGATTTTGGCCGAGGACGCATCTAGCAAAGAGGAAGCAGGCACATGAAATCGGTACTGTTGCACATCCAGGACGATGCTGGCTTCGAAGCGCGGCTCCAGACCGCGCTGGACATTGTTCGTTCATCAGAAGGGCATTTGACTTGCCTTTATGTGACTCCGGTCAATGCCTATGTCGCGTTTGACAATTTTGGCGGCGTCTTCGTCATGAACGACGTGCTCAAGCAACTCGAGGAAAACAAGGCTCTCTTGCAGGCTCGCATAGAGCAACGTCTGAAGGTGGAAGGCGTGTCATGGGATTATGTCGATTCCACTGCCGATCCGGCTCAGGCTCTGGTCAGTCGTTCAACGCTGAGCGATCTCATCATCATGAGTCATCCAGTGGGTGACAAGCCGCAGGGGATCGCCCACTCCCTTGTTGGGGACGTTGTCATGGGGGCTTCGACGCCCGTCCTGCTTGTGCCGGATACGGCCAAGGCCTTCGATGCCACTGGCACAGCCGTTGTCGCCTGGAACGGCAGCTTTGAAGCTGGCCACGCACTTCGCGCCGCGCTGCCGCTTCTCGCAAGTGCGGGCAATGTCCATATTGTCTCCGTCTCGGAAGGCCGGGAGCAGGCCTTTCCCTCACTGGCCGCCTCGGAATATCTCGCTCGTCACGGAATCGTGTCGGAACTGCATGAGCGTCGCGGCGATAGCGGAGAGGTTGGAACGCTGCTCATCGAAACTGCCAAGCAGCTCAAGGCGCAATATCTTGTCATGGGCGCTTATGGGCATTCAAGGGCCCGGGAATATCTGTTCGGCGGCGTCACACGCAGCTTGCTGAATGACTCTCCGATCCCCTTGCTTCTGGCTCGCTAGTTCGGAGCGCCCGGCATGGGCGCAAAGTCGATAGGCTGAGATTATCCAGCGCAGCGTATCGGCAAGGCTCCGGCGCCAGCATCGCGTTTGTAAATATCCGGCAGGATGGCAACGCGCCCGTCCTTGTCTACATCCGCAGTGAAGTAAGTCACGTAGACCGGGATTGCCTTGGGCAGCGCAAAAGTCTGGGTTTCCCGGCCCGCGACGATGTCGTCGATCCTGTCCTTGGTCACGCTTCCGCGAAGGAGCGTATGCGCAAAGCCCAATGCATCGCCAACCCTGATACAGCCATGGCTGAAGGCACGAACGTCCTTGAGGAACAGATCCTTGGACGGCGTATCATGGAGATAGATGCTGAACTGGTTGGGCATTTCCAGCTTCATCTGGCCCAGCGCGTTGGTCGGCCCCGGCTTCTGGCGATAGCTGCCTTTGCCCCAGACATACCCCCGCCGTCTGGCTTCTGCCGGATTGCGGCGCACCAAGGCGCCAACGCTTTCGGTCACGATGCTCTTGGGGACGGTCCACCAGGGGTTGAACGTCACGCCCTTGACGAAAGTCGCGAATGTCGGCGTCGGGGTCTTGGGTTTGCCGACAATGACGGGCCAGGTTTCAACCATCTTGCCGTCTTGCCAATAGGTGACTTCGAACCTCGCAGCATTCACGATCAGAAAGGTCTCCCCCAGGTCTATGGGGAGCCACCGCCACCGCTCCATGTTCAGGGCAAGCGTGGCACGGCGCGCTGGATCCTTCTCGACGGCATAGGCTGCCCGCAGGGCCGAATAGTCCGGGTGATGCGGGATCAGCAGTGAAAAGAAGAGATCGAGATCCTCCTTGCCAAGCATGAAGGAAAGGTAGGATTTGAGGTCATAATATTCGTCGACATCGGGCATATGCCATGTGTTGCGTGCTTCGACGGACGCGCTGCCCAAAAGGTGCATTCGAGCGAGGCGGAGTGCAAGATCGGTCGCGGCTGCGTCAATCGCTTGCTGGTTCTGGCTGGTAACGGCCTTGTCCAGATCGCTTATGGAAGGTTGGGGCAAGGCATCCAGCGGCGCAGCAACGGCCCAGCGCCGGAGCGCCCGGACTTGCTCTTCCGGCCATTTCGGTACGGCCGCCGATTCCGGGGCTGCATTGGCGGTTGTCAGGAGCACAACTGCGATCAACAGACTTATTCTCATGACGAAGACCTGCGCGTGTCCATTGAATGGCTCAATCAGGGCTATTACCTACATGGTCGAATGATTTTCACAATTTAGGTTTATATAATTGAATAGACGCAGTTTTCTGACTGCCGGTGCTGTTGCGTCTGTGTCTCTTTGTGTTCCAAGGGCATTTGCGGCTGTGCTGGGCGACCGGGCACCGGACATTTTGCCGAGGGCGCTTGCAGCGCTTGACCGACACCGGGGCAGCATCGTGCATCGCGACTGGATCGGCATTGTCGATTTTGGCATGGCCTCTCGCAGTCGGCGATTTTACCTCGTCGATCTTTTGGGCGGCCGAACGACCAGCCTCCTGGTTTCGCACGGCCGTGGTTCTGATCCGGGAAACAGCGGCTGGGTCCAGTCATTTTCCAACCGACCGGGCTCGGAGGCCTCGTCGCCGGGCAGTTTCCTGACGGGCGATACCTATTTTGGTAAGCATGGCCGATCCCGGAGGCTCACCGGCCTTGAGCCGTGCAACGATCAGGCGGAGAACCGAGGCATCGTGATCCACTCGGCATCCTATGTCAGCGATGATATGGCCAATATGCAGGGCAGGGTGGGGCGCAGCCAAGGGTGTTTTGCCGTTTCGGATAACGAGCTTCAGATGGTCTTGGCTCGGCTGGGGCCGGGACGACTGCTGTTCGCCACGAAGTAGAACTGCAGGCGCAATCTGTTCGCTTCGTGCTAGCCGGCGACGATCGCCGCCCATTCCGCTTCGTCAATCACACGAACCCCCAATTCCTGAGCCTTTTTCAACTTTGATCCGGCACCGGGTCCTGCGACCACCAGATCCGTCTTTGCGGACACTGATCCGGCTGTCTTTGCGCCCAATGCCTCTGCTTGAGCCTTAGCCTCGTCGCGGCTCATGGTTTCGAGGCTTCCGGTAAAGACAATGGTCATGCCCGAGACTGATGAAGCCCTGACGTTTGAGACGTAAGGCTGAGGGTCGGTCACTTTCAGAAGATCATCCCAGACGTCGCGGTTGTGTGGTTCATGAAAGAATTCGATCAGGGCTTCAGCAACGACGGGCCCGATACCGTCGATTGCGGTGAGTTGTTGCAACGCGTCAGCATCACGCGCAACCTGTGCAATCTGGGCAACTGAACCGAAGGCCTTGAGCAGGTCCTTTGCTGTAACCGCCCCCACATGCCTGATGCCGAGTCCGAAAAGCAGCCGCACTGGATCAGCGTCGCGCTTCGCTTCAATTGCGGCAAGGAGATTGTCGACAGACTTTTCCTTCCAGCCCTCGCGCAAAAGAAGCTCTTCGCGATGCTCCGCCAGCCGAAAAATGTCAGCGGGCGAGTGCAGCCATCCAAGGTCGAAGAACTCCTGGATCGATTTTTCGCCAAGACCTTCGATATCCATTGCCGCCCGGCTGACGAAATGCCGCAGCCTTTCGACCCTCTGCGCCGGGCAGATCAGGCCGCCCGTGCAGCGCACATCGACTTCACCTTCTTCCGCAACAGCTTCGGAATCGCAGTCCGGGCAATGATCGGGAAAGGCGAAGTCTGCCCTGTCGTCGCTGCGCGTCAGGTTCTCGACGATCTGGGGAATGACATCGCCCGCGCGCTGGACCAGAACACGGTCTCCGGGGCGGACGCCCAGACGCGCGATCTCGTCGCGGTTGTGCAGCGTAACGTTTGAAACGACGACGCCCCCGACTGTGACAGGCTGGAGCCGTCCGACTGGCGTCAGCTTGCCCGTGCGCCCGACCTGGATGTCGATGGCGAGCAGGGTCGTCTGTGCCTGTTCAGCCGGGAATTTATGGGCAATAGCCCAACGTGGCGCCTTGGCGACGAAGCCCAGCCGCGCTTGCCAGTCGAGCCGATCGACCTTGTAAACGACGCCATCAATGTCGAACGGCAGGTCTGACCGTTCGGCTTCGATTGCAGCATAATGGGCCAGTGCGCCTTCCACTGTTTCAGTCCGTTCAAGCCGACTGTCGACGGGCAGACCCCAGGCTGCAATCGCCGACATGACCCCGTACTGCGTGTCAGCGGGCAGGGCGGAGGCTTCGCCCCATCCATGGGCAAAAAACCGCAACGGCCGGGATGCGGTAACATTTGCGTCCTTTTGGCGAAGTGAGCCGGCAGCGGCGTTGCGCGGGTTCGCAAACAGCTTTCCATCCAGTTTTTGCTGCGCAGCATTGAGTGCAGCAAAATCGGCCTTGGACATATAGACCTCGCCCCGGATTTCGAAGACGTCTGGGATCGTTGCCCCTGCCTGCGCAGGGACGACGCCGAGTTGCTGGGGAATGTCCGCAATGGTGCGCACATTCGCCGTGACGTCTTCACCCACAGTGCCATCGCCGCGGGTTGCCGCGAGCACAAGGCGCCCCTTCTCATAGCGCAGCGAACACGACAGGCCGTCAATCTTGGTCTCGGCAGTCAGGGCAACGGGCGCATCATCGGCAAGATTCAGGAAACGTCTGATCCGCCCGACAAAGTCTTCGACGTCCTGATCGTCAAACGCATTGTCGAGGCTCAGCATCGGTTTGGAATGTGTAACCTTGGACAGGTGCGATGCCGGTGCCGCCCCGACCAGTTTCGAAGGTGAATCCGGGCGCACAAGGTCCGGAAACGCCGCCTCCAGTTCATTGTTCCGCCTGACCAGCGCGTCATAATCTGCATCGCTGATTTCGGGCGCATCTTCGGTGTGATAGCGCGCCGAATGATAGGCGATGAGGCGCGCAAGACGCTCCAGCTCGGCAGCAGCTTCCGATTCTTTGATCACACAGCCTCCAGCAGCCGGTCCGCCTGGGCCCTGGCTTCTTCCGTGACCTCTGCGCCAGACAGCATCCTTGCGATCTCCTCGCGACGATGATTGTCGTCGAGCGCGCGAACACTGGTCCGTGTGACGGTGCCCTCAGACGATTTGGCGATCAGGAGATGCGTGTCGCCGCGGGCTGCGACCTGCGGGCTGTGCGTGACGACGATCACCTGAGCATCCTCAGCCAGCCGGGCAAGCCTTTCACCAATTGCCGAAGCGACCGCGCCACCCACACCGCGATCGATTTCGTCGAAAATCATCGTGGCGGCAGTCCCCTGTTCTGCGAGTGCCACCTTCAGTGCGAGGATGAAGCGCGACAACTCGCCGCCGCTGGCGATCTTGATCAGCGGAGCAAAGGCGGCGCCGGGGTTGGTCGAAATTTCGAATTCGACGCGGTCCATGCCGTGCGGACCCCAATGTACCTCTGGCAATGGTGCAACGATTGTGCGGAAGCGCGCAGAATCCAGCTTCAAAGGCGCAAGCTCGGCAGCAACCGCGGCATCAAGTTTGGCTCCTGCCGCAAGTCGCTGCTCGGTAAGCGCCCTGGCGCTGTTGCAAAAGGCATCCCGGGCATCAGCAAGCGCCTTTTCAAGGCGAGCCAGACCCTCGCTGCCTGCTTCGATCGCCTCATGGCGGGACGCCAGCTCCTCAGTAAGGTCGGCAAGCTGGTCCGGCTGAACGCGGTGCTTGCGGGCCAGCGCACGCAGGTCGAACAGGCGCGCTTCGTCGGCCTCAAGGGCGGCCGGATCATAGGCGAGGGCTTGCGCTGCATCGCGCAGGCGATCTTCGGCAACCGAACCTTCGTTGATGGCGCGATCGACAGCCGACAGAGCTTCGGCCAGCGCCGGATGGTCACCAGCGATCCAGTCAAGAATGCGGGCAGCCTGTCGCAGCTTGGAAAGACCGCCATCGCCATCCTCGAGCAGCATGCTGACCTGCACCAGTTCATCGGCGATTTTCTGCCCGCGCTGCATCGCTGCGCGACGGCCGGCAAGTTCGGCTTCTTCGCCGGGCTGGGGCGCAAAGGCGCGCAACTCATCCACAGCATGGGCGAGCCAGTCGCGATCACGCTCGGCATCGGCCAGTGCTGTCCTCGCCGCTTCAAGGGCCTGCTCGGCGGCTCTCATGGTTTGATATGCAGCGGCGACTTCTCTTGTGCTTGAGCGCGCAAAAACATCGAGCAGGGCGCGATGTCCTTTCGGGTTGATCAGTCCGCGATCATCATGCTGCCCGTGGATCTCGACCAGAAGTCCGCCCAGCTCACGCAGCAATGCTGCAGAAACCGGCTGGTCGTTGACGAAAGCGCGGCTGCCGCCATCGGCCTTGACCGTGCGCCGGACGATCAGTTCCTCGCCCGCACCAAGCAGGAGATCATTGCCGTCGAGGAGAGTCCTGGCTTCCGGGGAGGGCTGGAAGCTCGCGGTGACACTGGCTTGGGCGGCGCCTGAACGGACCAGTCCGCTATCGGCACGGTCGCCAAGCGCGAGCCCCAATGCATCGAGCAGGATCGATTTTCCCGCACCGGTTTCACCTGTGAGAACGCCCAGTCCGCGCGCGAAATCAAGGTCAAGCGTCTCGATCAGCACAACATCGCGGATCGACAGGCTGGTCAGCATTGACTTGCAGCCCTCAGGCGGGATGCTTCTGCATCAACTGATAGGCCCGATCATACCATTTGCTGCCCGGATAGTTGGTGCCGAGCACTGCAGCGGCCTTCTTGGCCTCTTCGGGAATACCAAGCGCGAGATAGGCTTCTGTCAGCCGCATCAATGCCTCTGGCGTGTGGCTGGTGCTGTCATATTTGTCGACGACAGTCCGGAAGCGAATGACGGCCGCAAGCCATTGTGCGCGGCGTTCGTAGAAACGGCCGATCTCCATTTCCTTGCCCGCAAGGTGATCGCGAATCAGGTCAACCTTCAATCGTGCATCTGCCGCATAGCGGGACGTGGGATAGCGGCGGATCAGCTCGCCCATGGCATCAAGCGCCTGCTGGGTGATTTTTTGATCCCGGGTCACATCCGTGATCTGCTCATAGTAGTTCAGGGCGATCAGATAATAGGCATAGGGTGCATCCCTGTTGCCCGGATGAATCGAAAGAAAGCGCTGCGCCGAATTGGTGGATTCGGTAAAATCCTTTGCCAGATAGTAGCTGAAGGCGCTCATGAGCTGAGCCCGGCGCGCCCAGACCGAATAGGGGTGCTGGCGCTCGGTTTCATCGAACAGCGCCGCTGCCAGCTTGAACTGGCCGCGATCAAGCCTGTCCTTTGCGGCGGTGTAGAGGGTATCCACATCGCGCGCGACATAGGCTGTATCGCGCTTCTTGCTGTTGCGAGCACAGCCAGCGACGGGGAGGATGACGGCAAGAGCTGCGATCAGGGCGACAGATTTTGAGGGAACAATGCGCATGGTCGAGCGTCTTAGCTGCTGCATGGCATTTCGCCAAGCACCGAGATTGCGTTACTTAACCCTTTTCCGATAAGGCCTCCCCCCATGGCAAGTGTGCGCCTTACGACCATTCGTGTTGAGAAGCCTTGGGGGCGCCATAGGCTCTGGCCAGGCTTCGCCGATCCGGCGCCAGATGCGCAGCCGGTTGGCGAGATCTGGTTCGAAGCGCCAGACGCGCGGGAGCCGGAACTGCTCGTCAAATATCTGTTCACGAGCGAACGACTCTCGATTCAGGTGCATCCGAACGATGCACAGGCTCGCGCCCGGGGTTTTGCTCGCGGCAAGGACGAGGCTTGGGTCATCCTTGATGCGCAGCCAGGTTCGACGATAGCCTTGGGCACGACTCGTCCGCTCTCGCAACAGGAGCTGCAACAGGCAGCGCTTGATGGCAGCATCGAAATGCTGATGGATTGGAAACCTGTTTCTGCAGGGGATGTGATCTATTCGCCGGCCAATACTGTTCATGCCATCGGTGCCGGGATCACCCTCATTGAGGTCCAGCAGAATGTCGATTTGACATACCGGCTATACGACTATGGGCGACCGCGCGAACTTCATCTTGAGGATGGCATCGCGGTCTCGGATCCGGTCCCTTTTGTCATTCCGAAACTGCCAGGCGCGTCACCTGCCGGGCGACAAACGCTAGCTCATACGGACAAATTCACTCTCGAGCGTTGGACCTGGTCCGGTTCGCGCACTTTGACGCTGAAGAGTGCCGGGTGGCTTGTCCCGATCAGGGGAGCAGGCCAGACCGATGGCCTGTCATTTCATCAAGGCGAATGCTGGGCGATTGATGGCGGCGCACGCTTGTCAATCGAACCGGGCAGCGACCTGCTGTTTGCCAGTCCGCAGCCTTTCGAGCTTGATTGACCGCGGTCCAGCCCGGATTCAAAGCTATTTGATGAAGCCTTCGGGTTTCACATTCCGTTCGTTGACGCCTGCGACGGCGGCCGGCACGAAGCTGTTGGGCCCCACCTTGAGCCAGATGAGAATCGGCGCCGAAACATAAATCGACGAGAACGTGCCGATCACAATGCCCAGCAACATGGCCGCAGTGAAGCCGAAGCTCACGTCTGGTCCCAGCACCAGCAAAATGGTCAGCGTCAGGATCAGGGAGAGCGACGTGACAATCGTACGCGACAGGGTCTCGTTGACCGACATGTTGAGGAGCGGCTCGATCTCCATCTTGCGCCATTTCTTCAGATCTTCGCGAATCCGGTCGTAAACGACGATGGTATCGTTGAGCGAATAACCAATGATGGTCAGGATGGCGGCCACGACATTGAGGTCGAATTCCAGCTGCGTGAGTGCGAAAAAGCCAAAGGTCAGCACGACGTCATGGAACAGTGTGAACAGTGCGCCGACGCCGAACTGCCATTCGAAGCGGAACCAGATGTAAAGCGCGATGCCGATCATCGCCAGCGTCAAGGCCAGTGCGCCGGTGCGGAGCAATTCTGCCGAAACCTTGCCGGACACGGCTTCGACATTATCAAAGCGGGCGTCGGGATATTTCGCCGAAATTGCGGTTCGGACCGTGGCAACGGCCTTGTCCGTGGCATCCTTGTCGCCGTCCGGCAAATGCATGCGGATCGCGACTTTCGTCGGATCGCCAAATTGCTGAACGGATGCTTCGCCCAGGCCAAGGCTGCTGACCCGCGTGCGCAAATCGTCCACTTGCGCGGGTTGGGCGAAGGCCACCCGGAACTGCTGGCCACCCGAAAAGTCGACGCCAAGATTGAGGCCGCGAATGGCGACCAGTGCAATGGACGCAACCAGCAGGGTGATTGAAAGACCCATCGCCCACCAACGGTAGGAGAGGAAGGGGACATTCGTATTGTCCGGGACGAGTTTGATCGGGCGCATCGATGCCAAGCCTTCAGAGATTGAGTTCGCGCGGACGTGCGCGCTTGAGATATTCGGAAACCATCAGGCGGGTGAACGTCACACCGGTGAACACCGACGTCGCGATGCCGATCGACAGCACGACGGCAAATCCCCGAATCGGCCCCGAGCCGAACCAGAACATGATGATCGCCGAGATGACGTTGGTGATGTTCGCATCGAAAATCGCGCTACGGGCTTCCTTGTACCCGAATTCGCACGCGGCCAGTGTGTTGCGGCCGCGTCTGACTTCCTCCCGGATGCGTTCGAAAATAAGAACGTTCGCATCAACAGCGGCGCCAATCGTCAGTACGAAACCGGCAATACCCGGCAGTGTGAGAGTGGCGTTGAAAATGGCCATCGCGCCCAGAATCAGCAGCGCGTTCAGGAACAAGGCGATCGTGGTGTAGACGCCAAACCGCATATAGGTGAGGATCATGAAGCCCATCAGGGCAATCGTCGCGACGACGCCAGCCACAACACCCTTGTGGATCGATTCCGCGCCGAGTTCCGGTCGGATCGTGCTTTCCTCGATAACCTTCAAGGCAACGGGCAGCTTGCCCGAGCGGAGCTGGACCGCAAGCTGGTTCGCGCTTTCGACAGTGAAATTGCCTGAAATCTGCGCCCTGCCGCCCAAGATAGGCTCATTGATGTTCGGGGCTGAAATCACGACATTGTCGAGAATGATCGCAAACGGCTTGCCGACGTTTTCCTGAGTCACGCGCGCAAAGCGACGACCACCCTGACCATCGAAGGTGATATCCACATTCGGACGGTTGTCGCGCTGGTCATAATTCTGGTTGGCGTCGATCAGCTGATCGCCAGAGACCATCACACGCCGCTGGACCGCAATCTTCTTCACGCCGGTCGGATCGTCGGGATAGGGCAGAACCTGGCTCCCCGGTGGCGCATTGCCTTGCGCGACCTGTGCCGGATCGGCCGTCAGATCGACCAGCTTGAACTCCAGCTTGGCCGTCTTGCCCAGCGTATCCTTCAATTGTTGCGGGTCCTGCAGGCCCGGGACCTGGACAAGGATGCGATCCGGGCCCTGCCGGACCACGGTCGTTTCCTTGGTGCCTTCCGGATCGATCCGCTTCAGCACGACTTCGCGCGCCGTGTTCATTGCATCGTTGATCTTCTTGTCGAGCCCGGCGGCTGTCGGGGTCATGACCACCCGGTTTGTATCGCGCACCGCGACATTCCAGTCGCGCTGGCCCGTGACGCCAATGCCCGTGGTCAGACGGCGGGTTGCTTCGACGGCTGCATCGACCTGTCGTGGGTCGCGCACAAAAAAGGAGAGTTCGCCACCGGCTGTCGAAATGTCACCGATCTCGATGCGCGGATCGGCGCGCCGCATTTCGGTGCGCACGCCTTCTTCCATTTGCTCCATCCGCTGCTTCGCAACGTCACGAACGTCGGCTTCGAGAAGGAGATGGCTGCCGCCGGCCAGGTCGAGCCCAAGGTTGATCTTCGTATTGGCCAATTTTTCAGGCAGATATCGAGTGACGCTCGGCGGAAGAATGCTCGGCAGGGCAAAAGCGACGCCAACGACCATCGTCACGATGGTCAGCCACACCTTCCAGCGGGGAAAATCAAGCATTTCGGGATCAGTCGTTTGCGGGCTTGGAGGAGCCGGTCGGCGTGATATCCGACAGCGTGGCCTTGATGGCCTTGACCTTCACGCCGCTGGCGATCTCGACCTCGACGATGTCCCCCTCAACCTTGGTGACCTTGCCGACCAGGCCGCCGCCCGTCACGATGCTGTCGCCTTTCTTGACGGCGTCGATCATCGCGCGATGCTGTTTGGCGCGCTGCTGCTGGGGACGAATCAGGAGGAACCAGAAGATAATGAAAATGAGAACCAACGGCATCATCTGGATGAAAAAGGCCGAGGCTCCTGCCGGGGCAGCTGCGCCTGCGGCGGCCTGGGCGTAAGCGGGTGTGATAAGCATCCAAATTCCAGTTTGCGAAAGTAAGGGGAGAAGTTCCCGCGATTGCTGGCGCGCCTATCAAATCGGGACTATCGGCGCAACAAGCACGTCAAGTGGGGAACCAAAGGAGAGAATGCAATGATCATCGTGATGGGGCATGCGAAACTTGCAGCCGGTGAAATCGACCGGCTTGGGGCGGAGATGGAAGCGCAGATAAAGGCGACCCGAGCCGAAGACGGCTGTCTGGCCTACAGCTTCTCGCGCGATGTACTCGACCCCGATACCCTGATCATTACCGAACGCTGGCGCGACAACGCAGCCATTGCCGCGCATTTCGCCAGCCCGCACATGGCCGCGTTCAACGCTGCCCTCGCCAAGGCCAAGCTCCTGGAAGTGAGCGTCAAAGCCTATGAGAACGGCGAAGAGCGCGTTCTGATGGGAGGCTGAGGGACCAGAATGCAAAACGGCCCCGGGTTTCCCCGAGGCCGCAATGCTTGGCAAAATATCGAAAGAGCCTAGCGCTTCGAGAACTGGAAGCTCTTGCGCGCCTTGGCCCGACCATACTTCTTGCGTTCAACCGTACGGCTGTCGCGGGTCAGGAAGCCGGCTGCCTTCACGAGCGGACGCAGGGTCGGCTCATACTTCGAAAGCGCTTGCGCGATGCCGTGCTTCACGGCACCAGCCTGCCCCGACAGACCGCCACCCTTGACAGTTGCGATCACGTCGAACTGTTCGGTGCGGTCCGCAACGGCGAACGGCTGGTTGATCACCAGGCGCAGGGTCGGGCGGGCGAAATAGGCAGTCTGGTCGCGACCATTGACGATGATGCGGCCGGTGCCCGGCTTCAGCCAGACACGGGCAACCGCGTCCTTGCGGCGACCGGTGGCATAGGAACGGCCTTGCGCATCGATTTCACGTTCGCGCAGGACAGCGACGGTCGACTTGACGACCGGTGCCGGGGCGGCAGCTTCCACAACCGGAGCGGCCGGGGCCGCAGCAGCGGCGGCAAGATCCTTGAGATCAGAGAGCGACTGACGGGTATCTTCAGACATTATGCACCCACCTTGTTCTTGCGGTTGCGCGCCGCGATATCGAGAAATTCGGGATTCTGTGCTGCGTGGCTGTGCTCCGCGCCCGCGAAGATGCGCAGGTTGCGCATCTGCTGCCGGCCGAGTGGGCCCCGCGGGATCATCCGCTCGACTGCCTTTTCAAGGATACGCTCCGGAAAACGACCTTCGAGCACCTTGCCCGCCGTCACGCCCTTGATGCCGCCCGGATAGCCGGTGTGGCGATAATAGACCTTCTGGTCGAGCTTCTTGCCCGTGAAACGGATCTTGTCGGCATTGATGACAATGACATTGTCGCCGCAATCGACATGCGGCGTAAAGCTCGGCTTGTGCTTGCCGCGCAGGATGTTCGCAATGATCGTGGCGGCACGGCCGACGACCAGGCCATCTGCATCAATCAGCAGCCATTTCTTTTCGACCTCGGCCGGCTTGACCGCCTTGGTCGTCTTCATAAGCGCCTTCATAGGGCTGGACCTCATCTAAAACGAAAACGCGCGGAGCAAAGGCCCCGCGTCGATGGCGCGCCTTTTGCAGTGAATCAGCCGAAAGTCAAGGATATGGGCGGCATTTGAAACGGGTATTGAGATACCGGTCACAATTTTCCGCTGCGTGCATCCGGCCTCCGTGATTTCCGGTATACCTTCTTACCGGAAAAGGACGCGAACATGACAGTCGACACATTGGTCACCATTGCCCTGCCAGTCTTGTTCCTGCTGATGATGGCGCTTGAGGCCGTCATCGGGACGGGGCGAGTCATGCCCGACGTCCGCGGGTGGCGCTTGATCGGCATTGCGGCCTTTCTCGTCACATTTGCGTGCAACGGCCTTATGCCGATGGTCCTTCTCCCGCTGTTGCCCAAGGCGACCCTGCTCGATCTTGGTTCGCTTGGCCTGTGGGCAGCAATCCCCGTCGTCATCCTCACGACCTTCTTTACCTACTGGACGCACCGTATCCAGCATCGCTTCGATGTCCTGTGGCGCCTTGGTCACCAGCTGCATCACGGCGTCGCGCGTGTCGACATCGCATCGGCCATGCTTTTCCATCCCGTTGACGTGGCAGTCCAGGTGACAATGACCCTTTTGGCCGGGTTGTTGCTCGGGGCGACGCCTGAAGCCGCCGCTGTCGCTGGGGGTCTGGGCTTCTTCATTGCGCTGTTCCAGCATTGGAATGTCGCAACACCCCGCTGGATAGGGCTGATCATCCAGCGCCCCGAAGCCCATATGCTGCACCATGAGCGTGATGTTCACGCGAGAAACTTTGGTGACATGCCTGTCTGGGACATGCTGTTCGGCACCTATGCCAATCCGCTGCGGGCTGACGTGACTGTCGGCTTCGCGCCCGAAGCCATGCGTCGTTGGCTCGCGATGATTGCCTTTGTCGATGTCAACAAAGGCAGCGGGAGAGACCGTCTCTAACCGGTAAAGGCAAGCCGGTCAGCGGCCCCGGAGATTGCGGGAGCACAGCAAACGGTTCTCGATCAAATGGGGCGCTCTTCTGTCCCGCGTCCAGTAACATGAATGCCCCAAACGGTGGCCACGACGACGAGTGCCCCGACAGCCTGATGAAGAACGGCGATCGGCAGGCTGACGCCCGTCATGACTGTTGCAATGCCCAGTATGATCTGGGTTCCAAAGGCGCTGTGGATCGCGATGGACACCCGCCGCCTGCCGGCAGCTTTCACCCGTCTCGCCAACAGAACGAGCGCGCCCACCACGACCCAGGCCCACCAGCGGTGGATGAAATGGATGATCGCCGGATCATTGAAAACTGCATCAAAGACAGATCGGCCGACTTGTGTTGCTCCAGGAAAGAAACTCCCGTTCATGAGCGGCCATTGACTGGTCACAAGTCCGGCATTGAGGCCTGCGGTATAGGCGCCAAACAAGAGCTGGATCGCAAGTATCACGAGAACACATATGCCGAAGCCGGTCAGTCTGGCCGGGCGCGATGCGGGACTCGCTGCCAGCGCCTTCAGATCGAGTGTCGTCCAGATGAGACCGCCGAGAATGAAGAGCGCTGTCAGCAAATGAGTTGCGAGCCGATAATGGCTGACATCCGTGCGCAGGGTCAGTCCCGAAGCGACCATCCACCACCCGATCGCGCCTTGCAGGCCACCCAGCGCCAGCAGGGCGGACAGCCGCCAGCCATAGCCATTCGGAATCGCGCGGCGTAGGGCAAACCAGGCCAGTGGCAAGGCAAAGGCAACGCCAATCAGTCGCCCAAGGAGGCGATGGATGAATTCCCAGAAATAGATGAACTTGAACTGCGCCAGCGTCATGCCCTTGTTGATCAGCTGATATTCCGGGATTTGCTGATACTTGGCGAATGCTTCCTGCCAGGCGGCCTCGTTCAACGGAGGGATAGCGCCGGATACCGGCTTCCATTCAGTGATCGAGAGGCCCGATTCTGTCAGTCGGGTAATGCCCCCAACCACCACCATCGAAAATACAAGAAGCGCAACGACCAGAAGCCAGTTGGCAATCGCATTGGGACGCAGACGGTTCATCGGCGGCTCCTATGCGGCGGATAGAGGACGCTTTCAACAAATAATGCGGGAGAACCCTGAATGTGATGTTGTATCTTTATCAATGAAGTGCCATTATATCATGACGAGAAGGAATCGAATGTGTTGAATGCGGTGCTCAAACAAGGTGGTCTTGACCGACTGGCGATTGGCCTTTCGGGCCTTTGCCTTGCGCACTGCATCCTGAGCGCCGTGATTGTGACAGCCTTGGCAACGGCTGGCGGTTTCCTCCTCCATCCGGCGATTCACGAGGTTGGGCTCATCATGGCCATGGCACTTGGCGCATTGGCGCTCGGCCGGGGCGTCTTGCAGCATGGCTATGCCTTGCCTGTTTGGGTGGGATCACTCGGACTCGGGGTGATGGCCGGAGCGATGACGCTGCCGCATGAAGGTGGCTATGAGACAATCTATTCGATCCTCGGCGTGATGATTGTCGCCCTTGGGCATGATCTGAACCGTCGCGCTCACTGGTAAGCTTGCGCGCGCGGGCGCAGACGCCTAGATTTGATCCATGTCCAAACACGCGCATGACCACACGCTTCATCACGGCCCGTCGCTTGCCGAAGCGGCACGGATGACCCTGCTCAAATCAGGCGAGCAATGGACTGAAATGCGCGCCAGCATCTTCGACGCTCTTGCGGGTTTCGATAAGCCGGCCTCTGCCTATGACATTGCCGAAGCTGTTTCGAAGGCGCGGGGAAAACGCGTTGCAGCGAACAGCGTCTATCGCATCCTCGATCTGTTTGTGGGCTCGAATCTTGCGATGCGTGTGGAAAGTGCCAACGCATATCTGGCCAACGCCCACCCCGATTGTGTGCATGATTGCATCTTCCTTGTTTGCGACAGCTGCGGACAAACGACTCACATTGACGATGACAAGCTGTCGTCCGGCGTTCGGTCCGCTGCCGAAAAGGCCGGTTTCCATCCTGTGCGGCCAGTGATCGAAGTGCGCGGAACCTGCGCAGATTGCGATTAGGAGTCGTTCGGCGGCTCGCTGATCCTTGCAACCTCTGCAGGTGCGCTGTGTTCGACCGGCGCATCGTCCGGTCTGCGCAGCACGGCCTTCCCCCATTTGAAGAGCCCAAATCCGATTGCGAACGGCACGCCGCCGAACAGGAGCGGATAGATGAAAAGCCCCGGATCCTTGACCGCTTCGCTCAGCCCAGCGACAGTGATGGCCAGCGAGCAAAGCCCGCTCACGGTCATCAGCAGAATGCCGCTGGCCAGCAGCAACCCTCCAAACAGCCCCTTCACTCTGCTTCCCTGGCGCGTTTCACCACTGCCGCTCCTTCTGCTCCCGGACGATAGAAAGTGTTGTACGTATCAAACGGTATGATCTGCTTATCCGGCGTCACGAAATGGACGCAACTCCGCTTCACCGTCGCCAGATCGAAATTGAACCGGTCGAGAAACTGCAAGATGACAACCCGGAAACTGTTTGCATAGCCCAGCGTCTCGGGAACGAAGGCCTGAGGCAGGCAACAGAGCAAACCAGCCAGTTTTTCCTCGGTATTGGCTTGGGATGTCGCCAGACTCAGCAAGTCTGTCACTGCCTTTTGCAGCTCGGGATAGGCTTCGTAACTGATCGTGTTGGGGCCATTGATGATCAGATCTCTTGGCAGCAATGACGTAATCGGCGTCACTGTCGGACCATCCCGCAGACCATAGCCGATGCAGATCTGATCGGGATTGCAGGGCAAGGGGATCATGTCTTCCAGCCCGAATACACCGGCCTTGGCCACCTCTCTGCGGATCTGGCTCAACACCATACGATTGGCCTTGCCGTCAAAACCCTCATTCCGTCCCGCATCCTGCACAGGCTGGAAGGTGACGCCGCGCACGCAGGACCATGTGAGTGCGTGATTGATGATGTCGGCAATCTCGTGATCGTTCACGCCGCGTTTCACCACCGCGACAAGCGTTGTCGATAGACCTGCGGCCTCAAGCGCCTCGAGCGCTTGCTGCCGTATGCGGGAGAGTCGTGCACCGCGCAGGTCCATAAGGGCATGATCATCAAGACTGTCGAACTGGAGATAGACTTCAAGCCGCGGGGCATAGCTGGCGAGACGTGCAACAAATTCCGCGTCCTGAGCGATCCGCACGCCGTTCGTGTTGATCATGACATGGCGGATCGGCCGAGCCTTTACCGCATCCAGTATTTCGAAAAATTGCGGATGGATTGTCGGCTCTCCCCCTGAGAGCTGGACAAGGTCGGGTTCGCCTTCACTGGCGACCAACGCATCGAGCATCTGTTCAATCACCGCCATAGGCCGATGCGCACCATGGATGTCTTCGGCATTGGCAAAACACACGGGGCAGGCGAGGTTGCAGGCAGAATTGATTTCTATGATGGCAAGGCAGCTGTGCTGCTCATGGTCGGGGCACAGACCACAGTCGAACGGGCACCCTGCCTCCGTGCGAGTTTGGGCCACAAGTGGCCTGTCGCCCGGCTTCAGCCAGTGCTTCTGCGACTGCCAATAGGCAAGATCATCGCTGATGAGCGTTTTCTGGACACCATGTGCGCGACAGCGTTTCAGATAAAAGACCTCGCCCGCTTCGATGATGACCTTTGCCGGGACGGGAATCAGGCACTCTTCGCACAGGCTCGTCGTTTGCCCGTGGAAAATATAGGGGGCTGCCTTACGCTGAATGTCCTGTGGCGGTTCGTCCAGCTGCGATCCAGAGAGAAGCATAAATCGCAAGTCCGATCATCAAGAGGTGAAAGACGTTCAGCGGCCCAATGATCTTGGTATAGGGTTTCAGGAATTCCCACGCAAATCGCTGTGCAGCATAGGCGAGGGCGAAATAGTGAAATCCATGTGCCGTCGCCCAGGCTCGCTTTCGGACCAATGCGTTCCAATAGAAGCCAAGGAATGCCGCCATCGCGAGCGATTCGTATATTTCGACTGGATGGCGGGAGATGCCATCCCCAAGATCGACGCCCCAAGGCAGCGTCGTCGGAATGCCGTAAGTCTGGTCCGGAAGTCCCGCAAAAAGGCAGCCCCAGCGACCGATCACGATGCCGAGCGTGAGCGGAATGACGAAGGGTCCACCTGTCGAGGCCTTGACGCCGTGGATCCATTTCCAGAGCTCGACTGCCACGATGCCGCCGGCCAATGCGCCAGCCACACTGTGGGACAGGACCGGAATTTTCGACTGCAATGTGTTCAGGGAACCGATCGCCCAGGCTCCGGCAGCTGCTCCCAGGGCCATTGAAACAAAATAGCTTGGGGCCGTTTGGCGGGCCAGTGCTTCGACAGAGCCGCGGCGATAGGCATAGACCCAGCGCGCGCCCAGATAGGCTGAGATCCATGCCGCCGCATCGCCCGCATAATGGAGCCCGGCAGCGGTGGGAACGTGGATCACAATCGCCGGTTAGCCGGTCGGGCCAGTCGTGAGCATCTTTTCAAGCTGCTCCCGCAGTTCGGCGCGAAGGGGTTGGGCAGCGTTGTCGGTGCGGCAGACCACAACCGTATCGCAGGTTGCGATACAATGACCGTGCTGGAACATGGCCTGCTCGATTGTCCAACTGGACGATCCGATCCGGCCGATGCCTGATGCAACGACGACGTCATCCGGATAGCTGCCTTCGCGCAGATAATTGATTGTGACTGCGGCGACCATTGTCCGTTCATTGCCCGGCCGTTCGCCCATCGGGCGGACATCGCGATTAAGGCGGACACGGCCGTGTTCAAACAATGCGGCAAAGGCGACGTTATTCAGATGCCCGTTCGGATCGAGATCCTGAAACCGGGTCTGGACGTCTAGCAATATGGGGTAGCTGGCGGGGATGAGCCGCCAGCTTTCCGGTTTGGCCACAGTCTCAGCGTGGCGCCATGCGAATTGCGCCGTCGAGGCGGACGTCCTCGCCGTTGAAATAGCCGTTCTCGATCATGGTCAGGGCGAGATGGGCATATTCCTCCGCCTTGCCGAGGCGCTTGGGGAACGGAACGGACGCAGCCAAGGCATCCTTCACATTCTGCGGAGCACCCATCATCAGCGGCGTTTCGAAAATGCCCGGGAGGATGGTGTTGACGCGAATGCCTTCGCTCATGAGGTCACGTGCAATCGGAAGGGTCATGCCGATGACACCGGCCTTGGACGCCGAATAGGCAACCTGGCCCATCTGGCCGTCTTCGCCAGCGACCGACGCCGTGTTGACAATGGCGCCGCGTTCCCCGTCTTCATTGGCAGGATCCAGCGTCATCATGCCAGCCGCAGACATGGCAATGCACCGGAACGTGCCCACAAGGTTGATCTGGATCAGCCAGTCAAATGCCGAAGGCGGATAGAATTTGATCGAACCATCTTCCTTTGAACGGCTTGCGGTCTTCATCGCTGCACCGGTGCCGGCGCAGTTGACGAGAATGCGCTCCTGCCCATTGGCAGCACGAGCCTTTGCAAAACCGGCAGCGACGCTCTCATCGCTGGTCACGTTCACTTCACAGAATACGCCGCCGATTTCGGCAGCAACGGCTTCGCCCTTTTCCTTCTGGAGGTCGAAGATGGCAACCTTCACGCCCTTCGCAGCGAGCGCGCGCGCGGTCGCCGCGCCAAGGCCAGATGCGCCGCCCGTAATGACGGCCGAAATGGATGAATCGAGTTTCATGGATTTTCCTTTTGCTGGGAGGATTAAAGACGTTCGATGATCGTGACGTTCGCCTGACCGCCGCCTTCGCACATCGTCTGCAAGCCGTATTTGCCGCCCGTCGCATCAAGCACGCCAAGCAGCGTCGCCATGAGCTTCGTCCCGGACGCGCCCAGCGGGTGGCCCAATGCGATCGCACCGCCATGCTGGTTGAGGCGCGAATGCTGCGCCCCGAGGTACTTCATCCAGGCGAGTGGCACCGGTGCAAAGGCTTCGTTGACTTCATAGGCGTCGATATCCTCGATCTTCATGCCTGCCTTCTTGAGCGCCTTTTCGGTCGCAAAAAGCGGCTCTTCGAGCATGATGATCGGGTCACCGGCCGTGACGGAAATGTGATGGATGCGCGCACGCGGGGTCAGGCCGTGATCCTTCAGGGCCTGTTCCGATACGATCAGCGCAGCCGATGCACCGTCGCAGATTTGCGAGCTGGTTGCCGCCGTGATGGAGCCGCCTTCCTGCAGCAACTTCACACCAGCGATGCCTTCAAGCGTGGCATCAAAGCGAATGCCTTCATCGACGCTATGCTTGGCCATGCCTTCGGGCGTCTCAATATCCAGCACGACGATTTCATTCTTGAAATGGCCTGCTTCGGTCGCGGCCTTGGCGCGCAAATGGCTTTCCAGGGCAAATGCGTCGAGGTCATCCTTGGTGAAGCCGTGCTTCTTGACGATCATTTCGGCGCCCATGAACTGGCTGAACATGATGCCCGGATATTTTTCCTCCAGCCGGGGCGATTTGTAATGGCCCAGGCCTTCCTTGATGAACAATGTGGCGACGGAACCCATCGGCACACGCGTCATGCTTTCAATCCCGCTTGCCAGCACAATATCCTGCGTGCCGGACATGATTGCCTGAGCCGCAAACATCATTGCCTGCTGCGACGAACCGCATTGGCGATCAATCGTGACAGCCGGGATACTGTCCGGAAGCTTCGATGCGAGCACGGCATTGCGCCCCAGATCCATTGTCTGCTGGCCGCCCTGCGAAACGCAGCCCGTGATGACATCGTCAATCGCGCCGGTGTCAAAATTGTTGCGGTCAGCGATCGCATCAAACACAGCCGCGCCGAGGTCGACAGGGTGAACACCCGCCAGTTTGCCCCCACGCTTTCCGCCGGCAGTGCGGACGGCATCAACAATATAGGCTGTCGCCATGGTTCGACTCCTTGTCTTGGACTTGAATGATGGGATGCCACTTGCGCAAATTGACGTTTACGGCAAGGGAAAGTTGCAGTGCCTGATCTTTATGACAATCTGATCATTTTGAGGGAATGTGGATCATGAATGTTTCTGAAGCTGTTGCCTATCGCCGCTCGGTTCGCGGGTTTCTCGACAAGCCGGTCGATATCGCGCTGGTGAAGGATATTGTCGAACGTGCGGCCCGAGCCGCCACCGGCGGCAACCTTCAACCCTGGCACATCGACCTTGTCCATGGCGACTCGATGAAAAAGCTGAAAGCCATCATGGCTGAAAAGATCGCTGCACGGGAAAGCGAGCCGCAGGAATATGATATTTATCCGCGCGAACTTTCATCGCCCTATGCGGACCGTCGGTTCGAGGTCGGGGAAATGCTCTATGGCGCCATTGGCATAGCCCGGGAAGACCGGAAAGGGCGGGCGATCTGGTTTGCCCGGAATTTCCAGTTCTTCAATGCGCCTGTTGGATTGTTCCTGACCATCGACCGTCAAATGGGGCCGCCGCAATGGGGCGATTGCGGCATGATGCTCGAGAACATCTGCCTGCTTCTGTGCGAAGCGGGCCTCGACTCATGTCCTCAGGAATGCTGGGCGGTCTATCCCAAGACCATCGGGGCTTTTCTGGGTACGCCGGAGAACCGTATCCTTTGGACAGGCATGTCGATCGGATACAAGGATCCCGATGATCCGGCCAACAGCCTTGTGCCAACGCGCGCACCGTCAAGCGAATGGCTGACGCTGCACGGTTGATCGTCAATAGTCCTTCGAGATTTTGACGGTCGCGCTCTGGCGGCCAATTGTCGAGATGCTTGAAAGCACGGAAAGCCAGCGCGTGATCTGGAATTCCGCGCGCGTTGCGGAATAGCCCTGGCCGTCAGTGATGATTTCGACATAGGCGCGGCGGGTGATGTACTTGCCGGCAGCGACCGAAGTCTTCTGGCCGGTCACGACATCTCCGGGCAGGATCCGCAGGCGATCCAGGCCGATTGCATTGCGCAGGGCATTGATCGGGTTGAGACCATTCCCGCCGCCCTGAAGCGACGCAATTGCAGCGGCAAGTTGCAATGCTTCAGGTGCGGAAAGGTTCGTGATCGACGTTCCGAACAGCAGTCGCGACAGCAGCTCGTCCTCGGGAAGGGCAGGCGTGCTTGAAAAGGCGATTTCCGGGCGCTGGCCGGTTCCGGTCACACGGATCGATGCCGTGAGTCCCTGCGTGTCTCCGGTTGCGAGAATGTCGAGGGTCGGATCAGCTGGCACTTCCCCCTGGAACCGGATCGTGCCGCGCTGGAGATCGAACTGGCGTCCGGCAAATTCATAGGATCCCCTGATGAGGTCTGCCCGGCCGACAATGGCCGGTTCGGTAACGGATCCGCCGATCTGAAGATTGGCACGCCATTCACTCTGAATGCCAAGGCCCGTTACGTTGAGGCGATTCAGTGCGCGCGCCTTGATGTCGAATTTCCACGGGCTTGAGGGAAGACCCTGCGCCCGGTCCTCGGCAACAACATTGATTTCCTGGACGTTCAGGCGGGGAATCGCCGCAGCGGCTGTTGCCCGGCCGAGCCGGAATGCGCTTCGGACCAGATCGAGGTCTCCCGAGATTACACCGCCACCATGTCCGTCCGAAACAAAGTTTATGGGGCCAGTCGCTGTCGCGCCGATATCGTCCCGCGCCAGCACCACCGCATTCTCGGCGCGAAGAGCAAGGTTCATTCCCAGTCGCTGACCCGTCGTGAAGTCGAAACTGCCGCGACCCGAAATCGTGCCGCTGCCTGCCGTGCCGGAAAAATTGTCGATGACCAGCTTCGATCCGCCAAACTGGCCGCTTGCCTTGATACCCGTAATGACCATGCCTGTCGCAGCGCTTTCGAGCCGACCGTTGGCCGTGCGGACAGAGCCCTGTATGATCGGATTGCCCGTCGTTCCCGTGATATCTGCTCCGATCGCGACCGGCCCGGACATGTCGAAGCCCTCGATGCCCGTCAAACGCCAGAGTGTGTCGGCTGCACCATTGAAGCGGAGCTGCGCAAAAATTCGACCTTCCTTCAGACGCGCCAACAGGCTTGGAGCTTGCGTTGGGCGGATCTGGACTTGCGCCCTGCCGATGATCTGTCCCGCACTGACTGCGACGGCCCGCGCCGCTGCGTTGCCAGAGGTCAGTACCGCCGTGAGTCCGACGTCCACGGGTTGAGACGACAATACCAATCCTGAACGCGTCAGGCCTCGGATGCGCACATCAGCACGGCCAGTCGGCAGCTGACCGGCCAATTGCTGGTATGCGACCGTACCGCTTGCGCTGCCACCCAGGCCGGAACGCGGAAACAGCATGTCGACAATTGCCAGCGGGATTTGCGAGACGTTGGCATTGAACTCCGTCGCGCTCGACCCGAACAACCCAGAAACCTGGGCCCGACCGCCGGCAAATTCGAGCGCGGTCTGACGGAGGCGCCAGCTTTCGCCTTCTTGTGTGAAAATCGCCGGACTGACCAAGCGCACAGGCTTCCGGTCGATCGTTCCCGAGCCCACCAATTCGATACGGTCCGGGCTGATCCGAGCGTCGGTCTGTAGGTCGAACGCGCGTCCGCGGGACCCCGCGAATGAGGCTGTCACCGTTCCGCTACCGCCGCGCAGCTTCATGTTTGCGGCCACCCTGGCAAGCTTGATGCCCTCATAGCTCAGGCCTTGCCCTGTCATGGACCCGTCAATCCATGTGCCCGCAGGATCGAGCCTGATCAGGCCATCAAAGCTGGCGCGACGTGCGGACACGGCGGGTGGGCCCGCAAGTTCGGCATCGCGCGCTTTCACATGGGCTTCAATCTGCTGGATGCCGCCAACCGGCGCGAAATCGAGGGATCCCGTGGCCGAGCCTTCAAGCAACAACTGCCCGGAAAAGCCGCCAGGGAGGGAACGCAGCGCGCCTTTGGCTGTGATATTCGATGCGGTGAGTGATGCGACAGTAACTGTCGCAGCCTGGTGCGGCGGCAATAAAATGGCGCCATTGCCGGCAAAGCTGCCCAGGCGGGATCCGCCATTCGCTTGCCAGGAAAATCCGGAAGCATTCGGCTCAATCAGCAAATGGACATTCTGGAGGCCCATCGCGTCGTTCGGTCGGACCAGGTCCATGTCGATCCTTGGCCGCTCGATATGGCCATCAAGGACGAACCGCGAAATCGGGCCATATTGGGATTGTCGGCCGGTCCCCTCGAAAAAGAAGGTGCCGTCATGACGGCGATAGCCATTGCCCGTCAGTGAAAGGCCGGGCGAGCTGAGTTTCAGACCGACGAAATGAACGATCCCGTCAGGTCCGCGTGTCAGCCCGGTATCTATCGACGGCAGACCATGTGTGAGGCCGGCAAGGAAGCTGTTGTCGAGCCGCCGCACCCACGCCTGACCACGGCCGATGACCTGGGTTCCATGGCCGCCGGCACCCGGGACAACCTTGAGTTCGCTTTTGACGTCGACAATCCCGAGTCCCGGAATCAGGTAGCGCTGAAGTTGGCCAGCCATGCCAATGTCAAATCGGCCCGTCTTGAGATCGACAAAAAGCGTCAGTTTTCCAGAGAGCTTGTCGGACTTGAGGATAAGCCCGTCACCGGTCAACGCCTTGGATGTGACACTGAGAAGTCCCGTAACCGAGATATTGGCCAATATGCCACCGGCCACATCCCCGACGCCTGTGATGCGACTGGCCGCAAGTTTGAGGGGAACGAGAACAGGCGATTTCCCGAGTCGTCCCTGGCCCGAGGCACGCACCTGCTCCAGACCGGTCTTGTCAAAGGCAACAAAGGGCGCAGTCAGGAGATAGTCGAAATTCGGTGCGCCAAAGGCTCCGTCGAGCCGCGCCTTGAGCGTTATGTCGCGACCGGTCATGTTGGGGAAAAGCGCGCGCGGTTGAAGCAGGCGCGCATTGATGTTCAGGACGTTGAAGCGATTGGCGGCCAGATCGGCCGTGCCCGAAAAATCTGCCGCGAGCGCCTGGGACGCCAATCGCAAATCCCCTTTGAACTTGCGATCAGCGAGCGTTCCCGATCCGCGAATGCGCAACAGTGGCGATGAGAGGCGCTGGAGCTTGCCATGCGTGATGGAGCCAAGCGCGAGCTCTCCGTCCAATGCGAAATGTCCCGCGCTGTTTGACAGCCTCAGGTCCGCAACTTGCGTTCCGGCAACATGAGTCTGGAACTTGCCTGCCCATTTCGCCCATGTTCCGTCACCGCCGACATGCAGTGTGACTGGCTGGGTCGTGCCGATGAGTTGCGCAAAAACGCCACCTGCCGGAGCATTCAAGTCCGCTTCCAGATCGAAGCGGTTTCCGTCTGGTTCGGCATCGAGCATCAGCGCGAGTCGATCGCCAGCGGCAGCGTCTGCCTTCAACTTGATCAGTGCGCGACCGCGACGAATGTCGGCGCTCGCCGACATTTGGCCGATCCGCCTTTTGCTGCCTGCGACGCCCGGTTCAATCACGAGCCTGTCAACGGCGAGCCGACCAAGTCTTATGTCAAAGCTCGGGAGGATCGACGATTTTTTCGCCGATGGTCGCAATTTCGGAAGTTTGTGAAGCGTTGCCGTCGGGATATCGAGGCTTGTGATATCGAGCCGGTTTGCAAGCCAACCGGCCGGCGTCCAGTGCAGGCGAGCGTCGGACACATGGAGGAACAGGCCCTTGGGATCGTAAAGACGGACGTCCCTGAGGCGGGCTTTCGAGTAAATCGAACCATCGATCCGACCGATGCGGATCTTGAGCCCGGAGGCAGGGGACAGGGCGGCAATCCGGTCAGCGAGGAATCGGTGGCCAATGCTGGTATCGGCAATCCAGAGCAGGAAGGCGCTGAGCAGGACGAGCCCGCCCAAAACAATTGTTATCCAGCGGACCAGACGCATCAGAATGCCTGACCGAGAGAAACGGCGACAGTGATGCGTGAATCGCCGGGCTGCCGGTTGAGCGGAGTGCCAATATCGATGCGGATCGGACCGAAGCTTGAATAATAGCGCGCGCCGAGCCCCGTACCGAGGCGGAACTTTGAAAATTTCGGCATCGGGGACGTGTAGATGTTGCCGCCATCCAGGAATGGCACGATTCCGAAGCTGCCCAGCCTCACCCGCGCTTCCACGGCAAACTCGGTAAGGCTTCGTCCCCCAATGGGTGTGTTCGCGGCATCGCGCGGACCAATCAACTGATAGCCATAGCCGCGAACCGAGCCGCCGCCTCCGGAATAGAATCGCCGCGAAGGCGCTATGGATTGGGTTCGTGCCCCCAGGATCGATCCGACGCGAACGCGGCCAGCCAGGACGATCCGGTTCCCTGCGGGCAGATAGTAACTCCCGTCAAACTGGGCGCGCGCATAGGTGAAGGTGCCGGACTGCCTGGAAACCTCGGGCGAGAGCCTCAAGCCGATCCGAAATCCCTTGGTGGGATCGAGCAGGTCGTCCGATCCATCATAGTTCAGCGTTCCGGGGAAGGCGGCGATGAAAAATGTCTTGCGGGGGGCATTGGCAATCTTGGTCGAATCCCGTTCCCGCGATGCAAGCAGTTCGGTGCCAAGGCTCCAGGTCCACTTCTTCTGCCAGATGATGTTCGTCTGCCGCTCAAATCCGAGTCCCAGGCCGAGGGTGCGCGCTTCATAGGCCGTTCGGTTCACCTTGCTCGCGTAAATATTGGCGTTGAGCACCTGATCGCGCGCCCGGAAATTCGATTGACGCAGAACAGCGCCGAGATATTGCTCGCGCGTGCCGGCGACGCCACGGAAGGTGACGGCTCCTTCCGGCTTGATCAGGTTGCGGTGCGTCCAGCTCACTTCGGCGCGAATCCCTTCGCCCGTGCTGTAACCGGCTTCGGCCGCGATCGTCCGCATTTTTGCGGGTTCAAGCGCCACAGCAACATCGGCAAGTGCAGGATCGGTCGCGGGCACAGGCGTTATGCGAACTTGGGACACAAGGCCTGTTGCGACAAGCGCGCGCCGCAGATCGTCGAGTTTGGACTGATCGAAGACCTCGCCGGTCTTGAACCGGGAAATGCGCCCGACATGGTCGGCATCAAAGGGCAGCTTCTTGCCGGTCAGCACGATTGCGCCGAATTTGCGTTCGCCGCCCGGTTCGACATGCATCGTCAATGTCGCGGTCCGCGCATCATGATCGACCAGAACTTCCGGTTCGCCCACCTTGGCGAAGGGAAATCCCTTCTGCTTGATCGTGTTGGCCAGATCGGTTTCGGCCTGGACTACCGTGTCGGCATCAACAGCATCCTTCGGATTGACGGCAAAGACGCTGCGCAACTCGGCATTCTTGGCGCCCGTTTCCTCAAGGCCCGTCACCTTCACGTCGGAAAAGCGGTAAATTGGGCCAGGGTCAGCGCGCAAGGTCACGACAAGTTCACGTGGGTCGCCTGCGTCCACTGATGTTTCGACATTGGCGTCGTAATAGCCCTCTGCCCGCAGCACGTCGCTCAACAAGTCCGCGTCTTCGCGCGCGCGCCGATCAATCTGGGCGACGTTGGCAGGCTTGCCTTCGCCTGCCTTCAAAGTCGACACACTGTTGAAGCGGTCCATGACAGAAGATTTGCCGGACTGATCGAGGCCTTCGATCACGATGCGATAACGGCGTTCACCGACAATTTCGGTTGCGCGTTGGGCAGCTTCTGCCGCTTCGTCCGGGGAGCTCGGGAGTTCTGCCTCTTGTGCCTGCATGTCCGGCCAGTCCACGCCGATATCCGGCATGTCTGCCATGGGCGAATCCGGGACAAGCTCCTGCGTGGCAGGACCTGTCGATTGGGCTGATACGCCATTTGCCACGGCCAGAGACGCAAGCATCACAAGAGCCATTAAAGGCTGACGGCATAGCGAACAGGCCAACATGGACCAGTGTCTAGCGACTGGTCATATTCGCCGCCAGTCAGGAATTAGTGAACCGTGCCGTTCACGCCTTCGGCATGAAGTGCAACAATCAGGCGTTCCACCTGCCGCCAATGGCAAAACAGAATTGCATTGCCACGATCGCGGCTTCGCTCGGCACGAAGTGCGGCCTCCGTTTCGGCAAAGCTGCCAAATGCTGCCATCAGGTCAGTGGCATCATCCAGCGTCTTTCGATCTGCTATGAGGGGGGTCATGCTTGCTCCGTCTCGGGAGCCACGCGAATTAGCCGCCAATCGCTAACATCCGGCGAGAACCCTTGGTAAAGCATTGGTTGACCAAGAATTTAGCTGATCCTGCGACCTGCCCACACAACACGTCCGATTACTGTCACGGCGCCTGCATCGACGTCTGGCCAACCGGGATAGGCAGGATTGTCGCTGAGCACGGACAGCCGATGTGCCGGTCGCATAGACAGCCGCTTGACCATCAGGGCATCGTCCATCCGGATCACATAGATGCCGTCGCGCAACCGTTCTGCGGCATCGCCGCGGTCGACCAGGATATCATCGCCATCGCCAAGGGTGGGGGACATGGAATCGCCTGCGACTTGAATGATCGAGAGTGCTTCCGGGCTGGATGCAAGCTTGCGGAGCCAGTTGCGCTCAAACCCGATCTGTCCGGCGCGATGTTCCAAGCCGGCATGCGCACCGGCGCCTGCAGATGCCCCAAGTTCAAGGCGTGGCACGAGAACCGTCGATGGCGGAGCAGGCGGCGCAGGGCCACCCAGAGAAAGCTCATCGACTCCGAAATAGGTTGCGAGGGTGCGACGGTCCTCCTCCTTCAGTCGCTTCGGCACGCCGCGCCGGAGATACTGCTGGAAATAGGCTGCATTTCGACCAAGAAGGCGCGAGATCGACAGGCAATCGTCCCCGCGGTCCTCCATCAGTTTTTGCAGATGAGTCCTGACGTCATCCATGTCCGAATTTCCTACGTTAGGAATTTTCCTTGCACAATAGGAAATCTCCTTTCAGATAGGAATAATCCTATCAAGGTTGATTCGCATTTGAGAAATGGAGGTTTGGATGAATGTGTTGGGCAAGATCGAACGGTATCTGCGCAAGACCGGAAAGAAGCCGACACGGTTTGGTCGGGAGGTTGCCAACGATCCGCGGCTTGTGTTCGATTTGCGCGAAGGCAGGGTCATGGGGCGTTGCCTCGCCTCGCGGATCGAGGCGTTCCTGGAGTCGGCCCAATGAATTGTGACGTCCATGGAGCCTTGCGCGCTGCCATTTCAGGGCGCTTCCACCCGTCACTCGCTCGAGTCCAGTCCTCCAGCCATCACCGCTGGTCAAGCGTGACCTTTGTCGGCGCGCGCCATCGCTTTGCCGTGTGTGTTGCTGGCGAGGGGGCAGAACAGTGCGTCGATGAAGCGACCGCGTCCATCCTGTCCGATGATTTCAATATCGATGGTCATATTGTTGCGGATATTGCGGTTGCCCAGCGACAGTCCCGGGGACCGAATGTCGTCGAAATCGAACTCGAAGCCCTGACAGTCGAAGCCAGTTAATGCCGGGTTTCGGAACTGCCCAGAGTCTTGCCCGGCAATGCATGGTGCTTGCGAGCCTTGTACTTGCGCGGCTCAATCGTCCGGCTGGCAACGCCATCCCTAGCCATTTCGTCATCGGAAGTCTTCGCCACATCAGTGCCGATGTCCGATGGGTCTATCTTGGCCTTCACCGCAACCGCTCCAGCAGCCTCGGTCATCTCTGCGGAATGTGCGGCGCGGCGAACCACGGCCTTGATGCGCGTTACTGCAGGTTCAGCCGGGGCCTCGGCCGCATGATGCAGGGAGGGTCCGCTGTTCGCTGATGATCGAATCAGCGCTTCAAGCTGCAATGCTGGTGCAGGGGCATCAAAGCTTGCTTCGATACGAAATCCTTTGCCCTTCTGCGGTTTGGGGGCCAGCAGGGCGCCTACCAGCGAAAAGGCCGGCCACAATATGCCCGCGACCAGCCACAGTGCCGCAATTGCGGCGATGATCCTGGCCACTTCACCAAAAGGCGGGGCAATGGACGGCGAAAGCGCGGGAAGGCCGGAGGCCAAAACCATCCGGTCAAACATCCACTCGGGCGTTGCAACGACCAGAATTGCGGCCACGGCGCCAAAGAGCACAGCCAAGACGGGCGGAAGCGGCACCTCTTCCAGCGACCTGCCTAGCGAACTGAAACCGAGCGGCATTGCGTATCCTTCAAACCGGCAATCCGGTTCTCATGCCATAGCCAACCTGAACGCAGCTTCAACCGGAAGCTCAATAAACCGGTGTCCCAGATCGAGACGTGCGGGACTGGCATGGACAGAATTCATAAGCGAGGTTAGCCAGCGCACATGGCCAAGCAGCTCCCTTCCGACCCCGACATTATGATGCTCTGGACCAGCGCCGTCGACTGGATAACCGATCATACCAGGCTGATCGTCACTGCATCGCTGTTCGGCGTGCTCATTGTTCTGGCGCTTTATGGCCTTCGGCTGGTCGGAAAGACACTCAGCCGTGAACCAAATCCCTGGAGGAGCGTCATAGGGCGGGCGCTCGCCTCGATGAAGCTGTGGTTCATGGTCCCGCTTGCGGCGGAACTGATTGCGACATTTGCCCATGCACCTGAAGACGTGGCCAACATCGTCAGTTTCGGGTTCGTGATTACGGCAACATTCCAGGGCGCGCTTTTCCTGCGCGAACTGATTCTGGGAACAGTCGAGGTTCGTGCGGCAGGCAAGGACCCGCATTCCGGATTGGCCAATGCGCTTGGGCTGGTCCGCCTGTTCGTCAATGTTGCATTGTTCGTGCTGGCGGCGCTTCTCATCCTCGCCAATCTCGGCGTGAACGTTATCGGACTCGTAGCGGGTCTGGGCATTGGCGGCATCGCCATCGGCTTGGCCGCGCAGGGCATTTTCCGCGACTTGTTTGCGGCCCTTTCCATCCTGTTCGATGGACCGTTTCGGGTGGGGGAGACGATCCGCTTCGGCGACGCCACGGGCCGCGTTGAAGCGATCGGGCTGAAGACGACGCGAATCCGGTCGATCGACGGCGATCAGATCATCATGTCGAATGACAAGCTGCTCGACATGCAGATCCGGAATCTGAACGGCATTGCAGAGCGGCTGGTGATCCTGAACCTGCCGCTGCACTATGGTAATGATGCCGATGCGATTGCTGGCCTTCCCGAAAAATTGAAGCATGTGGTCGAAGGGGTGAAATATTGCCGCTTTGACCACGCCGTGCTGACAGATTTTGCCCACAGCGCGATCACCCTTGAATTGATGTTCCATGTCACGCGCGGGGCTGCGGAAGCGCGCAACGAAGCCCGTCACACCGTCATGCTGTTCGTGATGCGTTGCCTGAAGGAAGCCGGAGTTGCTTTCTACGCCCCGGAATCCGAAACGGTCTAAAGATCGACCTCATCAAGGGAGAGGAGAGAGGCGTTTCCTCCCGCGCTGGTCGTATCGGTGCTCGTCACGCGCTCGGCGCAGAAGCGGTGCAGGTAGTTGGGGCCTCCTGCCTTGGGGCCCGTTCCCGACAGACCCTCGCCGCCAAAAGGCTGACTCCCGACAATGGCGCCGATCATCGAGCGGTTGATGTAAAGATTGCCAACGCGCGCCAGAGCTTCGACGGTTTCGGCGTTTCGCGCAATCCTGCTGTGCAGGCCCATTGTCAGGCCAAAGCCCTTGGCGTTGACGGCCTCGACCGTCTGTTCAAGCGTCCCCGCTCGCCAGGTCGCCACGTGAAGCAGAGGGCCGAACCATTCCTCGGTCAGGTCATTGAGCGACGCAAGCCGGATGGCGGTCGGCGGAACGAAATGGCCTGTGGCCGGTGCCGGGATCGTGTGGATCCAGCTTGCCCTGCGGCTTTCCCGATATTCCATCAGACGGGCATAGGCTGCTGAATCGATGACCGGGCCGATATCAGTTATCGGATCGGACGATTCGCCGACAACAAGGGCATCCATTGCCCCTGCGAGCATCTTGAGCGTTGCGTCCGCAATATCCTCCTGGAGGAGCAGAAGACGCAGAGCCGAACACCGCTGCCCCGCCGAACGGAACGCGGACGTCACGACATCCTGCACAACCTGTTCGGAAAGAGCGGTGGAATCGACGACCATCGCGTTGATTCCGCCCGTTTCCGCGATGAGGGGGACGAGCGGCCGGGTGTCCTCCTCCAGCAGTGTCCGCGCGATCCGTCTTGCCGTCGCTGTGGATCCGGTGAAGGCCACTCCTGCAATGCGGGGATCCCAAACAAGTGCCGCTCCCGTTTCGGGTCCACCCGTCAAAAGGACAAGAGCGTTGGCCGGGATGCCAGCCTGATGCGCAAGTGCCACCGCGCGCGCGGCGATCTTGGGCGTTTGGGGAGCCGGTTTGGCAACGACACTATTTCCTGCGACCAGGGCAGCTGCGACCTGGCCAAGAAAAATCGCAAGCGGGAAATTCCACGGTGCGATGCAGGCCCAGACGCCCCGTCCTTCATAACGCAGGACATTGCGTTCACCTGTTGGCCCGGGAAGCGCAATCGGAGCCAGTCCGTCGCGCGCCTGTTGCGCGTAATAGCGGCAGAAGTCGACCGCCTCTCGCAGCTCGCCAAGCGCATCGGGGATCGTCTTCTTCGCCTCATGGACGGCAATCGACATCAGTTCGATTCGGTTCGCTTCGAGCAGGTCTGCAAGACGTTCAAGCGCATCCGCCCTTTCGTCCAGCGGCGTTTGCGACCAGCTGGAAAATGACGCCGCCGCCCTGTCAACAGCATGCTTTGCGTCTTCGCGGCTTTGCGTGAGCCCGACGACATCCATGTCACGCGAATCCGCAAAGGCGCGAAGGGAGTGGGCAGTCTCGGCCAGTATCGCCCGGTCCTGCAGGTCAATGCCTGCGCTGTTCCTGCGTTCGCCGAAAAGGTCACAGGGCAGGGGGATGCTTGCATGTCGCGCTCCGCCGACGGTTTCGACCTTCGCGATAGGATCTGCGAGCAAGGATTCCAGATCAAGACTTTCGTCGGCAAGCTGATGGACGAAGCTGGAATTCGCGCCGTTTTCAAGCAATCGGCGCACGAGATAGGCCAACAGGTCGCGATGGCCGCCGACCGGAGCATAGATGCGGCAATGATAGCCCTGCGCATGCACCAGACGTTCGTAAAGTCCCTCACCCATGCCGTGGAGGCGTTGGAATTCGAAGTCGCGCGATTCTCCGGCCCATTCGAGGACGGTTGAAACGGACAGGGCGTTATGTGTTGCAAAGGCCGGATAGATATTTTTCGCCGCCAGCATGTCTTTCGCGCAGGCGAGCCAGGAAACGTCCGTTGCGGCCTTGCGGGTAAACAGCGGATAGTCCGAAAGCCCTGCCTCCTGACACCGCTTGATCTCGCTATCCCAATAGGCCCCCTTGACGAGGCGGGCGGCGATCCGTCTGCCGGTTTCAGCGCCCAAGGCATCGGCCCATTGGACAACGGCACGTGCGCGCTTGGCATAGGCCTGGATTGCCATGCCGAACCCGTCCCACCCCTTAAGCGAGGGCAGGCGCGCGACCTTGGCAATAATGTCGAGGCTCATTTCGAGCCGTTCGGATTCCTCGGCATCGACTGTCAGTGCGATGCCCCTCCGAGCGGCAGCCTCGCACAGGGTTTGCAGAAGGTCCGTCAGCATTGGTACGCACTTGTCCCAATGGGCGACCTCATAGCGCGGATGGAGTGCGGACAATTTGACGGAGATCGAGTGTCCGGCGCCGGTCGATTCGATTGCGGCAAGGTAGGATGCAAAATAGCGCTGTCCGTCTTCATACGTCCGCGCCGCTTCGCCCAGCATGTCGAAACTTGCGGTGAAGCCCTTGTGCTCCGGTCGGGCCATGCGTTCGGTTGCTTCCGCAATTGTCCGGCCCATCACGAAGATTTCGCCCATCATCCGCATCGCAGCACCCACGGCCTGCCGTACGAAGGGTTCACCGGCGCGTGCTATCAGTCGACGCAGTGTTCCGGCCTCTTCCTTTTCGCTGACGAGCGCGCGGCCGATGACCAATCCCCAGGTCGCCGAATTGACCAAGGCCGATTGCGACCGCCCGGAATGGGCCCGCCAGTCTGCATCGCCCAGCTTGTCTGCGATCAGAGCGTCCGCTGTTTCGGGGTCCGGAACGCGCAGGAAAGCCTCCGCCAACGAGAGGAGTGCGACCCCTTCCTGTGTGTTCAGCCGGTATTCGTGGAGGAACTGATTGACCCAGCCCGTGCCTTGGGCGGCCCGCAGGTCAGTGATCAGGTCGGCAGCGCGATTGACGATCCGGGAACGCTCGTCCGGCGCGGAGCGCGCCCGGGCGAGCAGCGGGCGCAGCACGTCGGGCTCCGGCGCGCGATAGAGTTGACGCATGAGTGACGTTGCGGAATCCATGACCTTTGACTCTTGCCTAGCGGGGGCCTTATTTCGGCGCCGTGATTTCGGGCTGCTTGTAATAATATTGCGCAGCCAAAGCGAGAGGAAAGCCAATGGGTATTGTGACCAAGGAAGAATTGCTGGCGAAGGTCGGCACAGTGATCGGCGTCTCCGATTGGATGACAGTCGATCAGGAAACCATCAACAAGTTCGCGGATGCGACGGGCGACCACCAGTTCATTCACGTGAACCCAGAAATGGCGAAGATGACTCCGTTCGGGACAACGATCGCGCACGGCTTCCTCACGCTTTCGCTCATGCCGGCGCTTTCGGCCAAGGCGGACCTGCCACGTCTCGACGGCGTGAAGATGGGCGTCAACTACGGCTGCGACAAGCTGCGCTTCCTGGCGCCGGTCAAATCCGGAAAGCGTGTTCGCGCCCATTTCAAGCTCGTGTCGCTCGAGGAAAAGCGCCCCGGCCAGTGGCAGCAGCTTCAGGAAGTGACCGTCGAGATCGAAGGCGAGGACAAGCCCGCCCTGATCGCCGAATGGATCAGCCAGTTTTTCGTATAACCCCCGATTTTCAAGGATATTCCCATGCGTGATGCAGTCATCGTTTCCGTCGCCCGCACGCCGATTGGCAAGGCCTATCGCGGGGCGTTCAACGCGACGCCCGGCGCGACATTAGGGTCTTTTTCGGTCAAGGCCGCAGTCGAGCGTGCCGGGATCGATCCGGCAGAGGTCGATGACTGCATCTGGGGCTCCGCGCTTCAGCAGGGCACTCAGGGCGGCAATATCGCGCGGCAGGTTGCCCTTCGCGCCGGACTGCCGATTTCGGTGCCGGGCATGAGCATGGATCGCCAGTGTTCATCCGGCCTCATGACGATTGCCACGGCCGCAAAGCAGGTCATTGTCGACCGGATGGATGTTGTCGTCGCAGGCGGACAGGAATCGATTTCGCTCGTCCAGACGAAGGAAATGCGTGTCGGTCGGGACGATGCTCTCGTAGCCATGCACCCAGACATTTACATGCCGATGCTCCAGACGGCGGAAATCGTGGCTTCGCGATACAGTGTGAGTCGCGATGACCAGGACGAATATTCGCTTCAATCCCAGCAGCGCACGGCGGCGGCACAGGCTGCGGGGAAGTTCGATGATGAAATCATTCCTGTCTCGACCAAGATGGGTGTTGCAAACAAGGAAACCGGGGAAGTCACCTTCCATGACGTGACGATCTCGAAGGACGAAGGCAATCGGCCGGAAACGACACTCGAAGGTCTGAAGAGCCTGAAGCCGGTGATTGACGGTGGCGTCATTACCGCAGGCAACGCCAGCCAGCTTTCCGATGGTTCTGCAGCCGTGGTGGTTATGGAAGCAGCGGAGGCAGCTCGGCGCGGCCTGACGCCGCTTGGCCGCTATGTGGGTATGGCCGCGGCAGGCACCGAGCCCGATGAAATGGGCATTGGCCCGGTTTACGCGATCCCCAAGCTTCTGGGACGCTTCGGCCTCAAGATCGACGATATCGGCTTGTGGGAACTGAACGAGGCCTTTGCCGTGCAGGTGCTTTACTGCCGCGACAAGCTCGGCATTCCCAATGACCTGTTGAACGTCAACGGCGGTTCGATCTCGATTGGCCACCCCTATGGCATGACGGGTGCCCGCTGCACGGGGCATGCGTTGATCGAAGGCAAGCGCCGCGGTGCCAAATATGTCGTTGTGACGATGTGTGTCGGCGGCGGCATGGGCGCGGCCGGACTGTTCGAGATTCTATAGGGGCGAAGGCGAGTATAGCCTTCCGCGCTTGAGTTCGAAGCTTTCGTCACGATCCTTGGCCAGCAGCAGCGCGCCGTCGAGATCGACCCAGTCCGCATCCTGCGCCACGAGGAATGCCGGGGCGATGCCGAGGCTTGTGGCGAGCATGCATCCGACCATGACCTTGAGGCCGAGCGCCTTTGCGTCCTTCCTCAAGGCCAGGGCTTCAGTCAGCCCGCCAGCCTTGTCGAGCTTGATGTTGATCGCCTGGTAGCGGCCGCGGCATCCCGCAAGATCGGATCGGTCGTGCAGACTTTCATCGGCGCCGAGCGGGATAGGTGACTCTATCCCGTCGAGCAGATGGTCTTCGCCCCGTCGCACGGGCTGTTCGATCAGTTCCACGCCAAAGGGCACAAGTGCAGAAGCTTCGGCCGCGACGTCTCGATTGGTCCAGGATTCATTCGCGTCGACAATCAACCGGGCGTCGGGTGCTCCGCAACGGACGGCGGCGACGCGGGCGAGGTCGTCCGCACCGGCCAGCTTGATCTTGATGAGCGCAGTGCGCCGGGAAACTTCTCTCGCCGCGGCTTCCATCCGTTCGGGACGGTCCAGCGAGACGGTCATTGCCGTCACCAAAGGGTGAGGCCGAGCAAGCCCGGCCAATTGCCAGAGCGGTACGCCGGCGCGTTTCGCGTCCAGGTCCCAAAGCGCGCAATCGACGGCGTTCCGGGCAGCACCGGGCGGGAGGATCTGCTGCAAACTGGCGCGATCAATATCCGGCGGCAGGGCATTGATCTGCGCAATACACCCATCTGCGGTCTCGCCAGTGTAATAGATGGGTGTGCCTTCCCCGCGACCGGAATGCTTGCCATCTAGGAGCTGGACCATCACCACATCAACATGGGTCTTTGCGCCGCGCGCGATAACAAACGCCCCGGCAACCGGCCAGCGTTCAACAGTGGCCGTGATTTTCAGATTCAGGGGACTTCCGGTTCGGGCTTCTTTTCGGAATAGGATTCCTGGAGTTGCTTCATGAAGCAGCCAGTCCATCCGCCTCCGCCCACAGTCGAGCAGCTGTCCGTTCCGGTCTTGCCCTCATTCACAACCCTCTGCGACCGAACGGCCCAGCTCGTATTCGCGGGCGATTCCTTACGCAGGCCTTCACGGAAGGGCTTCGGAATTCTGAAACGCTCGGTTTCCGGCGCCACGACGCAGATGGTGTCCGACGGACATTTGTCATCCCCGAAGATCGTGAGTGTGCGTTGCTGGGCCGCGGCAGGCGACACAGCAGCCAGCGGCACGAGTGAAAGGGCAAAGGCAAGAACCAGTTTCATCATATCGCAATCCTCCGCCTTTTTCGATGAACGCACAATGACCAAAATCAAATTCGCTTGGAAAGCTGGATCGCCATCCTGCATCCCAGCCGGATTGTCGCACTCAAAAGCGGATAGGCAGGGGCCCGTTCCGCACCTTCCGCAAGAGCCGTTGCCTTGTGTTCGACTTCTTCGGAGCGAAATTCGGCAATGGCCTCACTCAATTCGGCGTCGTCCGATCCTAGGGCTTCGAGCTGTTCGCCATAATGCTGGTCGATCTCGGTCTCGATCGCTGCCGTGCAGGCCATGGCCGCTTCGGGACCGATTGCGGCCGTGACGGCGCCCAATGCGAATCCCGCGACATGCCAGAACGGCTGGAGCAGGGTCGGGCGAACGCCGCGTTCAGCCATCATTGCATTGAACCGGTCGAGGTGCCGCTGTTCCTGTGCGGCCATATGCCGAATCGACCGGGATGCAGAATGCCGGTTGCCCAGCACGGCAAGCTGGCCGGCATAGATGCGCGCCGCGCCATATTCGCCCGCCTGATCGACGCGGATCATGGACTGCCGGTCTTCCTCCATCAGGACTTTTTCCTTGCCGCCATCCAGAGGACCAGCAGGCCACCGCCAAGCGAAAAGATGGCGTTGAAGCCGGCAAGTGAAATGGGGCCAAGTGTCCATTGCGGCTGATTGCAGCTCACAAGCGGGGCCGCCATGATGTCCGCCATGATGTTTCCGCCAGAGGTGCCCGGCGCGCGCGTACAGGCCGTTATGCCGTCCCACCATTTGTATTCGACGCCGGCGTGGAAGACCCCGACGAGCCCGCTCGCCATGATCGCGAGACCGGCCAGCACCACGAACAGGCGCCGAACGCCCGGATCGCGGCTGAACAGCGCAAGCAGCGCAAATGCGAGAGCGGCTTCGTGCGGCCAGCGCTGCCAATAGCACATCTCGCAGGGGAACAGCCCGCCGATATACTGCGATCCCAATGCCCCACCCAGCAAGGCAGCGGGAATGAGAAGCGCCAGCCAGGAAGCCCTGCGCACGGGTGTCATGTTCAACGGCTTCCCTTGCGGGTGCCTGTTGAAACCGCCGTTTGTGTCCGGGGCAGGCGGCTCAGGGTTTCCAGCGCATAATGAAGCTGGAAGTCCTTGATGCCTTGCGCCTTTAGCTGATCGGCAGTGGCCGTAAAGCGTGGATCGGGCTTCGTGTCCGCTTCAAGGACGGAATTGTCGACCTTGCTCTCGTTGATGAGATGGCGGCTGAGATCTGCTTCCCGGAAGCGTGGCCGCGCCTTGTAATCCGGGTCGGACAATTGCGGCACGGCAATATCCGGTTCGATTCCGCCTTCCTGCACGCTGCGGTTCGATGGCGTGTAATAGCGCGCGGTGGTCAGGCGCAGTGCGCTGGTGTCGTCGAGCTGGATCAGTGTCTGGACGGAGCCCTTGCCAAAGCTGCGTTCGCCCATGACAAGTGCACGGTGCTGGTCCTGAAGCGCCCCGGCCACGATCTCCGCTGCAGAGGCGGAACCGGCATCCACGAGGACAATGATCGGAAGGCCATGCGCCATATCCCCCGGACGGGCATAATAGCGTTCGATATCGCGGCGGTTGCGTCCGCGCTGCGACACAATCTCGCCGCGCTCAAGGAACGCATCGGAGACTTCGATCGCCTGATCGAGCAAGCCGCCCGGGTTTGAACGCAGGTCAACGATATAGCCCGTCGGCAAGTGGCCGAGCGACTTTTCGATGCTTACCAGCGCAGAACGGACATCGGCACCAACGCTCTTTGAAAAGCCGTTGATGTTGATGATGCCGATATTCTTCTGCACTTCCCACTTCACCGGCTTGATCTCGATGATCTGGCGGGTGATCGTCACGTCGAACGGCTTGTCGCGGCCTGGGCGAACGACTGTCAGGCGGATGCTGGTGCCCGGCGTTCCGCGCATCTTGTCCACCGCTTCGTCGAGTGTGCCGCCATAGATCAGGACGCCGTCGAGATGCGTGATATAATCGCCCGCCTTGACGCCCGCCTTGTCGGCAGGAGAATCCTCGGTAGGGGCGATGACCTTTACTGCGCCGTCCTCTAGCGACACCGTCAGCCCCAGCCCGCCGTAATTCCCGTCTGTCTGTACGCGCATATTCTCGAAATCGCGGGCGTCCAGATAGGAAGAATGCGGGTCAAGGCTGGCCAGCATGCCATTGATCGCACCCTTGATCAGAGCCTTGTCATCGACCTTGTCGACATAGTCTGCACGGACACGTTCGAATACGGCAAGAAACTGGTCCATCTCGCGATAGGTGTTCGCATCGACCGATGCCATGCCCGCGGTTGCTGCCGGGATCAGGGCAACGCTGGAAACAAGGAGGGCGGCACGCAGGAAATCACTCTTCATTCGGACTATACTCTTTGCTCTGGTTGCGGCGGTTTAGCGCAATGTGGAGTGAAACGGAACACGCGATGTGCATGCAGCCACTTGGGTGGCATAGCGACGGCTTTCAATGCCGCGGCTGGTCTTGTCCTGCTTTCTCCTCCCTGCGCAGCATCCACCAAAGCACAGGTGGCAGCAGCAGTTCCGACAGCGCCAGCGCCCAGACGAGATTGCTTGGCCAGCCTTTCAAAGCGATCGAAACCAATCGCATGACTCCCCCGAGGAAAAACCAGAGGATCAGCACGCGCAGCAGGGTGCGGTAGCGCGCAAGGTCTGTTGAGGCGATCCACAACAGGACCCCATAAACAGTGAAGCTGATCCCGTAAAAGCGGTTCTGGCTGTCAAGCGATGCATCGTTCAGGACGCTGGCCGGAATGTCCGCCCCGAGCATGACGTCCGCCCCAAGTCCAAGAAAGACGTGCAAAAGCCCCGCCAAAACAAAACCCGGCGCTATGATCCTGATGAAGAGCTTCAGCATCGCACAATCCTGCCTTCTATTTTGCCAGCCCGAATACAGCAATCAGCAGCGGATCGTTTGTCGAGGCTGGATCGGCACGGATGGACATTTCCTCACGTGCGATCGCCCGATACACAGCTTCGCTGGCTTTCGATGTAACGTCATCGCGCAAGCCCGCAAAATCGATGTTGGTGGCGGCGCGGAGGGCTTCGACGACCACGGCATTGTCAAACAGCCTCAGCCCGCGATCGATTCCGGGAAGCATTGCCCCCAACAGCCGTTCGCCCATTGCTGCCTTCAGCAGGTCCGTCGCGCTGCTGCCCCCGCCGCGAATGATGGCCGCTGCATCGGGTATGCCCATGTTGAGCACGGCGTCTGCAACAACAGGCGCTGCAAGTTCTGCCCCCTTTTCGGCGGCGCGATTGACTTGCTTGGTCAGGCGGTTGCGAAACAGCGCGCTGGCGAGCACGGCTGTGAGGACATCTGTGCCTCTTGATCCGCCCAATGCATCGGGCAGGCTGATCCGGGCAAGCTGGTCATCGTAAAAGCCGTTCTCGCGCATGAGGCTGGCAAAGGCCCGCTGGGCGGAGAGGCTCAGCAAGCGACGAATGGCATCAACAAGGCTGAAGCGGCCCGTGTCCGCACATCCTGGCAGGGCGAGGATTGGCAAACAGGCGGCTGAGCAAAGCAGCGAACGGCGCGAAACAGGCATGAATTTTCCCTCCCGACAAATTCCTGGCGTTACATAACGTCATTGCAGCTTTCGCGGCAATGATTGGTCGGGCATTGAGCGGCCTGTCATGACTCGCGCTCGCGTCCTTCTTCTCAATCCTGCACTCGGCCCGCTCGATTACCGCGTGCCGCATGGCATGACTGTGGAGCCGGGCAGCATCGTGCTTGCGCCTTTGGGGCCGCGACAGATGATCGGGGTTGTCTGGGAAGAGGATGCCATGCCGTCCGACGCCGAAGTGGGCGACAACCGGCTTCGCAACCTGCTCCAGGCCTATGATATTCCGCCCATCGGAGCGCCGCTCAGGCGGCTGGTCGAGTGGACTGCCAATTATTACCTCGCTCCGCCAGCCGCAGTGTTGCGCATGGCTCTGTCATCGGCGGCGGCACTCGAAGGTGCGCCGACGGTTGTCGAGTATCGGCTGACAGGCAGGACGCCCGACAAGATGACGGTGCAGCGGGCACAGGCGCTGGAACGGATTGGCGAGCGTCAGGGCCTGATCCGCGAGCTCGCGACAATTGCCGATGTGTCGGACGGTGTCATCCGTGGGCTGGTAAAGCTGGGCGCCATCGAGGCGGTGGAAGTCTCGCTGGAAACCCCCTTTTTGGCGCCCGATCCCGATTTTGCCCCGCCCGCCTTGTCTGACGAGCAGGCGGCGGCGTCAGACTGGCTTGTCGATGCCGTCAAGGCCCGGGACTTTGCGCCTGTGCTGCTGCACGGCGTGACGGGTTCGGGAAAGACCGAAGTCTATTTCGAGGCAATCGCCCAGGCCCTGCGGATGGGCTGTCAGACTCTGGTCCTGCTGCCGGAAATCGCTCTGACCGAACCGTTTCTGCGGCGCTTCGAGGCGCGTTTCGGCCATGCGCCGGTGGCCTGGCATTCAGACCTGCGCCAATCCCAGCGCAGGCGGGCCTGGCGCGCCATTTCGAAGGGCGAAGCGCTTGTGACGGTTGGTGCGCGCTCCGCCCTGTTTCTGCCCTATCGCAACCTCGGCCTCATCATTGTGGACGAAGCGCACGAGGCGAGCTTCAAGCAGGAAGAAGGCGTGCTATATCATGCCCGGGATGTCGCCGTCATGCGCGGTCGGTTCGAGGGATGCCCGGTCATTCTGGCCAGTGCGACGCCCGCGATCGAAACGCGCCAGCAAGTCGCTCTCGGCCGTTATGCGGAACTCAAGCTGCCGGAGCGGCATGGCACGGCAGAGATGCCCGAAATCACGGCAATCGATCTCACCCAGGACCCGCCTGAGAGGGGCCGCTGGCTGGCGCCGACGCTAGTCCGTGCGATGCAGGCGACGCTTGAACGGGAAGAGCAATCGCTTCTCTTCCTCAACCGCAGGGGATTTGCGCCATTGACGCTGTGCAGGCACTGCGGGCACCGCTTCGAATGCCCCAACTGCACGGCGTGGATGGTCGAGCATCGCCTGCTCCAGCGGCTCCAGTGCCATCATTGCGGGCATAACATGCCACCGCCTCGGGCCTGCCCGGAATGCCACGAGGAAGACGCGCTTGTCGCATGCGGACCCGGTGTCGAGCGGATTGCCGACGAAGTCGCCATGCTGTTTCCCGAAGCGCGCCGCGCCATCGTGACATCGGATACGCTCTGGTCTCCCGCGAAGGCCGCCGAGTTCGTCGGCAAGATGGAAGCGGGGGAGATCGACATCGTGATCGGCACCCAGCTTGTGACCAAAGGTTATCATTTTCCCAACCTGACGCTGGTCGGCGTTGTCGATGCGGATCTGGGGTTGCAAGGCGGGGACCTTCGCGCGGCGGAGCGCAGCTTTCAGCAGATTGCACAGGTCGCAGGACGGGCAGGGCGGGGTGAGAAGCCGGGGCATGTCTATGTCCAGACGCATGAACCGTCTGCCCCTGTCATTCGCGCCCTTGTCTCGGGCGATGCCGAGAGTTTCTACGCGGCTGAAACCGAGAGCCGACGTGAAGCCGGGGCGCCGCCCTTTGGACGTTTCGCGGGCATCATCGTTTCGTCGGAAAGCATGAAGGACGCGCAGGACACGGCGCAACAGATCGGCAAGTCTGCGCCACTGGTCGAAGGGATGCATGTCTATGGCCCGGCGCCAGCGCCGCTTGCGATGTTGCGCGGGCGTCATCGTCAGCGCTTGCTGGTCCATGCCCGCCGCGCGCTCGACGTGCAGGACGTCATCCGCGACTGGCTTGGCGCGCTGGAATGGCCGCGATCAGTCAGGGTGAGTGTAGACGTCGATCCTTACAGTTTTGTTTGATCAGGCTTCCAGCATCGCGGCTGCTTTCAGCAGGCGGTGGGCATGATCGCTCTCTTCCCCAGCGTTGAGACGTAAAAGGGCGGCGGCTTCCGGGTTGCTCATATTGTCTGCCCAAGTGGTGTAGAGCTTGTCTCCGGCGAATTCTGCTTCCGCAGTCTTCCTCAATCCTTCTGCAGTCAGGGTCGCGCGCGGGAAATCGCCCGTCAGATAAGGATTCTCGTGCGCAGCGGGTGCCGGGAAATCCTCACCGGACAGGATCTTGATTGCGGCGCTCACGCGGCGGGCATGCCTCATTTCCTCATGCCCGTTCTCGATCAACAGAGCACGGACGCCTTCATGGGCAGAGCCTTCTGCGCTCGCTTCATAGAGCGTCTGGCCCGCGGCTTCGATGAGGACCATGACCTTGAGATCGTCAACGCTCGGGGCCGTCAGTGCGTTGATATGGGCAAAGGCTTCACCAAGTGTCTGGGGTGCGCCGTTGGGGATAGGTGTCATGCTCGCTCTCCTGTTCGCACCCCGTCTAGCCTCGAAAGTCGCAGCTATGCAACGCTCTCCCGCTTCAGCAATTCCTGTTTGATAGGCAGCCCATAGGCATAGCCTCCCATTGAGCCGTCGGTGCGAATGACGCGGTGGCAGGGGATGAGCACTGCCACTCGGTTCGCCCCATTGGCTGATCCGGCGGCGCGCACGGCCTTTGGCTTGCCTACCGCAGCCGCAATCTGGGCGTAGGTCCGCGTTTCACCTGGTGGAATTTTCGTGAGTTCCTGCCAAACCGCTTGCTGGAACGCTGTACCGGCAATGTCGAGAGGAAGGCGCGGCATGGCGCGGGGGTGTTCAACTGCTGCAACAGCCCCTTCGACCAGAGCAGACAATTTCGCACCGCCGTGTTCGACCGTCGCCTTCGGGAAATGTTCGCGAACGTCAGCTTCGCCTTCGTTGAAAGACAAACGGCATATTCCCTTGTCCGTCGCTGCGATCAGCATAGGCCCGAGCGTCGTTTGGGCGACCGCCCAGCGGATCGTCACGCCCACGCCGCCGTTCTTCCAGGCGCTTGGCGTCATGCCGAGCCTGCGGCTGGTATCCGCATAGAAGCGGCTCGGCCCTGAATAACCTGCATCATAGATTGCGTCGGTGACCCGGCCATTGGCCTTGAGCGCCGCTTCCGCGCGTTTTGCCCGAAGGGCCCGCCAATAGGCGGATGGTGTCACGCCGGTTTCGCGCTTGAAGAGACGATGGAAATGATGGGGGGCATAGCCGACCGCAGCGGAGAGCGTTTCAAGAGAAAGGGCTTCCTCCGCATGTTCAATCAGGCGCAGGGCCTTGCCTACCGCCTCGTGGTCTCGGCCGATCTCGTCCGGCTTGCAGCGCTGGCAGGCGCGATAGCCGGCGGCACGTGCTTGCGCGGACGTGTCGAAGAACTCAACATTCTCTCGCAAGGGGCGTCGCGCCGGGCAGCTTGGCTTGCAATAGATGCCCGTGGTTTTCACGGCACCGACAAACTGGCCGTCAAGGTTTCGATCACGCCGGTCAAAGGCCGCAAAGGCAAAGTCAGGATCCAGGGACATCAGGAGCGCTCCACCCGCGCAGCAAAACAGCCGTGTGCGGCATTGTGCGCATCGATATAGGCGATGCAGGGGTTTCCGAACAGTCCGCGAATCTTCGCATCGGCTTCGCCCGGCATGGCAAGTGCCGCATCCCGGAGCATTCCATCTGCATCGAAGGCGCGCAGTCCGAGGGGGCGACCCTCGAAGACCGGCGGTGCGTCGTCCTCGAAGCGCGCTGCCTCAACTGCATTCTCCCGCACATAGATTGCATAGGCGGAACGATACGGCGTTTGTACGTCATGGCTTGTGTAATGCAGCAATATCAATGTCTCGCCAGCCTTTGCATCCTCCAGGCTGACGCGACACGGAAATCCCCGGTCGGCTGTCGCGGTGACGCGCAGTGCGCCAAGGGCAGAAAGTTCCGCTTCATCGAGCTTGAACAGCGGCACGAATGCGTCCGGGTTCAGGCCATTGATCTGGTAGGTCATGCAAGTCTCCATATGAGGGTGTGGAGCCTCATTGGCGCATTGTGCAGCGAGGTGCGTCCCGAAGCTTGCGCCCAAACTTTTGCGCATCAGACCATCCGGCAGAAAGCCGTCGCAAGTGTCCATGCATCTCCGGGCCAGCGTGCGGAAATATAGTTGCCATCCCTGACAACAAAGCCGCGATCCGGTTTCGTTTCGGTCGCGTAGCGGGGAAAGAGAGGGCCAGTCTTGAAGTCAGACTTTTTGGCGAGATTGGCCCGGACTTCGTCCTCGACGCTTTGAGGATAGGTGCGGTAATGATTGCCAAGGGCCTGTCGGGTGATGCTGACGGCAAAGTTTTCCATGCCTCCTGTCAAGGCAGTCGTCCTGCGGCCATAGAGGAGGGCGCGCCCATCCGATCCTTTCGCCCGCACAAGCGGGATCACGCCGTGGCAGATCGCGGAGACCGGCTTGTTTGCCTGAAATGCGGCGGCCGCAATGGCCTGCACCCTTTCCGATTCGAGATACGGCCGCATCCCCGGGGCGTGGCCGCCGGGAAAATGGAATGCGTCAAACGCTCCCACATCCACCCTTGCCCATGAAAGCGGCTTCTGGAACGCCGGCGACGCCGCCATCTCAAAATAAAGAGCACAATTTTCAGCGCGCGCCTTCATTGATCTGGCGAAGCGGGGCAGCCCTTCGCCCGTCAGTGTGACGGGATCGCAAGTCGCCGCCGCACCCGTTTCGGTCGCAAAGGTGACTTCATGGCCTGCCCTGGCCAGCACGGCCCAAGGCACAGCGACTTCGGTCGGGTCGAAATCGGTCTGAGGGAGGAGGATCAGAACACGCGCCATTTCGGTTCAGCCACCGCATGTCTTGAACAGGGCGAGGGTGCGTTCGCGGGCGAGGTCGGCACTTGGCTCGTGGTAATCCTTGCGCCGGTCGGAGTTGAAGCCATGCCCGGCCTCATAGATGAAGATCTGAGCCGTTGGGTGCCCCTTTTCAATGAGTGCCTCAACCCCTTCGATCGGGATGCCGCCATCGAAGCGACCAAAATGGGCTATCGTCGCGCATTTCGGAACCTGATCGGCAAACATGGTTGGCACCAGGCTGCCATAATAGCTGGAGGCGGCGGCAAGGTCGTCACTCTGCCCGGCCATCGCCCAGGCGACCGAGCCACCATAGCAATAGCCCGTGATGAACACCGGCCCCTTGGCCTTCAGAGCATCGATGCAGGTCTGCGCGTCCTTCAAGGACAGTTCAAACGGATGAAGCTTGCGGGCCAACTCCACGGCACGATCAAAATCGGGGCCTGTATAGTCGGCTTCGAATCCGGGGTGTTCGCGGTCATAGAGTGAGGGGGCAAGGACTTCATATCCGTCCGCTGCATACTCATCGCACAGATCCTGAATATGGTCAGTCACGCCAAAGATTTCCTGGATGAGGACGAGCCCACCCCGACGAGCACCTTCGGGTTCGGCATGATAGACAGCGATTTCCGCACCGTCGGACATGGTCATGCGAATCATCTGGCCCATTTCATTCTCCTTTTGAGATCGCTTCTTTGCGTCTTGGCGCGAAAAAAGAAAGATTGGGCCGCCGATCGAGACGCATTGGCGCTGAGGGGGAATCCTATCTTGCATCGCAGCAAAATCGTTGCTAGGCGCGCCGCGACTTTGGCGGGGGCGTAAGCCCGTTGCCCTTGGTCTCGGGCAACATTCTCGATCTCATGAGGAACATTCGCGCGTGGAGAATTCCGGCGGCATTCAGGCTAGTCTTGCAGGGCGTTACGCCACTGCCCTGTTCGATCTGGCGCGTGAGTCCAAGTCGATTGATTCGGTCGGCAAGAGCCTTGCGGCTCTCGAGTCCGCGCTCGCGACATCTTCCGATTTCGCGGCCCTGACCAACAGTCCACTTCTGTCACGCACGGCCGCAGCCAAGGCCGTGGCGGCCGTGGCACGCAGCATGAAGCTTGACGGACTGACCACCCGGTTCCTGGGCGTCCTCGCACAGAACCGCCGCCTTGCGCAGCTGGGCCCGGTCATCCGCTCATACAACGCACTTGCGTCTGCCCATCGCGGCGAATCGACAGCCGAAGTGACGAGCGCGCATCCGCTCGGCGCAGCGCAGGTCACTGCACTCAAGAAACAGCTTCGTACCAAGGTTGGCCGCGACGTCGCGGTCGATCTCAAGGTCGATCCCGCCATTCTCGGTGGGCTGGTCGTGAAGATCGGCTCCCAGATGATCGATTCGTCGATCCGAACACGCCTCAATACCCTCGCGAATGCGATGAAAGGTTAGAACATGGACATCCGCGCCGCAGAAATTTCAAAGGTCATCAAGGACCAGATCGCCAGCTTCGGCACAGAAGCCCAGGTTTCCGAGGTCGGTTCGGTCCTCTCGGTGGGTGACGGTATCGCCCGCATCCACGGTCTTGACAATGTCCAGGCCGGTGAAATGGTCGAATTCTCGAATGGCATCAAGGGCATGGCCCTGAACCTCGAAGCGGACAATGTCGGCGTCGTGATCTTCGGCTCTGACGCCCAGATCAAGGAAGGCGATGTCGTCAAGCGGACTGGCACGATCGTGGACGTGCCTGTGGGCAAGGAATTGCTCGGCCGCGTCGTTGACGGTCTTGGCAATCCGATCGACGGCAAGGGCCCGATCAAGACCACGCAGCGCAGCCGCGTTGAAGTGAAGGCTCCGGGCATCATCCCGCGTCAGTCGGTGAGCGAGCCTGTCCAGACCGGCCTCAAGGCGCTCGACGCGCTTGTGCCGGTTGGCCGCGGCCAGCGCGAACTGATCATCGGCGATCGCCAGACCGGTAAGACCGCTGTCGCAATCGACACCTTCATCAACCAGAAGGACGTCAACAAGGGCAAGGACGAGTCGAAGAAGCTCTATTGCATCTATGTCGCGATCGGCCAGAAGCGCTCGACCGTGGCGCAGATCGTCCGCGCGCTCGAAGAAAACGGCGCGATGGAATATTCGATCGTGGTTGCAGCAACCGCTTCCGAACCTGCACCTCTCCAGTATCTTGCGCCTTATACCGGCGTCGCGATGGGCGAATATTTCCGCGACAACGGCATGCATGCGGTCATCGTCTATGACGATCTTTCGAAGCAGGCCGTTGCCTATCGCCAGATGTCGCTGTTGCTCCGCCGCCCGCCGGGTCGTGAAGCCTATCCGGGCGACGTGTTCTATCTCCATTCACGCCTGCTCGAACGTGCGGCCAAGATGTCGGACGTCAATGGTGGCGGTTCGCTGACCGCGCTGCCAATCATCGAAACACAGGCGGGCGACGTTTCTGCCTATATTCCGACCAACGTGATCTCGATCACCGACGGTCAGATCTTCCTTGAAACCGACCTGTTCTTCCAGGGCATCCGTCCGGCGATCAACGTCGGTCTGTCCGTGAGCCGTGTCGGTTCCGCCGCGCAGACCAAGGCGATGAAGAAGGTTTCAGGCTCGATCAAGCTCGAGCTGGCCCAGTATCGCGAAATGGCCGCGTTCGCGCAGTTCGGATCGGACCTTGATGCGTCGACGCAGAAGCTGCTCAACCGCGGTGCGCGTCTGACGGAACTGCTCAAGCAGAAGCAGTACAGCCCGATGCCCTTCGAAGAGCAGACCGCATCGATCTTTGCAGGCACCAATGGCTACCTCGATGGCATTCCGGTGTCCGACGTGACGCGTTTCGAGGAGGCAATGATTGCCGACCTGCGCGCCAATCACGCCGATGTCCTGAAGGGCATTCGCGATAGCCGCGATTTCTCGGACGACAGCAAGAAGGCGCTGACTGCTGCGCTCGACAAGTTTGTGAAGACATTTGCATAGTTAGATAACCCGTCGTCCCTGCGAAGGCAGGGGCCTCTGGAGGCGTCAGGGTCCAAGGTGTCATGCCGATCTCTGCCTTCGAAGGAGCGACGATAAGGAAACCAGATGGCTAGTTTGAAGGCCCTGAAAATCCGGATCAACTCGGTCAAATCGACCCAGAAGATCACCAAGGCGATGAAGATGGTCGCTGCTGCGAAACTGCGCCGGGCGCAGGACGCGGCAGAGGCATCGCGGCCTTATGCCGAGCGTCTGGAAAAGGTCGTTTCGTCAATCGCCTCGAAAGTGGAGCGCAGCCCTCAGGCGCCAAAGCTTCTTGCCGGCACTGGCAAGGACGATGTGCATCTGTTCGTCGTCTGCACATCTGACAAGGGGCTGGCAGGCGCGTTCAACACGAACATTGTGCGCCTCGCGCGCCGGTCTGCCGAAGAGCTCAAGGCTGCAGGCAAGACGGTCAAATTCTACACGATCGGGCGCAAGGGCCGTGACCAGTTGAACCGGACGTTCCGCAACGACATGCTTCATGGCGTTGAGCCCGGTGACCTTGGCAAGATCGGCTTCGAGAAGGTCCAGGAATGGGCAGCCGATCTGACGGCGCGCTTCGAAGTCGGCGAATTCGATGTTGCGCATCTCTTCTTCAGCAAGTTTGTGAGCGTTCTCACTCAGGAACCGACCCAGCTCCAGCTCATGCCAGTCGCTGTGGCAGCAGATGGCAGTGGTTCGGCTGGAGCGTCCGCTGCGGTTGAATACGAACCGGACGAAGAAGAAATCCTGGCAGACCTGCTTCCGCGCAATGTTGCTGTGCAGTTGCTGCGCGCCCAGCGCGAGAATGCGGCTTCCGAACAGGGCTCGAAGATGACGGCAATGGACAATGCCACGCGCAATGCGGGTGACATGATCAACCGGCTCACCATCCAGTATAACCGCACGCGGCAAGCCGCGATCACCACCGAACTCGTTGAAATCATTGCGGGCGCAGAAGCGCTCTAACAGACATAAAGGCAAGGAAGACAGACATGGCGACCGCCCCGAAAAAGACCGCAGCCGCAAAACCAGCCGCTGCCAAGGCAGCTGCACCCAAGGCAGCGGCAAAGCCCGCAGCCAAGGCACCGGCCAAGGCCGCTGTGGCAGCAAAGGCGCCAACCAAGGCCGCAGCCGCAAAGCCTGCAGCGGCAAAGGCTCCGGCAGCCAAGAAAGCTGCCCCTGCGAAGCCGGCTGCCGCGACCAAGGCCCCGGCCCCCAAGGCTGGCTCCGGTGCAACCAAGGCGAACATGGCGGGTGCAACCGGCCGGATCAGCCAGGTCATTGGTGCCGTCGTCGACGTGTCTTTCGAGGGCACGCTGCCAGCGATTCTTTCGGCCCTCGAAACCGAGAACAATGGCAATCGCCTCGTTCTCGAAGTCGCCCAGCATCTGGGTGAAAATACCGTGCGCACGATCGCAATGGACGCGACCGACGGCCTGACCCGCGGCCAGAAGGTCCGAGATACCGGCTCTCAGATCCGCGTGCCCGTCGGCCCGCAGACGCTCGGACGCATTCTGAACGTCGTCGGGGAACCGATTGACGAGCAAGGCCCGGTCAACACCACCCTGTCAGCCCCGATCCACGCAGAAGCGCCTCTGTTCGTCGACCAGTCGACCGAAACGGAAATTCTCGTCACCGGCATCAAGGTGGTCGACCTTCTCGCCCCATATGCGAAGGGCGGCAAGATCGGCCTGTTCGGCGGCGCTGGCGTCGGCAAGACCGTGCTGATTCAGGAACTGATCAACAACATCGCCAAGGGCCACGGCGGCACCTCGGTGTTCGCAGGCGTTGGTGAGCGGACTCGCGAAGGCAACGACCTTTATCACGAGTTCCTCGATGCCGGCGTTATCGCCAAAGACAAGAACGGCAACCCGACACCGGAAGGTTCCAAGGTGGCCCTGGTGTTCGGCCAGATGAACGAACCGCCGGGAGCTCGCGCTCGCGTTGCGCTTTCCGGCCTGACCATTGCCGAATATTTCCGTGATCAGGAAGGGCAGGACGTGTTGTTCTTCGTGGACAATATCTTCCGTTTCACCCAGGCGGGTTCGGAAGTGTCCGCGTTGCTCGGCCGTATTCCGTCGGCCGTGGGCTATCAGCCAACGCTCGCAACCGACATGGGTGCGCTGCAGGAACGCATCACGTCCACCAACAAGGGATCGATCACGTCGGTGCAGGCCATTTACGTCCCTGCGGACGATTTGACCGACCCGGCGCCTGCAACGTCATTCGCCCACTTGGACGCAACGACCGTTCTCAGCCGTGCGATCTCGGAACTTGGCATCTATCCGGCGGTGGACCCGCTCGATTCGACCTCGCGCGTGCTGACGCCTGCGGTCGTCGGTCAGGAGCATTATGACACGGCCCGTCGCGTCCAGGAAACACTGCAGAAGTACAAGTCTCTGCAGGACATCATCGCCATTCTCGGGATGGACGAGCTTTCCGAAGAGGACAAGCTGACTGTTGCCCGTGCGCGCAAGATCCAGCGTTTCCTGTCCCAGCCGTTCCACGTTGCCGAAGTGTTCACCAACATTCCGGGCAAGTTCGTGCAGATCGAAGACACGGTGAAGTCGTTCAAGGCTGTCGTCGACGGCGAATATGATCATCTTCCCGAAGCAGCCTTCTACATGGTCGGCGGCATCGAGGAAGCGGTTGAAAAGGCTGCCAAGCTGGCAGCAGAAGCGGCGTAACGAACGATGGCACTGCACTTCGAACTCGTCACGCCGGAACGCCTGGTCCGCTCGGAAGACGTCTTTATGGTCGTCGTTCCGGGGACCGAAGGTGATTTCGGTGTGCTCGAAGGACATATGGCTGCAATGTCGACGATCCGCAGCGATGCGGATCTTGCCATCTATGCCAGTGCCGGTGCCGCACCCGAACTGCTCAAGATCACAGGCGGCTTTGCCGAAGTGAATGAAAAGGGCCTTACGGTTCTCGCCGAAGCAGCGGGCTGATCGCTGCCCCTGCGCCGGCAGGGCCGACGTGTTCTTTTGATCGCTTCCGTCGATCACAAACTTTCAAAAAATCGATTCCGCAAATTGCGATCTGTGCGCTAGGGGTGATCATCATCACCCCAACCATGGAGAGCAAAATGGGTCTTGCCGGGACAAAAACCGAAGCCAATCTGAAAGCTGCCTTTGCTGGCGAAAGCCAGGCGAACCGCCGGTATCTTTATTTTGCCCAGAAGGCTGACATCGAAGGCTATAACGATGTCGCTGCCGTTTTCCGGTCGACGGCCGAAGGCGAAACCGGCCACGCACATGGCCACCTCGAATTTCTCGAAGAAGTTGGCGATCCCGCGACCGGTGAACCTATTGGCGATACCATCAAGAATTTGAAGGCATCCATCGCCGGCGAAACGCATGAATATACGGACATGTATCCCGGCATGGTCAAGGACGCCCGCGAAGAAGGCTTTGACGAAATTGCTGACTGGTTCGAAACACTTGCCAAGGCTGAAAAGAGCCATGCCGGCAAGTTCCAGAAGACTCTTGAGTCAATCGGCTAACGGCCCCATCCCCCTCCCCCCGCAAGGGGCCGTATCCGGCCGGGGCCACAGATTTGTGGTTCCGGCCGTTTGATTTTCTTCCCTCATCAATCGAGGACCATTCATGCGCGAAGGAAGCCTTGACGCCCCAACCCGTCACCCCATTCCGTGGCAGGAGGAGTCATTTTATGACGAAGCAGACCTGGATGCAGAGCTGCGCCGCGTCTTCGACATTTGCCACGGATGTCGCCGCTGCTTCAATCTGTGCGACAGTTTCCCCAAGCTGTTCGACCTGATTGACGAAAGCGCGCATGAGGATGTCGAACATCTCGATTCCGCTGACTTCAAGCCCGTCACCGACGCATGCACGTTGTGCGACATGTGTTTCATGACGAAATGCCCTTATGTGCCGCCGCACGAGTTCAACCTCGACTTTCCGCACCTGATGTTGCGCGCGCGGGCAATCGAAAATCGCAAGGGAGAGACCGGCTTCATGGACAAGAGGCTGGCCGAAACCGATGCCAATGGAAAGCTGGGCACGGTCTTGTCCGATTTTGCGAATGTTGCGACGCGCGAGGGAAGTTTCGCCCGCCCGCTGATTCAGGCCGTTTCGGGGATCGACACGCGTGCACACCTGCCCGAATTTGCAGACGTCCCCCTCACGAAGCGCGCTGGCGCGATCAGCCCTGCGCCCAATGCACAGGCACCGGCGTTTGGGCGCAAGGCAGTGCTTTATGCTTCCTGTTACGGGGAGTTCAATGATCAGACTGTTGGCGAAGCGGCCTTGAAGCTGCTTGCGCACAATGGCGTGGACTGCCGGGTCGAGCACCCGCAATGTTGCGGTATGCCCAAGTTCGAAAATGGTGATCTTGGGGCCGTCGCGAGCAGCGCGGAGAGTGTCGCTGCCTTTTTCGCGCCCCTGATCGAACAGGGTTATGATATTGTGCCGCTCACGACCAGTTGCGCCTTGATGCTCAAGTTCGAATGGCCGCTGCTCCTGCCCGACAATGCCACGGTGAAAAAGCTCTCACAGGCTACCTTTGATCTCTCCGAATACGTTGTCGATTTGTCGAAGCGGCATGGGCTGGTTCCGATCGAAGCCATGCCAACCGGCATCGCAGTTCATTTCGCCTGCCACGCCAGGGCGCAGAACATGGGTCCCAAGGCCGTGGAGATGTTGAAGCTCATTCCCGAGGCGCGGCCCCAGGTGGTTGAGCGTTGCTCGGGCCACGGCGGAAAATGGGGAATCTTCAAGGAGAATTTCGACACCGCGATCAAGGTTGGCAAGCCAGCCGCACGCGCGATCGACAAGCTGAAACCAGACTATGTCGTTTCCGAATGCCCCCTGGCCGGGCCACACCTCAAGCAGGTGCTGAAGGCAGTGGATTCGGATGTTACCCCGGAACGGATCGGTCACCCCATCGAGGTGATGGTCAAGGCTTATGGACTTTGAGATGCCCCGCGAAAACCGAACAATAACTGAAGCAGACATCCTGCCGCTTTCCGAATGGGCGAAGGTGAGGGTCGCGCATCGCAAGGCGCTTTCCGAACGGAAGAAAAGGCGGCGCGTCGCCATTGGTCCGCATGCAACGCTTCTGTTCGAGAATTGGGATACGATGTGGTATCAGGTTCAGGAAATGCTCTGGATTGAAAAGGGCGGAGCGGATCAGCTGCCGGATGAACTGGCGGCCTATAATCCCATGATCCCGAACGGATCGGAGCTCACGGCAACGCTCATGTTCGGCATTTCCGACGAGGCCAAGCGGCGCGCATTCCTGGCCGAACTCGGTGGGGTCGAAGACCATATCTCGATCAGCATCGGAGGTGACCGCGTGAAGGCCGTGGCCGACGAGGATCTCGAACGCACGACCGCCGACGGCAAGACCTCAAGCGTCCATTTCCTCCATTTCCCATTCTCGGCCGAACAGATTGCCGCCTTCAAAAGAGGTGGGGACATTCTCGTGAGAATCGATCATCCGCGTTACGGCCATGCAGCCATCATCGGGGACGAAGTGCGAGCCGAACTGGAGAGTGATTTTTCCCGTTAAGTCGAAGCTTTAGGGCAAAAAAATGGCCGGGAGGGGAAGGGAACCGCTCCCGGCCAAGCGTCTCCTGCCTAAGGGGGGCAGGCTCGGGGTAAGAGAAGGCGTTACGCTTGCGGCGTTACGATGGTGTAGGCCTGCACCTGAGCTGGCACGTTCGTATAAGTCGCGCTGAACATCATGCTGCCTGCGACCATGAGGACGCTGACGAAAGCGGCGGTAACGCTGTTGCGAAGATTGAAGCCATTGTACGTATTCATCTTAAGTCTCCCTGCATTTGAGTGTCTTGACTGTCGGCGAAGTGCCGTCATGCCAACTCAATTGCATGTACCGTGCCAATTGCAGTTCTTGGCAGATTTCCGAGGCTTTGGGAGACTTATCAGTAAGATGCGGGGTGTTTAGTTTGCCAATGTTGGGTCTAATTTACGGAAATTTGGCAAATTTTCCGGACGTCTCAGATTTTTTGTTTGGGTGCGTCGCTGAGCGGTTAGGTCGCTCATTTGACGAGGATGTAGAGCGCCACGGCTGAGACCATGACTGCGAAAATGGCGCGTGCAACACCGACCCGGGTTGCAAGCCAGCGTGATGCAGGAAGTCCGACAGCTGCTCCGCCTGCCCCGCCGGCGACCAGGGCGCCGAAAAGCGGCCAATCGATCTGGCCCGATATTGCATAGCTTGCGCTGGTGGCGCCGCCAAAAAGCGTGACCGAAACCAGGCTTGATGCTGAGGCATTGGCCAGTGTCATGCCGGTTGAGGCCATAAGGCCCGGGGCAATGAGAAAGCCTCCACCAATCCCGAAGAATCCTGCGGCAAAGCCTGCTGCAAGTCCGACCGGGGCCAGTTTCCACACCATTGCAGGGGCGAGCCGCACCGCCGGATCGCCCTCGCTTTTGCGCGGCACAAGCATCGATATGGCGATGGCGATCATCGCGATTGCGAACCAATGAAGCAGAGTCGATCCGTCAATTGTCTTGCCGACCTGCGCACCGGCAAGCGCGCCAGCCAACCCAGCCGCAGCAAAGACGCTGGCACAAGGCCATTTGACTGTACCCGCCCGCGCCTGTGCCCAAAGGCCCGTTGCCGCGTTGACTGCAACAGCTGCAGCGGAGGTGCCAATTGCCATATGCGTATCTGCGACACCGACAACATAGATCAGCCAAGGAGTGGCGAGGACTGATCCTCCGCCCCCGAAAACCGTCAACAAAAGCCCGATCAGGACACCTCCCGCTGCGGCAAGGAGAAGGGCCTCAAGCATAGTTCAGGCCGACCCCGTGCGGCGGTTCCAGGGCGCGAGCATCAGCAGTCGAGCCATGCCGCAAAAGCCCGTCGCACCCGCGAAGGTCAACCCTGCTCCGACGAAGGCCGACAGTCCGAACCAGGCCGGCGATACCATGAAGCCAAGCAGGACTCCGACGAGGACGAGCGAGCCCGCCGCAATCTGCACCTGCCGCATGATTTCCAGCGGCGCCTTCGCATTGACGACGAGTGGCAGGCCATGTTTCGTCCAGGCGTCGAGGCCGCCCTGCAAGACAAAGGCAGGTGATGAAACCCGCGTGGCAAGGCGATCGCAAGCGCCAGCCGTTCGCATCCCTGACCAACAGGCAAAAATGATTTCCTGACCCGGCATTGAAGGGATCCTCGTCCCTTCCCATTGCGACAGGGGACTGGACAGCGATCCTGCAATATGCCGGCGGGCGAATTCATCCTGTTCGCGCACGTCGACAAGTATGGCACGACCGGCGTCAAGCCGACGACGGGTTTCTTCGGGGGACAAGGGTGTGAGAGCAGCGGTCATAGATTACCTTCTTCATCAGTAGGGCAGAATAGTTCGGCGAGGGTGGCCATGATCCTGAGCGCGGCAGGATCGACAATCCTGTAAAATATGGTCTGGGCTTCACGCCGCGTTCCAAGAACGCCTTGTTCTCGCAAGCGGCCAAGATGTTGCGACAGCGCGGATTGGCCGATGCCAATGCGCGCCTGAAGCTGACCTACCGAGCGTTCCCCGCCGTCCGCGAGCTGGCACAGAATCATCAGCCTTCGTTCATTTGCGAGCAGGCGCAGCGCATCTGCGGCTCTGGCCGCACTGGCCTCAAAAAGCGCGAAGTCGAATTTTGTCAGGTCAAACATGCATCAAATATATTAGTTGATTCTAAATTAGCAAGTCCTAATATAAAAACAATGGAGGCATTGCATGACCGATTCTCTTTCCTCTCGCAAAACGGCCCCGCATGTGCGGGCAGCATTTGACCCCGCGACCAACACGATCAGCTACATTGTGCACGATCCAGCCACCAAGGCGGCGGCCATAATTGATCCTGTACTCGACTTCACGCCCCGCAACGGGCGGACGCGGACCACCAGTGCCGACCTCCTGCTTGAGGCTGTTCGCAATGATGGCCTTGATCTGCGCTACCTTCTTGAGACGCACGCGCACGCGGATCATCTTTCCGCCTCGCATTATCTGCGTGAACGGACTGGCGCGCCTGTTGTCATAGGCGAGCATATCACCGATGTTCAGGCAATATTCGCTGATCTTTTCGAGGCCGATGATGTCGCGCGCGACGGAAGAGCGTTCGACAGACTTGTCCGTGAAGGCGATACCCTGCCGCTGGGTAGCATGGAGATTCGCGTTCTGCATACGCCGGGCCACACGCCGGCTTGCGTGAGCTACTTGATCGGCGATGCGGCCTTTGTCGGCGATACGCTTTTCATGCCTGATTACGGAACTGCTCGTGCCGATTTTCCGGGTGGCAACGCTTCCACATTGTACCGCTCAATCCAAAAGCTCCTCAGTCTTCCTGAGGAGACACGCATTCTGACTGGACACGACTATCCGCCGCCGTCGCGCGGAAATCCGGCATGGGAGGCAAGCGTTGCCGAACATCGTCGAGCGAATATCCATGTTCATGACGGAATCGAGGAAGCGGCATTTGTCGCCATGCGGGAGGCGCGCGATGCGACCCTTGAGGCACCACTGCTCATTCTGCCATCGCTGCAGGTCAATATCCGGGCAGGGCAAATGCCACCGGCCAGTCCGGGCGGGCATGTCTATCTGAAAATTCCGATCAACGCGATCTGATAGCAGCCAAATACATGACGCCCGCCGGGGTTTCCTCCGACGGGCGTATTTCCTCCCCAGGAAATCTCGGCCTATTTCGGCATCGCGCTCCCGAGCCGATGATAGAGCCTTGAAAACTTGATCGATTCCGGCTTGTCGGCAATCACCGTCAGGTAATGCGCAACAGCTTCGCGCAGCAATTCGAAATCTTCGTTCGAAAGAACGGCGCGGGACCGAGCGGGTTCTGGCATTGTCTGGCTCCCCTGTGATCAACCGAACTGGTTCATCGTGTTGTGAGCGCCGCCTGCTTTCAGTGCAGCCTCTCCGGCGAAATATTCCTTGTGATCGTCGCCAATGTCCGAGCCTGACATGTTCTGGTGCTTCACGCAGGCAATGCCCTGACGTATTTCCTGACGCTGGACGCCAAGGACATAGCCCAGCATGCCCGCGTCGCCAAAATATTCCTTGGCAAGGTTGTCAGTGGAGAGCGCGGCCGTGTGATAGGTCGGCAAGGTGATGAGGTGGTGGAAGATGCCGGCCCGCTTTGCACCGTCGGCCTGGAAGGTGCGGATACGCTTGTCAGCCTGTTCGCCCAGTTCGGTATCATCATATTTCGCACTCATCAGGTCCGCACGGTCATAAGCCGAAACGTCGAGGCCTTCGGCCTGCATGGCATCATATACCTGCTGGCGGAAATTGAGGGTCCAGTTGAATGATGGCGAGTTGTTGTAGACGAGCTTGGCATTCGGGAAGACTTCGCGAACGCGGTCCATCATCCCTGCAATCTGTTCAACATGCGGCTTTTCGGTTTCGATCCACAACAGATCGGCGCCGTTCTGCAGCGACGTGATGCAATCAAGCACGCAACGGTCTTCGCCTGTCCCGCTGCGGAACTGGAAGAGGTTCGACGGCAGCCGCTTCGGACGCAACATCTTGCCGTTGCGGTTGATGATGACATCACCATTCCGTGCCGTGGCAGGGTCGATCTCTTCGCAATCGAGGAAGCTGTTGTACTGGTCACCGATGTCGCCGGGGGTGTGGCTGACAGCAATCTGCTTGGTCAGGCCAGCACCCAGTGAGTCTGTGCGCGTCACGATGATGCCGTCTTCGACGCCTAGTTCGAGGAAGGCGTAGCGGCAGGCGCGGACCTTCGCGAGGAAATCCTCATGCGGAACGGTCACTTTGCCGTCCTGATGTCCGCACTGTTTTTCATCAGAAACCTGGTTTTCGATCTGGAGCGCGCATGCGCCGGCTTCGATCATCTTTTTCGCGAGCAGGTACGTGGCTTCGGCGTTGCCAAAACCAGCATCAATGTCCGCAATGATGGGCACGACATGCGTCTGGAAATTCTCGATCTTGTCGAGCGTTGCCTTCTCCTTGGCGAGATCGCTTGCTGCGCGTGCCGCATCCAGTTCACGGAAGAGCAGGTTGAGTTCACGCGAATCGGCTTGCCTCAGGAAGGTGTAGAGTTCTTCGATCAGCGCAGGGACGCTTGTCTTTTCATGCATCGACTGATCGGGAAGCGGGCCGAACTCCGAGCGCAGGGCAGCAACCATCCAACCCGAAAGATAAAGGTATTTGCGCTTCGTATCGCCGAAGTGCTTCTTGATCGAAATCATCTTCTGCTGGGCAATGAAACCGTGCCAGCAGCCAAGCGATTGGGTATAGAGCGCGGGGTTGGCATCATAGGCCGCCATGTCTTCGCGCATGATCTTTGCTGTGTAGCGGGCAATATCAAGCCCGGTCCGGAACCGGTTCTGGAGGCGCATGCGGGCGACCGATTCAGCATCAATGCCGTCCCAGGTGCCGTTTTTGGTGCGGACGAGTTGCCCGATCTGCGAGATATGGTCCTGGTATGACATGGCCTGTAAATTCCTTAACAAAATATCAAACAAGGGTCGTTGCCCTCAGGCATCCTTATGACCTCGCATTTCCCGCAGACATTGGCGATTTGCCAGAAGAGAATCGCAAATCTGCTGTGCTGTGGTGGTGATCGCTTGCAAGTTTGATTGTCATTTTGTAAATAAATTACAATGGCTGAACAGAAACTCTTCGCGGGACATACCGTGCGTCGCCTTCGCCGTTCCAATGGCCTTTCGCAGGCGGCGCTCGCCGAAGCGCTTGAAATTTCGCCCAGCTATCTCAACCTGATCGAGCGCAATCAGCGTCCTTTGACCGCCGCCCTGCTCCTGAAGCTGGCGGACCAGTTCGACACGGATCCACGGGCGTTGGCCGGGGCAAGCGATCCGGGCGGGGGCATGGACGCGATGCGCCGCCGCCTGGCAGACCCTTTGTTTGCCGATCTTGAAATCGATCGCGTCCAGATCGAGGAGTGGCTTGCAGCGGCCCCTGCCGGTGCAGAGGCGTTTGCGCGCGCCTTTGACAGGGTCGGAGCCGCATTAGGCTCCGGGTCCGATCCATTCGCAGAGCTGCGTGCCGAAATAGAGCGTTGGCGCAATCATTTTGCCGACCTCGACAGCGATGCAGAAGCACTGGCAGACGAACTGAGGCTCGGCGCTGGCGATCTTTACAATGCCATCGCCGAACGTCTGCGGGTCAAGCATCAGCTTTCGATCCGTATTTTGCCGGTGGACGCGATGCCGGATCGCCTGCGGCGTCTGGACCTTCACGCGCGACAATTGCAGCTTTCGGAACTGCTTGACCCGGCGAGCCGGACCTTTGGTGCGGCATTCCAGCTTGCCCAGCTTGAGGCAAAGGATCCGATCGAATGGCTGGTCAAGGGTGCGGGCTTCAAGGAACGCGCGTCCGAACGGCTCTTCCGGCGGCATCTGACAAGCTATTTCGCGGCCGCCCTGATGATGCCTTATGCCCGCTTCCTCAGAGCCTGCGAAGCAACCGGCTATGACCTCGAATTGCTCCAGCGGCGCTTTGGTGCCGGTTTCGAACAGGTTGCCCATCGGCTGACGACCTTGCAGCGCGTTGGCGCTCGGGGGTTGCCGTTTTTCATGATCCGGATCGACCGGGCAGGGCAATCGTCAAAGCGCTTTGGCGGAGCGAGCAATTCGCCTTTGGTCGAGGAAGACGGGCGTTGTCCGCTTTGGGCATTGCATCGGGCCTTCGATCATCCGGGGACGCTCCTGACCCAGCTTGTGGAACTGCAGGATGGCAGCAGGTGGTTCACTCTGGCCCGGACCGTGCGGCCACAAGGCGTGAGCATTGGCAGCGTCGCTGCCGAATTTGCGATCGGCCTTGGGCTTGCGGCGGATGTTGCATCGCCACTGGCCTCGGCGCGGGGGATTGATCTGAAGCGCGGGGAGGCAGTTGGCGTTGGCCTGGGGTGTCGCAGCTGCACGCGCCCCGATTGTCCACAGCGCTCGGCACCCCCAGTGTCTCGCGCGCTTTTCTTCAATGAGCGGGAGCGAGCCATAGCTCCGTTTACATTTGCCGGGGACTAGCTGCTGAACTTCTTGACGTCTTGCGACGATCCGCGCGGGAGGATCATCACTTCGTTGCCGCTTGCCACGATGATCAGGTCATGGACGCCGGAAACAGAGATGCGCAGTCCATCGCTCTGGATCAGATTGCCCTTTCCATCGATCATTCGCACATCCCCTTTCTGGCAATTTGCATCCGTGTCCTTGGCGCCGAGCGCATAGATCGCATCCCAACTCCCCACATCGGACCAGCCCATTGCGACGGGTATAACGGCCACTCTGTCCGCCTTTTCCATCACGGCATAGTCAATGGAATCGGCGGGGCTGGCGGCAAAAGCCTGCGCATCAGGCAAGATACGGTGCCCGTTGCGGTTCGCCGTCTCGATGCTCGCCTTGGCTGCTTCAAGGATGGCGGGTGCATGCACTTCCAATGCCTTGAGAAACATATCGGCGCGAAAGAGAAATATCCCGCCGTTCCAGAAATGCCCGCCGGCGGCCAGCATGGCTTCCGCTCTTTCCCGGTCGGGCTTTTCAACAAATTGTGCGACCCGCCGGGTTGTTTCATTCAAGGGCTCGCCGGCTTTGATGTAGCCATAGCCTGTTTCGGGGCCGTCGGGTTCGATTCCGAAGGTCACGAGCCAGCCATCATCGAGCAATGGCAATGCTTCCCCAATTGCGCGATGGAACGCGTCCACGTCACCAATCACGTGATCGCTCGGCATGACAAGAAGAGGGGCACGATCGCCGCCCAGTGCTGCCAGAGCAATGGCGGGTGCCGTATTGCGCGCGCAGGGCTCGAGGATGAGCGCAGCAGGTTGGACTGAAATCTCTTCGAGTTGCGCTTCGATAAGGTCGGCATGCCGCTCGCTCGCGACAATAATCGGAGGCGCATATCTGACCGCGTCAGCAGTCCGGCCGACCGTCAGCTGAAACATGGTCCGTTCGTCTGTCAGCGGGAGGAACTGTTTGGGCCGCTCGGGTGTCGACATGGGCCAGAGCCGTGTCCCCGATCCGCCTGAGAGGATGACAGGTATAATACGCGTTTCGTCGCTCAAGCTGGACTCCTTTTGTTGTTCTTGCCTAGGCGGAGAACGTTAAATTTGCGAGGCCTTCAGCAAATATTTGTAAATTTTGGCGACAGTGCGAAAAGTGTCGGGATTTTTGACGCTTCTGGTGTCGCATGGGATTGAGTCGGCCTGAATGCTGAAAAATGGCAAACCGGATGTGGGGCACGACAACATGACGCCCCGAGTTGAGTTTATCCGATGATCATGTTTGTCGGTCAATGGGGTCATGCGCTTGCCGCAAGCCTGTTTGGAGCCTTGGCAATCTGGCTTGCCCAGCGATCTGCCGGAGAACGAGAAGGCAGGCTGCTGATCCTTGCCACCTTCGTTACAGCTGTTTGGGCTTTGGCAGTCGCCATGGGGGGACATGAAGCCCCGGCAGCGCGATTGACGGAACACGTGCGCAACGCGTCGTGGCTCGGTTTCATGTATGGTCTTTGGCGGCAGGGACAAAGCCGTCACAGCCTGTTCTCTGTTGCCCTACTTTATGGCATTCTTTCGGCCGTCATCGGGCTGGCAGTAGCTGTGGAAATCCTGCCCGTCTGGCTGATCGGATCGCCGCGACTTCTCGAGGCTGCCTATCTTGCCTCCATGGTCCTGCACATGGTCGTCGCGGTCGGCGCCCTTGTCCTTGTCCACAATCTCTACACGGCCGCCAACCAGGATGCCCGCGCTGCGATACGCCTGCCGATGGTCGCGCTTGCGGCAATGTGGACCTATGACCTCAATCTCTACACCATTTCCTATCTTGCTCGGGGCTGGTCATACGAATTGTATGCTCTGCGGGGCTGCGCAAACGTTCTCATTGCTCTCATCTTCGGGCTCGGCGTTCGGCGGACCCGAAACTGGACCGTCCAGCTTTCGCGCACAATGACCTTTCAGTCACTGAGTCTCATTGCAATCGGTGTCTATCTGGCGGCCCTGATCGGCGTCACATCGGCGCTCGAGCTGATTGGCGGTGAATATGTCAGGACGGTGCAAGTCGCATTCGTCTTCGGGGCGTCGATTGCGGCCCTCGTGCTGCTTCCGTCCAAGGCGTTCCGCGCCTGGTTCCGGGTCAAGATATCGAAGCATCTGTTCCAGCATCGCTACGACTACCGTTCCGAATGGTTGCGGTTCACCGACACGATCGGGCGTCCGGGAGAAGGGGCCGATCCATTGCACACGCGGGTTGTCCAGGCGATTGCCGATATTACGGAGTCACCCGGCGGATTGCTTCTAGTTCCGGATGATGTGGGCACCTTGGTACCGCAGGCTCGCTGGAACTGGCAACTCGTCGATCCGCCCGTGGCTGGCGCGAGTGCGCAGGCTGCCGCCTGGTTTGCGCGGACGGGTCGCGTGGTCGAACTCGACGATCTTCGAAGGGAGGACGATGTTGATGAGGACATGGCGTCGTCGGTGCCTCAATGGATCGTTGCAGAGCCGCGGGCCTGGGCGATTGTCCCGCTTGTTCATTTTGATCGATTGGCCGGGCTTGTCCTGCTTGAACGCCCGCCGATAGATCGCACGCTCGACTGGGAAGATTTCGATTTGTTGCGCGTCGTCGGGCGGCAGGTCGCGAGCTACCTTGCCGAAGCGCAGGGGCAGGAAGTGTTGTCCGATGTAAAACGCTTCGACGAGTTCAACCGCCGCTTCGCCTTCATCATGCACGATGTGAAGAACCTGGTCAGCCAATTGACACTGGTGACGCGCAATGCGGAGCGACATGCGGATAATCCGGAGTTTCGTGCCGACATGATCGCCACACTCCAGAATTCGACCGCCCGGATGAACGATTTGCTTGCCCGATTGTCTCAGCACAACAAGAGTCGCGCAGAAGATCCGCGTCCTGTGGCGGTGAGCGCTCTGATCGAGGGCATCGCTGCTGCCAAGCGTGCATCGCATCCGATCATCGTCTCCGGTGATGTCGGGCAACTGGTCCTCGCCGATCCGGCACGACTTGAACAGGCACTGTCCCATCTTGTCCAGAACGCGATCGAAGCCAGTCCGACGGCAGAGCCTGTGACAGTGTCCTTCAGTCGGCGCGGCAGTGAAATCGAGATATCGGTATCTGACAGCGGTAGCGGCATGTCTGCTGCGTTCATTCGCGAGAAGCTGTTCCGACCGTTCGCCTCAACAAAGGACGCAGGGTTCGGCATCGGCGCCTATGAGGCGCGGACCCTGATCATGGCAATGAACGGGCGGATCGAAGTCAGCAGCCGCGAAGGAGAGGGCTCGCGCTTCACAATTGTTCTTCCGGCGGCACACAGCAGTTCGGCGCCGTCCCATATTCCGTCAGCCGAGGCCGCATGAGCGACAATGCAAGACCCAAACTCCTGATTGTGGAGGATGATGAAGGGCTCCAGCGGCAGCTCCGCTGGGCCTATGATGACTATGATGTCGTGGTCGCCGGCGATCGGTCGGCGGCGATTGATATGCTGCGCGCTGAAGAGCCGGCGGTGGTGACCCTCGATCTCGGCCTTCCGCCAGATCCCGATGGCGTGAGCGAGGGTTTTGCAACGCTGGCCGAGATCCTTGCATTGAAGCCTGACACCAAGATCATCATTGCCTCGGGTCATGGCGCGCGGGAAAGCGCCATGCGTGCCATCGCGAGCGGAGCCTATGATTTCTATCAGAAGCCCGTCGACATCGATGAGTTGGGCATGATCGTGAAGCGTGCCTTCCACCTGCACGCCATCGAGGCTGACAATGCGCGCCTTGCGGCCCAGCCAACCGAAGATGCGCGTGTCCTTGGTGGGATGATCACCGCGGCACCGGAAATGCTCAAGGTTGCGCGGACGATTGAACGGGTCGCCAACACGGACGTTTCGGTGATGCTGTTGGGCGCGAGTGGCACCGGCAAGGAATTGCTGGCGCGGGGCGTCCATCAGGCAAGCAGCCGCAAGGGTGGTGCATTTGTTGCCATCAATTGCGGCGCCATCCCGGAAAACCTGCTTGAAGCCGAGCTTTTCGGGCATGAAAAGGGTGCATTCACGGGAGCCGTGAAAACGACTGAAGGCAAGATCGAGCTTGCGCAGGGTGGAACGCTTTTTCTTGATGAAGTCGGCGACATTCCCTTGCCGCTGCAGGTGAAGCTGCTCCGCTTCCTGCAAGAACGGGTGATCGAACGCATTGGCGGCCGTAAGGCCATCTCGGTCGACACAAGGATCGTTTGTGCCACACACCGCAATCTTGAGGAGATGATTGCCGACGGCAGCTTCCGCGAGGACCTCTACTACCGTTTGGCAGAAATCGTTGTCCGTATTCCGACGCTTGCCGAACGGCCGGGTGATGCGGCCCTTCTGGCCAAACATTTCGTCAAGATGTTTGCCTCGACCATGAATCCAACGGTCAAAGGGCTCTCTCCCGATGCGCTGGCTGCAATCGACCGTTGGCCTTGGCCGGGCAATGTCCGCGAACTTGAGAATCGCATGAAGCGCGCGGTGATCATGGCCGACGGCAAACTGGTCACGGCGGCGGATCTCGATCTTGACGGTAGCGCTGACGATGATGGCGACGGCGACCAGATCAATCTCAAGGCCGTGCGCGATGCTGCAGACCGCAAGGCCATTCGCAGGGCAATCGCGCGGACCGAGGGCAATATTTCAAATGCAGCCAAGCTTCTCGGAATCAGCCGGCCGACGCTCTACGATTTGATCAAGCAGCACGGGTTGCAAGTCTGATCATTGCGCTAGCCGATGCGAGGCAATAGGGGCCACACCATGGATCATGCCCTTCTCGAACGATTGGTCTTGGCGCTCGAGCGTCTGTCGCCTCAAGCGCAGCCGCCAGTCGATCCGGCCGCGGCAGCCTATGTCTGGCATGACGGTGCACTTCATGTTGCCAGGTTTGCTCCGCTCCAGCTCTCGTTGCTGACAGGCATCGATGCGCAGCGCGATGCTGTTGTTGAAAATGGTCGGCGGCTCGCCCGTGGGCATGCCGCCCACGATATCCTGCTTTGGGGTGCGCGCGGGGGTGGCAAGTCTGCGCTTGTGAAATCGTCAGTGGCCGCCTTGCGTGCAGAGGGTCTGGACATTGCCCTTGTCGAGGTTGGCGCGAGCGATCTTGACGCGCTTCCGTCGGTCTTTTCCATCCTGGATGGCTGGACGCGCCCGGCAATTGTCTTCGTGGATGATCTGGCCTTTGAGGGTGGGACGAACGCATCCCGAAGCTTGAGGTCAATGCTTGAAGGTGGAGCCTCCGGGCGACCGCCGCACGTTCGCCTCTATGTCACATCGAACCGTCGGCATATTGTCGCGCGCGACATGGCGGAACAGGAGTCAGCAATCAATGTTCGCGATGTCGTCGATGACCGCCTGGCGCTCGCAGACCGGTTCGGATTGAGCCTTGGCTTTCATGCGTGCGATCAGGAGACATTCCTTGCGATGGTGTCCCGCTATGCAGAGTCGTTCGACCTTCCGTTCGATGCCGCGGATGCACTAACCTGGGCTACGCAACGCGGAGCGCGATCGGGCAGGGTCGCCTGGCATTACACGGTCGAACTCGCCGGCCGTGAAGGGCGCTCAATCTGAGGCAGCCTTCGTGCTTCCCATCGGAAATTTCGCTGCTAGACTTTCACTCTGAAACCGAAAGCCCCGGAGCCACGAACATGGGGCAGGCGGGCCGGGCCGTGCGCAGTTGCAACCGTTTCAAGATGGGGGAAGTCCAATGGCCGTTACAGATCATGTCGATCTCAATACCTTTGTCGAAGGTGTGAAGAAGCGCAATCCGGGGCAGCCCGAATTTGTTCAGGCTGTGACCGAGGTTGCCGAGGATATTTTCGATTTCATCGAGGACAAGGAACAGTATCACGAAGCGCAGATTCTCCGCCGCATTGCAGAGCCGGACCGGGTGATTTCGTTCCGGGTCTGCTGGCAGGATGACAAAGGAAATATCCGTGTCCAGCGTGCCTGGCGCGTCCAGAACAACAATGCGATCGGCCCCTACAAGGGCGGCATCCGTTTTCATCCGTCGGTGACGGAGTCCGTGCTGAAATTCCTCGCCTTCGAACAGACGTTCAAGAATGCTTTGACCGGCCTGCCAATGGGCGGCGGAAAGGGCGGATCGAACTTCAATCCCAAGGGCAAGTCTGATGGCGAAGTGATGCGCTTTTGCCAGTCAATGATGACCGAACTCTATCGCTACATCGGCGCAGATGTCGACGTGCCTGCCGGTGACATCGGGGTCGGTGCTCGTGAGATCGGCTATCTTTTCGGCCAGTACAAGCGGATCAGCAACGAATTCACTGGCGTTCTGACGGGCAAGGGACTGGAATATGGTGGTTCGCTCATCCGGACTGAGGCGACTGGATATGGCGCAACCTATTTCCTGCAGAACATGCTTGCGACCAAAGGCCAGACGCTTGAGGGCAAGACTGCGGTGATTTCCGGGTCGGGCAATGTTGCGACTCATGCGGCCGAAAAGGTAACGCAGCTTGGCGGCAAGGTGCTGACGCTTTCGGACAGTGCCGGCTTCATCCACGATCCAGAAGGGCTGACGCAGGAAAAGATCGATTGGGTCAAGGAATTGAAGAATGTCCGTCGCGGGCGGATCAGCGACTATGCAGATCATTTTACCGGCTCGACTTTTCATCCGGGAAAGACCCCCTGGGGTGTGCCGTGCGATGTCGCGTTGCCCTGTGCGACACAGAATGAACTCCTTGGTCCCGATGCCGAAATGCTCATCAAGAACGGGTGTATCGCGGTCTCGGAAGGGGCCAACATGCCGACCAACCTTGATGGCGTGCATATTTTCAAGAAGGCAAAGATCCTTTTCGCGCCCGGCAAGGCGGCCAACGCGGGCGGTGTTGCTGTTTCCGGGCTTGAAATGAGTCAGAACTCTGCGCGCATTTCCTGGAAGGAGGAGGAACTGCAAAGGCTCCTTCTCGACATCATGGCCGGCATTCACAGCCGATGCCAGGAATATGGTACCGATTCATCAGGTTATTGCGACTATGTGAAGGGTGCCAATATCGCCGGTTTCAAGAAAGTCGCAGATGCCATGCTGGCATATGGAGTGGTCTAGACCTTGATGTAACTGGCAGCGTCGAGCTTGCCCGTGCTGATGACATGGAAAATGGCGTCGCTGCTGACGATTTCGAAGTGGCGCCATTCTTTGGACGCTTCAGATACGGGCTGGCTGGCCGGGAGCAGGGATGCCAGCCAGGTTGACGGATGGATTTCCTGAAACGGCGGGCTGAAGCGTGGAGACCTGGACTGAAGGCCAAAGGCAAGTCCGTCTTCTTGCCATGGATCGACAATGTTTTCGGTGTTCCAATAGGCAAGGACCGGCCCGAACCGCAGGAGTATGCGGACCGAAACCTTGTTCTCTTCCGGCCGGACACAATGGAGAATGGCAGACAGGCCTGTTTCCGCCCGATAGGCCGTTTCAAGCGTCGCGCACCAGACATCCGGCAGCTCGGCAATCGGGCTCCAGTTGATGCGTCGATCCGCAGGGCGGCTCAGAAAGGTCATGCAGCAGTTTCGCACCCCCGAGCACGATGAACAATGGGCTGCGGATGGGCGTTAACCCTGTTTACGCCGTCTCTTCTCGCGGGCGTCGCGATATTGAACAAGAATATCTCGCATGCGTGCGATGGCCTCCCGCCGGCGTCCTGCGGCTTCAATCTGTTGGAGTTCGTGCTTCAGATCCACCGCAAAGCGCGCATAATCATTCTGCCAGTCGCTTTCGACAGCATCGCGCAGGTCTGGTCTCCCGGTCTTGATACGGCGCGCGGCAGCGCCAGCGGGGAGTTCATAGGCTTCCCCGATCTCGGGCGCGATGATGGAGGCAAGGTCGGGCTCCAGCAGTGATCTCAGTCCGGTGACGGCAGCAGCTTCACCGTGAGTCAGGAACAATGAGCCAGCAATGGGCCGTCGGGCCAGGATCCAATCCTTCAGTTCCGTTCGGTCGGCATGCGCCGAATAGCTGTCGATCTTCCGGATTGCTGCCCTCACGACAGTATCGCGGCCTGAAATCCGGACTCGGCGCGCGCCATCGAGAATTGTTCTGCCCAAAGTACCGGCAGCCTGAAAGCCGACGAAGAGGACAGTCGAGTCGCGGCGATCGAGGTTGGCCAGCAGATGATAACGCACGCGCCCCCCTTCGCACATTCCGGACCCGGCCAGAATGATCGAACCCGAGGTTTCGTTAAGCCTGCGGGACTCGGCGGCGTCGTCGACGAAGTGGAACGACGGATGGTCAAACGCATCGGGGGACTTGATGTCTTCAAGCTGGCGCGAATAACGCGAAAACACGCCAGTGATCCGGGTGGCAAGCGGCGCATCGATGAAAATGCTCGCGCCCTGCAGACGGCCTGCTCCGGCAAGTTGCGCCAGATCGAGGAGCAGTTCCTGTGTTCGTTCAAGGGCAAAGACCGGAATGATGAGATTGCCTCCGCGGGCAAGAGCGGCTTCGACTTCAGTGGCCAGAACTTCCCGACGCTCTTCAATCGTCACGGTTTCGCGTTCCCGGTCACCATAGGTGCTCTCGCAAAAGACATGATCCAGTCCGGCCGGTCCGACCGGATCCGGCTCGAATGCCTTGTGGGCGGGGCCAAGGTCTCCTGAAAACAACAGACGAGACCCGCCACATCGCAGCTCGACAGACGACGAGCCCAGGATGTGCCCCGCGTTCCAAAGGACGGCTTCAAATCCGGGAGCTGCCGTAAAAGGTGTTTCCTGTGGCTGCGTCTGGATCAGATCCAACGCGGCATTGGCGTCAGCCATAGTGTAGATGGCCTGAATTGGCGGATCGCCTGCACGATCATGGCGACGATTGCGGCGCATCGTCTCTTGTTCCTGAAGGCGCGCTGCATCGGCCAGCATCGGAACAAGCAGGTCGGCTGTCGGCGCTGTCGTCCAGATCGGCCCGGAGAAGCCGTTCGCGACAAGCTTTGGCAAAAGTCCGCTGTGATCAAGATGGGCATGCGTCAGGATGACGGCATCAATGGCTTTTGCATCGAACGAGGCCGCTGTGTGGTTGAGCGTCTCAAGCGTGCGCGACCCCTGAAAGAGGCCACAATCGACCAGAATTCGCGCGTCGCCGCAGGCAACCTCATAGCATGAGCCTGTGACTGTGCGTCCAGCGCCATGAATTGTGACTGTTGGTGGGCTCAATGTCTTGTCCTTCATCTGCACCAGCAGGCATTAAGCCCAAGACGATCCGTTGGAATTGGGAACACTACCTAATTGTTGCATCTCCTTGGCGGCGGGATTGTTCCAGTGAAGGGCTTTGGCTAACGCCCGATTTAACGGTGATCGGTCGAAGGAGGGTTGCATGTCGAAAACAGTTCTGGTGACCGGTGCGACGGCTGGTTTCGGAGCCGCTGCCGCGCGGCTGTTTGTGAAGAATGGCTGGCGCGCGGTCGTAACAGGGCGTCGCGCCGACCGTATCAGTGCACTGGTCGAGGAACTCGGGCCGGACAAGGTTCACGGCGCGGTGTTCGACATTCGCGACGGCGCTGCAATGGGGGCAGCGCTTGATGCGCTTCCGTCCAGCTTTGCTGGCATTGATTTGCTGATCAACAATGCCGGTCTGGCGCTTGGCACTGCCCCTGCATTCAAGGCCGATCTTGATCAATGGCGTCAGATGGTCGACACCAACATCACAGGCCTGATGGCCATCACGCACAAGATGTTGCCCGGCTTGATCGAACGGCGCGGAGCCATCATCAACATCAGTTCCGTGGCCGCATCCTACCCGTATCCCGGCGGCAATGCTTATGGTGGCACCAAGGCCTTTGTTCGGCAATTTTCGCTTGGCCTCCGATCGGACCTGCACGGAACGGGTGTCCGAGTGACCTCGATCGAGCCCGGCATGGCTGAAACCGAATTTACGCTTGTGCGCACGGGCGGAAATCAGGAGGCATCGGATACTCTATATGGTGGAGCAAATCCGATGACCGGGGAAGACATCGCGAACACGCTGTATTGGGTCGCGACCCTGCCGCCGCATATCAACATCAACGCGCTCGAATTGATGCCGGTCAGCCAATCCTGGGCGGGCTTCCAGGTTGCCCGCGCCGGGGCCTAGCTTCCGCCGTTCGCCTTGAGCCATGCAATCACGTCGGCGCGCTTTTGAGGATCGGGATAGCCGGCAAAGCTCATCTTGGTTCCCGGCACCAAAGCCTGCGGCTTTTCAAGATACGCGAAGAGCTTTTCCTCGCTCCAGACGATGCCCGATGACTTCATGGCCGTCGAATAACTATAGCCCGCGACCGAGCCTGCCGGGCGACCGATCACCTTGTGAAGGGTCGGGCCAATCATGGTCTTCCCCTCTTCGAGGCTGTGACAGACTTTGCATTGTGCAAAAGCCGCTTCTCCGGCCGCAACATCGCCTTTCAGACTGGCATAGGCGACCGGGGCAGAGGCCGGTTCGGCGACGGACGCTTCAGGGCTCGCTTCAGCGCTGTTGCTGGCTTCTTCCGCTGGCTTGGAGCAGGCACCAAGCGCCAGCAGTGCGGACGCAGACAAGACAAGGACAGGTTGGAGGCGCACCATGCAAACATCTTTCTCAGCTATTCCAGATGCCGCGCGACTAGACAGGCTTCGATCGTTGCGCAACAGGTTTGCAATCTTGCTACAGGGCCATTTAGGCAGTTTGCGATGAATGCGAATCTCTATGCCCATTTCCAATCCGCTTTCGCGCTTGACTGGCAGGCTCCGGCCTTGGTCGATGCGCATGGCTCCGGCCTGAGCTTTGGAGAGCTTGACGAGCTCTCTGCCCGATTTGCGGCGGTCCTTCGCGGACGCGGTGTCGGTCCGGGAGACAGAATTGTCGTGCAGGTCGAAAAGAGTGTCGGTGCAGTGGCGCTCTATCTGGCTTGCTTGCGGGCAGGCGCAATCTTCGTGCCGCTCAATACGGCCTACACCCCGGCTGAAATCGAATATTTCATCAAGGATGCGGAGCCGAGGCTATGTGTGTCGGCAGCCGATATGGCTGGGCCGGACGCGCCAATCTGGGCTGAAGCGCGAGCATGCGATCCGGATAATGCCGTCGTTTCCCGCTCAGCCGACGACATCGCTTCGATCATCTATACTTCGGGGACGACCGGCCGGTCCAAAGGAGCAATGCTCAGCAACGGGAACCTGCTGTCAAACGCGCGGACCTTGATCGACATTTGGGCGCTCAAACCGGATGATGTGCTGATCCACGCGCTGCCCATCTTTCATGTCCACGGTCTTTTTGTTGCGCTTCACACCATGTTCCTCAATCGGTCGAAGACAATCTTTCTGGCCAAGTTCGATGTGTCCGAAGTCATCGGCCTGATGTCTCAAGCCACGATCCTGATGGGCGTCCCGACTTTTTACACGCGACTGCTCGCTGATGCCTCGCTCGACAAGGACGCTGCTCGGGCGATGCGGCTTTTCATTTCTGGATCGGCACCGCTGCTCGCCGAAACGCACAGGGCATTCGAGGCGCGAACCGGCATGCGTATTCTGGAGCGTTACGGCATGACCGAGGCCGGAATGATCACATCGAACCCGCTCGAGGGCGATCGGATTGCAGGGACCGTGGGTATGCCGCTTCCGGGCGTCGAGCTTCGGGTTGCCGATGCGCACGGCAAGCCCGTTACTCCTGGCAGCCCCGGCGTCATCGAGATTCGAGGTCCGAACGTCTTCAAGGGATATTGGCGCAATCCAGAGAAAACGGCCGAGGATATCCGGCCTGACGGATGGTTCATCACAGGCGATATCGCGACAATTGATGCGGAAGGCCGCGTCACGATCGTGGGGCGGGCGAAGGACCTGATCATTTCCGGGGGCTACAATATCTACCCCAAGGAAATCGAAGAAGTAATCGATGCCGTGCCGGGTGTCGTCGAAAGCGCTGTCATCGGAGTTCCAAATGCCGATTTTGGCGAAAGCGTGCTGGCCGTCATTGTGGGAGACGCTTCACTAGAACCATCGGTGCGCGCGGCAATCGATGGCAATCTGGCCCGATTCAAGCACCCCCGCCGGTTGATCTTCGTTGAAGACCTACCCCGGAACGCGATGGGAAAGGTTCAGAAGGCCGCCTTGAGGCAAAACTATTCCGGTGGCTGAGCGAGAGGCGCTCTTCGCAAGCATGGATGCCCGGGGGATACTGACGGTTCGGGTGACCCCAAATGCCCGGTCAGCCAGGATTGCGGTTGAGCCGGACAGTGCTGAAGGCATTTCGGTCCGCATCTGGGTCACCGTGCCGCCGGAGGACGGAAAGGCAAACAAGGCTGTGATTGCCCTGCTCGCCAAGGCGCTGGGCTTGCCAAAATCCGCACTCTCGATTGAACGGGGGGACACATCGCGTCTCAAACAGATTCGGATCAGCCGCTAGGCTCTGGTAAAAGGGCGACAGCCCCTCAGGGGAGCATATAGGTCACACTTGCCTGTCCCACGGGCCTCATTTCGTCGTCGGTCCAAAGGCGCAGATCAGCGACAACCGAGCGACGGCCAAGTCTGAGCAAGCGCGCATCAGCCGTAACAACCCCCGGTCGGCACGGCCGGAGAAACTGATAGTTGAGCGAGCTTGTGACGGCCATCGCCACTGGCCCGATATGCGCCAGAACGAGCGCATAAGCCGCACTGTCGGTCAGGGCCATCTGGGTCGGGCCCGACACGATCCCCCCTGGCCTCAGGTGCCCATCGTTGCTCTGGAGTTGCATTCGAACATGCCCTGGCTCAGCGATAACCACTGTGCCCCCAGTGCCATCGGTGGAGTGCGGAAAGGCATCGCGCAGGAATGCGTTCAATGCGGCCACATCCATTTTCAGGGCATCGGCAGAGGCGGGGCCGCTGTCAGCCATGGGCGCCGAAGTGGTTTGCAATGGCCGTGCTTATGCGCAGGCAAAGGCCGTATGCATTGGCAATCGGGTCAATATAGGCAGACTGGATTCCGGCATAAGCCTGATCATCGCCGTCCGGATAGTCACTCGGTTCATTGACCGAAAAATCCGCCAATGCCGGGGCTTCGACCGGAAAGGCCTTGCGCAGCAGGCCGACCGCATCATCGATCCGGAGCGTGAAGACCATTTCAAGCACGTCATCGCGGCTGATGTCATTGCTTCGGGAAAACGCCGGTATCTGCACAGCGCGCAGGAACATGTGCTGCATGAGCGCGAGCCGCAAGGCCTGAAGCACACCCAGGGTTCGGCGGGTTTCCTCCATGTCGTCCGGCCCTTCGGACTTTGGCAAACGTGCAAGCAGGCGGTGGAACTTGAGACCGTCGACACGCAAGCGCGACGCAAGCCGGCGGAAGACTCCTGTCCGGTCATCGCTGGTCAATCTCTCCGCGAGCGCTGTGCACGCCGCTTCAAGATGCGGCTCGCTCCCGCGATAGGTGCGGCTGGCCCAATAAGCGCTGTTGAACAGTTCGCCATAAGCCGCGACCGATTTGATGCTCGCCAGACGATTGGCTGCGCCGAGCAACCGAAACAGCTGTCGCCCGCGCGCGGACGCGCTGATCAGCTCGGAAATCGCTTCGAGATTGTCGTCCGCAGCGGTCCCTGCGCCCGACAGGACGTTCACGGGATAACCCAGTTGCTGGAGAATGGCATTGTGGGGAATGGCCCGGATTTGTCTGAGGCTCATCTCCCGGTCGGCCGAAATATCCGATTGGCGTCGGGACTTGCGCGAACCGGTTTCGTTCAAGAGACCAAGCCCGAAGGCCGTGATTGCTCGGGCATAGGTGCGTGATGCAAGGTGGTCGCGCTGGACCTTCCGGATCCCGCGATAGAAGTCGAGACTGAGGTCGGTGCGCTTGTAGAACGGGTCTTCCGCAGCAGGAGGGGGTGCGATTTCCGTTTCGGCGATACGGGTCAGCGTCGCGAGCGCCAGCTGCGGGGTCCGGAACAGCAGAAATCCGTCGCCGCCCTGAAAACTGGCCTCCAGTTCGGTGCGGATGCCCTGGTGGGCGAACTGGGCCCTTGCCCAATCGCTCATGGGATGACGCAGCCGGTCGTGAACACTTGCAGGATGCGCCCCGCGGCCCATGGATTCTCCGTGGGTGTTGAAGATTAATGCAGCCACATCGCCCAGGCCGTGCTTTGCCATGATCCGCGCCATCCGGCCTTGCAGTCGTTCAATCGCAAGAGCGGCCGGAAGCTGGCCGACAAAGCGCCCGGCATCCGAAAAGCCGGTCTGCACTGAAACCCGCCCCCGCATTCGCGCATAGTCGCGATAGGCAGGTTCACCGAGGAGCGCATCGAGGAAGCGTGCGCCATGTTCCATCGCGCTTTCGGTTTCGAACAGCGGCGACACATCGACCTTGTCCGCAATGCCGAACAGGCGTGCGAAATAAAGCGCGGCAAGCACAGTCTGCGGCTCTTCGCATTCTGCGATCAGCATGCGGATGGGCGTATCGCTGTCCACATGATGGAGGATCTGCGCCATGGCCAGGAACTGGCGCAGCGCTGTGGTATTCTCGATCGCAAGCGCTGCAAAATTCGACCGCAGGGGCCTGACGTCGCCGAGCAATGTGCGCATGCGCTTGAGCGCAGTGCCACTGGCAAGATCGAGCGTATTGTCCGGATCGATGCGCCTGCGGATCGCGTTGTGAAGCTGGGCACTGTTCACACGGAAATGGATGCCGCCCATGCCAAGCCCGTCGGCGCGCATTGCCGCAGCTACAGTCAGCAGGGCTTTGGCAGTCTTTTCGTCCTGCGAGGCAGCAAGCGCTTCAAGCTCCGAGATGATCGGCGCCAGGGAGAGCAGTTTTCCGGGCGCGTCAGCCGTCAAGCGGTTGGCTGCGGCAGAGAGCTCCGCGGGCTGGGACAGATCAGTCGCAAAAAGGGCAGCCATTTCGCGGCTATGTGCTTCTGCGCCCTTCAGGCGTTCCGCGATCCCTTCATCCAGGTCGGCGAGTGCTTCGGCATAGTCTGCAAGGCGTTCTGCTTTTTCGAGGAGCCGAAAGCCGATGCTCGTCGCCCAGCCAATATCGGTGCGGCCGTCCATGTCATAGCCGACCCAGGTTGCCAGCCGCCACGGGAGGGGTTTGAAGGATTGCCAACGCTCCGGCCAGTGCTGTGCGGCAACATCCAGCAGAACGCCGACCATCGCGTCGCGTGCAGATCCTGCCCGTCGCATCGCAGCAATCGCCTCATCATGCTCGCCAACGAGGGTTATGGGCGGGCGTTCGGTCTCGATAAGGCAAAGCGTGGCTGGCGCTGTATCTCCGCTGCTCGCCGCTTCGGCCACTGCGTCGCTTTGAGTCGGTGTGAGCAGAAAAGTCGGGTGGCCCGTGAAGACAACATGCAACAATGGCTGGCTCCACCGGGCGCAATAGCCCTCGAACCCGAGCATTTTTGCCGAAGCATCGGCAAGGGCTCGCAACCGGCCAATATTGTCGTCCAGGCCTACCGGCGCCAGCAAGTGACGGATCCGCATGGCACGGCTTTGCAAGGCTTCGCAGCTAAGATCGTTCGCCAGAGCGTCGATCACTGACAGATCGATTACGCCGCCTTCGAGTTCGCGCGAAATGTCCAGGCTTAGCTGAAAGACCGGATTGAAGAGCGGCGTCTGCGCGGTAAGCGCGTGGAGTTGCTGAAGCCGGTCGCGCAGGTCCTGGTTTGTCTTCATCATCGTCTTGCCAATATCTTCCGTGCCTGCACGAGGTGCGGCCGATCGAGCATCTTGCCGTTGAGGCTTGCGACGCCGGCATCCGGATTCGCTTCGAAGACAGCGACGACGGCTTCGGCGTGGGCAATTTCCTCCGGCGTGGGCGTGAAGGCCGCGTTGATGATCGGAACTTGCGCCGGATGGATCGCCAGCATCCCCGTAAAGCCATCGCGGCGTGCCCTTTGGGCCGCTTCGGCAAGACCGGATTCATCCCGGAAATCGGCATGCAAGGTATCAATAGGGGCGACTTCAGCTGCCGAAGCCGCGAAAAGGCAAAGCGAGCGAGCCAACTGGTAAGGCGCCGTCCATTGGCCATTTTCCTTGTAGCCGGTTGCACCGACGGCTGCGCTCAGGTCCTCGGCGCCCCAGGTCATGCCGGCCAGGCGTGGACCAGCGAGAACATAGGACCCCAAGGTAAAAAGTGCCGCCGGGGTTTCGGTGGCTACAGGAATGATCCGGGTCGATTCCGGCACAAAGCCGAGTGCAGCCTCAAGCTGGTCGAGCACAAGCGATAGCTCGGCAATGTCCTCGGCGCCCCGAGCTTTCGGCAAGACGATGCCGTCTGGCCGGCCCGGCATGATGGCCTCAAGGTCGGCAAGCGCATCGGGAGTGTCGAGCGGATTGATGCGGACATAGAAAAGGCTTGTCCGGCTGGCAGCATGTGCGTCCAGATGGTTGAGAACCAGTCGGCGTGCCTCGGGCCTGCGCGCAGCAGCCACTGAGTCCTCAAGATCGAAGATCAGCACGTCAGCACCGACGCCGCCCGATTTGGCAATCTTGGCTTCGCTGTCGCCGGGAACGAAAAGGAGCGAGCGGAGTTTCATGCGGATTGGGGCTTTCGGATCATCAGCGCGGAGCGCTTGCACTGAGCGACAAGTTCATTTTTCTGGTTGAAGGCGCGATGGATGAAGACCACGATCCCGTTTTGCGGGCGCGATTTGCTCTCCCTGATTTCGGCCACTTCGCTCTCGACGCGCACTGTGTCTCCGTGAAAGAGCGGTTTGGGAAAGCGAACCTCATCCCAGCCGAGGTTGGCAACGGTCGTTCCCAGTGTCGTGTCGCCAACCGAGATCCCGACCATCAGGCCAAGGGTGAAGCAGCTATTGACAATCCGTGTGCCGAACTCGCTGTTTTCGCGGCAGTATTCCTCATCAAGATGCAGCGCGGCCGGGTTGTGCGTCATTGCGCTGAACAGAAGGTTGTCCGTTTCGGTCACGGTTCGCTTGAGTGCATGTCGGAAACACTGCCCGACCGTGAATTCTTCGAAATACAGCCCGGCCATACGCGATCCCCTGGCGTGAGTGAGATTCCTGATCCCTATTGTGTTTCTTTGCTCCGGGAAAGCCTAGACTCGGGGTGGCAATTGGCGTCAATTTCGGGGGCGGCCGCGAGGGATTCGCAATCAGGAGGAAGATATGGGGTGGAAGCCTTGGGTGATTGTCGCTGGTCTGGCTGCACTGGCAACTCCTCTCGTTGCTCTCACCGACTCGCCCCCTCAGGTGGTCCTTGCAACCCCGGGTGGGGCAGGGGGCAACAGCGGGGTCATAGATCGTTTCACGATGCGTTTTTCGGAACCCATGGTGGCATTGGGCGATCCGCGAGCCGCGCCACCCTTCTCGGTCACATGTCCGATCAGCGGCACGGGGCGCTGGGTTGATCCGCAGACCTTTGTTCACGAGTTTTCACGACCGCTCCCCGGTGGACTGACGTGTGAGGTCAAGCTGCGCCCGAACCTTGCGAGCGCCAAAGGCGTCAAGCTTTCCGGCGCTGCGAGCTACAAGATCGATACGGGCGGGCCATCTGCGCGTGCCGTGCTGCCGGGCACATATGATGGCGATATCGAGGAAGATCAGGTCTTCCTCGTTGCGACCAATGTCCAGCCGAACCGGCAATCGGTCGCGGCACAAGGCTATTGCGCCGTCGATGGAATAGGCGAGAAGATCGCGCTTGATGTGCTCGACCCTGCTGTTGCGCCGAAACTGATCGCCGACCTTGGCACCAGCAACTGGAACCTGCGCAACTTTCTGGAAGAGGGCGGGTTTCCGGCAGACGTCTCGGCCAGCGCATCCGAGCGCGCCGCAGCCTATCAGAATGTGGTCGCTGTCAAATGCCGCCGTCCGCTGCCGCCGGGCCGCGATGTTGCGCTGGTCTGGGGGGCCAACATTGCCGGCAAGGATGGACGTCTTGCCGGGCGTGACCAGCGGTTCGATTTCACAGTGCGCAAGGAGTTTTCTGCGCGGTTTGAATGCGGGCGCGTGAATCCGCAGGCAGGCTGCAATCCGGTCCAGCCCGCATATGTGCGCTTTACGGCCCCGGTACCATTGGCCATGGCCAAGGCCGTGCGGCTGAGCTTCCCGGACGGCACATCGCTTTCGCCCAAACTGACGAAAGAAGAGGAAAACAGCGCGACGATCAGCGATCTGAAGTTCGTCGCTCCGCTGCCTGCAGCGGTGAAGGGCAAATTGACGCTGCCGGCGGACATTGCAGATGAAAGCGGTCGAAAGCTCGTCAATCTTCAGCGATTTCCGCTTGAGGTCAAAATCGATGCTGCGCCGCCTTTGGTGAAGTTTGCAGCCGATTTCGGGATTATCGAAGCCAATGAGGGCGGCATCCTCCCCGTGACCGTCCGTGCCGTGGAACCAGCGCTCGCGCAGCGGATCAGCAAGGTCAATGGGGACATGCTGCGCGTCGATGCGTCTGACGGGCAGATCGCGCAATGGCTGCGCGATCTCGACGATGCCAATGACAATGACTTCCGCACCGAGACGATCAAGGGCGAAGAGGTCGATGTGAATTACACGGGCACCAAATCCCTTCTGAACGGCCAGGGCGAAGGGATGAGCCTTGCACTGCCTGGCAAGGGCAAGGATTTCGAAGTCGTCGGCATCCCCCTGAAGGCGCCGGGGTTCTATATCGTGGAATTGAACAGCCCGGTGCTGGGGCAGACACTGCTGGGGCGCAATGTGCCCCGCTACGTGGCAGCAGGGGCACTTGTGACCAACATGGCGGTCCATTTCAAATGGGGCCGCGAAGCGTCGCTGGCCTGGGTGACGACGCTGGATACCGGCCTGCCTGTTGCCGGAGCCGATGTACGGGTGACCGACAGTTGCGACGGTAGCCAGCTTGCGCGGGGCGTGACTGACAAGCAGGGTCGACTGATGATCTCGGGCGGCTTGCCGGAGCCCGAAACCTCGGGCAGCTGCGATGAATCCTCCGAAAGTCACGCCCTGATGATCTCGGCGCGGCAATCTGGCGACTTCAGCTTTACGCTTACCGAATGGGGCGAGGGCATCAGGCCCTATGACTTCGACCTGCCTTATGGCTGGTCCGCGGCTGACGATATCATTCACACCATCTTCGATCGCACGCTTGTCCGCGAGGGCGAAACGATCAACATGAAACACATTCTGCGCCGTCCGATCGGAACCGGCTTCGGATTTGCGGACGCGATCAACGGCACGTTGAAGCTGACGCATTCCGGCTCCGGCACGACATTCGACATGCCCGTTTCGATCGGCAAGGACGGCATCGGAGAAACCAGCTGGACCGTGCCCAAGGGCGCACCGCAGGGCGATTATTCGATGAAGATCGAAACCGGAGAAGACATTGTCTATCTCGATCAGACCTTCCGCGTCGATGAATTCCGCCTGCCCACAATGAAGGCGACGATTACCGGGCCCAAGTCTGTTCTGGTCCGCCCAACGTCCGTTCCGCTCGATCTTTTCGTGGGCTATCTGTCCGGGGGGCCGGCGCCCGGACTTGCAGTGAATATCCGCACAGCGTTCGGCACGCGTGACAATACGCCTGAAGGTTGGGAAGACTGGACCTTTGGTGGCCAGATGGTGAAGGAAGGCACCTTCCCGCTTGCTGGCGACAGCGAAGAAGACCCGCCCGCTGAATTGCCCTTGGCGCAGACGCTGCCAGCAACGCTCGGCGCCGACGGCACAGCAAAAACCAACATCGATATCGGTCGCGAGATCGAGGATGCGACCGACATGACGGTCGAAATGGATTATGAGGATGCCAATGGCGAAACGCTGACTGCCTATCGCAGGATTTCCCTGCTTCCATCGGCAATCCAGTTGGGCATCAAGACAGATGGCTGGTTGATGCGGGATAGCGATTTGCGGGTGAAGATCGCCGCACTCGATACCGAAGGGCACGCGATCAAGGGGCGGCCGGTTCGGCTCGATGTCTATACGCGCGAAATACTCACGGCGCGCCGCCGACTGATTGGCGGCTTTTATGCCTATGACAACCAGGTCCGGGTAACGAAGATCGGTGGCGGATGTTCAGCGACGACGGACCGACAGGGGCTTGCGTCCTGCCAACTGGCGCCGGGGGTTTCAGGCGAAGTGACGGTGGTTGCGACGACAACGGATGCCGATGGCAATGTTGCGCGCGCCGTCCGGTCGGTCTGGCTTGCCGGAGAGGATGACTGGTGGTTCGGGGGCGACAATGGCGACCGGATGGACCTGATCCCCGAAGCCAAAAGCTACAAGGCTGGGGATACCGCCACATTTCAGGTGCGGATGCCATTCCGGGACGCGACGGCGCTGGTCACGGTTGAACGCGAAGGTGTGCTGTCGAGCTTTGTCACCGAACTTTCGGGCAAGGATCCGGTTGTGTCCGTGCCGATGCCCGGTGCCTATGCGCCGGATGTGTTCGTGTCGGTTCTGGCTGTCAGGGGCAGGGTGAGCGGCTGGCGGCAATGGTTGGCCGAAACGGCAAGAGAGTGGAACTTGCCCTTCTTCAATCGTGAAGGCGGAGGGGTCACCGCGCTGGTCGACCTTGCGAAGCCCAGCTACCGGCTTGGCATTGCCAAGGTGAAGGTTGGCTGGGAAGGGCATCGGCTTGCTGTCAAGGTCAAGGCGGACAAGCCAAAATATGGCGTCCGCGAAACCGCAGGCGTCGACATCGCGGTGACCGAACCCGGCGGCAAGCCAGCCAGGTCAGCCGAGATTGCCTTTGCGGCTGTCGATGAAGCGCTGCTTCAGCTTTCACCCAATGACAGCTGGAACCTGATCGATGCGATGATGGGCGAGCGGCCGCTTTCCGTCCTGACCTCAACCGCGCAGACCCAGGTCGTCGGCAAGCGCCACTATGGCAAGAAGGCCGTTGAAGCGGGCGGCGGTGGCGGTGATGCGTCGGCCGTGACCCGCGACGACTTCAAGCCGGTCCTGCTCTGGCGCGGGCGTGTCGCGCTGGATGAAAGGGGCAGGGCCAAGATTCCGGTCCAGCTTTCGGACTCGCTGTCTGCCTTCCGGCTGGTTGCGATTGCCAATGAAGGCGCCGGGCTCTTCGGAACCGGTGCTGTGACGGTGCGGACAAGTCAGGATCTGCAGCTTTTCTCCGGCCTCCCGCCGCTGGTTCGGACGGGCGACTGGTACGGTGCGAGCTTCACGCTCCGCAACGCATCCGACAAGCCCATGAAGGTGACGGCAACAGTCAGCGTGACACCCAGCGTCGCCAAGGGAGAGCCTTTGACGGTAACCATTCCAGCGGGTGGCGCTGTCCCCGTGACATGGAACCTGACCGCACCCGAAGGCGTCGGGAAACTCGACTGGACGGTCGAAGCCAAATCGTCGAACGGCAAGGCCGCAGACCGGATTGCCGTTTCGCAGGACGTGATCCCTGCTGTGCCGGTCGAGGTCTGGGCAGCGACACTGGCACGAGTGGGCAATGGCGTGCCGATCCCTGTTGCGGCACCGGAAGGAGCTTTGCCCGGCGGCTTTGTCGATGTGAAGCTGACGGATACTCTTGCACCGCCACTGGCGGGTGTCCGTGGCTATATGAGCGACTATCCCTACAACTACTTTGAGCAGCGCCTTTCGCGGGCGGTAGTGCTTGGCGATGCCGGGGCGTGGACAGGGCTGGCCGGGGATATTCCAGCGTACATGGATAGCGACGGACTGCTTCGATACTTCCCGATTGCCCAGATTCAGGGCTCCGAAGCGCTGACGGCCTATGTCCTCTCGATGACGGCGGAGGCCGGATTCCAGATTCCGGATGCGCCGAAGGCCCGGATGATTGACGCGATGAAAGCGGTCGTTGACGGGCGGCTTGAGCGGGAAGCGCGCTGGAGCGGCGATGCCCGGTTGATCCGGATCGCGGCATTGGCGGCGCTCGCACGCAATGGAGCATCGACCCCGGCCATGCTGGGCGCGATCGGCCTTGCCCCAGCTGACATGCCGACATCGGCTTTGACCGACTGGCTGGCGGCGATCGACCGCACCAAAGGCGCGAACACCAATCTTCGCCTGACGGCAGAGCGCACCCTGCGCCAGCGGATCGTTTATGAAGGGTCGCGACTGGACCTTGCCGATGCGGCGACTGCGCCCTGGTGGATGATGACGTCGGGCGACGAAATGTCGATCAAGGCGTTGCTTGCTGTCCTTGGGCGTCCCGGCTGGGGTGACGAGGGCCCGAAGATGATGATCGGCACTGCGCTGAGGCAGCGGCGCGGTCATTGGGATACGACGCCCGCCAATGCCTGGGGGACGATTGCCACGCGTCGGTTCGCAACCTTGTTCCCGGCAACGGCTGTCAAGGGCGTGACGACGATTGCCCTTGCCGGCAAGAGCCTGACACAGGGATGGCCGATGCCAGGCGACGGTGGTCTGTTACGTCTGCCGCTGCCGACGGCACCTGCGCCACTCACGCTTTCGCAGACGGGCGGGGCAGGGCCCTGGGCAATGATCAGCGTCCATGCCGCGGTTCCCCTGCAGAAGCCGCTGTTTGCCGGGTACCGGTTGACCAAGTCGGTCGCCGTTCTCAGCCAGAAGGTGCCGGGGCAATTGACGCGGGGGGATGTGCTCAAGATCACGATCACCGTTGACGCCACGGCAGAGCGCAACTGGGTCGTCGTCAACGACCCCGTGCCGCCTGGCGCGACGATCATCGGCAATCTGGGCGGTCAATCGGCCATCCTCGGAGCAGCAGCATCGGACGGCGAAGGCGTTCAGCCGTCCTATGTCGAGCGTGGCAGGGATGCATGGCGCGGCTATTTCGAGTGGGTGCCGCGTGGCCGGTTCGTGACGGAATATGCCGTCCGATTGAACGGCACCGGCAATTTCAGCCTGCCGCCGACCCGAGTCGAAGCGATGTATTCGCCCGATATCCGCGCACAGGTGCCGAACAAGCCGATCACGGTGGCGATGCGGTGAGTTGGTTTGCGAATATCCTCCCTGTCCTGAAAGGGCGGGGAGGGGGACCGTCGCAAAGCGATGGTGGAGGGGCAGATTCGATGGCCCAACCCCTCCACCGTCCTGCGGACGGTCCCCCTCCCCGAAGCTTTGCTTCAGGGAGGATGGTGTTGCTCCTTCTGCCAATCGTCGCGATGCTGTTGTTTTGGCTGGCGACGATCCCGCCCTCGCTCCCGAGCTATGCACGGGTTGTCGCGGCGTGGCAGCCCAGCGAATCCTGGCTCTACGATCGAAACGGCCAATTGCTCGACAGCCAGCGCGTCAACTTCCATGCGCGGAGACTGGCTTGGGTGCCGCTTGGGCAGATCGCGCCAGCACTGGTCGAAACTGTCGTGGCATCCGAAGACAAGCGCTTTCGTGATCATGGCGGTGTCGACTGGTTGGCGATTGCAAGCGCGGTGAAAGCCAGGCTTTCTGGACAGCGGTCGCGCGGGGCGAGCACAATTTCGATGCAGGTCGCTGCCTTTCTCGCCCCGGGCCTTGCCGCTCCTGGCACACGAAGCTGGTTCGACAAGGTCCGCCAGATGCGGGCCGCACGGTCGCTGGAGGCGCGCTGGTCTAAGGACCAGATTCTCGCGGCCTATCTCAATCTTGCCGGCTTCCGGGGGGAGGCGCAGGGGCTCGGTGCAGCCGCACTCGGCCTGTTCGGAAAGACCCCTGCTACATTGACGGGAGACGAAGCGCGGCTGGTTGCCGCGTTGCTGCCAGACCCTGCGGCTCCGCCCGCGGTGGTGGCCGCTCGGGCGTGCCATGCCAGCCCCAATGACTGCGCGCGCTTGCGTGACATGGCCAACGCCATGCTTGGCAGCCAGCGACAGTTGGCGCTCGATCCCGGCCTTGCGCCGCACCTTTCGGTGAAGCTCCTCACCGAACCCGGGATGCGCGTGGCGACCACGCTTGATCGCGGTATCCAGACCATGGCCACAGCCGCGCTGCGACGCCAGCTTCTCGGGCTTGGGAGTGCGCGGGCGCGCGACGGGGCTGTTGTCGTGGTCGACAATGCAAGCGGCGATGTGCTGGCCTACGTGGGCGGCGTCGGCGGCGGTTCGACGGCTGCTTCGGTCGATGGAGCGGACGCCTATCGCCAGGCCGGATCGACCCTGAAGCCGTTCCTCTACGGCATGGTGATGGAGCGCGGCTATCTGACGCCGGCATCCATCCTTGATGATACTCCGGTGCAACTCGACACGGCATCGGGACTGTATGTCCCGCAGAATTACGATCATGTCTTCAAGGGGCCGGTCTCGGTCCGCTCGGCCCTGGCTGGGTCCCTGAACGTGCCGGCAGTGCGCACGCTGGTGATCGGCGGGACGGAAGCCTTTCGCGACCGGCTTTGGGATACGGGCTATCGCGGGCTGACCGAGGACGGCCAATATTACGGATTTTCGCTGGCTCTTGGTTCAGCAGAAGTGACACTACTCGAACAGGCCGCGGCCTATCGCAGCTTTGCGCTGGGCGGGCGTTGGTCTCCGTTGCGGCTGCGAGCGGGCGATCCGCGCATAGCGCCGCGGCGGGTATTGTCGGAACAGGCCAGCTGGCTGGTCGGGTCGATCCTCTCCGATCCGCTGGCGCGCTCTGGCACGTTCGGGCTGGACAGTGCACTGAAGCTGCCTTTCTGGGCAGCCGTCAAGACGGGGACCTCCAAGGCAATGCGCGACAATTGGTGCGTCGGCTGGTCAGACCGCTATACCGTTGCGGTGTGGATCGGGAACCTTGAGGGCGACAGCATGAAAGCCGTGTCCGGCACGAGCGGCGCGGCGCCTGTCTGGCGGGATGTGATGATGGCGCTTCATGCCCATGCCCCGGGCCGGGCGCCGCCAATGCCGGCGGGCATCGAAACGCGACCGATCCGCTTTGCGGGCGGTCTTGAATCCCCAAGGCAGGAATATTTTCTGAAAGGAACCGGACAGGCAGTTCAGGTGGCTGCACCGGCGGCCGCGCGGCGTCCGAGAATAACCAATCCGGTTTCTGGAAGTGTCTACGCGCTCGATCCCGATATTCCCATAGACCGCCAGCGGCTCGGATTCGCGGTCACGGGAGAGGTGACGGGCCATCGACTGGTTCTTGACAGGAGGGATTTGGGAGATGCCGGAAATGCGCCAATGATCTTGGCTGGACCGGGTGTGCATAAACTTGCTCTGGTCGACCCATCGGGACATGTTGTCGATCAATCCCGCTTCACCGTGCGCTGAAAAGGTGTTCACTTTATGATCCTATTGTCTTGACAAAAACGCCAAATGGGTTATTGATATTGCCGTGAATGAGAGTCGACCCACACCGCGCTCAGCGCTGCGAGAGTTTCTTGAGAGCGAAGCTGCCGGGGGCATCCTCCTGATGGCGGCGGCGGCGCTCGCCATGCTCGTGGCGAACAGCGCGCTGGCTACGCTTTATTTTGACGTGTTCCACCTCATGGCCGGGCCACTTTCGCTGCACGCCTGGATCAATGATGGTCTGATGGCGCTGTTTTTCCTGCTGGTCGGCCTCGAGATCAAGCGCGAGTTTGTTGACGGGCATCTGTCGACCTGGGCTGACCGGCGCTTGCCGATGATCGCAGCGGCGGCCGGAATGATCGTGCCGGCGCTGGTCTACCTTGCCGTCACGGGTGGCGAGCCTGTGCTGGCAAGGGGTTGGGCCATTCCGGCCGCAACGGATATTGCCTTTGCCATCGGTGTGCTCGCCTTGCTTGGCAGCAGGGCGCCGGCATCACTGAAGCTGTTCCTGACAACGGTTGCCATTGTGGACGACATGGGGGCAGTCGCGATCATCGCCCTGGCCTATACCAGTGCGATACACGGAGCCGCCTTGCTCGCTGCGATTGCCATCGTTGCGTTGATGTACACTTTGAACCGCTCCGGCGTCAGGCAATTGCGATTGTACCTCCCCCTCGGGGCCCTGCTCTGGGTCGCAGTCTACCTCTCGGGCGTGCATGCGACGATTGCCGGGGTGCTTGCGGCCATCACCATTCCGTTGCGCCCGACGCCCGGTGCTCCCGAGGCTGAGGATTCGACGCTCCACAGACTCGAACACACGCTGCACAAGCCTGTCGCGTTCGGCATTGTCCCCCTGTTCGGTTTTGCCAATGCGGGGGTCTCTCTTTCGGGCGTGGGTCCTGATGCCCTCCTGGCACCGCTTCCGCTCGGCATTGCGGCTGGCCTTTTTGTGGGCAAGCAGCTCGGGATCTTCACCAGTGTCTGGCTCGCCGTGAAACTCAGGCTTGCGGACAAGCCCGCCCATGCAAGCTGGCAGCAGATCTATGGCGTATCGCTTCTGTGCGGGATCGGCTTTACGATGAGCCTGTTCATTGGCGGCCTGGCTTTTGAGGATCACGGCATGAGTGACGGTGTGAAGATGGGCGTACTCATGGGCTCGGTTATCGCGGCGCTGTCCGGCTATGTGATTTTGCGCTTGGGCGCTTCGAAAGCGAGATCGTGATCCCGTTTCTTTCGCAGGCGTCGACCCAGGCAGGGTTGCTCAATCTTCCCCTGAGTTCGGCCGGACTTGACCCGGTTCTTGGCCTGTTGCTGGCGACGGGTATTGGCCTGCTTGTCGGATTGGAACGCGGCTGGCGCCAGCGCAACGAGCATGTTGGCGGAAGGGTGGCCGGGATCAGGACCCACGCCTTGCTGGGTTTGGGCGGAGGACTTGTCGGCATTGTATCCACGGCGCTGTCGCCCTGGTTCGGTGTCCTGGGCCTTGCCGGATTGATTGGCGTCCTGATGCTGGGCTTTCGGGAACGGCTCGCGGAGCCTGACGACAATGTGTCGGCGACGGGAGCCGTGGTGGGCGTGCTGACGATCCTGTTCGGCATGCTGGCTACGGTCGGCCTTGCGCGCGAGGCGATGGTGGCAGGGGCCGCAACGACCCTGATCCTGTCGATGCGTGAAAAGCTTCACGGCTGGCTCCAGACACTCGATGAGCGCGATATGCTGGCAGCCGCGCAATATGGCGCGATTGCGCTCGTCATCCTGCCTTTGCTGCCCGACCGCGCAATGGGCCCTTATGACGCGCTCAATCCGCGCATGTTGTGGCTCGTTGTTGTCTTTGTGACCGGACTTTCCTTTGCCGGATACTGGGCGAGCAAACGGTTCGGCAGCACGCGGGGCACGATCCTGGCGGCGGCAATCGGGGCCACCTATTCGTCGACGGCCGTGACAGCCGAACTGGCCCGGCGGCTGCGGTCGGATGGAGAGGATCGTTCGATGCTCAATGCCGCGATTGCAGCGGCGAGTGCGATGATGCCCATCCGCGTCCTGATCCTGTGCGGCGTGCTGCTGCCGTCTGCGCTGGGCGTATTTGCAATCGGCATTGGTGCTGCCGCGGCGTTCAATGTGCTTTACGCGCTGCTTGCAGTCTATCGCGCAGACAGGAGCCGGGGCAGCGGAGTTGCCCCGCGCCGGAATCCTTTCGATTTCTGGCCGGCAGTCGGCTTTGCGGTGATGGTTGCCGTGATCGTGATCGCTGCACGCTGGACGATCGACCGGTATGGCGCGCAGGGGATGACGGTCCTGGTCGGCCTGACTGGCCTTTACGATGTGGACGCCGCGATCATCATGACGACGACTCTGCCCAAGGGTGCGTTGCCCCTGGCACAGTTTGGCATCCTGCTTTCGCTTCCGATATTCGTGAATACGGTTCTCAAGTCCGTCCTCGTCGTCGCCCTTGGCGGGATTCGCGCAGGAGTTGTGGCTGCGCTGCCGCTGTTTGTCGATGCGGGCCTGATCGGGGGCGGCATCTGGATGCTCAGCCGATAGCCAAAAAAAAGGGGCGGCCGGAGCCACCCCTTTTGAATGCGGTATGCGTCGGTCTGAGCCTAGAGCTTTTCGACCAGCTCGGGCACCGCCTTGAACAGGTCCGCAACCAGGCCATAGTCCGCGACCTGGAAGATCGGTGCGTCCTCGTCCTTGTTGATGGCGATGATCGTCTTTGAATCCTTCATGCCTGCCAGATGCTGGATCGCACCGGAAATGCCGACGGCAACATAGACTTCCGGCGCCACGATCTTGCCGGTCTGGCCGACCTGATAATCATTGGGGACATAGCCCGCATCGACTGCCGCGCGGCTTGCGCCGACAGCTGCGCCAAGCTTGTCGGCAAGCGGGAAGATGACCTGCTGGAAGGTCTCGCTGTCCTTCAGCGCACGACCACCCGAAACGATGATCTTGGCGCTCGTCAGTTCGGGACGTTCGAGCTTTGCGATTTCCGCGCCGACGAACGTCGAGAGGCCTGCATCGCCACCACCCGAAACAGCTTCGACGCTGGCCGAACCGCCTTCGGCCGCTGCCTTGGCGAAGGCTGTGCCGCGCACCGTGATGATCTTTTTCGCATCGCTCGACTGAACTGTGGCGATGGCGTTGCCCGCATAGATGGGGCGCGTGAAGGTATCGGCGCTCTCGACCGAGAGGATGTCCGAAATCTGCATCACGTCCAGGCTGGCCGCCACACGCGGTGCGATATTCTTGCCGTGCGACGTGGCGGGCGCCACGAACGCATCATAATCGGCCATCAGACCCGCAACCAGCGGCGCGACATTTTCCGCCAAGCCATTGGCATAGGCAGCGTCATTTGCCAGTAGGACCTTCGAGACACCGGCGATCTTCGCAGCCTGATCGGCCACAGCCGAACAGCCATTCCCGGCGACCAGAGCGTGGACTTCGCCAAGCTGGCCCGCCGCCGTGACGGCAGCAAGTGTTGCGTCCTTCAGTGACGCATTGTCATGTTCTACCCAGACGAGGACGCTCATGCCGCCACTCCCATTTCCTTGAGTTTCGCCACCAGTGCATCGACATCGGCGACCTTCACGCCAGCCGAGCGGACCGGCGGCTCCGTAACCTTCAATGTCTTGAGGCGCGGGCTGACATCAACGCCGTAATCGGCCGGTGTCTTCTGTGCCAGCGGCTTGGACTTCGCCTTCATGATGTTCGGCAAGGACGCGTAGCGCGGCTCATTGAGACGGAGATCCGTGGTGATGATCGCCGGGGTCTTGAGGGAGACTGTTTCCAGCCCACCATCGACTTCACGCGTGACCGACACGCTGTCACCCGACACTTCGACCTTCGACGCAAACGTGCCCTGCGGGCGACCCGTCAATGCAGCGAGCATCTGGCCGGTCTGGTTCGAATCGTCGTCAATGGCCTGCTTGCCGAGGATCACAAGGCCGGGCCCTTCTTCCTCGACAATCTTCGCCAGCAGCTTGGCAACGCCCAGCGGCTCCACATCTTCGGCCACGACAAGAATGGCACGATCGGCGCCCATCGCAAGCGCAGTGCGCAGGGTTTCCTGAGCCTTTTCGGGACCAACGGATACAGCGACGACTTCCGTCGCGACGCCCTTTTCCCTGAGGCGCAGTGCTTCCTCGACTGCGATTTCGTCAAACGGATTCATCGACATCTTGACGTTGGCCAGGTCGACGCCGCTGCCATCGGGCTTCACCCGCGGCTTCACATTATAATCGATCACCCGCTTCACGGGGACGAGGATTTTCATGTCATTCCTCCAGAGAATCGCTTTACGTTAACGTCAAATTTCTCGCCGCACTGCACAAATGTGCGGCGGTTTGCAAGCCTTACGCTGCCTTGCGGACCTCAGCGACGATCTTCTTTGCTGCGTCCCCAAGGTCATTGGCAGCAACGATCGGCAGGCCGGAGCCAGCAAGGATATCCTTGCCCTGCTGCACATTCGTACCCTCCAGCCGAACGACCAAGGGAACCGACAGATTCACTTCCTTGGCTGCCGCGACAATGCCGTCTGCAATGATATCGCACTTCATGATCCCGCCAAAGATGTTGACGAGGATGCCTTTCACGGCCGGGTCCTTCAGGATGATCTTGAACGCCGCCGTTACCTTTTCCTTGCTGGCACCGCCGCCGACATCAAGGAAATTGGCCGGGAATTCGCCGTTGAGCTTGATGATATCCATAGTCGCCATGGCGAGGCCGGCACCATTGACCATGCAGCCGATATTCCCGTCGAGCTTGATATAGGCGAGGTCATATTCGGACGCCTCGACTTCTGCCGGGTCTTCCTCGGTCAGATCGCGTAGTTCGGCGAGATCCTTGTGGCGGAACATGGCGTTGGAATCGAAGCTGACCTTCGCATCCAGCACCAGCAACTTGTTGCCTGCGCAGACGGCAAGGGGATTGATCTCGATCTGGGACGCATCCGTGCCAAGAAAGGCATTGTAGAGCCCCGCGAGCGTGCTTTGCGCCTGCTTGGCGAGATCGCCGGTCAAGCCCAGCGCGTTCGCGACGGCGCGGCCATGATGCGGCATCAGGCCGGTGGCCGGATCAATCGTGATTGTGGTGATCTTCTCCGGACTGTCGTGCGCCACATCCTCGATGTTCATGCCGCCTTCCGTTGAAGCGACGACGGCGACACGGCTTGTCGCGCGATCAACGAGGAGCGCGAGGTAGAATTCCTTTTCGATATCAACGCCATCCGTGATGTAGAGGCGGTTGACCTGCTTGCCTGCCGGGCCGGTCTGGACCGTGACCAGCGTGTTGCCGAGCATGTCCGCCGCATTGGCGCGCACCTCTTCAAGCGTCTTTGCCAGACGAACACCACCCTTGGCGTCTGGACCGAGTTCCTTGAACTTGCCCTTGCCGCGACCTCCTGCATGGATCTGGGCCTTGACCACATAAAGCGGCCCGGGAAGCTGCTTTGCGGCTTCGACGGCCTCCTCCACGCTCAGCGCCGCATGGCCCGCAGGCACGGGAACGCCGAACTTGGCGAGCAATTCCTTGGCTTGGTATTCATGAATGTTCATGTCTTGGCCCGAGTCCTCTGCATTGGAATGCAGGGGCCTAAAGCACAGGACTGAGCGGTTGGAAAGTCTTTAGCGCAGGATTGCGCAGCTCAAGGCCGCGCGTGTCGTAACGGCGAGGATCTCGCTGTCCTCGAGCGAGCGGATATTGTGAAGGAAGCGATCAATGCTCATGTCGCGGATTCGCTCTTTCTGGAAATTCCTGAGCGAGGCGATTCGGCGCAGCTGGATGAGCGAGAGCTTGTCGACCATGCGGTCAGCCATGCAGGCCGATTGGCCCGAGCTGAGGCCGGCGTTCATCAGGCCCGTGCGCAGCCGCGTTTCAGGCGTCGCACAGGCGGAAAGCGCAAGTAGCGGGGCGATGAGCACAAGGCTGCGGATCATTGGCGTCTCCAGCAGGGCAGGGGCGAAAGACAGCAGGTGCCCCGACAATACACGCCCAAACGCTACCCGAGCAACGCCGACGGGGCAACCTGCCTGAACCCGTCTTTGCTTAACCGGGGTGACGCGAAGCTGAATGAGTTGTTATACTGGCGTTCATGTTGACATTGGCTGGCCCCGCACTCTTTCTCACGACGATCATTGCGATGGAAGGTGTTGCCTATGTTGCGCACCGCTGGGTGATGCATGGACCGGGGTGGTTTCTCCACGCCAGCCACCACCGGGCGCGGGTTGGCTTGTGGGAAGCCAATGATCTTTATGCGCTGATCTTTGCAATTCCTTCGATCCTGCTGTTCTGGTGGGGCATCGGGCTTGGCAAGGGCGCGTTCTATGCCTGGGCAGGCGGCGGAATCGCGGCCTATGGTGCAATCTACTTCGGATTTCATGACGTGATCGTGCACAAGCGCATCCACCACCGCTACATCCCCGCCAGCAACTATATGAAGCGGATCATTCAGGCGCACCGCTTGCACCATGTCGTTGAAACCCGGCAAGGCACCGTCAGTTTTGGCTTCCTCTGGGCGCCGAAGCCGGAAATCCTGAAGGCGGAGCTCAAACAGCGCGGCAAGGATGGCTTGCGCGAACCTGTCGGGACATTCCGGGATTAGGCAGGATCCGGCGGCAATCAGCCGTCGATATCGATCGTGCCACTCGTTGCGGCCGCACCTTTGGGCGTCAGCGTCAGGACAAAGGGATCACCGTCATTGGTCTTGCCCGAAAAACCGGTCGGCGTTTCCGAAAACGCGACTTCATGTTCGCCAAAGGCGCTCTTGAACCAGTCCTTGACCTTCGCCTGGTCGGCAGGTGAGTCGAAGGACACCCTGACCTTTGCCTTTTCCCCTTCGCCAGCATTCACGACAACGCCGCGCACTTTCGACCCGGGATAGAGCTTCACCCCATCGAGGTCGAAATTCGAATGATCCAGCATGATCTTCGGCAGATTCAGATTTGCGCTGAAGCCGGGCAGTTCGACATCGACTTTTCCGGTTTTGCCATCGGCATTGATTGCGACGACCCCGTCCTTGTCCTTGCCGTTGATCGAGATGTTGGTGCCGTCCTTGCCGTCGTCATGGCTGCCGCAGGCCGACAACGCAAAGACTGCGAAGGTGGAAACGAGGATTGAGCGAAACATCATGACGGACATCCTTTGTGTATTATTCAGATAATACACTTTGGAATGTCAGGCGTCAAGCGGGGCAAGCGTAATCGGGAGCCCGTCGCGCGGTTTGGGGATCGGCCAGGCCTGCCATTTGTCGCCAGACCCTTCACTTATATCGATCCGGTGATTGCGCAGCATGTGCCACATCAGAATCTTGATCTGCATATAGGCAAAGTGCAGCCCCAGGCACATATGCGCCCCACCGCCAAAGGGCACCCAGGCATATTTGTGCCGCACCTTGACCTGTTCCGGCTCGAAGCGGAGCGGGTCAAACTTGTCTGGCTCGGGCCAATGTTCGGCCATCTGGTGCGTGTAGGCAGGCTGGATCCCCACATAGGTGCCAGCCGGGAAATCATAGCCGGCGAACGAGAAGGGCTTGATGGCCCGCCGCGGCAGCGAAGGCACGGGCGGGATCATCCTGAGCGATTCCTTGAAGGCATAGTCGGTCAGGACAAGATCGTTCAGCCGGTCATAGGGCAGATCGTCACCATTGACGCCAAGTTCGGCAAATTCTTCCCGCAACTTGACCTGCCATTCCGGGTTTCGCGCAAGCAGCATGACCATTGATGTTGCCGAGGATGTGATCGTGTCATGCGCGGCCATCATCAGGAAATTCATGTGGTCGATGATCTCGTCATCGGTCAGCAGCGTGCCGTCTTCCTTGGTCGCGCGGCAGATCTGACTGAACATGTCCTGCGCGTTGCTCGCGCGACGCTTCGGCACTTCACGGCCGAAATAGTCGAGCAGGAACTTGCGGCCGGCCACGCCACGGCCCATCGCGGTGCCGGGCAAGGGAATGCGGACAACGCCGATCGATGCCTGGACCATGTCGACAAAGGCCCTGTTGATCTTGTCTGCATCTGGTCCCCAGGGGAGCCCGAGGAACGAGGCCGCTGCCAGGTCGAGCGTCAATTGCTTGATGGCAGGATAGAAGGCAAAGCTCTTGCCGGACCATTCGCTGACACGCTTTGCGATCCCGGCATTCAGGGCATCGGCGTAGAGCTTCATCGGTTCGGGTTTGAAGGCGATGGAAAGCGTGCGCCGGTCGCTCCGATGCTTCTCGAAATCCATCAGCATCAATCCGCGCGGGAACACAAGGTTGAGCACGGGACCCCAGCCCTGTTCGGACGAAAAGATCTTGTCACGGTCGAACAGCACGAGTTCATTCGCGTCTGGCCCGATCAACTGGACAAAACGGCCGCCGAAGCTGTTCGTGCGATAAATATGGCCGAACTTGTCGACCATCTTGCGCGTGAAGGCGTGCGGATCCTTCAACTGCTCAAAGGTCGTCCCGACCAGAGGCCAGCCATCCCGCCCCGGAACATAGTCAATCTCCTGCCCCTGCTTGGGCGGAAGCCAGTGCGGGTTGGCGGTATGGGTATGGGCGTACGCCATCTGATGAAGCTCCGGAATCTATTGCTTACAAGAATGTCAATAACTGAACTGCGAACCGCACGCAACCGTGCGGGCACAGCATTACAGCTCGCGCGCGACCATCTGGTTGCCGACGCCGGGAACAAGGCGCAGTCTGCCGCTTCCCACCGGGTTGATGAATTCGCCGCCAAGGGTACCGCCCTTCGACCAGACAATGCGGGCAAGGACAATGCCGAGGCCGGGCACCTTGAGGCGGACAAGCGACTTGGGCGGAATATGCGTTCCGGCCATGGCCTTGAAACCATTCTCCGAAAGATCGATGATCACGATATCGCCGCCATGATAGCCCTGGATGAAAGCGGTCTCACCGGTCTGGACGTCATAGCGTTCCTTGCTCCGTCGGTCCGGAGCAGCAGATTGAACAGCCATACGTGCAGCAATGCGCATCGAGATACCCCCAACGATCCCATAAGCCGGTTTGGTTAATGCAACGTAACCGAATGCTTGCGTCGGCGGACGCATGCGCGCAAAATGGTGCCCATGCGAAACCTTATTTCCATAGCACTCGGCCTGATCGCGCTTGTGCTTGTCATCGTCGCGTTCATTCCTTTGCTGGGCTGGGCGAACTGGTTCATCATTCCGATCGCGATTGTCGGACTTGCACTGGGTGCCATGTCCGACCGGACGAGCGGCCGGAACCTCAACATTGTCGTGATTGTTGCAGGCGTGTTGCGCCTGATGCTGGGCGGAGGAATCCTCTAGGCGGCCGTAGCCGGAATGCCGGGAATTGCCGATTTGGGACTGCCGGGCTAGGTTCACGCCTTCTTGGTTCTTGCTGGAGTCGCGACATATGGCTTGGGGTGGAAAATCGGGCGGTCCTTCGGGCGCGTCAGGGTCGGGCGGGTCACTGTCCTTCATCGGTTCCGAAGTGACGATTACCGGCAATATCAGCGGAAAGGGCGATTTGCACCTCGATGGATCCGTTGAAGGAGACATCCATTGTGCAAGCCTGATCCTTGGCTCAGGGGGCCGCATCAAGGGCAATATCAGCGCCGAGACCGCTACGTTGGGCGGCACTGTCGGTGGCACGGTCAGTGCTCGCACAATGATCATCGAGAAGACCGCGCGGATCAGCGGCGATCTGTCCTACGAAAGTGTCTCGATCGAAACGGGGGCACTTGTGGATGGCAGGCTGACTCAAAGAAGTGGCGAAGGTCAGCTGAAGCTGGTGTCGAGCAGCGAGTAACAGGATTCGTGTTGAGGTCTGTGCCCACTCTCTCGCTCGACCGGCAAGCGAGCGATGCTGAAGGCTTTGCGCAATCCCTGGGCGAGTCTTTCGAGACGTTCGGATTTGCCGTGATTTCGGACCATGGCGTCGATCCTGCACTGATCGCCCGGACATGGGACCTGACCCGCGCCTTCTTTGCACTGCCCGTTGAGACAAAGCGGGCTTATGTTCTTCCCGGCCTTGGTGGCGCGCGGGGATACACACCGTTCGGGATTGAGATTGCCAAGGATGCCGACACGCATGACCTGAAGGAATTCTGGCATGTCGGGCGGGATTTGCCGCCCGGCCACCGGTATCGCGATCAAATGCCGGACAATATCTGGCCGAAGGAAGTCCCCGGATTCCGGGAGACACTGCAGGCAATCTTTGCCGCCTTCGATGTGGCGGGCAACAAGATACTGTCCGGGATAGCCCGCTATCTGGGGCTGGCACCGGACTGGTTCGATCCGGCAGTTCGGGATGGCAATTCGGTGCTGCGGTTGCTGCACTATCCACCAATCCCTCACGATGCAGACGGCATCCGGGCCGGGGCGCATGAGGATATCAACCTCATCACCCTTTTGCTGGGCGCGGAGGAAGCCGGATTGCAACTGTTGACCAGGTCAGGCGAATGGTTACCGATTGATCCGCCGGATGGGGCCATGGTCATCAACGTGGGCGACATGCTGCAGCGACTGACCAATCACCGGCTGCCGTCGACTACCCACCGCGTGATCAATCCGCCGCCCGAACGCAGGCACATCCCGCGCTATTCGATGCCGTTCTTCCTGCACCTTGCGTCGGATTTCGAGATCAAGACGCTGCCGGGTTGTGTCGACGAGGCGCATCCCGATCTCTGTCCGCAGCCGATCACGGCTGACGACTATCTCCAGCAAAGGCTCGTCGAGATTGGCTTGAAGACCGCCTGAGCGTCGCGATCAGAAGGGGAGCAGCTTCGACTTTTCGCTGAACTTCATATAGCCGATGTTCGCGCCAAGCCGGACGCCGACGCCCAGCCGGATGGGAATGATCACCACATCGCCGCGGCGCAAATAGGTGGCTGAAAAGCCGCCCACGAAATAGGCGCGCCCTTCGACCTGCGGATATCGGCGATAGAGATCCTGACTGTCATAGAGGTTGTAGACCAGCACGAAGACCTTGGTCGCGTCGCCGCCCAGATCAAAGCCGACCGACGGGCCCGTCCAGTAGACCGGCCGCTGCCCCTCAACTGTGTGGGACATTGTGCCAGAACCGTAACGCAGCCCGACGACAATGGCGCCTGACGCTTCGCGGCCCGCAATATAGGCATTGGGTTCGCCCTGATCCTTCAGGATTTTCTCGACAATCTCGGCAAGACCTTTCGCGCCTTTGCCGAACACACCCTCTGCAGCACCGATGACATCGTCCTTGTGATAGGTCGTGCCGCTCGCGGCCTGTTCCCGCACTGCGGCCGACGTCGATGCCGCGGGCGCCGCTGCAACGGGTGCCTGCCCCTCGGCCGGCGCAAGATCGGCATTGATATTCGCATTGGGATCGGAAGCCGGTGTGACATTGGCTGTCGACGAAGAAACCGGGTCAGCGGCCGCTGGCGCGCTTGGATCAATCGTCCGAATTTCGGCAGATGCCGGGGCGACTGCCAGAGCCATAGCGCCGAGTACTGCAGCGACCCAGACCGGAAACTTGAATGCCATGCCAATCTCCCTCGGTTCGGCCAACGCCAAACCCTGTCCGGCGACTAGAATCCTTCGCCACGCGTCCTGCAAGCCAGCCGCGACGGGCTGAGTCAATTCTGCGTCCAATTGCGGCGCAATCGTAAAAACTGGCCTGTTGCGTGCCACCAAAGCCCTCGCTATAGCCCCGCCTCTGCCAAGCGCCGGAGACGTGGGTGAGTGGCTGAAACCAACGGTTTGCTAAATCGTCGTACCGGCAACGGTACCGAGGGTTCGAATCCCTCCGTCTCCGCCAGAATCCGTCCTTTTCCGCCATAGCGCCACAAGAGGCGGCCGGGTTTCGACCTCCCGCCCATTCCCGCCCGTCCGGTCTTGCAGGCTTCACGATCTCCCGGACATGCTGCGTGCCATGTATCAGCTCGATGCAGACTGCGCTTCGATGTAAATCCACGCATCAACTGTGCTTTCGGCCGTTTCGACCCGAATGGCCACGCGCCGATATTGAGTCCCCTCGAAGGCATCCAGGCGTGACCAATGTGCCGGCAAATCTGGCGAATTCAGCACATGAACGCCAATGGGGCCACCGGCTTCATCCGGTACGAGGGCGGGATATCCAAGGGCTGAACCCCAACCCTTGTCCACGAGCCAGCCCTTGACGGTGCCTGTCATCCACACGCCCGACAGTGATGCAAGCTGGTGGTGATTGGGTTGGCCCGGCGCAAGCGTGCCATAGGTCGCCAGGAAATTGTCTATCGCCATTTCGGCTCAAATACTGCCGGTCTGAAATCGACTCAATGCCCTCGTGCGCGTTCGTGTTAGCCAATTCGACCATATTCGGCGTTTATGCGGGGCCTTGATCGGGTCAGCGAGCCCAAGCGCATCGTGACTCGACTCTCTGCTCGAATCGGCGCAGTCTCAGCTTATAAGGGGTCGGGTGTCAGACATTTTGAGCATGACCAATTCCCGATGCCGGATGTGTTCCTCGCGTAACGTGACCAACGAACGACGATAGGGGATTTCCAAATGATGAAAACTAGCGCCTTTCTGGCGGCCATTCTGGCTGCCACCACTGCAACTGCCGCAATGGCCCAGACCTTCACATTCCAGTCCATGGCGAATGCACCGGCCATGGCGATGTCGAACAAGGCGCCCGACGGGCGCACCTATGGCGCTGCTGCCTTCAGCGGAAGCGGCGAGACGACCTGGGCGGATGGAAAAAAGTCCAAATATACCTTCAAATGCATCACCATGAGCCAGCCGCCCCATGATGCCATCTTCATGAGCCACATGATGTGCGACGTTGCTGCATCGGACGGGAATTTCTTCGTCACCTTTGGCTGCAACAACATGTCTGCGGACGAACAGGGGTGTGTCGGCGGTCTTGCAGGAACAAGTGGCGTCTATGCTGGCAAGAGCGGTGGCTTGACGAGCCATGGCAAAGGCGCGGCATCGAACGGCACAGGGCAGTGGAACGACTGACCTCGACCTGCAACTCGATATCGTAGCAACGATAACGCAAGGCGGCCCCAAGGGCCGCCTTGTTGCGGCTTCTAGTGTTGCACCAAGGCCATTAGCTGTGACGGAAACGGTGCCGACAGGCTTTTGGCATTCTCACCGCTCAACCAGTTCCTGTAGTCTGCTGGGTGCAGGATGACCGGCATTGCCTTAGGGTGAAGCGGAGCGACCAAGGGGTTCGGCTCGCAGGTCAGGAAGGCAAAGACATTTCCCGAGGCCGAAGGACGCCAGAGTCCGGCGAAGGCCGCAACCGGTTGGGCGGGAACGTTGAACCAATATTGTGCCGGTCGACCGGTCGCGGCATCCTTTCCGGGTGCCGGCTCGGCGAATTGGGTAAACGGAACAAGGCATCGCCGCGTCGGATCCTGCAGGGTCGCTTTCCAGAACGGGCTCTCAAGGTTGCGCACGTTTGTCACATGCTTCTTTACACTTGTCCCTGGCCGCTTGCCGGGCAAAGTGATCGGAACTCCCCAGGGCATTACATCCCAGACAGGCGCATGGCCTTCGATCCTCAGGACCAGGCCATTGCCCTTCGGGTACATCTGCTGGTCGAACGGCGCGAGGATAGGGGGAAGGGCCAAAGCGTCCCAATCCTTGAAAAGCCGAATGTCCTTTTCATCCATGCGATAAAGATTGCACATTCTCTTGCTCCCCCAATTCAGTCTGCTTCGGACTGGGGCTTTTCCGAAGGACGCGGAGGCTTTTCAAAACCGTGCATCCCCAGCCACCATTGGGTCGCAATGATCGCGCCCTTGGCGGGCTGCAGCATCGCCAACATCATCACGAGCGCAAGAGACACGATCAGGATCATGAGGACCCAGACCGGCAAATCTGTATGGTTCACAAGCGTGATGATGAGTGGTGCCAGAACATGGCCAGTCACGAGAATCGCAACATATGCGGGAAAGTCGTCTGCCTGCTGATGCGCCCAATCCTGACCGCATGATCCGCAGCGCGAAATGGGTTTCAGGAACCTGAAAAAGAGAGGCACGCGGCCACAGCTCGGGCATCGGTTGCGTGCCCCGCGCAGGGCTGATTGCACGGCGGTTGTTGGCAAGTCCTGTGGCAGCAAACTCGCCGTCATGTGCTGGCCGCCTGAAAGAATGCCTTCACTATCCATCTTGCCTTGGCGCCATTGCTCACGACCACCCGCCGGTCCCAGGCCGCCTGTCCGCGCGCCGCGACCTCGCGGGCGATGTCGCCATAGATCCCCGCCGCCGCCAGGACAGCCCATCGTGCACGGAATGGCAGCTTGCGCGCGCCGATCCGGCCACTGGCTTCGAAGTCCTGTGCCATATCGGCCAGCCACCAGCCGATGTCCGCAAGGCGGGACCGGTAAAACGGCCGCATCTGCTCTCCAGGAGGGATATCCGCTTCGGCAAGCCATTCATCCGGGATGTAGCAGCGCCCTGCAGCATCATCCTCACTGATGTCGCGCGCGATATTGGCCAATTGGAATGCCTTGCCCAAATCTGCGGCCCGCTCAAGTGTCTCCTGGTCGTTCGGGTCCGCGCCCATGACAATGGCCATCATGCATCCCACAGCGCCGGCGACGTGATAGCAATATTTCAACAGGTCCTGCTCGGTGCGCGGGTGCCAGCCCGAGGCATCGAGTGCAAATCCCTCAATCAGGTCATAGATATATGTGTGCGGGATGGCGCATTCGCGGGCAACAACACCAAGTGCATTGAACGCCGGATCGCCGGTCTCCTTGCCCTCTAGCGCCAGTGTCGTCAGGTCTGTGATCCGTGCCAGCCTCTCGGCAGGGTCTTCGACCTCCGACATCGTGCCGCCATGGTCCTGGCCATCGGCGATGTCGTCGCAGCGTCGGCACCAGCAATAGAGCAGCCACGCCCACTCACGGCTCTGTCGATCAAAGAGCTGGGATGCAAGAGCAAAGGATGTCGAACCGCGACCAATGCTCTCTCTTGCGTGGGCGACTAGGGCAGCGCGATTTTCGGTCACAGGTCGAAGCGATCAAGCCACTTGGCCTGGTCCGGCGGCTCAAAAGCCTGCATAGTGTCCAACAGGCAGGCGGGGTCGCTATCGGCGATGACCATGTCGCGATGCACGTGGGTCACGAACCGAGCAGCCACACAGTGATCAAGAAACATAAAGAGATTGTCGTAAAATTTTGAAACATTGAGGAAACCGCAGGGCCTCGTATGGTATCCCAGTTGACCCCAGGTCAGCATTTCAAATATCTCATCGAGCGTTCCAAAACCGCCCGGCATCGCAATGAATCCCTTGGCAAAATCTGCCATTAGGGCTTTTCTTTCGTGCATGGTCGAGACGACATGAAGTTCCGTGCAGCCCCTGTGCGCCAACTCCTTGTCCTCAAGCGCAGACGGGATGACGCCAATCACTTCCCCGCCTGCGTCAAGCACCGCGTCGGCTATGACGCCCATCAACCCGATGCGACCTCCGCCAAATACAAGTCCAATCCCGCGCGACGCCATTTCGGCGCCAAGGCTTCGGGCCGCCGCGGCATAAACGGGGTCGGCACCCGGTGACGAGCCACAGTAAACGGCCAGCCTGTTCACCGCGCCAGATCTTCCAGCATCAGCTTCGCTGTCGCCTTTGCACTGCCGACGACCCCCGGAATTCCGGCACCCGGATGCGTCCCGGCGCCAACGAAATAGAGATTGGGAATGGCATCGTCCCGATTGTGCGTGCGGAACCAGGCCGATTGGGTCAGGGTTGGTTCCAGACTGAAGGCGCTACCCTGATAGGCGCTGAGGTCATGTGCAAAGTCGGTCGGGGCATACCGGAAGCTGGTCACGATGCGGGAACGAATGTCAGGGATCAGCCGACGTTCGATCTCGTCTAGGATGCGATCCTCCAGCAGCTTGCCTATTTCTCCATCCCAATCGAGCGGCGCCTTTCCCAGATGGGCAACCGGTGCGAGCGCATAGAAGGTCGAACAGCCGTCCGGAGCCATTGACGGATCCGTGACGGTCGGATGATGGAGGTAGAGCGAGAAATCGTGAGGCAGGATGCCGTGCTTGTAGATGTCCTCGAGCAGCCCTTTGTAGCGCGGGCCGAACAGGATCATGTGGTGGGGGATTCCTGGCCAGCTGCCCTTGATCCCGAAGTGGACAACGAAGAGCGACGGTGAAAAGCGCTTGCGCTCAAGCGAAGCCGCCGCGCGCTGGCCCCGCCGGTTTCCGGTCAACAAATCCCGATAACTGTGCATGATATCGGCATTGGAGGCGACAGCGTCTGCATCGGCCTGCCATCCAGACCGCGTCCTCACGCCAGTCGCCTTGTCCCCGAGAGTCTGGATCTCTTCAACCGGATCGTCGAGCCGGATCGTTCCGCCCAAACGTTCGAACTGCGTGACCATTGCAGCGATCAGCCTGTTCGTGCCACCGCGCGCAAACCAGACACCACCGTCCTTTTCCAGCTTGTGGATCAGCGCATATATCGCGCTGGTCGTAAAGGGGTTTCCGCCCACAAGCAGTGTGTGGAAAGACAGAGCCTCGCGCAGCTTTTCGTTGCGCACAAAGGACGAAACGATCGAATAGACGGAGCGCCACGCCTGATATCGTGCAAGCGCCGGCGCCGCCTTGATCATCGAGGCGAAGTCAAGAAACGCCACATGCCCGAGTTTCAGATAGCCTTCCTCATAGACTCCGGCCGCATATTCCAGGAAGCGCTGGTATCCGGCAAGGTCAGCGGGATCGAGCTTGGCGATCTCGTTTGTCAGGGCCGCGTTGTCGTTCGAATAATCGAAATTGGTGCCGTCCGGCCAGTTGAGGCGATAGAATGGCATGACCGGGTCCAGCACGACGTCATCTGACATGCTGCGTCCCGAGAGCGACCAGAGTTCCTGAAGGCAATCCGGATCCGTAATGACAGTTGGTCCGGCATCAAAGGTGAAGCCGTCCTTCTCCCAGAAATAGGCACGACCGCCGGGCTTGTCCCGCGCTTCCACGACCGTGGTTTCGATGCCGGCCGACTGCAAGCGAATAGCAAGCGCAAGCCCGCCAAAACCCGACCCGATGATGATGGCGCGCTTCAACTTTTGTATCCCAATATTGCCCTGATCGCTCGACCGATAGGGACTGGTGGCTTTCCGCTCAAGATGCGGATCTTGTCGAAGAATGTAGAGCGTCCGGCATAGAAGCGCTCGATAAGCGGCGGAGAGAGCCGATAGAATCGTTCAAGGACCTTGTATTCCTTGTCGGGCTCTGAAGCTCGAAAGAGCATCGTATCGAGCATTCTGTAGAAGCCGCGTTCTTCCCAGCGTCTTTTCGCATAGGCTCGGGCGCGCGCCGGCGTCATCGACGGGTCTGCTGCGATGGAGATCGCAAGTCTGACAGCATCCGGCAGCGAATAGCCGGTCGTTGGGTGAAACAGGCCAGCGCGCATTCCAGCCTTGGCCACAGAGCCTCCGGATGCCCAATAGGACGCGAAATCCCCGCCCATGGCAACCGGAAGGACGCCTGTTTCCTCGCGCTCGATGGCTTCGATCTGCCAGCCGCGCCTTTGCGCATAGGCTGCGATCCGTTGGCGCAGCGCCTCTGGTTCGAGCGCCGGGCTGTCGCTGTAATAAGTGTCTTCGACGAAAACCGTTTCGGCGTCGAACGGCAGGCAATAGACGAAGCGGTAACCGTCATTCTGCAGGACCGTTGCGTCCATCACGATCGGACGCACAAGGCCATGTCCGCCGCGGATACGCAGCTTCTGGCCGAGGAATTTCTGCCAACCCACATCAAGGCAGGTGAGGTCGGCCGTACCACGAGCATCGATGACAACCGGTGCGGCAATCGATCTTCCGTCGCACAGTGTGACGCCTTTTTCGACTGTGGCCACTGCAGCAGTGATGATCTGGTCGGGTCGCAGCTTCGCACGAACCGCTTCATCGAGCCGTTCAGATTCAATGCTGTTGTAGCCAGTATGGAGCGTGCGACTGTGCGCCGGGAATGCAACCTCATAATCGGGCCATTGGTGACAGATGAGAGGGTCGATGAGCCACCTGTCTTTTGGGGCAATATCGCTGTCGAAAAACGACCAGAGATGATTTCCGCCGATGTTTGGCGATGACTCTATGAGCCTGACATCAAGGTCCGGCCTCTTTTCTGCCAGAGCCAGAGCAATCAGTCCGCCCGCAAGGCCACCGCCAGCAATCGCCACATCACAGTTGATTTCATCCTGCACACTGTGCCCGTAGACGTGTTTGGCCGCAGGCGAAAGCCAGTGTAAAGTTATGATGATGGCACAGCCAATTGATCCTGCGCTTCTCCTGAAGGCCTATTCTGCCGGGATCTTCCCGATGGCTGATGGGCGGGATGCGCCTGATGTCTATTGGGTTGAGCCGCGCAAACGCGGTATTCTGCCGCTTGATGGATTCAGGCTCTCCCGTTCGCTTGCAAAAACATTGCGATCCGGGCGGTATGAAACGACGGCTGACCTTGCCTTTGCGGATGTCGTGGGGCTTTGTGCGGAACAGGCAGAAGACCGCCCTTCGACCTGGATCAACCACCAGATTGAAGCATCGGTCGCGCTTCTTCACGCCGGGGGACATGCGCATAGTATTGAAACCTGGGAAAAGGGCAGGCTGGTGGGCGGTCTCTATGGCGTCAAACTCGGGCGGGCCTTTTTCGGCGAGTCGATGTTCAGCCGCGCGACCGACGCGTCGAAAGTGGCGCTGGCCCACCTCATAGCAAGACTGCGTGCCGGTGGCTTCACGCTGCTCGATTGCCAGTTCATCACGCCGCACCTTGCGTCACTGGGCGCGATCGAAATTGACCGTTCCGACTATCTGGCAGCGTTGGTTTCGGCAGTTGCGGGTGTCGGCGCCGGAGCGGACGTTTCGGCAGTCGCTGGCGCAGCCCCATCATATGATTTTTCGGCGCTTGACCGGTTGTTCGAGGCCGAAGCATCCCCACGCAAGACAATCGTATCCGGCCCGACATCTGGATGCTTCATTGCGCAGGCCTTGGTCCAGACATCGTAGATCGGGTGCTCGACGGTGTTGAGCGAGGGCGATTCCTTGAACAGCCAGCCCGAGAACACCTTGCGCCACTTGTCATCGCTGCCGTGGACAATGACCTGCACGAAAGCGCCGGTATAGGGTTCCGCTTCCCAAGGGGCGGTCGTTTCGCAGGCCTTCAGCCGCACGACGAGATCGCCGATGCGGACAGCCTGGCCGGGTTTCATGACGAGATCGCGATAAAGCCCGTTGCGCTTGTTGAGGATGCCGAGCGTCGCGACACGTTCGGCCATGGGCGTTTCCTTGCCAATGACCACGGGAGGTGCGGGCTTGGGCGTCGGCGCCTCGATCTGGGTGGGAACAGGCTCAGTCGCGTTGCTGGAGCTCGAATTCTCGATCTGTGCAAACCCTTGCCAGGCGGCCAGCCCAGCAACCAAGCCACCAAGCACCCAAAGGGCAGGGCGTTTCATCCCTGTTCGGGGCTCCAAGGCTGATAGTCGCCCGTCGCAGCCGCACGTTCTCCGCCCGCTTCGGGTGCGCCAGCGGGGCGATAGGCATGAACGGTGCCAGTCAGGTTCCGGCTTGGAGGCTTTTGCCAGATTCGCGCCGGTGGCAATGCATTTTCCGGCACATCGTCGATCATGTGATGCAGCCAGCCATGCCATTCTGGCGGTACTCTGCTGGCGTCATTCAGGCCGTTATACATGACCCAGCGACGCGGGAGGCCGCCGACGGTCTTGCCGCCTTCATAATAGACATTGCCTTCGGCATCATGGCCGATTCGCTTGCCCTTGGTCGCGGTGCCAAGCCACGTGCCGAACGTCGCGCCTTCCCACCATGTGAAGATATTCTTGAACATGCCCATGGAGGGGCGATTACCCGCACCTGCGGGTTCGCGCAACGGTGTTGGTGCCCACACGCTCGAGGCAGGGCAAACTTGGACCGTGACCATTTTGACACAGTAGGAGCCTGGCTCCGACAATTCGGCGGATTCGCCCAATTATGGGACAGAATTAACCACCTATTAGCTTTGAATGCCTGCCCCCTCAGCTTATGAGGTGGGAGAGAAGACTCGAGTCGCAAAAAGTCTGATTTTTCAGTTACATATATCGAAAGATATAAACCCGTGGAGTACTTGACCGTGAAGAAGTTATCGATAGTTGCCGCCGCCGCCCTTTGTGCAGCCGGTTTTGCGACCCCCGCTCTCGCAGCCCCCCAAATCGTGACTGTGCCCAGCTGCGCAGTGATCGGACTCGATGACATCGTTCCGAATGCGCTGGCCTGTGCCGGATATTTTAAGGGTAACCTTCTGAACAACGCAAACCTTACCGAGCAGACGAATGCGTTGGCAAGCATCGGCCTGACCTGGAATGGTGTTACAATCGAGAAACTTGATCCGGGTGCTGCACTCCTCAACTTCGTTAAGCCCCTGAATGGCTTGACCTGGATCGGTATCCATTATGGCAAGGGTCAGGGACCGGTGAATGTGGAGGGCGGTGTAACGGCATTCTACAAGTTCGATGCTGGCAACAATCGCGACACCTTCAACATCGCTCCCGGCTCGATTTCCGGCGTGTCGCTGTTTGCAACGGGCCCCGGGACTGCGGTTCCCGAACCGGCAACATGGGCTATGATGCTCCTCGGCTTCGGTTTTGCGGGTATGATGCTGCGCCGCCGGAACGCGCCGCAACACGCCTTTTCCTGATACAAAGCGCGTTTGAATTAAAGCCGCGGGCCGAAAGGTCCGCGGTTTTCTTTTGTCCGCTGAACTATCTGTAGTGGCTGTGATGCTGGTTCAAGCGTGGCCGCTGTCCAGTGCCAGCAGCCGCGGGTCGATCCCCTGTGCCTCGAACGCAGCTGTCCAGCGTTCCTCGACCGGTAGATCATAGAGAAGCGTGTCATTCGCGTCGGCCACGTGCCAGCCGTGGCGGTGCATTTCCTCGTCGAGCTGGCCCGGCCCCCAGCCGGCATAGCCAAGCGCGACCAGCCAGTGTCTTGGCCCCTTGTCCGTTCCGATCACCCGCAACACATCAATGGTGGCAGTCAATCCCCAAAGGTTTGAGACTTGCATGCTGTCCTGCCCGCTCCAGTCAAGCGAGTGCAGGACGAAACCGCGCTGGGGCTCTACAGGACCGCCGGCGTGGATCGGCACATCCGGCGCTGATCCCGGCTCAATCCCGAACTGACCGAGCAATCCGTGAAGTCCAAGGCGCGGCATGATGCGGCCAATGCCGATGCCCAGTGCTCCTTCCTCGTCATGCTGGCACATCGCGATAACCGAGCGCTCGAAACGGGGATCGCCGATGCCGGGCATGGCAAGCAGCAGCTTGCCGGTCAGAAAGGGAGGACTCGGCGCCATGGTCGTCTTCGAGATTGATCCGCAAGATGCTCAATGTCCAGCACCCACTTGCAATGGGCGCAAGTTGGAACCAGAGGAGGGACAGCCAGCGACACAATGAACTGAAAGGACATGCCATGACTATTGCTGTTGGAGAGAAGATCCCGTCGACAAATTTCGTTCAACCGACTGCGGACGGCCCACAAGGCGTTTCCAGCGACGAATTCTTCAAGGGAAAGCGCGTCGCACTCTTTTCCGTGCCAGGCGCATTTACGCCGACGTGTTCGGCCAAGCACCTTCCGGGCTTTGTCGAGCATGCTGCCGACCTCAAGGCCAAGGGGATTGATGAAATTGCCTGCACCGCCGTCAATGACGCATTTGTCATGGGCGCATGGGGCAAGGCGTCGGGCGTCGATGGCAAGGTCACGATGCTGGCCGATGGCAATGGCGATTTCGTAAAGGCCGTCGGCCTCGAAATGGATGGGTCGAAGTTCGGCATGGGACCGCGGGGCCAGCGCTTCGCCATGGTCATCAATGACGGAACTGTCGAACATCTGTTCGTCGAAGGCCCGGGCGAATTCCGGGTCAGCTCAGCCGAATACATGCTTGAAAACATCTGAGCGACCAACTTGAAGCTGTCATCTTCCGCGCGTAAGCGTGGAGGATGGCTGCTAAGGGCACACTCCAATCCGGGGCCGCGATCGTTGCCGAGCTTGATGCGCTCTTCGTTGCAGCGGTCGCCCGACTGCGCAAAGCGATTGAAACCTTTGTCGAAACCGGGACCCCGCCTGATCCGGCGACGCGTCACGACGGCAGTTTCGCCTATCCCGAAATCAGGCTGCACTACAAGGGCGACGAAGCTCTCTCGCCGCCGCTCCGGTCCTTCGGGCGGCTGACCGAGGCAGGCGACTACGTTACGAGCGTAACCAAGCCTGCTCTCTTTGCCGATTATCTTGCCGAGCAGATCGACATATTGATCGCCGATTACGGGGTCGAGGTCATTGCCCGCCCCGGACGGCAGGAAATCCCGTTTCCCTACGTCCTCGACGCCAATGACGATCTGGCCGATGTTCGCGCCAAGGACCTTTCGCGCTGGTTCCCGACAACCGAACTGGCTTACATCGGCGATGAGGTCGCTGACGGGCTCTTCGACCATGGACTGGATGATCCCCGCCCGCTTGCCCTGTTCGATGGCTTGCGCACGGATTTCTCGCTGGCCCGTTTGCGCCACTATACGGGCACGCCGCCGGAACATTTCCAGCGCTATGTCCTGTTCACCAACTATCATCGTTACGTCGATGAATTCGTGAACTGGAGCTGCGCGCAAATCGGGAACGGCGGGCCCTATACGAGCCTGTCCTGCCCCGGCGGCGTGATGGTCACCGAACATACGGATGATCCCCACAGTGTCGTTGCCGATAGCGCCTGGAGGCGCCACCAGATGCCGGCCTGGCACCTGATGGCGGCCGACGGGACGGGCATCACGCTCGTCAACATTGGGGTCGGTCCGTCGAACGCTAAGACAATAACCGATCACATGGCCGTCATGCGGCCCGAGGCCTGGCTGATGATCGGCCACTGCGGAGGGCTTCGCCCGAGCCAGCGCATCGGAGATTATGTGCTCGCGCACGCCTATTTGCGCGATGACCATGTGCTGGATGACATGCTGCCGCCGGAAATTCCCATTCCGCCGATTGCCGAAGTGCAACAGGCGCTGGCGCGCGCCGCGGAGCAGGTTTCGGGAGAGAGCGGCGAGAAGCTCAAAAGCCGGCTGCGCACGGGCACGATTGTCACGACCGATGACCGGAACTGGGAATTGCGCTATTCCAAGTCTGCGCTGCGCTTCAGCCAGTCACGCGCCGTCGGCATAGACATGGAGTCGGCTACGATTGCGGCGCAGGGCTATCGCTTTCGCGTACCCTATGGAACGCTGCTTTGCGTCTCTGACAAGCCCATGCACGGCGAACTCAAGCTGCCGGGACAGGCGAACCGCTTCTATGAGCGGGCGATTGCCGAACACATGCTGATCGGCATCGAGGCCTGTCGGCAGTTAAAGGCTGAAGGGCCGAAGCTGCACAGCCGCAAGCTGCGCGCCTTCAACGAGCCGCCGTTCAGGTGAAGAATGGCCGGGGAACATTTCGTGGATGCTCCCCGGTTGCCGAATATTCAGCGGCAGGGTGGTCAGAACCTGACGCCAAGTCCGACTGTGACAAAGTTTAGATCAGTTCCGGATCCGATGATCCTGCGATATTCAATATTGCCAAGAAGCAAATTGCCGAGATTGCGCTGAAGGCCAACTCCGGCAAACCCGTCGCTGCTGCCGCAGCAAAAGGCCACGCCGCCGAGTGCGTAGATCTTGGTCTTGTCACCAAGTTTGGCGCCAACGCGCCCACCAACCTCGAAAAAGGCGTCGGAACCGTCAGTCAGGATTTTCTTGACACCACCGGCAACGCCGACAAACGCCTTGTCGCCAAGATCGAAATCATAGCCAGCCTC
>JAXMDX010000002.1:0-283283 GCA_046348625.1 Sphingomonadaceae bacterium
CGGTCACGCAGAAAATCGGCATAGGCAAAATCATCGACATGCTGCAGCTGACATCCGCCACATGTACCGAAGTGTGGACAGGCGGGGGCCGCGCGGTGCGGTCCTGGAACAATTGTTCCGTCGTCCTGAACACTATCGCCCGGCGCGGTCGACGCGTAATAGCTGCCGTCGTCCGCAATCCCGTCGCCGCGGGCAGCAAGGCTGATGATCCTTCTTATCGCAACTGCCTCACAGACAGGCGGCAATTGCGGCAGGAATATGAGACGGGATTTCGTCAGCAATCAATGCCGGGCCAGCAAGCCGTGCCGCTTCTGCGTGGATCCACACGGCAGCCGAGGCCGCATCATAGGGACTTCGCCCGTTTGCCAGAAACGCAGCTACAATGCCTGCCAATACATCGCCCGTTCCTGCAGTCGCCAACCACCCCGGTCCGGCTTGCGCCACTCGAACGTGTCCATCCGGGCAGGCAATCACAGTGTCGGAACCCTTGAAGACAACGACAGCGCCGGAGATTTCCGCAGCGGCGCGGGCACGATCGATTTTGCTCCCGCTGAGCTCCCCAAACAGCGCAGCAAACTCTCCGGCATGCGGCGTCATGACGATCGGAGACGGTCGGCGCTTTATTTCAGGAAAATCATCCGGTCCCAACAACATCAGCGCGTCCGCATCAAGCGCCATGGGGCAAGACTTCTCCAGAATCTGGTCAAGCTGCTGGCGCGCCTCGGGGCCGCGACCCAGACCTGGTCCGACAAGCAGTGCCCCGACGCGACGATCCTCAAGGATGGCTTCGCATGGCCGATGGACAACGGCATGCGGCAAGGCCATTCCGTCCATGCCTGAAGCGAGCGCATAGCCCGCAATGCGGATTGCCGCCAAAGCGCTCAGGGCACCCGCGCCAGGCATCTCCCCGCCAACGATGCCGACAAGGCCCCGCCTGTATTTGTGACTTTCCGGACCCGGTTCCTGGATGTGGGGTCGCGTCAGGAGCGAGATTTTGCCCTCAGCGGTAACGCCGATATCTGCGACCTTTACGATGCCGCACAGAGCCGCCGCCGGTTGCAGCACATGCGCAGGCTTGAGTGCGCCAAGCGCAATCGTGAGATGCGCCGGAACTGCGCCGAGATTCACACCATTGTCGCTGCCGACACCGCTCGGCACGTCAACAGCGACGGTGAATGGTCTGCGCTCCGTCAGCCTGGCAAGATTCTGCGCCAATGTATCGCCAAGCGGCCGTGTCAGGCCTGTCCCGAACAGCGCATCGACAAGGACGGGTGCATCGTCAGTGTCTTCCAGTGCTGCGACAGGGCCAGCCCAGGCCTCGCGCGCTGCCCTTGATGCATCTGTGCCGGGCAAGCCGAACGCCGCAACGCGCACGTCCACGCCGCGCTTTGCCAAATATCGCGCAGCGACATAGCCATCGCCCCCATTGTTGCCAGGCCCACACAGGATCAATACAGGCCTTCCCCCACCAAAGCGCCACACTGCCTCGGCAACGGCCCGGCCAGCGCGCTCCATCAGCGTTTCAACCGTTTCGCCTTGCGCCATTGCGCTTCGTTCGGCTGCCAGCATCTCGACAGCGGTCAGAATAGGAACGGGCGTCTCAGATATCCGCATAAACGTGCGTTTCGGCCGCACCGCCGGGATGTGTCACTGCGCCTTTCCAGGCCGGGCCAACATTCTGCGCATACCGCCAGAGTGCACCGGACTGATAATCATGCTGGCGTGGCCGCCAATTCAACTTGCGCTCTGCAAGGACGTCTGCCGGAACGTTGAGGTCGATCGTGCCTGCCACGGCGTCGATGCTGATTTCATCGCCGTCCTCGATCAGGGCAATCGGGCCGCCGTCGGCTGCTTCCGGACCCACATGGCCAATGCAGAAGCCGCGCGTTGCGCCTGAGAAGCGACCGTCTGTGATCAAGGCCACCTTTTCTCCCATGCCCAGCCCATAAAGTGCGGCCGTGGTCGACAACATCTCCCGCATGCCCGGTCCGCCCTTGGGTCCTTCGTACCTGATGACCACAACAGATCCTTCGACAATCTTGCGGGCCTCGACGGCAGCGAATGCATCTTCCTCGCAATCAAAGACCTGCGCAGGACCAGTGAACTGCAGGCGATGCATGCCGGCAACCTTCACGATCGCGCCGTCAGGAGCAAGCGACCCGCGCAGACCGACGACGCCGCCGGTCGGCGATAGCGGTGCGGTTGCCGGGTGGATGACCTTCTGGTCCGGATTCCAGGTGATCTCGTCGATGTTTTCACCAAGCGTCTTGCCCGTAACCGTCAGGCAGTCGCCGTTGAGCAGGCCTTCCGAGAGCAGCGACTTCATCAGCATGTAGACGCCACCGGCTTCGTACATATCCTTTGCGACATAATTCCCGCCGGGCTTCAGATCAGCCATATAGGGCGTCGTCTTGAAGATCTCGGCCACATCGAACAGGTCAAATTCGATCCCCGCTTCATGGGCCATGGCTGGCAGATGCAGAGCGCCGTTGGTTGATCCACCAGTTGCAGCAACAACCCGTGCCGCATTCTCGAAAGCCTCTCGGGTGCAGATATCGCGCGGACGGATGTTCCGCTCGAGCAGCTCCATGACTTGCACACCGGCCGCATGGGCGATCTGGTCACGCGTGGAATAAGGTGCCGGAGCCATGTTGGAGTTCGGCAGGGACAGGCCAATTGCCTCGGCAACGCAGGCCATGGTGTTTGCCGTATATTGACCGCCGCAGGCCCCGTGTCCGGGGCAAGCTACCTTTTCAAGGGCATGAACCTCAGAGATTGGGCACGTACCGGCCGCATATTTGCCGACCACTTCAAAGACATCGACGACGGTCACGTCGCGGTCCTGATAGCGACCCGGCAGGATCGATCCGCCGTAGACAAAGATCGACGGCACATTCAGGCGGAGCATCGCCATCATCATGCCCGGAAGCGACTTGTCGCAACCGGCAAATCCGATCAGCGCGTCATAGCAATGGCCCCGGACGGACAATTCGACCGAATCCGCAATGACTTCGCGGCTGACGAGCGAACTTTTCATACCCTGATGGCCCATGGCGATACCGTCAGTGACCGTGATCGTATTGAACCGGCGCGGCATTCCGCCGCCCATTTCCACGCCGGTCCTCGCCACATCGGCCTGATGGTCGAGAGTCGTATTGCACGGCGCGGAATCATTCCCGGCACTGGCGATCCCGACAAAGGGTCGCGCAATTTCTTCTTCAGTCAGCCCCATTGCGTAATAATAGCTGCGATGGGGGGCGCGCTCCGGCCCCACCGAGACATGGCGGCTGGGAAGTTTCGCTTTGTCGAACTGACGGGTCATTGGGTTCTCGCTTTCGGACGTCGCCTATGCCGAAGTGCGGGGTCAGATTGCAAGCGCGCATTCGCGGCCCGGCATCTCAAATTGAGCGCGCGCAGTCATTCTTTGCTCCGGAAAGCCCCGAAATTTTCCCAGGCTGCCATGAACAGCGCAGCTACGACCGGCCCGAGGATAAACCCGTTGAAGCCGAGAATGCTGATCCCGCCCAACGTCGAAATCAGGACGATATAATCGGGCATCCGGGTATCCTTGCCGACAAGGATTGGACGCAAAAGATTGTCGACCATACCGATGACGAAAAAGCCGCAGAAAACCAGCACAAGGCCTTGCCAGATTGATCCGGTAATCAGGAGATAAAGCGCAACCGGGACCCACACGAGTCCCGTGCCGATCGCCGGCAACAGCGAGAAAAACCCCATGAGAACGCCGCCCAGCAAAGGCGCATGAACACCGAGCGCCCAAAAGATCAATCCGCCAATCAGACCCTGCATGATTGCAACCACGATGCTTCCCTTGATCGTGGCACGGATGACTGTCGTGAATTTTTCGGCCAGCGCCGTCTTGTGATCATCCACAAGGGGCAGCTTCCCGAGAATTTGATCCGCAAGGTCGCGACCGTCACGCAGCAGGAAGAACGACACATAAAGCATGATGCCAATGCCGACCACAAACCCCAGCGCGCTTTGGCCGATGTTGACCGCGCCGGTGGCAACGGTACGGATCACGTTCGCAATCCCGTCCGAGAAGCGACGGCTCGCCTGCTCAATATCGGCCAGCCCCATGCGTTGCAGTGCTCGGGAAATTCCCCGAGGCAGGCTGTTCTGAACATCGGCGATCATTTTCGCGACGTCGAGTTCCTTCGATTGAATCCGCCCGTATAATCCAAGCAGTTCGTCCAGCAGCGACATCCCGATGAGGATCGCGGGTATGATAATCAGCAGGACGATGATCGAAAGCGTAATGAAGGCCGACAGATTGGGCCAGCGCGGCATGATATTCGAAAGGCGGCGGTTCAGCGGTTCAAACACGATTGCGGCGACCACAGCCCAAAGAATTGGCCCCAGGTACGGTGAAACAACCCAGCCGAACGCAACCGTGATGACGACCACGAATGCCAGGTAGGTCCGATGTTCAATGCCTTGCATATCAACCCTCAATGCCGGTTGCGCAGCTTTGCACGACAGGAGCAATAACGTCCAGCCAGCGGGCAACACCCATGGAATCGGCGATCAGGTCCTGCCTCATTTCGACTCCGAGATAGGCGATTCCATTGCCCTCCCCATGTGTGTTCATTGTCGCATTGAGCAGCTTGCCGGAATAGGGAAGCTGGTCGCCAACGATCACCCCGCGCCCTTCAAGTGCCGGAATTGCGATGCGGGCAGCGCGATCATCATTGTTGTAAAGTATTCCCACTTCCCAGGGCCGAGCCTCTTCCGGATGTGTGGCAAGCCTTGGCGTGAAACTATGAAGCGAAACCAGAAGTCGCGGCTGAATCCGCTTGATGACGCGGGCAATCTCGTCGTGATAGGGGTGCCAAAAGCGCATGATCCTTGCGACGCGTTCCTGATGGGAAATTGCGTTGCCAGGTAGCGCATGACCATCGCTTGCTGTTGGAATGATGTGCGGCGCATCAACTTCCCGATTAAGATCCACGACCAACCGCGAAACGCCTCCCAGAATTCCGGGCATATCAAGCCGCCGGCACAATGCCGTGGCCAGTTCTGCGACGCCGATGTCGAGTGCTATGTGGTTGTTGAGCAACTCCGGGTCTATGCCGAGGTCGATATCCGAAGGCACATGGCTCGATGCGTGATCCGCGATCAGGAGTATTTTCTGCGCCTCGTTACCGGCAATAAAGGTCCATGCTTCACTCATAATCTGCTGTTGCCCGGCTTCGCTCAGAATGTCACCAATGGTCTAGCATGGAGAGAGTCGCAAATGTTTGAAATTGATCGTCGACAGACCTTGGCCGCCTTGGCTTTGACGGCAGCCAGCCCTGCATTGGCGAGACCCCGAAAATTGCCGCCACCAACGGTGGGGCCGCTTGAAACAATAACCGAGAGTCTCTTGGCGCGATTTCCGGAATCGGCGGTCTACAATGGGACGCCGGGAGCGCTGGACGGTGGACCGCTGGCACGCACCCTTGATGATTATTCCCCTGCTGGCGAAGCCGCATCGCGGGCGGCGATTCAGTCAGCGCGTGATCTGCTGGCCCGAATCCGTGTCACGTCCGACAGTGAATTGGGCCGACACCTGCCGCTCATCAGTGCAATACTTGAAAATGGAACGCGAAGTGCAGCCATCCCCTATGGCAAGATCAATCCATTCAATTTCTCCGGCCATGTTCCTTATGTGGTTTCCCAACTGACGGGACCCCATGTCGATGGCTTGAACTGGATGATGGAACAGCAGTCCCTCGCAAGCGCCAGGGCCGTTGATGCATGGATTGCCAAACTCGACGCATTTGGAACCGGGATAGACGGTGCCATCGAGAAAATGCGCTCTGACGCAGCCTATGGTTGCACGCCACCACAGGCTCTCATCACAAAGACGATTCCTATTCTCGACTCGATCCTGCTCGGAAAACCATCGCGCCAGCCGATCATCATGGCGTTGAAAACGCGGACTGAAGCTGCCGGTCTATCGTTCCGGATGAGAGATTTGGCCGCGCGCCGCGCTGTAACCACGCTGCAAAGGCGGGTCCGGCCCGCACTGAACAAGCTTCGATCGGAACTTCTTGGAATGCTCCGCAATGCCAGGACGGACGCCGGCGTCTGGGCCCTGCCGGATGGTCCCGCCTTTTATGCGGCCAATGTCCGAACGCTTGGGGACACCGCTCTTTCCCCCGATGAAATCCATCAGATCGGCCTTGATGAAGTGACCCGGATATCGGCTGACATGAACGCGCTGCTTGCAAAACGCGGCATGACGCAAGGAAGCATCGGCGCGCGCATGCTGGCACTTGCCAAGGACCCGGCCAACCAGTTTGCAGACAATGATGCCGGCCGCGAGGATCTTTTGAACTATGTGCGGGCAAGGGTGAAGGATGCGGAAGCCCGTTATGCGGAACTGCTGCCGGCCGAAATGATCCCTCGGCAGGCCCTGCTGGTGAAGAGAGTGCCGATTGCGACCCAAGCCTCCGCTCCGGGGGGTTACTATGACGGACCATCACTGGATGGAACGCGGCCCGGCACCTATTGGATCAACCTGCGAGACATGACTGCAGTCGCAAGGCTGCGCCTGCCTACGCTCAGTTACCACGAAGGCGTTCCGGGGCATCACACGCAAGGGTCGATAGCAGCGGCGCTGGGCGAGGTTCCAACGCTCGTGAAAATTGCGAGCTTCAATGCCTATGCGGAAGGTTGGGCACTCTATGCCGAACGACTCATGGCAGAGCTCGGAGCCTATCAAGACGATCCGCTCGGCGATCTGGGCAGGCTTCAGGACGAGCTGTTCCGCGCGGTGCGTCTGGTTGTCGACACTGGCCTGCATCACAAACGCTGGACTCGTGAGGCAGCTATTGCCTGGATGCTCGATGCCACAGGCGTCGCCAGCAGCCGCGTAACGGCAGAAATCGAACGCTACATGGCCTGGCCGGGTCAGGCGCTGGGTTACAAGCTTGGCCAATTGCGGATCCTGTCGATGCGCGAGCGCATGAAGGAAAAGGCTGGCAAGCGCTTTGACATTCGCGATTTTCATGCAGGTGTTCTGGGCGGCGGCGCCATGCCGCTCGACCTCGTGGAAGCGCGGCTTGGTTTAGGCTGAACATCATCGTCCTTGCGTGTGGATGCCCCCACAAAGAGGGGGCTATCTGGCTCGGCGCAAGTCGAGGATCGAACGCTTCACGTCTTAGCCGTCTTCTTGGTCGGAGCCTTCTTTTTGGGCGCAGCCTTGCCCTTCTTCTTTGTTGGCCCCTTGGCTGCCCGTTCGTCAAGCAATTGAGCCGCTTCCTCGAGCGTCAATGCGTCTTGGGCAAGGGTCTTGGGCAAAGTTGCATTGGTCGTGCCATCCGTCACGTAAGCGCCGTACCGCCCTTCCATCAACTTGATGTCCAAATCTGTCCGCGGGTGCTTGCCAAGCAGTTTCAGGGGTTCGCGCGATCCGCCTCGCGCCCGTCCGCCGCCCGACGCGGCTTCCGCTAGCTTGACGACAGCGGCATTCATACCCGTTTCGAAGACGTCCCGCGTTGATTGAAGACGGGCATATTTTCCATCATGCGCCAGATAGGGCCCATAGCGTCCGATGCTGGCTGTAATGGGCTTGCCGGTTTCAGGGTGCTCCCCAAGCAGGCGGGGAAGGGAGAGAAGCTTGACCGCCCAGTCGAGTCCGAACTCTTCTGAAGGAATATCCTTTGGAATGGAGCCGCGTTTGGCCTCCTTCCCGTCACCCATTTCAACATAGGGGCCGAAGCGGCCGGATTTGCGCGAAATATCCTGCCCTGTTTCAGGGTGCTGGCCAAGAATTTCAGGCCCAGAGTCGGCAGCAGCATCCGCTCCGCCGGGCTGCGCGAACTTGCGGGTAAATTTGCATTCGGGGTAGTTGGAGCAGGCGACAAATGCCCCGAACCGCCCTCCCCTCAAGGCAAGCCGTCCAGTGCCGCATGATGGGCACAGCCTGGGATCGGCGCCATCGGCTTCTTGCGGAAACAGGTAAGGCGAAAGAAATTCATCGAGGGCGGCAGTCACCTCGGATGGTTTTTGCTCCATGACTTCAGCAGTCTTCGGCTTGAAATCCCGCCAGAAGGCTTCAAGAACAACCTGCCATTCGGCACGTCCGCCCGAAATATCGTCAAGCTGTTCCTCAAGGCCTGCGGTGTAGTCGAATCCGACATAGCGTTCGAAAAACCGTTCCAGGAAAGCCGTCAGGAGTCTGCCGCTTTCGTTCGGGATAAAGCGGTTCTTTTCGACGCGGACATAGTCGCGGTCCTTCAGGACCTGCAGGATCGACGCATAGGTGGACGGCCTTCCAATACCGAGTTCTTCCATCTTCTTGACAAGGCTGGCTTCGGAATAGCGTGGCGGTGGCTGAGTGAAATGCTGCTCGGCCTCGACCGACTTCTTGGCAGGAGCCGTTCCTTCAGCCATGCGCGGCAACCGCTTCGCATCCTCATCGTCGCTATCGTCGATGCCCTCTTCGTATAGCGCTAGATAGCCTGGGAAGAGCACGACCTGACCGGTTGCGCGCAAGCCCGTTTGACCTGTCGCATCGGCGAGCTCCACCGTCGTTCGCTCCAAGCGGGCCGATGCCATCTGGCTTGCCAGTGCCCGCTTGAAGATCAGGTCATAAAGGCGGGCATGATCGCCGCTCCCGGCGCGATCCTTGCTGAAATCAGTGGGACGGATCGCTTCATGCGCTTCCTGTGCGTTTTTCGCCTTTGTCTGGTATTGGCGCGGCTTGTCTGGAACGTAGGAAGCATCATAGCGGTTCGCGATGGCGCCGCGCGCTGCGCTGATCGCGGAATGATCCATCTGGACCCCGTCGGTGCGCATATAGGTGATCGCACCATCCTCGTAGAGCGCCTGTGCCAGCCGCATTGTATGGCTTGCAGCAAAGCCCAGCTTGCGGGCAGCTTCCTGTTGCAGCGTCGAGGTTGTGAAGGGCGGCGGCGGATTGCGTGTCAGTGGCTTGGTTTCGACGGAAACGACCGAAAACCGGCCAGCTTCGACTGCAGCCTTTGCCTCTGCTGCATCACCGGCGTTGCCAATGGTCAGCCGCTCGATCTTTTGGCCTTTGTGCCGCACAAGGCGTGCAACAAAGCCAACGCCATCATGCTCCATATTTGCGACGACGGACCAGTATTCCTGCGCGCGAAACATTTCAATTTCGCGTTCCCGGTCGACAACCAGCCTCAAAGCGACGGATTGGACGCGCCCTGCAGACTTGGCCCCCGGCAATTTCCGCCACAAGACAGGCGAAAGGGTGAAGCCGACGAGATAGTCGAGCGCACGGCGTGCGCGATAGGCATCAATCAGGTCATGATCGAGATCGCGCGGACGGGCCATGGCCTCTGTCACGGCCTGCTTGGTAATCGCATTGAAGGTGACGCGCTCGACATGGGCGGGAAGCAGTTTCTTCTTCGCCAGAACCTCGCGCACATGCCAACTGATTGCCTCGCCTTCGCGATCAGGGTCAGTGGCAAGGATCAACGTGTCTGCGCCCTTGGCTTCATCCGCAATAGCCTTGAGCTGCTTTGCCTTGTCCGGATAAGTGTCCCAGACCATTGCAAAGCCGTCGTCCGGATTGACCGAACCATCCTTTGGCGGAAGATCGCGAACATGGCCGAAGGACGCAAGCACCCGGTGCCCCGGTCCCAGGTATTTTTCGATGGTCTTTGCCTTGGCCGGCGACTCAACAACAACAAGCTTCATCGGTCTGGAATCTTCCCCTCACGTGTACGCGCGAGGGTGGAGTGCCGCCCAGCGCCGTGTCAAGCACATGAAACCCGCCCTCCTGCATGCCGTTCAAGTCGCCCTGCAATTTCAAGCTCAAGCAGAATGAGTTGCACCGCGGCCGGGTGCATCAAAGACTGGCGAATGATTTCATCAACGGAAACGGGTGTCAGGCTCAGCAGGTCCCAGACGGCTCGGCGTTCTTCATCTGTTGGCTCGGAATTTTCGGGTTCCGGCTGAAAGAAGGTTTGTGCTGACTTCATGCGATTGCCGTAAATGGGACGGATCATCTCCAGCACATCTGATGCGGACTGGATCAGGGTCGCTCCCTCCCGGATCAGCAGATTGCAGCCTTGAGCACGTGGATCGAGGGGAGAGCCCGGGACAGCCATCACTTCGCGTCCACACTCGTTTGCCAGCCTCGCCGTAATCAGGGAGCCCGATTTTGGGGCCGCTTCGACAACCACAGTTCCCTGCGACATGCCTGCAATGATGCGGTTACGGGACGGAAAATGCCGCGCGAGGGGCTCGCGACCCGGCGGTTGTTCAGCGATCAGCATGCCGTGGGTGGCAATCCTTTCCTGCAGTTCAGCATTTTCAGGCGGGTAGGCAATATCAATGCCGCTCGCGATGACACCGACTGTTGCACCCGCAGCAAGAGCGCCCCGATGGGCAGCGGTGTCGATGCCGCGGGCGAGACCGGAGACTATTGCGACGCCAGCATCCGCAAGATCCTGGGCCAACCTGCTGGCAAAGCGCATCGCTGCAGCCGACGCATTTCGCGCACCGACAATGGCGACCGCAGGCTGTTCAAGAATGGCCAGATCGCCGCGGACAATAAGTGCAGGTGGCGCGGAATCGATTTCTGCAAGCAGCGGCGGGTAAAGCCCTTGGCCAAGAAACAGGTATCGAGCGCCCAGTCTCTCGACGGATTCAACCTCGCTGACAATGGTTGACATATCGGCAAGCCGCGGCGCCTTTCCGCCGCCTCTCGAGGCCAATTCCGGAAGCGCGGCAAGTGCTGCTCCTGGAGACCCGAAGCGGCGGATCAACTGGAAATAGGTGACAGGGCCAATATTGGCCGACCGGATAAGCCTTAGCCGATCCAGCAACTCCTGCCCTGCGTCCGTCATTTTTTTGAACGGCCGACCTTTGGTTCCGTTCCCTCGATCAAGCGGCCAATATTGTCACTGTGCTTCCAGATCACGATCAGGGTGAGCAGCAGCAGGGCGTAGCCAAGACCCGGTCGCCCGATCATGGATGCCACGATTGGCGCTGAGATCGCAGCCGCCATGCCGCCGACGGAGGAAATCCGTGTTGCCGCCAAGGCTGCAAGCCACACCAGCGCGAACACAAGACCTATACCCCAGTTCAAGGCGAGCGTCACGCCAAGCATTGTTGCGACGCCCTTGCCGCCCCGGAACTTCAGCCAGACAGGATAGACATGGCCAAGAAATGCTGCACACCCCGCGACAACCGCATAATCTGGCCCAAAGTGACGGCCGATCAGGACCGCCGCCGCACCTTTTGCCATATCCAGAAGCAGTGTCGCCGCAGCCAGTCCCTTGCGACCTGTCCGCAGGACATTGGTTGCGCCGATATTTCCGGAGCCGATCGCCCGCAAATCGCCCGCACCCGTCAAGCGCGTCAGGATAAGGCCGAACGGGATGGAGCCAAGCAAATAGCCCAGAATTATCGGAAGTGCCGCAACCGTCCAAACAATGTCCGCCATTCCCGCGCCTTCCACCATGCACCAGTGATCGTGTAGTTAGACGAAGTTTACGCGCGATGGAATGTGCCAATCCTTCTTGGTGTTCAGGGAACAAATACGCCTTGATTGCAGTCATTCGTCCGCTATGCGCTGCCCATGGCTGACGACCGCCCGATCCTGCTTTTTGATTCCGGCGTGGGCGGCTTGTCGGTTCTTGGCCATGTGCGCAAGGCGCTCCCAAACGCTGCCTTCGTCTATGCTGCAGACAATGCCGGCTATCCCTATGGGACAAAATCGGAGGCCGAGATCGCATCGCGGGTCCCTGCCCTGCTCGGTCGATTGGCGGAACGCTTTGGACCACGAATTGTCGTGATCGCGTGCAATACCGCCTCGACAATCGCGCTCAGCCATGTGCGCGCTGCGCTGGACTTGCCCGTGGTCGGGACGGTCCCGGCAATCAAACCGGCAGCCCTGGCCAGCAAGACCCGCGTCATTGGTGTGCTTGGCACCGATGCCACTGTTCGCCAACCCTATGTCGACCGTCTGTCTGCAGAGTTTGCCAGCGACTGCCGGGTCATACGCTTCGGCTCGGCCGAACTCGTCGATCTCGCGGAAGCAAAATTGAGGGGCAAGGCGCCTGACCCCGAAAAGATGCGCGCGATCCTTTCTGGACTCTATAGCCAGCCAGATGGAGCCCGGATCGACCAATTGGTTCTCGCCTGCACGCATTTCCCGCTTTTGGCTGGTGAAATTGCGGCAGCCAGCCCGCCAGGCGTCACGCTTGTCGATAGCGGTGAAGGGATAGCCCGCCGCGCGGCATTCCTGACTCAGGGTCAGGATTGGCCATCAACGCCCAAGGGCACAGCAGTTTTTACCGGCGACGCGCCCGACATCGCGGATCTTCGCCCGGCACTGGCCTCATTTGGCTTGGGCGCGGTACAGATTTTATAGGAGACACAATATGCCGCTCGACAGTCAGCAGCTCCTCGAACGCTTCAACGCGAAGATGACGCCCACTGGCATTCTGTTCGGAACGAAAGTCCTCGAGGTGGATCAGCCCGCTGGTCGGGTCCGTATGTCATTTCAGATTGATGAGCGATTCTGCAACCCGCGCGGGACCGTTCAGGGTGGCATCGTCAGCGCCCTGCTCGATGACGCGTCAGCTTTTGCCGGAATCGTCGCGCTGGGCGAACCCGGCTTCATTGCATCGATGGAGATCAAGACGAGCTTCCTATCAGCCGCGATGCCAGGCACGCTCTATGCGGAAGGCCGCTGTCTGAAGATGGGTCGATCATCCTGTTTTCTTGAGGCCGACCTCACAGACTCCGAGGGATTACTTATTGCAAAGCTCTCCAGTTCCGCCATTCCCATCCGGTCGGACAAGAAGCCGAAACTTGTCGACACAAGGAGTTAGTTGCGAATCGTTCGCGCTGGAATTTACCAAATCGAAACTCTAAAGGGCCGACACCGGATCGCGCTCGACGGAGCGGAGGAAGAAGCTTTGGACTACAGCAAGATATTCAATTCCGCGATTGACCGCCTTCACGAAGAGGGCCGTTACCGGGTTTTCATTGACATCCTGCGCAACAAGGGAGCCTTTCCCAACGCGCGCTGCTTTGCTGGCCACAACGGACCAAAGCCGATCACGGTCTGGTGTTCGAACGACTATCTTGCCATGGGCCAGCACCCCAAAGTGATCGCGGCCATGGAAGAGGCCCTGTATGACGTCGGCGCAGGCTCAGGCGGTACGCGGAACATCGGCGGCAATACGCACTATCATGTTGATCTTGAAGCGGAGCTTGCAGATCTGCATCAAAAGGAAGCAGCGCTGCTCTTCACCTCAGGCTATATTTCCAATGAAGCCACCTTGGCGACACTGGGCAAGATTTTGCCGGGCTGTGTCATTTTCTCGGATGAGTTGAACCACGCATCAATGATTGCGGGCATTCGCAATTCGGGATGCGAGAAGCGCGTATGGCGGCACAACGACCTTGCGCACCTCGAAGAATTGTTGGCAGCGGAAGATCCGGACGCCCCGAAACTGATTGCGTTCGAAAGTGTCTATTCGATGGATGGGGATGTAGCGCCGATCCACGCCATTTGCGATCTTGCCGACAAGTACAACGCGCTGACCTATTGCGATGAAGTTCATGCGGTCGGCATGTATGGACCTCGCGGCGGCGGCATCACCGATCGTGATGCTGCGGCGCCAAGGCTGACGATCATCGAAGGCACACTAGGCAAGGCGTTCGGCGTCATGGGCGGATACATCGCGGCCGACCAGGTGATTGTCGATGTCATTCGATCCTACGCGCCGGGCTTTATCTTCACGACGAGTCTCTCACCCGTCCTTGTCGCAGGCGTTCTGGCAAGTGTCCGTCACCTCAAGTCATCCAGTGAAGAGCGTGATGCGCAGCAGCAAGCCGCAGCCTATCTGAAGCAGAGTTTTGCTGATGCCGGGCTGCCGGTGATGAATTCGACGACGCATATCGTCCCGCTGATGGTAGGCGATCCCGTCACGGCAAAGCGGATTTCCGACATCTTGCTGGCGGAATATGGCGTCTATGTTCAGCCGATCAACTATCCCACGGTCCCCAGGGGCACCGAACGGCTGCGCTTTACGCCCGGCCCCGCTCACACAAAGGACATGATGGACGAACTCACGTCCGCGCTTTGCGAAATCTGGGACAGGCTGGAAATGCGCAAGGCCGCCTGAAGCCGGCGGCATTTTGGCTGCGGCATTCACGATTGTTATTTTTTGTATCGCTGCATCCAATCGGCGCCTCTCCTTCATATTCTGTTGGACAGCAACCGGTCGCGCGTTCGAGTTTGACCGGCTGCTGGCCACACAGGGGAGCAACCCTCGGGCGCTGACGGCCAAAAGTGCAAAGCTGAAGCTGTTATTCCAATTGCTCCCCCAAATTGGGCCGACAGTGCGCGCTGAAATGCTTACCAGTGCGGGTTTGCCCAATTCGCGGGAACGGCCTCGCGCGTTTGGGCGTAGACCGTGAAGACCTGTCGCAAGGCGGGTGAGCGAGCGAAGGCCGGAAAGCCCCTTACTTTCCGGCCTTTGTCTCTCCTGACGCGCTCAATCAGGCCCATTCGCGCTAACCGGTCTCAACATTGACCAAAAATGCGGTCCACCATCTGGAACGTCCCATTCCTCGACAATCTCGAAGCCAAGCCTGAGATAAAGCGGCACATTCTGTGGCGTCGCTGTTTCCAGATACGCCGGCAGCCCTTCGCGTGCAGCGCGCTTGAGGCCTTCGCGAATAATGGAACCACCCCAGCCCTTGCCTTGAAAGTCTGGGCGAACGCCGACAAAATGGAGATACCAGAATGGGAAGCCTTTCGGATGATGGGCGTCCAGCGCATTACTGATGGCGATGCCCTTTCCAATAGCTGAGCCGAAAACCTGCAGCATTGGAACCGCGCTCCTGACCAGTTCCCAAAGACCAGTATCCGCCCTTCCGGGAGCACGCCAAAGCGAACACGTTTCGTATCGCGGAGATTTCAGAATCATGCCGTTGGGAAAGTCCGAATTGAACAGGATTTCGAACAGCCGCGGCAAGCGCGCCTTGCGCCGCTCGGGATCGGGCATGATCCAGGATAAGGCGGGGTCATCCTGAAATGCCAGGGCCAACGTCTGGACAACATTCGCTTGGTCTGACCGCATCGCAGCCGCGAAGGTCTGCGGCTCATTCATCGCGGCCAAAGCACCGACTGCGTGCAGCGAAAAAGCGCCAGTCGCTTGCCCGAATCTTGGGAGACCACCTCCGCATCCCAGACCTGCGTTGTTCGCCCCCGATGCACCGGAGTCGCCGTAGTAACGACCCTCCCCGAGAGGGCGGTCGCAAAGAAATTGGTCTTGAGTTCAATTGTCGTAAAGCCGGTCGCCCCATCAGGCAGGTTGAGAACAGTGCCATATCCGCACGCAGTGTCCGCCAGCGCGATGACTGACGCGGCATGCAGGAAGCCGTTGGGGGCGTGATGCGAGGGGGCCACGTCAAACGCCAACACCATTTTGTCAGGATTGGCCTCGAGGACTTTGATGCCAAGCAAATCCGGCAAAGACCCCGCCTGGCGGGCCATGAATTGTTCCGTGCTAATCATGCCCGATGGATGCCAGCCGAAGGGCACTATGGCAATGGTTTCCACAATCGCTTGTGGAATTGCCCGAGACGATCCCCTAGAGAAAGCGTATTCGATTCACCGGCTCGTAAAAGGATTCGATCGCAACGATGCGTATCGCCATTGCTTCCGATCATGCTGCGCTTGAGCTGAAGGCTGTGCTGGCCGACTGGCTTCGCGAGTCCGGTCATGACGTCGATGATCTTGGTCCGTATGATGAAAGTCGCGTTGATTACCCAGACTATGGGTATAAGCTCGCCCAAGCCGTGGGTTCAGGCTTGGCCGAGCGTGGCGTAGCACTGTGTGGATCCGGGATCGGTATCTCCATCGCCGTGAATCGGCATCCAGCCTGTCGCTGCGCCCGTGTCGATGACTCGCTTTCGGCATCTCTCGCGCGCGAACACAACGACGCCAATGTGATTGCCCTCGGCGCGCGCTTGATCGGTGTCGACATGGCCAAGGCTTGCATTGCGGCCTTTCTTGAAACCGAATTTGCGGGGGGCCGGCATGGTCCACGCGTCGAAAAACTGACCCATCCAATCTTCAGCAAGGAACCCGCATGAGCACAAGTCCGTCCGCCGCCCTGAACGATGTCCAGCCCGACGGCTTTTTTACGCGCAGCCTTGCCGAGACAGACCCCGCGGTGTTCAGTGGCGTTCGCCACGAACTGGCGCGGGAACAGCACCAGATCGAGCTGATCGCCTCTGAAAACATTGTGTCCAAAGCCGTCCTTGAAGCTCAGGGATCGGTATTCACCAACAAATATGCCGAAGGCTATCCTGGCAAGAGATATTATCAGGGTTGCGAGCCATCAGACGAAGTGGAAGTGCTTGCTATCGAGCGCGCAAAACAGCTGTTTGACTGTGGCTTTGCCAATGTCCAGCCGCATTCCGGTGCGCAAGCAAACGGTGCTGTTATGCTGGCGCTTACGACGCCTGGTGATACAATCATGGGCCTGAGCCTCGATGCAGGCGGTCATTTGACCCATGGCGCAAAGGCAGCCTTGTCCGGCAAATGGTATAACGCAGTCCAATATGGTGTGCGTGCTGAAGATCACCTGATCGACTTCGATCAGGTCGAACGCCTGGCAAAGGAGCACCGACCCAAGCTGATCATAACCGGCGGCTCGGCCTATCCGCGCCAAATCGATTTCGCTCGCTTCCGGGCGATTGCAGACGAGGTTGGCGCCATGTTCATGGTGGATATGGCGCACTTTGCGGGCCTGGTGGCAGGAGGTTGCCACCCAAGCCCGTTTGCCCATGCCCATGTTGTCACGACGACGACGCACAAGACGTTGCGCGGCCCGCGCGGCGGCATGATCATGACCAATGACGAGGGCATAGCGAAGAAAATCAACTCGGCAGTTTTCCCTGGGCTTCAGGGCGGACCACTGATGCATGTGATCGCTGCAAAGGCAGTGGCCTTTGGCGAAGCACTGCGGCCGGAATTCAAGAGCTACACGCGGGCTGTGATCGAAAATGCAAAGGTGCTGGCTGCGACCCTGCAGGAACGCGGTTGCAATCTTGTATCCGGTGGAACCGATACACATCTGGCGCTTGTGGATCTCTCACCGCTTGGCGTGACAGGACGGGACGCGGACGAAGCACTCGAGCGAGCGGCAATTACATGCAACAAGAATGGCATTCCGAACGATCCGCTGCCTCCGGTCAAGACGTCGGGCATCCGGGTCGGATCGCCTGCTGGCACGACGCGCGGCTTCGGCCCGGTCGAATTCCGCGAAATCGGGAACATGGTCGCTGACGTGCTCGATGGTCTCGCCAAGAATGGCGAAGCAGGAGATGGCCAAGTGGAGGCCAATGTGCGCGAGCGCGTGCGTGCCCTGTGTGAGCGTTTTCCGATTTATCCGGGGTTTTAAGCGTTGCGCTGCCCCTTCTGTTCCCACGCGGAAACGCAAGTCAAGGACAGTCGTCCAACCGAGGACAACAGCTCGATCCGAAGGCGTCGCCAGTGCGAGGCCTGCGGTGCACGCTTTACAACATTCGAACGTATCCAATTGCGCGAGCTGACTGTGCTCAAGTCTGAAGGACGGCGAGAGCCTTTCGAGCGCGAGAAACTGGAACGGTCAATCGCGATTGCCTGCCGCAAGCGCCCAGTCGATGGAATGAGAATCGAAAAGCTTGTAACCGGAATCCAGCGTCAGCTTGAAACCTTGGGCGAAGGCGAAATTCCATCGACGCGGATTGGCGAAATGGTCATGGACGCCCTGCAGGGTCTCGACAGTGTCGCCTACATCCGCTTTGCGTCGGTGTATAAGGATTTCACGGACGCGAGCGACTTTGAAGGCTTTGCCGGGAGTATCGCTGAAGCAGCGCGAAAGTGAGCGAAGGACCCGTTATCGTCTTGGTCCGTCCTCAACTGGGCGAAAATATCGGCAAGGCTGCACGGGCAATGCTCAATTTCGGATTGACCGAAATGCGCCTTGTGGCACCGCGTGACGGATGGCCAAATCCGGATGCCGGGCCTGCAGCTTCGGGCGCCGACATCGTGCTCGAGCAGGCAAAAGTTTTTGCAAGCGTCGCGGAAGCAACATTCGACTGTTCGCATGTCTTTGCAACTACAGTGCGCAAGCGCGGTGTGACCAAGCCGGTGCTGACGCCAGAAGATGCAGCAGGCGAGATTCGTTCAGCGGCGGGCCGCAGCGCGATCTTGTTTGGACCTGAACGGTCCGGTTTGGCGAGCGATGATGTCGCCCTTGCGCGGAGTATCATTACGGTTCCGGTAAACGCGGAATTTGGAAGTCTGAATTTGGCCCAAGCGGTCATCATCGTCGCTTACGAACTGTCAAAAAGCGAGACACTGGCCATCCCGACCAGGTCCCAACTCGATCCACCTGCGCCGCAGGAGGACCTTGAGGGGCTGATCCTGCACCTCGAGTCCATGCTTGAAGCGGCTCATTATTTTTTCCCGGAGGAGCGGGCCCGGGTCGCACGGCGCACGCTTCGGTCTCTTTTGACAAAGCCGCAATGGACCGCCCAGGAAGTCCGCACGATGCGCGGCGTGCTGAGGACTTTGGCGCGCCAAGCGGATGCACAAACTGACCCGTAGGCAAGAATGACGGCAATCCGAGGCGCACTTTACAGCAAAAAGTCTTTCCGCCATCATCTCGCAAAAGAAAGGCAAGCAGATGAAAGTTGAGGTTGTTAGTCGGCTTTTGGCCATCGCCGGATGCATTTTGGCAGTGCAGCCCGCCTTGGCGACAAACGAGCCAGCCCCTACGCCGACAGGTGCCGCAAAAGCCGCAAAGACGCGTGACCCGAACCGGATGATCTGCGAAACCAGCCTGGAAACCGGCTCAAGGCTTGCCAAGAAGCGTGTCTGCATGACTGCGGCCGAATGGGACGAACGGCGCCACGAGGACAGCCAGCTCGTCAATCGCGCCCAAGTTCAACGCAGCTTTGAAAGCCCCAATTAGATCCCGCCTGCTTGCAGTCCCCTGCCCAACCAACTTGACTTGAACCGGTGTACTCGCCATAGGCGCGCACTTCGCAATTGACCCTGCACTCCGGTGAAGCAGGTGTCCGGCCGGGTACCAGCCCGTGTCGCGCGGTTCCGGAACATGAAACTGATAACGCAATTGAAGGATTGAAAATGTCAAAGCGCCATAGCGCCAAGCATAAGCTCGACCGCCGTCTGGGCGAAAACATCTGGGGTCGCCCCAAGTCTCCCGTTAACCGCCGTGAATACGGGCCCGGCCAGCACGGCCAACGCCGCAAGGGCAAGGTTTCCGACTATGGCCTTCAGCTCAAGGCCAAGCAGAAGCTGAAGGGCTATTATGGCGATGTCACGGAAAAGCAGTTCAAGCAGAGCTACCAGACCGCTGACCGGATGAAGGGCGATACGTCGCAGAACCTCATTGGCCTTCTTGAGCGCCGTCTTGCCTCGGTCGTGTATCGTGCCAAGTTCGCGCCGACTGTGTTCGCAGCGCGTCAGCTCGTGAGCCACGGCCACGTGCTGGTCAATGGCGTCAAATGCAACATTGCTTCTCGCCGCGTCAATGTTGGCGATGAGATCAGCTTGGGCAGCAAGGCTGTCGAAATGGCACTCGTTATCGAAGCGCAGAGCCTCGCTGAACGCGACATTCCCGATTATATCGCGACAGACGGGGCCGCAAAGGTCACGTTCGTTCGCGTTCCGACGCTTGATGAAGTGCCTTATCCTGTGAAGATGGAACCGAATCTGGTCGTCGAATTCTATTCGCGCTGATCTTGGCGCCGAAGGACACGAAGGGGTGGCCCTTGTGGGCCGCCCCTTTTTGTTTGTGAGCCATTCCGTTCCGGCTGGCCCCACATTCGGAAATTGAACGCCCAACAAATTGACACACGGGAATTGACGGATGCACCCTGCCGATCAATGATCGTCCAAATTGGGGAGAAAGTGTGCATGTCACGAAAAGGCGTAGATTTGGGAGGAGATGGCGACGCAAACGTCGCACTCAATCCGATTGTCGGGTTGGCCAGGGAGGATTTGCTTGGCGCCGTCTCAGTCATGTTGCGTGAAACGGCCGCCAAACCTTCGACAACGCTGAAACATGCCCGACTGTTTACGGACGACGTCATCAAGATCCTGACCAACAAATCGGAGATTGCTCCCGACCCCAAGGACAAGAGGTTTGCAGATCCCACCTGGTCCAAGAATCCCTTTTACCGGATGGGGATGCAATACTATCTTGCGGCTCAGGGCGGCGTAAACCGCTGGATTGCCGATCTCGAGCTGGATGAGCTGGAACGGGCGCGCGCCAATTTCGTCAGCGGCATGATTCTGGATTCTCTAGCCCCGACCAATACTTTGCTGGGCAACCCTTCAGCGATCAAGAAATCGGTCGAAACTGGCGGCGCCTCCCTGCTCAGAGGGTTGAAGAATGCCTATAATGACATGGTCCACAACGACGGAATTGTGAGCCAGGTTGATTCAAGACCGTTCAAAATCGGCAAAAACATTGCAACGTCGCCAGGCGCGGTGATCTATCGTTCCGAAATCATGGAACTGATCCAATATGCCCCGACGACCGAGGCTGTTCATGAATTCCCGCTCTTGATCATTCCGCCCCAGATCAACAAGGCCTACATCAATGACCTGACGCCGGAAAAGAGCATCATCCGCTATGAACTGGCACACGGCATCCAGCCTTTCCTGATCAGCTGGCGAAATCCGCAAATCGAGCATCGCGATTGGGGGCTGGCTGAATATGTCGAAGCAATCATCACCGCGCTTGACGTTGTAACCAGTGTGACCGGGGCGAAGAAAGTGAACGTCGCTGGCGCCTGCTCCGGAGGCATTACGACAGCCACCTTGCTATCGCGTCTAAAGGCCATGGGCGACGAACGGATCAACTCCGCAACGCTGATGGTATGCGTCCTTCATCCACAACGCAATGACAGCGAAGCCGGCGCGCTCGTATCCGAACATGGCATCAAACTGGCCCGTGAGCGTTCGGCAAAGAAGGGCATTCTTGAAGGGTCTTCTCTCGCCCGAACATTCGCCTGGCTCAGGCCCAATGATCTGGTGTGGAACTATGTCATCAACAATTATCTGCACGGGGAGGACCCGCCAGCATTCGACATCCTGTTCTGGAACAACGACTCGACAAACCTCACGGCTGCGCTCCACTCGGACTATCTCAGGGTTTACGAGGAGCAGCCTTTCGCCAATCCCGGTACTTCAGAGTTGGCAGGACATGTTGTTGACCTGACCACAGTCGATTGCGATTTCTTCATCATGGGCGGCGTCACGGATCATATCACCCCCTGGAAGGCGTGTTATCGCTCCACGCAATTGTTCGGTTCAAAGAATATCGAATTCGTCCTTTCCCATTCCGGACATATTCAAGCGATCCTCAATCCTCCTGGAAATCCCAAGGCCAGGTTTTACAGGGCTGACGGTTCGCCGCCTCCTACACCGGAAAAATGGCTTGCAAGTGCAGAGGAAGTCGCAGGAAGCTGGTGGCCGTATTGGATGAAATGGCTTCAGGACAGGTCGGGAAAGCAAGGCGCCGCCCCGAAATCGCTAGGCAGCAAGACCTACAAGCCGTTGGGGCCAGCCCCCGGTGACTACGCACTTGGCTGAGGCAGGAACGAGAATGGCAAAAATTGTATCGCCCGAATTTTCCATGGAAACCATTGAAGGGCGCACTGTTCGCGTTGGACGCTGGTCAACCGGGGAATCCGAGAGGCCACCGCTACTGTTTTTCAATGGTATTGGAGCAAACATAGAGCTTGTCTCTCCCCTTGCCGAAAAGATGCCGGAGCGCGATTTCATCACGTTCGACATGCCTGGAGTTGGGGGCTCACCTGAACCGGCAATCCCCTATCGGCCCTGGATGATGGCGCGCGTCGCCGATATTCTGCTCGATCAATTCGGTTATGATCAGGTTGATGTCATGGGCATCAGTTGGGGAGGAGGACTGGCGCAGCAGTTCGCGCTGCAATTCGGATCCCGCGTCAACAAGCTGATCCTTGTGGCAACCTCGGCCGGCATGATGATGGTGCCGGGAAACTTCTCGGCGCTGACCAAGATGATCAATCCGAAGCGCTATCTCGATCCGGACTATATGCTGAAGAATTTCAAGACGCTTTATGGCGGAATCGACAGCGGGGCGGACGCCCATGCAGAGAGGATCACGCCCCCGACCAGAATGGGCTATTTCTATCAGCTCGTTGCAATGATGGGATGGACCAGTGCACCCTGGCTCCCTTTGCTGCGCCCGGAAACCCTGATCATGATGGGTGATGATGACCGCATTGTACCCTTGGTGAACGGAAAATTCCTGAACAGCCTGATTCCCAACTCTCGTCTTGAGGTTATCAAGGGTGGTGGGCATCTCTTTCTGATGGCAGAAGCTGACCTTTGCATAAGCCTGATCAACGAGTTTCTCGATGCTTTGCCGGCAGCCAGGCAGGAAGCCGCTTGATCACATAGCTATATCAGACTGCCTATTTTTCGGATCGAGGATGCATCCCGATCCCATATGCTTTCATCTTGGCAACCTCGTCCTGCGTGTCCTTGAGATCGCGAAGAGCGAGATCGTGAAGGCGCTGGTCTTCGGTTTGCGGGACGACAGCCGGCGAAGGCATTGCAACCCGTCGCACGGCCTGCCAACCGAACGATGCAGAAATTACTGCAATCATGGCGCCCAAAGTCAGGACGCGTTGCTGTCGCGAAGTCATTCTCTGGTTGCCCCCAGATCGTGACTGTTAACCATTCTCCATAGTTGCGACCAGACAATTCTTTAAGAAATTGGTCCGAACAAAAAACACTGGGCCGAAGTTTAGAGGCCGAGTGAACAAATTCACTGTGCCCTCTGGGTCGCTTGGCCCACATACACCTGTATAAACAGCTGTAAATCTGCCGTTTTCACATGTCCCGCTTAGGGCCAGTTGCGTCCGCAATTGTTAACGGCGCAGTGAGGACTCAATGCGGCCCTTTATTCTTCGCGCGACCGTGTAAAGCAAAGCTGACCCACGCGAGAGAAGCGGCAGCCTGAGAATCGACGTATCATAGTGTGAGTAGTGGCGTTTGAATGCCTCTTGGTGCACATAACTTCCCGCAATGCTGTATTCCAGCGACAAGTCTGCTTCACTTGCGACGATTTTCGCCGGCGCACTGCCCATCAAGGGATGGATAGCCAGTGTATAGGCAATAGGGCCGGTCAATCGAAATACTCCGTTTCGACCGACGCCGAATGACCAAGGCGAGTATTGGTCAATATTTGCGAGAACATGGACGATAACTGCGCGCAGAAAAGGATGACCGGCTGCCGCTATGATGTGCCATTGCTGGAATTCGCCGCCCGGGACGTGACCCAGTTCCGGATGCAACCCGAAGCCTTGGTGAGGATCGCCGAACGAATTGCGCCATTGGGAGAGAATGATCCCCTCGTCGCCATGTACGACTTCGTCGATGGGACATGTAAAGCGGCTCTTGATGTCGAGGTAGACTCCGCCCAGGGCATACACGGCTAGGTAACGGAACAGATCCGCCCGCGCAGCGCCGTATTCAGGTTTGATTCGCAAGTAGGCCGTGAGTATTTCCGCCGGGTAATTCTCCTCGATGAATTGTTCGATTGCCGTGTCATCATGGAGCCGATGAACCCACCCAGGGTTCGCTGCGACCAAATCAGCGACATTATCTTCCAGAGGCTTGGGAAGCGCCCGCGTGGGATAGGTCTGATGAATGATTTTGGGAATCTGGGGAGCAGCGCTGAAAGTTGGGAGCATTGCCTCCCACTTAGCGCGGCTCATGTCCGCCCGACCCAACAGCGGCAGGATCTTTGGTCGAATGGCATGGTCGCAGTTGGCCTCCGCCTGCCCCAATCTGTCGGGGGATGGCCGCAGATAGCCTGATTTCGGCCATGATTCAAAGGCGGCAAGTTCGACAGTCTCCCCCCAATTTTAACGGTCCATTCCAAGACTGTCCAAAAATGGGGCACCTCCCAAAAAGTAAAGCTTTGCTGCACATTTGGAGTTAATTTTTCGTAAATTTCTGCTAATGCGCGAGTCGCTTGGTCGCACACTCGCAACGACGAGTCGAAACTACCTTCCTTCAGAGTACAGGGGTAACATATGAAAAAGATGTTTTTGGCTGCGGCCGCCATGGCAATGTCACTTCCCGGAGTAGCGCAAGCTGCTGCGACCGTGACGGTCAATTTTTCTGGAACTACAGCCGTTCCAGCCAACAATGATTTCCAAAGTCAGTTGAGCGGACTTGGGTTCGATTTCTATTCGTCGCTTGGCGCATCGCTGATTGCGAACGGCCCTGTCAGCTTGACCTTTGAATTTCTTGGCAGCGAAAGCGGATATAGCGATACCTTCTCGACTGCGTCGGGTTTGACCTATACCGAGACGAGCTGGCTTGAAAATCACTTTGCAGCTCCGATCCTCCTTGGAACCACTTATTTCGCTGGCGGTGATCTCAAGAATTTCTTGAACTTCACAACCACGGGTGTTGGTGGCGCAAACGCAACAGTGGGCGATGACGGCTTCGGCATCTTCCTGTCGCGTGGCGCAACGTCGGGCTTCTCGACCAACGTTTTCTATATCGGCTATGACGATCAGATTACGCGCAAGGACGACAACCACGATGATTTCATCGTCAAGGTTACGGTGAATTCGCCGGTTCCCGAGCCGTCGACATGGGCGATGCTCCTGTTCGGCTTCGGCGTCGTTGGCTTCGCTTTGCGTCGCCGCGTCTCGCGGACCGCATCGTTCGCCTAATCTGGGAAGAAAGTACTCAAATTTGGCCCCGCCGGAGAAATTCGGCGGGGTCTTTTTTTGGCTTCTGTATGTTTGGCTTGATAGCTCCTTAAGCTATTTCCGACCGAACAACTTTTCGATATCCCCATGGGCAAGTTTTACCCAAGTTGGGCGCCCGTGATTGCACTGGCCGGAATGTGGCGTCACTTCCATCTCCCGCAGCAACGCATTCATTTCGTCTACCGAAAGAACTCGGCCAGCCCTCACTGAGCCGTGGCACGCCATTGTGCCAGCAACTGCGTCGATGCGTTCCTTCAACGAATGCGCCTCCCCATGGGCAGCAAGCTCGTCCGCAAGATCCGTGACCAGACCTTTTACATCCCCTGCCCCAAGAACTGCAGGCGTCGCCCGCACGAGCATCGCACCGGGCCCAAATCGCTCCAGCTCGAGCCCGAACGCGGCAAGATCAAGGATACGGGCTTCGAGCCTGTCACAAGCCACTTCTTCCAGCTCGACCACTTCGGGCAAAAGCAGGGCCTGTGATGCAGCCACCCCGGACTCAACTGCACGCCGCATTCGCTCAAGTACAAGACGCTCATGGGCCGCGTGCTGATCGACCAATACAAGACCATCTTCAGCCTCCGCGACGATGTAGGTCTTTGCAATCTGCCCGCGAGCGACGCCCATGGGAAAGGCTCGGGCATCCGGCGCAGGCTGTTCCGCCGTTTCGGCTCGCGCCATTGGCGGAGGCGCAAATGTCTGGCGCTGTTCCCACATCGTTGGATGCGCCTGACCTGCAGGCCATTGCGGTGGCTGCGCGGGTTCCGATTGCCATCGATCCAGCGCAAGAGCGGAAGCAAGCGGTGCTCTCGCCTGCCCTGCCCCGTCAAGCGCACGGCGGAGTCCTCCTACAATAAGTCCGCGCACGAGCGCCGGATCCCGAAACCGCACTTCAGTTTTTGCAGGGTGAACATTGACGTCCACCTCCGCTGGTGGGACCTCAAGAAACAAAGCAACCACGGCATGACGATCACGCGCAAGCATGTCCGCATAGGCACCGCGAACTGCCCCCGCAAGCAAACGATCCTTGACGGGGCGACCATTGACAAAAAGATATTGGTGATCGGCGACGCCCCGGTTGAACGTCGGGAGCCCGGCCACACCCGTCAAACGGAATCCCTCACGGTCGAAATCGAGGCCGACACTCGCATTTGCCAATGCGCGGTCCGTGAGGGCGGAGACACGTTCAGGGCCCGTCTCCCCCGGGGGCACCAGCAACACACGCCTGCCATCATGTTCCAGGCTGAAGCCAATATCCGGCCGCGCCATCGCGAGCCGTTTGACCGCATCGATACACGCGGCATATTCCGAGCGCGGAGACCGGAGGAATTTGCGCCGCGCCGGGACCTTGTCGAATAGCCCTTCGACCCGAACGCGCGTTCCAGGAGGAATGGCGGCTGGTCCTTCTTCGATGACGGCACCATTGTCGATCGTCCGTCGCCAGCCGTCAAAGCCGAGGACACGGCTTTCGATCGTCAGCCGCGCGACGCTGGCAATCGAGGGCAACGCCTCACCGCGAAAACCAAGTGTCGTCACGGCCTCAATTGCTTCATCGGGCAGCTTCGATGTCGCGTGCCGCTCAAGTGCCAGCGCCAATTCAGGCGGCGACATGCCGCAGCCATCATCCGCGACGTCGATCCGATCAACGCCGCCACTGACAAGCGAAATTGAAATTTGGGACGATCCAGCGTCGATTGCGTTCTCGACCAATTCCTTCAACGCAGCAGCCGGTCTTTCCACCACTTCACCGGCGGCAATGCGATTGATGAGATGCGGAGGCAAGCGGCGTATTGACATGGTGCACGGTCTAGCCCAAGCGACCTCATCCCGCGAGCGGCAGTTGAAGAATCGGGGAGATTTTTTCCCGAAGCATTGCTACTCGTGTCCATCGCGCAATTTCAGTCGGGGCCGCTATGCCGTCCCGAATAGATCAGGGTATCAGGAATGTCGTTTTTTTCTCGCTTCTTCAAGATGATGTCCCACGACATGGCGATCGATTTGGGGACCGCCAACACGATTGTCTACCTTCGCGGACGTGGCATTGTCCTCAACGAACCCTCGGTCGTTGCGATCGAAACAATCAATGGTGTGAAGAAGGTCAAGGCCGTCGGCGACGATGCGAAGCTGATGATGGGCAAAACACCGGGATCCATCGAGGCCATTCGTCCGCTTCGGGACGGCGTTATCGCCGATATTGAAGTTGCCGAGCAGATGATCAAGCACTTCATCCACAAGGTCCATGGCCAGCGCCGTTTTCCGAGCTGGCCTGAAATCGTGATCTGCGTGCCATCCGGCTCAACGTCGGTTGAAAAACGCGCGATCCGTGATGCCGCGTCAAATGCCGGGGCCAGCCAGGTGCATTTGATTCTCGAACCGATGGCAGCCGCGATTGGTGCCGACATGCCTGTGACTGAACCTGTCGGTTCGATGGTTGTGGACATTGGCGGAGGCACGACCGAAGTTGCCGTATTGTCATTGCGCGGCCTTGCCTACACGACATCCGTGCGCGTGGGCGGTGACAAGATGGATGAAGCGATCGTGTCCTATGTCCGCCGCAACCATAACCTTCTGATCGGTGAAGCCACGGCTGAACGGATCAAGCAGGAAGTTGGCGTTGCAAAACCGCCAGCGGATGGCGTCGGCAAGACAATTCACATCAAGGGGCGTGACCTGGTAAACGGCGTGCCGAAGGAAATCGCGATCAACCAGGGCCAGATTGCCGAGGCGCTGGCCGAACCGGTTGGAACAATCGTGGAAGGAGTCAGAATCGCGCTTGAAAACACGGCCCCCGAACTGGCCGCTGACATCGTCGACCAAGGCATCGTTCTGACAGGCGGGGGCGCGCTTCTCGAGGGTATCGACGAAGTACTGCGTGACGAAACCGGACTTCCTGTAACCGTTGCCGACGATCCGCTGACCTGCGTCGCGCTAGGAACGGGCCGTGCACTGGAAGACCCGATCTTCCGTGGCGTGCTGCTGACCGCCTAGGCGCATCGCCACAATGGCGCCGCCCTCTCCCCGGCGCCCCGGCTTTTCTAGACGGGCGCAGTACAGCTTATTCGCGAGCTACGTCGCAGCTCTGGTCGGCGCGTTGTTTGGCCTTTTGCTGATCCTGACTGCACGCTTTGATCCAGCTGGCCATGCCGCATTGCAAGGCTTCCTGACGGACATATTCACTCCGGTTTCGTCGGCAGCACGCGGGGCGGGCGCCGCTGTCGGATCAACCTTCGAAAGTATCGACGCCTATTTCGACGCAGCCTCCAAAAATCGCGAAATGAAACAACAGCTGGATGCCGCGCGGCGCGACTTGATCAAGGGAAAGGCTGACGCCCTTGAAGTCCGCAGGCTCAAGCAACTGGCCGGGCTTGTTGAACGATTGCCCGAAGGACATGTCACGGCAAGACTTGTCAGCTCAACAGGCACAAGCAGCCGTCGTATTGCCATACTTGCGGCAGGAAGCGCCGATGGGGTCGTCAATGGTCAGCCGGTCAGGACGGCCGACGGCCTTGTAGGTCGCGTGATTGCAGTCGGTCGCCATTCCGCTCGAGTGCTGCTGATGATCGACGGCGGCAATATTGTGCCGGTGAAGCGGGTTCCGGATGGCACGCCTGCGATTGCCTTTGGTCTGGGCGACGGCAGAATCGATCTTCGCCCGCTAGCAGCAGGAACCAATCCCTTTACTGTGGGCGATGTCTTCGTGACGTCAGGCACCGGCGGCGTATATCAACCCGGAATTCCCGTCGCGATCGGCGTTCGCCACAATCGGGAAGGCACGATAGGCAGGCCGTTGGCAGATCCTTCACGTTTCGATTTTGCTGTCGTGGAGCCGGAATTCGCAATCCCCCCTCCTGCCACACCTGAGCCGGGCGGCAAGGGCGCGCAATAATGGCAAAACATCCGCGTTCGCGTATCGGTCGCAGTCCATCGGGAGTTCAGCGTCACGGCATACCTGTCGTGACGACGATGCTTGGATCGCTGACACCCATCCTTCCAATGATCGCAACTGCACCACTTATGCCCCCGTGGGGCTTGCTGGTTTTCATCGGGTGGCGCATGCTGCACCGCAATCTCTGGCCGGTGTGGATGGGTCTGCCACTTGGTTTCTTCGACGACATGTTCAGTGGGCAGCCGCTGGGATCTGCAATGATGCTCTGGACGATTGCTCTCCTTGGCCTTGACCTCCTCGATCGGCGGATGATCTGGCGCGACTTCCGGCAGGAATGGGCCATTGCTGGCGGATTGATCATCGCCATCCTGCTTGTCCAGCTGTTGATCACCTATACCAATGGCGGCGCCACAAATCCGCTTTACCTTGTGCCCCAGATTGCCATGTCCATTCTTGCATTCCCGCTGGTCGCGCGAGTCTGCGCGACGTTGGACGAGTGGCGGCTACGCTGATGGCCAGGAAGATCGTCACAGAAGCCCAACAATCCTTCAGCTTTACCAGGCGATCCTTTGTGTTGGGGGCCGCGCAATTCGGTGTTGGTGGTCTGCTCGCAGCTCGCATGGCCTGGTTGTCGATTGCGCAAAATGAAAAGTACAGCCTGTTGGCGGAAAGCAATCGGGTCAGCCTGACCCTGACTCCACCGCGGCGTGGCTGGATTGTCGATCGACATGGAAAGCCGATTGCGCTCAACCGGACATCGTTTCGGGTCGACCTGATTCCCGATCGCATCCAGGATCAGGAACGGGTCTTGAGCGAACTCCAGAGGCTGCTCACGCTTTCTGACGACGAAATCGACAGGATAAAGGAAGACATTGGCAAATCTGCAGGCTTTCAGCCCGTGCAAGTCGCAGAAAATCTCGACATCGATCGCTTTGCCGCGGTCAGCATCCGCGCCAATGAGATGCCCGGGGTCGCCCCCGCCCAATCCTATGCACGCTATTACCCGGAAGGCGCGGCGGTCGGCCACCTCGTGGGCTATGTTGGCGTTGCCTCTGCCAAGGACTATGAAAAGGAGAAGAATCCGCTTCTGATCCAGCCCGGCTTCAAGATCGGGAAGGAAGGTCTGGAAAAGGTCTTCGAGCCATTGATGCGGGGCAAGCCCGGTGCCAAGCGTTCCGAAGTCACTGCCCGCGGCAGGCTAGTGCGCGATCTGGAGACACGTCCCGACACGCCCGGCGGTACGCTGCGGTTGACCGTCAATGCAGGGCTTCAGACATACACGTCGCGTCGGATGGGTGATCAATCCGCGTCGCTTGTGTGCATCGATTGCACAAGCGGCGATATTCTGACCATGGCTTCGATGCCCTGCTATGATCCCAACAGCTTTTCTGACGGCATCAGCCATACGGAATGGAAGATGTTCTCAACTGACGACCATCTCCCATTGGTCAACAAATCCCTACAAGGCCTGTTTCCGCCAGGATCCACCAGCAAGCCAATGACATCTCTTGGCTTGCTGGCAGCCGGGATTGACCCTGAACAGACCGTCAATTGCACAGGAGCATACAGGGTTGGCAATGCCCTGTTCCACTGTTCGCAACGCGGAGGCCATGGCCCGATCGCGCTGCACGAAGCCATTATCAAGAGTTGCGACATCTATTTCTATGCAATGGCAAAACAGGCTGGGATGGAGCCGCTTGCGGCAATGGCGCGCAAACTTGGGCTGGGGGCGGAATTTGACCTGCCCGTCACGTCTCAGCGCTATGGGACTGTGCCCGACCCGGAATGGCTCGAACGGCGTTACAAGCGGAAATGGTCGACCTACGACACGGTCAACAGTTCGATCGGACAGGGCTATATGCTCGTCAATCCACTCCAGCTTGCCGTGATGACTGCACGTATTGCCAGCGGTCGAAAGCTGCTTCCCCGGCTCACTATGATGCAGAAGCAGCCTCCGGCACCGCCGCTCGATATCGATCCCCAGCATCTGGCTTTTGTGCGGGATGCGATGGCGGGCGTTGTCAACAGCGGCCGCGGCACTGCATCGATTGCAAAACTCCCGATTGAAGGCATCCAGATGGCGGGAAAAACGGGAACCGCGCAGGTACGGCGGATCACCATGGCAGAGCGTGCAGGTGGCGTCCGGTCAAACGCGAGCCTTGAATGGAAGCAGCGCGACCATTCGCTCTTTGTCGCCTACGCGCCCGTCGATGCGCCGCGCTATGCAATGGGTTGCATCGTCGAACACGGAGGTTTCGGGGCGAGCGCTGCGGCGCCACTGGTGCGTGATGCGATGACGTATCTCTTCGATCCGGCCAAGGCGATGGAGACATTGCTGGCACAGGAGGCTTCCTGGGGCGGAGACATAAAGACGCGTATGGCCGCAAAAAGAGCAAGCTTCTCGTCTCGTCAGGAGGCTGCTGCCCCTGGAAATGCGGCGACTGCAGAGCAGACAGGCTCCTCTCCGCCAGCGAATACAACTGAACCGGCAGCATTGGACGATGTCTCCGGTGCCATCGCAAACGGAACGACTTCGGATTGAACAAGCCAAGCTTCCTGCCAGAGCCCCTTGCCTCGCTTCAATGGCGTGTGATTTTCATCGTGCTTGCTCTTGGCGGATTCGGCCTTGTCGTCCTGTATTCGGCGGCTGGTGGCAGCTTCAAACCTTGGGCCGAGTCCCAAGGCATCAAATTTGTGGTGTTCATGATCATGGCGCTGGCGCTCTCCCGAGTCAGGGAAGAACGCTGGAAAGACATTGCATTTCCCGGCTATGCCATCATCCTTGCACTTCTGCTCTTTGTGGAACTGCTCGGCGCCGTCAGCGGCGGAAGTCAGCGCTGGCTTGATTTGGGCATCATACGCCTCCAGCCGTCCGAGCTCATGAAACTCTTTATCGTCCTCGCCCTGGCCCGCTTCTTCGACATGTTGCCAGCAGGCGAAATTCGCCGCTGGAATGCGGTTTGGTTGCCGGGTGTCCTGATCGGGCTACCGGCCGCTCTGGTCATGCTGCAGCCTGACCTTGGCACGGCCTTGATGATCGTGGCAGGCGGCGTGACTGTCATGTTTCTGGCCGGCCTGCCACTTCGGCTTTTCATCGCTGCAGGGGCCGCAATTGCAGCAATCGCGCCTCTGGCTTATTTCTTTGTGCTGAGAGACTACCAACGCAACCGCGTCTTGATTTTCCTCGATCCGGAAAGCGATCCGCTTGGCGCGGGTTATCACATAACGCAGTCCAAGATTGCGATTGGATCAGGTGGCATTTTTGGCAAGGGATTTCTGAATGGCACGCAAAGCCATCTGGATTATCTGCCAGAAGGCCATACGGACTTTGTATTTGCAACCATGTCCGAGGAATGGGGTCTGGTCGGAGGGCTATTTGTCATTGGCGGCTTTCTGATGCTTTTCCGCTGGGGAATGGGGGTTGCGGCAAAGGCGCCGACCCGCTTCGGGAGGCTTGCTGCGGCGGGATTGACCAGCACGATCTTCTATTATTTCACAATCAACCTGATGATGGTGATGGGCATGGCTCCTGTCGTCGGGATACCGCTTCCGCTTGTTTCCTTTGGCGGAACGGCCATGCTGACTGTCATGATCTGCATCGGCATGCTCATGTCGATCGAACGGTGCAGTCGGCCACGCAGTTCCTTCAGTTAAGGGCTTTGCAAAACCCAAACACCGTGCTAGCGGGCCGCCTTCCGCAGAGACCAATACGGTCGCTTCACCGGAATGGACGCATAGCTCAGTTGGTAGAGCAGCTGACTCTTAATCAGCGGGTCCTAGGTTCGAGCCCTAGTGCGTCCACCATTTAAAGTATTGAAATACAATAATTTTTTTTCGCAGGCTCAGCAGAGCAGCTGCCCTGCTCAAAAGATTGCAGGCACCCAGTCATCACGCCTGATTCGACCGTGCCTTCCAATCGAGTTGAGCGCCAGCAGTCTCGCCGCCGGCCGGACTGAAACGTATCAATCAGATTGATGCAGGCAACTTGTATTGTGCACTCGACTTTGCGGCCACTTCGTTGATGCGGAGTTTCAGAACGACGCATTCTAGCATTCGTGATATGGTCCATAGGCTGCACTCAATGCTATTCGGCATCGTGCGTTGTTCAAGCGAGGGGTGATATGATTCGGCATGTTGGATTGATCGCCGGGGCCACGTTGCTGGCCCTCGTTTTTCCTGTGAATGCGGCTGAGGCGCGCCCTTCGATCTCTGCGATGAAGCAGGACAAACCGGAGCTGGTTAAATTGTTCCTGGAATGGCGATCCTTCGTGAAGCCGACGATTAATGCAGGCGTGCCCGATTATAGCAAGGCGGCAATGGCGCGCGTGGCAACTTCGCTTCCGCAATGGCAGGCGCGGCTGGCTGCGATCGACCGCAGTGGATGGACCGCGCAGGAGCTGGACGACTACCGGATGGTCGAAGCCGAAATGAATGCGCTCGATTTTAATTTGCGCGTACTGATGCCGTGGGCACGCGATCCCAGCTTCTACCAGACGATCTTCGGGGAGGAGAGCGATGTTCCGGCCCATGAGGGGCCGTCTGCACAGCCCAATATCGACTTGTTTGCCTATGACTGGCCACTGTCAAAGGCGGATGATGCGAAGCTTGCACTGCTGCTCGGGGCGGTGCCGAAAATGCTGGCCGACGCAAAGGTGAACCTGTCCGAGGGGACGGCGCATGATTTGTGGGCCTATGGCGATCGTGCGTTCGTTGAGCAGAGCGGCGTCCTAGCTGCGCTGGAAGCAGGCACGCTGTCGATGCGAACATTGGAGGGGCACAAGAGGGCAACCATCGCCGGTGCCAGCCCAAAGCTGATCGCGGCGATCCGGGACGCGCGCACGGCCAGTGACGACTTCGCCCGATGGGTCGCCGCAGAGGCTCCGAAACGATCCGGCCCTTCGGGCATCGGCAAGGAAAATTACAACTGGTATATGAAGCATGTGACGCTCAACCCATACGACTGGGACGAGCAAGTCTTGCTGTTGCAGCGAGAGCTGAACCGGGCGCTATCGTCGCTGAGGCTTGAGGAAACCCGCAACAGGGCCCTGCCACCGATCACCGAGATCAGCGATCCCGTCGCCTATCGCGCAATGGCCGAGGCGAAGACGGCCAAGTTCAATGACTTCATGGTCGCATCCGGACTGATGCCCGACAAGCCCTATTTCCGGGCGGCCATGATGGCGCAGACGAGCGAGTATGTGGCACCGGCTGACCGCAATTTCTTTTCGAACGGCACCGCGCTGGAACCATTACCGCTGCTGTCGCATGCGAGCCATTGGATTGAACTGGCGCGGATCAAGCATGAACCGCATGCCAGCCCTATCCGTGATGTAGCACCTCTGTTCAACATCTTCGCGGATCGATCGGAGGGGTTTGCGACTGCAATCGAAGAGATCGTGATGCAGACCGGCCTGTATGACGACATTCCCCATGGGCGCGAGATTGTGTGGATCATGCTGGCGAACCGCGCGGCACGGGGGCTGGCGTCGCTGCATGTGCAGGCGAACGAGATGACGCTAGCACAGGCCGGGCAGTTCCATGCCGATTGGACGCCACGCCGCTGGTCGGACCCCAAGAGCAATCTCGTCGGGTTCGAGCAGTTGCTGTACCTGCGCCAGCCTGGCTATGGACCAAGCTACATCATCGGCAAGTTGCAGCTCGACGAACTGTTCGCGCGCGCGTCGCACGACTCGGACAACAGCGGGCGCCCGTTCGTCCTGGGCGAGGTTTTTGCGCGGATCATGCGATCGGGAATCGTGCCGCCAGCGCTGATCGCGGCCGAGTTGGATGAGGACGTGGACAAAAAATAGGGCGCCTTTTTTGCATTTTTCTGGGTTATCGGGTCAAAACAGGAAAACCGGACCGATTGCGATCCACGCGCAGACTGCGACCTGAGGCTGCCCCGAAAGGCAACCGGAGACACCGCCCAGCCCCACCCTCACCAGCGCGCATTGCAATCAGGTGTATTTGCTTTGACGGGATCAGCGAGCCTGATTGGACTTGCCGTTCCTTCCAGAGACATGGACGGGCGGTGCCTGGCCACACTTTTGGAGGCACTGTCTTGGCCCAAACGCTAGCCTCCGAAGTGTCACAAGCGAGCCACGAAACCGTCACCTGAATCGCACACCGGAGTCACACAGGCTCTCTAGTTGCTGCAATGCAACAGAAAGTGGGAGCTTCAAAATGCGTGCACTCTTCGCGCTGGCATTAGCCAGTTCGACAATCCTTTCATCACCGGCCTTGGCCGATGACGAGAATGCCGATGAGTCCTCAGAGATCGTCGTTTATGGCAAGGGCGAGACCCGCCAGGTCTCCGAGATCAAGCAGGCCGACATCGAAATTCTCTCTCCGGGAACGACCGCGCTCAAGGCTTTGGAGAAACTGCCCAGCGTCAACTTCCAGTCAGCGGACCCGTTCGGGGCGTATGAATGGTCCGAACGAATCACGGTACGCGGATTCGATCAAAGCCGCCTTGGCTTCACTCTCGATGGCATCCCGCTGGGCAACCAGAATTATGGCAACAACAACGGGCTGCACTCAAGCCGCGCCATCGGTGCGGAAAATGTTGGCACGGTTCGCTTGACCCAGGGCGCCGGTTCTTTGGGAACACAGGCAACCAATAACCTGGGCGGAACCATCGAGTTCGTATCGCGCGACCCGTCCGAAGCGTTTGGCGTCGATGCGAATGGAACATACGGCAATCACGATACCAAGCGCGGTTTTGTCCGGATCGATACTGGCGGAGAGACCGCCCGTGCGTGGTTCTCCTACGGCTATCTCGGTCTCGACAAATGGAAGGGCTCGGGCGAGCAGTATCAGCACCAGTTCAACGCTAAGGGCGTGATTGACGCTGGTTCCGCCAGGATCACGGGCTTTTTCAATTTCTCCGATCGCCACGAGCAGGATTATCAGGACCTGAGCCTCTCGATCATCAATCGCCTCGGATACAAGGTCGACAATATCGCCGATAATTATCCGCTGGCCGTGCTGATCGCGGATGTCGGGGCCAACCGCGGAGACACGGGCGCGACGCCGCTCAACCCGGCTGCAGGTCTTGTCTATCCGGCTCCCTATACGACCGTTGACGATGTCTATTTCGACGCATCCGGCTTGCGGCGCGACTATCTCGGTTCGCTTGGTGTTGAAGTGCCCCTGTCGGACAAGGTGAACTTCGAGCTCAAGGGCTATTACCATGACAATCATGGGCAGGGCCTGTGGTTCACCCCTTATGTTCCTTCTCCATCGGGTGCGCCCATCTCGATCCGCACCACTGAATATGACATCAAGCGCAAGGGCGCGTTCGGTGACATCAAGGCCAATCTGGGCTGGAACACTCTGACCATCGGCGGCTGGTACGAACGCAATGATTTCCATCAGGCCCGGCGCTTCTATGGACTGACCAGCCGCACGGTTCCCGGACGATCGGCCCTGGATTTTCAGTCGAACCCCTTCTTCACCCAGTGGGAGTTCGATTACACCACCGACATTGTCCAATATTATGTGCAGGACAAGATCAAGCTGGGCGCCGCCACGATCGATCTTGGCTGGAAGGGCTTCAGCGTCAAGAACGCGGCGTCGCCGGTGATCCAGGGCGGTCGCGCTGCAGGCAGCATCAAGACAACGGACTGGTTTCAGCCAAGTGTCGGCATCAATTACCCGATCAGCGACATGGTTGAGCTCTATGCCAGCTTTTCACAATCGACCGAGGCCTTTGTGTCGGCCTTCACGGCTGGCCCCTTCTCGACAACGCAAGCCGGGTTCGATGCCATCAAGGGCTCACTGAAGCCGGAAGCCTCGGACACGTATGAAATCGGTTCGCGTTTCAAGAGTGGCGCTTTCAGCGGTTCGATTGGTGGTTACCTTGTCAACTTCCGCAATCGCCTTCTCGGCATCACAACCGGCGCGGGCATTGTCGGCAATCCGGCGGTGTTGCAGAACGTGGGCGGCGTTCGTTCGGTGGGTATAGAAGCGGTTGCCAGCTACAATCTCGGCTCGGGTTTCAACGCGTTCCTCTCCTATGCGTACAATGATGCAACCTATAGGGACAATGTCCTCAATGCCCTTGGCGTCATACTGGCCGCCACAGCCGGGAAGACGGTTGTCGATGCCCCGAAGCACCTGATCAAGGCTGACCTTGGTTACGAAGGCAAGAGCCTGTTTGGCCGCATCGGGGTCAATTACATCAGCAAGCGCTACTTCACCTACCTCAACGATCAATCGGTTCCCGGGCGCGCCCTGGTGGATGCAACCCTTGGCTACCGGTTCGATATTGCCGGCCTGCGGAAGGCCGAACTTCAACTCAACGTGACAAACCTGTTCGACAAGGCATATGTGTCCACAATTGGCTCCAACGGCTTTGGAAACAGCGGTGACAACCAGACGCTTCTGGCAGGCGCACCGCAGCAGTTCCTTGCCACAGTGAAGGTCGGCTTTTGATGAACAAGGCTCTATTGCCCGGCGTGATGCTGTTTCTGAGCCTCACGCCGGGTACGGCTCAGGCCGAACCGGTTCTGATGATCTCGGTCGACGGCCTGCGCCCGGGAGACGTGCTGGATGCCGAGAAGCGGGGACTGAAAATCCCGAACCTGCGGCGCTTCCTTGTGGAGGGCAGCTATGCAAGCGGCGTGGTGGGTGTCTTGCCGACCGTCACTTATCCCAGCCACACGACACTCATCACAGGCGTAAGTCCGGACCAGCACGGCGTCGTCAACAACACGACATTTGATCCCAAGGGTATCAACCAGACCGGCTGGTATTGGTATGCACGAGACATAAGGGTGCCCACATTGTGGGACGCAGCCGCAAAGGCCGGCCTTTCGGTTGCCAATGTCTTCTGGCCTGTCAGCGTCGGCGCGTCGTCGATCCGATGGAATCTGCCGCAATATTGGCGGACGGGCCATCCGGACGATCTGAACCTCATGAAGGCACTCGCGACGCCCGAGCTTGTGGATCGTCTCGAAACGGAAATTGGCAAACCCTATGTGCAAGGCATCGATGAGTCTGTTGAGGCAGACGAGAACCGCGGTGCCTTTGCGGTGCAATTGATCAAGGACCAGAAGCCGGACTTTGCGACGGTCTATCTGACCGGGCTTGACCACCAGCAGCATGAGTCCGGGCCGGATACGCCCGAAGCGCATGCCGTGCTCGAACGGATCGACGCCATAATCGGAACGCTCATTGCAACCGAGCGCGCTGTGCATCCCGATGCGGTCGTCGCGCTGGTGAGTGACCATGGATTTGCACCGACGACCGTCGAGATCGATTTCTTTCGCGCCTTCCTTGATGAAAAGCTGATCACCCTCGATGGAAACGGCAAGGTGGCCGACTGGCTGGCCATGCCTTGGCCTTCGGGAGGCTCGGTAGCCATAGTCCTCGCCAAGCCCGATGACAGTGCCGTTCTTGACCGTGTCAGCGCTCTGCTTGATCGCCTCAAGGCCGATCCCGGCATGCACATTGCATCGATCCTTCGGAAGGCTGAGATCGCCGCGCTCCATGGCAATCCTGAAGCCAGCTTCTATGTCGATATGGCCCCCGGCGCGATGAGCGGCAGCTTCAAAGGCCCGACCGCCGATATGGTCCGGTCATCCCGGTCCAAGGGCATGCACGGCTATTTCCCGGCTTCTGCAGCCATGCGCTCCACCTTCATGATCATGGGGCCGAAGATCGCCAAAGGACATGACTTCGGAGACATCGACATGCGTGCCATTGCTCCGACAATTGCACGGATCATGAATGTCCCGTTCCCAAGTGCGGCAATCTCCCCGTTGAAATAGTGCGGCGTTAAAACCGTGCATCGCAGTGTCTCCCGATTAGCATGGCATTAAGCGCCTTTCGGTAGAACGATTTTTATGAATGTAGTTGCAGAGTCATCGGCTTTCCTCCCGGCCAGGGCAGATTGGGATGCGATCTTGGTTGAGGTCAACGCTTGGCGGGGCTGCTGCCTGCATCATTTTTCGACAGTGGAATTGGCGGTGACTGAAACGCTGCTGGCTCTTAGTGCCGCATCCACGGGTGTGGGCAACATTCGCCTCCGCCAATTGATTGGCCAAAGACTCGATGATCTTTCGGTAGCAATCGGACCTGAAGGACCGTTCTCCAATGTTGGCAAGGGTGCATACCCAAGGCTGTGTCAATTTAGAGAACATCAAGAGGCATTTCGCGTGTTACTTTGCCATGGAGCAATCAAAGTGACGGTCGATCTGCACGCACGCTGGACTCTGGTCATACGCAGCCTGTCAATCCGAGCAGGGCAACCGCAGCGCGGACTGGTTGTCATTGAACAGGCTGAAGCAAGGTCAAAACTGGCAGCGTTAAGTCGTGATGGGCAACGATTAACGACGGCGCTAGATCAGCTCCGCCGGAATCTGCCAGACAGACAGCCAAGCTCGTAAATGGGATTGCTGCCAGAGATCAGGTGAATCGCGGCAGCAGCGATTGCATGGCAGAAGCGGCCGAAGATCTCGCGCAAGATTTCCGCTTGGCGATGAGACGGTTTGTCCGTTCGATGCATTTGATCAAGGCTGCAACAGCCGTCACATTGCAGGCCAGGACAGGATTTACCAGGAACCTCCCAAGGCCTCGATCAGATCAATGCTCGTGGCAAGCTGGCGATGCTGGGCGGCCATTTCGTCAAGGCGAAACGCACACGCCCGCAGTTCGGAATTGAGCATGTCTACCCTCCCGACCGTTCCATTGGACTGGCGCGCAACCATGATGTCATGATCGATCCTGGCGCTGGCCACACGACTGTTCGCAAGGGCCAGGTCGCTGTTGCCTAGAGACAGCGCTCCCAGGCGATCATTCACTTCCTTGAGCGCGCGCAAAACGCTCTCGCGATATTCCGACGCCGCCATGTCCTGTTCTGCACTACGGACCGCAACCGAAGCCTTTCGCCTGCCTCCATCGAATATCGGCAGCGACAGCAATGCAGAGAGTCCAAAATCCCTCGCCGCTGAAGAAAGGATCTGGCCGAGCGTGGGAGACGCCGCTCCGCCTGAGGCGGTCAGCGTGAATCGGGGAAACCAGCTTCTCTTCTCCGCCTGCAGCCGGTTTGCAGACGCTTCAACGCGCGCAATGGCGGCCGCGACATCCGGCCGACGCACCAGCACATCGCTTGGTATTCCGGCAGGGATCTGGGGTGCTGCAGGCATATCGCGTGCCTGCAAGCCTTGGGAAGACGCTTGGCCAGCCAGAAATGCGACGCGACGCACCGCCCCGGCTCTGGCTTCGATCATTTGCCTGACCAGTTGCTGGGATTCGTCGCGCGCGCGCTGTGCGTCATCAAGTGCGGGACGATCGATCAAGCCAAGGTCAAAACGGTGGGTCTGGATGGCAAGGCGCTCGTCATATAGCGCGGCGCGCCGTTGGGTCTCTGTTATGACCTTTGCCAGATAGATGCTCTCGAAATAGGCCTTTACGGCTTCGGCTTCGATCAGAAGCCGTGTTCCTGCCAACAGTGACTCCGCAGCCTTGGCATCGAAGCGGTCGGCCCGACGTTCGCTCGACAGGCGACCCAGAAGGTCGGCTTCCCATGAGATGGTTGCATGAGCGGACAGCAGGCCGCCGTTGCTGCCGGCCTCATTGATCAGTGGACCATTTGCCTGACTGGCGCTCGCATTGAATTCGATTTGGGGCAACTGGGAAGCCTGACCCATGCGCGCCTGAGCCCGTGCCGCGGCAAGCCTCGCCTTGGCCTGTTCTATGCTTGTATTGCCGGCATGGACCTGGGCTATGAGCCGGTCGAGTTCAGGATCCCGATAAATCGTCCACCACCCATCGGTTGGCAGAGGCGTCGACGCCGATCCGGTATCGCCATCAAAGGCAGCGGGAATGTCCATCGCCGGGATCGCAGTGTCACGGGCGAATGATGCCGGCGCAAGAACGGGCGCTCCGCCGCACGGCAGTGCCATGGCGAAGACCAAAGCCCGGAATAGTTTGATTCTTGTCATGCCGAACACGTGAATGGCCGGGCAAGGCCCGGCCATTCCTGCTTCCGATCGGACGATCAGTAGCCAGCGCAGCGCGTGTAGACGACCTTTCCGCCGCCGCCGCCACCGCCGCCGCCACCGCCGCCGCCGCCGCCTGACTTAACGCCACCGGAATTGACACCACTGGAGGTGGAGGTATCTGTCGCACTGCTGTCGGCGCCGCCTTGACCGGCCCGAATGTTGGTCTTGATCTTCATTGTACTTCCTTCACTTCACATGTGCTCAGGGCACAGGGGTATCCGTCGGACGTCATGCCCGCCGAATGGCTTGAGGCAGCGACCGAAGGCCGCTTCCGGATCTGGATTGTGTCGGCATCGACATGGATTGTGATGCCAAAGAGGTCTGCGATTTCGTCCAACAGGAACGGAACAGTACGGACGTCCTCGCCCATCAGCACGTTGTGCAGGTTGAGATTCTGCAGCGTCAGGCGCTGACCGGGCTGCGGCCTGTGAAGAAGGGCGGCCGTCTGAGCTTGAATGGCTTCTGCCAATGCGACAATCTTTTGACCCTTGCCAAGAAACTCCCGAACCAGCTCCGAAAACTCCCCGGCAATGCCTTCATGCTCGACACCAAAGCGAGCGACCAGGGCGTCATGCAGGGCCCGGTCGGACTTTTCGTCCAGAGCGATCGCTTGCGCGGCAATCTGTGCGGATAGTTTTTCCGCCGCTGCCGCAGGGGAAACCGCTGCGGTACATCTGGCAAACATGTCGTCATAGACCGTTTCGCGATGTGCCCGCCAATCCTCGCTTGCAAGGAAGGAGCGTTGGCTGAGTGCAGCAAAATGCCCGTCAAACCGCGCGGCGATTTCCTGCGCGACGGTCCCATCCTGACCGCTCCCGGCGAGCAACTGGTGCAGTCGCTCATAGGTTCTCGTCATGGCCGGCCAGAGAGAGAAGACGGCACCGAAAGCCCGCAGTCCGTGCATGGCATAGTCCATCGCCGGTTCGATCAGCATTGCCGCCGCTTCGAGCTCTGGATCAAGCTCCGCGTCCCAACCGCCCCGAGGCTCCGCGCCATCCAGGATCACGCCGAGAAAATCCTCGATCATGAAGCGCGGCCCGGCGCAGACGCCATGATCGGAATGGAACGAATAGTTGCGGTCCGCATAGTCAAGGATATCGCTGGCAACGACCGACATGTCCGGCTGCTTCATCGGCTCATAAAGCGGCAGGAACAGCATCTGGTGCATCACCATCCGCAACCCGTCCGTAACCCGGAAGAGATTTGAAAGCGCGGGATGCAATTCGCCATTGGCGACTGGCCCGTCGCGGCGCAGCAACATGTACGACGGCAAAGCCAGCACGCTCACCGTCAGGCGCTCGACATCCCCCACGGTCCAGCCCGAGCGTGCTGCGGGAAAACGATCAAGATAGGCTTTGCGAACGCGCAACAGCAACGCCATCATCTGGCGCCAATGCGCACGCATGGCCCGCAGGGCCGTGACATTCATCGGCTTTTCGGATTGATAACGATTGCCTGAATAGGGGCATCCGCGCCAGTCGGTTGGCACATCCATGCGCGCCGACGCCGGAAAGACATTCGCCTCACCAACCTGGCGGCCATCGCGGTCGATGAAGAGGTGAGCCGTCCTGAAGACAGGGACAACAAGCTCAAGATAGGCTGTATCCAGTTCGGTCCCGGTCAGCTCCAACATCAGGGAATCGCTGTCGTTCCAGCTGCGGGCGGATCGAAGCGGAGCCGGTGGCAGCGGCGAAGCCATGATCTTGTGATCATGACGCCCGGCATCCGCATGCGCGTCGTCAACCGAAACCAGAACATGCGCGTCGACCAGATCATTGAGGAGCGATTGCGCCTCCGGCCAACCAATGTCCCCCCACTGCGCCGCGTCTTCGGCAACGAATGGTCCGCCTGTCGCAAGCCTCTCGGCAAAGGGGAATTGCCGCGGATCGTCGAACGTCACTTCCTTTGCGCCATGGAAAAACGTGAGAAGCGGCGAGCCGTCATCCTGCCGCGAATATTGCAGCAGGGCAGCGCGGGCCTTGGGCAGCGTGAGAAGCCATGCCCGATCGACGCCGGAAATCGGCGACACAGCTGCTTCGGGCAGTGACTGAAGTTCGGCAAGTCCCACGTGTCATCCCTTATGACCTCGCCACTCAAAACGGAGCTGGGCCCGAGAATATTCCCGAGTCAGAAATTTATTTTTTCCCGCGAATAAAATGGCGGACGCAAACGTTGACCACGCGCGGATTGATTTCAGGGATTGTCATGGGGGTTGCATTTTCAAGGACGACACGAGCGCTTCAGGGTGATCGCAGCCTGGGCAGCCGGCTGGCCATCGGCGCCGGACTATTGCTTTTGTTGGCCTGGACCTTGTGGTTCACTTTTGGAAATGTGACCGTTTACGAGGTCTCCCGCACAGCGAGGGTGGAAGTATCCTCGTCGTCGCGAGAGGTCTCGTCGATCCGCGATGGCCGACTTGTCGCCAGCGGTCTTTACATCGGACGGCATGTGCACGCTGGCGAAGTTCTCGCCCAGCTGGATTCCGAACCTCAAAAGCTGAAGCTGGCCGAGGCCGAAGCGAGGCTCGCGGCGTTCCCCGCCCATGTCGAGGGCTTGCGCAAGCAATTGGCTGCCACGGATCTCGCCGGATCGGGCGCCAAACAGGCGCGGGCTGCTGCAATCGCGAGTGCCCAGGCAAAAACCCGGGAAGCGAAGGCCTCGGCGGAATTCGACCTGGAACTGGCGCGCAAGCAGAAACTGGATGCACAATATGGGGGCGCTGCACCTATCGATGCAGCCCGCGCAGAAGCAGAGGCGCGACGCACCGCCGCATCCAGAGACGCTGCAAGACACGATGAAGGCAGGATTGCAGGTGATGCACTTGCGCGCACTGCCAGCATCGCCAGCGATGCCGCCGATCTGTCGGCCGCTCTTGAAGGCGCAAAAGGCGAACTGGCAGCGCAACAGGCCCTGGTGGCGCAGTTGCGCTACGAAGTCGAAGCGCGCATGATCCGGGCGCCAGCGGACGGAGTCATCGGCTCGATCATGTCCGTAAAACTGGGAGAAGCAATCAAGACCGGAGCGAGTCTTGCGACTATCGTTCCGGAAGGAGACCTGCACATCGTCGCTGCGTTCGATCCGGCAAAGGGGTTGGGACGACTGTCTGCCGGTCAACCTGCCCGCCTTCGGCTCGATGGCTTCGCATGGACTCAATATGGCGATTTTCCGGCACGCGTGGAACGGGTCGCGGGAGAAAGCAACGGGGATGACCTGCGGGTCGAACTCACGACCGCGCGATGGGCAAACAGGGGCTTGCCTCTGCGCCATGGCATGACGGGACAAGTGGAAGTCGCCATTGAGCAGGTCTCTCCGGCCATTCTTGTCTTGCGTGCAATTGGCCAATTGCTCGCATGAGCTTCCATTGGCCACTCCGCCGCGAGCGTGCCTGGCTCGCACCTGAAGTGGTGCAGACGAGCTCCATGGATTGCGGACCGGCAGCACTCAAATGTCTGCTTGAAGGACATGGCGTTCCTGTCAGCTACGGGCGCCTGCGCGAGGCGTGCCAGACAAGCGTCGACGGGACATCGATCGACACGATTGAAGACGTTGCACAGCAACTCGGATTGCACGCCGAGCAGTCACTGATTCCGCGCGATTTCGTCTGCCTCGACGAAGCCCAGAGCTTTCCGGCAGTCGTCGTCGTGCACCACGCAGACAATTTCACACACTTTGTCGTTGTCTGGGCAAGGCATGGTGAATGGTTGCAGGTCATGGACCCGGCTGTTGGCCGCCGCTGGATTTCCCGCAAGCGCTTCGAGCAGGAAATCTTTGCACATGAACAGAGTGTCGATGCGCAGGACTGGCGCTCCTGGTGCAATAGCGCGGACTATTTGCGCTTGCTGCACCAGCGGCTCGACGAGCTTGGCATCTCCGAAGGCTTGGCGAATGACCTCGCGACGGAGGCCGCGTCGGACAGGGGCTGGTTTGCTTTTGGTGCTCTCGACGCATCCATTCGCCTGTGCACCTCGCTGAATTCCGCCGGCGGCCTCCGGCGCGGGCAAGAGACGGCGCGGGTTCTGTCGGCCTTGTTTCGAGACACGGTTTCGAGCGGCCACGACATATTCTCGGTCATTCCGCCCGACTATTGGTCCGTGATCCCCGACATCGCAAATGAGGATGCCAGCCGCGAAATGCTGTTGGTCAGAGGGGGAGTCGTTCTCAAGACCGGGCCAAGCGAGCGCAAAGCGACAATGGCGCCACCGGCCGAGCTGTCGCCTGAGCTCGCGGCCGCGCTTGTGGAAGAGGCCCCCAAGCCATTTCGCCGACTATGGTCAATGCTTCGGGAAGACGATGCATTCCGGCCCGGGCTTGTCGGAATGACAATTGCCATACAGGCGCTCGCCCTTTTGGCCGAGGCGGTGCTCTTCCGGGGATTGCTTGAGGTCACGCAGGAGCTTGCATTGCCAATCCAGCGATTGGCCGCGGTTGCCGTGCTGGTCTTGCTTGCGGTCCTGGTCGGCTTGCTTGACATCGGGCTAGCAGCCCTGTGCATCGGCCAGGGGCGCAGGCTGGAAGCGCGCGTTCGGCAGGCCATCTTTGCAAAGCTGCCACGGTTGAAGGATCGCTATTTCCAGAGCCGACCGATCACAGACATGGCCGATCGCAATCATGCCATACATGCCATCCGGGGCGTGCCGATGCTCGGCGCGCATGGACTGCAGTCACTTTGCGAACTCTGTCTCACCTTCGTGGCATTGGTAGCAATTGCGCCGACAAGCGCCGGTTGGGCTGCCGCGTGCGTCATTGCCGCGCTGAGCATCCCCACGCTAGCACAGCCCTTGCTGAATGAACGCGACCTTCGGGTCCGTAATCATGGCGGCGCACTGCACGGCTTCTATCTGGACGCGCTGCTGGGACTTGCTCCCATCCGGGCTCACAGGGCCCAGCTGGCCGTATCCCGCCAACACGAGGGACTTCTGGTTGCCTGGACAAAGGCCGCGCGGGGCCTCGCGCAATGGTCGCTCGCAGCCAATGGTGTTCAGTCACTGGTGTGTACTGGTCTTGTTGCAGGCCTGTTGCTCAGCCACTTCGCGGCAGCCCAGGCCGTGACCGGCGCTGACCTCCTCATCGTGTTCTGGGCATTGAAGCTGCCTGCCACGGCAGATCGCCTCGCCGGCTTGGCCAGAGCCTATCCTGCCGTGCGCAACACCCTGCTCCGGCAGATGGAGACCCTCGACGCGCCGGAGGAGGAAAGAGGCGACAATCGTCACGCATCGGACCGCCAACGCGGCGCCGTCCGGATCGAGATTTCCAACGGTCTGGTTGTGGCGGGCGGTCACACCATCCTTCGCGATATCAACATCGCGATCGCGCCGGGTGAGCATGTCGCAATTGTCGGCCGCTCGGGCGCCGGCAAGAGTTCCCTGCTCGGTCTTTTGCTGGGATGGCATCGGCTTGCGCAAGGCCAGCTGCGTATCGACGGCGAAGAGCTCGGCGGCGAGATGCTGGAGACGTTGCGCCTCGCGACAGCATGGGTCGATCCACAAGTACAGCTCTGGAATCGGAGTTTGCTGGACAACCTCACCTACGCGGTTGACGATCAAAACCTGGCTCGCGTGCGTGCGCTGGTCGAGGCTTCAGGGTTGATGGCTGTTTCGAGCCGATTGCCACGCGGGCTGCAGTCGCCCCTTGGCGAAGGCGGGGGTCTTCTTTCGGGGGGCGAAGGCCAGCGTGTCCGGCTCGGGCGCGCACTTCTTTCCGACTCCTCGCGGCTTGTCCTGCTCGATGAGCCGTTTCGCGGGCTTGACCGGCTTCAACGGCGGGCCCTGCTTGGATCGACGCGCAATTGGTGGAAGGACACGACCTTGTTGTGCGTATCGCACGATATTGCCGAAACACTGGACTTTGATCGTGTGCTGGTCATTGATGACGGACGCATCGTGGAGGACGGCAAGCCGATAGAACTTGCCCAAAGCCAGTCCCGATATCGCGACCTTCTGCGCGCTGAAGAGTCGGTCATGCAGACAATGTGGGGCGCATCGACATGGCGTCGCTGGACCGTGGCAGGTGGCCAGGTGACAGAAGGCGTTCCGGCGTGACGCGGCTTGACTGGCTCGACCAGGCGCTTTGGCCGCCGCATGCGCTTGGCGAACTTCTCGACGCCTTGGCCTCAAGCCATGGCTTGCAGGCGGCAGACAGCGCGCCGCATCCCGCACATGAAGCGACAAATCCATCCGAAAACCATGCAGCCGAATGGCTGGCCTGGGCAGCAGGCCGGATCGGCATCGAAGCCCTGCCGGTCAGCGCGACTGTTCGCGAACTGCCACAGGTTCTCGAAAGCGGCGGCCCGGCCATCCTGCGCATCGATGCGCATGATCGTCAGGGCTATCTTGCTCTGTCAGGAAGCCGAAGCGGCAATCCGCAATTCCTTTGCCCGAGTCATGGGCGACTGCGTGTGCCGAAAAGCGCCGTCGAAACACTGCTTGCGAGCGATCTTGACGCGAGGGTCAGGCCAGAGGTGGAGCGTGTTCTCGAAATGGCCGACGTTCGCGGCAAACGTCGCGCACGTGTTGCGGACGCGATGATCTCGGAACGCATTGCCGGTGAAACGCTTGACGGAATCTATCTCCTGAGGCTTCCGGCAACGGCCGATTTTGGCAAACAGGTTTGGCAGACCGGCATTCCGAACCGGCTTTTCCGGGTCATTGCGCTGTTCATCCTGATTTACAGCGCAAATCTGTGGGGCTGGAGTCTGATTGGGGGGGCAACACTCTCGGGCCGTGTCGATTGGGGATGGCTCAGTGCCTGGCTGCTTGTGCTTTTCACCCTGGTGCCATGGAGACTGCTTGCGAGTTGGAACGAAGCGATATTTGCCTTGGATACCGGACGGTTGGTCAAATCCCGGCTCCTTGCCGGGGCATTTGCAATGCCGTCGGACGCCGTGAAACGGCGGGGCGTGGGGCAGCTGATCAGCCAGGTCATGGAGTCCCAGGCCCTCGAATCTCTGGCACTTGGCGGCGGCTTTTCGGTCTTGGTCGGCACCATAGAGCTTGGTTTTGCGGCCTGGGTTTTGCAACGTGGCGTTGCCGGTTCCCTTCACCTTGCCCTCCTTGCGGGTTTCGCCGTTCTGACACTGTTTCTTGCGATGGGTTTTCATCGGAGAATTGGCAAATGGACAGGCAAACGTCTCGACATGACTCACTATCTTGTCGAGGCGATGGTAGGCCATCGGACGCGGCTTGCCCAAGAACGCGAGTCCAGACGCGACGGGATCGAAGACGGCCAGCTGGTCAACTACCTTGAAGCCTCGAGAAGCATGGACCGCGCCAGCATACGTCTGGCCTCGGGCCTGTCGGCGGCCTGGTCGATCGCATCGCTTGTTGCCTGTGCACCTGCATTGGCCCAATCGGGCAACCTCTCTTCAACGATGCTCGCGATCAGTCTCGGTGGGATCATGCTTGGCCAGAATGCACTCAACGGAATCGCGGGAGGGCTGGCCAGTCTCTCGCGCGCCGGACTTGCCTGGAAGCGGGTTGCCGAAATTTTTAGGGCCGGCGCGCGGAACAGCGAACAGACAGCGCCTGCCCCCGTGAACAGATCCGCGGCAACGGGCGGTTCAGTCCTTGAGGCTCGCAATTTGCGGTATGACTATGGCAATTCGGGTCGCCCGGTCATCGATGGTGCAAATTTAGCCATTGCGCGTGGCGACCGCATTCTGGTCGAAGGGCCATCGGGTGGAGGCAAATCGACGCTTGCTGGCCTTCTCACCGGACTCCGGCCGCCCTCAAGCGGACTTCTCCTGCTCGATGGATTGGATCGGCACACGATCGGTGACGACTGGCACAGTCGTGTCACGGCAGCACCCCAATTCCATGAAAACCATATCCTGTCCGGAACGCTTGCATTCAATCTTCTGATGGGCCGCCGCTGGCCAGCAAGCGATGCGGACATTGCCGAGGCGGAGCAACTCTGCGAGGAACTGGGTCTCGGAAGCCTCTTGCGTCGCATGCCTGGCGGGATCCATCAGCGTGTCGGCGAAACTGGCTGGCAGCTTTCACACGGCGAACGCAGTCGCATCTTCCTGGCGCGGGCCCTCCTTCAGAAGGCAGATGTGACCATATTGGACGAGAGTTTTGCGTCCCTTGACCCGGCGACAATGAGCCAATGCCTGGGCACTGCGCTGCAAAGGTCGGAAACCCTGGTCGTGATTGCACACCCTTGAACCGACAACGCCGCGGGACGCCGCTAGGGGAAAGCAATGGTCATGGGTGAACCCGGTTTCCATCGCACGCTGTCAATGCCATGTCCTCCCCGCTTGAACTGGAGCAACGCCCAGTCTTGAGCGCCTCGAATATCTTCGGGCGATGCGGCAGCGCATCGCGCCTTCAGGTCTTTCCAGAAGTCTTCCGGGTCTATGTCCAATGCGTCGATATGCCGGTCTGACAGAAACGCTCGGGCAAACCCTTCATCGATAGGCCGGACTTGGCGGAAGAGGCGCACGCTACGACCTGCGATGGGATCCAGTCCGACACGAGCATGCTCGGGATCGTGGCGGGCAACATCTGGAGTATCCAGCGCTTCAAAAAGCAGCGACAGGCGACGCAGGAGCGGTCGCACATCGTCTGCGAAAACACTGTGCTGCTTGTCTCCCAACGGAGTCCTGTCGCCCAGAATATAGCTCAATGGGTGCGTTTCCTTCAGGCTCAGCGCCCCATGCACGACAAAAAAACTGCCATTTGCAGCGAGGGACCGGCAAATGCCCTTGCACAGTGCAATATCGTCCAGCCAATGGATTGCCTGGGAGATCGTGATGACATCGTAAATGCCATCATGCTGAGCCAGGCGATTGCAGTTTTCATTGATTGCGTTGAGCACCAGTCCGCGCTTCTTCGCTTCGTTTCGGGCCGCGGCCGTGAATCCCCGCGAAAGTTCCATCATGGAAACATGCGGAGATGTTTGAGCCAATTCCAGGGCAAGACTCCCCGGCCCGGAAGCAAGGTCAAGTATCCTGCTGTTGGAGCTTATGGCCCCGGCAGAAACAATTTCCTTCGCGAGCTGCTTGGGAAATGGCCTGTGGGTCAAATAATCCCGCGCCATGGCCTTCCCGTATCGCGAGAGCTCCCCGTCCCGTGCGACAAGAACTCCAGCCGCATGCATTCCAGCAATCGCTGAACGGATCCTGGCCGCTTCTCGGGCGTCGGAACTGTTCCCATGCAACGCCAACAGGGCCGAGATTGCATCCGCTTGCGTCAAGCCGGAGCGACCGCCGAACAACGCGAATAGCAAGCGTTCACGTTCGGAGAGCCAGTACTGGGAATAGGGCTCAACACTGCCTGCGACAAAGGCACGGCCGTCCGAGGTCAAATTGAGTGAAAAATTCGGGGATGTGCGTAATTTGCCGTTCATTGACGCTTTGCCTGATTTGCCTCGATAGGTTCAACGTGCCAACACAAACATTATTCGAGTTGCAACCTTCCATTCGCAGTTCGGCCAAATTCAGGATAAGATGTGGCAGTGGGAATAATTTCGATGCCCATCCGTTGAATGGCTGGAGGTATGATGCAGGCTGGCAAGACTGCGGTTGCCCATGGGTGAAGTGAGCCAACGGCTCGTGGCCTTTTTGCCGAGGCTGCGTCGCTTTTGTCATGGCCTGGCGGGTGATCGAGACAGGGGCGATGACTTGCTACAAGCGGCAGTTGAGCGCGCGTTGGCAAGGCAGTCGCAATGGCAGCCCGGCACAAGTTTGGAGAATTGGGTGTTCAGGATTGCGAGCAATCTTCATATTGACCAGCTTCGTGCGCAACGCGTGCGTGGCGTCGTGGTCGATATTGACGAAGCCTTCGACCTCCCCGGCGAAGACGAGCTTGCGCGCCTTGAATTCCGCTCGGAACTTGACGCCGTGCGCGCAGCACTTGCGGCCATGCCTGACGAATTGCGTATGGTCATGAGTGCGGTTGTGCTGGACGGGCAGGCATACAAGGATGCTGCCGATTTGCTCGGCATTCCCATTGGCACAGTCATGAGCCGGGTTTCCAGAGCGCGGCAGTTCGTTGAAGAGTACGTCCGTCGCGGCCCTGAAAGGATGATAGCGGCATGAGGAAAGACGACGAGAAAATCTCTGCCTGGATCGATGGTGCCCTCGACAAGGCAGAAGCCGGAAGGATGGAAGCCTTGGCCACTGAGGAAGCACTTATAGCTGAACGGGCTTCCCGGCTTCGGCAAATCGACACGCTGGTCAAGGCTGCCGTTCCGTTGGAGCCGGTGCCGCAGGAATTGATGGAACGCCTTGGTCTGGCGAAGGCGTCCGGTTCGGACGTTATCGATTTTTCGGCAGCGAAAGCAAGGCGGGAGGCGTCGCGTGTTCAGGCCACAATTCGCCGGACTGCTTTCTTCGCGAACTTCCGGAATATTGCGGCATTGGTTGCAGTTGCTGTTCTTGGCCTTTCAACGCTTGGCTGGATGAATCAGCCTCGCTCGGGCGACCCTGAAGCCACTTATCGGGCTCTTGGAAATGCTCCCGTCGCAGGGTCAGCTGCAAATGCCCTTGTCGTGTTCGATTCATCGGTCGACGCGCGCGAAGCAAAGGCAATCGCTGCTTCGCTTGGCGCAGCTATCGAAGGCGGACAGACAAGCGGTGGCGGATGGAAGCTGGCCTTTTCGCCAGCCGTCCGTGACAAAGCCATTGAATCGCTGCGCCGGCGCAAGGATGTGCGTCTTGCAGAACCCCTCGAAGGAAATATGTGATGGGCCGTGCTTTCATCCGAGCAGCTGTGGCTGCTGCCGTAACCTTAGCGGGCCTCGCCTTTACGGGTGCGGCATTGGCTGGTCCGGCTGAAACGGCAGCAGCAGAAATGCAAACGCCACGCAGGGTCATGGTTATGTTCACGCTTGGCGCCGACCATTATCTGGCCGGTGCAGATTATGGCGGCAACTATGGGTCTGCCATGAGCGAGAAGAGTCGCCTGCGCGCAGCTCGCAGGATTGCCAAGGACCATCGCCTGACAGTTGTTGAGGCCTGGCCAATGCAACGCATTGGCGTCGATTGTGTCGTCATGGAATTCAACGACGCGCGGACAATCGATGCAGTGGTTGCAGAGCTTTCGCAAGTGAAGGGCGTTGCCTGGTCGCAATCGCTCAATGAGTTCGAAATGCAGGGCAACAGCAGCTCGGCGCCGGCACAATATAACGACCGGCTCTTTGCGGCCCAGCCGGTTTCAGCAGGCTGGCATCTGGCAAGCCTGCATCGCTATGCCACGGGCAAGGGCGTCACAATTGCGATCATCGACAGCAGGATTGATCAAACTCATCCGGACCTGCAAGGCCGCATCGCTGCTGCACCGGACTTCGTGACGGCCTCGGAAAACGGTGGAGAACGGCACGGCACAGGTGTTGCCGGAATCATCGCCGCGCGTCCGAACAACGCCATGGGGATTGCCGGTATTGCTCCCGGCGCGCGCATTCTGGGTCTGCGGGCATGCTGGGAACGTCCACACGGCGGCGCGACGGTTTGCGACAGCCTCAGCCTGGCCAAGGCTCTAAACTATGCACTCGATGCGCGTGCCGATGTGATCAACATGAGCCTTTCCGGCCCCAATGACCGGCTGCTTGCAACTTTGATCGGTCTCGCGGTGGCCCGCGGAATGACAGTTGTGGCAGCGGTCGACGAAAGCCATCCTGACAGCAGTTTCCCCTCAACGGTGGCTGGAGTCATACCGGTCGCTGATGAACTCTTGTCAGGCCATGGACGCCCCGTCTACATAGCCCCCGGCAGGGATGTGCCGACGACTGAGCCGGAGGGGAAATGGAGTCTTGTAAGCGGCAGCTCATACGCGGCCGCGCATGTCAGTGGGCTCGCAGCCTTGTTGCGGCAATTGTCCGGAAATCATCTGGCTCAGGCGACCTCCGCTTCGCTTTTTGGTCCGCGCGGGCGCATCGACGCATGCGCAGCAGTCGCACGGCTGTCGCGGCTTGACGCAACGGCGTGCATGGCCAAGTACTGACTGGTTCCGGCAAGGCCGGGGCCTCCGTTCATTTTGCCTTGTTTTAAGCGGTTACCTGCCGGCCCCGGCGATGGCACAAATCGCCGGAAATGTGGCTCTGTCGAGCTCCGATATGTTCCGCGGAGAAAGCATCAGCGACAATGACCCGGCCCTTTCCGTCGCTGCAAGCATCGATCATGAAACTGGCCTTTTTGCAGGCGGAAGCCTGACTGTCTCCGGTGGAAAGCATGACCTGCGCCTGACCTCCTCAAATCAATATGCGGGTTATGCCGTGCGCATCAAGGAGACATCCTTCGAAGTCGGAATTGTTCATCGCGATTATGGTCGGCTGACGGATCTGGCTTACCGGCAGCACTATATCGAAGGCTTCATCGGCCTGTCCCGTCCCGCATTCCGGGTCAGGGCCTATGTCTCGCCGAACTATCTCAAGGACGGACGCACGACCTACTATGGCGAAGTCAATGTCCGGATTGCAACCATGAGGAAATGGTCGCTGAATGGGCATGGCGGCGTTTCTCTCATTCCGCATGACATTGGCTCGCCAAAGCACGGCCTGCGCACGTTCGAGGACTGGAGCATGCAGCTCAATCGAAAGTTTGGCGCTTATGCAGCGTTCTTCGGGGTTGCTCGGACAAACTATCCGGTTTTCGGAACAAGTCGCAAAGCGAAGCTCATCTTTATGGTAAGCCGCGCATTTTGAGTAAATTGATGTTTAACATTCACAAGCGCAAAATATTGCATGTAGCTCGAGCTTCATCAAAACTGACAGATTAGTTGTGTGCGCCCCGAATGGGTCAAAATCCGAGAATGGGGGACGAGTGGCCACTATTATTCACAGTGGTGCCGTCTTCGGCAGCAATTGGGACAAGGACCACACAGAAGGCGTTTTCGATGAGATGCCGCCAGCGAGGCACGCCCTGCCCTACCCCTCACCACGTCTCCTGTAAGGCAATCCATTTGCCTCGAAAAAGCGAATAGTTGCGGACCTAGAACCGTTGCCCGATCTTCATCCCGAAGAGGCGCGGTTTGGTTGGGTAAATCCGGTAGAACGGGCCGCAATATTCAACCCCGCAATAGACATTCCGGGTCAGCTGTCCTCGCGTGTCGAAGGCATTTTCGATAAAGGCTTCGACCGAGAAATTGCCGAACTTGAGCCCGGTTGAAAAATCAAAGGTGGTGAAGCCGCCACTGTTGCCGACGACTGCATTGTCGGCTGCCAGCAGGAAGCTGCGCGAGCTCGATTGCGAGTTCACTGAGCCCTGAACGAAAGCGCGCGAGCTGCCAACATCGAAGTTGTAGCGTGCCGTGGCCGTCGACTTGAATCGCGGCTGCACCGGCAAACGCGTGCCTTTGGGTGCGGACACCTGGGTGCCGCCTCCGCTCAGGAAGTCGATGAAGTCAGTCGTCAGCTGCGCATCGGTATAGCTGGCGGAGCCGGTGAGCTCGAGGTTGCCGAAGCGCAGCGAAACGTCGGATTCAATCCCGATCGAGCGGGCTCCGCCGACGTTTGCAAGGCTGTTCACGCCGTTGTCGCCCGGGCGGGCCAGCGTGAAGATCATGTTGTCCCACTTTTCATAAAAGATCGCGCCGTTCCAGCGCACCGTTCCGTGGGCAAAGCCGGTTTTCCAGCCCACTTCCCAGTTGCTGAGCTTGTCGGCCTTGTATGGCGGATACTTGGTCTTGCGGTTGACCCCGCCTGGGCGATAGCCGGTCGAATAGGTCAAATAGATCATCTTGGTCGGCTCAAACTGCCAGCTCAGGTTGACCTTGTGGGTTTCGCCACTTTCCTTGGTTCGGCGCGGAGTACCGACGGTGGTATCCGAAGTGGCATGGACGTTGGCGCACGGAATCCACGGTTCGAAGCCCGGTGCAGACAAGCAGGCTGCCGGACCGGTATTGTAGGAATATCCCGAGAAGCCGAACAGCGAGTTGTCGACCCAGAATACGCGGATCCCGGCCGTTGCAGTCAGCGTATCGCTCAGCTTGTAGCTGCCTTCGGCAAAAACGGCATAGTCCTTGTCGACCCGAGCGAGGCGCTTGAGGTATTCGGTGTCCTTGACGTCAGCCGGTGCGGTCGGGAAATCGCCGCCGCCAAAGGCATGGAACCAGATCGGCTGGGGGATCGATCCCAGGCCGTTGATGACATATTTGGCATCAATATCGTTGCTCTGGCGCTGGTAGAACGCGCCGATGGTAATACGCGCAGGCGCATCGCTGGGCGAGGACAGCCTCAGCTCCTGGGTGTGCTTGTTGTACTTGTACTGCACCACCTGGCGCTGGGTCGGGTCGAGAAAGTCGTTCGGCGCCGGATTCCCGGTCGGGAAGTAGGTGGCATAGTAGCCGTAGGTATCGTAAGCGACAGTGTAGTAGGAATAGTCAACTTCGTTGTTGACCTTGCGCTTCATGAAGCCGCCCGAATAGACCAGATCCCAGTTGCCAATTTTGCCTTCGATGGTCAGCGCAGCCTGCCACCAGTCGTCATGGTTGTACGCAGGCACAAAGTCGGTAACCTTGAGATCGCCCTTGCGTGGATCATAAAGGAACGAGCCCTCGGAATTGAGGTGCTGGTAGATGAATTGCGGGGTAACCGTCCAATTGTCCGACAGCACGGCCTTGAGTGCTGCGCGCCCGCCGTAGTTTTCAACCGGATTGAAGTTGTCCCTGACCAATGCCGCGTTGGTGATCGTCTTGTTGGTCAGATTGAGTGGATCGCTCGCCGCATCGTCGAGCGTATAGACGCGAGTGCCCGGGATATTGTCGATATAGCCGCCCTTCTTGTCGTAGTAACCAACCATGCGGATCGCGAGACGGTCGGACATGGGAACGTTGAGGAAGCCTTCGAAACTTCCGCCAGCATTGCCCGACCCATATTTGTTGACACCAATGTCCCAGCCACCTTCGAATTTCGACGTATCGGGCTTGTTGGTGATGATCCGCAGCGTGCCCGACAGCGAACTCGCGCCGAACAAGGTGCCCTGCGGGCCCGACAGCGCCTCGACCCGGGCAATGTCGTAAACGTGAATGTCAGGCGAAAAGGCGATGGTCGAGATCGGGATTTCGTCGAGATAGGTGCCGGTGGTTGGCGGCGGACCGGCATCGAGCCCATCGGCCCCGCTGTTGATTCCGCGGAACGAGAGAGAGGATTGGCCCGGCCCGAATGACTGGTAGCTGACCGAGGGGAGCAGCTGGGCATAGTCATCAAAGGACGTGACGTTGTGGCTTTCGAGCGTCGCCGTGCCAAGCGCCTGAACGCTGACCGGAACCTTCTGCAGGCTTTCGCTGCGGCGCTGCGCCGTAACAATGATCTCGGGATTCGCGCTATTTGGATCGTCTGCAGCTTCGTCGGCAAATGCCGGCAAAGCCCAACTCAGCGCGGTTGTAGCCAACAGCGCCCGTCCGAAACCTTTCGACGTGATTATCCCAGCCATGCAAGCCCCCCCCAAAGCTATCCTTGCGGTCATCGCAGCATCAAAGATGCAACCGACACCCTGTCCCAAACATGATCCATATTGGACAACTGTCAAGATGGTGCATGCTTATGATGCTGCCCGGATGCGTTTTATGCGGCGTAAGCGGACAGTTCGTGCTCCAGTATCGACTGCAGCGGACCGATCCAGTCGGAGTAGCGGCGCCAGTGATCAAGCCCTTCGCGGAAGATCGGCTGGCGGACCTGCTCGGAACTGGCAGTGCGCACCGCGCGCTCGGTTTCATGAAAACGAAGACAGGCCGGATCGAACGGCAGGCCCAGAAAGTCGAGCAGACTGCGAACCTGAGCCTCGGTATCCTCGACCATGAGTTCGTAGTGAACCCGGTGCACGGCGCCGGGCGCCACGGCGCCAAAATGCTCCATCAGCCTGGCATAGTCGCGGTAATAGAGGCCGACATGCTCGAGACTGTATGAGAAATTCTGTCCGCGCGCGAAGTGCTGGCGAAAATTGGCAATGCAGGTCGCCAATGGATGGCGGCGCGCGTCGATGATCTTGGCGTTGGGCAGAATCAGGCGGATCAACCCGACATGCAGCCAATTGTTAGGCATCTTGTCGATGAAGAACGGTCGGTCCGTCTTGCGGTGCTGGCGGGTTCGATCGAGATATTCCTCGCCCAAAGCGGCCAGCTCGGCCGGCCCGGCGGTCGATAGCCGCTGGCAGTAATCCTTGTCCTCGCCGCCCAGCCGGGTTGCGATCATCTGGATTTCGGGCAATTCGTGCGTGCCCTCGATCTGCGGATGGCTCGAAAGGATCTGCTCGATCAAGGTCGATCCGGCGCGCGGCATGCCGAGCACGAAAATCGGATCAAATGAAGGGCAGCCTTGCCCGGCCCGCTCATCGAGAAATTCACGGGTGAAAAGGGTCATGTTCCGCTCGACAGCGCGGGTGGTCTTGGCAGGATCATAAGGTTCCTGCTGCAAACGCAGGCGGTTGCCTTCGCCATAGTGCCTGAAAGCATCATGGTAGTTGCCGCTGTCCTCCAGAGCCTTGGCGAGCGCGAAGTGAAGGTGAAAGAGGTCTTCAACCGATCCCCCTGCCTGACCCAGTGCCCCTTCCATGGCGGCGATATCATCGGCGTCGAACCGCACGGTCTTGAGGTTCGCAAGGCTCCACCAGGCCTCACCGAAACCGGCATCGATTTCCGTTGCCCGGCGGTAGGCTGCGACACCATCGATCTGGCGGCCAATTGTTTTGAGCGTGTGGCCATAGCTGAGCCAGATCTTCTTCTGGTCGGGCTGATGTTCCAGCACGCGTTCAAAGTGACCGACAGCATCGTCAAGCTCGCCAGTGCGCGTCAAGGCGACGGCCATCAAGTTAAGATAGGCCGGATTGTCTGGTTCGTCCTCAAGCAGATGGCCAAGCTCGATCAGTGCCTGGGGCAGGTCCCCGCTGCGGTAGAGGAGGGTTGCCAGGTTGAAGCGTGCTGGCTTGAAACCCGGGGCCAGCTCGATCGCGTGGCGCAACAGCACCTCGGCATCGGGATAACGACCGATCCGCCCAGCAAGCTCGGCGAGCATCCGCAGTGCGGCAACATCGTTCGAATGCACGCGCAGGTGCGTCTTCAGCAAGTGTTCGGCCACGGGCAGGTCATTCCTGCACAGTGCGATTGCAGCCTCGCGCAGCCGCGGGTCGTTGACAGAGCTGCGGATGGCCTGGGCCTGGGCCTGGTCGGCCTCCGACAGATCGCCCATCACCAGAAGGTGTTCAGCCAGCAATCGCCACGCCAGCGCCAGATCCGGATCTCGCCGGGTCGCCTCGCGAAGCGCGTCGACAGCCTCGAGCCTTCTGCCTTGCGCCGACAGGGCCTGGGCCTGCAATGTCAATGCGCCGCCGTTGCCGGGCAGCACCTTCAGGATTTCGCGGGCCTGCTCCTCAGCCAGGGCTGGATCACGTTCAAGCAGCGCGGTGCCATGGGCCAGCGCAGCGGCAAGCGAACCTGTCGGATCGGAGGGGCCGGCCTGCGAGTTCATCGACTTCGTTCTTGCCGATCCCGCCTAACCGAGCAAGGGTTTTGTGCCCTCAGGGCAGGCGATCCGCAATGTAGCGGCGGATGTCCAGGCTATAGTCCTCGATCGGCAGGTACCAGCCGTGCTCGTGGACATTGGCCGAGATACCTCGCTGGACGCGTTCGCATACCGCCCAGTCCTGGCGGTTGACGAGATCCCAGAATTCGCTGGCATCGCTGTGGTCGAAGTCGGGCTTGGCCATCTCGTCCTTGTGGAACAGGAAACGGCACTCGATCCGGGTGCGGTTCACACCCAGAGGCCAGAGGATGAAGGCCGCTGCGTGATCGCTCGACACGCTGAACATCAGGTTGGGATAGATCAATTCGCCCTTGTGGCGAACCTTTTCCTCTTCGCTCAGCCCGGGCATGAAATCGCGCTTGGTGGTGCCCGACGCGGTATAGGTCGTCGCGCCCTCCCGGTGCGGGATGCCTAGTTCCCAGTCGAGGTGGATTCCACCGTCCTTGCGGAATTCGGGGACAACTTCGCACAATTCCGGATGGACCTGGCCACAATGGTAGCACTCGTTGTAATTCTCGAGGATCAGCTTCCAGTTCGCTGCCACATCATAGGTGTGGATCGGGCCGGTGCGCAGATCCTCCAGCGGATAGTTCGCCAGCCGTCGTGGCGCGCCGTGAAGCGCCTCGGCGATGCCGGGCGCGCCTTCGGGTGTAAGGTTGAGGAACACAAATCCGCCCCAGGTCATCACGCCGACCGGAAACAGGTGGAACTCCGCCTTGCCGATCCCGTTGCCCGCTCCCGGCGCCGCCAGCAGATCGCCGTCCAGTCCATAAGCCCAGCCATGATAGGGGCAGCGGATCACACCGCCAATCATGCCGCCGGGCAGCTCCAGTCCCCATTTGGCATCATTGGCATGATCGCACAGACGCGAGCCGCGATGGCGACAGACATTGTAGTGCGCTTTCAGCTCTCCGCGCTTGGTGCGCACCAGGATCACGCTTTCGCCTAAGATATCGAGGGTCAGATGGCTGCCCGGCTCGGGAAGGTCCTCTTCTCTGGCTGCACAAAACCATTCCTTCAGGAAGATCGCCGAACGTTCCGCCTGCCAGGCTTCGGGCGCGACATAGGCACTGCTCGGCAAGGACTTTTCGAGCCGGGTTTCCAACGACGCGTTCGAATCAGCCATCCCCCACCTCCTTATTAGACAGTTGCCTCATAACGCGAATCGTGCAACCAGCCAAACCAATCAGACCAAGGCTCGGAAACGGGACGAGGAGAATACACGGCTTGAACAAGGGCACAAGCTTTGACGCCTTGGTGATTGGCGCTGGCCACAACGGCCTGACGGCTGCGGCCTATCTGGGTCGCGCTGGGCTGCGAGTGGCGGTGCTGGAACGCCGCGACGTGATTGGCGGCGCCTGCATTACAGAGGAAGTGATCCCCGGCCACCGCGTTTCCTTTGCGTCCTATTTCGCCTCGATGCTGATGCCGACCGTGATCCGCGACCTCGATCTTGCACGGCACGGGCTGAAGATGGTGAGCAGCGATCCGCTATTGGCCGTTGCCATGGAGCCGGGCCGGATCGTGCGCTGGTCGGCCGACCCGGCCTGCGCGGTCCGAGAAATCCGCGCAATCAACCCGCGCGATGCCGAAGCTTTCGAGCGGGTTGAGCGCGAACTCAAAGAGTTGGCGGCATATCTCCAGCCGTTCTTCCTGGAACCGCCTCCGGATCTGGCCGCGCGCGGGCTGGCCCGGATTGGCGAGGTTTGGCGCCTTGCCAAACGGTTCCGCCGCCTACGGGGGGCCGAAATGGGTCGGCTGATCGAATTCCTGACTGGCAGCCTTGCAGACTATCTCGAAAAGCATTTCGAGAGCGAGGACGTGAAGCGCCTCATTCTCGCGAACAACGTCTACGGCAAACACGGCGGTCCGCACGAGCAAGGATCGGCATCCGGGTTGCTGTTCCACCTGCTTTCGGGCGGCGATAATGCTGTGCAGGGGTTTGCCGGACATGTGATCGGCGGGATGGGTGCGATCACCGACGCATTGGCAGCCTCTGGCCGCGAACATGGCGTGGAGATCCGCACCAGTGCTCCGGTGCAGCGCATTCTGATTGAACAGGGCAAAGCCCGCGGCGTGCTGATGGAGGACGGCAGCGAACTGCGCGCCCCGATCGTGCTGTCCAATTCCGATCCAAAGCGGACCTTCCTGGGACTGGTCGACGAAGCCGAGCTGCCCGACGATTTCCGGCGCGAGATTGCCTCGATCCGGATGCGCGGCCCATCGGCCAAGCTCAACCTCGCCCTGAAGCGCGAACCTACCGTGCTGGGCCGCGATCCTTCGGCCGATCCGCGCGAGCGCTCGCTGCTGACGATCGTGCCCAGCCTGGAAGGCGCCCAGCGTATCGCCGATTGCGCGCGGCGCGGCGAGATCAGCGACGAACTGTGGATCGACGTCGTGATCCCCAGCCTGGTCGACGATACGCTCTGCCCGCCGGGCAAGGCCATGATGACCTGCTTCATCCAGTATGTGCCCTATCACCTGGCGGAAGGCGCTTGGGACGAGCGGCGCGAAGAGCTGGCGGATTCGATCATCCGCCAGATCGCGCGTCACGTGCCCGACCTGCCCGAACTGATCGAGGGCCGGGTGATGTTGACCCCGCTCGACCTGGAGCGTCGCTTTGGCCTGACCGAGGGCAACATCTTTCACGGCGATCTCAACATCGGCCAGCTGTTCGCAATGCGCCCGACTCCGGGCTGGTCGCAGTACCGCAGCCCGGTTTCCGGGCTCTATCTGTGCGGAGCCGGCGCACATCCCGGCGGCGGTGTAACCGGCGCACCGGGCCACAATGCGGCTGCACAGGTGCTGCGAGACAGGAGATAGGAACATGAGCGACAGCGAGACCACTCCGCACCCGCCCCGCGTCATGGGTCTCGCCGATGTCGTCCTGTTTTATGTCGTGACCGGCATTTCGCTGCGCTGGATCGCCACTGCCGCCGCTGCCGGGCCCAGCTCGCTGTTGGTCTGGCTGGGAGCGTTCCTGCTGTTCTACATTCCGCTGGCCCTGGCGGTGCTCGAGCTGTCCTCGCGCCATCCGGACGAGGGTGGGCTCTATGTCTGGGCACGGCACTCGTTCGGCGACCTGTCGGGCTTTCTGGCGGGCTGGTGCTACTGGACCAGCAACCTGCCCTATTTTCCGGCAGTGTTCTATTTCGCGGCCAGCAACGCAATCTACATCGGCGGACGCGACTGGCTGTGGCTCAATGATCAACCGGCATATTTCATGTGGTTCTCGTTCATCGGGCTGGCGCTGATCTCGTGGCTCAACATCTCCGGCCTCAAGCATGCGCGCTGGCTGCACAATGCGGGGGCTTACGGCATGTGGATTCCGGTGGCGGCTCTCGTGGTGTTGGGGCTAGTAATGCGTACGCGGTATGGCTCCGCGACCGAGGTTTCGGCCAGCACCCTGGTTCCCAGTTTCGAGCTCAAGGACATGCTGTTCTGGGCCTCTCTGGCCTTCGCCTTTTCGGGCTGCGAGACCGCTTCCTTCATGAGCGGCGAGATCAAGGAGCCGCGCCGCACGATTCCGCGCGCGCTGATCATTTCGGGTGCGACAATCGCCGCCTGCTACATGCTGGGCACGCTGGCCGTGATGTGGGTGCTGCCCGCGGGAGAGATCAACAGCCTTTCCGGGCTGCTCCAGGCGACCAGCGCCGCTGCGACAAGGCTGGGGTTGTTGTGGCTCGTGCCGGTGATCGCCTTCCTGATCACCATTGGCAACCTGGGCGCAGCAGGCGGCTTTCTGGCGGCAACATCGCGCATTCCCTTTGTCGCCGGGATCGACCGCACTCTGCCCCCGGCATTCGGCAAGTTGCACCCGCGTTATGGCACGCCCTATGTTGCGATCATCGCGCAGACCGCGCTGGGCGCGCTGTTCCTGTTCCTCGGCCAGGCCGGAACCAATGTGAAGGGTGCATATGATGTACTGGTCAGCATGGGGATCATCACTGCTTTCGTGCCGTTCCTGTTCGTGTTCCTCTCACTGATCGCAGTGCAGAAAGAACCGGCGGGAGGCGATGTGATGCGCGTACCCGGCGGGCGGGCAGCCGCGATTGCTGTGGGGATCGTCGGCCTGCTGGTGACGCTCTGCGCGATCGGGCTGGCGATGCTGCCGGCCGCAGATGAGCACAACAAGCCGCTGGCTGTGATCAAGATCGTCGGTCTGACCGCGATCCTGATCGGGGTCGGCTGGGCGGTATTCACAAGTTCGCGTCGGGGCGTGGCGGGAGATCCGGCGTGAGCGCTGCAACAACAAAGGTCCAGCGCATCCGTCAGGACGCCGCAGTCCGCCGACAGGACCTGCTCGACGTCACGCTGCGCTGCCTTGCCGAACTGGGCCCCAAAGGCACGACAGGGCGCGAAGTTTGCCGCCGGGCTGGAGTGTCGCACGGGCTGCTGCGGCATTATTTCGAAAACCCGCAGAACCTGCTGCTCGAAACCTACTCTTCGCTGTGCGACCGCTACCTTACCGAATTTGAGGACGTACTCGCGCGCGCAGATAGCGCACCGTGGGAAGGCCTCGACGCCATGTTCGTCACGCTGTTTTCCGAAGAATGGTCAGGGCCCGAAACGCTGGGCGCCTGGCAGGCATTCTGGACGATGACACGCACCGATCCTGCTTTCGCCGCCCGCAGCGAGGACTATAACAGGCGGCTTCGCGCTTTGCTGGCCCGTGCGATCGGCGACCAGGCCGAAGCTTGTGCGATGCCGCTCGACGATGCCGTCGCCAGTGTCTCGGCGATCATGGACGGGCTGTGGCTTGACCTGTGCCTGTCGGAGCGACGCACGTCGCGTGAGCGTGCCTTGTATCTGTGCCGGCTGGCGGTCCGTCGACTGTTTGGAGTGGCTCAGTAGGCGAGCGGCGGCAGATCTGCAGTCGACATGGCAAAACCCATGATCTTCGCCAGTGTCGGCGCGATTGTGCGCATGTCGATCAACCCCAGCCTCTTGCCTTTGGGAATCCCCTTGCCCAGCAGCATGAAGGTTGATCGCATCGTCTGGTCGGCCGGATCATAGCCGTGCGTTCCCTTTCCTTTCGTGACAGCCCGCAGGGGGCCGTCGGCCCCGGCAAAATCCGCCGAAGCAGTGCCAGGGCGGAAGAATACATAAAAGGCTGCTGCCGGGTTGCCGCCAAGACCCACAGTTTCCTGATGATCAGCAATCCTGACAATCCCAGTTGCCGGATCGGATTTCAGCCCTTCCAGCACCGCCCGCACTCTCGAGGCCAGTCCGGCATCGTCTGGCCGGGCAAGAATGACACCCGCCGAACCGTCTTCCGAGGTCGGCATCGCAGTCCAATCGGTGATCTTGCCCGACCGATCAAGCGTGATAAGCCCCGCGTCGATAAAGGCGTGGAACAGGCTGGTTTCGCTGGAAACCGGCGCAAAACCGTGATCGCTAACCAGCGCAATGACACTTTGGGCGTCAGACTTTTTCTGGGCTGCAATGAGCCTGCCGACAATCGCATCGATCCGCTCAAGTCCGGCCTTCGCACTTGGCGAACCGGGACCATCCGCATGTTCGAGATCGTCCAGCCCGGCAAAATAAACCGTCAGAAAACCGGGCTTGTGAAGACCGATCAAGGCCTCGGCAAACCGGCCTCGCTGTTCATCGCCGTCGACGCTTTCGTCGATTCCTTGCGGATAGGAAATGCCGACAGCCTGTTCGAGCTCTTTCACCAGCCCGGGTGTCGCCAGCGTGGACAACAGTTTGACATCATCGCTGTGCCCGGTGCGCCAGATCTGAGGCAGGTTCCAGCTTATCCCGCCGGCCCCCACGCTGACCGGCCAGTGGATGTTGCCAACCTTGAGCCCGGCTTTTGCGGCTGATTGCCACAAAGTCGGCACCTTGATGTCACCGGCATACCATGCCCACCCACCCTGATTGATCTGCAGCGGATCGAACGTCAAGTTGCTCACGATTCCGTGGCGCGCCGGAGTGACTCCGGTAATCAATGTGGTGTGACTGGGATAGGTTACGGTCGGGACAACCCCGGTTACGCCCTCGGCATATGTCCCCTCGCGCACGAAGCGGATGAGGTTGGGAATATTCAATCCGCGCGCTTCAGCTTCGATCACGTCGCCGGGGCGCAACCCGTCGATCGAAATCATCAACACTGGCCGCGCTGCAGCCGACGCAGACACGGAGAAGAACATGGCGATGGCAAGCACGATGCGGGTGAGGAATGTTGACATCGAACTTTCCTTTCCGATCTTGTCGCTCGGTTGAACCCCGCCAAAGCTGGGAAACGGCACAAATCAGCCCGTTCCGCTCATCATCCGATCGCATCGCAGAGCAGCCACAGATCAACGGGCGTTTGCCCGAGTTCGGCTTGACGGTCAACGGCACCGGACGGCGCTGTCAAGCAAGCCGCAGCACGGGAAAACAGATGGTGATCCTGATTACAAATGATTGTGCAGGCCGGTCTGAACTGAGGCGCATGTCTGCAATGGGTGTTGGCAGTCGGTTGCGAACCTGTCTTTGTTAGACGCGACTTTTCCAGATCTCCTTGCAGACGCAAACATCAGCACCGATCACAGATTGACTTCATTGAGATAAGTGCGCTGTTCCACACGGCAAATCGGCGCGGATGGTCGCGACAAAGTCATGTCTCTGCACGCAAATCGACTTGATCCAAGATCAAGCAAACTTGCTCCTTTTACTCCACATGAGCATTCTCGCATCGCATGCCAATGAGAGGATCAATGATGACCGACGAAGCGCTCGCATCGCGAATAGACAGGCTGGAGTCTTGTGAAGCCATTCGGAACAGGCTTCATCTCTATTGCCGTGGGATTGACCGACGCGATCCGGAAATCCTGAAGACCGTCTTTTGGCCCGATTCAAAGGTGGAATACGGGATGTACGCTGGAAACGGTGCGGAATTTGCAGAGATGATCTGCGGCTGGATGGATGACGGATTCAAATTGACCGCACACATGCTTGGCAATGTCACGATTACTGTCGAAGGGGATATCGCCCACACTGAAGCTTATCTTCATGCGTTCCATCATTTGACGCGTGATGATGGAAGCATTTTCGACTGGATCGTGGGCGGTCGCTACCAGGACCGGCTTGAGCGGCGCAATGGGGAATGGCGCATTGCCTTTCGCCGACTGATCTTCGACTGGTATCGCGATTGGGACGACACACGCGCCTGGGCCAACGGCCTTCGGGGCATAACCGACGAAACTGCGGAGATTGGCGTGCGTGCGCCAGATTCCTGGTTGGCGCTGGAAACGCTCAGAAGGGGCGTACCCGTTTAGACGGGAAAGGGATCGGTCAGAGTTCCATTCCGCCTGATACAAAAAGTGTCGTTCCCGTGATGTAGGATGCCCGGGAAGAACAGAGAAACTCGACTGCGTCAGCGATTTCGTCACACGTTCCCATCCGCCGCAGCGGAACCTTTCCGACCAGCATTTTCGACACATCTGCGCCGACAGAGTCCATGATCGTCTTGCCAATTCCGCCAGCAATATAGCCCGGGGCAACGCAATTTGCCCTGACCCCATTGCGCCCTTCTTCGAACGCTACGCCCCGAACAAGCGCAGTCATCGCAGCCTTTGGCGCAAGGGAAAGAATGTCTCTCGCTATGGCGCGCTCAATGCCAGCTGCGGTCACGGCAACGATAGACCCGCTCGAAGAACGCAAATGGGGCAGACACGCGTGAATCACGTTAAAGCAGCCGTTCAGGTCGGCATCCAGAACGCGGCGCCATTCATCGGGCGAGACATTGGACACAAAATCCAGGGAGAATGATGGTCCGGCAGCATAGACGAGGATGTCCAGGCGACCAAAATGTGCCACGACATCTGCAACAAACAGTCCGATGGCGTCCGCATCGCTGATATCTGGTGTGCCCGCGAAAGCAATCGCCCCTTGCGATTGGATGCCCACTTTGAGCTCGGACGCGCGCTCTTCATTTTTCCGGTACGTGAATGCGACAGCATGGGAATCGCCGGCAAGCCGGGCCGCGACCGCGCTTCCCAAAGCACCGGTTCCTCCGACAACCAGCGCAACTTTTTCACTCCGGGTGTGCACCGGGCGAGCTCCAAGCCTGAGACGAAAGACGGGACGTTGAGTGTCGGCCGCGCAACGAAGTTGCAATCCGCACAAGGAGTTTTGCGGCATCAGACAAGCCGTTCTGCCACAGTGGACAACCATAGCCGAAAGAGTCACCTGCCTTTCAGCGGCGTCCAAATGCTCAACTCAGGGCCGAGCTGGAGCCGACAAAAAGTCCTCGCATGCACCATTCTTGTATATGAATGATCATTCTCACCCACGTCGCAAGGCAACAACACGACGAGAGTGACAATAGATAGTCATAATTGACAAAATTATTTAACATATTTTCTAAATTAAAATATAATATTTCCCAATATACAAATTTACTTTATATTTTATGATCCACAAATTCAATTTTTAAAGCAATTTGTATTTTAGTATGAGCTTATCCTTTATTGTATTTAATTGTTGATGATTTGTCGGACACCTCAAGACATTACCAGTATCAATTGACTCAATGGGTCATTCGCAGCATGATCTGCTTTCAAAGAGGCATTGCACGTGAACGCCGCACGGCAACGAAGCATGCTCAGGCAGGAGGAGATCGCGATGCATACGATCTATTCATATTCGGGTAGTGACTTTGCTGAGTTCCGTCGCACCTACGCAGAAGTCGTGCGTCAGGAATATTATGAAGGCGACCTGGAAATGGAGGTCCGCCCCTTCATCGACCTTACGGTCCAGAAATCGCTGGCACACCCCTTGTCGTTGGTTCGCATCATCTCGAATTCCGGCATTTCATTCCGACGGTCGTGGCACCATATTCGCGACAACAAGACCGGTGTCAGGGTCATCTGGTTCATTCGCAGAGGATCCCTTCAGATTACTCGTTCACGCAACACGTGCACCGTCGAAGCGGGCGAATGCGCAATTCTGGATTCCAACACGCCGTTTCATGCTTGCGCTCAAACCGATGGCGAGCATTTCGATGCAGTCCAGGCCATCGTCCCGGCGCACCTGTTCCTTTCGCATCTGGCGACGGCATCCGGGTTCGATGCATCCTTTGCAGTCAATTTCGACAATCAGGAAATTGTCGTGAAGTTGCTCGATCTACTCCTGGGTGACGGCGATGCGCTGAGCGTCAACGCAGCCGAACCCCTTGCCGCAGCTTTTCTGGAAGCGATTGCCGACCGGGTCGGCAACCTGGTCGATACAGCGCCGAGGCGCCAGCGCGTGATCGATGTCCGGTTGGCCGATATCAAGGCCTATATCATGAAGAACCTGACGGACCCCGATCTCACCTATGATGAAGTGGCCGCCAAATGCGGGATTTCTCCGCGCTACTTGTGTTATCTTTTGAAATCCGACGACACATCCTTTTCAAAATTGCTCTGGAGTCAGCGTTTGCCCAAGGCGCGCGAATGGCTGGTACTTCCGGAATTCAAGGACTACCCGATCCAGGAGATTGCGTTCATGTCCGGCTTCAAGAGTGCAGCGCATTTCAGCCGCATGTTCAAATCGGCCTATGGCTGCGCACCAAAGGAGTATCGCGCGAAGTTTGAATCCGATGCTCAGGCCAAGACAGCTGTAACTGGCTCCATGACCCCCCTGGACGGCGAGCTGCTCTTCGACCGCGCCGCTTAGGAGAGGTTGACGTGGGCGCTGTTATGGGCGCCTTTGCTGCTCCTGCTCACCAGAAGCCAGTGCCGATTGATGCGAGCCTGGAAAGGTGGAAGGCCTCCCCGCCGAACAGCCCGGCAATGACAAAAAGCCTTTTGTAATAATGGCCAACGGGATGTTCCTCAGTCATGCCGATACCGCCATGAAGCTGTACGGCATTTCGACCGACGAACATCGCTGCGGAACTGACGACGGTTTTCATGGCCGCGATGGCTTGTTGCCGTTCGGGTTCAGAGTCTGACAGGCTTGCAAGTCCCTGAAACACGATCGACCGCGACATCTCCGCCTCGACAAGCATGTCAGCCATGCGATGTTGCAGAGCCTGAAAGCCCGCCAGCGGCGTTCCGAACTGCTGACGGGTCTTGAGATAGTCTCGGGCCAGCAGGATCGCCGCATCCATTGCACCTACAGCTTCGGCACACATCGCCGTCATAGCATGGGCATAGCCAAGCCTGATGGCAGGCAAAGCGGCACCGGGGAGCGCGAGAACGGCATGAGCCGGAGCCTCTGCAAAATGGATATCTGCAGCCCGCATGTTGTCGAGAGTCCTGTAGGGCACCATTTCAACGCCTGATGCGGACGGCGCCACAAGAAAAAGAGCAACATCCGAGCCAGCACGCGCTGAAACGATCAGCCAGTCCGCAGCGGGCGCCCCCAGGACAAGCTGCTTTGCTCCATTGAGCCGCCATTGGCCATTATCCTGATACGCTGCCATCCCGACCCGTTCGACGTCGCCTCTGGCTTCGATTTCGTTGTGAGCCAGAACGGCAAGTTTTTCGCCAGAAACAATATCGGCGATCAGCTGGTCGCGAGCATCGGATTTCGGCAACGCCGCCAATGTTTGCAAAGCGAGGACGGCACAGGCCAAAAAGGGCTCGACCACCAACGCGCGTCCAAACGCTTCCAGAATGATCGCATTCTCGACCGCCCCTCCCCCATAACCACCGGCGTCTTCCCCCAAACCGGCGCCAAGCCAGCCCAACTCGGCAAACAACTGCCAATTGTCCGGACTGAAGCCGCCCTCATTGGCGAGCGAAAGCCGCCGATGCTCAAAATCATAGTCACGCGCGCAGAAGCTGGCGACGCTGTCAGCCAGGGCCTGCTGTTCGGAAGAGAGCCGGAAATCCATATTCAGATCAGAGACCCAGGTTCGACTTGGCGATGATTGTGCGCTGAATTTCGCTTGTTCCGCCGTAAATTGTCGTCGCGCGGCGAAACATCGCTCTTGCAGTGACGCCGATCGCCTCGTCGTCGTGAAGTGGCGCGGCAAGGCCATCACGGTGCAGGATGTGATGGCCCTCCGGATCAGGCAAAGCGCAAAGGCCGTAATCACCGAGAGCCTCAGCCGCCAGGAGTGCAGCCCGTTCGCTGAGTTCGGAACCTCTGAGCTTGAGAAGAGACGCTACCGTATTTGCGGAAGGGTCATCATCCGCCGCATGCAGAACGCGCATGACCGCCCATTCCAGGGCAATGACGTCCGCCTGCAGCCGCGCAAGTTTTGCCGCGAATGCAGGGTTGTCGGCCAGTTTTCCACCTCCATCCGAGAGGCTTGAGGCCAAATGCCGGACCTGATCCACATCCCTCTTGGTGTGTGAAACAACCGCGGATGTGGTCCGTTCATGCGTCAAAAGAAACTTGGCGTAGGTCCAGCCCATGCCTGCAGTACCGACGAGATTCTCTGCTGGAACGACAACATCTTCGAAAAACACTTCGTTCAGCGTGTGCCCTTCATCAATGGACCAGATCGGTCGGACCGTGACGCCGGGAGTCCGGATGTCGATCAGGAGAAAGGAAATTCCTGCCTGTGGCTTGGCGGCCGGATCGGTTCGGACGAGAGTGAAAATCCAGTCGGCATAATGGGCTTCGGACGTCCATGTCTTTTGACCGTTGACCAGATAATAGTCGCCCTTCAGTTCGGCGCGGGTTCGCAGCGATGCCAGGTCCGAGCCTGAGTTGGGCTCGGAAAAGCCTTGCGCCCACCAGACATCGCCATTGAGAATCGGCGGAAGGAACCTCGTTTGCTGATCTTGCGATCCAAAAGCGCAGAGGACTGGTCCGAGAAGATCGAGCGCGCACCGATCCAGCACCGGCGCGCGCGCGCGGCGAAGCTCATCCTGAAAGATGTATTTGCGCAAAGGACTCCAGTCCGTGCCTCCCAGATGCACGGGCCAGTGCGGCGCGCTCCAGCCCTTCCTGTTCAGAATCTGCATCCAGCGCCGCACGTCGTCGCGCGCACTATGATAGTCGTGCTGACCACGACGCGCGATATCGGCCGGCAATTCGGCCTCAATGAAGCCGCGCACCTCCTTGCGGAAGTCCAAGTCAGCGGCACTGATCGTAAAATCCATGCTGCATTCCTACAGGGCCCCGGCTTCTTGACGAGGCCCAACATCGCGTGATGCAGCGGCAGGCAAACAGGAGGTTATCCAGAGACAGCGGCGCAGCGGCCGGACTCTCTAGGTTGTTCCTGAGACACTTTGGGAGACCGGCATGTCCGACGACTATTGGATTTGGGGCAAGGACGCAGAAAGCCCGCGAATTCTGCATGCGATGATCAGGGTCAAGGATCTGGAGAAGTCGCTTGCCTTCTACTGCGACACTTTGGGCATGAAGCAGCTTAGCCGGGTCGACGTCGAGGCCGGGCGATTTTCCATTGTCTTCATCAATTTCACCGAGGATTTTGAAACCGGAGCGATCGAGCTGACACACAATTGGGATCGTGAAGACGCCTACACGCATGGGACCGGCTATGGCCACGTCGCCATTGGCGTGCCCGACCTTTATGGCACGTGCGAACGGCTTCGCAGCGCCGGTGTGGAAATCAGCGTTGAACCCAAGACGCTGCTGCCGGGTGCGCCCGCACTTGCCTTCATCAAGGATCCCGACGGCTATTCGATCGAACTCATTCAGACTTCGCGCGCGCATTCGCCCAAGACATGACGTCGAGCCATATCCGGCTGGATTGCATGCTTGCCCACCCTCGAGGAATGCGACCGAAAAAACGCGGCTCAGTCCGTGCACTGAAAATCATATTGGGCCTGCGCCTGCACGAGAAACCCTAGCGGGGCGGCATCCTCAATGCCCCATCGAGCCGAATAGTCTCGCCGTTCAATACAGGGTTCTCGATGATCTGGGTTGCCATAAGCGCGAATTCTTCCGGTTTCCCCAAACGCGACGGATGCGGCACGGACCTTCCCAACGAGGCCCGCACATCCTCGGAAAGCCGGGCAAGGAGGGGCGTATCGAAAATTCCCGGCGCAATTGTGCATACCCGGATCGACTTGGACGCCAGGTCTCGTGCGGCGACGATTGTCATACCGACAATGCCTGCCTTTGATGATGCATAGGGGATCTGACCAATCTGGCCTTCAAAGGCGGCGACTGAAGCCGTCATGATGATGACGCCGCGATCTTCCTCTGCAGGCTCATTGCGCGCCATTGCCGCAGCGGACAGCCGCAGCACGTTGAAACTGCCAATCAGGTTGGTCTGGATCACTCCGGCAAAGGCCTCAAGCGAACCTGGCTGCCCCTCCCTGTCGAGAACGCGCATCGTATGGCCGCGCCCGGCGCAGTGAACGGTTGCCCGAAGCGGAGCAAATTTGCCTGCCATCTCGACTGCGGCTTGCATCTGTTCACCGTCCGTGACGTCCGCAGCAAAAAAAGTCGCATTGGAACCCATGGCATCTGCGACACCTTGGCCGCCCGATGTCGGGAGATCGACAATTGTCACTTTTGCACCCAGCGAGAGCAATCGTTGTGCCGTAGCCTTGCCCAGACCCGATGCACCACCCGTCACAAGGGCCCCAATTCCATCGATATTCATTGTTTCGAAGTCTCCACCATTCAGATTCGTTCGATGATGGTGGCGTTGGCCATCCCGCCACCTTCACACATGGTTTGCAAACCGTAGCGGCCGCCACTTTGTTCGAGGCCGTTCAACATCGTCGTCATGAGTCGAATGCCGGACGCGCCAAGCGGGTGGCCAAGCGCAATAGCGCCGCCGCGGGGGTTGAGCCTGGCCCCGTCGATCGGAAACTCACGCGCCCAGGCGAGGGGGACGGAGGCAAAGGCTTCGTTGACTTCAACATGATCGATATCCTCGATCGCCATGTTGGCCTTGCTCAGCACTCTTCGCGTCGCGGGGATTGGCGCCGTCAGCATCATCAAAGGGTCATCCCCGACAACGTCGAACGCAACGAAGCGTGCGCGTGGTTTGAGGCCCAGTTTTTCGGCCGCTGCCTCGCTCGCAAGCAGCATCGCGGAAGCACCATCCGTGATCTGGGAAGAATTGCCGGCCGTGACGCTCCAGGAAATCTGGGGGTAACGCCGGGAAAGCTCTTTGTCGACGAACGACGGCGGCAGTGCGGCCAGGGTTTCAGCCGTCGTCCCCGGTCTGATTGTTTCGTCCTGCGCAACAATTCCATCGTCAGTTTTGACGGCGTGAATTTCGTCTGCAAACCCGCCTGAAGTTCTGACCGCGTCGGCTCGGCGATGCGATTCAGCCGAATAGAGATCCATTTCTTCGCGCGAGATGCCCCATTTTGCCGCGATCAACTCCGCCGAAACACCTTGGGACACAAAGCCGGGAGCATAGGCAGCATTGAGCGTCGGGCCGAAAATATCCTTGCCCATGCGCGCACTGCCAAGCGGGATCCGGCTCATTGATTCAATCCCGCACGCAATGACAAGGTCATAAGCCCCGGAAGCAATCCCCTGCGCGGCAAAATGCACGGCCTGCTGACTTGAGCCACATTTGCGCTCGATGGTGGTGGCAGGAACATGCGTCGGAAAACCCGCCGCCAACAAGGCCATGCGGCCAATATTATTATACTGTTCGCCGCACTGGCTCACGCAGCCGGTCAGCACATCGTCAACCATCCCCGGGTCGATGCGCGTACGGGCCACAATGGCCTTCAGTGTTTCTGCGAGCAGCTCGACCGGATGGATTTGAGCAAGTGCGCCATTGGGCCTGCCTCTGCCCATTGGTGTCCGGACTGCATCTATAATGAAGGGCGTTGCCATGTGCCTTCCCTTTCCAGTTAAAGTGATCGCGCAATCAGCAACTTCATGATCTCGTTTGCGCCGCCGTAAATCCGATAGCCACGGGCATCGCGATACATCTGCGAAATCGGATATTCGTCCATGTAGCCATAGCCTCCGTGGAGCTGGACACACTGATCAATGATCCGGCCCTGCGCTTCGGTGATCCAGTATTTGGCCATCGAGGCCGTTGCAGCATCAAGCGTGCCGGCCAAAAGTCTTTCCGTGCAATGATGGAGAAACACCTTGGCAATCGTTGCTTCTGTCTTGCATTCGGCAAGCTTGAACTGACTGTTCTGGAAATCCAGCAACTGGCGCCCGAACGCCTTGCGCTCTCGCACATAGCCGAGCGTGGCAGTCAGCGCCGCCTCAATCATCGCAACCGCCTGCCAGGCAATCACCAGTCGTTCCTGGGGCAAGTTCTTCATCAGCATGGCGAAACCCTCGCCCTCCTCGCCAAGCAGAGCATCGCCCGGGATGCGCATGTCACTGAAGAAGAGTTCAACGGTGTCTCGCGCCTCTTGCCCCATCTTTTGGAGCAGCGGCCCGCGCTCAAAGCCGGGAGTGTTGGTGTCCACAAGAAAAAGGGAAATGCCCTTGGCGCCAGCCGAGGAGTTCGTCTTCGCAGCCACAATGACTGTCGATGCCAACTGGCCGTTCGAAATGAAGGTCTTTTGTCCGTTGATGACAAAATCATCGCCATCGCGAACTGCCGTCGTCTTCATGCCTTGCAGATCCGAACCCGCGGACGGTTCGGTCATGGCAATCGCAAAGATGGTTTTTCCGGCAACCGCGCTTGGGAGGTAGCGGCACTTTTGCGCTTCGGTGCCATATTCCACAATGTATGGCAGGATGACAGCACTATGCAGCGGGATGGCAAAGTTCAGCGCATTTCGCGCGGCGAGCTGTTCGATGAGAACCGCTTCAAATCGAAAATCGGCACCCGCGCCGCCATATTCCGGGGGAACGGTCACTCCAAGAAGCCCGGCCGCGCCTGCCTTCTTCCATAGATCTGGAGGTGATGAACCCGCTTTCCGCCAAGCCGCCAGTTCCTCAGGACCGCAATGATCGTCTAGAAACCGTCCCGCAGATCGCGCGAAAATCTCAAGCGACTCGTCTTGCATATAGGGGGGAGTCGGGACGGCAAGAGCAGACACAGGGCTTATCTCCGAAAGGACAACCAGACGACCTTAGGGACGATGAGCCCAGGGAAAAGACTGGAAACGCCACGTGCAAAAGCGACTGCGCACATAGGCAACGCGATGCGGATTCCCATTCCGGAAGGCCTGTCAGAACAATACGTCGTGGTTGAGCAGCTTGTCGGGATCGAGCGCAGAACGCAGGCGGCGCATCATGACCATTTCACCGGGTTGCTTGTGTTCAGGCAGGAATTCCCGTTTGGTCTGGCCAATCCCGTGTTCGGCTGTGATTGCGCCTTCAAACTCGCGCAGAGCCCGAAAAACGCAGCGCTCGACCTGAGCCTCCTGGGCGGTCGTATCCGGTCCGACGTGGACCGCAATATGAATGTTGTTGTCCCCAAGATGGCCGAATGTAGCCGTCCGGACAGTCTCAAAATTGGCGTTAAGGAATTGCTTGGCCCGATCGACAAAGGCATCAACGTGGCGAACATCGACACTGATATCAAAGGAAACAAAAGGGCTCATCTCCTTGACGATGATCTCCGCCCCTTCACGAACGCGCCAGAGATCGGCAATCTGCTTGTTGGAGGACGCCGTCACCGCATCCACAATCAGGCCTGCTTCAAAGGCCTCGGTCAGAAACTCTTCAAAAACCTGCCGATCAAGCTCCGGATTGTAGCCCATTGACTCGATGAGGATATAGGCGCCCTGACCGGGTTCGACAGGGCGCCTGTCAGTTCCGCTCGAAGCGACGAGGTCGTAGTAGTCGGGCCACATCACTTCAAAGGCCGACAGGATCGAAAGCCGGCGTGCGCGCAGCAGCAGGGCCAGCAGCGCGTCATTGTCGGCAACTGATACGAATGCCACAGCCTGACTGGCCGGAGCTGGAACAAGGCGCACGACTGCCCTCGTGATGATCCCGAGTGTGCCCTCGGTCCCGATTAGGACATGCTTCAAATCATAGCCGGTATTGTTCTTGATCAGGCGGTTCATTCCCGAGACGACTGTACCGTCAGCAAGAACCGCTTCCACGCCAAGCACATTTTGTCGCGTCATGCCCCAGCGCAGCACGCGGTTTCCGCCAGCATTTGTGGCAATTGTGCCGCCAACTGTTGCAGTCCCCTTCGAATTGAGGTCGATCGGGTAGAAGAGTCCATGCACGGCCACCGCATTCTGCAATGCCTCAATCGTGACGCCCGCTTCAGCGACAGCAAGCTGCGTCGTCGGGCAAATCTCCTCGATGCGATGCATGCGTTCGAGCGAAAGAATGATTTCGTTGGAACCGGCGTAGGCACCTCCGGAAACGCCCGTGCGCCCGCCATGTGTCACAATCCTCTGTCCCAGGCGATGACACAAGGCCACAACCTGAGAAACTTCCTCGGTGGATGCCGGGCGGACGATCACGGGACTTTGGGCTGGAACCTGACGAAACGGATCACATGAGCGGTTGCTCACGTCTTCGCCAATCAACACGCCTCGGTCGCCGACAATCTCACGAATCTGTTGAATCAAGTCGGTGTCAGTCATGATGAGGGATCGATACCATCTGGTGTCAACGGCTCACGAGCCTCAACATGCGGTCGGTCTTGCCCTCGGGGGAAGGGACAGAGTGCAACATGGGACAAGCAATGGCTCCCCCGCGGGCATTCTCCTCGCCCGTCATTTGCACGAAGTAGACCGCTCCGTTTACTTCTTGAGGGCAGCCCATGAATCTCGGCCTGACAGGCAAGCGTGCTCTTGTCACAGGCAGCAGTGCCGGCATTGGCGCCGGCATCGTTGCGCAACTTGCGCAGGAAGGCGCAATCGTGTGCGTCCATGGTCGAGATGCCCAACGTGCTGAAGCCGTTGCTGCCGCCATACGCGAGCAGGGCGGCGATGCCATGGTGGTCCTTGGAGATCTGACCACAGACGACGGTGCCGAAGCCGTCGCGCGTTCGACCCTTGCCGCCTTAGGAACCATCGACATTCTGGTCAACGCAACGGGTGGTACGGGTGACAACACATTCACTTGGGACACAACGTCGCCGGGGCAATGGGCCGAACAATATGAGCTGAACACACTTTCAGCCGTACGCATGATCAGGCATTGCATACCGGCAATGACAAAGGCCGGATGGGGCCGGATCATCCAGATCGGAAGCATCGCATCCGCCACCCCCCTTCCCCATCAGGTTCCGGCCTATTGCGCATCCAAGGCGGCCTTGCCCGTGTTGGCAGTGAGCCTTGCCCGGTCGCTGGCGGGCACGGGCATCACGATCAACACTGTCACATCCGGATATGTCGAAACCCCGCTCTTGAAGAGCTATGCACATGACATGTCCGGAGGCCGACCCTGGGACGAGGTGGCTCCCGAAATGGTCTCCGCGCTCGGTATCGCAGCCGGGCGTTTTGGCCGTCCTTCGGATCTGGCATCGCTGGTCGCATTTCTTGCAAGCCCCGTTGCCGACTGGATCAACGGTTCAAACATTCGCATCGATGGAGGGCAATGTGCATTCACCAACTGACCGTTTGGCCGCGCGGCCCCGGAGCGCAACGCAATGAAACCCGAAGACCTGGCCGAACTCCACGCCATCTATCAACTCAAGTATCGTTATGTTCGTGGTCTGGACACACATGACTGGCCGCTCGTTGCCAGTTGCTTCACTGACGATGCCCGGGTTTGGTACAACGACGGCAAATTCAGCAAGGAAGGGCGCGAGACTATCATCGGGCTTCTCAGTGAAATGCTCGACGAGAGTTTCTACAGCAGCCACATTGTCCTCCACCCTGAAATCGAATTGATCGACGCCAACAACGCCAAGGGGATCTGGCGCCTCGAGGATATCGTTCATTTCTCTGGGCCAAATCCATTCTTCGGAAACCCGCCCGTCACGGGAGGTGAGGAGATGACCGGTGCCGGATATTATTATGACGAGTATGTCAGGCTGTCCGGAGAATGGAAGATTGCGAGCATGGGCTATGCTCGCCTGTTCGAAGTGATTGACCGGCCAGATGCCCGCAGCCAGCGGGAAATCGATCTCAATCCGCGAAGAGGCGTACCTGCGACGGGCTAGATTCCCGCCAGCCTGTGCGTTGCCCATTGCGCGATTTGCTGAAGCTCCTTGGCGATCCCGCTATGCTCGCTTCGCGCATATTGGCCAGTGAACATGGTGGCAGACAGGCAATTTGAAATCGCCCCGCGCTTGTCGAACACAGGGACCGCGATCGTCGTCACGCCTCTGATGAAATTCCCTTCGTCCAAGCCCCATCCGGTGCGACGCGTTTCAGCAACTTGCTCCAGGTACTTGTCGAACGGAACGCTTTCCTGCCACCGCAGTTCCTTGAACCCTGCGGCAATCTCATCATCGCTCATCCCGCCCAACGCCGCGATGCAACGGCCGACCGATCCCATGAGAAGCGGAAGGCGCTGACCAACGGTCAGGTGAATGCGCATCGTTGTTGGTCCGGCGGTATAGCCGACAAGCACAATGCGCTTGCGCCGCACGACACGCCAAAGCCCCGTGGTAAGGGATTTTCGCTCTGAGAAATCCTCGGCGCGCGCGCGCACAAGTTCGAATGCCTCTGCAGGATCAAGTGCCCGCCGCGCAATCGCAATGACCCCTCCCCCCAGGGAGTATGCCTTTGTTTCGGGGTCGCAGTTCACAAAATCTTCTTCGACAAGAGTCTTCAGAATATTGAAACACGAACTGGGCGTAAGTTCCAGGCGGCGCGCAATGGCATTGACGCCGATGGGCTGATCCACAGTTGCCAGCAACCGCAGGATCGCGATCGTCGAAGTTACAGATCCGACACGGGGCGACAACCGATGCAAATCGCGATCGATGCGTTCCATTTGAGCGTGCACGGACATTCCTCAAGGCCAATCAATCCAAGGTCATCTTCTTTGGCTTTGTAATCAGACATAATCAATGACTGCAGAAGAACAGGCGAAACGAAGTGTCCTGTCGAGCATCTAGCGGACGAGTGAATATCGGCTACAGACAAGGACAGGGCACACGCTTCGCATAAGGGGAGGCATGAGCCTTCTTTCTGCCTTTCCACGCACACAAATTCCAGACGATGCCGAGATGCTGCGACCGCACGTCAAGGCATTTCTCGAAAAGAGCATCTCGCACATGAGGCCTCAGGATCGCGCGAAGACCTGGACCGGATTTGATGCAGAGTTCAGCCGCGCACTCGCATCGCAAGGCTGGGTTGGCCTTACCATTCCGGAAGTCTATGGCGGAGGTGGCCGAGACGCTTTCGCCCGCTTTGTCCTGGTGGAAGAATTGCTCGCCGCAGGGGCTCCCATCGCTGCACACTGGATCGCGGACCGACAGAGCGGGCCGCTGCTCCTGCGCTATGGAACCGAAGAGCAGCGTCAATACTATCTGCCGCCGGTCTGTCGGGGAGAGTCCTTCTTCTGCATCGGAATGAGCGAGCCCAATTCCGGATCGGACCTGGCATCGGTGCGTACCCGTGCCATTCGTGACGGGCGCTCCTGGCGACTGACGGGTTCGAAGATATGGACGACATATGCGCACCAGTCAGACTATATGATTGCACTGGTGCGCACCTCTGGCGAACCAAAAGACCGGCAGAAGGGCCTTTCCCAGTTCATCATAGATCTTAGACTGCCCGGCATCACGATCCGGCCGATCCGGTTGGGAACGCTGGATAGCGATTTCAGCGAACTGCACTTTGAAGATGTGCGTTTGCCGGACAATGCATTGGTCGGGACCGAGGGCGAAGGATGGGCGCAAGTTAACGCGGAGCTCGCTTTTGAGCGAAGCGGCCCGGAACGTTTCTATTCTGCCCTCGTCCTGCTCGACATGTGGGCCGAGCGGATGCGCGCCGAACCATGTCCGCAGGACAGGGAGATTCTTGGACGATTGATTGCCAGGCTTGCCTCCTTGCGCGCGATGTCCATAGCGTTGACAGGACGGCTTGCAGCAGGTGAATCACCCGTGATCGAAGCAGCGCTTGTCAAGGATCTGGGGACAAGTTTCGAGCAGGACATACCCGAAACTGTTGCAGCGTCTGTAGGTGCGGTGCCGGATCGAGATGCTGATCCGGACATGCTGGCGACGCTGGCCTATCTCCTGCAACTCAACCATGTTTTTTCGCTGCGTGGCGGCACTCGGGAAATTTTGCGCGGAATGATCGCGCGCGGGCTGGGATTGCGGTGAGCGACATGGACGATATTTTGCTCGATCCGTTCAAGCGATTGCTGGCACACATCTGCACACCATCGGTGATCCGCGACGAAGAAGGCCGATCCGGCTTGGCACAATGCTGGGGTGAATTAGAGCAATCAGGCTTCATCGACGCGTTGCTGCCGGAGTCGCGGGGAGGCGCAGGCCTTTCGCTGGGCGATGTCTTCCCGCTTGTCGTTGCCTGCGGAGAAGCGGCATTGCCTGCACCCTTTGCCGAAACAATGGTCGCACGGGCCCTTCTGGACAAGCGTGGAGCAGATCTACCCACAGGCGCAGCAATTGTTCTGGCGCCACCCTCTCCTGTAATACCTTTGGCCGCAAAGGCCAGCCACGCGCTCATGACGGCAGATGGCAAACTTGCCTTGATTGCCATGACTGCAGGGGCATCCGATCCGTTTCGGGCTGGCGGATACGCCGACCAACTCAAGGGGGAAACACTGTTCGAGGTATCGGCAGGTGGAATCGACCTCCAGGCTTGGGCGGCAGCACTTGCGGCAGCGCAAATGTCGGGGATGATGATGCGCATTCTGGACATGTCGTTGCGTTATGCAAACGAGCGCCAGCAATTCGATCGGCCATTGTCCAAATTCCAGGCAATCCAGCATCAGCTGGCCATTGGAGCCGAATATGCCGTTTCTGCGCATACGGCGGCAGCGATTGCGATGTCGGGACAGCATTTCGACCCGCTTCGGGCGGCTGCGGCGAAAGTCTGCGCCGGTGAGGCCGCAAGCAAACTCTGTGCGATTGCCCATGCTGTCCATGGAGCGATCGGCGTGACGGAGGAATATGATCTTCAGATCTATACACGTCGCCTGAAACAGTGGGCATTGGCCTTTGGGAACGAACGGTATTGGGCCGACGTGTTGGGCAGTGCGCGGCTTGGCACGGAAGCAGGAACCAGTGCCGATTTCGTCCGCCTACACCTCGGAAACATGGAATAGATGACGGACCACGCACCCCTGCACCTTCTGGCGCGCGGCAATCGCGCAGTGGTGACGTTGGACGTTAAAGTCTACAAACAACATGACGCGCTTTTTCTGAGTTACTCAGTCGAGCGTTTGGTCGCAGGAGGTTCCGAGGGTTTGCAGAATGGCTGAACAAATTTCCCCCTACAATCTCGACTTCAGAGGAAAGACGGTCCTCGTCGTTGGCGGATCAAGCGGAATTGGCAATGGTGTCGCGCAAGCTTTCCGGGCTGCAGGGGCAGTGACTCATGTATGGGGCACGCGCGAGGCCGATGAGTATCGAGCCGAAGACGGCTCCGACCTGACTGGTCTTCATTATGCGCGGGTCGATGTCAGTGACTTTGAAGCCGTGGCAGAGCTGGACCTTGGCTTCGACCGACTTGATGTGCTCGTCACCTGTCAGGGAACGGTCGCCTATAACCGCAAGGAATTCGAGATCGATACATTCAGGCGGATCGTCGATGTCAATCTGAACAGCGTGATGGCCTGTTGCATGCGGGTCGAGCCCCTATTGGCCAAATCGGCCGGAAACGCAGTGATCTTCGGTTCGATTGCCGGGTTGCACGCGTCGATCGGCAATCCGGCTTATGCGTCGTCCAAGGCCGGCACCCATATGCTCGTGCGGACTTTGGGCGAAACCTGGGCGCGATACGGCATTCGCATAAACGGCATTGCTCCAGGCCTGGTCGATACCAAGCTCACCAAGGTTACGACCGAGAATGAAGAGCGGCTGGACCTTCAGCTCAAGAAGATTCCCTTGCGGCGCATTGGCACGCCGCACGACATGGCAGGTCCAACGCTGTTCCTAGCCTCTGATCTGGCATCATTCATTACTGGTCAGGTCCTGGTCGTTGACGGCGGCCGTTTGCTCGCCTGAACTGGGACGGACTATGCAGTCAGGGTCAAGACAGTCTTCGCGGGGACGGCTTCGACAGCCCCTCGAGAATGCTATGCAGATGACATGACGCGCGCGCTCCGAGCAGGATTGACCGGCCAATGACAAAATCGGTCGTGGCTCTTGACGACAAATACCAGCAAGAAGGCGGGCGCGTCTTCATGTCTTCAATCCAGGCCCTTGTGCGGCTTCCGCTCGACCAGGCGCGCCGGGACAAAAGGGCTGGCAAGAAGACTGCCGGCTTTATCTCGGGCTATCGAGGATCGCCAATCGGGACATATGATGCCGCCTTGTGGGGCGCGGCGCACATGCTGGACGAGCATGACATCACCTTTCTGCCCGGACTGAACGAAGAATTGGCCGCATCAAGCGTACGCGGCACCCAGGAACTGACATGGTTTGGGTCCTCCAACCGCGAGGGAATCTTTTCGCTCTGGTATGGCAAGGGCGTCGGCGTTGACCGCGGCATGGAAGCCCTCAAGCTAGCCAATCTCGAAGGATCTTCGCCAGATGGTGGCGTGCTTGTCATCGCTGCCGACGATCCCGGAGGGAAATCGTCGGCGAGTGCCCATCAGTCGGAGCATACCCTGATCGCGGCAATGATCCCGATCCTGTATCCGGCAAATGCCGCAGAAATCATCGAGTACGGCCTGCTTGGCTGGGAAATGTCGCGCTATAGTGGCTTGTATGTTGCGCTCAAATGCGTGACCGACAATCTCGATCACTCAGCCTCCGTTGCTCTCCCGGATGCCTATCGCCCGTTCGAGCGTCCGCGGGGATTTTCGATGCCGCCTGAAGGTCTCGGCCTGCGCCAAATGCGTTCGCCGCTGGCGCAAGAGGATTGGGCAATCAATCGCCGACTACCGGCTGCTCAGGCATTTGCCCGCGCCAATGGCCTCGATCGGACAATTCTGGAATCCGAGACGGCAGTTCTTTCGATCGTCGCTGCCGGGAAAACGTATCTCGATGTTCGGCAGGCGCTCGATGACCTCGGGATTGGTGAAGGCAACGCACCAAGTCTCGGGATTCGCCTTCGCAAACTGGGACTTATTTGGCCCATTGATCCGGAAGGAATGGCTGCGTTCGCTGCTGGCAGTCGAGAACTGCTGGTCATTGAGGAAAAGCGCCCGGTCATCGAAGATCAGGCTGCCGTTGTTCTTTTGGGCCTTTCGAACGAGCAGCGCCCGGTGCTTACGGGCAAACGGGACCCGCAGGGCAACGCCTTGCTGTCCAGCGTGGGGGAACTGTCGCCCTCCTCCGTCAGGCGGGCAATCTATGCGCGCCTGACCGCACTCGGATTGGCAACAAAGGCAATCACCGACCGGTTTGAGTATTTTGAATCTGCTTCCAGGCGACCGGAGGCCTTACCGGCGGCAACCCGCATTCGGCCCGCCTTCTTCTGCTCCGGGTGTCCCCACAACACCGGCACACGCTTGCCGGATGGGAGTGTCGCCATCAGCGCAGTTGGCTGTCATGGCCTTGCCGCCTTCATCCCAGAGCGGCGGACGATGATGCCGATGCCGATGGGCGGAGACGGAATGCCTTGGGTTGCTGCAGGGCCATTCGTGGACATGCCGCACATCTTTCAGAATATGGGGGATGGCACGTACGCGCACTCCGGGATTCTGTCGATCCGGGCAGCCGTTGCTGCCCGTTCCCGGATGACATTCAAGATACTTTACAATGATGCGGTTGCCATGACCGGGGGACAGCCTGTTGAAGGCGCACCCACCCCGATCGAGATTGTCCGGCAACTTCTGGCTGAACGCGTCGCTCCTGTAGTGATTGTAACGGACGAACCCGCACAGTTCACGGGCCAGGATGCCCCGCCTGATGGCGTGCGTGTCGTACACCGCGACCGGCTCGATGAAGTCCAGAAGGAGCTGCGCGACGTTCCGGCAGTTTCGGCGATTGTTTATGTGCAGACCTGCGCCGCCGAAAAGCGCAGGCGACGCAAGCGGGGCCTGTACCCAGATCCTGATCGGCGTGTGGTGATCAACCCGGCTGTCTGCGAAGGGTGTGGGGATTGCTCGGTGCAATCAAACTGCCTTTCGGTCGTTCCGCTCGAAACCGAGTTTGGGCGCAAGCGCATGATCGACCAATCTTCGTGCAACAAGGATTTCAGCTGTCTCAAAGGCTTTTGTCCCTCCTTTATTACGGTGGACGGCGCAAAACTTGCGAAGCGCGGCGACACGGGCGCCAGCCGCTTTGATGCGCAGATTGCCGATTTGCCGGAACCCCAGCTGGCTGGCGTGAACGGCGTTTACGACGTGCTCGTGACCGGGATCGGCGGCACCGGCGTGCTGACTGTCGGCGCAGTGCTGGGCATGGCAGCACATCTTGAAGGCAAGGGCTGCACAGTCATGGACCAGACGGGCATGGCGCAAAAGGGCGGCGCTGTGACAAGCCATTTGCGCGTCGCACCCAGGCAGGATGAGTTATTCTCGCCGCGGCTCGATGTTGCTTCGGCCGATCTCATTCTGGCCTGTGACATGGTTGTCGCTGCCTATCCGGACGTACTCAAGACGGTGAAGCCCGGAGTGACAAAGGCAGTCCTGAACCGGAATGTCTCACCCACCGGAGAATTCCAGACCAACCGCGACCTCGATCTCAATCCGTCGCAGCTGGAGGATATCATTTCCGCTGCGCTGGCTGGCGGAGATGCCTATGGCCTCAATGCATCGAAACTGGCGACTTCCCTTACGGGTGACAGTATCGCCACCAACTTCCTGATGGTGGGCTTTGCGCTGCAAAAGGGTCTCTTGCCTGTGTCCCGCGGCGCCATCGAAGAGGCAATCAGGCTCAATGGCAGCAATGTGTCCGGGAACCTGCGGACCCTCGGGCTTGGCCGGCTCGCGGCAGAAAGGCCTGAAGTCTTCGAGGCTCCTGAACCGGATGCTGAAGCCATCGCCCGGCTCGATACGCTTCAAGGCGTATTGGACAGTCGTTCCGAATTGCTGACAGCCTATCAGGATGGGAGCTACGCAGCGGCATACAGGGCCTTTATCGAGGAGACCGCGAAGGTCGTCGACGCGACCGGGGGCCCTGATGCAGCAGGCTATGTCCGTGCGGTCGCATTAACCTTGGCGCGGCTGATGGCTTACAAGGATGAGTATGAAGTCGCCCGCCTGCATACCGACCCAAGATTCAAGGAAAGCTTGAAATCACAATTCGAGGATGGCTTCAAACTCGCATTTCATCTGTCGCCGCCCATTCTGGCTCGCACTGACCCAAAAACCGGCAGGCCGCAAAAGATGCGCTTCGGCCAGTGGATCCAGAGGGTTTTCCTTGTCCTTGGAAAGATGAAAGGCTTGCGCGGGACTGCATTCGATCCATTTGGCTACACACGGGAACGGCGTGAAGAACGCGCCCTGATTGAAGAATATAAGGACCTGATCCGTCAAATCTCTCCAAAGGTCAGAGCTCACAATATGGCGCAGGCCGTCGCGCTCGCCGAGGCAGCAGCCCAAATTCGCGGCTATGGTCCGGTCAAGCAAGAGAGTATTGCCCAATATCGGGACGATCTGCCGATTTTGCTTGCGGCTTTCGCGCAGCAGGCTGAGCCTGCCGAACACCCCTCTCTGGTCAATGCGTGATACGCAGACAGGAAGATTTATGGCCGAAAATTTCAGCAGTCTTGCGCTCACATTCGACAAGGGCATCGCCCATATCCAGTTTACACGACCGGACCTCTACAATCGCTTTGATGAAGTCCTGCACGGCGAGTTCCCAAGGGCACTCGCAAATGTGCTCGAGAAGGAAGGAGAACTCGCCGCTCTCCTGATCTCTGCCCAAGGCAAACACTTTTCGGCTGGTGGCGATCTTGAAATGATGATTCGCGGCAATGAATCGCTGGAATTGCGAAAGCGCCTGACTCGCGAAGGATTGGCTATCATCGAGGGGCTGAACGCGTTGCCCTTTCCCGTCATTGCCGCGGTGCAGGGCAGCGCGATAGGCCTTGGCGCTTCGATCATTGGGTGCTGCGACATTGTCGTGGCCTGGGCTGATGCGAAGATAGCAGATCCGCATGTCGTCCTTGGACTTGTGGCGGGCGATGGCGGGATCATGGGTTGGTCGCAATCCGTCGGCATAATGCGCGCGAAGCGCTACCTCATGACAGGGGACGCGATCACTGGCCGGGAAGCGCATGCGATGGGCATGGTGAGCGACCTGGTAGATCGTCCCGAGGATGCCTTGCCCGCGGCGCAGGCGATTGCGCATCGGATTTCGACACTGCCACGAGGGGGAGTCAGGGGAACCAAAAGGTCCTTTGCGCGCCTTTCGCGGGACCTCTATGGCGCTGCATTCGAGCTGTCATTTGCCTATGAAATGGACACGCTTGCAGGAGGTGAACTTCGCGAGACGGTCCTTTCGGCGCTGAGCGCCAGAAAGCCATGAAACGGTCCGCGCTGTACCGCCTTGTGATTGATCATTGCAGGTCGAGACAAACCAGTCTGCAAGACGAACCATTTACGAAAATGGCGATCAGGCGGATTGTCGGGTTCTAAGCCGCCGTCGGCGGCTCCCGTTGAGACGGGATGTCGAAATGAGCAAGGACGAAACGGTGACAGAACAATACGACCGCGACGACAATCATTTCCAGTTTGCAGAAGCAAACGCGCCAATCGACTATGAGCCTTACCGGCAAAGCTACAAGCTGCCCGAATGGAAGGACACGAAGGGTCGTTATGCCAAACGCCCTTCGCGAGACCTTGGCACGGATCGCAATACCGACAAGAGCGTATATCATTCACGCGATATCATGGAGCAGGAATGGGAGCGCATCTGGTCCAAGGTGTGGCTCCTCGTTGGGCACCTGAACGACATCCCGAAGCCCAATGCCTTTATGAAGGTTGATCGCGCTCATGAATCCGTTCTTATCGTTCGCGGCGAGGGCGATTCCATCCGGGCAATGTACAATGTTTGCCAACATCGCGGTGCGCGTCTTGTTGAGCAGGACTTCGGAACAACCAAAAAGTTTGTCTGCCCGTTTCATATGTGGGAGTTTTCAAGCAACGGGGAGCTTCTGAAGATCACGGACCGCGAGACGTTTCGCGAGGAAGCACTCTGCCACAACCTTGATCTGCCTGAAGTCCGTTCGGCGGTCTACCGTGGGTGGATCTTCATTACGTTCAACGACGACGCAGGACCGCTCGAGGAATACCTTGGAAGCGAATTCCTCAAATTGACGGAGGCGTACAGTTTTGAAAACGTGCTGCGTATCCGCGACGTTCAGCAGGAATGGCCAGCCAATTGGAAGATTTCCCATGAGGCCTTCCTCGAGGGCTATCATGTGCAGGCCACCCATCCCCAGCTCCGTGGCGCAGTTGATGCCTATCACGCACAGCATGACCTGTTCGACAATGGCCACGGACTAAGCATCTACCAGTTCATGAGTCCGTTGCCCCAGTTCATTCGGAATCTGCCGAATGAACTGGCTGAAGAGCACAAGATATTCCTGAGGGAAGCGGGTCTTTCCGAAGATGAATGGCCAAAGCACTGGAGCGAAGTTCCGGCCGCCATCATCAAGGCCAAGCTGGCCAAGAAGGACTATGTGCTGGACTATTCGCGCTTCAGCGAAGGCCAACTCATCGATGACTGGAATTGGGGAATTTTCCCGACAACCGAAATGTTCCTTCATCCTGAAGGCTATTTCATCCAGAACTGGCTGCCTCATCCGACCGATCCTGAGAAATGCTATTATACCGTTCAGGTTTATGCTGTTCCCGGGATCGGCGAATTGCCGTCATTCATGGCGGTGGAAAACGCAGACATGAGCGGAAAGCGCGTCCTGCCGCGCCATTATATCGACACGGACGACTATGAGAATCTGGGACCGGTCATCCGGCAGGACCGTGAACTCGTGCCGCGGGTTCAAAAGGGAATTCACTCAAAGGGATTTCAGGGCAGCGTCTATAGCGAGCAGGAAATCCGGATTCGACACTTCTTTGACGAATACAGCCAATACATGAGCGGCATGAAGGGCTGAACCCGGCAAGAAACCGGCCCCGCCAGCGCAATGGCATTAAGCACGGCAGTGCTTGGTCACGGCGCGCGGGGTCAATGTCCGGCGAGCGCGCCAGGTTTGCGTAACCTCCGAACTAGACGGGCTCGACATCCAGCTGGATGCCGTCCGGCCCATACACGATAAAGTTCGTCAGCCAGGAAACACCGTCCTCACCGCCGCGAAGGCTAAAGCTTGACGTCCGGCTCAGCATCTCCGCCACAACGGCGCGTATTTCGGCACGTGCGATCAAATTGCCGATGCACAGATGGATGCCGTGACCGAATGACAGGTGCCGGGATGCATTGCTGCGGGTCGGATCAAACGTGTCGGGGTCGGGAAACATCTTGGGGTCACGGTTGGCAGCGCCGTAGCGCAGCATCAGGAGCGAGCCTTCGGGAATTTTCGTATCGCCGACCATCGTATCTTTCGTCGCACGCCGGAACAGGCCTGCGACGGGCGAATCGTAACGCAATGCTTCTTCGACGAACCGGCTGAGAATGGTGGGGTCAGCCCGGAGCCTGCCCTGCAATTCTGGATCTCTCGCCAAACGATATATTGCTGAACACAAGACACTGGTGGTTGTGTCATGCGAGCCGGCAATGAGGATCGTGAAGATCGAAACGAGTTCCTGGCGAGTCAGTTTTTGCCCGTCGACATCTGCATGGACGATGTCGCTCAACAAGCAAGGGCGCGGGCTTTCAAGATACTCGTCCGCCTTCTTGGACACATATTGCTGGAGCTCGCAGATCGTCCGCGTGATTTCCAATTGTCTTTCTTCACTGTTGTCGGGATTGGCCTCTGCGACCACGGCATCAGTCCAGGTCCGGAACCTTTCGAAATCTTCCGTCGGCAATCCGAGCTGGTCCGCAACGACAAATGAAGGCAATGGCGCAGCAATGGCCGAATAGAAATCGCCTCCGCCCTGCCGAATGAAGCCATCAACAAGACGGGCAACGGTGCCCTCAATCGCATCCTGCATGCGCTTGAGCGCCGGGGCGTTAAAGGCCTTGTTGACCAATGTACGATGGAATGTGTGAACGGGCGGATCCACGACGACGAGCGTATTGACAGGCACGAAGCCGTGTTCTTCAAACACGGCATTGATTTTTTCCTGCTGCTCCGACTCCTTGACCAGCAAAAGTCCCGTCACGCTGGAAAAAGTCTCCGGATCGGCGGAGATGTCCCGAACTTCGTCATACCCCAGGACCATGTACATCCCGCAGGATTCGTCGAAATAGACAGGGCTCTTTTCACGCAACGAACGATGCGCCTCGTGCGGGCTTCTGCGGATATCCATATCGAGAAAACTTATGGGAGACGTTGCCATGTCGGTGCTCCAAAACGCCAGTTCAAGGAAGTCAGGCGAAGATATGCCCAAAGCTGTTGCCTGAATACGGCGCATCTTTGTCCATGGCGGCAATGTGTCGCTTGCGAGATCGATGCTGCAAATGACGCCCTAGGACAATGTCGCCGTCACCTTCCGGCATGGACGCGCCCAATCTCGCATGTCAGTGTTTGCAGAGATTTGCTGGGAGAATGATATGGGCCGGGTCGAGGGTAAAGTCGCACTAGTCACAGGCGCAGCTTCGGGGCTCGGCGCGGCTGATGCCGCCCTTCTCGCGCGTGAAGGCGCCAAAGTGATCTTGACCGATGTGGATGCGGCACTCGGGCACTCTGTCGCTGCCGGGATACCCGGCGCAGTATTCGTGGAACATGATGTGCGCGACGAGCGCGCCTGGAAGAGCATCGTTGATCAGATCATGGCAGACCACGGTCGACTGGACATACTGGTCAACAACGCCGGAGTCGTGAAATTTGCTTCGATTGAAGACTGCTCGCTGGACGATTTCCGCTTCGTCAATTCGGTCATGTCTGAAGGGACATTCCTTGGGTGCAGGACCGCCCTTCCCGCGATGCTCGCGAATGGTGGCGGATCGATCATCAACATGGGCTCGATTGCCGGCGTAAAAGGTGTGAGTGCCGTGTTGGGTTATTGTGCCGCGAAGGGCGCCATTCACGCGCTTACCCGATCGGTCGCAGCTTATTGTCGCGAACGCTCCAACGGTGTCCGTTGCAATGCGATCGTTGCAGGATCCATTCGCACTCCAATGATTCAGAAGGCACTGAGAGAGATGTCACCGGACAACCCCAGCTTCGACGAACTCGAAGGGCATGGACAGGGCGAACCGTCCGATGTCGCCAATATGGTTCTCTATCTGGCGTCGGACGAAGCGCGGCATGTCAACGGCGCATCGCTCACGATTGACAATGGTGAGACGGCCTAGAGTCAGACAGTCCGTACAGGGCCCTTATCGGTTATGGTCAGCGCGAGGCAATCGACTGGCTTTGCGGATGCCGTCGTTCCGATCAGGCACGTGCTTCCAGCCAGGCAATCCCGCGAGAAACAAGCGCACGCGCTGAATTATGGAGCCTGTCTCCCAGGCCCGGCTCGACAAGGCCTGCACAGGCCCGCGCAAATGTTCCCTCAAGTATGATCGCCAATTTGTAGCAGGCCAAAATTTCGTACCAGAGCAAGTCTCGCATTGAGCGGCCCGTGCCGGCTGCATAGCGCTCTATCAATTCTTGGCGTTCCGGAAAGCCGGACCACGGCTCGACTTTGAGGCTGAGCGGACTTTCCCCGTTGCGATCTGGCCAGGACGCGAGCAGCCGCCCGAGATCGAGCAGCGGATCTCCGAGCGCCGCAAGTTCCCAATCAAGCATTGCATTCAGGGCGCCACTTTCGCAATCGAAGAGCACATTGCCGATATGATAATCGCCATGCATCAGCCCGGCCTTCCATTCCGTCGGACGATGGCCGTCGAGCCACTGGCCAAGACTTTCGACCGGACCGAGCCCGGACGATCCTGGCCACCCGCTGTATTCCCGGTATCGGCCAAGCTGGCCCGCCCATCGCGGCACCTGCCGCTCGATATAACCGTCAAGCTTTCCGAAATCAGCCAATCCGATCGATATGTGGTCCACCGCAGAGAGGGCGACGATCCCGTCTATCATCGCCAAGCCCATCCGATGACGTATGGCTGCATTCTCGCGCGGTCGGGGCGGCATTCCCACGGCTGCGTTGAAACCGGCCACGGCATCCGTCACGAGGAACACGGCGCCAAAAATATCCCGATCATCACATAGCCCGCGGAATCGGGCATGGGGGACATTTGTGGGCCCCAGAGCTTGCAGGACGCGCGCTTCCCGTCGGATCGTGGCTTCAGCCTCCGGTCGAGCATTTTCCGAAGGACACCTGAGCACAAGTTCGCGATCTCCCGCACGCACGCGAAGCAACCTGTTCTGGGTTCCCCCGGCGATGGGAGCAACGCTCGAGATCGGACCGAACGCGATCCCTTCGCTTTCGATCCACCCCCGCAAACGATCCAATCCTGCGCGATCCATCCGGATCGCTTTCCGGAATTTGGCTGAAGGAGCAATGATTAATGCTTGCCTGCAGCGGCTATGACACGGGCCAACTTCCGCCAACCGTCGCTGCAACTCACCCTGTGTTTCTTTCCGGTGCGCGGAAGAACAAGGAGGGTTGCGGCCTTAATCATGGTGGGAAAGCCCCGATGCGATAACTAGCCATACGGGGAATGCCGAAGCGCGGCACCAAGAGAACACTTCAATCGGAGGGGAGTCCAAATGACGGGAATCTGCAAATCATATCAGGCAAAATGGCTGGCCGGAACTTGCTTCATTGCACTGGTTGCCATGCCAAGTGTCTCGCACGCCCAAGCAGGGAGTTCCGCACCCGCCGCTGAAGAATCGGGAGGGGTTCAGGACATTGTCGTGACAGCCCGGAAACGCGCAGAAAACGTGCAAGACATCCCGGTTTCCATCCGCGCCGTTGATGCCGAAATGATCCAAAGACAGGATATAAGCGGGCTTGAAAAGCTCGCCGCGAAGGCGCCGGAATTGATTATTGCCCGGTCTTCGAACGGATCGGGCGCGTCCCTCACAATCCGCGGCGTGGGCTCCAATTTCTCGAGCGTGGGCGTCGAGCAGTCCGTCGCGGTCATTGTCGATGGTGCCTATTATGGCCACGGCAGGACCATCGACGAGGGCTTCTTCGATTTGGCCCGGGTCGAAGTCCTGAAGGGGCCACAGGCGCTCTTCTTCGGCAAGAATGCGACTGCAGGCGTGGTTTCCATTACGACTGCAGATCCTGGCGATACGTTCGAGGGGCTGGCGCGGGTCGGCTATGAATTCAGGTCGCAAAGCGTCTATGCCGAAGCTGTCGCTTCAGGGCCGATTTCGGATACTCTGGGGATCCGTGTTGCACTGCGCGGATCAAAAATGTTTGGCGGCTACACGCACAATCTCGCGACCCAGGCTTTTTACAACACGATAGACGTTGCAACCGGGAATGTTGCTGCGCTAGCAGCGGCACCGGCAGATCGCGACCAGCCCGGAACAAAGGACCTTATTGGCCGCGTTACACTTAAGTGGACGCCAACCGAGAATCTGACCAACACACTCAAGGTAAGCGGAACACACAGCAGAGGCGGTGCATCCGGCTTCAGTACCATCTTGGGCTGCGCAGGGCCATTCGGTCAACGCAATCCCAGCCTGAGATGCGGTGCCAAATTCACCACCTATTTCAATGACATGCCGATCGAATACAAGGGCGCGACCGGTCTGAAGGACAACAAGCTCTACAGCGATTATGATTCCTTCGCTGTCAACGACACGCTGAACTATGAATTCAACGATGACATAACCTTCACCTCGGTTACGAATTTCAACCGGAACAAGGTTCGCTACTTGCAGGACTATGGGCAGGAGAGCGACGCAGGCGTTTGGGCAGCAATCAATTCCAAGTTCCGTGCGTTTTCCAATGAGTCACGCATTCTCACCAGCTTTGACGGCCCGGTAAACTTGCTGCTTGGCAGCTACTACCAATCATCGAAGCGCGATCACGGCGAGTTTGTGACCTTCATCGGCGTGATCAACAGCGCGGCTTCTCCGGCTAACAAGTATCTCGCCTTCACAAAAATCTCGCCGACCAAGGGTGAGACGATTTCGGCTTTTGGCCAGGCGATCTGGAAGATTGTGCCGGAAGTCGAACTCACGGCGGGCGCTCGGTACACGCACGAAACCAAAAAATCGTCATTCTTCCAGCCTTATGTGAACCCTGCACTGGCAGGTCTTTTCACACCGCAGACGAACAATCCGGCGACCACTCTTCATCGGGACCAGACATTCAACAACTGGTCGCCTGAAGCCACAATCACCTGGCGCCCCTCGAAGGACTTGACCGTCTATGCAGCCTACAAGACTGGATACAAATCAGGCGGCTTCTCGAACAGTGGCATCCTCTCGCCGGCGGACCCCAATGGCGACGGCATGACCTTTGCCCCTGAAAAGGCGAAGGGTTTCGAAGGCGGAATCAAATCCACCCTGCTCGATCGCCAGCTTCGCTTCAACATTGGCGCGTATCGCTATACCTATAGCGGCCTGCAGGTCGACTATTTCGACCCGCTCTCCATCCGGTACATTACGCGCAATGCCGGCTCGTCAAAGACCAGGGGCATTGAAACGGAACTCGAATTTGTGCCCCGCTCGATTGATGGGCTGACAATCCGCAGCACGCTGAATTACAGCCGTTCACGCTATTCGAATTTCCTCGCGCCTTGCTGGCAGGGTCAGTCAATCGGCCAGGGTTGCGTCTTGCAGACCTTGCCCGGACAGACAGCGTCCCAGTTTCTCCAGCAATTGGGCGGACGGCCGACAGCGAATGCCCCCAAGCTGACGGGTTCAGCCGGTTTCGAATATGATGTGCCGATTTCCTCGGGCATGATTTTTGGACTGAGCAGCGATTTCCGCTTCAGCAGCAAGTATAATTCTTCAGCCTTTGACTCACCGAATGGTGTCCAGAAGTCCTATTCAGTGATTGACGCATCGCTCCGCCTGCGCAGCGAATCCAAGGGCTGGGAACTTGCGCTCATCGGGAAGAACCTGACCAACCGCCAATACAAGACAGGCGTTTTCGACATTACCGGAACCGGCAGCGGGACAGGCAGTGTCGGTGGCGGCATCCAATCCGACATTTTCCAGCTGACCCAGTTGCCGAGGACAGTGCAACTGCAAGCAACGTATCGCTTCTAACAGGGCTTCACCCCGCACCGGCATTGCACACTTCGGGTCAATGCCGGTGCGCCCACAGCGCCTTGGCCTTCTCGTTCCGCTAGCCTTTGGCGAAATCAACGGCCCTTGCCCGCAACACGTCCTTGCGGACCTTGCCAGCAGGTGTCTTGGGCAGTTCAGCCACGATTTCGACATGCTCGGGGGTTTTCTGCTTTGCCAGGCCCTCGCCTGAGATAAGGTCAGCGACCTCTTTCATGTCGATTGATGCCCGCGCTTCGGGAACAATGAAGGCGCAAATGGCCTCTCCGGTTCGCTTGCTTGGCATCGACACAACGGCAGCCTCGAGAATCTTCGGCGAGCGGACCAGAACATCCTCAATTTCCTTGGCACTTATGTTTTCGCCGCCCCTTATAATGAGATCCTTCTTGCGCCCGGTACAAACGAAACAGTCTCCGTCGACTATGCGACCAAGGTCTCCCATCCGGAAATAGCCGTCTTCGTCATAGGCCTGCTCATTGTCAGCAGGATTGGCATAACCCAGGCTCATCGAAGCAGTCTTGACCAGAAGTTCGCCTTCCTCGCCAACTGCAACTTCACGGCCGTCATGGATGCCGACCAGCTTGATCCGAACCCCGGACAGCCGGCCGTCCGTTTCAGCGCCGAATCGCAAGTCATCCCGCGAAGTCGGACCGACCGTCAGTGTGCAGACTTCTGTTGCCCCGAAAGTGCGCCATGGAATGCAATTCGGGAATTGCTGTGCGGCACTGTAGATGAGCGTTGGGGGCACTGCAGCGCCGCCACATACATAGTGACGAAGGCTCTGCAGCTGCTGGCCATCCTGTTTTGCCAAAGTCACCAGATCCTGCAAAAATGGCGTGGCGCCCAGCATCACGCCGCAAGCATATTTCTGAATGAGCGCGATGCCCGCCTTCGCGTCCCACGTGCGAAGTGTCGCACCAAGCATGTCGCCATACCAGGGCATCTGCGCCAGCCACAGGAAGCCTGTAACATGCGTTATGGGCGACGGGCAAAAGATACGGTCTTCGAAGTTCAGTCCCAGCGCATCGCGCATCTTGAACGCATCGGCAAAAAGTGTGTTGTGCGAATGCAGGACGCCCTTCGGCCGACCGGTCGTCCCGGATGTATACATGAGCAATTTGACAGCGTCGGGATCGACTGCAACCGGCTGGATCAGGGGTGTCGCTTTCTCCAACACCTCATCGAACAGATCAAAGGGACAACCCTCGACTGGCATGCCAGTCACCAGAATTGCCTTCAGTTTGGGCGCGCCTCCGCGGAGTCTGGCCATCATCGAAACATAGTCGAATGTGCGGAATTGCGCAGGGATGACCATGACGCGCGTCGCGGCATCATGCAGAATATGGCCGACCTCTGCATCCCGATTGATGGGAACGATCGGATTCACCACCAATCCTGTCATTGCCGTGGCCAGCGAAATGACGACCGCTTCCCAACCGTTGGGAAGCTGAAACGAAACGACATCGCCCGCCTTGAGGCCAATCGACAGAAAATAGTCTGCGAGACGTCTCGCACGATCCATCAATTGAGCGCGGCTCAACTCATTGTCACCGTCTGCAAACTGAATTTTGTGCGGGCAAGCGGAAGTCCGTTCCATCGCAAAGTCGACAATGGTGCGATTGGGCCAGCTTCCCTCGGCAATGGCTTGCGCTGCCACTTCTGAATCCCATCGCACCAACCAGCCACCGGGATCTCGACGATAGGAAATCACAAACTTGGCCCTGTTCCTTGCCGACTAGCCACCACCGTTAGTCATTGTCGTTGCCGGAGGTCCAGCTGAATTGCTAGTCTGTAGCGGAATTCAGCCATTCGTTGCAGAGGTGCAGTCGCTTTGACAGTGCCGCCTGCAGAAGTTTACCTGGCAAAACCCGCCAACGGCTTATCGCTGATAAACCACCTTGCCGCTGACGATGGTCGCCAGGATCCTGCCGGCCAGGATTTTTTCCGGCGCGGTCGCGGCAAGGGCGAAGGGATCAATATCCATGACTGTCAGATCAGCCCATCGACCCTTGGCAATGATCCCCGTCTGGTCTTCGCGGAAGGCGGCATAGGCCGCCCAGCTGGTATAGGCCCGGATCGCTTCTTCGATCGTCAGCCGTTGCTCTGGATACCATCCGCCGGGGGGCTGAAGCTGCTTGTCCTGGCGGGTGATCGCGCTATGGAGTCCGTAGAAGATTCTGTGGTCGGAGCCCGGATTATCGGCATTGAATGTCAGTCGCGCGCCGTCGCGGCGCAGCGTGCGCCAGGCATAGGCGCCAAGGATGCGCTGCGGGCCGAGGCGATCTTCGGCCCATGTCTTGTCCTCCACCGCGTGGGGCGGTTCCATTGAGGCAATCACGCCCAGCCGGGCAAAGCGCGGCTGGTCTTCTGGCGAGATGACCTGGGCGTGTTCGATCCGATGGCGGTTGCGTGCGGTGTTGGGATCGGCCTTGAACTCCGCCTCAAGAAAATCGAGCACTTCGCGGTTGCCGGCATCACCGATGGCATGGATCCCCAGCTGGAAGCCGGCCTTCATCGCCTCCTTGGCCAAATCATGGTCAAAGCCATAACCGTCACCGCTGATCCCGCGGTGGCCCGGCTTGTCGGTATAGTCGGCCAGCAGCCGCGCCCCGCGCGATCCCAGCGCGCCGTCGTAATAGGCCTTGACCGCGCGCGTGACGAGCATGCTGTCACTGTCCCGGTCCGGCCCCCTTGCGATCCACTGCCGCATCAACGGCGGGTCGCGCAGCGAGAGCATGGCATAGACCCGGATCGGCAGGCGGTGCTGGTCCTCCAGCTGCTGGAGTGCCGCCATCGCTTGGCTGCCCGCACCGGCCTCGTGGACCGTGACATAGCCGTCGGTGGCCATCTGGCCCAGGCCCTTCAGCGCATGGCGCGCAACAATCGCCTGCGGCTCGGGCGGCACCGCCGCTTCGACCATCGCCGCCGCGCGGTTCAGGAACAGGCCATTGGGCTGGCCATCCTTGCCCAGCCGCATCTCGCCCCCGACCGGAACCGGGCTGGCCGTCGTGATCTTGCCAGCATCGAGTGCGGCCTGGTTGGTCCAGATTGCAAAGCCGTGCAGACTGCGCAGCACCACTGGATGATCGGGCACCGCTGCGCTCAACTGCTGCTTGTCCGGATAGCGGTTGGCCCAGGCGCCCTCGTCCCACCCGGCACCGAAGATCCATTCGCCCTTGGGAACGGACTTCGCCCGCTCGGCTACCAACGCAACCGCCTGCGCTTCGGTGGCGACATGGGTCAGGTCGACCGATTCCAGCTTGGCGCCCAGTTCGATGAAATGGGTATGGGAATCGACCAGCCCGGGGATCACGGTCGCGCCGTTGAGATCGATCACCCGGGTCCGCTTGCCGCGCAACGCCAGCGCGCCCTTGTCGCTGCCGACATAGATGATCTTTCCGCCGCTGATCGCCACCGCTGCGGCATCGGTGTGCCACTTGCCGTTTGTGTAGGGCGCATCGGGCGCAGGCTTGCCATCGAGCGCCGGCTCGCCCCAGCGCAGCGTATACACATGGGCGTCGGTCAGGATCAGATCCGCGGCGCCGGAATCGGCCTTGGCCATTGACGGGGAAGCACTGACGGAGATCAGGAGGACGCCGAGCAAGCTTGCGAACAGAACCGCCTTCATATCCGTTTACTCCCTGGCATGTTCGTCGTCATATTCTTTGCGACGGCACTGTCAAACCAACCAGAATCTGGTTCGTAGCCTCAGGGTTTAGCCGACCGAAGTGGTTTAGATCGACTGTTACATTAAGTCATTCATAGAACAAAAAGGACCAAAATATCGAGTGACGAGGGTCTTGGAATCCGACGAACCAGCACTCTCTGATTTAGGGGACTAACTGGCGGTGCCGTCAGTCCGATGCGAACTCGTCTCTGGTCGGGGATTGGTTTTGGTCATGGCGGCAGCCGCTATACCGTCGAAGGCTTCTAGGTTCCGCTTTCGCTTCACGTTGTGCTTGCGCAATATCGAAGAGCTCCCATCGATTGAGGTATCAACATGCGCCGCAAGATGATCCGGACAGGGCGCTATTACAGCAGTCACAGCTATGAATTGGCGTTACGTTTGGCAGATGAAGTTTGAACCGATAAACCTATACGACGCATGGATCGCGCCGGCTCGCCGAACACCTGTTTGTGCCAACGGCTGAAGGCAGCGATTGAGCCATAGCCCAGCATCTCGGCGATGTCGGTGATCCGCAGCCGCGGATTGGCTAAATACTGGACGCAGAGTTGCTTCCGCGCCGCGTTCAGCAGATCGCTGAATACCGCGCCCTCCTGGTCGAGGCGGCGCTGCAGCGTGCGTACAGTCAGCCCCAGCGAAGCCGCACAGCTGTGGATCGTTGCCCGGCCGACGGGCAGCAGCAACTGGATCGACCACTCAACCTGCTCGCGCGTGCTGCGTGCCGCGCCGCGCCCAGCGGCATCGAGCAGACTGCGTGCATGGGCCGCCATGCCGGGATCGGCCAGCACGCCAGAACGGTCGAGGTCGCTGGCAGGAAAGATCAGCGCGTTGAATTCGGCATCGAATTGCAGATCGCACCGCAGCAGGCGGCGGAAGGGTGCCAGTTCGTGACCGGCGGGTGCCGGGCTGGTCAGGCAGACCAGCCGCGGCGACCAGCCATCGCCCAGCACGGCGCGGCACAGCCGGACCAGCACGCCAAGCCCCAGCTCATGGGCCTGCACCGCAGGCTCTGGCACAGCCAGTATAAGATCCTCGCGCAGCACCGCTTCGCCATGTTGCTCGTCAAGCGTCAGCACCAGTGTGGAATTGATCCGGCCGCGAAATTCACGCAACGCCTCCAACGAGTGCCTGAGCGAGGGCTGGTGAAGGATCAGGAGGCTGGCGCTGCCCAGATTTGCCAAAAGTCGCCCTTCTGCCATCCGCAGTCCCAGCGACCGGCAGCCACTGGCCTTGGCACTGCGCTCCAGCAGCCGGACCACGGCCTGCGCCGGGATCAGATGTTCCGGGTTTGCGAGCAGCTGGCGGGTCAAGCCCTGCTCGCGCAGCAGCGGGACCGGATCCGTGTCCAGTGCGGCCATGCACTCCAGATAACCACCCAGCGATGCCGCCCGGACGATCTGTGCCATGTGTTCCCCCCTACCCCTCACGTGTCATCAAATATCAAAACTATGTCATGAAATGTGAAAACAGCAAGCCACACTCGCGCTATTCGGTAGAACAACGACAATGAGGAGAAACAGCCGATGGCCCAGGCCGTACGATTCCACCAGACCGGCGGACCCGAAGTCCTCGCGCTCGAACATGTTTCTGTCGGCGAGCCGGGTCCCGGCGAAGTCCGACTCCGCCACCATGCTGTCGGCTGCAATTTCGCCGATACCTATTTTCGTACCGGCTATTACCCGGTCCAGCCGCCCTGCGGAATCGGGGTCGAGGCTGCGGGTGAAGTGGTGGCGGTGGGCGAAGGCGTGACCAATGTCTCGCCCGGTGACCGGGTGAGCTACAACGGTGGTCCGCTCGGCGCCTATTCGACTGAGAGAGTCATGCCGGCCGCGCCCTTGCTGAAGCTTCCTGACAGTGTCTCTTACGAGACGGCTGCAGCATCGACAATGCGAGGCCTGACGGCCGTCTACTGGATGATGAAGACCGACCCGCGGCTCAAGGCGGGTGACACCATTCTGCTCCATGCCGCCGCCGGAGGTGTCGGTCTGCTCGCGGTTCAGGTCGCCAAGCTGCTGGGTCTCCACGTGATCGGGACAGTCTCCAGCGAGGAAAAGGCCGCCAGTGCCCGCGCGATGGGCTGCGACGACATCATCTTCTATCGTCGAGAGGACGTCGCAGCGCGCGTCAAGGAACTGACCGGGGGAGAAGGCGTTCAGACCGTGTTCGATTCGGTTGGCGCCGATACATTCGAAGGTTCGCTGAAGTCATTGCGCAGGCGTGGCGTTCTGGTCGGCTGCGGGACTGCATCAGGCCCGTTTCCGCCGATCGATGCGCTGCGCCTGGCCATGCAGGGATCGGTCTATTTCACCCGCCCCGCCTTTGTCGATTACTTCGCCGACCCGGTCGAACGCGCAGAGATGGCCGGCTTCTGGTTCGAGCATCTCGCTGCTGGCCGGATCAGGGTCGAGATCGGCGCGCGTTACGGCCTTGATCAATGCATCCAGGCCCACCGCGACCTTGAGGCCGGGAAGACCATTGGATCATCCGTTTTCGTTCTGGAGGATTAAACCATGCACGTCGAACAACTCACCTGCGCCCTGGGCGCTCAAATCAGCGACATCAACCTCGCTGAAGCCGGCACCAATGACGACATGGCGGGCGAACTCAACGAACAGCTGCTCAAGCACAAGGTGCTGTTCTTCCGCGACCAGGACATTACCGATGCCCAGCATGCTGCACTCGCTCGTCGGTTTGGCGATCTGGAGGACCATCCGCTGGCCGCCAGCACCCAGGGCGAGCCGGGGATCATCCAGATCTGGAAGAGCCCCGAAAGCCCGCCCGAACGTTATGAAAACGCCTGGCACAATGATGCCACCTGGCGCGAATGTCCGCCGATGGGGGCAGTGCTGCGGTGCGTGGAATGCCCGCCGGTCGGCGGCGACACGATGTGGGCCAATATGGAACTGGCCTTCGAGCGCCTGCCCGAGCGGGTAAAGGAAGACATTATCGATCTGCGCGCGCGCCATTCGATGGAGGCCAGCTTCATGGCCGCGAAGCCGATTGACGAGCGGCTGGCCATGAAGGAGCGCTTCCCGGACCCCGAACACCCGGTCGTCCGCACCCACCCGGTGACGGGCAACAAGTCCTTGTTCGTCAATGCCTTCGCCACGCATTTCACCAACTACCATACCGCCAAACGGGTGCGGTATGGGCAGGATCACACGCAGGGCACGGGCGAACTTCTGCGTTACCTGATCAGTCAGGCGCATATCCCCGAATACCAGGTGCGGTGGCGCTGGACACCGAACAGCATCGCAATGTGGGACAACCGCTGCACACAGCACTATGCGGTCATGGACTATCCACCGTGCATCCGCCGGATGAACCGCGCGACGATCATTGGCGATAGGCCGTTCTGATCATGGCGCAACACTTCGAGCATGAATTTGTGGCCACTTCGCGTGCGACGTTGCACTGCGTCAGCTCAGGACCAGTGGAAGCACCTCCGCTGCTGCTGCTCCACGGCTGGCCGCAGACATGGTATATGTGGCGCGGCGTGATTCCGGCGCTGGCCGAGGCCGGCTACAGAGTGATCGCCGTCGACATGACCGGGCTTGGAGATTCGACCCGCCCGACCGATGGCTATGACAAGATGCGCGTGGCGCGTGACATGGCCGAACTGATGGCGGCGCTGGGGCACGATCGTTTCGGGGTGGTGGCACACGACTGGGGCGGACCGGTCGCTTTTGCGCTTGCGGCGCAGTTTCCGGAAAATGTCAGCGCCATGGCCATTTTCGATGCTCCGGTGCTGGGCGACGGAGGGCCGATCGAGCATCACAATCGCTGGCATTTCGGCTTTCACGCGTTGCCCGGTTTGCCGGAAGCACTGACAGAGGGACGCGAGGACATCTACCTGCGCTTCATGTTCCGGGCTGCCGGCGCCAAGCCTGATGCGATTGCCGAGCAAGCACAGGCCGAATATGTCCGTGCCTACAGCCAACCCGGCGCAATGACAGCCGGGTTCAACTATTACCGCGCGGTCCCTCAGGACATCGCTGACAACAGCGCCTTTCGAGAGTCCGGCCGGACACTGGAGATGCCGATCCTTGTCTATGGCGGCGATCCTGCCACCCGCGGCCGAGGAATGACTGCGTTGGAAAGCTGGTCGCGCGTGGCCAGCAACGTCAGCGGAGGGGTGGCAGACAATTGCGGGCACTGGATACCCGAAGAGCGGCCCGAATGGGTCGCTCAGGAAATCCTCCGCTTTTTCGGCGATCCGGATCTGACCTAGGCCTGGGACTGCCGCCACGCGCGCGGGCTTTGCCCAAAGCGGCGACGAAACCAGGTGGTAAAGGCCGCCGGGCTGGAAAAGCCGAGCAAGTCGGCAATCTGCCCAAGGTTGCGCGCGCGCCCGGCCAAGTGGCGGCGGGCAACATTTTCGCGGGTCCGGTCGAGCAATTCGAGGAACCGGGTCCCTTCGCTTTCAAGCGCACGGGTCAGCGTGCGGCGCGACAGCCCGAGCTGCGCGGCAACCTGCGCCGCAGTACACCGTCCGCTGGGCAGCAGAAGCGGCAGGACCCGCTCGACCCGTGTGGCCATCGCCTCGTTCGCACCGGGAGCAGCACTGCGCAGAAGCTGGCTGGCATAGGGACGGAATGCTGCATCTGCCAGCGGGTTGGGACGCTCGAACAGATCGGCCTGAATCACGATCCCGTCGAATTCCGCGTCGAAGCGGAGCCGCGGACCGAGCACCTGGCGGAAGCGCGAAAGATCCGTCGGTTTGGCCCGGGAAAGGCAGACGTCCTCCGGAGTCCAATGCGGACCCGCCAGCTGCTGCAGGATCCGGTGTTGCGCCGCCAAAGCCATGTCGATTGACTGGACCTTGCTGCCCGTCGCGAGGATTTCGGAGCGCAGCACTACCAGTTCGCCAAACTGCTGACGGCTGATCACCAAGGCATCGTTGTGCAGCGGAAGATAGGCCTCGATTACCGCGAAAGCAGCGCCAACACTGGGCTCGTCGCGAGCGATCAGGCCGATCGGACCAAGGTTGGAGAGACCGCGCAACTCCGCCAATCGCAGTCCGAAATCATCGCGCCCGGTCGCTGCGGCGGCGAGTTCGAGCACATGGTTGACGGCTTCTACAGGGAAGCGGCGATCAGGCTGCACTTCGGCATTGGCCGGTAGTCCAGCCTGCCGCAGCAAAGGCACGGCATCGACCCCGTAACTGCGGCACAGCGCGGCCAACCCGGTCAGGGCGGCGGCGCGCACGGTCAGATTCCCGGTGTGGCTCATATTGGAAATAATATGGCTCAAATTAAAAAGAAAAGAAATCCCTCTTGCAGCATGGTGTACGCAACACAGGACAGGGGAGAGCGATGACCGCAACACCGATCAGCGACGCCGCTCGCGCCAGCGGCGGATGGAACAAGGCCTGGGATCAGGCCGCCGCCTTCGACGCCGAATGGATGGAGAAGTTCCTCGACATGGGCACCCATGCCCTGCGCAAGGGGGTGCTCGATCCGAAGACATATGAATTCCTAGCAATCGCGGTCGATGCCAGTTGCACCCACATGTATTCGCCCGGCGTCAAGCGCCACATTGCCAAGGCCCTCGATCTGGGCGCGACGCCTGAAGAGATCATGGCCGTGCTCCAACTCGTCGCCGTGCTGGGGATCCATTCGGTGGCGCTCGCTACCCCACTTCTGGTTGATGAAATGAACGCGCGCGGAATGCCCGTGCCCGAATTGAAGGAGGAATAAGAGATGCAATTCTACGATGACAGCCTGCTGCCCGAAACCCAGGATCCGCTGGTCATACAGGTCGCGCCCTACGCCCCGAGCTTCCTGCCGCGCGACAGCGACGACATTCCGGTCAGCTTTGCTCAACAGGTCCAGAAGGCGGTCGACTGCTACAACGCCGGGGCGACAGTGCTGCACGTCCATGTGCGCGAGCCCGATGGCACGGGCTCGAAGGACCTCGACCGTTTCAACGAAATGCTTGATCGCCTGCGCAGCGCAGTGCCGGGGATGATTCTGCAGGTGGGCGGCTCCATAAGCTTTGCGCCCAAGAACGACGGCGAGGCGGCCAAGTGGCTGTCGGACGATACCCGCCACATGCTGGCCGACCTCACCCCGGCGCCCGATCAGGTGACGCTGGCAGTCAATACCAACCAAATGAATGTGATGGAACTCATCACCGAGGATGACTGCGCCGGAACCTCGATGGGCGAAACCAACTATGCCGATGCCTATACCGAGATGTATTACGAAGCCGGACCGAAGTTCATGAAGGAGCATATGAAGCGGCTGACCGCTTCGGGCATCCAGACACATTTCATGATTGCCACTGCGCGCGATCTGGAAACGGTCGAGCGACTGGTGCGCACCGGGCATTATATGGGCCCGCTGGTCTGCAACTGGGTGGCGATCGGCGGCGGAGCCGACGGTCCCAACCCGCGCAACCTGATGGAATTCGTCAACCGCTTGCCGCAGAATGCTGTGTTCACGGTCGAAGGATTGATGCGCAACGTCTATCCACTCTGCACGATGGGGATCGCGATGGGCTTCCACGTCCGGGTGGGCCAGGAGGACAATATGTGGGGCCGAAAGGGCGAACGTGCGACCTCTGTCCAACAAATCGAGAAGATGGTCCGCATCTCAGAAGAACTCTATCGTCCCATCGCCACCGCCGATGAAGCGCGCCGGATCTACAAGATCGGTACTTTCTATGGCAGCGTCGAAGAAACCCTGCGCGAAAATGGCTGGTTGCCCAACCGCAACACCAATTTTGGCGTGGCCAATATGCGCAGCGCGCCGCTGGGCGCGCTCGTGTGAGTTCAGTGGAGGGACGGGTCTGCGTCGTCACAGGCGCAGCGCGTGGTCTGGGGCAGGCGATCGCCGCTGCGCTTGGCGCTGCTGGCGGTCGCCTGGCGCTGTGCGACGTACTCGAGGTTGAGCTCGCCGAGACCGCCAACATGCTGCGGGCCAAAGGAGTCGAGGTCCTGGACGCACGCTGTGATGTCAGCGACAGCACCGCGGTCGATGACTTTTTTGCCCGAATAGAACGGGAGCTTGGCCCTGTCGAAGCGCTGGTCAACAATGCCGCGCGGGTACCCGGGGGTCCTGAGGACGAAGCTCGACGGAGCCGCCACTATGCCTATCTGACAACCCCCGAGCCGCGCCGATCACTGCAATTCACCAGTACGATGAGCGACGCGGAATGGCTTAAATACTGGGACGTCAACGTCCACGGGTTGTTTTATTGCACCCGCGCAGCGCTGCGCCAGATGGAGCCGCGCAGCTATGGCAGGATCGTCAACATTGCCTCGCTTGCTGGGCACTCTAGCCTCAGTGCGCACAGCCCGCACTATTCTGCCAGCAAGGGCGCGGTGATCGCCTTTACCCGCGCAGTCGGGGCCGAGGTTGCCGGGGCCAACATCTTCGTCAATGCGATCGCGCCGGGTGGCGTCGCGACCGAGATGTTCGAGGCTTATCTTGGCAAACTCGCCCCCGAAGCGCAGGCTGCCTTGTTCCAGATGATCCCGGCTGGCAGACTCGGGACGTTGGGGGAATATGCGGGACTGGCGCTCTATCTGGCGGGGGACAATCACTACCTTGCCGGGCAGGTCATCAGCCCGAACGGGGGGATGATCTAGTTGGCTGGACCCACAGTGATATCCGATGATCCCGGACCTGAACGGGCCAGCGCCTATGGCTGGACGGTCTTTGCGCTGAGCTTTGGCCTGCTTATGAGTGACCATATGGCGCGCCAGGTGCTCAACGCCGCCGGACCGCAGATCAAGGCGGAGTGGCACCTCAACAACGCCGAACTGGCGTCGCTTGCCAGCGTGGTCGCGCTGGCGGTGGGGTTGCTGACCCTCCCCCTTTCATACCTCGCCGACCGGTTCGGGCGGGTGAGGAGTCTTGTCGCGATGGCAACCTTGTGGAGTCTGGCGACTCTGGCTGGCGGCTGGGTGCAGAGCTATCCCCAGATGCTGGGTGCACGACTGCTGGTGGGCGTGGGCGAAGCCGCTTACGGTAGTGTCGGAATCGCGGTGGTGCTGGCGGCGTTCCCGCGGCACTTGCGGGCCACACTGTCGGCTTCGTTTCTGGCGGGATCGGTCGTCGGACAAATGGTCGGGGTCGCGGCCGGGGCACAAGTAGCAGCGGCCTATGGCTGGCGCACAGCTTTCGCAGCGATTGGCCTTTTCGGTCTTGTGCTTGCATTGGCCTATGCCGCTGTCGTGCGCGAACATAGGCTGGGCGTGCGGGCGGAGCGGAAACCCGGCAATTGGGGCCTGCTCGCGCGCCAACTCCTTGGGCGCAGGCTGTTGTGGCTGACCTATTTCGCTGGCGGAATACAGTTGTTCTGCACCGGCACCCTGGCCTGGGCCATGCCACTGCTGCTCACCGAACGCTATGGCATGCCCTTGCAGCAGGCTGGACGGACGACCGCTCTGTTTCTGCTGGCCTGCGCGGTTGGGATGGTTCTCTGCGGCCTTCTGGTCGACCGGATGGCCCGGCGCGACCCTGCCGTCACACCCCGGCTTTCGATCGGTTTCTCGCTACTGACCGCTGCGCTTTTTGCAGGCGCTGTCTTCTCGCCGCCCGGCCACATGCAGCTTGTCCTGATCGGCAGCGGACTGCTTCTGGTCGGCGGGATCACCGGGGTCACCGGGGCGATGATTGCCAACTCCACCCCCCGCGAGATCCATTCGACGGCTATGGCTGTGCTGGCGCTCAGCTACAACCTGGTAGGGCTCGCGCCAGGTCCCTACGTCACAGGCTTGCTGGCAGACCGGTTCGATCTGCTGACTGCTCTAGAGGTCCTGCCGCTGCCCTGTCTGCTCTCCGCCCTCGCGATGATGGCCGCAAGGCGCGACTATGCAGCGGAGGTCGGGATGCAGAAAAAATGAAGTGCCGGTGAGCTCGCCCATATTGGCGAATGGTGCTTTTTCTCCGGCGCCTATAAAACGGCCGGACTAACTGGCGGAGAGGCAGGGATTCGAACCCTGGGTACCCTCGCGGGCACGCCGCATTTCGAGTGCGGTGCTTTCGACCACTCAGCCACCTCTCCGCTGATCGCGACTGTTGCGCACAGTCCCGGGTCGTTTATGAATGCGGGCGCTTAACTCAAGCGAAGCCTATTGCCAAGCCAAGCTTGTCATTAAATCGCAACGCACTAAATAAGGGGGTATGAACTCCTTTTTCGATCACCAGCCCAAGGCAAAACTGCCAAGCGCACCTCCGGTCGCTCATGCGCGCTTCGGCATCGGCGATGTTGTGCGGCACAAGATCTTCGATTTCCGCGGCGTTGTGTTCGATATCGATCCTGTCTTTGCAAATAGCGAAGAGTGGTATGAGTCCATTCCGATGGAAGTCCGCCCAGCGCGAGACCAGCCCTTTTATCACTTGCTCGCGGAAGGCGCGGACAGCAGTTATGTTGCTTATGTGAGCCAGCAGAATCTGCTTCGTGACGAGGAAGACGGCCCGGTCCATCACCCGGCTATCCCCGGCCTGTTCGAGAATTTCGACGGGGAACGCTATCCGCTCAAACGGGTCCACCGGCACTAAAGCGCGATTTGCGTACTCGCACCGGTGGCCTTCAGTTGCTCTGCGTCGGGATTCAATCGTTCCATTTCCCAGGCAAGAACGGTCGCAAACGTCAGCCAGGCAAGGTAAGGCAGCATTAGCCAAGCCGCAGCTTTTCGAATGCGACTGAATGAGATGGTCGTCGCGACGGCCAGAATCAGGATCAGCATGATCAGCCAAAGCGCCGCTGTTACCTGGTGGGCAACGAAGAAGACCGGCGTCCACGAAAGATTCAAGGCAAGTTGCACAAGAAACAGGCCGATTGCGGTCCGTCTGCCCTGCGCGCCGCGCGCGTGCAGAATATGCGCGATTGCCAGACCGATGAGGATATAAAGGACCGACCAGACGGCGCCGAACAGCCAACCTGGCGGGAACCAGTCCGGCTTGGCAAGCGCATCGAACCAGGGATTTCCGAAGCGGCTGTTCGAGACCCGGCTCATGAACAGGCCGAGGAAAAGAATCGCCGGGACGGTCAACAATGCCCAGCGCAGGAACGACATGCGCAATTGCCCTTTGGACGCCAACTCACTCACGCTGTGTCTCCCAACTCACGGAGACAGAGCTATAGGGCGGTCAAAGGTCGGTCGCCAGCGTCAATGAATAGCGCCGGGAGCCATTCGGCACGAAAAAGCCGCTTCCGCCAACATTCCAGCCGAACTTGTTGAAAATATTGTCGACCGTTCCCCGGATGAGAATCGGCTTGTTGCCGACCGTCAGCCGATAACGCGCGCCAAGGCTGGTGACCGAGCGGGCTGGAATGACCAAAGTATTGGCGGCATTGGCGGTGCGATTGCTCGTGCTTTCGAACCGCGCGGTCAGGGTGAGAGGCTTGTGCCAGGGAAGGTTCCAATTGAGATTTGCGACATTGTGCAGCTTGAACGTGCCCACGGGTTTCTTGCCGATCAGCCCAAGATCGACTTCCTCGCCCGAAACCTCTGCGTCAAGATAGACGGACCCGACGACGAGGTTCACGCCCGGCGCAATTTGGCCCGAGAGCGAAAATTCCAGACCGCGATTACGGACATCTCCGAGCTGGCGGAATCGCGATGCCGTGTCGAGATTGTAATAGGGCTTTCGCACGTCGAAATAGCCCAGCACTGCCGAGACACCGGGACTGATCGACCAGCGCAGGCCGAAGTCCTTTTGCTGCGTCCTGATGGCTGGTGGCGCCTCATTTCGATTGACGGCATTTGCCGGGGCCACGTCGCTTTCCTCAAGACCGCGTGTGTATCCGCCGTAAATGGCAATATTCTTGACGATGTGCACGGCCGCCGTGGCACTGAACAAATAGGGCGAATCTTTCGTCTCGGGAATGACGCTCGCAGGATCGTCAACCTTCTTGGAGTAACGCGTCTTTTGTATACCGAGGTTCAGTTCGCCTACGTCGCGCCACCGCATTTCGTAACCGAGGCCGAACGTGGTCTGCTTGACATGATCGCGGGTCTTGGCACCGAAGACTTCGATCGGCGACGAACGAAAGTCCTGCACCAGCGTGCTGCTTGGTCCGAGATCGATCACGTCAGAGCCGCCGTAACGGCGGAACAGAGAACGTCCGCGTATCGTCGCGTGGAGCGTGTGGCGTCGTGGCCCTTCAATGAAATTCCTGGAAAGCTTGAATTCGCCCGACGTTGAGCCAAAGAAATCCCGAGCGTCTGCGATAATCAGACGATCGCTCGCCGCGCCTGTCTGGTCCACTCCGAACAGCAAGTCCGTATGGTTCTCCTTGCCGTCAAGGGTCGACCGAAAAACGCCAAGGGCCAGATCGAAACCAGCCGCCTTCGCTTTTGAAACGACCCCGACCGTATTCAATCTGGCAGCGAAATCCGCCCATTTCTGTCCAAGAAAAGTGTTGCGAGGGACCCGGGTCGGCAAGAAATCACCACTTGTAAAGATCAGGGACTGACTCTCGTCGTTGCGAACATTGATCTGGCTCCAGAAGGGCTGGATGCTGAACTCCGGGCCGGGCGAATAGCGAAGCGAGACCGCATATGACTCGGTGTGCGGAGAACCGCCCCAGGGATTGCCCTCACGGTAAAGCCCGGCGCCGGCGATCAAGCCCAGACGTTCCCCCTGGAGAGGAACCTGCAAGTCGACTTCAGCTGATTTGCCGTACCACGGGCCATAATTGAGCCCGATTGACGTGACGAACTTGTCGCCTGGCTTCCGCAAGGAATAGTCCGCAATTCCTGTGGGGGCCGGAAAGGGATAGCCTTGGGCAGAAATGCCGACATGGACGGTAGACCCGTCAATCAGGCGATCCGTGATGTTGGATTGTTGATCGAAGTACAGACCCTCGAGACGCAGATTGCCTGCTGAAACGGGTGAAAAGCCCCGCACATCGTCCGGATTGTAGATCCCGATTTGCTCATCGCCGACCACTGTCTTTCCAAAGGCATCTTCAGCAGAAGCGACAGCGTTATTGTCAGTGCGCTGAGCAAAGGCCGGCGTCGCAACAGAAAAGGCCGAAACGCAGGCGAGCAGGGAGAGGCGTATGTGCATAAGCTCCCATCGCGTTCGTCGACTACGGATGTAATCCTAATTCGACGAACGCTATCGTTGGTTCGATCAAACTTCAAAAATCGGCGGCGAGATTGATGACTGCTTTTCTCGGAAGGGTGAATGTATATCCACCGCTGCTGCTTACTTTCCAGCTATAGTCATTGAAAAGGTTCGCGACCTGGGCCCGCAGAAGCAGCTTTGTGCTCCCGAGCCGGAACCGATATCGGGCGCCCAGCCCGAACGTGTTCCGTGCGGGTGCCGTAAAAGTGTTGAGCCGATCGCCCGTCGAGCCCGAAAATCCCTCATACGAGAAATCGAAGGACCAGGCTTCCTGGCCAACAGGTTTCCAGTCGAGGTTGGCAATGGCGCGTCGGGCGACCGACCCGGCAGGGCGCGGCCCGATGATGCCGAGGGTTACGGCTTCACCGCTCACTTTCGGGTCAAGAAGCAAGGCGCCGGCCACCGCGGTGACGCCTGGCACCACGGTTCCGGCAAGCGAGAATTCGACGCCCCGATTGCTTACGCTTCCCAATTCCCGAAAGCGGTTCGATGCATCGAGGTTGAAATAGGGCTTTTTGACATTGAACAGGCCAATAATCATGCTGAGTTTCGGGGTAAACGCATAGCGCAACCCGGCATCCATCTGGCGTGTCCGCAATGCTGGCGGCGCTTCGTTGCGGTTGCTTGCAACGTCCGGTGCAATGGCGCTTTCTTCGAGACCACGCACATAGCCGCCATAGGCCGAGAGGCCGGGCAAAAGCTCAAGCGTTCCATTGATACTGAAAAGCAATGGCTTGTCGCGACTTACCAGCGACGGGAGTGTCGGGTTCGCGAAGAGCGTTTGCTTGCGATAGCTGCTCTTTTGGACGGCCAGGCCGAGTGTGCCTGTACCCTTGATATCAAGATTATAGCCAATCCCAAAAGTGAACTGCCGAACATGCGATCGATCATCCGGACCGAACGCGAAAATTGGCTGTGGCCGAATATCCGGAACATCGGCAACGCTTGCCCCGAGCGCAATTGCCTGCTGCCCCCCAAACAGGCGACGCTGCGTGCGCCCTCGAACATCCGCCAGAAGGCGGTGGCGTACCCTGGCGCTGCCCCAACTCCGCGTTAGCCGTATCTCTCCCGATGTTGACGCGGCATAACTGTCCTTGTCGGCAATGATCAGACGATTGGAAATGGAGCCGTCGCTTCCGGTGCCCAGCGCCAGGTCTGCAAACACAAGTGGATCATCCTTGATGCTGCGAAACAGGCCCGCTTCCAGCCGGAAAGACCCAAGGGGCAATTTCGCATAACCGCCATTGGTGATGCCATTTGATTTGCCGTCCGCCCACGGCTGCCCGACAAACCGCCTTCGGCTGACATGCGGTGGCGCAAAGCTGCCGCTTGGAAAAAAGGTTGGAGAGGTCCGCATATTCGTGACGTGAAAACGGCTGACAAACACAACGATCTCGGCCCCGTCATAGGGCCTCCAGTCCAGATTGATCCCCGCACTCAGAAAGTTGCCGTCCCGACCTTGCGGGACTCTGGCGAACCGTGTCCCAACTCCCGCCGAGATGCCCAGCCTTTCTCCCTGGATCGGCAGCTTCAACTGCATCGATCCCGAAAAATTTCGGTAGGATTCAGATTCGACATCAATGCTGATGACCCGCTTGCCTTCGTATTTCTCGATCAGCAGGTCTGCAATGCCGGTAGGAGCGGGAAACGGATATCCCTTGGTCGCATATCCAACCCGGACCGCAGAACTGTCCACCAGCCGCACTGATGGCGTTGACTGCTGATCGAAGTAGAGACCTTCGATCCGCACATTGCCAGCCTCAATCGGGTTAAAGCCCCTGACCGACTCCGTGGTATAGATGCCGATCTTGTCATTGCCGACCGCGCGCCCGAAGGCATCGTCAGAAGACGTGACGACATTATTGGTGGTGCGTTGCGCGAGGGCCGGCGACGCAATGACCAGCGTGAACAGCAGGAGGGGGCGCAAAAACACGCGACGCCAGTGGCATCGGCTTCCGTTTACGTCAAGCTGACCAATTGGGCAGCGATCAGGAATTCCACATTGCCTTCGGGCCCGGTAATCGGGCTCTGTTCAATGCCCAGACTGCTCCAGCCCATGGTGGTGAGCCAATGCTCGACTTCCAGGCAAACTCGCAGATGGACAGCAGGATCGCGAACAACGCCGCCCTTTCCCACTTCTTCCCTGCCCGCTTCAAATTGTGGTTTGATCAGTGCCAAAAGCCGCGCTCCTGACTTGGCAAACGTCATAGGTCGTTCAAGGACCTTGGCCAAGCCAATGAAACTCGCATCGCATACAATCAGGTCTATCGGCTCGGGAATGATGTCCGGGGTCAAATGGCGCGCATTGGTTTTTTCAAGGACAATGACGCGGGGGTCCTGGCGCAATTTCCAGGCCAGTTGATTGGTGCCGCTGTCGACCGCATAGACGCGGCATGCGCCGCGGGTCAGCAGCACGTCTGTGAAGCCCCCTGTCGAGCTGCCGACGTCGATGGCTACGGCTCCCGTCACGTCCCAGCCAAAATGATCGAGCCCATGCGCCAGTTTGATCCCCCCGCGCGAGACCCACGGATGATCCCGTCCGCGCACATCCAGAGGCGCCTCGAGATCAACTGCTTGCCCGGCCTTCTCGATCTTGCGTTCACCCGAAAAGACGAGACCGGCAAGGATCAGGGCCTGTGCCCGAGCACGACTCTCAGCCAGACCGCGTTCAACAAGAAGCTGATCGACGCGCGATTTTGCCATCAGTCTTCTGCAATAAGACTTGTATGTTTCGTGTCAGGCAGAAGAATGAACCCAACCAGCGCGACGCCGATGATGATCGTCAAATACCAGTAAAAGCCCGACTCCGCCCCAATTCGCTTGAACCATAGGGCAGCATATTCTGCTGTCCCTCCAAACAAGGTGTTCCCGATGGCGTAAGGCAATGACACGCCAAGCGTTCGGATATGCGCAGGGAACAATTCCGCCTTGATGAGCGCGCTGATCGATGTGTAGGCACCCAGCAGCGACAGTGGCACCAGGATCAGGATCAGGGCAAGCAAGGGCGATGTGACGGTCGCAAGTGCCGAAAAGACCGGGACGGTTACAGCCATTCCGGCAAATCCGAAAAGCAGCAGGAGCGGCTTTCGACCCACCCGATCCGATGCAATGCCCCACAGCGGCTGCATGGCCATGAACACCACGAGCGCAGCGGTCATTACGGCGGTCGCAGTCTGCTTGTCGAAACCGCTCGTGTTGACGAGAAACTTCTGCATGTAAGTCGTGTAGGCATAGAAGCTCATGCTTCCGCCAGCGGTAATCATTGCGACCAGGACGAATTCGCGCGGATGATCCCGCCAAAGATTGCGCGCATTTGAAACCGGTCGGTCGTGGGATTGCGCTTTGAACGATTGAGTTTCTGCAAGGCGACTGCGCAAAATGTAAACGACAAGTGCCAGCACCGCACCAATCACGAACGGTATGCGCCATCCCCAGCTGTCAAGCGCTGCCTCGCTCAAAAGCAATTGGAAGAGCAGCACGGTCACGAGCGCCGCCAGTTGGCCCGCGATCAAGGTGACATACTGAAAGCTTGACCAAAATCCCCGCGCCGACCGGGTCGCCATTTCGGAGAGATAGGTTGCGCTTGCGCCATATTCGCCACCCACGGACAAACCTTGCAACATCCTCGCAACAACGAGGAGAAATGGCGCTGCAACGCCTATAGTTGCAAATCCGGGTGTTACCGCAATCAGGATAGACCCTGCACACATCAGCCCGACCGAAAGCGCCAAGCCGGACTTCCGCCCATGACGATCCGCATAGATGCCCATGATCCAGGCACCAATCGGCCGCATCAGGAATCCCACAGCGAAGATCGCAGCCGTATTGAGCAATTGCGCGGTTGGATCACCATCGGGGAAGAACACCGGCGCAAAATAGATCGAGAGTACGGAATAGGCGTACCAATCGTACCATTCGACCAGATTGCCTGCCGATCCGCCAATGATGGCCTTCAAGCGCGAACGATCAATGCCAGCTGCCATGCGCCCTCCCTTTCGACCTGCCTTATGATTGGGGCATACGAAAGCGACAAGGGCCATTCGCCGGTTGCGTACGCCAGACGCACGTATAAGGGGTGTTTATGCGCCGTGTACTCATACCCGCTGCAAGTCTTTGTCTTTCGGCTTGCGCCACCGTCCCGCGCCCGGTCGAACCGCGACCGCAACCAACGATTGCGCCAAACCCTGCCCCGCTTCCTCCCCGCCCCATCGTACTTGATTGGAAGGATCGATCCTTTTCGAAAGGCGTCTGGAGTTTGGTTCAGGACAACACTGGTATCTCGGCCCGTTTCGGCTCTCCAGGCCTGCAGCCGGAATTCAGCTCAGCCTGCGCCGGTGGAACTGGAATGGTGAAATTTGCAAGAGCGGGATCCCTCCCCGAACTGATGACCGCAACAATGATGCTGGCATCAACAGACGCATCAAAGAGTTATCCTGCGATCAACAGCAACGCGACACCTGCCACGATCGTATCGCAAACACCTGCCGACGATCCGCACCTCGATTTTTTGGCCTTCAGCAGAGGACGCATGCTTGTCTCAATCGTGGGAACAGAAGACCTCGTCATGCCGTCCTGGCCCGAATTCGCGCGCGTGATCGAGGAATGCAGATCGCGACGCGCTCCTGCTCCCGCGGCTATACCGCAACCGGCCAAATCTGACGCGAAAATAAATTAAATCAAGCCTTGATCGCACCGACACTTTGACTCATCATCCAGCGCGTGGCGGAGACGTCACATGGCTCTTCAACTAGCGCGAAAGGAGGTGATCCGATGTCTCATGGTTCAGCACAGAGGTCGGATATGTTCGTTCGGGAGATGCGCGCCTAACATAATTGGCTGCCCATGGTCTCCCGCGCATCGGAACGTCTCCGATCGCTGACCATGTCAAGGGTTGCCGGACCGAAGGGTCCGGCAGCCTTTTTCATTTGGGGTGAACGCTAGACCGCGGTCTTGAACGGCGTAAAATCCGTGTGCCGATCGAATATGTCGACACCTTCATGGCGCTTGAGCCAACCGACGACCATATAGGTCACTGGCGTAAGCACCGCCTCCCAGCTGACCTTGAGAGCCCAGTTTGTAAGCATCACGGTCATCACCTGGTTCGTGCTCCACACCCCATAAAAGGCAAGTGGATAGAAGATCAGACTATCGACAGCCTGACCAAAAACAGTCGAACCGATGGTCCTGGTCCAGAGATATTTGCCGGCTGTCATGATCTTCATGCGCGCCAACACAAATGAATTCACGAACTCGCCGGCCCAAAAGGCAACAATGGATGCCAACACGATGCGAGGCACCTGACCGAACACACTTTCATAGGCTTCCTGCCCGGTCCATCCAGCGGCAGGGGGCAAACTGACGACAACCCAGCTCATGAATGCCATGAAAATGAGCGCCGCAAACCCGACCCATATGCACCGCCGGGCATGGGCATAGCCGTAGACTTCGGTGAGCACATCACCGATCACATACCCGATCGGGAAGAACAAGATGCCTGCTCCGAAGGTAAAGCCGCCCAACGTCGAGAGTTTGGCGGCACCAATCAGGTTTGAAAGCAGCAGGATTGCCACGAATGCGGCCATAACCACATCGAATGCCCTGAACTGCCTTACAGATGAAGCCTCGACGGCGGATAGTTCATTTTCGTTCATAGGATACGCAGCTTAACGCGGTTTCCCTCACGCGCAATCCGCACTATGGGGCAAACAGCGCGCCCGTAGCTCAGCTGGATAGAGCACGAGCCTTCTAAGCTTGGGGCCACAGGTTCGAATCCTGTCGGGCGCGCCAAATTTGGAAGATTTGAATGCTACAACGCGAAATCATCGCTGCGAAGCAATGAGGTGGAACCGAATCGCTCTTGGCAGACGGGCCGCAACAGGCTCGATCTGTCATCGCCCGCTGACCGTTCTTCGCGCTGACCATTTGAGGCAGGAGAAACACCTCCCAATAGTGCAGCACCAAGATGAGATGCTCTTAGCCGTTCCGGACGGTCTCGAACAAAGTGACCGTCTCGCCTATCGCTGTCTGCCAAGCGGTGGCCATCCCTTCTATGGTCTCGCTGGCATCAAGCGGTCGCCCCGAATTGACAGCGCGGGCCGATTTGAGAGTCAGCGTCTTGGCTAGAATTGCTATGTGCTCAAAGGCAGCGATGGCTTTCGCAGCGACATCTTCACAACGCTGCCAGCGAAGGTATTCGGCTGCAAGCTCTGAGGCAGCGCCAAGTTGGCGCAAACCGGCAAAGGCCCATTTGTGATACATTGGCAGCCCAGCCTCTTGTAGGGCAGCCAGGTCTGTTGCGAATCGCTCGCCGAAGCGCTCGACTGGGTTTTCCGAAGGGCGCCACTGCAGGTGATCGGCAAGAAGCTGGCGCGAAAGGACGCGAAGAGTGGCCGCATCGCGAACGACCGCGCGATCCACGCGGATGAGTTCTGCATAAGGAGGAAGCACCGGCGCCGTTCCATCCAGCCAGAACGTCTTGACGAAATCCTCCCCTTCAAGGCTGAAGTAGCCAGCATTGTGAAAATAGCCGAGCCGCTGAGCGTTTGTGTCCACGTCGTTGATGACAATCGTGGTTTTGCCGTGGCCTTCCCTATAGTCGGTCCCAGCAGTGTCGGGGAGCCACCAGGAATCGACTTCAACACTCAATAGTTTGCCGGCACCGACATGCTCGATGGCGTGATCGAGCAGCGGGCGCCACACCGTCAACTCCTGAACATCGATGCCATATAGCGCGCGCAGGTCAGCGATTGGCGGCTTGAAGAATGTCCACTGGTCCCCCTCAAAGTCGAGTGCAAACACAAAGGGCAGGATCGCAAAGGGATCCATGCCTTGCGCGTGCAAAAGCTCGATCCAAAGATCAGCGTAACAATTCTTCTCCAGCCAGATGCGCTCAGGCGCGTGAAGCACGTGAGCCTGGAATGCGTCTGCACTCAGGCCTGGAAGCGCGCGCACGCGCGTCATGGCCAGAGCAGTTCGCGCACGTTGGCCGGCCAGGTCACTGGATCAAAACCATGTGCCTTGATCAGCGCAAGGGTGACCCGTTCCAGGCCAAAGCCCAGGCAAGCAGTGCTGGCAATTTCGCCTTCCGAGGTCTTGATGTCGAACGTGCCGCTGAAATGGTCCTGGTGCCAGTTGAATGAGCAAATTGCGGTGGGCTGCTCGGCCGAAATCACCGGGCAGAGGATTTCGAACTTGAGGCGCTGATCGCGTTGGCTTGCAGCCATGATTTTACCTGCCCGCCCAAAGAATGGGTCATTTGCGACGTCTGGGGCGACTGGCAGCTCCAACGACTGGAGCAGGGCCAAGCCGCGCTCCAGCCAGTTGTTGCGCCAGGTGACAACCTCGTCATTCGTGCCGACGCGAATGAACTCCCGCATGCGGAAGGCTTGCAGCCTGGTTGGCTCGGGCGACGGTTCATGTCGATAGACCCAGCCCGTGATGGTGATAAGACGGCCACCGGGCGGCAACACGCCCGAGAACATGGGGTAAACCGGGTAGCAGGCCGCCGGAGTCAGCATGACTTCGGTAATCTCTAGCTTGTCCTCCCAACGCTCGCCTGCATGCACGCAGGCGCTGAGCGCGCGCGCTTCATGTTCACCGCCAAAGAAGCTGTGGATAGAGCCGGAGAGGTGCGGAAAATTGTCCATATACCCAACCTTCTCGATCAGGGTACGGGGAACGATGGGCGGAAACATCATCGGCTCGGCGCCGTCGTCCTTCGAAATCCGCGAAACCAGATCATTGAATCTCTGCAGGATATCTTCGAAAATCGTACCCCGACCGTAGCCACCCTGGACTTCGGAAGGAATGATCAGGCCATGCTCGACCAGGCCGCGATAGAAATTATCAGTATCGTAGGTCTTTTCAGCCGTGTTCATCTTGTCAGACCTCCTTCAGAACCAGGAGCATCGACGCAGCCTTTGCAGCCAGACGTTCGTTTGAAATCATCAGGGCCGCAGAAAGGCAGTCGCGATAATGGCGGCCGACACTGAATTCTGAATCGTTCTTGTAGCCCATGACGCCGATGACCTGCAGCGCTTGATGCACGATGCGCGGCGCCGCTTCGGACGCCTGTATCTTCTGGTTGACCATCTTGAGAGCCCAACCCATGGTCATCAGTTCTTCGCGGCGCCCGTCGAGCGCGTCAAACTCGGTCGCACACTGTTTCCAGCTGAGATTCATGGCCTGCAGGTCGGCGGTAGCGAGAGCGAGCGCTGCAGCAGCCGGCGGGGTCACGCCGGGACTGCGGCGTGCGGCGGCACGGATGAATGCGGCCGCTCTTGCGACTGCGTCGGATGCAATTCCCCACCACAATGCGGACCACAGGATGTGCGAATAGGGCACCATCGTTTGCGCGGACGAGTCGGCAAAGCTGCCGGGCACAATGCGGTCCAGGGGCCCATGCGCGACGAGCTGGCCACCTGGACTACAAGTACCGCGCATGCCCAGCGCGTCCCACGTGGAAGTCGGCGTGAGCGTGTAGTCATCCTTTTCAAGGTAAACCAGCACTTGGTCACCGGCAGCAGCATCGGGCGAACGACGGGCGGTAACCAGCAAGGCGTCGGCATGCTGGCCGTAGGACACCGTCGTTGCCGCCTTTTCGAGTGTGAAACGATCGCCGTTACGTTCCACCGCACAGATGCTGGATCGGGTGTCACCTGACGTGCCGACTTCGGAGGTAACAGAGGCGATAAGCGTCTGGCTCGAAACGATGCGCTTCATAACGTCAATGAAATATGGGGATTCAGCCCCGTGGCGAGCAATGCACGCGACTTCAATCAAGTGCATTGCCAGGACCATGCCACTGGCCGAACACCCTTGCGCCATTGCCGCGCACAATTGTGCCTGCTGCAACATCGAACAGCCGAATCCACCCAAGGTGGTCGGAACCCCAGCCGAAAGAACTCCGAGATCGCGCAACGCGGCGATGGATTCGCTCGGGAAGCGGGCCTGCGCATCAACCTCAGCGGCATGGGGCCCTGCTATCTTCGTCGCGACATTGCGCACGGACGCGAGCAGAACTCCGAAGTCTTCATCAAGCATCAAATGGCCCTGCAATCCAAATTTTGAGCACAAGGCCGGCGCACGTCGGCCACCCCTGAAACAACAGGTGAAGAATGAGCATTCGGGCCAAGAATTTGTCCCATGGACGTCTCCGGGTTTCACCAGCAACATCTCTACAATGGAGCGATACTGCAGGTGTCGTTCCAGTGTGCCTAGCAGGAGCTCGTTAAAACGGCGTTAGCCGTAACTTGAGCTTCTCGGGTTGGCTCGATGACGCCATGGGCGGGGGCGATATTGTGATGCCAGTCCCCACACATTGTCGCGCATATCCACGCGCACTGCCCTGCGTTCGGTAAACAGAAAATCAAGCTTTTCGGGCTACGGTCCACTTCGGTTTGTTTTTCGGATTTGATGGACTCCAATTTCGCCATGACGATGACCCAAGATGAGGTTGATGCCCGCATACGTGCCGTCCTTGCCCAGCATGGTCGTCTGGCGACGGATGCGTTGCTGCCAGGCGCCGAGACGGATCTTTACGAAGCAGGCATGACTTCGCACGCCACGGTCAACGTGATGTTGGCGCTCGAAGGCGAATTCGACGTCGAATTCCCGGACGATTTGCTCAATCGCAGCGTCTTCGCCAGCATCGCATCGATCCGCAACGCCTTGCGCAGCATCGGACAGTCCTGAGCGGGCTGATGAAGGAACGCGTCCGAAGCGTCTCAACCCATCTTCGTGCACCCTTAAATGCCCGCTGGTCGCTCTGCGCGGCGTCTCCAGGCACAATCGAGACACCCGAGCAGCTGGCAGACGCCATCGAACTGAAGTGGTTGCCCATAGACGCGCCTGACACCGTCGCTGCCGCTTTGCGGGGTATCGGGCAATGGTCGCTGGATGGACCCCCCAGACGCCTTGATGCAGAGGACTGGTGGTTTAGGGCGGTCTTCGATGCTCAGCCTGCACCAGAGATTGTGCAGCGCAGCCTCGCTTTCGGCGGACTGGCCGGTAAGTGCAGTGTATGGCTTAACGGTATTGCCTTGCTGACAAGCGATAACATGCATGTTTCGCACGAGTGTGCGATTTCCGGCCTGATTGAAGGCGAAAACGAACTGCTGCTGCGCTTCCCGTCGCTTGACGCACAACTCGCTGAGCGACGTTCCAGGCCACGCTGGCGCGCCCCGATGGTTGAGCACGCACAATTGCGCTGGGCGCGCGTCAGCTTGCTTGGCCGGACACCCGGCTGGTCGCCGCCCGCACCGACAATTGGACCATGGCGGGCGATAGAATGGATTGATCGCGCAGACTTCGATGTGACGGCACTGCGTCTGATTTGCGATGTCGAAGGCGGCAATGGACTTGTTGCCATGAACATCGAACTGGCACCCATGAGCGAGGCCGGACGCATTGAGACGGTGACGTTGCGCGTATCTCGAAATGGTGTCGCACATGAGACGGCAGCCGCGCGGAATGCCGATGCCGTCAACCAATTCGGCGCGTCACTTGTAATTCCAAATGTCGATCTCTGGTGGCCGCACACCCACGGCGAACCTGCGCTTTATGATGCCGAACTCGTCATCAGGTTGGCGGGCGCTGCGGAGCCTGCTCGCGTGGGTCTCGGGTGTATCGGATTTCGGACGCTCTCTGTTGATACCGACGAGGGCGACTTCGCTGTGCGTATCAACGGAGTGCCGATATTCTGCCGAGGCGCGAACTGGACACCGCTCGATGTCGTCAGTCCCAACACGTCTGCGGACGCGACCGTCAGTGCGCTGGCGGCGGTGCGTCAGGCGGGGCTGAACATGCTGCGCGTTAACGGCTGCATGGTTTATGAAGAGGACAGTTTCTTCGATGCGTGTGATGCGCTCGGCCTCATGGTCTGGCAGGACTTCATGTTCGCGAACATGGACTATCCAGCCACTGATCAACATTTTCTGGCTTCAGTGCAGGAGGAAGCTCGACAGCAGCTTGCGCGCTGGCAGGCGCATCCCTCGCTGGTCGTGATTTGCGGCAATAGCGAGGTCGAGCAGCAAGCGGCCATGTGGGGAAGCCCGCGCACCGAATGGAACCAGTCATTGTTCCATAATCAGCTCGCGGCGCTTGCTGGCGAGTTCTGTCCCCAGACCATATATTGGCCCTCCAGTGCCCATGGCGGTGCCTTTCCGCATCAGACCAATGCAGGGACCACGTCCTATTACGGGGTTGGTGCTTATTTGAAGCCAATCGAAGATGCGCGCCGTTCCGGCCTGCGTTTTGCGAGCGAATGCCTTGCATTTGCAAACGTACCAGCTCCTGCAACAATTGCGCGCATGCCCGGCGGGACTTCGCTCCGCACACACCATCCCGGCTGGAAGGCCCGCGCACCGCGGGATCTTGGCGCAGGATGGGATTTTGAGGATGTGCGCGATCATTATTTGCAGCGGCTTTATGGCGTTGACCCAGTGGCGCTGCGCAGTACCGATCACGAACGCTATTTGCAGATCAGTCGCACGGTAAGTGCAGAGATCATGGAAGCAACCGTCTCGGAATGGCGTCGTCCCGGGTCAAGCTGTCGCGGCGTTCTCGTCTGGTTTTTGCGCGACCTTTGGGCAGGAGCAGGATGGGGACTTCTAGACGAGCGAGGCGCACCCAAGGCTGCATTTCATGGCCTGCGACGCGCGTCCGCACCGGTGCGCATCTTTCTGACCGATGAAGGCACAAGCGGATTGGCGGTGCATGTGGTCAATGATCCCGGAACGCCGCTTTCCGCGAGCGTTGAAATCGCTCTTTACCGCGAAGATGGCTTGCGTCTGGAGTCAAGTGAACGTGAGATCGCGGTCCCTCCACACGGTGGCCAAACCTATGCGGCGGGTGAATGGTTTGATCGCTTCATCGACATCTCGCGCGCTTACCGTTTCGGACCCGCTGAATACGCGCTGGTGGCTGCCACACTGCGCGATGGTACGGGCCAGACACTGGACACCACCTTCTTCTTTCCGGAAGGTTTGCCCGCCACGCGCCGGCGCGACGTTGACTTGCAGATTCAGGGAATTGAGAACTGCGCGGACGGAAAAGTCCGCGTAACAGTCTCGGCGCGGAATTTTGCTCTATCGGTCTATTTCGACGCCGACGGATACATTGCCGAGGACGAGTATTTCCACATGGCACCCGGAGAGACGCGAGCGATCCGGCTTGTTCCTGCGCCAGACAACACGGCTGAGGCGACACGCTGTCGCATATTGGCCTTGAACGCCTGGTCCGGCGCGTCGTTCGAGATTGCGCGATGACGAACCGTTCGCGCCGCAGCCAAAACATATGGATCGAGACCGAAGCCGGTTTCATGGGAGCAGCCTGGTATTGGCCGCAGTCCGATGCGGCTCTCTCGACCGTAGTCGTGCTCGTGCCCGGCATTGCTCATGAAGAGCGGACAATGGCGGGCGGCGTTGCAGCTCTGGCCGAATCTCTTGCCGACGCTGGAATGCCAACCTTGTTGATTGACCTTCATGGGTGTTCACAAAGCGCTGGCCAAATTGGCGATATTGGCATTGGCGCGCGATGGCACGCCAACATCAGGGCGGCGATGCAGCATGCTCGCGATACGGGCGCTGCACGTGTAATAGTTGCTGGCGTGCGCCTTGGCTTCCTCATTGCAGCCGAGGCACTGCAGTCTGAGGCGCTGGCCGGGCTCATTGCATGGGCTCCGATTGCTGCAGGCAGGCGTTATGTGCGTGAACTCAAGATGCTGCAGCGCGCCGCTGACACGGGAGCATCAGGGTCGATCGCAATCGCTGGCTTCAGCTTGCCTGCCTCATTGCTGGAGTACATTTCCGAGCTGGATGTTTCGAAGATCGGTCCACTCAAGACGTCATCATTCCTGCTGCGCGATATGCCTGACGGACTCAAGGCGCCTTGGTTGGGCGAGCTTGCCCAAACTGGCGTCAAGCTCGATGCGCAGGCATCCCACCATATTCAACCTTGGCTTTTCAGTGCCACGGACCAGCCGCAGCTGCCTCATGAGGACATCCAGGCGCTTGCAAGCTGGTGCGCCGCACGGCATCGCGAGCTAGCGGCGGCGGTCGATCCGATACCCCGCAGACCCGAACCGAGCCCGACGATCATGTTTGTCCATCAGGGCCATCTGGTGCGGGAAACTTTTGTGGAGATTGGCGAGGTCGGCCTGACTGGGGTGATGAGCGAACCGGCACATGGGGCCAACAATCATGGCGTGCGGCTGCTCATGTCGACCGTCGGCCCTGGACGCACCTTCACTGACTTTGCGCGTGACGAAGCAAGCCGAGGCAACATGAGTCTGCGGTTTGATTTCTCTGGCTTCGGTACGAGCGGACGGGGCAATACAGCGCAGGGAGGCGAGCTCTACACTCGTCAAGGCGCCCAGGACGTGCAGGCCGCTTTCGAGTATTTGCGCCGCGCTGGGCACCAGCAGGTCTATGGCCTCGGCTTTTGCGCAGGAGCGTGGTCAATGATGGAGGCGGACGCAGCATCTAGGATGCGGGCGGTGGTCGCGATCAATGTCGCGCTCTATCATTATCCTGGTCCGGAAGCCCCGAAAATCATCAAGCGTCTGCGCCGAATCCTGGCAAGTTTTGTGCCGGGTTTCAGAACGAACTTGCTGCGACTGGGGGTCGCTACACGCGCCCGGCGAACGACGAGAGAGCGCAGCATCCCGTTGCAATGGCTGGTCCGTCTCTGCAGCTCAGATGCGCGTGTCTTGCTGGCGTACGCAGAGCGCGATCCTGGCTTGGAGTATCTCAGCGGCCAGATTGCCATGGGTCTGCACGAAGAACTCCATCGTCCCTTTGTCCTGCAGACGTATAAGGATCTTGGGCATTTGGCCGAGGGAACTTCGGCGCGTGCACGATTGTTCGACGACATCGCCAGTTTCTTCGCCGACCTGGATCGGGAGGCACTGACCAGGCGACAACGCCGGTCCAGTACTGCGTCAGCAACTCACGCACCACGTCGCAGACGCTCGGCGCGGCGAATCTCCATCCGTTGACGCACACACAGCTTTCATTCCCTCGTCGGACTCAGCAGTTCGCTTGACACCATCGCGACAATCCATTCGGCAGCATACCTAATTCGGCAGGGTGGAAGACTGGTCATCGATCCAGCCTTTCCATTTCATGGAGAGCAAAGCCTGATTTTGGATTCCCCCTGTTGATCCTGCAGTGCGGCAAAACTATTTTGGCATGAGTTTCGAACCCGGTCCCAACACAAAGCCCTGGAACGCGCCAAGTGCATGGGAAAGGGCGCGATCGGATCGGCTGACGAGAAACCATTGACGGTGAACGGGCATCCCGACCACGTCGAGTATGGCAAGCCGGGACAACTCCAGTTCCAATTCGATCGTGTGCGCCGAAATGAAAGCCACACCAAGTCCTGCCATCACGGCCTGCTTGATCGTTTCGTTTGAACCCATTTCGGTTCCGATGGCGTCCAGCCGTCCCGGAATATCGGCAAAGTAGATTTCTAGCGACGTTCTTGTGCCGGACCCTGCTTCGCGCACCAGGAATTTTTCCTCTGCAATGCGCTCCTTGCTGATGTTGCGTTCGCCAGCAAGCGGGTGGTCAGGCGACGCAACAATCAGGAGCGGATGATCGCCAACCAATACCGAGCGAACGGGCATGCCGCGCGGCGGGCGCCCCATCAAGGCCATGTCGACCGCTCGCGATTCGAGGGCAGCGACGATTTCAGCCCGGTTTCCGACGATCAACTTCATCTCGATTCCGGGCAGCATCTTGATGAACCCAGCCACAAGTCGCGGCGCGAAGTATTTTGCCGTGGACACGACACCGAGCGTCAACGCGCCTTTTCGCAGGCCCTTTATGGCATCAATATCATCCGCAAGTTCGTCGAGCCGGGATTCGATCATTCTCGCTGCCTCAATCACAGCCAGTCCCGCATAGGTTGGATGGACACCGTCACCAGTGCGGTCGAACAGGGCGATGCCGAGTTCCTTCTCCACCTCCTTGATCTGAAGCGTCACCGCAGAGGCCGTGAGGCCAAGTTGATTTGCGGCTGCGGCAATCTTGCGATGGCGCATCACGGCACGAATTGCCCGGAATTGCCTGAGGGTCAGGTTGCGCATGTTCGATACTAAGAAAAATTTAGCCTAAATGTAAAGTTATTAAAATTTACTGATTGCAGTTTTTGCGGTTGAAGTGGTGGGCAAGGAGAGACTCACCATGTCGGTTACACTGGATGAAATGCTGACGGCATGGGTAGCTGGTCGCTCAGGCCATTTTCCGGCCGTGAAGGAGACTGTGCAGCTTTTGGCAGCGACTGCTGTCACGGTTGGCGAGACCGTGGGGCAAGGAGCCTTGGGCGCAGCATTTGCCGGACACAATGGCGAAGCGAATGCCGCAGGCGACATCCAGCGCGATCTGGATATTCATGCGGACGGCTTGTTCATCGACGCGATGCGCAGGGCACCGGTGGCAGCCTATGCGTCAGAAGAACTCGATGCCCCGGTCTTGCTCAACCCGAACGCTCCGCTCGCCCTTGCGATCGACCCGCTGGACGGTTCCTCGAATATCGAAGTCAATCTTTCAATCGGAACGATCTTTTCGATTCTTCCTGTTGTCTCGAGCGGCAACGAAGATCCGACCTCGAATTTTCTCCAGAGCGGTCGGCATCAGCTGGCTGCCGGTTTTTTCATTTATGGGCCGCAACTTTCGTTGGTCCTCACACTTGGCAACGGTGTCCAGATCTTCACCTGGTCGCAGCGCATCCAGGCCTTTGTGCAGATTCACCAGGATTGTGCAATCGCGCCCAGGACGCAGGAGTTCTCGATCAACGCATCGAATTACCGGCATTGGGACGAGGAAGTCAGGCTCTACGTCGACGACTGCCTCAAGGGTGCCGCGGGTCCGCGCGAGAAGGATTTCAACATGCGCTGGACTGCATCCCTGGTGGCGGAAGCCTATCGCATCCTCGTGCGTGGCGGTGTGTTCCTCTACCCTGCCGACCATCGCAAGGGATATGGGCAGGGACGGCTGCGGCTGGTCTACGAAGCCAACCCGGTTGCCATGCTGGTGGAACAGGCGGGCGGCAATGCCACCGACACGGTGCGGCCAATCCTCGATATCGTGCCGACTGCCCTTCATCAGCGGGTTCCGCTGGTCTTTGGTGCCGAGCGAGAAGTCAAATGGATCAGCCGGTACCATGCAGACCCGAGCTCGATCGCGCCCCGCTCTCCCCTCTTTGGCCAGCGCGGCCTGTTCCGGGCCTGAGCCAATGTCAGCCGCGCATCCCATCATTTCGATCACAGGCTCGTCAGGGGCCGGGACCACTTCGGTCAAGAACATCTTCGAGCAGATTTTCCGGCGGGAAGGCATTTTGGCTGCAACCATCGAAGGCGACAGCCTGCACCGCTATGACCGCGCAGGGATGAAGGCCAAGGTTGCCGAAGAGGAAGCCAACGGCAATCCGAACTTCACGCATTTTCATGCCGATGCCAACGAACTTGAAATTCTGGAATCGATCTTCGAGGAATATGGCCGCACCGGAAAGGGCCGGTCGCGCTACTATATCCATGATGCAGAAGAGGCGGCGCGCCACGGCGTAGAGCCGGGCAGCTTCACTGAATGGAAGCCCTTCGCCGAAAGTGACCTGCTTTTCTATGAGGGGCTGCACGGGTGCGCTGTCACTGAAAAGGCCAACATCGCCCAGCACGCCGATCTCAAGATCGGAGTCGTTCCCGTCATCAATCTCGAATGGATCCAGAAGCTGCACCGGGACAAGGCGACGCGGGGATATTCAACCGACGATGTCCAGCAGACGATCCTGCGACGCATGCCGGACTATGTGAATTTCATCATGCCCCAGTTCGGGCTGACGGATATCAATTTTCAGCGCGTCCCGGTGGTCGATACATCAAACCCGTTCATCGCCCGCTGGATTCCGACCCCCGACGAATCCATGCTCGTCATCCGGTTTGCCAAGCCGCGCGGAATCGACTTTCCCTATCTGCTCTCGATGATCCCGCAGAGCTTCATGTCGCGGCCCAACTCCATTGTCTGCCCTGGCAACAAGCTGGACCTGGCGATGCAACTCATCCTCACCCCGCTCATCCTTCAGATGATCGAGAAGAAGCGGCGCGCTCATTTCTAGGAGAAGACCAATGGCCCGTATTACTCTTCGTCAGCTCCTCGATCATGCAGCCGAATATGGCTATGGCGTACCGGCCTTCAACATCAACAACATGGAGCAGGGCCTCGCGATCATGGAGGCTGCAAGGGCCTGCGATGCCCCTGTCATCCTGCAGGCCTCACGCGGCGCTCGCGCCTATGCGGGCGATATCATGCTTGCCCGCATGATCGACGCCCTCGCCGAGACGTATCCGGAAATTCCGCTGGTCATGCATCAGGACCATGGAAACAGCGAAGAAACCTGCATGTCAGCCATCCGGCACGGCTTCACATCTGTCATGATGGACGGATCGCTCGAGACCGACATGAAGACGCCGGCGAGCTATGATTATAACGTCGCTATTACAGAACGAGTGGCCCGGATGGCGCATTGGGTCGGCGCTTCTGTCGAAGGGGAGCTGGGTGTTCTCGGTTCGCTCGAAACCGGCATGGGTGAGGCCGAGGATGGCCATGGCGCAGAAGGCGTCATCGAACATGACCAATTGATTACCGACCCCGATCAGGCGGTCGATTTCGTTGCCCGCACCGGGGTCGATGCGCTCGCCATCGCCTGCGGGACAAGCCACGGGGCATACAAATTCTCGAAGCCGCCAACCGGGGAGATCCTGGCGATGGAGACCATCGAGGAGATCCACAGGCGACTGCCCAACACGCACCTGGTCATGCACGGATCGTCATCGGTGCCGCAGGATTTGCAGGATGCTCTGAACGCCTATGGCGGGGAAATGCCGAAAACATTCGGGGTTCCGGTCGAAGAAATCGTGCGGGGCATCAAGAACGGAGTCCGCAAGGTCAATATCGATACCGATTGCCGCATGGCAATGGCAGCGCAGTTCCGGCGAGTCGCGACAGAGAACCCGGCCGAGTTCGATCCGCGCAAATTCCTCAAGCCCGCAATGGACGCCATGCGCGACCTGGTCCGCGCCCGCTTCGAAGCGTTCGGCACAGCGGGGAATGCATCGAAGATCAAGCCCATTCCGATGGATGACATGGCCCGCCGCTATGCCGCCCGGACTCTCGCCCAAGCGGCCTGAAAAGCAAAGGACGAAAAATGACCAAACAGGATGGCAGCGAACGCTACAAAGCCGGCGTCATGGAATATGCCAAGATGGGCTATTGGGAACCGGATTATGTCCCAAAACCCACTGATATCATTGCGCTTTTCAGAATCACGCCACAGGACGGCGTCGACTCGATCGAGGCGGCGGCTGCAGTCGCCGGGGAGAGTTCGACCGCGACCTGGACGGTCGTCTGGACAGACCGCCTGACAGCGTGCGAGAAATATCGTGCCAAGGCATACAGGGTGGACCAGGTTCCCGGCAGTCCGGATCAGGTGTTCGCCTATATCGCCTATGACCTCGACCTGTTCGAAGGCGGTTCGATTGCCAACCTGACGGCGTCGATCATCGGCAATGTCTTCGGGTTCAAGGCAATCAAGGCACTCCGCCTCGAGGACATGCACATCCCCGTCGCTTACCTCAAGACATTCCAAGGCCCGGCGACGGGCATCGTCGTCGAGCGCGAGCGGCTTGACAAGTTCGGGCGACCATTGCTCGGGGCCACCACGAAGCCGAAGCTCGGCCTGTCGGGCCGCAACTATGGCCGCGTCGTCTATGAGGGTCTGAAGGGCGGGCTCGATTTCATGAAGGACGACGAGAATATCAACTCGCAACCCTTCATGCATTGGCGCGATCGCTTCCTGTACGTGATGGAAGGCGTCAACAAGGCGCAGGCAGCGACCGGCGAGGTCAAGGGCCATTATCTGAACGTCACGGCCGGCACCATGGAGGAGATGTACGAGCGGGCCGAATTCGCGAAGGAACTCGGCAGCTGCATCATCATGATCGATCTGGTCATCGGTTACACCGCGATCCAGTCGATGGCGAAATGGGCGCGGCGCAATGACATGATCCTCCACCTCCACCGGGCCGGCAATTCGACCTATTCACGCCAGAAAAACCACGGCATGAATTTCCGCGTGATCTGCAAATGGATGCGCATGGCGGGGGTCGACCACATCCATGCCGGCACTGTTGTTGGCAAGCTCGAGGGCGATCCGCTGATGATCGCCGGCTTCTATGATACGCTGCGGGAAGACAATGCGCCGATGAATCTCGAGCACGGTCTGTTCTTCGATCAGGACTGGGCCTCGCTCAACAAGGTCATGCCGGTTGCGTCGGGCGGCATCCATGCCGGGCAGATGCACCAGTTGCTCCACTATCTGGGGGAAGATGTGGTCCTGCAATTCGGCGGCGGCACCATTGGCCACCCCCAGGGGATTCAGGCCGGGGCGACGGCGAACCGCGTCGCATTGGAAGCGATGGTCATGGCGCGCAACGAAGGCCGCGACTATCTGGCGGAGGGCCCCGAAATCCTCGCCGCTGCCGCGCGCTGGTGCGGCCCGCTGAGGGCTGCCATCGAGACATGGAAGGACGTGACGTTCAACTATGCCTCCACCGATACGGCTGACTTCGTTCCCACCGCGACTGCCGCGTAAGGAGACCCGATATGCGCATTACCCAAGGCACATTCTCGTTCCTGCCAGACCTGACCGACGAACAGATCAACGCCCAGGTGCAATATTGCATCGACAAGGGCTGGGCTGTGAACATCGAGTTTACCGATGACCCGCACCCGCGAAACACCTATTGGGACATGTGGGGCATCCCGATGTTCGACGTGCGCGATGCGGCAGGCGTGATGTTTGAACTCGATGCCTGTCGCAAGATCCATGCGGGGTCGAAGTACATCCGCATGTCCGCGTTCGACTCCAGTCATGGATGGGAATCCTTGCGAATCTCGTTCATTACCGATCGACCGGCCAGCGAACCGGGGTTCGCGCTTGAACGTCAGGAGCGTGGCGGGCGACAGATCGCCTATACGACCCGTGCCTACTCGGCCGACCGGCCGGAAGGCGAGCGATACAGCACGCCATGAACGACGACGTGATCGATCTCAACCGCGACTATGCCGAAAGCGGTCTGGGCGAAGAGCTTGACCAGCTCGATCGCGACCTCGTTGGGCTCATTCCGGTCAAGCAACGTATCCGCGAGATCGCGGCGCTGCTTCTGATCGACCGGGCGCGGCAGAAGCTCGGGCTCGCAGTCGAGCCGCCGACGCTCCATATGAGTTTCACCGGCAATCCCGGCACGGGCAAGACCACTGTCGCGCTGCGCATGGCCGGGATCCTCCACAGGCTTGGCTATGTCCGCAAGGGCCATCTCGTCTCCGTGACACGCGATGATCTGGTCGGCCAGTTTATCGGCCATACCGCGCCCAAGACGAAGGACGTGCTCAAGAAGGCGATGGGCGGTGTGTTGTTCATTGACGAAGCCTATTATCTCTACAGGCCGGAAAATGAGCGAGACTATGGGCAGGAGGCTATCGAAATCCTGCTGCAGGTGATGGAAAACCAGCGTGATGATCTGGTGGTCATCCTCGCTGGCTATGCCGACCGCATGGAAACTTTCTTCAGCAGCAATCCGGGATTTCGATCTCGCATCGCGCACCATGTCGATTTCCCGGACTATGCAGATAGCGAATTGCTTGCGATTGCCGAAACCATGCTGAGTGCACAGAATTATACGCTGGATGACGCCGCAAAGGCAGCACTGACGGACTATATAGGCCTTCGCCGCGGCCAACCCCATTTTGCCAATGCCCGCTCGGTCCGCAACGCGCTGGACAGGGCACGCCTCCGTCAGGCGAACCGGCTGCTTGGCGGTGGTGGCACAGTGACAGCAGCCGAGCTGTCGGCCATCAGGGCAGAGGACATACGGGCAAGCCGTGTCTTCGGGATCGCACAGGCGGCGGCATGATGGAAACGGTGCAAGCGGCATACTGGCCTCAGGCAATTCTGTTCGATCTCGACGGAACGCTTATCGATACGGCTCCGGACATTGCTGCATCGATCAACATTGTTCTTGCGCGAGATGGTTTGGCTGCCCTTGATCTGGGCGACGTGCGCTCCATGATTGGGCATGGCATTCGAGCGCTGGTCAAAAAGGCCTATGCGGCCTCGGGCTGCCCGATCGATGAGGGCACGCTCGACCTGCGGGAGGCGACGATGATGTCGGTCTATGCTACCCACCTGACCGTGCTGAGTCGACCAATGCCCGGTGCGGTTGACGCGCTAGCTGCATGCCAGGCGCGCAACGCCGCGTTGGCTGTCGTCACAAACAAGCCGTTGGGGCTCACGCAAACCATCTTGCGCCACTTTGGCATTGATGGCCTGTTTGCTGCGACCATCGGAGGCGATTTCGGACTGGCCCCCAAGCCGGCACCGGCGCCGTTGTTTGCTGCACTCGGGCCGCTTGGCGTAGCGCCCAAGGACGCCATCATGGTCGGCGACAGCGCGACAGATGTGGCTGCTGCTCGCGCTGCAGGAATCCCCGTTGTCGCAGTCGGCGGCGGTTACACCGACAAGCCCGCAGATGAACTGGGCGCAGACAAGGCGCTTGCCTCGCTGCACGGGCTTGGAGACTTGCTCGACGCATGGGCCTGAAGGCGCTTATCTTCGACGTTGACGGGACGCTTGCCGAAACCGAAGAGGCTCACCGCACCGCATTCAATCGAGCCTTTGCCGAAGCAGGCCTTGATTGGCACTGGACCGTTTCCGACTATCGCTATTTGCTGGGGACGACGGGCGGCCGGGAAAGGATCGATCATTTCATTACCTGGCAAGGTCTCGAACTGCAGAACCGACATGAGCGTATCGCCGCCTTGCATCGCACGAAAAATTCAATCTACGCAGAAATCGTTGCTGGCGGGGCAGTCAAGCTGCGTCCCGGTGTGGAGGCTTTGATCGAAGATGCTCTGGCGACCGGACTGCAGATTGCCATTGCCACGACAACAAGCCGATCCAACCTCGAGGCTCTCGTCAAGGCGACACCGCTTGCGCGATTTCCCTTTGCGGCGATTATCACCGGTGAAGACGTCACACGCAAGAAGCCAGATCCCCAAGCCTATGTTATTGCGCTTAGGCGTCTTGGCCTGTCCGCGGATGAGTGCCTTGCCTTTGAAGATTCCGCCAACGGCCTGAATGCGGCGCTGGGGGCAGGCCTCAAGACGGTTGTGACACCGGGGATCTATACAATTGGCGATGATTTTACCGGTGCCACCTGTATCGTGGACTTGCCATCTTATCGCTTCCCCTGGAAGCCAGATTGAGGAGGCATTTGGCCATCTTCATGACTTTGTGGATGATCTCCTGCGGCGTATTTGGATGACGAAGGCGACCAGCCCTTTTTACAAGGTCTGGACATTGCCGCCCCCTACCCTCTCCGGCTCACTTTTCAATCAAGGGCAGACGCGAATAGGATTATCCGACACATTGGGGTTCTTGGACTGACGTCACCATTGGGCTTGGGAGGACCGAGCGAACCCCTGCCCCTCAATGGGCAGAATTCAACGCTGCACACAAGAGGCGTGGTCCACTGTTGCCGCTGGGATCGGTCTTGCCGTCATCCGGTTTTGCATGAACAACAAGGGCAGAGCCGTCACTATCGAGCAACTGGTCCAAGGTGCTCATGACCATGAACCGCGCGCGGCCCTTTCCGTTCGCGCCGACATTGAGCTGCGGCAAATCGCCCAAATGCGCGCCCATCGGATTGTCCAGACCATGCTGCTTGCCCTGCGGATTCCAGTGTCCCCCGGCATCGGCAAAGCCGTCTCCGCTGCACCGCCCTGCCGCGTGAATATGCAGGCCATGCAACCCGGGCTCCAGATTGGTCGCCTTCACGTCGCCGATCAGCATGCCTCCCTTTTCGCGAATCCGGACGCTTCCGTGCTCTGCACCGGACGCATCAAGCAGCGGCGCGGTGACCGAAGCGGGGTTGGCGAAAGCGTTCGCGCCAGGGCAGGCGAAAGCGAGGAGCAAGGGAACAGTGTAGGCGCGCATGACATTCTCCACTCATGTTAACAGGCTGAGACGTCGCGGCGAGGGCGACACCTCAGCCCGCGAAGCAGATTCACGGGAATTTTTTCCTGATGCCGATCCGGATCCCGCGCGGACGCATGGGTGTCCGCTGTGGGGCAAGAGCCAGCGAAAAGGGATTGCCATAGCCAAAGGTATCCGCATGCGACCCAAGGGCATTGCTGACGGCCGCATCGAGAGTCCAGGCTCCAAGCTCATAGCTCGCATCCAGGTCCAGCCGACTATGCGGCGCGATCTTCCGGTTGAGCGCTGGATCGAGGCTCAGCCGCGAAGCGCCGATCCAGTTCAGTCGTCCCCCCAGACTGAGCTGGCCCGGCCCAAGGATGAGGGTGCGGTGCCAAGTGAAATGGGCCTTGGCTTTCGGAACAACAGGCAGGCTGTTGTCTGTCGGCATGGCCAGCCCGGGTTCGGGGCTTTCCAGGCGCGCATGCTGCACATCGACGCCGGCTTCGAGATGCCAATGCCTCGAATTCCAGCCGGCCTGGGCTTCGATGCCATAGATTCTCCCGGTTCCGCTATTGCGCGTTCCAATAAGTCCGTTGGGCAAGAGATAATCGGACTGGATATGATTCCAGTTTGCAAAATAGGCCGTGGCGTTCAGGCTCATATGCCCGTCCGCACTGCGTAGCCGTGTGCCTGCTTCAAAGGACTTGAGTTCGTCCGATTCAAATTCGGCCTGTGCCGTTGGCCCGAACGGCGTCAGGCCGGCGGGACGAAAGGCGCTCGCATAGTGCAGGAAGTAGAACTGCCGCGCATTGGGTTGCCAGCTGAGGGCAAAATTTGGAATGGTGCCTGTATGACGAATGTTGCGGGCCCGCGGGGCGCCTCCGTCCCGACGCTCATCATCCGAGGATGCTCGAAACAGGCGCGCACCGGCATCAACGCGCCAGCCATGGCCAAGCGACATCGACAGATCCGCAAAGGCGGCCAGTTCCGCATTGGTCTCGTTCAGGTCACCCACAACAGAGGGCGAGCCGGTGACCGGCTGAACCTCTGCCAGCAGCCGGGTCGTCGCCGACAGATAGGAAACACCGGCAAGCCAGCGGAGCCGATCGCCGCCCGATAGCCGGACTTCCTGGTTGAAGACATGGTAGGTGCGATCATCCTCGAACCGGAGCGGCCCGCTGACCCCGAAGAGGGGTGCTGCCTCGCTTGCGTCGAGGGTCGAATCGACTTCATGCACAGTCCAGCTGGTTACAGAGACCAGCTTTGCACCGGCGATATCACCCCGAATCGTGAGCTGCCCGTTGTGAATGTCATTGTCGTGCGGTTCGGCAATCGCTCCAACGCGGTGATAGACGCTCCCGGATCCATTGGCATATTGGCTATCAGCCACATGGAGGAGCTGGACCAGCCCTGAAAGTTCGGCTGACCAGTCAGGCGCAAAAGACCAGTGCAGTGCCAGACGAGCGCCTCGCGTTCGGCTTGCATTGCTGTTCCTGCCCGACGGCGCGTCCGTATCGATCCAGCCGGGCTCCCGTGAGGCATAGCCTACGACCCGCAATGCGAGCCTGTCCTGTTTGAGTGGCAGGTTTGCCATTGCGCTGCCTGTCACGCCGGTGCCACCTCCGGACAGTCCTTCGAATGCCAGCGCTGCCTCTCCCTGAAACACATCCGTCCTCGGTGACGCAGGCACAATCCGGTAAACTCCGCCGAGAGCGCCGGTGCCATGCAGGGGACCTTGCGGCCCCTTGAGCAGCTCGATCCGCTCCACATCAACCAGCCGCAGATCGGGGTCCGGCGCGTTGAAGGTGATCCGGCCTTCGCCAAGCTCGACCGCAACCGTGGCCTGTGTCGACCCGTTGAACGGGCTGTCGCCCACACCTCTGAGGAAACTCCTGTTTCGGCCCGGGCCGATATTGGACGTTATCATGGCGTCACTGAGCGCCGCCACGGCGGACGTGCCTGGAGCGGCTCCAGACGGCAACAGATCCAGCCCGGTCACGATCTGGGCCGACAGAGCGGCCGTCTGGTAATTGTCCGCGCGTTTTGTTGCCGTCACGATGATCTCTGCTGGCAGACCATCGGCAACCGGGGGGGCCTGCGATGCCTTGCCGCCCGAGACGCCCGTTGTGTCACGCTGCCGCTCGGGCCGCCGGGCGCTGATCCTCCAGGCCAGGGGCCCGGTTTGTTCGGCAGCCAGATTTGTATCTCTCAGCAATCGCCGCAAGGCCTGCTCAAGCGTCATCCTGCCCCTGAAGGCCTGAACCCTCAGCTTCGGCAATGCGCCGGGATAGCCGATCGAAACCCCTGTCTGGGCTGCCAGAGAAAGCAAGGCTGCATCAAGCGGTCCGCTGGCAATGACGATTCTGTGCTGTGCTTCCGCTGCAGCAGGTGCGTTGATGATGGCGCTAAGGGCGATCGCTGATCCGCACAGAGCCGCCTTCCTGGACGCGCTGAAGGCCCATGAAATCAGCCAGATTCTTGTCGAGCGTACGTCCATCGCCAATTGTCAAAACCCCGGAGAAATGCCGCCCGGCTATCGCAGGATCGACCAATACTGGTTGTGGGGTATAGCGACTAATCTCCCGCACCACCTGGGACAAGGGTGCATCGCGATAGGAAAGCTGGCCGCGTCGCCAAAGCGCAACCGCATTCGCGTCAATCGGCTCTATCCGAACGTTACCAGTATCGACCAGAGCCCGCTGGCCAGCATGCACGGTCCAGCTACCACCTCTTCCGAGCTGAATCGAAACCATGCCCTGCGCAACCGAAACGCCCGTCTGCGTGCCGTTCCGTTCCACTGCGAAGCGGGTGCCAATGTCGACAATGGTCACATCACCCGACTGTACCGAAAAACGCCTGCTCGGGTCGTGGTCTACCTCGAACTGGGCTGAGCCGCTGGCGAGTTCGATCTTGCTCGTGTCGTCCTTGGCGTGGCGCAGGACACTGTTTCGGTCCAGCGCAATCCGGGTCCGCGCGTCGAGCGCAAATTCGGTCGGTGCGTTGCCTGACCGGATATCGACGCTGCGATCCAGAGTGGCAAACCAGAGGGCGCCAGGGACGGCAATGAGCGCGGCAAGGACGGCCGCAATGCCGCGACGACGAAATACCGGTGCATGATCGCCGCTCTGGTCATTGGCCGGCATGGCGGCCGCAATTGCCGGCTTTTGCGCCTCGACCGCATCGTCGAGGCCCATGGCAATATCATAGGCCGCAACGTGATCAGCCGATGTCTCGAGCCATAGGGTGAAGCCCTCCCAGTCAGGATCGTCGCCAGCAAGAGCCGCCTGCCAGTCGCAGGCCTCTTCAAGCAGCTTGGGATCAATCGCCATTGCCGCATTCCATTGTTTGATGCCCCACTTTCAAGGCATAGACGCCACGGGTCGCCTGGCACCTCATATGCCCTCTCCTTCCCGTCTGGCGCGAAGCAGGTGTTTCATCGCCGTTGCCATATTCTTTTCGACCGCGCTTTTCGAAATGCCGAGTTCACGGGCCACTTCGCCATGGCTGAGGCCGTCGATCCTGTGACGCCGGAAGACAAGTTGTGCCTTGTCCGGCAGGCTTCGAATTGTCGCCAGCATAGCTGCAAGTTCCATCCGATCCGAAAGCTGCCGCTCGGGCGAAGGCGAGGGATCGATGGCCACCGTGTCGGCCTCTGCGATCATGTGGTCGCTCCAGCTCGATTCCCGCTTCCGGCGGCGCACGCGTTCGCGCACCAGATCGTTGGCCAGATTGAGCGCCATCTTGTGGAGATAGGCTTTGGGGTTTGCCACGGGGCCCGAATGGACATCGGCGAGCCTGATCCATAGCTCCTGCAGCAAGTCGTCGGCATCGTCCTGGCTGCCAAGGCGGGCAGCGATCATCCGCCGCATCGAGCCAGAATGTTCGGCGAAATGCGCCTGCAGGCCCTCGGCGTGCCGCTCCTGTGTCAAATCGCCATCCATTGCGCGGATCGATGTATCAGGCCGCGCGACGAATGCCATCTTCTATTGAATTTGCGGTTGCCGTGGCCACGATACCTGAAACGCCTGCCGGAAGTTTCACTGTATCAACTGCAACGCCAGTCGGCGCAAAGCCGGCCTGAACAAGCATGCCGCGAAGGTCTTCAGGGCTGAAAAGCCGGTGGGTCCCCGCCCTGGCGATCTTCCATCCACGCATGGTCTCGGCATCGGTCACATAAATGGACAAGCGTCCGCCGGGCTTCAGTACACGGCGGACTTCTCGCAGGACTGCGTCGCCATCATGCCAGAAATAGGCCACATTGGACGCCAGAATCCGGTCGAAACTTGCGTCGCGATAAGGTAGTTTTTCGAACGCACCAAGATCCAGACGGGCGCGACCGCTGGCGATCGCGGCGCGGTTTGCCCGCTGCGCCTGCCCGATCATGGTAGGGGATTGATCGATCCCGGACACACGGCCCGGGAAGGCAAGGGGCAGCATCTGCGCGATCGCCTGACCTGGCCCGCAGCCGAGATCGAGCACATTGTGTCCGGGGAGAATCCCCAAGGCATCAATCGCCAAGCGTGTGGGAAGGCGGTTGGCACGCGTCATCAGCATGCCAACCAATTTTCCCGTCATCCCGTTCGGGTTCGACAGTTGCTGCGCGACGCGGCGCCACATGGATTGATCAGCCAATCTTGGCCAGCAGACTGCGCACCTCGCCGCGACGGCCCGAGTCCCAGATCGAACGATCCGGATCGGCCGGGGCCCTGAGCGCCTTCTGGAGGAAGGTCTTGGCGGCCGCCTTCTGTCCCTGGGCATAGAGATAGTCGCCATAGAACCAGTTGGCATCGAGGCCGTTGGGATCGGCAGCCAGTGACGCCTGCAAGAAGCCCTTGGCCTTGCCCGTATCGCCAAAGGCAACCGGCCATCCGGGAACCTTGTAGTAGAGAACCCCGAGGCTCATCGCGACACCGCCATGGGAGGCGTGGGGATCGATCGCATAGGCCCTTTGCAACGTCGCCCGCGCGGATTTTGCAAGGCCGAGTTGTTCGAACATGCCAGCGACGGACGCTTCCTCACTGGTCACAATGCCCAGCCAGAGCAGCGGCTCCGCCTTGCCGGGATACTTCGCTGCAACAGCCGATGCCTGCTTCTGGAGCGCCGCAAGCTGCGCATATTGCGCGCTCTTGCCGCGGACCTGGTACTTGATGCGCGCCCATTCGTCGTTGATGTGCTGGACTTGCGCATCCATCTGCGGATCGCTCGACGCCTGCACGGCCGAGCCAAAGGCAAGGGCGCTTGAAAGCAACGCAATTCTGAAAATCAGTTTCATGAGTATGTCCTTTCCGGGAGTTATTGAAAAAGGTGGCGGGCCTTTGCCGCCTGTGGCGAGATGCCCATGTCGATCAGGCGCGGCACAAGCGCGTTGAGCCGCATGAACAAGCGCTCCTGAAAGCCGATGAAGACCTCCTTCCTCCGTTCGAGGATGGCAGCAACGATCCGGTCAGCGACGAATTCGGGCTCGTCTGTCTTCATCTTGGTGAGTTCCATGAACCGCATCACGGCCGGAGAGTTGAAAGCCGTCCGTGCGGCACGTGGCGCGATATAGGTTACGGCAATACCACCCCCACCAATTTCGCGGCGCAGCCCCTCGCTCAGCCCCTGAAGTCCGGCCTTTGCACTCGAATAGGAAGCGAAGAAGGGGTATTTGACGGCGCCGAGCATCGACCCGATGTTGACGACTTGCCCATCGCCACGCTGCTGCATCTGCGGCAGGACGGCCCGGATCAACGCGGCCGGGGCAACAAGGTTGACTGCATATCCGCGCCAGAGATTGTCCAGCGGTTGATCCTCGAACGGTCCGAAATATTGCATCCCGGCAATGTTCACGAGCAGATCGACATGCATTCCGGAAAGCGTCGCGGAAATTTCAGCAAGACCGGCCTCACTCGACAGATCAGCCAGGATCGAGTCATGGCATTTCGGGCAGCCGATGCGATCGATCCCGATCACGTGAGCGCCTCTTTCAGCCAGCCGTTCGGCAACGAGCGAGCCGATGCCACCGGCAGCGCCGGTAATGACAACGTGTTTTCCGTCAAGCCGCTTCATCGAATTGCTCCATCGGGATTGAGGCAAACATCCCCCCAAAAAGGCCGAACATGGCCTTGGCCATTGCGAGGATGGCTTCCTGGTCTGCGGGATCGTCGACGCTGTTCATCAGCCGCGCGAAAAACTTCATATGCTCGATATCGAGCGCCCCATGGGACTGAAGGTAACTGAAAGCCTCCGGCGGCAAGCCAAGCGACGACTGCACAGCCGATGCTCCATTGGAGGCGAGAGCAATGCTTGTGCCTTCCAATACATAGACCATGCCAAAGAAGCCGGCGGCATTGCCGTTCTCGACCACGTCATAGGCATGGGCAACCATGGCTGCGGTCGCCGGGCTGGGTGGGCTGGCCGCAGCGGCCTGCGCGTCCCCGCCAGCCGCCGCAATGTCGGCGAGGATCCAGTGCTCATGGCCGGTTTCTTCCTCGATATAGTCATCGAGCGCGCGGGCATAGAGCGGCTTGTCCGCCAGCCGGGATCTCGCCGCCTTGAGCAATGGCACGGTGTGGCGGACATGGTGATAGGCCTGGGTGAGATAGGCAATATAGGTCGCCCGGTCGATCTGCCCGGCAAGGCCCGCCTGCAATTGAGGCACGGCAGCAAGGCTCTTTTGCTCCGCGACGGTTTCAGCGACGAGCCGGTCAAAAAACGGCAAGGCGCGCTCGCCCGTCACATAGGCCTGGGAAATGGCCTGCCGCTTCAAACGGCCGTTCCCTGTCAACATGCCGTTCATGGGCGTGAAGGGCGCGACCTGCCGAAAATGACCAATCCGGGCATAGGCCGGCAGTCTCGCATTGGCGGCGGCGACCGCGCCGTCCAGATCGGACATGGCACCTGACGGGACAATCAGCGCGCCAAGCTCTGCCAGGCCGTCGCCAAAAACCATTGCCTGGAGGATACCCGGTTGATTGGTCAATTCGCCTTCCACCCATTCCGGGGAGATATTGCGACCGTGCGACGTGATGATCAGGTTTGACTTGCGGCCTTCGATCCACAGATTGCCGTCAGCATCGATGCGACCAATGTCGCCGGTGCGATAAGGGCCGGGAGCCGATGGAGAGCCAATCGCTCCAAGGCATAGCGGACCGTCGATGACGATCTCGCCATCTTCAGCCAGCGAAATAGTGTTGAGTCCAAGACTGCGCCCCACGCTTCCGCGCTCATGCTGCTCGGGGCCTTCAAGAGCCACAACAGAAGCACATTCCGTCAGGCCATAACCTTGCCGAACCGGCAGGCCTCGTGCGCTCGCCCGATCAATGAGGTCGCGGGACACCCGCGCACCGCCAACGGCAACCAGGGTCAGATCGGGAAGGCGCCGTCCCGTTGCTTCCAGCGCCGATGTCAGTCCATTCAGATATTCGGGCACGAGAATAAGCGACGTGATCCGGTGCTGCTCAATGCAATCCAGCAGCCTCAGGAAATCGGGCTGAAAGGGATTGGCCAGACCGATATCGGCTTGAGGAAGGGCGACATAGGTCCCTCCTGCGAGCATCACGGCATAAAAGCCCGCGACATTTTCGAGCAAGATCCCCGGCGGGAGCACCGCGAGATGGCGGCCAGCATGCGATTGACCGACGGCGTTGACCACCGCCTGCGCCACACCAAGAAGGTGGTCTGCAGAAAGACAGATGCCTTTCGGATTTCCTGTCGAGCCTGATGTGAAGCTGATCTTCGCAGTGCCCACAGGAAGATCGACCGGCTGTTGTTCAAGCGCTTGAAAGCAGGCCGGATCGTCATCGCTGCCAAACAATGCCGCAACGCCCGCCGAAGTGATCGCATGCTGGCGCTGCTCGTTTGTGAAAAATGCCGGCAATGGCAGGGCAGAAACGCCAGCCTCCAGAAGGGCGATGTCACTGACACAGGCGGCAAGACCGTGATCCTGCGCAAGAGCGACTGCCCGCCCCGGCTGTCCCGGCAATCCGTTCAAGGCAAGGCGGCACGCCTTTACAGCCTCCGCAAGGGCCTGCCAGGTCAGCCTGCTGTCTTTGCCTTCAATGGCAACAGCATCGGCCTTGGTCATGGCGTGGCGCTCAATCGCCTCTAGAAGGGCCGTCATGCCGCTTGCCTTTCGATGCGCGCTGCAAAGCGGGCGAGCCGGGCCTGACCTTCGGCGACAAGGCCAGCACAGACAACCGGATCATTCTCATAATAGCTGCCCCAGATTGCCCGTTCCGGTCCCAGACGCGCCGGATCGGCCTTGGCAAGAGGAACAAGATTGACGCCCAGCCGCTGGAACATCCGCCTCAAAGGGGCAGTCAGGACGGCAACGGCGATTTCCGCATCGCCGCCCAGATCATTGGCGGTTCTTGACCAGAGTGCGATCATCGCAACTGCGTTGCACGACGCGAGGCTGCCAATTTCCACGACATCGTCGCGCGCCACATCTCTCCCGAGGACGGCCGCAAGGCATTGCTCGACCGGTTGATCGAGATAGCGTTCCAGAAACAGGGTTTCCCTGTGGGCACGGCGATAGCCCAATGTTGCGCAGAGCTTGCCGCCACGCTGCTCACCGCGCAGGTCCGCAAAATGTGCCGAAGGAAAAGCGCGGTGCACCTCGGCAAAACGCTTCTGCACCAATTCCAACTCAGGGCTACGATCCATCTGGCGTCCTTTTCGGTTTCAAACCAAAGACGCCGTCGATCGCGGGTCACCTCAGATGCAGGGCAAAAAAAGTTTTGAGAGTTTGCTCATTTGCTGTCGAACCGAAGAGAACGTGTCTCAGTCGCGGTGCTGAACAATCACTTTGCAATATCGGAACGCCAGACAACAGTCCTCGTAGCCCAAAAGCGCTACTTCCCATTTGGTCTTTCAGTTTTTGCAGCCACCCTTTCGCGCCACGCAGAAAGCACCTGTTCACGGTTCCCGCTGCCAAAAACATATCGGTCCGGTCGGACCAGAACAGACTCGACGCCATTCCTGGAGAGCCATTTGTCGAGCACACCGGCAAAGGGGGCGATCTTTGGATCAGCCAGACCGGCTTTTTCGATAAGCCAGGTCCCGGTGCCAAGCACGTCATCGAGCCGTGCGCCATCCAAAGCGAGCGGTTGAGGAAAATAGCTGCCGGCCGCCGGGCTGCCCGACATGATGGTGCCAACCGAAATTGGCGGATAGGCTGCGGGTCCATCGGGGAGCTTGCGCAATGCCCGTGCCAGTTTGAACTTTGTGTCCCTCAGGAACGCAGCCCATTTGCTTGTTGTGCAGACCATGCGGCCCATCATGATCGCCATCTGGATCGTGGCACGCAGGTTGGGTTCGCGTTCTGGCTGGTATGTGTCGAGGAGGTCATCCGCCGCTTGGCCACGAAGGACGTCCGCAATTTTCCAGGCGAGGTTCGCCGCATCGCGCAGGCCCGAGCACATGCCTTGGCCGGCAAAGGGCGGTGTCTGGTGCGCCGCGTCGCCCGCCAGCAACACCCGCCCCTTTCGCCACCGATCCGCAATCCGCGCACGGAAGGTGTATACTGCCTTGCGTTCCATCCTCACTGCCCCATCGACCTTCCAGGGCTCGAGGAGCTTTTCGATGAACGCATCGTCACTGACCTGTTCGGGGGTTTCGCCCGGCTTGATCATGAATTCCCAGCGGTGGCGTCCTTCGCCCATGAGGACGCAGGTCGTCGGCCGGTTCGGATCGCAAATCTGCAGGTTCGCGGTCGGCAATCTGGAATAATCATCGACCAGCACATCGACGACGAGCCAGGGCTCCTCAAAATTGAGGTCATCGAATGCGATGCCCGAGGCTTCCCGCACCGGAGAGCGCGCACCATCTGCGCCGACGAGATAGCGGGCACGGATGATCTCTTCGCCTTCGGGCGTTTGAAGGCGGGCGGTGACGCCCTCGGGATCCTCATCAAAATCCAAGAGTTCCCATTGGCAATGCAGAGTTGCTGTTGACTCATGGGTCAGCGCACGTCGCAATGCCGCCTCAACCGATGGCTGGTGAATCATGTTCGCGCCCGGCCAACCGCCGGGGCCAATCTTGTCTGAGCCGGCAAAACGCATCAGGAGGTCGCCCTTCGCGTTGAGGAAGTCATAACGGGCGACGCGACGGCTTGTTGCCATCACTTCGTCCGCAACGCCGGCCTCCTGCAGGATGCGCATTCCTTCGTGGTCAATATGCGCAGCCCTGGGCAGCGGATAGATGTCGGCTTCCTTTTCGGCCACAATCACATTCACGCCGCGCCGCGCGAGCAGCACCGCCAGTGTCACCCCTGTCGGACCGCCACCCGCGATCAGCACGTCGCAGTCAAAGCTCATCTGGCTTCAGGCCTCCGCGACCATCGTAGCTTCAATATGGCCAAGGCCGTCGATTTCGCATCGCACGACATCGCCGGCTTGCAGGAACTGGCGAGGGTCCATTGCGGCGCCGACGCCGCCGGGCGTGCCCGTGAACAGCACGTCCCCTGGTTCAAGGGTCATGCCGACCGAAAGGTGCTCCACCTGCTGCCAGACATTGAACACGAGGTGCTTCGTTTTGGAATCCTGCCGCTTCTCGCCATTGACGAAGCAACGCAGTCCAAGTCCGTGGGGATCACCCACTTCGTCAGCCGTAACGATCCACGGTCCCATGGGCGCGTGAGTGTCGAAGCTTTTTCCGAGCGACCATTGCGGCGTGGCGTGCTGCCACATACGCTCTGTTACGTCATTGCCGACACAATATCCGAATATTGCCGATGGGGCATCGTCTGTGCTGAGATGCTTTCCACCCTTGCCGACAATAGCCACCAATTCGACCTCATAGTCTGCTGTCATTGTGCCCTTGGCGATCTCGATCGGATCGAACGGGCCATTGACGCTGGTCTGTGCCTTTGTGAACCAGACCTGCCGTTCCGGGGCTGCCATGTTCGATTCAGCGATATGATCCGCATAGTTGAGGCCAATCGCGAAGATCTTGCCGGGACGCTGAACAGGCGCTTCAAGCTTCACAGACGAGAGAGGCAGGCCGCCGCCCGCGGATGCCTTCGCTTCAAGGTCAGGTTTGAGCGCGTTCCAATCCCGAATGAGGTCAATCATTGAGCCATCGACGCCAGTATCAATGATCTTGTCCCCAACCACGATGCCGGTGCGCGTGCGGCCATCAAATGTGTATGTCGCGAGTTTCATGCAGGTTTTCCCTTGGTTTGGCGGCCAAACAGCCGCTTGATGCGAAGTTGCAGCGAGGCAAGAAAGGTTATCAGGCCGGGCGGCGGGGCCAGCTTGGCCGCAAACATCGGATGCGGGCTTCCCCACTGGACCGCGAGCAAGGCGCTCATCGGCTGTTTTTGGGGCGGATCTGCTGCCGTGAAAAGGTCCCCATCGGTCCAGTGCTCAAGCTCGTTGCCAAAGGGGTCCTTCCAATAGTCGAAAACCTGGCTGCCCATGATATGGCGACCAACGCCCCAGGCAGCCTCGCGCTTCTTTGACTTGAGATGTTGGTGGCCCAGCATGAGGTCGTCGAGATTCGCGACCTCAAATGCAGCGTGGAGCAGGCCCAGCTTTCCGGGCAGCTGGGCGAGGAAAAGCGTATGATGATCGGCAGGCTTGCTTCCCCTGTCACAACGCATGAATGCCCCAATGGGCAGATCTTCTGCGGCTTCAACCTCATCAGACGTCAGGAAGCCGAAGCGGTCCTTGTACCATCGTTCCGACGCGCGAAAGTCACGGACCTTCAGAACGGCATGGCCGATCCGGAGAACATGGGCTGGACCGGACTCGAGGCGGACAGTGGCACGAAACCGTTGCTTGTCAGAGGCTGTGTTTCGCATCCCGTCCGGGACAGCGGACGACGATTGGCCGTTGGTCTGTCCCGCCACAACTTCAACGCCATAACCGTCGGGATCTGTCAGTCGGACAATCATGCCGCCACCGGGCTCGTCCAGACGCTCCACAACGACACCTTCTGCCGCAGCGAGCGTCTCCAGATCAGCCAGAGTTTCGGCCCGAAAGCCAATTGCCAGGAATTTCGCATCCCCGGGCTGTGTGACATGCAAAAATGGTCGTCCGTCGCTGCCCTTGCCATAGAGCTGCCCACCCTGCTCGAAGCATTCCAGGCCAAAGTCTTCCAGGAATGCGCGCATGATCGCGAGATCTGGCGCCGCAAAACGGACATGCGCGATATCCTCGACCTTGATGACGGGCATAGCTCTGCTCTTTCGCGATTCGATTTTGACTATTTGGTCAAATAGGTTGCAAATGACCATATAGTCAAGTACAAACACGTGATGGCTCTGGCGACCGACCTCTCCCCCCGCGCTGCGCGAACGCGCGCCGCCCTGATTGCGGCCGGCTTCGATCTGCTCGCTGTAAAACCTATCGACGCCATCCCGATCGATGACGTCGTTGCCACTGCCGGTGTGGCCAAGGGCAGCTTTTTCAACCATTTCGCCGATAAACAGGCCTTTGCATCCGCTATCGCGAGCGAAGTCCGCATTGAGCTTGAAAGCCAGGTGACGCGCGCAAATGCCGGTGTAACGGACCCGGTCGAGCGTATCGCAGGCGGAATGTTGGTTGGAGCGCGATTTGCCATCGACAATCCAAAACGGACAACGGTGCTGCTCCGCAGCCACGGCAATTCAACGGCGCGCAGCCATCCGCTCAACAAGGGGTTGGTCGACGATTTCGAAGCAGCCTGTGCGCAGGGGCTCTTGAGACGCGAGGCGCGCGACAGCGGCGTCCTCTACTGGCTGGGACTCTGCCAGATACTGATGAGCAATCTCGTCGAACGCAAGCTGGATCGGAGCGCTGCAGATCGCCGCATTGCTGAAATGATCATTCTTGGCCTGACGGGATTAGGGGTCGATTATAGCGATGCAGCAACACTGGCAGCCCGACTGGCCTGCGCGCGGCCGCGGTAACCTGCCGCGAATGCTGTGGCCTTCACAGAACTATCGAGCCGCTTGGGTCGCTTGCCTAAGGGTGCTCGGCAGCTTTCGTCAGAGACAGCCATAGCCATTCGGCAAAGCTGCGCCAGACATCCACAGTCCAGCGCGTCTCGGTTTCCCGGGACAGAATGATTTCGACACCCTCGTAGATTGTTCGGACTGTGCGACCGACAGCGAAGCGTTCGAGATCGAGCGGGCAGCCCGCGTTGAGCACTTCACGGGCAGGCGCGCCCTCAAGCACAAGTCCGACCGAGCGTTCCGATATGTCGACAATGCTTAAGGGCAGGCCTGATCCCAAATCCCTGGGCGCGCCTGCTGCCGTTCGCCAAAGCCATTCATCAGGGCCAAGGCAGGCAATCTCTCCGAGCGTTTCGCCGATCCGTCTGGGGATCTTCACCCCAAGCAGTTCTTCGAGCCGCTTTGCGTCGCGGGCGCGGAGCGACCAGCGCCGCATCGGTTGCGCGAGCGCAATCGTCAGATCGCCATGCCGGACAGGCGCCGCAGGAACAGGGTCCAGGCGAGTGAGCGCGTCAGCCATTGAGCCGGGCTCCTTCCGGATCATAGAACACCATGCCCGAAACCTTGGCCGCTATCGTCTTCCCCGGCATCGGAATGTAGAGCGTTTCGCCTGTGCGCCCGTGCCCGCCTGCCACCATGGCGATCGCGATCGAGCGACCGAGCGTTGCGCTCCAGTATGATGAGGTGACATGCCCGATCATCGTCATGGGAATGGGCTGAGCGGCATCAGCAACGATCTGCGCCCCTTCTTCCAGCACCTCATTGGGATCATCGGTCAGCAGCCCTACCAACTGCTTGCGCCCGGGCGCAACAATGTCAGGGCGCGCAAGAGAACGTTTGCCGACAAAGTCCGCCTTCTTTTTGCCGACCGCCCAGTCAAGGCCGGCGTCGTAAGGCGTCAAGGTGCCATCGGTATCCTGCCCGACAATGATGAAACCCTTTTCGGCGCGCAAGACATGCATCGTTTCCGTGCCATAAGCTGTAAGGCCATACTGTTGCCCGGCCGCCCACAGCGTCTCCCAGACCGCGCGACCATAGGCGGGGGGCACATTGATCTCGAACCCCAGTTCGCCGGTAAAGCTGACCCGGAACAATCGTGTTGGTACACCACAAATTGTCCCGTCACGCACGGCCATGTGCGGAAAGGCCTCGGGCGAAAGGTCGATGCCATCGACAAAAGGCGCAATCAAATCGCGCGCCTTGGGGCCCTGAAGCGCAATGACTGCGTATTGTTCGGAAATGCTGGTCAGCCACACGTCGAGGTCCGGCCATTCCGTCTGGAGATAATCCTCCATCATGTTGAGAACGCGCGCAGCGCCGCCGGTTGTTGTGGTCAGGTGAAAACGGTCTGGCGCAAGTCGCGCCGAGACACCGTCATCGGTAATGAACCCATCTTCTCTCAACAGCAGGCCGTACCGGCAACGACCGGGTTCGAGCGCCTTCCACGGATTTGTGTACATCCGGTTGAGGAATTCGGCCGCATCCGGACCAACGACTTCGATCTTGCCCAAGGTCGACGCATCGAAAATGCCAACTGCATTGCGGACCGCCAGACACTCGCGGTTCACGGCTGCATGCATGTCCTCCCCTGCCTTGGGGAAATAGCGGGCACGACGCCATTGCGCGACCGGCTCGAAGACCGCGCCCTGCTCTTCTGCCCAACTGTCGATCGGCGTCTTGCGCGTCGGCTGGAACAGGGCATCCTTGGCGTGCCCGGCAAATGCGCCGAAACTCTGGGGCGTATAGGGTGGGCGAAAAGTCGTCAGGCCAACCGCCTCAATCGGCTTGTCGAGAAATCCGGAGGCCAGCTGAAGCGCATTCAGGTTGGATGTCTTGCCCTGATCGGTCGCCATGCCGTTGGTTGTATAGCGCTTGATATGTTCGACCGAGCGATAGCCCTCGCGCACTGCCAGGGCGATGTCCTTTGCGGTGACATCGTTCTGGAAGTCCACGAACGCCTTGATTGTCGAAGGATCCTTCGGTGTGGGCAGCTGCCCCAGATTGATCCCCTGGCCAAAGCTCCAGTTGCCGGCACAGGCCCCGACACAGCGCACATTCTCATTTGGCTTGTCCGGCAGGAATGCGCCCCAATCGTCAGACCAGCGGATGCTGCCCTTGCTGTGCGACCAAAGGTGGATGCTGGGTGTCCATCCGCCCGCCATCAGGAGAGCATCGCACGATACAGACTGCACTGCGCTGCCGTCATTTCCGGCAAATTTGATTGCTGTAACCGCATGTCGGCCAGAGACACCAACGACGCTCGAGCCAAGATGGACCTGAATGCCTGCAGCACGGGCGGCCTCGACAAGATCAGGCTCAATCACATCCCGCACATCAATGATCGTCGAGACCGCAACGCCAGCGTTGTGCAGCGCGACTGCGTCCTTCCAGCCGCTGTTATGCGCAGCCATCAAGGCAACATTCTTGCCCACCGCCACACCATAACGCAGCGCCCAGACCTTGGCGGCTGAGGCCAGCATGACCCCCGGCGTATCATTGCCTTCAAAGACCAGCGGCCGTTCAATAGCGCCCTGGGCAAGGATCACTTCGCCGGCCCGAATTTTCCAAAGCTTTTCGCGCGGACCTGTGCCCGTGGTCGCGAGATGATCGGTCAGCCGCTCGATGGCCCCAATGAAATTGTCGTGGAAATAGCCGAACGCCGTCGTTCGGGTCAGGACGGTAATATTCCGCGCATCGGCCAACGCCTTCCTGCTACGCTCCAGCCAGGGCCAAAGCGCGGGATCGGACAGCGCGCCGCCGCCCAGTTCGTCCTGCTCGTCGATCAGGATGACACGCTTGTTTGTCCCGCTCGCTTCCAGCGCCGCATCGATACCGGCTGGCCCGGCACCGATAATCAGCAGCTCACAGTGCGCATGGCCGGCGGCATAGTCATCGGGATCGGTCTCGCTTGGCGCGTCACCCAGACCGGCCATGCGACGGATCGCGGGTTCATAGAGCTTTTCCCAGAAGGACCGCGGCCACATGAACGTCTTGTTGTAAAAGCCCGCCGGAAAGAAGCGGCCGAGCCGGTCATTGATCGCGCCAAAGTCAGTCTTGAGCGAGGGCCAGCGATTCTGGCTTCTGGCATTCAGCCCGTCGTAAATCTCGATCGCCGTCGCGCGCAAATTCGGTGTGAAACGACCGCCCCCACGATCCACGGTGATCAGGGCATTGGGTTCTTCAGCTCCGGCACCGACCAGACCACGCGGGCGGTGGTATTTGAAGGATCGGCCAAAGAGCGTCTCACCGGCCGCAAGCAGGGCGGATGCCAAGGTATCGCCAGCGAAGCCCTCAAAGGACTTGCCATCGAAGGTGAAGCGCACGGTCCTGCTGCGGTCGACGCGACCGCCTGCCTTGATCCGAAACCCGCTCATTTGCGAGCCTCGCCAGCCTTGTAGGTCAATTCGAACTTGTCTGTGACGGTATCCCGAACTGCATTGAAAAAGCGTCCGCAGCCAAAGGAGTGCCGCCAGCGCTCATTGTGCCGTCCCCTCGGGTTGGCGCGGATGAACAGATACCGTTCCCATTCCTCGTCTGACAATGCCGAAGGATCAGGTGGGCGCGCAATATGGCCCTCCCCGCCATAGGAAAATTCGATCTCGGGGCGCTTTTCGTCGCAATAGGGGCAATGGATCAGGATCATCTCAATGCGCCACCGCTGCAGCAGCCGCTTCGTCGATCAGGCGTCCGTTCCGGAAGCGATCCAAATTGAACGGAGCGTTGATGCGATGCGGTTCATCCTTGGCAATCGTATAGGCCAACAGGTCAGCCGCTCCCGGCGTCGCTTTGAAGCCGCCTGTTCCCCAGCCGCAATTGACATAAAGGCCCGGCACAGGTGTTTTCCCGAGGATCGGGGAACGATCCGGCGTCACATCGACGATCCCGCCCCAGCTGCGCAGCATCCGCATCCTGCGAAAGATCGGAAAAATCTCGCAGATGGCCGCAATATTATGCTCAAGAATGTGGAGTGCGCCGCGTTGTGAATAGCTGACATACTGATCCGTGCCAGCACCGATGACCAGTTCGCCCTTGTCAGACTGGCTCATATAGGCGTGCACGGTGTTCGACATGACGACACACGGAAAGACCGGCTTGACCGGCTCTGACACAAGTGCCTGCAGAGGATAGCTCTCCAATGGGAAATCCAGCCCGGCCATCCGCATGACGACCGACGTATTGCCGGCCGCCGAAACGCCGACTTTCTTCGACGCGATGAAGCCACGCTCCGTCTCCACGCCTTCGATAGCGCCATGCCTGTCGCGACGAATGCCCGTGACCGCACAATTCTGGATGATATCGACGCCGAGTCGTGCTGCTGCACGCGCATATCCCCAGGCAACGCTATCATGTCTGGCAGTCCCGCCGCGACGCTGGAGCGCTGCGCCCAGCACCGGATAGCGCGCGTCTGGTGCAATGCTCAGCGGGGGGCAATAGGCCTTGGCCTCTTCCGGGGTCAGCCATTCATTGTCGACGCCATTGAGGCGATTTGCATGAATATGTCGCTTGAAGCTCTGCACGTCATGCACATTGTGCGCGAGCATCATCACGCCGCGCTTTGAATACATCACGTTGAAATTAAGGTCCTGCGAAAGCCCGTCCCACAGTTTCACGGCATGGTCGTAGAGATGGGCACTTTCATCATAGAGATAGTTTGATCGGATGATTGTGGTGTTGCGCCCTGTATTGCCGCCGCCCAGCCAGCCTTTTTCAATGACTGCCACATTCGTGATTCCGTAGCGACTGGCCAGATAATAGGCGGCCCCCAGACCATGTCCGCCAGCGCCAACAATGATCGCATCATAGGATTGTTTGGGGGCGGCATCAGGCCAATGCTGGGGCCATTTCTTGTGGCTCGACAAGGCATTGGCGAACAGGCTGAGGGCGGAAAACCGGGTCATGCGCGTGCCTCGACCAGCGGCACGTAGACGATCATCATCAGACATCCATTCTTGCTGCCTGCGCGGTGCATTGTACCCGGCATGCGCAGCACGAAGTCTCCCGGGCCATAGTTCGCATCATCATCGAAGAAATCGCCTTCGATGACATAGATCTGTTCAATCTCCTCATGCGCGTGCAAATCACCCAAAGGCTCCGGCGGGACCTTTGACAACATAGTCCGATAGCCGCGCGGGTCGTCGATCAGTGGACAGACGAGTTCACCCGGCCGAGCACCCGGCTGCCAGCCCGATGCGCTGCTGGTGACCGTTCCGGCGAGAGGAAGTTCCATCATGCAGCACCCTTGCCCAAGGCGGATTTCGCCGTTTCGACGTAGAAATCCTTGAAGTCCTCGACCAACCGTTCTTCCAAGGCATAAGGGCCGGGGCGGTAACCGTCGGTGGCAATTCCCGCATGATTGAGCTCTGCGAGCCTGCTGTCCTGCCGGTTGGTGGCGCGCCACACGGCAGCGAGATTATCGACATCATAGTCGACACCTTCGACTGCATCCTCGTGGACCAGCCAACTGGTCCGCAACAAGGTGCGATCGGCATCAAGCGGGGTCAGCGAAAACGTCACCGCGTGATCCTGGCAGAAATGGTGCCAGGAATTGGGCTGGGTCCAGACTGAAAGGCTGGAATCACCGGTTCCGGGGTGCACGCAAATCGGAATGCGCGAAGCCGGTTCACCATCGAGTGTCTGCGATCGCGAACCATTGGCGAGAGGCAAGCGGACCACACGGTGCCAGCCGTCATCCGGAAATTCGACCAAATGCGTATACAGGCCCGCCTCGCGCCATGCCGCCTGTTGTGCCGCGAGATAGTCCTCGTAGCGTGCGCCCTGAGCCGCTTCCGCATCGTCACCCGGCAAGCCTTTGCCAAAACCGCTTGTCCCCAGTGACTTCAGCAATTCGGGATGGTTCACGTCGCAGTGGTAGCACTCGCGATTGTTTTCCATCACCAGCTTCCAGTTGGCGGCCTCGACCAGATCGTCCTGCACAGCCACCTTGCACTGTTCGAGATTGTAGATCGCAACGCGTTCGGCAATGTCTGCACGTGCATGCTCGATCGTCGGTGGATCGTCCGACAGGCAAATGAAGATCAGGCCACCGATATTTTCCAGCCTTGCCGGCTGCAGTCCGTGATCGGCCTTTTCAAAGCCCTCGGGCATGTTGCGGGCGGCGAGCAGTTTGCCATCAAGGCCATAGGTCCATTGATGGTAGGGGCACATGATGCGCGGCATGCTGCCTTTTGCCTGGCTGCAGAGTTTGGCGCCGCGATGAGCACAGCTGTTGTGAAACGCTCTTACGTCTCCGTCGCGGCCACGCACAATGATGACCGACGTGTTGGCCATTTCGAACAGGTAGAAGTCGCCCGAGTTCTTCACATGCGCAACTGTGCAGGCGTAAAGCCAGACGCGCTTGAGCATGACCCGCGTATCGAACTCGAACGCAGCTCGGCTGACATAAAGGCCTTGTGGCAAGGTGTACCCTTGCCGATCCTGGCCAAGCCATTGGGTGACAGAGGAATATTCCGACACGGTCTCAGGCTCTGATTGCGTTGTTTTCCGGGTCGAACGGGCTGTCGGCGATGATGATCGCCTTGTGCCGGGTACCGAGAATCGAGATTTCGAGTTCTGTGCCGGCAGCAGCGAGTTCGGGCCGAACCATGGCAAGCGTGAGGCTCTTGTTCACACGCCAGCCAAACCCGCCTGATGTCACCCGCCCGACAATCTCGTTCCCCAGATACACCGGCTCGGATCCGCGTGCGTCAGCGTCAGTGACGCCCAGCACCTCCAGAGTTACCAGCTGGTTGGCAAGTCCCGCGTGCTTCTTCGCGAGCAGGCCATCCTTACCGTGGAAACCCGGCTTCTTGAGACTGATGAAGCGGTCCAGCCCGCTTTCATAGGCATTGTATTCAATCGAAAGTTCGCGCGGGATGAGCTTGTAGCTCTTTTCAAGCGCCATCAGCGTCATGGCCTTGATACCGAACGGCTTGATGTCAAACTCGGCGCCCGCTTCCATCAGCTTGTCGAAAATATAGTTCTGCATTTCGATCGGGTGATGGATTTCCCAGCCAAGTTCCCCGATGAAATTGACCCGCAGCGCGTCCACAGGTGCAGCCCCGATACTGATGCGTTGACCGGTCAGCCAAGGGAATGCTTCGTTAGACAGGTCTGCGCGGGTCACCTTGGACAAGACGTCACGCGCCCGAGGTCCTGCAAGAACCAGGACGCCCATCTGTGTCGTCAGTCGCTCGAACCGGACCGATCCGTCAGTCGGTAACGCCTTTTGGAGGTAGTCCTGATCATGGCGTTCATAGGCGCCTGCCGAGACCAGATAATAACTTTGCGGCCCGCTCTTGTAGACCGTGAATTCAGCGCGGACCCCGCCGTCCTTTGTCAGGAGGTAAGACAGGGTAACGCGGCCGATCTTCTTCGGCACGGCATTGGTCAGCAAGCCATCAAGCCAAGCCTCGGCACCGGGACCGGAGATACGGCACTTTGCAAACGCGCTCATATCCTGAAGTCCAACCTTTTCAGTCACATGGCGACATTCATTGCCAACATGTTCGAAATAGTTGGATCTCCGGAACGACCATTTTTCGCGGATGGGCTCACCGTCGACGACCGGGTGATTGTGGTTCAACAGCACATCGGGCGCATCCAGATCTGCCGGAGTCAGTTCATAGCCGGGAGGGGCAAACCAGCCGGGACGTTCCCAGCCGAACACGGATCCAAAGACGGCGCCCAGCGCCTTCATCCGGTCATGGCACGGCATCCGACGCAGCGCGCGGCCGCCTTCCCTTTCCTCATCCGGATAATGGACGGTGAAGACCTTGGCATAAGCCTCCTCGTTCTTTTCGACGAGATAGCCTTCGCCAGCATAGTCACCGAAGCGGCGCGGATCGACACCCATCATGTCAATGGTCGGTTCACCATCGACAATCCAATGAGCAAGTTGCCAACCCGCGCCCCCAGCGGCTGTGATCCCGAAACTATGGCCTTCATTGAGCCAGAAGTTCTTGAGACCCCATGCCGGACCGACGATCGGCGACCCGTCGGGCGTATAGGCGATTGCACCGTTGTAGACTTTCTTGACGCCCACTTCCCCGAAGGCGGGAACACGGGCGATGGCCGTTTCAATGTACGGCATCAGGCGTTCAAGATCGTCCGGGAACAGCTCATATTCGCTGTTCGACGCAGGACCCTTTACATAACAGGCTGGCGCTCCGATTTCATAGGGGCCCAGCAGAAGGCCCCCAGCCTCTTCGCGCATGTACCAGCTTGAATCGGACTCGCGCAGGACGCCCATCTCCGGAAGCCCCTTTGCACGTCGCTCCATGATCGCAGGGTGCTGGTCGGTCACGATGTATTGATGCTCAACCGGAATAACGGGAACATCAAGCCCCACCATGGCACCGGTCTGTCGCGCAAAGTTGCCCGTTGCAGAGACGACGTGCTCGCAGGTGATGTCGCCCTGGTCCGTGTGGACAATCCACTCGCCATTCGGCTTCTGGGTAATGCCGGTCACGGTCGTGTTGCGATAGATCTCCGCTCCCCGCTGGCGCGCACCTTTGGCAAGTGCCTGCGTCAGGTCGGCAGGCTGGATATATCCATCCGCAGGGTGCTGGATTGCGCCAAGGATGCCATCCGTATTGCACAGCGGCCAGATTTCCTTGACCTGATCCGGCGTGAGGAAGTTGACTTCCACGCCGATCGTCTTGGCGACGCCGGCATAATATTCATACTCGTCCATTCTGTCCCGCGTGCGGGCAAGCCGAATATTCGAGCAATTCGAGAAGCCGACATTCAGCTCGGTTTCGGCTTCCAGACTGGGATAGAAGCCAACGGAATATTGGTGGATCTTGCCGACCGAATAGCTGAGGTTGAACAGAGGCAACAGCCCTGCAGCATGCCAGGTGGAGCCCGAGGTCAGTTCCTTCCGCTCGACGAGGACAACATCCGACCAGCCCATCTTGGCAAGATGATACAGCGTGCTGACGCCCACCACGCCACCACCGACCACCACCACGCGCGCCGTTGTTTTCATGATTTTGGAATGCCCCTAGAAGCTGAATGAACAGGGGCTATGCCAGCCAATCACGCATTCGCGCAACCGGATGCAGCGGCATTTGCCAGATTAATGCTGATGATTATTGAGGCAGTGCACTCAGTAGTTGGCGTCCGGCATTGACGCTTTCCGCTTGTCGATAAAGGCGCAGAGTTCTTCGTGCACGCCTTCATCCAGGGCCGGCGAAACATGTTCGGCGAGGACCTTCTTCCAGGCTGCATTTGCGCGCTGCTGGATGTCGAGCGCGCCTTCGGCCTCCCATTTTTCCCAGCTGTCATAATCAGCTAGCGGTGAACGATAGAAAGCTGTCTCAAAGTTGGCCTGCGTGTGAGCACAGCCAAAGAAGTGCTTGCCGGGCCCTACGTCGCGGATGGCATCCATCGCCTGTCCATTTTCGGTGAGATCATACCCCCCGAGCATTTTCTGCATCATGCCAAGCTGATCGCAGTCCATCATGAATTTTTCATAGCCCGTGACCAGCCCGCCCTCGAGCCAGCCTGCCGACTGCAGAACGAAATTCGCGCCGCCCATGCACGTTGTGAGCAAGGTCTGGGCTGATTCATAGGCAGCCTGCCCGTCTGCAATCTTTGAGGCACACAGACTGCCGCCCGTTCGCGACGGGACGCCCAGGCGCCGCGCAAGCGCGAGCAGGGCATTGATCATCAAATTGCATTCAGGGGTGCCATAAGTCGGCGCACCAGACTGCATGGAAAGCGTCGTCACAAAGCTGCCGAAAATCACCGGCGCGCCGGGCTTGACCAACTGGAGGAACGCCATGCCTGCCATTGCTTCTGCAAGCGTAACCGCGATGGCGCCGGCGAGCCCAGTTGGCGCCATGGCGCCGGCCATGATGAACGGCGTGATCAAGGTCGCCTGATTGGCCCGCGCAAGCACCTTGGCTGCGCCAAGCATCGTCGCATCAAACGTCAGTGGTGAATTGCCGTTGATGACCCCGGCCAGGCAGGTATTGGGTTCGCCCGTTTCGGCATTCATCCAACGATCGCCGAACAGGATGCTGGCCATGTCGACACAATCCTGCGACCGGCTGGGTGCGGAAACGGCACTGAAGAAGCATTTGTCGGAAAGCGTCGCGTTGCCGTAGAACATGTCGAAGTGACGCTTGTTGACCGGCAGATCGACCGGCTCGCACATTGCCGTCGACGAGCTGTGGAGCCATGGCGAAGCATAGGTCAGCTTCGCAAAATTGTTGAAGTCCTCGATTGTGCCATATCGTCTCCCCTTGTCGAGACAACGCACAAAGGGCGGACCGGCTGTGGGTGCAAATACGGTCCGTTTGCCCCCGATGATGATATTTCGCGCCGGGTTCCGTGCCTGTTGCGTGAATTCGCGCGGGGCATGGTCCTGGATGAGCTTGCGGCACATGCCGGGAGGCATCCTCACCAGCTCGCCCTTCACATCGGCGCCGGCGGCCTTCCAGATTTCAAGTGCTTCCGGGTCGTCGCGAAACTCGACACCGATTTCGGTCAGAATCGTCTCTGCATTTGCTTCGATCAGGCTCAGGCCTTCCTCGCCAAGCAAATCGACATAAGGCAGCTTGCGCTCGATGAAGGGGGCAAAGGTCGCGACGGCACCAAGACGCGCTGCGCGCTTGGCTTCGCGTCCGCCTCCGCGGCGGGAATGAACTGGATCCGACATGCCGCAAAGCCTAACGCAGAAACATCAGCCCCGGCCATTCAAAATCGTCATGCAGCCATGACCGCAGGCCAAGTATCAGGCCAGCCCCACGATGTTCCCCTCATCATCAAGATAGATGCCTTCGGACGCAGGACGCCGCGGCAGGCCCGGCATGGTCATGATGTCTCCGCACACCGCAACCACAAAGCCGGCACCGGCCGAAAGTCGAACGGACCGGACTTCCAGCGTATGCCCTGATGGCGCACCGATTTCACCGGGATGCGTCGAAAAGCTGTATTGCGTCTTGGCGATGCAAACGGGCAGGTTCCCGAAACCAAGGCTTTCAAAATCCTTCAGATTACGGGCCGCCTCTTCAACAATCACGACCTTGCCAGCGTGATAGATTTCGCGTGCAATGGTTTCGATTTTCTCGGTCAGCGGCATGGAATCGGGGTATAGAAGCTTGATTTCGGGTGAGCCTTGCTCAAGCTGAGCCTTCACTTCCCGGGCAAGATCCTCGGCACCGGCGCCACCTTCGGCCCAATGCTTGGCAATCGCAGACCGCGCATTGTAACGGTCGCAAACCGCTTTCAGCGCTGCAATCTCTTCATCGCTGTCCTTGACGAAATGGTTGATTGCAACGACGGGCGTCAGGCCGAACTTCTGCAGATTTTCAATGTGGCGGGCCAGGTTCACGGCCCCGCGCTCCAGCGCCGCAACATCAGGCGTGCCGAGGTTTTCCTTTGCAACACCGCCTTGCATCTTGAGCGCACGCACAGTTGCCACCAACACGACTGCATCGGGGCGAAGGCCGGACTGACGACATTTGATGTCGAGGAACTTCTCGGCGCCCAGGTCGGCGCCAAAGCCGGCTTCCGTCACGACGGCGTCGGCAAGACGAAGCGCAGTCTGTGTCGCCATGACAGAGTTGCACCCATGCGCGATGTTCGCAAACGGCCCGCCATGAATGAACGCCGGATTATGCTCGATTGTCTGGACCAGATTGGGTTGCAAGGCATCGCGGAGCAACACTGCCATCGCGCCATCCGCTTTGAGATCGCGCGCTGTCACAGGCTTTTTGGCGTATGTCCGAGCAACAATGATGTCGCCAAGACGGCGCTGAAGGTCCTTGAGATCGGTCGCGAGACACAGGATTGCCATGATCTCTGACGCCACCGTGATATCAAATCCCGTCTCGCGTGGGACGCCATGTGCCGCTCCGCCAAGACCAACGTTGATGTTGCGCAGCGCACGGTCGTTCATGTCGACGACGCGCCGCCACACGACACGACGCGGATCAATGTTCAGCTCATTGCCCCACTGCAAATGGTTGTCCAGTATCGCCGCGAGCAGGCTATGAGCCGAGGTAATTGCGTGGAAGTCTCCGTTGAAATGAAGGTTGATGTCCTCCATCGGAATCACCTGAGCGCGTCCGCCACCAGCCGCTCCGCCCTTCATGCCAAAACAGGGTCCAAGTGAGGGCTCCCGCAAGCAGACTATGGTTCGCATGCCGATACGATTGAGGCCATCTGTCAGGCCTACGCTTGTTGTTGTCTTTCCTTCACCTGCAGGTGTCGGTGTGATCGCCGTGACAAGGATCAGTTTCCCACGCGGGCGGTCCTTGACGGAATTGACCAGTTCGAGGCTGACTTTGGCCTTGTGGTGCCCATAAGGGACCAGATGTTCTGGCGCGATGCCCAGCGTTTCATGAGCAAGCGAAAGGATGGGTGCCATGTGCGCAGCACGGGCAATGTCGATATCCGGTGCGCCCGGCGGCGGCAATTGGTTCTCTTGCATGATCACTCACCAGCGCGAAAGCGCCCCCCTTTTCATCTGCTCTGACGCGAAACCTGATCTGTCCAGGCCACGACGGATGGCGCGATTTGGTTCAATAGGCAGGAATTCTCAATTCGATTTTGCCCAACCGCAAGAAAGTAATCGCTACCATTTTGTGGGCTAATGGAACTCAGCAGTGCCAGATCAATCGTCCCCCAGGGTCAGCAGTTCCTCGAGCCAAGGCAATTTCGCGACGATGTCGGGAAAAACCTCATCTTTCAGGATCAGGCGGCATTCTTCAACAAGCGTCCGTGGTGCGGAACCCAGGATCTGTTCCCGCGCGACCATCGTCATCCTGCGACCGAACTTGCCCCTCACAATGGGCTGTACGGTCAGCTCTTCAAAAATGCCAGGGACCTGAAAGAGGCAGAGGGGCGTCGTAATGCCCCATCCCAAACCATAGGACACGGCCTTGGCGTGGCCGACAACGGAATCGAATTCGATCTGGCTTGGAAACTTGAGCTGAAGGCGGCTGAGCTGCGCCTCAGTCTGGCGCCCTGCTGAAGAACGCAGGGAAAACCGGATCAACGTGCTGTCTGCAAGATGCGGGCCCAGTTCCTGCGGAAGGGCAAAATCCTTGGGGAAGATCAGAACATAGGGTTCGGTAAACACGCTGTAACGTTCGACATCGATCATGTCGGACGTGTTGCTTTCCTCCGTAATGATCAGGTCAGCCGCATGCGTATTGAACTTGGCCCGCTGCTCCGGCATCAACCCATTGGAAATACGCCAGAATTTTGCAATGTCAGATCTACGACGATAGAGCCGGGGGCCGAGCACATTTGCAAGGCTTTCCGGCATGGCAATGTTGAGAGAGGGCAACTCTCCACTGTCGCTTTCGGTCGCTTCGACAAAAGCGTGCTGAAGGTCGCCAATAATCTTCTGACTTTGACGGAGGAGAACCTGACCAACCTTCGTCAGGATGATCGGCCGCATGCCCCGATCGAACAATTGCCGACCTACAGTCTCTTCCAGACCGGCAATGATTTGAGACACACCGGACTGGGTCAGCCCCAGAACCTTGGCGGCTTGGGTCATGCTGCCTTGCTCTGCAGTGGTGACGAACACCTGCAGCGCGCGAAACTCGAAATTGTGCGGGATTTGAGCCTTGCTCATCGACTGCGGCAGGATAGATAGCGTATCATTAGCATTACTTATAGTGTGTGCCGGCGCATCGCTCAAGCGAAAGCTCGCTGCACGCAAACGCTGGGTCGTTCATGAAATGCGTGCGCCCTGCCGCTGCAGCTCATGCTGAATTGCGTGCAAGTCGACGTCGCTGAAATCGCGGCCGGTCTTGATGGCGGTAGCAGCCGCAACTCCGGCGCCCTGCCCTGCCACTGCGCAGCACATCATGTTGCGGACTGCGGCATGGCTCACCTTGTCCCCACCGATCACACGGCCCGTGACCAGCAGGTTTTTCACGCCTTTCGGCAACATCGAGCGATACGGGACGTGAAAGTAGCGTCCGGTCGTCGGGAGGATCAAATAACCATAGCCATCGATGAATTCGGGGAAGATGCCGATCGTGTCTTCAAATCGCCCTTGTTCGAGGACATCCGCGCTTGTCATGTTGTAGACGGCATCAATCTTGCGCGTATCGCGAATCCCAAGGGTCATTCCGAAGTTGCGAAGCTTTGCATCCTCGCATCCCGGCATGAAGGATTTGAGCGCACTGATCGCATGCATGGCCTGTTTGCGCCCAGCCATTTCCCCATGCGTGAGTGCATCAGGATCGGTCCCATCGAGATAGAGGTGACACATGTTGAGATAGGTCAGGTCACCCTGATCGGATACCGTGCCCCAAGTGCCCGCCATGGTTTTCACACTGTCTGGAATCAGACCAGCCTCCAGGGCTTTCTGAAAAGGCTTCCTCAGGAATGGCGAGAACATCTCGTCTTCCTTGCCGCTGGTAATCACTTCCCACTCGCCACCCACAGCCCAATCGCCATAGGTCTGCGGGTCCGCATTCACGGCGTCGATAAACCGCGCCTTGTTGACGCCGCACATCGAAAACATCACCGAGACCGACATCATCTCGTCAACCGGATGCTTGTGCGTCGGCGCACCAGCCCGATAGGCAATATCGGCATCGCCCGTCGCATCGATCACGCGTTTCGCAAGAATGGCTTCGCGGCCGGCCTTGCTCTCGACGATCACGCCGCGGATCGTGTCGCCTTCCATGATCGGCGCGACGAAAAGGCGATGGAGCATCGGGATAACGCCCGCTTCCTCGACCAGCGTGTCCGCGACCACCTTGAAGCCTTCTGCATCCAGACTGTGGCTGATCGATTGCGGCTCGGGCATCGCTGCGCCCATTGCCTTGGCGCGTTCTTCAAATTCCCGTCCGATGCCCTCACTGTCGATTGTCTGGGGGTGGCGATACCAGGCAAAGCCTTCGACACCCACTTGCGTGATATTCCCGCCAAAACAGCCATAGCGTTCAAGCAGAACGGTCTCGACGCCGGCGCGGGCCGCCGCAAGCGCCGCCGCCAATCCACCCGGTCCGGAACCAACGACAAGCACGTCGGTTTCACGGATCACATCGGTTTGCCGCGCCGGTTCCGAGATGCTGGCGATCATCGCTGCGAGGTTTCCCAATTTTCCGCAACAAAATAGGCAGCGTTCGACGGCGCAAGCAGCGGCTTGCCAAGAATATGGTCGGCTCCCTTTTCACCAATCATGATCGTTGGCGCATTGAGATTGCCGGTCGTAATCGACGGCATGACCGAACTGTCCACCACGCGAAGGCCCTCGACGCCAATCACGCGCAGCTCCGGATCGACCACAGCCATGGGGTCGGCAGGATCGCCCATCTTGCATGTGCAGGACGGATGCAGCGCACTTTCGACATGCTCCGCGATAAAGGCGTCAATATCTGCATCGGAGGTGCAATCGGCGCCGGGCTGAATTTCGCGCCCGCGAAAAGGCGCAAACGCCGGTTGCTGGAAAATCTCCCGCGTCAAACGGACGCAGGCCCTCATTTCGGACCAGTCGTCAGGGTGGCTCATGTAGTTGAAGAAGATCTTTGGCTTTTCGCGCGGGTCTGCGCTCCTCAGTGTCACGGAGCCACGGCTTTTTGATCGCATTGGCCCGACGTGGGCCTGAAAACCGTGTTCGCTGGCGAGTGACGTCCCGTCATAATTGATCGCCATCGGGAAGAAGTGATACTGGATGTCCGGATATTTGATCCCGGCGCGGCTGCGAATGAAGCCGCAGCTCTCGAACTGGTTCGAGGCCCCGACACCGGACCTGAGGAACAGCCATTGCGCGCCGACCAGCGCCTTGCCCAGCAAATTCGCCTTGCCGTAAAGCGTGATTGGCTGGGTGCATGCCATCTGGAAGTAGAATTCGAGATGATCCTGCAGGTTGGCCCCGACTCCCGGGCGGTCTGCCAGCACATTGATCCCGTGCTGCCTCAGCTCATCTGAGGGGCCAATACCTGACAGTTTGAGCAGCTGCACCGAATTGATCGACCCACCGGAGAGGATGACTTCCCGTGAGGCGCGGATCTGGTGGAGCTTGCCCTCACGCTCGTATTCGATGCCCACTGCGCGCTTGCCCTCGAACAGGACGCGGGTCGCCAGGGCGTGATCGATCACAGACAGGTTTGCCCGCTTGCGGGCCCCGTAAAGATAGGCCTTCGCCGCGGAACAACGGGTACCATTGCGCACGGTCATGTCCATGCGCCCAAAGCCCTCCTGGCGATAGCCGTTGTAATCTTCCGTCAACGCATAGCCGGCCTGCTGCGCAGCCTCGAGCCAGGCCGTGTGCAACGGATTCTTGAGCGGCCCATAGCTGGTCGAAAGCGGACCATCACCGCCGCGATATTCATTTCCGCCCTCGGCGCGCGTTTCTGCGCGTTTGAAATAGGGGAGCACATCCGCATATCCCCATCCTCGCGCGCCCTCCTCATCCTTCCACCGTTCAAAATCGAGCGCATTGCCCCGGACATAGACCAGACCGTTGATCGACGATGATCCGCCCAAGCCCTTGCCGCGCGGACAATTCAGGCGTCGATTGTTGAGATGGGGTTCCGGTTCGCTCTCATAGCCCCAGTTCCATCGCTTTGTGTTCATGGGATAGGCAAGTGCAGCCGGCATCTGGATGAAAATGGATCGGTCGCTGCCTCCGAATTCAAGCAGGACGACCTTGTTCTGTCCGTCTGCGCTCAAGCGATCGGCCAGCACGCAGCCAGCAGACCCCGCGCCGACAATGATGAAATCGGCTTGATCAATAGGGGGCATCAATCGCCTCCATCGCGACATAGACGCTCTTCAACTGGGTATAATGCTCGATCGCGGCCTTGCCATTCTCCCGGCCAAGGCCTGATTGCTTGTTGCCGCCGAAGGGCAGCTCGATCGGGGTGATGTTGTAGGTGTTGATCCAGCAGGTCCCTGCATCCAGTGCCGCAATCACGCGATGGGCGCGCTTCAGGTCATTGGTGAAAATCCCTGCCGCAAGGCCGAAGCTCGTGTTGTTTGCGCGGGCGATCACCTCTGCTTCATCCTCGAAATCGAGGACCGCCATGACAGGACCGAAAATCTCCTCCCGCACGATGCCCATGTCATCAGTACAGCCGGTAAAGATCGTCGGCTGGACAAATGCTCCCTTGGCAAGCGCACCGGTTGTCACGCGATGGCCTCCCGTCAACAGCGTCGCCCCCTGCTCCCGGCCAAGGGCGATATAGCCAAGGACCTTTTGCATATGTGCTTCGGAGATCAGCGCCCCGATCTGGGTTTGAGGATCCAGAGGATCGCCAATCACCATGGCTTCGGTGCGTGCCTTCAATTTCTGGAGGAAAGCCTGTCGGACGGCCTTGTGCACGAACACGCGGGTGCCGTTTGTGCAGACTTCGCCTGCCGAATAGAAATTGGCCAGAAGTGCCCCGGACACGGCCTCGTCCAAGTCGGCGTCCTCAAAGACGATCAGCGCGGATTTGCCGCCGAGCTCCAGCGTGACGTATTTGAGCGTCCCGGCCGCATCGACCATGACCTTTTTCCCGGTTCCCACTTCGCCAGTGAGCGATACCTTGGCAATGCCCGGGTGCAGGCTGAGCATGCGCCCCGTTTCAGCCTTGCCCTGCACGACCTGAAACAGACCATCTGGCAGCCCGGCATCCCGATAGGCTTTTTCGAGCTCGATTGCAGTCAGCGGTGTCAGCTCGGCCGGCTTGAAAATCATCGCATTGCCGCAGGCAAGGGCCGGTGCGCTTTTCCAGCAGGCAATCTGGATGGGATAGTTCCAGGCCCCGATTCCCGCCACAACGCCCAGGGGCTCACGCCGGGTATAGCCAAATGCGCCCGGGCCCAGGTCCAGATGCTCACCGGCAATCGTCCGCGCAACGCCTGCAAAATATTCGATGCAATCCGCACCCGAAAGCACATCGACCGCAATTGTTTCCTGAATCGGCTTGCCCGTATCCTGCGCCTCCAACCGCGCAAGCGTTTCGTTGCGCTCCACCAGCAACTGCGCCGCACGGGCAAGAATGCGGCCGCGTTCCACACCCGGCGTGCGAGCCCAATCTCGCTGAGCATGGGCGGCTCGGGCAACGGCCTTGTCGACATCGGCTTGGGCGTCAATTCGGATGGTGGCAAGCACATCACCCGTTGCAGGATTGATCGTGTCGAAACTGGTTTCGGGCGCTTTGAGGGCACCACCCTCGCCAAGCCGATGCAGGTCAAGATTGGTATCGACAAAATCGAAGATCCAATCGGTCGGGACCTCCGCCTCCGGCTTCCAGGCATTGGCAAGTGCCGTGCGCAGCCAGAACCCGTCAATCATGGCCGCGATGGTTTCGGCCACCCGGTCAACCTCGCCCGGCTGGATAAGGCTTCGCAGTTCATGCCGCAGGTTCGAAAGCATGCGCTCCTGATGAACACGCTGCAGACGGGCAAGCGCGGGCACATAAAGCGCCATCCCCCAAAGCGAAAGCCAGGCACGCGACGCTTCCGACGTCAATTCCGCTGGATCAAGATGCGCCTGAACAAAGGCACGCAAACGCTGCTCGGGCCCCCGCGCCATGGCAAGCGCCCGCATCGGCAATGTCGTTACACGCTCCACCAAAAGGCGAAATGTCGCTTCCAGCAGGCTGTCGCGATCACCGAAATAATGCACGATCAGCGCAGCGGACACATCCGCACGCCGCGCCACTTCTGCCAAGGTAAAGTCCCCGATGCCCGTTTCCGCGAGTGTCGCCATCGCGGCCTGCAACAATTGGATGCGGCGATCTTCCGCTTCGCGCCTGCGCATCTTGTCCCCTGTCTACCGTTGAACGCCTATTCAATAGGATTGAGAGAACTCTGTCACCATATAAAACGCGCAGCAGCCCGCTTTCATAAGCCCATTTGATGCACATCATTAGCCCCAGGTTTTATTGCTGCCGAACGTTAGGGTTCATGCGCATTTTGAACCCATGCATTCCGCCGGAACAGACAGAAAGGCGCAAGAATCGCGCCGCTTTCACGTCATTCCTGCCACCAGTTTGGCCGGGATTGGGTTGCACGGGCGTTCAATATGGTTCATTCTCCCGTCATCGTTAGGGCTAAAGGGCGGATCCCGATCGGGCCACGGCATGAGGGCGCCGCCTGAGAATCAAGGGGGGAACCAATGGCCATATCAATGAACGTTCAGGCACAGACCAAGGCGTTGCGCTGGAGCGTGCCGCTCAGCTTCGCAACGGCCAGTCTCCTGGCAATTGCGCCCGTTCATGCACAGAGCGCACCGGCTGAAGACGGTGCCGACTCCGGCTCGACGGACATTGTGGTCACGGCCCAAAAACGCGAACAGAAACTCCGCGACGTCGGCATTGCCGTTTCGGTGCTCAATGCGGAGGAGGTGTCCCGCTTCAACATCTCGAGCGCGACCGACGTTGTCCGCGCGATTCCCAATATCAAGTATAACGCCTATGGCTCTTCCCAGGTCGTTTTCAACATTCGCGGGGTCAGCCAGAACGACTATGGCGACCAGCAGGAACCGCCGGTGGCCGTCTACCAGGATGACAGCTACGCAAGCTCCATAACGTCAGCCAGCTTCCCCGTGTTCGATATTGCCCGGGTCGAAGCATTGCGCGGTCCACAGGGCACATTGTTCGGGCGCAACGCAACCGGCGGTGCGATCCAGTTCATTTCAAACCAGCCCACCGACGCGTTGGACGGCTATGTCAGCGGCACCTATGGCCGGTATAACCAGACAATCCTGGAAGGCGCGGTGTCCGGGCCGTTGGGCGAAGGCGTCTCCGCCCGCATTTCAGGCATCTACGACCGCGATGACGGATATATCCGGAACATCACACCCGGCGAAAGGGATCGCGGCGCAAACAATCACTGGGCACTGCGCGGCATTCTTGCACTGGAGCCTTCGAGCAATTTCAAGGCGCGGCTGACGGTCCGCTATGCCCAGGCAGATCGCGAGCGTCAGGCAGGCAATTACTCGCTTGCTCCGGCCTGCCCCAATGCACAGTTCCAGGGTGAATTCCTGCCGGCGAACCAGGTCTGCGGATATTGGAACAATTATTTTGGCGCGTCCTACAATGGCGGCGTCCCGGGCTCGACCGCGAACGGCTACACCAATCCTGCCATCACGCCGTCGCAGGGCGGCAACCCCTGGCGGACAGCCGGCACTGGCCCGGCCTATGTCGACCGGAAGATTTTCGGCGCCAGCCTGCGTATGGAAGCGAGCCTCGGCAAGGTCGATCTGGTTTCGATCACCGATTATTCCAGCCTCAAGAAGTTCTACATCGAAGGTGGCGATGGCCCGCCCGAACTTCCCTATGATTTTGCCAACCCTACGGCCTACTCGCCCTTCGCGACCGGTCCCTGTCCGTCGCCGGCACAGGCCGTGACCTGCTATGCGTCCGGCACGCTGTTCTTCCAGCGCGCCGACACCAACCAGATTTCGCAGGAATTGCGCGCATCGGTTGCGTCCGACCGCAACTTCTTCGTGGTCGGTGCCTATGGGCTGATCATCGATGGCAAATTTGATGCAAAATATGCCACGCCGTTTGACCAATATGATCCGACAGTGGCGATCAAGCAGAAGACCAAGTCCTTTGCCTTCTTCGCACAGGACGAGTTCAAGGTCAGCGACACGATCAAGCTGATTGCCGGTCTGCGTTACTGGCATGACAGCAAGCGTGGCCGCTATGACGCGAGCGAGCATTTTTCCGGATTTTCCCTGCATTGGGGACCGGATCAGATCACCTACAACGATCCCACTGGCACCACGCCGCTCACAGGTGTGACCGTGACTCCGGCTGCAGCGACGCCAAGCTTCAATGGCCTCACGGCGCGTATAGGGATCGATTGGAAGCCAACGCCTGACACGCTGGTTTACGCCAGCTACAACCGGGGCAGCAAATCAGGAGGCTTTACCTTCTCCACCGGCACGCCATTTCTTGGGCAGGCGGTCATCGATACGCTCAACAACATTCCCTACAGCCCTGAAAAGCTCGATGCCTATGAAGTCGGCCTGAAGACCAAGCTGGGTCCGCGCACGGAACTCAATCTGGCCGCGTTCTACTACAAGTATCACGACTATCAGGCCTTTGTGCAGGTCGGCTTCACCCAGCTGGTCCGCAACCTGCCAGCGAGCAACAAGGGCATCGAGGCTGAATTCACAACCCGCCCGGTTGATGGGCTGACGATCCAGCTCAATGCTGCCTGGCAGGACAGCAAGGTCAAGAATGTCCTGTTGCCGGATGGCGTGACGATCCAGAATCATGATCTACCGCAAGCGCCGAGTTTCTCGGGGAATGCGCTCGTCCGCTATGAGTTCGATGCGGCTGGAGGACGGGCATCCATTCAGGCGGATTCGCTTTATTCCGGCAAGTTCTGTTTCACGGTCCTGTGCGCACCTGTGGAACGCGAAAGCTCATACCACGTCGAAAATGTCCGGCTCGGCTTCAAGCCCGGTGATGGCAACCTCGACATTTCGGTGTTTGCGAACAACATCTTCAAGCGCAAATATCGAGTTTACGCCTTCGACGGTTCGCTGTTCTGGGGTGACTCGCTCGGTGTCTATGCGAAGCCGGTGACTTGGGGCATCACCGCGCGTTACAACTTCGGCCGATAGAATGTGCAAGACGAATAAGTAGAAGCGGCATGGCGCAGAACCGGATGCGGTCCGACTGACGGAATCCGGTTTTGCCGTCCGAAGTAAAAGGGTGGGTCGAATGGATCAATCAGCGGCAGCAGACGCTCTGACGCAACCCGCGCTCAAGCGCCAGCTGACTTGGGTCGATGCCTTCTGGGCCTCCAGTGGTGTGCCTGCAGGCGTCCTGCTGACAATGGGCGGCATCGCGACCATCATTGGCCAGCCCAGCTGGATCGTCTGGATCGTGTCGATCATGATGGGATTCATCCAGGCCTTCGTTTATGCCGAAATTGCGGGGCTTTATCCGCACAAGTCTGGCGGCGCATCGGTCTATGGCGCGGCAGCCTGGCTCCCTTACGGCAAGTTCATCGCGCCGGTGTCCGTCTGGTGCAATTGGCTTGCATGGTCGCCTGTCATGGCCTTGGGGACCAGCCTGGGGGCAGGCTATGTCATGGCCAGCCTCTTCGCCCCGGATGCGGCAATCAACACCTGGCGCATCACACTCCTTGATCTGGGATTCATTCGCGACGGTTTGCATCTGCGGATCAATTTTGTCTCGATTATCGCGACAGGCTTCCTGCTGCTGACCTTTGCGCTCCAGCATCACGGAGCGTCGCGGGCAGCCAATTTTCAGAAGGTGCTGGGCATTATATGCCTGTCTCCTCTGGTACTTGTCGGATTGGTGCCGATCCTGACGGGCGACCTTCCATCGGATCACCTGTTTCCCTTGTTGCCCCTGATCCGGGACACCGCTGGCCATATGAGTTTTGGCAGCTGGAATGTTCTTGGGCTGACAGTCCTTGCAGGGGCCATGTTCGGTGCGGGCTGGTCAACCTACGGCTTCGAAACGGCCGTGTGCTACACGCGAGAGTTCAGCAATCCGCGGCGTGACACGGTTCGGGCGATCATGGCAGCGGGGCTCTTGTGCATCGTGATTTTCACGCTTGTACCGCTCGCCTTTCAGGCAACCCTTGGGCTTGATGCCTTGCTCGATCCCAAGATCTACGACGGCTCGGGTGTGGCCCTGGCTCTGGCAAAGATCGTCGGCGGCGGCGCAATCGTGACCAATGTCTTTGTGGCAATGCTCATCCTGGCCCTGCTCCTGATCGTGATGACATCCATGTTGGGATCGTCGCGCACCCTCTATCAGGCGTCAGTCGATGGTTGGTTGCCGCGCTACCTTTCGAGGGTAAACAAGCATGGCGCGCCGACCGCTGCAATGTGGACCGACCTCGGGTTCAACCTGATCTTGCTGCTCGCTTCAGATTATTTCGCCGTGCTGATGATTTCCAACGTCTGCTATTTCATTTTCAATTTCCTGAATCTGCAGGCCGGCTGGATCCACCGCATGGATCGCGGCCAGTGGGCACGTCCATTCCGCTGCCCGACATGGCTCCTGGCGCTCGCGGCCACCTTCGGTTTCGTCAATATGGCTTTCATGGGTGCTGGCGCAGACGTCTGGGGCGAAGGCACTTTGCGCAACGGCCTGCTGGCCGCAATGCTGATCCTGCCTGTCTTCTGGTTCCGCCACTATGTTCAGGACAAGGGCGTATTTCCGACATCGCCCGTGGAGGCCGAATATGCGCCCGGTGACGAAGCGATTACACGCCGCGCCGGATGGCTGCCGTATCTGGCGCTCGCGGCCTGCGCTGCAATGGTGTGGTTCCTGCACATCAACGCGCAATTGCCGGCGTGATTACTCGGCGGTCCAATCAAGGATAATCTTGCCTGACTGGCCCGACCGCATCGTCTGAAAGCCCTGCTCGAATTGCGTGTACGGCAACCGGTCAGTGATCAATCCGGAGACGTCCAGGCCAGAACCGAGCATCGCGAGCATCTTGTACCAGGTCTCGAACATTTCCCGGCCATAGATGGCCTTGATCGTCAGGGCCTTGAAGACAATCCTGCTCCACTCGATCCGGGTTTCGCCGGGCGGAAAGCCCAACATGGCAACTTTGCCACCCATCACCATGTTGTCGACGATCTGGTCGAGCGCTGGAGCAGCGCCGGACATCTCCATCGCCACGTCAAAGCCTTCCGTCATGCCAAGCTTGTGACGAACGGAGACAAGGTCTTCGTTGGCCACATTGACCGGCAGACAGTCTGCGATCCTGCCGGCAAGCTCCAGTCGATACGGATTGATGTCGGTGATCACGACATGCCGCGCACCGACATGACGGGCCACTGCCGCTGCCATGATACCGATGGGCCCGGCCCCTGTAATGAGGACGTCTTCTCCGATCAGGTCATAGGCGAGCGCGGTGTGGACAGCATTGCCCAGCGGATCGAGCATGGCCGCCACGTCCATGTCCACATGATCTGGCAAGGCAATCACATTGAACGCCGGGATACACAGATACCGCGCAAAGGCGCCGGGCCGGTTGACGCCGACACCCTGCGTTTCCGGATCAAGGTGAAAATGTCCGGCGCGAACGGCGCGGCTCTTTTCGCCAACGAGATGGCCTTCGCCGGAAACCCTCTGGCCAATCTGAAGCGCGCGCTTCACATGGCCGCCGATCGCGACGATTTCGCCGCCAAATTCGTGACCCACGATCATCGGCACCGGAATGGTCCTCTGGGCCCAATCGTCCCAGTTGTAGATATGGATATCCGTGCCGCAAATTGCCGTGCGGTGGACCTTGATGAGGACCTCATCCGGGCCGGGCTCCGGAACGGGCTGCTGCTGCAGCCAAATTCCCGGCTCGGGCTTGGCCTTGACGAGAGCAGGCATCATGTTTGGCGCTGTCATATCAAATCACTCCCAGCTTGCGCCCGACTTTGGAAAAGGCGGCAATCGCAAGCTCGATATGCTCGTCTGTATGGGCTGCGCTCATCTGCGTGCGAATGCGGGCTTCGCCATGGGGCACGACCGGGAAGGAAAAACCCGTCACATAGACGCCCTCGTCAAGCAGAGCCGCAGCCATGTTCTGCGCCAGCCGGGCATCGCCCAGCATCACCGGAATGATGGGATGTTCGCCCGGCTTCAGGGTGAAGCCTGCGCTTTCCATCCCGGCACGGAATTTCGTCGCATTGGCAAACAGTCGGGCCCGAAACGGATTGCCCGCCTCCAGCATGTCGATGACCTTTATGCTCGCCCCGACAAGACCTGGCGCGAGCGCATTGGAAAAGAGATACGGCCGGGCGCGCTGACGCAACAAGTCGATGACTTCCTGTTTCGCACAGATATAGCCGCCCATCCCGCCGCCTAGGGCTTTGCCAAGCGTGCCGGTCAATATGTCGATCCGGCCGACAACACCGCAATGCTCTGCTGTGCCCCTGCCGGTTTCGCCGATGAAACCTGCAGCATGGCAATCATCAACCATCACCAGCGCGTCATATTTGTCCGCGAGGTCACAAATCGAACGCAGGTTTGCAATATACCCGTCCATCGAAAAGACGCCGTCAGTCACGATGATCTTGGTCCGGGCACCTGCCGCATCTGCCGATTGAAGCTGGACCTCCAGATCATCCATGTCATTGTTTGCGAAGCGGTACCGCTTGGCCTTGGAGAGACGCACCCCGTCAATAATCGAGGCATGGTTCAATGAATCCGAGATGATCGCATCGTCTTCGCCAAAAAGCGGCTCGAAAACCGCGCCATTGGCATCAAAGCATGCCGCAAAGGTGATCGCATCCTCATAGCCGAAGAACCGGGCAAGCCGTCCCTCCAGTTCCCGGTGAAGGTCCTGCGTTCCGCAAATGAATCTGACCGAGGCCATTCCAAACCCATAGCGCCGGCTCGTTTCGGCCGATGCTGCGATGAGTTCGGGATGATCGGCCAGGCCCAGATAGTTGTTGGCACAAAAATTGATGACCCGCCTCGGTCCATCGGGCGTGATCACGTCGACGTCCACCCCTTGGGCCGAGGTCAAAAGACGCTCACGCTTCGAGAGTCCCTGTTCTTCAATGTCATCAAGGGTATTGCGCACCCGCGTATAGAACGCATTGTTCATGCCAATGCCTCCTTCCTGGGGCACGGGATGGCAGACCGAATTGCATCCGTCCAGAATATGCAAATTTGATATGCTGGCATGCCGGTGGCGCCAGCCGATCCGGACCGAGCGGCCTTCGCCTAATCGATATGCCGCCTGTGCAGGACCATCAGGCCCTTGAAGGTTCCAAAGCACATGAGAAGCAACACAAGCCCAAGCGGCAGGCCCGTCGCAATGGACCCCGCCTGAAGCGAATTCAGACCGCCCGTAAGGAGGAGCATCACGCCGATTCCGCCCACTGCAAAAAGCCAGAAGGCCTTTTGCCGCAATGGCGTATCGGTGCGTCCGCCGGACGTCATTGTGTCGATCACAAGCGTTCCGGAATCCCAGCCTGTCACGAAAAAGATGAGGATAAGACAGATTGTGACGAATGAGGTGACCTGCGCCCAGGGCAATGCGCCAAGGAGGACGAACAGCTGTTGGTCAAGCGTTGCATGCGCAAGGCCCGCTTTGTCGCCTGCGACAATGTGTGCAATGCTCGCGTCGCCGAAAATCGTGAGCCAGATAATGCCGAGAACGCTTGGCGCAATCATCGCCCCTGCGACAAATTCCCTGACCGTCCGCCCCAGCGAGATGCGCGCCATGAACATGCCGACAAAGGGCGCCCAGCTGAGCCACCAGGCCCAATAATAGACTGACCAATCCCGGTAAAAGCCAATGTCTGCGCGGGCCACCGGGCTCGAAAGGGCCGGCAGATTCTGGAGATAGATGAATGTGTTTCTGACAAGGTCCCAAAGCAGGTCGCGGACCGGGCCCGTCACCAGCACAAAAACCAGCAGGACAAGCGCAACGACCATGTTGAGTTCGCTCAGGATGCGAATGCCGCGATCAATGCCCCCATGCACCGAGAGGAAAGTAACTCCGGCCATGATCGCTATCAGTCCGAGGATGGACCAGGGTGTGCTTGGCACATGATAGAGAAAGGTGATCCCGGCCATGGCTTGCTGTGCGCCAAGGCCAAGCGACGTCGCCAGGCCGAAAATCGTTGCAAAGACGGCAAGGATTTCGATCACATCGCCCAGCCTCCCCCACACAGCCTTGCCAAAGATGGGGTAAAAGGCCGATCGCATCGAAAGCGGCATGCCGAAATCATAGGCAAACACTGCAAGCGCAAGGCCAGTTACGGCAAACATCGCCCAGGGATGGAGCGCCCAGTCAAAGATTGCCGCAGACATCGCCAAATCCCGCGAAAGGCCCGCATTTTGTGCAGCACCGCTCAACGGGGCACTGGCCCCGCCAGCCATTGATGCCGTGAAATGCGATACAGGTTCCGACACGCCGTAGAAGACTAGACCAATGCCCATCCCGGCCCCGAAGAGCATCGAAAACCATGACATGCGCGAATAGTCGGGTGTCGCGCCTTTGCCACCAAGGCGGATCTTTCCGAGGGGCGAGATTGCCACGGCCACGCAGAACAGCAAAAGGACATTGCCTGCCGACATGAAGAACCAGTCAAAATTGTCGGTCGCCGATTTGCGGATGTTCGAGAACAGGTCAGCCGAACTCTGGGGATAGGCAATGCTGTAAGCGATGACCGCCATCGAGATAATCGCGGTCGGAAAGAAGACGAGGGGATCGATCAGGAGGCCGGCAAATTTTCGGCTCGACTGTCCATATCCTCCGGTATCGATGTCTTTCGACCAGTCTGCCATATGCTTCCCCCCTCCTGCAGGCGCAACGCTAGCCACAGATCGCGCGGCGCGTCCATAGCATTGCCAGCATTGATGCTGGTCATAAGCCCTTCAGGCAAAGACAGCCGATCGGACGGCTGTACCCCAGGAAGAAAGCCCGAGACGCCCGCTCAGCTGATATTCGAATCCGGGAAACTCGCCTTTTGGGTTTCCATGAACGAAATGAGCCGCGCGTCGATGTCGGGATCAAGTTCTGGCGCCTTGTAGCTCGCGAGCATCTCCTTGTAGACCTTTTCAGCCCGTTGCTCCGCATCGAGCTTGCCGTCCTCGACCCACTGCTCATAGCTGTTGTTGTCCGCAATCGTCGAACGATAGAAGGCCGATTTGAAGTTGGCCTGCGTGTGGGCGCAGCCGAGGAAGTGCTGCCCGGGGCCCACTTCGCGCATTGCATCCAGCGCCTGGCCATTCTCGCTCATGTCTACTCCGGCGGCATAGATGGCCATCATCGCCGCCTGGTCGCAATCCATGACAAATTTCTCATATCCCATGGCAAGGCCGCCTTCGAGCCAGCCGGCGGTATGCAGCATGAAATTGACCCCTGCGATAAGGCCCTGCTGGAGCGTATTGGCAGCCTCATAGGCCGCTTGGGCATCTGCAACCTTTGACGCTGTAAAGCCGCCCGCGCTCCTGAACGGAACGCCCAGACGCCGGGCCAGCGCAGCACCGACGTTGAGGATCAGCGACGCTTCGGGAGAGCCGAACGTGGGCGCGCCGGATTGCATCGACATTGATGAGACAAAGTTGCCATAAATGACGGGTGCACCCGGACGAACCAGCTGCGCAAGCGCCATGCCGCACAACCCTTCGGCAAGGCTTTGAGCCGCCACCGCAGCGACCGTCACGGGCGACATGGCCCCTGCAACGATGAAGGGGCTGATCATTGTTGCCTGATTGTGGCGCGCGTAGACTTTGAGGGCTCCAAGCATGGTTGCGTCAAATGTCATTGGCGAGTTGGCGTTGATGAGGTTCACCATGACACAATTCTCTTCGACAAAATCGTCACCGAAGACGATCTTGGCCATGCTCACCGAGTCCTCGGCCCGCATTGGATGGGTCACCGAGCCCATGAAGGCCTTGTCCGAATATTTGATGTGCGAATAGACCATGTCGTAGTGGCGCTTGTTCACCGGCAGATCGACAGGTTCGCAAATTGTGCCGCCGGAATGATGCAAGCTGTCTGCCACATAGGCAAGCTTCACGAAGTTCCGGAAATCCTCGATCGTTGCATAGCGGCGACCGCCTTCACGGCTATAGACAAAGGGTGAGCCATAAGAGGGCACAAGGACCGTCTTGTTCCCGCCGATAACGACATTGTTCGACGCATTCCGGGCGTGCTGCGTGAAAATCGCAGGAGCGTTCTTCTGGACAATTTCCCGGCACATGCCACGGGGAAAACGAACGCGAACACCATCCGCCTTGGCTCCGGCAGCCACAAATATTGCGATGGTTTCGGGATCGTCCTTGATGTCGATTCCGATCTCTTCGAGAATCGTTTCGGCATTGCCTTCCAGAATGGCGAGGTCAGCATCCCCAAGCACTGAATAGGGCGGAATGGCCCGCTCGATATAGGGCTTGCGAGGGGCGGTGGCGGCAGCGTTTGCTTCTGCGCGGCCGCGACGGCCACCTGTACGTTCGTTTCTCGACATGGCTTGTCCTTTCTGAATTATCGACGGTCGCGCGGACGGCTGCGCCGTCCCCGCCCTGATGCTGAATCACCCACGGCCTCGGGAGCAGTCGGGAAGGCCATGCTGGCGACGAAATAGTCCTGAAAGCGGGGCTCGGTGGCCGTTTCCACCTTTTCGATGTGCTTGACAGCTTCAATGATGCGAGCCTTTTCGTCGCGGCTCAGCAGCGCCATCGCTGCGCCCATCCCTGCAGCATTGCCGATGGACCGGACATTGTCCGCCGTCGCGCCTGGAATGATGCCGATATCCGCCACATATTTGGCATCAAGATGCGTGCCGAATGCTCCGGCGAGCAGCACTTCCTCGAACGCCTCGCAGCCAAGATGATCGGTCAGAAGCGATACGCCGGCTGCCAGCGCCGCTTTGGCCAATTGCACCGCCCGAACATCCGTCTGCTTGATGTAGATTGGATTCTCCGGCCGATCGACCAGCAGGAATTTCCAGCTTTGCCCTTCCGGAACAAGGCGCTCATGCGCCAGGTCGGAGCGAAAGAGTCCGCTGCGATTGATCACGCCCGCATTGGCCAGTTCGACCATCACTTCAAAGATCCCTGACCCGCAAATACCGGAAATGCGATGCGCTGCCAATTCGTCAGGCCGCGTATCGGAAAGCCAGCCGTCATGGCCAATGATCTTGATTTCGACCGCCCGGCTTTCGGGGTCTATCCGCACCCGTTCGATCGCGCCGGGGCTCGCCCGCACGCCTGCACTGATTTCAGCGCCTTCGAAGGCCGGCCCTGTCGGCGAAGACGCAGCGGCGACCCGCCCGCCATGACTGAGCACGATTTCAGCGTTCGTGCCGATATCGACCAGAAGGACCGAGCGTCCCTCCATCGCGTTGATCTGGGTCAGATAGGCGCCCGTAGTATCGGCACCCACATGCCCGCCGACAAGCGGCAACATCGCGATCCGCGCCGTTTCCGAAATGCCGAGATCAAAGCGCCATGCTGGCGCCTCGAACCAATCCTTCACGGCAAGCGTAAACGGCGCTTGTCCCAATTCGACCGGATTGATGCCCAGAAACAGGTGATGCATGATCGGATTACCGACCAGGACGACTTCCAGGATCTGGTTCGGGCCGAGGTCAAGCGCGGCACGGGCCTGTTCAAGCATGGCAGCGATCTGCTTCCTGATCTCCGCGGTCAAGCGCTCCTCACCGCCCTTGTTCATCATGACATAGGAGACGCGGCTCATCAGATCTTCGCCGTAGCGGATCTGCGGATTCATCGCGGAATCCTGCCGAACGAGTTCGCCTCTCGTAAGATCGTATAGATAGAGAGCGACTGACGTCGATCCGATGTCCACCGCTGCGCCATAGGCATCGAAGGGGGATGGCGGCCAGACGTCGATAATCCATTGGTCGTCGCGCACGACGGCGATCAGCTGCCGCTCGTTCTGGGCAAGGATCGGCTGCAGCTTGATGAGGGTGCGATGCTCCGGCCTGGCCTCGATGCCGAACTCGCGCAAGGCTGCCATCAACGCCTCGGCATCGCTCGGATTGTCATCGAGTTCCGGCTTCGGCAATTCGCACATGTAGAGACGAATGGCAGGATTGGGCTCACATTCGATCGCCGTCCCAGCTTTCGAATTGACCGACTGGTGCTGGCGCGCGTCGCTGGGAACCTCAATAACGGCATCGCCGCAAAGCTGTGCGCGACAGGCAAGGCGGCGCCCCTCACGCATCAATCCCTTTTCGACAGCCTTGGCTTCGCTGTCCGTGAAGGGAGACAGCGCATCAGCACTGACGCTGATCTTGAACTTTGCGTGCTCACCGGGCGAAACTTCAATCTGGCAGCGCTTGCAGAGGCCCTTGCCGCCGCAAATGGACTGAATGTCGACTCCTGCCGCAAGCGCCACATCATAGACGGTCTGGCCCGGCCCCGCTTCAGCGCGAATGCCGGAGGGCGTGAAGATCACCTTATGCGTGCTGACGCCCATCAGTTGCCCGAAGCCTCCGCTGGATAGCGACCGAACTGCGGCAGGCCATCATCGATCTCGTAATAACCACCCTTTTCGGACACGAAGATATGCCCGCCCACATCTATTCCGTCGGTATTTTCAAGCCCTCCGGGAAGAACGCTAATGGAGTTCGTGCTCCTGTTGGCCCAAAAAAGCAGGCTGCCGCATTGCGCACATCGTGCGTGTTCGGCTGCGCCGGAATGCGGCGACCAGACTATATCGCCAGACACAAAAAGACGGTCTCGTCGGGTTCTGCAGGCAGCGAGAAAATGTCCTGTCAGGCTTCGGCATTGAGTGCAGTGGCAATACCAGATGTCGGCAAGCCCCGTCGCGCGATACGACACCGCACCGCACAGGCATTTGCCGTTATATTCGTGATCAACCACGACGGCGGCCACTCCTTCGGCCTTCGCGTCCGCCCCGGCCCTCTCCCTCGGGCGAGGGTTCGCGGAACTGGCGGATCCAGTTTGCACAATTTGGATCGACGCCATTCAGCACATCCGCGGCCTTGATTGCAGGCACGAGGCCTTCATGCAGCGGGTTGAGGATGGCGCTCGTCATGCCCATGCCAGCAATCATCGGCAGGAAGCTGTTGTTGATCGCGTGGCGGTTCGGCAGGCCGAAGCCGATGTTGGATGCACCGCAGGTCGTATTGACCTTCAGTTCCTCCCGCAGACGCCGCACGAGCTGGAAAACATCGCGGCCCGCCTTGTTGATCGCACCGATCGGCATAACGAGGGGATCGACCACGACATCTTCGGGCTTGATCCCATGATCCTGTGCACGCTGGACGATCAGCTTCGCAATTTCGAAGCGTTCGTCCGGGTCTTCCGAAATGCCGGTTTCGTCATTGGAGATGGCAACAACTGCTGCTCCATATTTTTTGACTAGAGGGAGAACGCGCTCCATCACTTCGCTCTCGGCCGTCGTGGAGTTCACCAGCGCGCGCCCCTTGTAGACCGCCAACCCGGCTTCGAGCGCCTCGATGATCGAGGAATCGATGCACAGGGGAACGTCCGTAACCGACTGCACAAGCTGGATGACTTCAGCCAGTATCTTGGGTTCGTCTGCAAGAGGAATGCCGGCGTTGACATCAAGCATCTGGGCGCCTGCAGCGACCTGTGCCAGCGCATCTGCAACAACGCGATCGTAATTGCCTTCCTTCATTTCGGCAGCGAGGAGCTTCCGGCCTGTTGGATTGATCCGCTCTCCGATCATCACGAAAGGCTGGTCGAAGCCGATGACGACGTCTTTGGTGGCAGAGCTCAGTACGGTTCTTGTCATGAATATGTCCTTCAGTTTTGCGCTGATTTGTAAGTCGATTGAGTCAGTGGCGGATGCGGCGCGGCCCAGGGCTTGCGACTGCCCAAGACGCCTGAGCGGCTGACGATCTCGCCAATCCATTCTTCCTGCTTGTAGGCCATGAGATGGACGCCGGACACGCCTTCAATCTCGGCCAGTTGCTGCATGAGTTCGACAGCGATGGCGCGGCCTTCTGCCTTCGGCTTTTCGGCTTGTTCCAGCCGCCGAATGATGGCGTCGGGAATGTGTACCCCCGGAATGGCGCTCCGCAGCCACTTGGCTGTTTTCGCCGACGCGAGCACGCCCACACCCATCAGCACATAGCATTTCTCGGTCAGGCCAAGATCCCGCGCCTGCATCATGAAGCGCCGTGCCATCTCGATATCGAAGCAATATTGCGACTGGACGAACTGCGCACCGGCCGCAACCTTCTTGGCGAACTGGTCCGCCCGATTGGCGTAGGGCGGCGCAAAGGGGTTTATGGACGCACCGAGAAACAGGCGCGGCGGATGGTCAATCGTGCGACCACTCAGGAAGCGACCTTCATCGCGCAGGGTTTGCACCGTGGACAGCAGCGAGACGCTGTCCAGATCAAACACGGCCCGCGCTTCCGGGTGATCACCGACGCTCACATCATCGCCGGAAAGACAAAGCACGGAACAGACGCCCAGAGCCGCTGCGCCAAGAACATCGCCCTGGATCGCGATGCGGTTCCGGTCGCGGCACGAGATTTGTATGATCGGCGAATAGCCGACGCGCGTCAGGATCGCGCACACACCCAAACTGGACATGTGGCAATTGGCGCCCGACCCGTCGGTCGCATTGATCGCATCAACATGGCCGTCGAAGAGAGCAGCCCGGCGCAGCACTTCATCGGGATCGGCAGAATCCGGCGGTGCTATTTCGGATGTAATCGCAAAATGCCCGGCGCGCAGGATACGCTCGAACCGGCCATGCGACACATGGCCGGGCAACATGGGCAAAGGATCGCCCGGGTTTGCACCATAGGCTTCGAACTGTTCATGCGCATCAAGCATCGCGCGCCATTCTCAGCCAGGAAGACTGACCCTTGGCCTGGTTGTCGACGGCGAATTGCAAGGTCTTGATTGCAGAGCCGCCTTTCATGCGGGACGCGCCGTCCCACGCCGCGACCCAAACGCACCGCATTTCAGGCCTGACTTCACAATGGCCATTCTCGCGGACGCCGCCACACGGACCATTGCGAATGGTCTTGGGACAATTCATCGGGCACGACATGCCGGTGCTGGACAGCACGCAGTTTCCGCACATCTTGCAATCGAAGAACAGGCCCTTCCCCTTGGCCTCCAGTGCCGTGATCGGCTTGTCCAGACGGGTCCCAAAGACACGAGTGACAGCGCGAAGCAGTCCGACGATGGCCGGATTGACCAGATCGTAGGTCCGCTCCATCGCGCGGGAATGCTTCACCGACCAAAGTCGCAGGCTATACATGGGCCGCGACGTCCTTGCCGCCTGCCTTCGCCAGGAAAGGTGAAAGGTCACCATATCCGACACGATGGTAGACATAGTTCAGACCAAGCTTTTCAGCTGCCGCCTTCGCCTGCTCCTGCAAGGCCGGGCTCTCCGTTTGGGCCAGGTAGACAAGGTCCCGATAATTCCCGAAATAGCTATCCCGCAAATGCGGGAAACGATCGAGGCCGAGCCCCCCGATGACCAGCCGATCGAAATTGCGCACGAGATAGTCCGTCAGGAAGAAACTGCCGATTTCAGCGTCGGTGATGGCAGCAAACCGGGCGCTGCCAGCATAGAATTCATAACAATGCGCGTGCGGCAGCCTGACCGCGTCATGCTTGGCGAGGACTGCATCCAGGGCACCGCCCGTTCCGCATTCCCCATAGCCAACCAGCACCTGCTCGAACTCCCCGCGGCGTTCCGTCAGTATCTCGTCAACGCGCGGCGCAATCTTGCTCGGAGTATTGTGAAACTCGGCTGGCAGGCATTGCAACTCCGTCTCGCCTTCGCCCAGTCCCAATTGCTTGCGAAGTGCAACGACTTCTGCCGCCAGCGCGCCGCAAGCAAGGATCAGGCATTTTCCGCTCATCGCAGGGGCCTTTCCTCGTGGTCCCCTCAGCTGTTCCGGCCGACCAGGGCGCGGGCAAGTTCAGCGCTGATCGCCGCATCGCGGCCATAGCTGTGGGCGCCAATGGCGTCGGCAAATTCCTGGTTCAGCGGCGCGCCGCCCACCATGACCGGAAGTTCCTTGAGAATCCCACGCTTATCAAGCTCCTCGATCACGACACCCATATAGGGCATCGTCGTGGTCAGCAGAGCCGACATGCCGAGGATCGCCGGCTGATGTTCGTCAATCGCGGCCAGATATTTTTCAACCGGGTTATTGATCCCGAGGTCAATGACTTCGAACCCGGCCCCTTCCAGCATCATGCCGACGAGATTCTTGCCGATGTCATGAATGTCGCCCTTCACGGTGCCGATTACATATTTGCCGAGGCTCGCCTTGCTGTCCGTCGCTGCCAGAATTGGGCGAAGCAGCTCCATCCCGCTCTTCATTGCTCCGGCGCATTGAAGAACTTCAGGGACGAACAAGATGCCGTCGCGGAAATCCACACCGACGATCCGCATGCCTTCGACGAGCGCTTCCGACAGGATGTTGTTTGCATCCCATCCCCGCTCAAGCAAAATCTGCGTGCCTTCATGCACTTCGTCGGCAAGACCATCATAAAGATCGTCCTTCATCTGGTCGACCAGATCGTCGTCATTCAGGTCACGCAGGATGATTTCGTCGTCAGCCATGGAATTCCTCGCCCACTTTGCTTCAATCCATGAAAGATGCGCCAAAGGCCGTTTTCAATATATTCCAGAATCGCCATTTTCTGTTATAAGATCGACATGCGCTTTTGGCATGCCCGATGACGGAAACCTCAAGACAGGAAGACCTGGAGCGGCGCGGGACGCTGCCAAGGCATTTCGTGTTCCTGCTCGTCCCGGAGTTTTCGCTGATGCCGTTCACCGCGGCCGTCGAGCCGCTTCGCGTCGCGAACAGGATGCATGGCGGCACGCCTTATAGCTGGAGCACCGCAAGCGCGGACGGTCTGCCCGTGCGCGCAAGCAACGGCACGTTGGTGCAAGTTGACTCCGCACTCGGCACCAGCAGCCAGACAGATGCCGTGATTGTCTGCGGCGGCATTGCCGTTGCCGAAAAACTCGATCCGGTGGTGGCCTCCCGGCTCCGGCGCTACTCGCGGCGGGGCGTGCAGTTGGGAAGCGTCTGCACGGGCAGCGTCATCCTTGCGGATGCGGGCCTTCTTGATGGCTATCGTTGCACCGTGCACTGGGAAGAAATTGACAGCCTTGCCGAAAACTATGCCGCGCTGACGGTCACGCGCAGCCTCTTCGAGATTGATCGCGATCGCTTCACCTGCTCTGGAGGGACAGCACCGCTTGACCTGATGCTTCACTTCATCACCGCCGATTTCGGGCGCGAATTGGGCGCGCGCGTCGCAGACCAGATGCTGCATCATACGGCGCGGCAAGCCTCGGAACCCCAGCGCCTTGCGCTTTCGGAGCGGACGGGGGTGCGTCATCCCCGCCTTCTTGACGTCATCGCAGCCATGGAAGGCAATCTGGAAAGCCCGCTGCCACTCTCGGACCTGGCGCAGGCAGGCGGCATGTCGTTGCGCCAGATGGAGCGCCTGTTCATGCAGAATCTGGCTACACGTCCAGCGCGCTATTACCGCGACCTGCGTCTCAATCGCGCCAGGCAAATGGTGCAGCAAACCGGGATGTCGATGATCCAGATAGCGGTTGCGACCGGCTTCACGTCCGCTGCGCATTTTGCAAAGGCTTATGGCTCGCTACACGGCCTGCCGCCCAGCCGCGACCGGTCCACCGCTGCAGCGGCCCGAAACACCGGGTTCGAGCCAGCTAACCGGCGTCCGGCTCCAGGCCTCGTGCAAGACGCTCCCGGAACAACAGGATCACAATAGCCCCGCCGACCGCAATCCCGGCGTCCATCGCCCAGAAGGCAGACGGGCTCATCTGGTCGAAATAGCTGCCGACCCACCCCGCCAGCGTGTGGCCGACAAATGGCGAGAGGAACGCAACGCCCATCATCGTGGCCGTCACAGACGCGGGCGCGCACCTGCTGACCAGCGCCAGCGTCGTTGGCCAGTAGTACATCCAGGCCAGCCCCATGATCAGCCAGGCCGCAATGGCCCAACCGGACCCGACACTGTCCGGAGCGGATGTCCCAAAGTTTCCGATCGAGAGGAGCAGGGCTGAAAAGGCCACGATTGCCGTCCCGATGCCGATCTTCGTCACGCTGCCCGGCTCGCTCGCCCTTTTCGATTGCCATGCCCAGAAGGATATCAACAGTGGCGCAGCGGCAATCGCCCCGATCGAATCCGCCGACGCAAACCAGCTTGACGGAACTTCGCCCCACATCGTCTGAAGGTTCACATATTGATCAACCCAGAGGATGCCGATGCTCCAGAACATCGGGTAGGCAATTTCTGCCGGTATCGTCAAAATGATGACCAGGAGAAGGACAAGGATGCGACGTCGTTCTCCTGGTGAAAGTGGCTGGGCCTTTTCACGCTTGCGGCCAACCGGGCGGTCGTCCGGCAAATGGCGCTGGCCAAGAACATAGGCAGCCAAGGCCAGCAGCATGAGGACAGCCGCGACGGCGAAGCCGGCATGCCATCCGTAAAGTGCAGCAACGAGGCCAGTGACAAACGGGCCGGATGCCGCGCCAATGCAGATGCCTGTCGAAAAGATCGTGAAGCCGCGCGACCGCCGCGATTCATCATCGACTGGATAGAGTGAGCCGACCTGCGCGGAAATATTGCCCTTCAGAAAACCTGAGCCGAGGATCAGCAGCACGAGCGCGATCAGGAAGCTCTGGTAAAATGACATGGCGAGATGGCCGGCGCTCATCAAGAGAACGCCCACCATCACCGTGCGTTTTGCGCCCAGAATGCGGTCTGCCACCCAACCGCCCAGGATCGGCGTGAAATAGACGAGCCCCGCATACCAGCCATAAATGATCGAAGCGAAGGCGAGATCGCTCATCGCACCCCGAAACTCGAACACGCCTCGCAAGGTGGCAAGGCCAAGAACCTGAGCGGCATTCAAGGGAAGGAGCAATTCCTTGACCATGTAGAGTGCCAGCAAGGCTGACATGCCGTAAAAGGAAAAACGCTCCCACATTTCGGTGAAGGAGAGAAAATACAGCCCTTTCGGATGGCCCGCGAACGCAAGCTTATCGGATTCTTTGGGCGCTTCCACTCTCACTAGGTGCTTACTAGCCGCTCAATTGCCTCTCGCGCAATGGGATCCAGCCCGGAACGATCGTGCGCGTATATTGTCGCCTTCATTCTGGGGTCCCAGAAATCCCGGATATGCTGAGCGGTTGCGGCAATGGCAGCCTCCTCGCCCTGGGCGGCCAGATTGCGGGCGATCTGGTTGGCCATATAGATGAGGTGGCTTGCATCCATCGCGCTATTCCGCTGCTTCCGCCAACGCAATGCGCCGGCTCTTTTCAGACCAGCTGGCATAGCTTTCTTGCCAATCTGTCGGGCCATTGGACGGCGACACCTGAACAGCTGTCACCTTGTATTCCGGACAGTTGGTTGCCCAATCGGAGAATTCCGTCGTGACGACATTGGCCTGCGTCGCAGGGTGATGGAAGGTTGTGTAGACAACTCCGGGCGCAACGCGATCCGTTACTTCAACGCGGAGTGTCGTTTCACCGGTCCGGCTGGCCAGCCGCGCCCAATCGCCATCCCTCAAGCCGCGGTTTTCGGCATCCGTCGGGTGCATCTCGAGAACATCCTGATCGTGCCAGACAGTATTTTCGGTACGCCGCGTCTGCGCCCCCACATTATACTGAGACAGAATACGTCCGGTTGTGAGGAGCAGCGGAAACCGCGGTCCCGTCCGTTCGTCCGTTGGGACATAGTCCGTCACAACGAACTTGCCCTTGCCGCGGACAAACCCATCGACATGCATGATGGGTGAGCCATCAGGATTGGCCTCATTGACGGGCCATTGAAGAGAGCCGTCCTTTTCAAGTCGATCGAAGGAGACTCCGGCAAAGCTCGGAGTCAGCCTTGAAATCTCGTCCATCACCTCGCTCGGGTGCGCATATGTCCAGCCAAGCCCCATTGCATTGGCCAGAGCTTGCGTCACTTCCCAATCCCCCATGCCGTTCGCAGGTTCCATGACCTTGCGAATGAGCTGGATGCGCCGTTCTGCATTGGTGAATGTTCCATCCTTCTCAAGGAAGGTCGATCCGGGCAGGAAGACATGGGCATAGTTGGCCGTTTCGTTCAGAAACAGGTCGTGGACGATGACCAGTTCCATCGCCTGCAGCCCAGCAGCGACATGATGCGTATTGGGATCGGACTGCAAGATGTCCTCACCCTGGATGTAGATTGCGCGGAAAGAGCCATCGAGTGCAGCGTCCAGCATGTTCGGAATCCGCAGGCCGGGCTCCGGATCAAGCTTCACGCCCCATTCCCCCTCGAACAGGGATCGGGCTTGCACGTCCGAGATGTGGCGGTAGCCGGAAAGCTCGTGCGGGAAACTCCCCATGTCACAGGCGCCCTGCACGTTATTCTGGCCGCGCAACGGATTCACGCCAACGCCCCGCCGACCGATATTGCCGGTTACCATCGCCAGATTGGCAATCGCCATCACGGTCGAGCTGCCCTGACTATGCTCGGTCACGCCCAGGCCATAGTAGATCGCGCCATTGCCTCCGGTGGCATAGAGCCGCGCAGCCTGTCGAAGATCGCTCGCCGGAACTCGTGTGACCGCTTCCAGCGTTTCGGGGCTGTGGCGCTCGTCCGCAACAAAGCGTGCCCAATCCTCATATTCCTGCCAATCGCAGCGTTCGCGAATGAAGGCCTCGTCAGCCAGACCCTCTGTCACAATCACATGCGCCATGGCTGTCAGAACCGCGACATTGGTGCCAGGCTGCAAAGGCAAATGGAAGGCGGCCTCGACATGCGGCGAGCGGACGAGGTCGATCCGACGCGGGTCAATCACGATCAGCTTCGCACCCTGGCGCAGGCGGCGCTTCATGCGGCTGGCAAAGACCGGATGGGCGTCTGTCGGGTTGGCGCCGATGACCAGGATCACGTCGCTGTCCATCACGCTGTCGAAATCCTGGGTGCCGGCGCTGGTGCCGAACGTCGTCTTGAGGCCGTACCCCGTTGGCGAATGGCAAACCCGCGCGCAGGTATCGACATTGTTGGAGCCGAACCCGGCGCGCACCAGCTTCTGGACCAAAAACGTCTCTTCATTGGTACAGCGGCTCGATGTGATCCCGCCCAGCGCCCGCGGCCCATGCTTCGCCTTGATGTCGGCAAGCCTGCTGGCCGTGAAGGACAAAGCCTCATCCCAACTGACAACGCGCCAGGGGTCCTGCACGCTGTCGCGGATCATGGGATCCAGAATGCGATCCTTGTGGTTGGCATAGCCCCAGGCAAAACGGCCCTTGACGCAGGAATGGCCGCGATTGGCCTTGCCGTCCTTCCACGGGACCATGCGTACAAGCTGCTCGCCGCGCATCTCGGCGCGGAAGGTGCAGCCGACACCACAATAGGCACAGGTTGTAATCACAGCGCGCTCGGGCTTGCCGATTTCCTTGACGGCCTTTTCCTGCAACGTCGCCGTCGGGCAGGCCTGGACACAGGCGCCACAGCTTACGCATTCCGAAGACAGGAAATTGTCGCCGGCCTGTCCCGCACTGATCTTGCTGGCAAATCCGCGCCCGTCCATCGTCAGCGCGAATGTTCCCTGCACTTCATCGCATGCGCGCACGCAGCGGGAACAGGCAATGCACTTCGACGGATCAAAATCGAAATAGGGATTCGATGTGTCGGCTTCGAGGCCGAGATGGTTTGCACCTTCATAGCCGAAACGCACATCGCGCAAGCCCACCTCGGCCGCGGTGTCCTGCAATTCGCAGTCATTGTTGGCAGAGCATGTCAGGCAATCGAGCGGATGATCGGAAATATAGAGTTCCATCACACCGCGGCGCAGCTTCTGCAGGCGCGGTGTCTGTGTGTGGACGACCATCCCTTCGGCAACGGGCGTCGTGCAGCTGGCGGGCGTCCCGCGCATGCCGTCGACCTCGACAAGGCACATCCGGCAGGACCCGAAAGCCTTGACGTTGTCCGTTGCGCACAGCTTTGGGATAGAGCCGCCACTCTCGGCAGCAGCGCGCATCACGCTCGTCCCGGCAGGCACAGTCACGGCCCGCCCGTCAATCCTGAGCGTTACGACGGCGTCCTGGCGGCTTTCCGGCGTGCCGAAGTCATTCTGAGGTTCATAGCCCATTGGCTGTCTCCATTGCTGGGCCCGAGACCCACAACATTGAATCGTCCCGTGCGACCACAGCTAGCGCCAGGCCCGCTGCCTGGGCGCGCCTGACGGCAAGGTCTGTCGGTGCCGAAATGGCAACCAGAAGCGGACAGCAGGCGCGCACGGCCTTTTCCACAAGTTCGAAAGATGCTCTTGATGTAACAAGCAGGAAACCGTCCGCCGCGCTGATGCCCGAGCGCGCAAGCGAACCGATCACCTTGTCGAGCGCATTGTGCCGACCAACATCTTCGCGCACGACGACAAGGTGCCCGTCCCGGTCGCAAAAAGCTGCCGCGTGCGTGGCCGCAGTCTCCTGTCCAAGCTGCTGTGCCTCGCGCAGCGTCCTGAGGCCCTTGAGAATGGCCTCGGGTCGAACAGGGACAGACCGGGCAAGCGGCGGCAAGGGCCGCAAGGCCGCCTCGACGCTTTCAATGCCGCAGATACCGCAACTGCTGTCGCCCATCCTGTGCCGGGCCCGCGCCATGATCGGCTCGACGCAATGGGCTGGAAGCGTGACGCGCGCAACATAACCATCGCCCTCATCCAATGGATGAAGCGATATCGGACCAATCTCGTGCGCCCCGGCCAACCCTTCGGAGAGCAGGAAGCCCGTCACAAAATCTTCGAGGCACGTCGGTGTCGCCATCATCACGGCATATGTCACGCCGTTGATCTCGATTGCGACCGGCGCTTCGACCGGGATCGAGCGCTCCTCATCCTGCGTCTGCGCCACATAGGCGCTCCGCCGGACGGGAACGAGGCGCGACGCATGCATCACTGGCCAAAATCCTCCGGCCAATGCTTGAGAGCCGATCGCACGGGATAGGGCGTAAAGCCGCCAAGCGCACAGAGCGACCCGAATTGCATTGTCTCGCAGAGGTCTTCCAGAAGCGCGAGTTCTTCCGGGCGTGAACGGTTGGACTTGCGCGCATTGTGCATCTGGGGAAGCCGTTCGACCGCATCGGCCGCAGTCGCGCCGCCGCTGCGGATCCGGTCGATCAGCTCGACACCGCGCGTAGAGCCGATCCGGCATGGCGTGCATTTGCCGCAACTCTCCACGGCGCAGAACTCGAAGGCAAACCGCGCCATGGCGCCCATGTCTGCCGTATCGTCGAACACCGTGATGCCGCCATGCCCGATCAATGCGTCTGCGACCGTATAGGCTTCATAATCGAATGGCAGGTCGAACTGATCCGGATGAAGATAGGCCCCCAAGGGTCCACCGACCTGCACGGCCTTGACCGGCCTGCCGGAAGCCGTGCCGCCGCCGATGTCATGGACCAGTTCATTCAGGGTGATGCCGAACGCCGTCTCGAAAAGGCCGCCATGCCTGATGTTGCCCGCAAGCTGGATCGGCATTGTGCCCTTGGACCGGTCGATGCCGAGCTGCGCATAGCGTTCGGCGCCGCCTTCGCTCAGGATGTGGGGCACGGCCGCAAGGGTGAGGACATTGTTGACCACAGTGGGGCAGCCAAAAAGGCCTTCGAGAGCCGGAAGCGGCGGTTTCGCACGGACTTCTCCACGCTTGCCTTCTAGCGAGTTCAGCAGCGACGTTTCTTCGCCGCAAACATAGGCGCCAGCACCAACTCGCACTTCGAGGCCGAAAGGGGCCACACTATCAGCAGACAAGGCGATCGCCCGGTTCAGTTTGGCAATCGCGTCCGGATATTCGCTGCGGACATAGATGAAGCCTTGTCCGGCTCCGGTGGCATGGGCCGCAATCGCCATGCCTTCGATCAACTGGAAAGGATCCCCTTCCATGATCATGCGGTCGGCAAAGGTGCCGCTGTCCCCCTCGTCCGCGTTGCAGACGATGAATTTGGCTTCACCCGGCGCCTCAAGCACGGTCTTCCACTTGATCCCGGCCGGAAATCCGGCGCCGCCGCGTCCGCGCAGTCCCGATGCCGTGACTTCTGCAACGGTCTGCGCCGGGCTGAGTGTTCGCGCCCGATGCAGGCCCGACCAGCCGCCGGTGGCCGCATAATCCTCAAGGCTCAGCGGGCGCGTGCGTCCGGCGCGCGCGAATGTCAGCCGCGTCTGGCGCGCCAGGAAGGGGTGATCCGCAATCCGCCCGATCGATTTGGGCGACGAGCCTGCAAGAATGTCTGCTACATCATCTGCGCAAGCCGGGCCAAACCCGATGCCATCGATATCGACCAATGGTTCCAGCCAATGCATGCCATAGCTGGACACCCTGTCGACCGTGCAACCGGCGGCCTCAAAAGCAGCGGCGAGCGCGTCCGCACCACACGCCCGCGCGATTGCATCATCGCTGATCCGAACGCGAGTCATGCCGAACGCACCAGATTCAGCAGCGACGTCTCATCGAGTTTCGAATGCAGCCGATCCCCCGTTCGCGCGTTGGGGCCAACGCTGCACAGGCCGAGACAGTATACGGCCTTCAGGTTCACGCGCTCACCCGCTTCGGCTTCGGCAGCGGCGGCCAGGGCTTCAACGCCCCGCGCCTTGCACGCTTCGGCGCGGCAAAGCTCGACGACCGGCCTGGGATCATGAGCGGGTCGGAAGTCATGATAGAAGCTGACAACGCCGTGAACTTCGGCGCGGCTGAGGTTGAGCGCCTTGGCAACCGCCGCCTCTGCATGGGCATCAATGCAGCCGAATGCCGCCTGAATGTCATGCAATATGGGCAGGAGCGCGCCCTTGCGCCCGGCATGGGCGTCAATGATCTCGGCAAGACTGGCTTTCTGCATGGCCAACCCTGACCCGTTGATTGTGCAGGGTCAAATCGATTTACATGAAGCTTGATAGATAAATTCTATCAAAACCACCATTCATCAAGCTGCTGGGCTACCTTCAGGCCTAGCCGTGCCATCGTGCCCAACGGGTCCCGGTTTATGACGACCAAACCGATGCGTCGCGTTTCTGCGGCGGGCGTGAACCTGAGAAAGCGGCACCATTCCAGGCCGACCATCAAGCGTGCATAGGCATCCGGAACAATCGTCACGAAATCGCCGGATTGGACGAGAGACAGCGTCGTGATGTGGCTGTCTGCAATGACTCGCGGGCTCACTGAAAGGCCGCGATTGGCAAACTCCCGGTCGAGAATGCGCCGATATTGCATCCCCTGGTGCAGCAGGCACAGCGGCTGCACAGCAGCGTCCGCCCAGCTGATATCTTCCCTGTCATCAAAGCCGCAGCCTTTGCGAGCGACGAAGAGATATTGCTCGTTGTGGAGCGGAACCGTGAGCGCATTTGCGGGCGGTTCATCATCAAGATAGGTCATGCCGGCATCGCATTCATTGGCCTGCAGCCCGCGCTCGATTTCCCTCGACGTTCCCGTCTGAACGGCCAAATTCAGGCCCGCGTGAGCCTTCAGCAGCGCCTGCCCAAATGGCCCGATGAGTGGCAATGCCGCAGGGATTGCCGAAAGCCGGAACTCGCCAGCGGGGCTTCGTTCGCTTGCTTCTGCTGCCTGCCCCAGGCCCCGAATAGCGCCCAGCGCCTGCTCAGCCCAGGGCAGAATGGCTTCCCCGTGCTCGGTCAGCCCGATGAACCGACGATCGCGCTCAATCAGCCGCTTTCCCAGCTCAAGTTCCAGGGCGGCGAGCCCGGCTGAAAGGGTTGGCTGGCTGACGCCGCAAACGCTTGCCGCCTGCGCAAAATGCTTGTGGCGCGCGAGCGCGACAAAGTACCGCAGGTGCTGAAGTTGCATGCCCAAAAACTCTGATGAGAGCTTCACTCTATCACAGCAGCGCATCGTTGACCAGTTCAAACCGGTTGACGAACTGACCACATGTCGCCTCATCAAGGCCTGCTGTCAGAGGCCGGCCTGCCGAAAGCCACAGCCCTCATCACAATTATTCATGCAACAATGATTTTTTCTAATCGTGTAAGATTGAATTTTCCCCCAACGTCCAAAAACGCCAGAACTCAATGGCTACGTCGAGCGTGGGGTGTTTGCGGTCGGGCGTTGGGAAGTTTCTTATCTAAAGCCAGTCAGGGGAGGCTATGTTGAAAACCAGATTAAAGATCTCGACGGCAATTCTGTCGATTGCCACGATGTGTGCCGTAGGCTCACCGTCAATGGCACAATCGTCGGATGCGACCGAAGCCAATGACGGCGCAATTGCCGACATCATCGTTACAGCTACGCGGCGCGAAGAATCGCTGAACAAGGTCCCGCTCGCCATTCAGGCGCTGAGCGGAGACTCGCTGTCCGACCTCAATGTCACAAAGTTCGACAAGCTGATCGAATATCTCCCCAATGTCCGGTCCGCATCGCGCGGTCCGGGTGCCTCCTCAATCTATATTCGCGGTCTCTCCACCGACACGCCGGGCCTGCAGATCGCCGGCACAGCTGGCGCGCAGCCAACTGTCGCGCTTTATGTCAATGATGCGCCAGCCTCGCTCGTTGGCCGCAACCTGGACCTTTACACGGTCGACCTTCAGCGCGTTGAAGTTCTCGCCGGTCCGCAGGGCACGCTGTTCGGTGCAAGTGCCATGGGCGGTGCCGTTCGGTACATCACCAACAAGCCCGACCTTTCCGAATTCCATGCCGGCTTCAACGCAAGCTATGCATTCACCAAGAGCGGGGATGACAGCGTTGCAGGCGATGCCTTCATCAACGTTCCGATCATCAAGGACAAGCTGGCCCTGCGCGCGGTCTTCTATGCCGACCAGCAGGGTGGTTACATCGACAACGTCCCCGGCACCTTCCAGATGCCGTTCGATGGCCATGTCGGCCAGGCTGGCCGTTTGCCCGAGGGCAACCCGCTTCTCGTGATGCGTGCGATCCAGTCGTGTCAGGCGACCGCGACGACTGTCGTCGCAAATTGCGACGGCAGCCTTTATACGCCGCCTACGCGCCAGACGATCAACAACGACCGGTTCGTCGAGAAGAACTACAACGACGCAACCTATCGTGGCGGTCGTATCGCCTTGACCTACAAGATGAGTGACGACTGGTCGATTGACCTGATGCACCTGCGCCAGCAGCTCGATACGGACGGCGTGTTCGACTATGAACCCGCTGTCGGTGACTTGCAGGTGACCAAGTTCGACAAGAACACCCTTGAAGACAAGGTTGACCTGTCAACGCTCACCATCAATGGGCGGCTGGGCTTCCTGAGCATGATCTACACCGGATCATACTTGCACCACCGCGCGACCCAGTATGCCGACTATGCCGGCTATTCGAACATCGGCCTGTACATGCCGTTCTACGAATGCGACCGCGGCGTCTATTATACGGCGGCGTACAACGGCAATATCGGCAACACCTGCTATACGCCGAACAAGAGCTACAAGGTCCGCAACGAAACCAAGCGTTTCACGCAGGAATTCCGCGTGACAACGCCGGCCGACAAGCCGCTGCGCGGCACCTTCGGCCTGTTCTATGATGACAACAAACTGTATGACAACACGGATTGGTCGTACCTCCAGCAAGGTGCGGGCTTCATTTATCCGCGTCGTCCGGATCCATCGGTCAATGCACACGATACCAGCGTGCGCCCGGTCAACGTTGGCTTCTTCAATGACGTCCAGCGCAAGGACAAGCAGTTCGCGGCCTATGGTGAAGCGTCCTATGACATCATCCCGGAAAAGCTGACCATTACGGGCGGCCTGCGCTATTATAACGAAAAGGCGTATATCAACGGCTCTTCGTCCACCAGTTTCTGCGGCAATTCCCGCGGGATTTATAATCCGGCGACCGGAACCTATTCGCCTTCGCCAACGCCTCCGCAATACTATTGCGTCAGTGCGAACCTGAACCAGCTCTATGCCGGGCTTTCGCCAGCCAAGTATACGGGCGTGCTCAAGAAGGCCAACCTGACCTACCGCTTTGGCGAAGGCTCGCTTCTTTACGCGACCTACTCCGATGGTTTCCGTCCGGGCGGTTTCAACCGGCGCCCCTGCCGCATTGGCACCGCTACGTGCCCGACTGCGGCCGACTTCGCCCGTTTGGGTCGCTATGTGCCGGACAAGGTTCAGAACTATGAACTGGGCGGCAAATTCGCCTTGTTCGACCGGCGCATGCAGCTGAATCTGGCCGCGTACATGATCGACTGGAAGAACATCCAGATTACCTTGTTCGACCAGAACATCTCGAACCAGACCTTCACGACCAACCTGGTTGACGCCCGGATCAAGGGCATCGAGGGCGATCTGACCTGGCGTGCCACGCCCGAGCTGACGTTCAACAGTGCCTTCTCGTTCAACGATTCGAAGCTGAAGAAGTACCGGAAGAACACGACGGTCCTTCTGCCGCTCGGCTCGCCTCTGGCACTCAGCCCCAAATTCCAGTTCAACGCCCGCTTGAATTGGGAAACGGAGCTTTCGTCAGGCTTGCGGCCTTTTGTGCAGGTGGCATTCCACCATGTCGGCAAGAGCATTTCGGACATCGTGGATAACGTCAGTATCCGTTATCAGTCCTTCAACCCGACACTCGGATACGCAACGTCCATTCCCGTCACCTACAATGGTGTAACGGTCAATCCGGGCGATATCATCAAGCCGCTGCCCGTTTCGCAGAAACTGGGGTCTTACAACACGGTGGGTGCATCCTTGGGCGTTTCGAAGGATGATTGGCGGATTGAAATCTTCGGTGACAACATCACCGATGAGCGTCCCGAACTGTACAAGAGCGCAAATGACGGCGAAATTCGCACGACAACGTCGCGCCCTCGCACCTTCGGACTGCGCGTTTCGTACAAGATCTGATCAAGGGGGGCGGGTGTCGTGGCTTTGCCGCGGCACCCATTTCCTTTGAATTTGTGTTTGCGTAAATTGCCAATCTTGGACCAGTATTCCCGCTTTGGGCCGATGTCATTTCGGGAGAGGTCATGACCATAGAGGCAGTGATTGAAGCGGGCGACCCTGAAGACCGCCTGCGCAAGGCCCGTTCGCTGTTGCAAGGCGCGAAATTTGGCGAAGCTGCTGAGGTCTGCTCTGAAATTCTTGCGCATGCACCGCAGCATCAGGAAGCGCTCTATACGCTCGCGGTTGCCCAGCGCTTCGATGGAAAGGCGCTTGAAGCGCTTTCAACCCTCGCCAACCTGATCGATTTATCACCGAGCTATGGCCGGGCCTGGCAGGAACGCGGCCATTGCCTCCGCGCGCTTGGCCGATCCGAAGAGGCATTTTCCGCTTATCAGGCCGCCGTCACACACAATGGCGCGCTCACCGCAAGCTGGCGCATGCTCGGCGAGCTGCACCGGGCCGCAGGTCGTGATGCACAGGCTGAATTTGCCATGGCACAGGCCAATTATCTTGCCAGCCTTCCGCCTGAACTGCAGACAGTCTCCAGCCTGATCCAGGAAGGACGCATTGCCAGGGCCGAGAAATTCTGCCGCGCTTTCCTTCAGAAAAACGGCCACCACGTCGAAGGGATGCGGCTGCTCGCGGAAATCGGCTCGCGCTTCAACGCATTTGACGAGGCGGAGTTCCTGCTTGAATCCTGCAAGGTGCTGGAACCGAACAATGTCAGCGCCCAATATGACTATGCCAAGCTGTTGAGGAAAAGGCACAAATTCGAACAGGCTCTGGCCGAAGCCCGCGAACTGCGCAGCAAGGAGCCGGGAAACCCCGAGTTCGAAATGCTTTATGCCAACGAGAATCTGGCCGTCGGCAATTTCGACGAAGCGATGGAAACATACGAAACGCTCATTCGCACCCTGCCCGCGAACCCCGGGGTGAGTTTGACTCATGGCCATGCGTTGAAGACCGTCGGCCGGCAGGAAGAAGCCATTGAGGCCTATCGCCGCGCCTATGCGATCAAGCCGGATCTGGGCGATGCGTTCTGGAGTCTCGCAAACCTGAAGACCTATCGCTTCACGGATGCCGAACTTGACCAGATGCGGGTGCAGGAAGCCTCCCCCTCAATTGCGCTGGCAGACCGGTATCATCTCTGCTTCGCGCTTGGCAAAGCCCTGGAAGATCGCGGACAATTTGAAGACTCCTTCGGCTATTATGAGCGCGGCAATCGGCTCAAGCGGGAGGAACTCAAGTACGATCCCCAGCGGCTGGCGACGGAAATGCAGTTGCAGCGCGACCATGTGTCGGCGGACCTGCTCGCCCGGTTCGCCAATGCTGGCAGCAAGGCCCCGGATCCGATTTTCATTGTCGGGCTTCCTCGGGCCGGCTCCACCTTGCTTGAACAGATCCTCGCTTCGCACAGTCAGGTGGAGGGCACGATGGAATTGCCCAATATCCTGGCCCTTGCGCACCGCCTCGATCATCGGCGAATGGAGAGCGAGGACCATGAATATCCGGCCAACCTGGCCGAATTGTCTCCGGAAGACGCAACCCGCTTTGGTGAAGACTATATTCGGGATACGCGGATCTATCGCAAGGAAGGAACGCCCTTCTTCATCGACAAGATGCCGAACAATTTTCGCCATATCGGGCTGATTCACGCGATACTGCCGAACGCAAAGATCATCGATGCGCGCCGAAGCGCGATGGGATGCTGTTTTTCCGGGTTCAAGCAGCTCTTCGCCGAGGGGCAGGAATTCACCTACGGTCTTGATGAAGTCGGGCGCTACTATCGCGACTATGTCGCGCTCATGGACCATTGGGATGCTGTGCTTCCCGGGAAGGTTCTGCTTGTCCGCTACGAAGATGTAGTGAGCGATCTGGAAACGCAGGTCAGAAGGCTGCTCGATCATTGCGGCTTGCCATTCGAGGACGCCTGCCTGAGATTTCACGAGACGGAACGCGCCGTGCGCACGGCAAGCTCGGAACAGGTCCGCCAGCCTCTCTACAAGAGCGGTGTCGACCAGTGGGAGAATTTCTCACCCTGGCTTGATCCGTTACGGCTGGCCTTGGGGCAGGAATTGGCAAAATAACAAATAGGGTCGGGAGAGAAGAACATGGCAAGCGCAGCACAGACAAATGCAGACAGCGTGTCGACGCTGGGCCAGCGATGGTATGTTCTGTTCATCATGATGCTGGTCTACACAATCAGCATTGCAGACCGGTACGTCCTCTCGACGCTGCTCGGCCCCATCAGCAAGGAACTGAAGCTGACGGATACCGGTGCAGCATCGCTCGGTATTCCTCTCGCGCTCTTCTATGTGGTGATGGGGATTCCCCTGTCCTGGCTGTGCGATCGCACCAACCGGACACGGCTACTGGCAGCCGCCGTCGCCGCATGGTCGTTCATGACGGCCGTCACCGGTTTCACGAAGGGCTATTTCGACCTCCTGCTCGCGCGCGTAGGCGTCGGCATCGGAGAAGCTGGCGGCACGCCTGCCTGCAACGCCATCATCGCGGACTATTTTCCCGCCGACCGCCGCTCGATGGCGATGACGGTTTTTGCCCTTGGAGCACCGATCGGCGCCTGGCTGGGATCGGACATCGCAGGCTATGTCTCGATCCTTCACGGCTGGCGCTCGGCCTTCCTGGTGCTTGGCATCCCCGGCCTTCTCCTCGCACTGACCATCCTGATCACGATCAAGGAGCCGAAACGTGGACGCCTTGATGCCGTGGTCGAGGAGAATGCCCCAACCGTGATGGAAACGCTTCGCTTCCTGTGGTCGCAAAAGGCCGCGGTCCATGCCCTGTGGGCGAGTGGCCTCTCGGCATTCTGGGGGTGGGGTCTGATGTGGTTCACGCCGCTGTTCCTCCAGCGGACGTACGGCATGGACGAAAGCCAGGCAGGCAGCCTGCTTGGCCTGATCTACATGTTTGGCGGTATTGGTGCTTCGCTAGTGACGGCCTGGGTTGTTGCGCGGCCGGCCTTTGCCGATCCCCGCAAGATTGCGCGTCTCCTTGCCGTGGTGACTGCACTGGCGACCGTTCCGTCCTTCTTCGCCTATTACACCCATGATCTTGGCGTAGCGAAAATGATGTGGTGGCTCTTCATCCCCGCCATCTATTTCTACATCGGGCCAGCCTTCGCCCTGTGCCAGAACCTCTCGTCGCCGCGGATGAGGGCCATGACAGTCGCCATTTCGCTGCTGATTGCCAATGTGTTGAACCTTATCGTTGCCCCGTGGCTCGTTGGCAGCCTGAGTGACTGGTTTGCGGGACCAGGTGGCGCAAATGCGGACTCGCTTCGTCTGGCCCAGCTGATCCTGGCACCGAGCGGGCTTTGGGCGGCATGGCATTACTGGCGCGCCGAAAAATACATCATTGAAGATCAGAAAAGAGCCATTGGATATGTCTGAGACCCCGTTGAAATCCTTCATAAACGGGGAGTGGCGGTTACCCGCAACTTCGACGGCGACACTCGACGCAATCAATCCCGCAACGGAAGAAGTGTGCGCAACCGTCGCCCTTTGCGGCCACGATGATGTCGATGCGGCGGTCGACGCGGCCCGGGCGGCATTCGATGGTTATGCCGCTGCCGAGCTCAACGAAAGGATCGCGTTGGTCGAAAGGCTGATTGCGGTGTTCGAGCGGCGCTATGACGAGATGGTGGCCGCAATCTCGACCGAAATGGGCGCTCCCTATGATCTGTCCTACAATTCCCAGGCAGAATGCGGCCCGGGCCATCTGCGCGCGACCGTGAAGGCAGCACGCGAGATGCAATGGGAATATGACGTTGGCGAAGATGGCCGCGTCGTGCATGAACCCATCGGTGTGTGCGTGCTGATCACGCCCTGGAATTGGCCCGTGAACCAGCTTGCCACGAAGATCGGGCCTGCTCTGGTCAGTGGCTGCACAATGGTCCTCAAGCCCAGCGAAATTGCTCCGCTTTCCGCTCAACTCTTCGCCGAATTCATTGAAGAGGCCGGCTTTCCGCGCGGCGTGTTCAACATGATCCACGGCACGGGCGCGGGCATCGGCGACCGGCTTACCAGCCATCCCGAAGTCGACATGATTTCCTTTACGGGTTCAACCCGAGCGGGCGTGCAGATTGCCAAGTCGGCAGCCGATACGGTCAAGCGTGTCTCGCAGGAATTGGGCGGCAAGTCCGCCAATATCGTCTTTGCCGACACCGATCTGGAAGCGGCTGTGACCCGCGGTGTGCTCCACTGTTTTGAAAATGCCGGCCAGTCCTGCAACGCCCCGACGCGGATGCTGGTCGAGCAGTCAGTGTATGACAAGGCCGTCGCAATCGCGGCATCTGTGGCAAAAGGCGCCAAACAGGGCGATCCCAAGGAAAAGGGCCCGCACTATGGCCCCGTCGTCAGCAAGATGCATTTCGACAAGATCCAGGGCCTGATCCAGGTCGGGATCGACGAAGGCGCGCAATTGGTCGCGGGCGGCACGGGCCGATCAGACGGCTTTGATCGTGGCTATTATGTCAAACCGACGATTTTCGCGGGCGTGCACAACAGGATGCGGATTGCACAGGAAGAGGTGTTCGGTCCCGTCCTCGTGATGATCCCGTTCAAGGATGAGCGAGACGCCATCACCATTGCCAACGACACACCCTATGGACTTGCAGCCTATGTCCAGACCGATGACATGGTTCGCGCCCGACGCGTTGCGCGGCTTCTGCGGGCAGGTGGTGTCAGCATCAATGGTGCCGGGCAGGATTATATGGCCCCCTTCGGCGGGTACAAGCAGTCAGGCAACGGGCGTGAATATGGCGAGTTCGGCCTGCGCGACTTCCTTGAGGTCAAGGTCATCAACGGATACCGCACATGAAGCTGACGGGAATCAAGACGTTCGTGGTCGGCAACCCGCCGCCGCATTTTGGCGGGCGCTATTTCGTCTTCGTCAAACTCGAAACGAGCAACGGTTCGTCCGGGCTTGGCGAAGCCTATTGCGTCCCGTTTTCGCCGCATCTCGTCGCCAGCATGTGCGAGGACGTGTTTGCGCGATACCTTGAAGGCCATGATCCGCATGACATCGAATCCATGTGGCGGCGCGTCTATTCAAGCGGCTTTACGCAGCATCCCGACCTCACCCTGATGGGCGTCCTCTCCGCCCTCGAAATGGCATGCTGGGACATCATCGGCAAGGAAGCGAACAAGCCCGTCTACAAGCTCCTGGGTGGACAGGTGCACGAGCGTTTGCGCGCCTATACCTATATCTATCCGCGCCCGGGGGATGCGACCGACGTCTATCACGATCCCGATCTCGCCGCGGAACGGGCTGCACTTTATCTTGGCATGGGGTTCACTGCGCTCAAATTCGACCCGGCAGGCCCCTATTCGGCCTTTGACGGCCGCCAATTGTCGCTGGAGTCGCTCGAACTCTCGGAGCGTTTCTGCAAGACGCTGCGCGAAGCCGTCGGTTCGAAGGCGGACCTGCTGTTCGGCACACATGGCCAGATGACAGCAGCAGGCGCGATCCGCCTGGCCAAGAGGCTGGAGCCTTATGATCCGCTCTGGCTTGAAGAGCCTGTGCCGCCCGACGCGCCGGAGGAAATGGCAAGAGTGGCGCGCGCGACTTCGATCCCGGTTGCAGCCGGCGAACGACTGGCCACCAAATATGACTTCGCACGGTTGCTTGATTGCGGAGCAGCCGCCATCCTGCAGATGAACCTCGGTCGTGTCGGTGGTCTGCTGGAGGCGAAGAAGATCGCGGGGATGGCTGAAGTCCGGCACGTCCAGATTGCGCCCCATCTCTACTGCGGACCGGTCGTAGGTGCGGCCAATGTCCAGCTCGCGACATGTTCTCCCAACTTCCTGATCCTTGAAAGCATTGAGGACTGGGGCGGCTTTCATGCGCAGATCCTGAAGACGCCCATGGCGTTCGAGGATGGCCATGTCATCCCGCCAACGTCGCCGGGACTTGGCGTTGAGCTCGACGAAGACGTCGCGGCTGCGCATCCCTACACCGGCGACATGCTGCACCTCGAAATGACCCAGCATCCGGTAAGTCTTTGAGCGCGACCTTTGACTATGTGATTGTTGGCGCAGGCACAGCCGGTTGCGTCGTCGCGCGCCGTCTGGCTGACAGCGGTGCGAGCGTGCTGCTTCTGGAAGCGGGCGGAAGCGATCGCATCGTCTGGATCCAGCTGCCCGTGGGCTATGGTCGCACATTCTTTGACAAGCGCATCAACTGGATGTTCGACACCGAAGCCGTTGCCGCACTGGGTGGACGGACAAGCTATTGGCCGCGGGGAAAGGTCATCGGCGGCTCCGGCTCAATCAATGCCATGGTTCATGTGCGCGGACAGCCACATGACTATGACGATTGGCGGAACCTCGGCAATACTGGCTGGGGCTGGGACGATGTCCTGCCCTATTTCATCAAGGCTGAAGACCATGATCTCGGACCAAGTTCCGTGCACGGGTCGGGAGGCCCACAGCACGTCACTGACATCAGCAGCCGCGTGCACCCGCTTTGCCAACGGTTCATCGCAGCGGGAACGGCCATGGGCTTTCCCTATTCGTCCGATTTGAACGGGACCGAAACCGAGGGAGTCGGCGTCTATCAGATCAACACGCGCGGCGGCCGTCGGGCCTCGACAGCCAATGAGTATCTGCGCCCGGCGTTAAGGCGCGGGACGATCAGGCTCGAGACCAATGCATTGGCGACGCGCATCCTGTTTGAAGGCAAACGCGCCAAAGGCATCGAATACAGGCGAAACGGTCAAACCGAAACTGCACTCGCAGGGCGCGAAATCATCCTCAGCGGTGGCGCGATCAATTCGCCGCAGCTGTTGCAGCTGTCCGGGATCGGCAGTGCGGAACTCCTCAGCGGCCTTGGTATCGAGCCCCTGCTTGACGCCCGCGCAGTCGGCAGGAACCTGCAAGATCATCTGGCCGTCAGCTATTTCTACAAGACAACTGTGCCAACGCTGAACGATGCGCTGCGACCATTGACCGGCAAGGCCAAAGCGGCGCTGCGATACCTGTGGGATCGCGGCGGGCCCCTTTCGATGAGCATCAATCAGGGCGGCGGGTTCGTGCGCAGCGCGCCAGACCAGCCACGCCCCAACCTCCAGCTATACTTTACGCCGGCAAGCTACACCCAGACGCCCTTGTCCGAACGCAAGTTGCTGAACCCTGACCCGTTTTCAGCAATCCTTCTCTCGTTCAACAGCTGTCGTCCGACCAGCCGCGGCTATCTGCAAATCCGCTCGAGCGATCCCTCAGTTCCGCCGATGATCCAGCCAAACTATTTTTCCACGCAGCAGGATATTGACGAAGCACGTGTCGGTAACCGGCTGCTGCGCGCGCTCGCCAATACGCGGCCGCTGTCCGACATCATCACGGAAGAACTGCTGCCGGGCGCTCAAGTGCAGGGCGACGAGGCCTTGCTGGAAGATTTCCGCCAACGGGCCGACACGGTCTACCACCCGACATCAACCTGCATGATGGGGCCGGATGCCGGCTCATCCGTCGTGGATGCGCGACTCCGGGTTCATGGCATAGGGGGCCTGAGGGTGATCGATGCCTCGATCTTCCCGACAATCACGTCCGGCAACACCAATGCCCCCACCGTCATGGTCGGGGAAAAAGGCGCCGCGATGATCCTCGAAGACGCGCGCTGAGACGCCACGGCTAACGGCTGCGGGAAAGATGGTCCGCCATGGCCTGGAACATCCCCTGCGTAATGGGATCGAACCCCACGGTCGAACCGTCAGGTCCTGACATGAAACGCACAATGACCATTTCGGCCTTGGGGTCCACGTAGATTGCCTGACCGAACATGCCGATCCCCATGAAGGCCTTGCCGGCATTATGGGTGTGCCACCATTGGCTCTTGTAGCTCCAGCCGCGCCGGGTGTTGTAATCCCAGATGGCATTGGCAAAATCGCGCTTGCTGCCCCCTGCCCTGATCCTGGCGACAACCTTGGCCGGAACAATCTGCTTGCCGTTGAATTTGCCATTGCGCCGCATCATTTCGCCAAAGCGCGCAAAATCCCTGGCCGTTGCGCTGAGCCCGCCAGCCGACCGTGACGATCCGACTTCATCAAGAACGATATTCGCATCATTCTCGGCGCCAAGCTGCGACCAGATGCGCTCTTCCAGAACCTTCTCCGGGCGTTTCCCGGTTATCCGCCCAATGATGAAACCAAGCACCTCGGTATCGAGGGACTGGTAATCGAACCGCGCGCCGTGCGGGCCGACTTTCTTGACAGTCTTGAGCAGGTCGAATGTGTTTGTTGGACCGTTATAGCCGACGGGGCGAGGATAGGTTCCCGATGCGAGCGAGAAGTTGCGCATCTTTTCGGCCGCATCGTCGGCGTCCTCGTTATAATCCAGACTTGTCGTCATATCGAGGACCTGGCGGACCGTCGCATCGCCAAAGCCACTGTCGGCAAGTTCAGGCAAATAGTGGGCAACGGTCTTGCGTTCGTCGAGCGTCCCCTCCGCAATCATCATTTCCGCGAGCGTTCCGTAAAAGGATTTGGTGAGCGAAAAGCCGATATGCGGTTGATCGACGTTCATCACGCCATTGTATTTTTCAAACACGATCCGGCCACGATGCAGCACGACAATCGCGTCGCCATAGAGCGCATCGAAGGCCTCGACCCAATTGCTGGCCTTGCTCTCTCCCTTTGGCGTGAAGCTCAGCTGCGCGATATCGGCTCTGGTTGCCACAGGAAGCACCGCGACCGGCCCCTTGCCCCGAGCAATCCGTGCGGTTGGAAACAACTCCTGGTAATGCGCAAAGGACCAGCGGTTTTTGGGGAAGGTAATGAAGCTGCCATCCGAAAACTGGATCCGCTTCTCAGGCGGTGGCGGCGAGCCCAGCATCCACCCCAGCTTGAGAGGGTCAGTATCCGCCGCCGATGCCGGGGCCTTTTCGGCCAATACGGGTGATGATGCGACCAAGGCCATAACGCCGAGTGCAAGAGCATAAACTCCGAGTTTGGCCATTGATCTATCCTTTTGCAGTCAGCGACGTGGAACGACTTCATAGCCGGGCTCTTCCGGCTCATCGTCGACCATCTGGTCCGGAAACCCGGTGCCCAGAACCTTGATGCCCAGAGGCTCTTCATAGCGACGGATGATATTGGGCGAAAATTCGCGGTCGCCATATTGGGCGCGCGCATCCTTGAACATGCGAACGATCAGCGGAGACATCTCGACCGGAACGCCATGTTCATGCGCAATATCGTCAAACAGGCCGATATCCTTGCTCACCAGATCCATCGTGAAATTGATGTCGCGGCTTCCGTTGAGGATCACCTGGCTTTCCGTTTCATGGACGAAACTGTTGCCGGATGAAATGCGGATCGCTTCATAGGTTGTGTTCATGTCCAGCCCGGCCGCCTTGCAGGTCGTCAAGGCTTCCGCCAGCGCGACGAGGTGCACCGTGCACAGATAGTTGGTCATCACCTTGAGCTGGGACGCCGTGCCGAGTTCGCCGGTATGAAGCAGCCTGCGCCCCATCGACTTCAGCAGCGGCAACACCTTGTCGAACCCTTCGCGCGGTCCTCCCGCAAAGATTGAGATATTGCCCGTATCGGCGCGATGGCACCCCCCGGAAACAGGGCATTCCATAAACAGGGCGCCACGTGCAGAAACCAATGCCCCGAGCCGGATCACCTCCTCATAGTCGGTGGTGCTCATCTCCATCCAGACCTGTCCGGGCCGCAGGACGTCCAGAAAGCCATCCTCGCCTTCGGCAACGGCCGCGCTTGCCGCCGGAGATGGCAGGCAGGTGATGATCACATCGCACGCCTCGCCCAATGCGCGGGGACTGTCAGCGGCAGTCGCGCCCTTGGCGACAAATTCGGACACAAGATCCGGGTTCAGGTCGCGGACCATGACATCATGGCCATTCCGGATAAGACTTCCTGCCAGCTTGCCGCCGACATTTCCAAGACCGATGAATCCGATCTTCATGACGTTCCTGCCTTTCAATTGCGTGTCTTGAGTCTGAGCGAATCCCAGCTGTTATCTCCGGTCCACCCGCCATCGACGGGCAGTGTGACGCCATTCACAAAGCCCCCGTCGCGGGCGAGAAAGAGGATTGCCGCCGCGACGTCGTCCGGCGACGCGAAGCGGGCCATTGGCACCCGGTTGACGATGTCATCATCGGTATAGGCGCCGGAACCCATGTCCTTGGCGTCCATTTCCGTCTTGATCCAGCCCGGACAAACGGCGTTGACCCGAACCCCTCGTCCGCCCCATTCGGCAGCCAACGTGCGGGTCAGACCGATGAGCCCATGTTTCGACGCATTATAAGCCGCGCGATGAATGACGCCGCCAAGGCCCGCGATCGAGGCAACATTGACGATACTTCCGGCGCCAGCCGCCAGCATCTGTTTGCCGAATTCCCTGCACAGGAGGAACGGCCCCTGAAGATTGACCGCCATCACGGTCTGCCACTGGTCAAGCGTCGTCTCTTCTGCTGGCTGGATGAGGCTGATCCCGGCATTGTTGACGAGGATGTCTGCTCTGCCATGCGATCCAGCGACCCACTCGGCCAGACCAGTAACAAAGGCTGCGGAGGAGACGTCACCCGACATGCCGGACGCGTTCAATCCTTGCGCGCGCAGTTCGCCAACCACAGGATCGACCGGCTGGACGTCGGTCAGGACGACATCAAAGCCATTGCGTGCCAAAAGTTCAGCCGTGACCCGTCCCAACCCCTGCGCTGCGCCCGTGATGACTGCTACGCCCATTGTGCCTCATCGCTCATAATTCGTTGTCTTTCCGGCGCTTGTCGCCTGCGAGCTGATCATGTCCGGTGCTGCAATTCCATGATGCGCCTGTTATCTCAACCATTAGAAATCCTAATCGCATCGATGGCTGCGAGCGCCGGTCTAGGAAAAGGTTAGGAAGTGGCACATTGCCACGGCAGAGTGTGCCCGAGCATTGGGAGGAATGGAAATTGGCGAGCAGTGATCCGCTGGAACTGGGTGAACAGGGTCTGGAACTTGCGCTGGCCGGGCGCGGTTCGACCTATTTCAACTATCACTGGCTGCGCGACAATTGCAGCTCCTCCTTCGACCCGGCGACGCGCGAGCGCGTTTTCGATATATTCCATCTTCGCGCACCTCCGCGCCCCAGATCGGCCCAGGTTCGCGATGGCGCACTGGAAATCGACTGGGAAGGCGAGAATCACCAGTCCCGCTATGATCTGGAGTGGCTGGAGCGCTGCGTCTCGGGGCCGCGCAACGACCCGGCCGATCTTGACCGCCGCGCCTGGTTTGCGGACCATTACCCCGCAATTCACCGCGTCCCGTTCGAAAGACTCCGCACTGACAAGGCGGCCCTGGCCGCCTGGCTGAAGGCAATGCTGGTAGAAGGCATCTCGTTCGTCACTGACATGCCCGACAGTGATGAGGCCCTGACCGAGGTCGTGCGCCACATCGGTCACTTGCGCCCCACATTCTTTGGCGAATATTTTGATGTCCGCACGCACATCGAACCATCGAACCTTGCCTATACCGCCAAGGCGCTTGAACTGCACACCGACACACCGGCCGAAGATCTGGCACCCGGCATTCAGTTCCTCCATTGCCGCGCAAATTCGGTTGAAGGCGGAGACAACCTCTTCCTGGACGGCGTCGCAGTCGCGGAAGACTTCCGCCATGAAGCGCCCGAGGATTTCAGGATTCTGAGCGAAACCTGGATACCCTTCTATTGCGAGCATGACACATATGACATGCGCTCGCGCCAACGGGTGATCGAGCTTGACGAAAAGGGCGCCGTATCGGGCGTCACGATCAGCCAGCACATGGCAGATGTGTTCGACCTGCCGCAGCATGACCTTGATGCCTTTTATCCCGCTTTCATTCGCTTTGGCCGGAAGCTTGCCGACGAGAAATACCTGATGCGGTTCAACATCAAGGCTGGCGAATGCATTGTCTTCGACAACCACCGGATCGTTCACGGGCGCGACGCCTATTCCGCCACCAGCGGTGACCGCTATTTGCGCGGCTGCTATGCCGATCGTGGCGAACTGCGCAGCGCCTATCGCATCCTCGCAGGCGAGGGGCGCTTCAAATGACTTTGGCGACCGAAGCGCGCTTGCGCGAAGACCTGGCTGCAGCCTTCCGTCTGGCGGCAAAGCTCGGCTGGCATGAATCCGTCGGCAATCATTTCAGCGCGGCTGTCTCCGAAGACGGACACAGTTTTCTGCTCAACCGCAAATGGCAGCATTTTGCCTCGGTCCGGCCGTCTGACTTGTTGCTGCTCAATGCCACGGACCCGGACGTGATGAACGGGCCAGATGCTCCCGATGCGTCGGCCTGGACAATTCATGGAACGATCCATCGCCTCTGCCCGAATGCCCGGGTGGTCCTGCATTGCCACCCGATCTATTCGACCGCATTGGCCATGCTCGCCGATCCGGAATTGAAGCCGCTCGACAACAACACGGCGCGCTTTTTCAATCGCGTTGCGATCGACCGCGGTTTTGGCGGCATTGCTGACGAAGCGGAAGAAGGTCTCCGCCTTGTGCAATCTCTGGGCAATCACAAGACCATGCTGATGGGCAATCACGGCCTGCTATGCGCTGGAGAGACTGTCGCCGAAGCCTTTGAAAACATGTACTTCTTTGAGCGCGCAGCTCAAACGCAATTGATCGCTTATTCGACGGGCAAGGAGCTCGCCATTCTCAGTGACGAAATTGCCGAAAAGACAGCTCAGGGCTGGGATCCCTACCGCGGGATGGCTGACGCCCATTTCAGCTATCTGAAATCGACGCTGGAGCCGCTGGATGGTTGACGCATTGCCCGCCACCATGCGGGCAGTCATGCTCACCGGATTTGGCGGGCTTGAAAAGCTTGAAATCCGCAACGATGTTCCTGTTCCAAAGCCGCGCGCTGGCGAAGTCCTCATCAGGATCGGTGCTGCAGCAGTCAACAATACCGACATCAACACGCGGATCGGCTGGTATTCGAAGGCAGTAACGGAAGCGACATCGACCGGAGGTCAGGAGGGCTTCGCGGAGACGGCTGGCGATGGATGGTCGGGCGCTGCCTTCAAATTTCCCCGCATACAGGGGATCGACGGGTGCGGACGGATCGTGTCGACTGGAACGGGCGTCGATCAAAGCCGCATTGGCGAACGCGTGCTGATAGACCCGCTGATCAAGGATGCGGCGGGTGCTTCAGGGTACATGGGATCCGAATATGATGGCGCCTTTGCAGACTATGTCTGTGTGCCTGCCGTCAATGCGCTCAGGGTCCAGAGCGACCTGTCCGATGCTGAACTCGCGAGCTTTCCTTGCGCCTATTCGACGGCAGAAAACATCCTGACGCGCATTGATTTGTCTTCCGGGCAGACGGTGCTGGTCACAGGCGCATCCGGCGGGGTTGGCGTTGCGGCTGTCCAACTGGCAAAGCGCCGGGGCGCACATGTGATTGCCATCGCTGGAGCGGACAAGATCGATGCCGTAAGGGCTCTCGGCGCAGATCATGTCATTCCGAGAGACGCCGACTTGCGAGCCGCTTTGGGAGACAATTGCGTGGACGCCGTCGTCGATATCATTGGCGGCCCCCAGTTTCCGGCACTGCTCGACTGCATGAGGCCAGGTGGGCGTTATGGCGTTTCCGGCGCGATCGCAGGACCGATCGTCGAACTGGATCTACGAACTTTGTATTTGAAGGACCTGCGCCTGATCGGGTGCACCATTCCGGAAGCGGAGGTGTTTCCGCGTCTCGTGCAGATCATCGAGAACCGCGAAATCGAGCCGGTCATCGACAGGTCCTATCCTTTGGAGGATATCGTTGCGGCTCAGCAGCGTTTTCTGGAAAAGCGCCATGTCGGCAAGATCGTGCTCACCGTGCAAGGCTGACAGCTGACTCTGAATTGAACGAAGAAAACTGGCCGATGAGCCAGGTTCTAAAGGCCGCAACCGCGGGATCCGCAAGATCGTCCGCCCGCAACTTCAGATAGTAACCGTATCCGTCTTCGATCACTGCATCATAAGGCGCAACGAGGAGCCCCTTTTCGATTTCCGAGGCAAACATGTCCACGTCGCCCAAAAGGACGCCGCCTGAGGCCATCGCATATTTTGCAAGGGCCACTGATGTATCGAACGCAAGCCCGCCCTTGGCCGAAACCGACACGCCCTGACGTCGCAAATAGTCGCTCCACAGCAGGTCGCGGGGCTGATTGTCGAGCTTGAGATGCAACAATTCCTGATCCACCAGGAACTCCTGCATCGACTTGCCCCTCGCCGCCTTGGCCGTTTCGGGAGAACACAGGGGCTCGACCCGCACCATCCACAGCAGATCCGTGACCCAATCGTCGACATTCGGGCGGTCATAGATGATTGCCATGTCGATCTCCGTCGGGGGAAGCCCCGTGACGTTCGCGCTGCAGATGTCGATACGGATCTCCGGATGGTCGCGCCGGAATTCGCCCAGCATGGGCATGAACAATTGCTGCAGGAAGGAGGGCGGGACATGCAGGCGCATCGCCCGCGCCGGAACGCTTTCATCGCGGATTGCATTCATGGTCTGCTCGATACGTTCAAACGACTTGCTGACCACGGCAAGCAATTCGGTCCCCGCCGGGGTCAGCGCAAGTCGCCCGGAATCACGCTCAAACAGCAGTTCGCCAAGGAGATCCTCCAGCGCACTCACATGGCGGCTCATGGCACTTTGCGAGACTGAAAGGGTTGCCGCTCCGCCAGTGAAGCTCAATTGCTTGCCAACGGCTTCAAAGGCACGAAGCGCGTTCAGCGGCAACCAGCGCCGGTTGATCTTCACATGCTTGCTAATGATCAGCCTCTCGAATTGGTCGTCTTGCTGCGATGGGGGAGGCTCGCAGCTTTTCAGATGTAGCCATGCAAAAATCATACTTGGCTCAATCCGTCGACCCAGTCAAATGTTGAGCGACGCATGAAGGATCATGAAATGACCGAGCCCGATTTTCGGCATTTTGATGCCCTTTTGAGCGAGCGCAAGGCTGGGCACACCCTGCCGCAGGCGCTGTACACCGAAGCCGCCTCGTTCGCGTTCGACCAGCGGGCGATCTTTGGCCGCAGCTGGCTGATGGCGGGCATGGAATGCGAACTGCCCAAGGCCGGCAGCTACATGTCGTTGATGGTCGGCGAATGGCCTGTGCTCATCACGCGCGACCAGACAGGGGCCATTCGCGCCTTTCACAATAGCTGTCGCCATCGCGGCTCGATCATCTGCCAGCCCGGACATGGAACCGCGCCAAAGCTGGTCTGCCCCTATCATCGCTGGACCTATGACCTGGACGGCAGCCTGTTTGCGGCCAGCCGCATGCCGACAGATTTCGACAAGACATCGCATGGCCTGAAGCCCATTTCGCTGCGGACGGTGGCGGGCGCAATCTTCATCTGCCTTGCCGATGAGCCGCCCCCCTTTGACGACTTTGGGACCCGCTTCGCAGACTATGCCGGCCCCCTCGGCTTTTCGAACATGAAACTGGCTGCAACCGACCTCATGATCGAGCAGGCAAACTGGAAGCTCGTCATGGAAAACGCTCGCGAATGCTATCATTGCGCGACGGGACACCCGGAGCTGGCCAAGACCTTCCCGGTCGGCTTTGCCGGCCATTTCGACTTTGGTTCGGAAAATCGGGCAAAGGCCTTTATCGACCGGATGGAGTCGATGGGCCTTCCCTATCAGGCGGTCGAGGGCGAGTGGTGGCAGATCGCGAGATTCGGGCTGAACGAGGGCGCACAATCGATCAGCATGAATGGCGACCATCTTGTGAAGAAGCTGCTGGTCGACAGCTATGGCGGTGACATCGGGTCGCTCCGCTGGGCCATCGATCCGCACCTGTTTGCTCATGCGACTGCAGATCATGTCTTCGTGTTCAGCTGCATGCCGGTTTCGGCCACGGAAACACACGTCCTCAGCAAATGGTTCGTTCACAAGGACGCTGTCGAAGGGGTCGACTATGATGTGCCGACGATGAAGGAACTCTGGCTCAAGACGAACCAGCAAGACCGCGAACTCGCTGAAAACAATCAGCGCGGCATCAACAGTCCCGGCTATACGCCCGGCCCCTATTCGAAGGAGGCGGAGGTCCTCGCCCAGCGATTTACCGACTGGTATTGCGGGCAGGCCAAGGCCTATGTTGCAACTCATGTCTGACGATCCGAAAATGAAATTCCGGCCTGAAACCCTGGCCGTGGCGCATGGCTATGATCCCGAGTTCGGGATGTGGGCAGCGAAGCCGCCCATCTTCATGACATCGACCTTTGTCTATCCTTCGGCCCAACATGCCAAGGATGTGCACGAAGCCTTTTTCGAAGGCACCGGCCCTCTCAAGGGAACCACAAACCACATCTATGCCCGGCTCGGGCACCCGGGCCTCGACTTTCTCGAAAAGCGCCTGGCAGCGATGGATGGCGCAGAAGCTGCCGCGGCCTTTTCAAGCGGGATGGCCGCGCATTCCGCGATTGCACTGGCCTTCATGCGCCCCGGAGACAGCATGCTCCACGGGCGCCCGATCTATGGCGGCGTTGACATGCTGTACAATCAGATCCTTTCGGATTTCGGCACGCACAGCGAAGCCTATCTCGACGGAACGGACGAGACGGACGTGCGCCGCGCCGCGGACGCTGCAATGGCAAAAGGGCCCGTCAAACTGATCGTGGCCGAAACACCAGCCAATCCCACGGCCGCGATCGTGGATCTGGCCTTGATGGTCCGGATGGCCGACGAGATTGGCGCGAAACAGGGCCACAGGCCGCTCGTCGTCACGGACAACACCTTGCTTGGCCCCTTCGCGCAGCGCCCGCTCGAATGGGGTGTCGATCTCAACATGACCTCGCTGACCAAATATTGCGGCGGGCACAGCGACCTGCTGGCCGGTGGCGTGAGTGGCCGGGCGGAACTCATCGAAAAGCTGCGGTTCCAGCGCGTGATCTGGGGAAGCCATCTGGATCCCTTCACATCATGGCTGCTGTTGCGCTCGATAGAATCCGTCGCCGTCCGCACGGAACGGGCCATGGAAAATGCGCGGGCCGTTGCCGCATGGCTGCGCGATCACCCGAAGGTCGCGGGCGTGACCTATCTGGGCTTTCTGCCGGAAGGGTCGGTGCGGCGTGCAGTCTTTGATCGCCAATGCACGGCCGCGGGCTCGACCTTCTCATTTCATCTGCATGGCGGCGAAGCGGAAGCCTTCCGATTGCTTGACCGGCTGCAACTGATGAAGCTTGCCGTGAGCCTCGGCGGCTCGGAAACGCTCATCTGTCATTCCGCGACGACGACGCATTATGCAGTGCCACGCGAGAAGCGGCTTGAAGGCGGCATTACGGACGGCACCATCCGGCTTTCGGTCGGCCTTGAGCACAAGGATGACCTGATCGCGGACCTCGCGCAGGCAATGGAGGCGGTATGACCGGTACGGCCACCGAACGGAAAGTTGATCCTCACGCGATCGACGGCAAATTCCCGGCTCCGGAAACACGCTATGACCTTGTTGTCATCGGCGCAGGCCGCAGCGGCATTGCAGCGGCACTGGATGCCGCCCGCGCGGGTCAATTTGTCCTGCTTGTCGATGAAAATCCGGTTCCGGGTGCACACATCGGCAATGACGTGCCCCTCTGGTTCGGCGGTCGCGCAACGACAGCGGTGCAGAACAGCGAACGCATGGTCGAGACCCTGTTCATGAATACGCCCGGGCTGGAGGACGCAATTGAGGCCGGCGTCGAACTGCTGCTCGGCACATGCGCCTGGGGCGTCTATCGCAATGGCCCGCTGGTCGGCAGCTTGCCGGAGCAGGTCGTCGGACTTGCCGATGGATCGCGGTCTTGGCTGGTGGGATTCGAGAAACTGGTGCTCGCGACAGGAGCGCGGGACCTGCCAATGGCGTTCCCGGGCTGGAACCAGCCGGGTGTCATGGGTGCAGCTGCCCTGCGCATGCTGCTGACGCGCTATGCCGCCTTTGCGGGCGAGCGGCTGGTGATTGCGGGGTCGCATGATCTTGGCCTTGAAACAGCGCTCCTCGCCCATGAAAAGGGCCTGACTGTTGCGGCCATTCTTGAAGTTCGGGATGCGCCACAGGGCAGTGCCGCACTGATTGCGCAGGCAGAAGCGGCGGGCATTCCGATCCGCTGCGGTGTTCACCCGCTTGAAGCGAGCGGCGGACTCGACGGTGTGAAGGCGGTGCAACTTTCCGACGGCGAGACGCTGGCATGCGACACGATTGTTCTGGCCATTGGGCTGGTACCGATGATCGAACTGCAGGACGCTGTCGGCGCTGCGCGGACCTATGATCCGAGGCGGGGCGGCCACATTGCGGCGGGCGACGGCGCAATCTCGGCCATCGGCAAATGCGCTGGCCTCGAGGATACGGGCTTCGACCATGCGGCCTATCGCCGCGACTGGCTGGATGCGCTGGGCGGTGCCTGCAATGGCGAAACGATCATCTGCCAGTGCGAAGAGGTTACGCTGTCCGACCTTCTGAACGTGCAGCCGCCGCGCTATCTTGATCGGCCCCCGGCGATGGGAAAACGATCGCTCAAGACATTGCTTGCCGACGGTCCCGTCAATCAGGACCAGATCAAGCGGCTGACCCGGGCCGGCATGGGTATCTGTCAGGGTCGGCGCTGCCGCGATCAGGTCGCCATGATGCTCGCCTTGGAATCCGGCACCGAACTGGCTGAACTTCCCCTTGCCACGCACCGCGCTCCGGTCAGGCCTCTGCCACTCAAGATCATTGCAGACTGGGATGAAAGCGAAGGCATGCGTTCAGGGTGGGACGTCTGGATGGGAATACCGACGCAATGGGTTCCCTATGCTGACATCGGCACGCCGTTCGAAGAGGAAAACCGGCGTGTCCTTGGCGGGAACATGAAACTGTGAGCGCGCAGCGGGTCGTCATCGTCGGTGGCGGAGTCACCGGCCTGAGCGCAGCCTGGTGGCTAGCGCGGTCGGGCGTGGATGTCACCGTCCTCGACAAGGGCATTGTCGGCTGGGAAGCGTCGGGTCGCAACGGCGGCGGGTGTTCGCATTACCAGAGCCCGCTCTTTGTCGAAGAGCAGCGCCTGTGGCCGCAGATGGACGAACTGCTGGGCTACCCGACAGAGCATTCCAAAGAGCGTATCGTCATGGCGGTCACGCCACGGCAGCTCGAGCAGTATCAATACATCGCCGGCATGTGCAATCGGCTGGGATACCGGGTTGACCTGCTGGACGCACAACAGGTGCGTGAAGCCGTTCCGCTTGCCGGAGACAATTGTGTCGGCGGCATTCACTATCGTTTCGGGGGTCATGCCAACCCCCACCGCACGGTTCAGGCTTATGCCTGGGCCATTCAGGATCTCGGCGGGCGCATCATCCAGCATGCGCCGGCAACCGGCTTTCGCCGCTCGGGGGGCAAAGTAACGGCCGTCGAAAGTGCGCAGGGCGTTCACGAATGTGATGCTGTCGTGATTGCCGCGGGCCCGCAGACGAGCAGCTTGCTTGCAAGGCTGGACATTGCAATGCCGCTCGCTGCCGCCCGCGCGGAAATGATCGTCACCGAACCTGCACCGATGATGAAACTGGGCGGCGTCGATGGCAACGGGCTCTACGGTCGGCAGACGCTGCGCGGCAATCTGGCTTATGGCGGCGGCCCGCACGAGTGGGTCGAATTTGGCGACACCGGGCCGCATGCCCGTCCCTCCACGCCGCTTGCGCGCAACCTTTCCCGCAGGCTTGCAGAATTGTTCCCGAATGCCAGCCATCTGAACGTGATCCGGTCATGGGCCGGTGTGATCGAGATGACACCGGATGGACGGCCGATCCTCGATCGACGCGAGAACGTCACGATGGCAACCATGTCCGGCGTCGGGTTCGGCCTCTCTCCCGCCTCCGGCCATGCCGTGCGGGATCTGGTGATCGACGGCGCGTGCAGCTTCACCGACATCGACAAGCTGGCTCTCGACCGCTTTGCCGGCATTGAGGCAGATTGGCGCGAAGCTCGGGGTTGGCTCCCGCTTTGATGGGGCGCTATTCGGCCTTCAGCCTGTTGCGCGGTGCGTTCAATGGTCAAAGCCATTGGCAGCCAGCCTGGCGCGACCCGGAACCGAAGAAGACCTATGACATCATCGTGATCGGCGGCGGCGGTCACGGTCTTGCAACCGCCTATTACCTTGCGACCGTGCATGGCCTGCGCAACGTCGCCGTTCTTGAAAAGGGCTATATCGGCGGCGGCAATACCGGCCGCAACACGACGCTCGTCCGCTCGAACTATCGGCTGAAACCGCTGCACGACTTTTTCGAATTCGGCCTGAAGATGTGGGAGCATCTTTCGGACGAACTCAATTACAATGTGATGTTCAGCCCCCGCGGGGCCATGTTCCTGGGCCACTCCGATTCCGACATGATCAAGCTTGCGGAGCGCGGCGATGCGATGCGGTGCAGCGGGATCGATGCCGAATTGCTGACGCGCGATCAGGTCGCAAAGATCGAGCCCTTGCTCGACATGTCTCGTGATGCACGCTTTCCGATTGTCGGCGGACTGACCCAGCGACGCGGCGGCACAGCCCGCCACGATGCGGTTGCCTGGGGCTATGCCCGCGGGGCCGACAGACAAGGCGTGGACATCATCCAGAAGTGCCAGGTCACTGGGTTCATCCGTCAGGGCGATGCAGTCATTGGCGTCGAAACAACGCGCGGGCCCATCGGCGCAGGGCGCGTCGGCATCTGCGTTGCAGGGCACAGCGGCCATGTCGCGGCCATGGCAGGCCTGAAGCTGCCCATTGAATCCCAGACGCTGCAAGCGCTCGTCACCGAAGGCGTGAAGCCCATGGTCCAGAGCGTCGTCATGTCCCAGTCGCTCCACTGCTACATCAGCCAGTCGGACAAAGGCGGCATCGTGATGGGCGGCGATCCAGACAATTGGCCCAGCTACGCCCAGCGTGGCAACCCGATGATTACCGAAGGTGCGATTGCGCAGGCCATTGCATTGATTCCCGCACTGTCACGCCTGCGCATGCTGCGCACATGGTCTGGTGTCACGGACATGAGCTTCGATGGCTCGCCGATCATCGGGAAGACGCCTGTGCCCAACCTCTTTCTGAACGGCGGCTGGTGCTATGGCGGGTTCAAGGGAACGCCTGCATCGGGTTACACCTTTGCCCACACGCTTGCTGAGGGCGAGCCGCATCCCCTGAATGCGCCGTTCGATCTTGATCGGTTCCGGCGTGGCGACACGATCGACGAAAACGGGGTCGGCCCGATGCCGAACCATCGCTAGGGGGGACAGCTGAGATGATGCTCATCCCCTGCCCGCACTGTGGCCCCCGCGCTCAGGCCGAGTTTGTGTATGAACGCACGCTCGATTCCGTCGTGGCCCTTGATGCAGGGGCGGACGATGCGATGAACAGCCTTTTCACCCGTACAAATCCGCGCGGCGTGGATGAAGAACTCTGGCGCCACACTTATGGCTGCCGGGCGTGGATGACTGTGCGCCGTCACCGCGTCACGCATGAAATCGAGTCGGTTCAGCCGGTCGGGCCGGAGGCCTTGCCATGACCGGGCCTTCGCGTTCGCCAGATGGCGCGACGATCAACTTCACATTCGACGGACGGCACCTGAAGGCGCGCGCAGGTGATACTCTGGCCGCTGCATTGCTTGCGAACGGCATTGGCCTTGTTGGCCGCAGCTTCAAATATCACCGCCCCCGCGGCATCATGACTGCGGGCATTGAGGAGCCCAATGCCCTTGTCACTGTCGGCGAAGGCGGGCGGGCAGAACCCAACACGCGGGCTACCGATGTGTTTGTCTATGAAGGTCTGGTCGCCCGCAGCCAGAACCGCTGGCCATCGCTGAGCTTTGATCTGGGCGCCATCTTCGGATTGTTTTCCAAGGCCTTGCCCGCTGGCTTCTACTACAAGACCTTCTTTGGTCCGGCAAAGCTCTGGCTGGTCTACGAATGGTTCATTCGCAGGGCCGCCGGGCTCGGGAACGCGCCACAGGAAGCGGATCCCGATCGCTACTCCCATCGAGCGGCCTTTTGCGATGTGCTGGTTGTGGGTGGCGGTCCGGCCGGGCTGCAGGCAGCGGTGGATGCGGCTGACGCGGGCAAGCGCGTCATTCTGGTTGAGCAGGATGCCGAGCTTGGCGGCTCCCTGCTGCGCGACCCGCACGATCTGGGACCGGACTGGACCGGAACCATGGCCGCACGCATTCGTGATGCCGGCGGGACGATCCTCATGCGGACGACGGCATCAGGCTATTGGGAACATGACCTCGTTACCCTCGTGCAGCGGATAACGGAGCCGGGTCAGGTGCCGACCGACGGAACTGCACAGCGCCTTTGGCATGTGCGCGCAGGCAAGGTCATCCTCGCGACCGGCTGCATCGAGCGCCCGATTGCCTTTGCCCATAATGATCGCCCCGGCGTGATGCTGTCACAGGCGGTGCGGACCTATGTCCGCCGCTTTGGCGTCCTGCCCGGCAAGCGCGTTGTCATCGCGACAAACAATGACGACGCCTATCTGACGGCACAGACCCTGAGCGATGCCGGAGCAGAGGTCGTTGCGATACTCGATGCCCGCAGCGCGCTCACCGCCACTGCATCGGAGGCTCAGGGCCGATTCACGGTGCACACCAATGCCGTGCCCAAGGCGGCAACAGGCGGCATGCACCAGCTCAAGTCCGTGAAGGCCACAGTGTCGGCGCAAGATGTGTCCTATGATGCAGACCTTCTTGCTGTTTCTGGCGGCTTCACGCCCGTCACGCATCTTCACATGCAAGCGGGTGGCACGCTGGGCTTTTCGGACGAGGCACAGGCCTTTGTTGCCGCGGAATGCCGGCAGAATGTCGAAACCATCGGCTCTGCCGCCAATCCGCCCGCGGCCTTGCCGCTCGCGCTGCATGGCGATCCCAAGACAAGCTTCGTCGATTTCCAGAATGATGTGAGCATTGCCGATATCGATCTGGCATGGGCCGAGGGATACCGGTCCGTCGAACATCTGAAGCGCTATACCACGCTCGGCATGGCGACCGATCAGGGCAAGACAAGCAACATGGCCGCCCTGGCCCGGCTTGCGGAGCGGCAGCATGCGTCAATCCCGGACGCGGGCCTGACGACCTTCCGCCCACCCTATACGCCCGTCACCATGGGCCTGCTCGCCGGGCGCAATCATCGCGATGCCGGGGCGCATGTGCGCAGGCTCGCGCTCTGGAACCAACATCAGGCCGCAAAGCCGATCTGGCAGCCTGCCGGATACTGGATGCGTCCCCGCGCCTTTCCACGAAATGGCGAGGATCTCGCGACGTCGGCCCGACGGGAAGCGCAGACAGTGCGCAGCGCGGTCGGGATGACGGACGTCTCCTCCCTCGCAAAATTCGAGGTCAGTGGCCCCGATGCGGCAAAATTTCTGGAGATGATCTGCGCAACCAGTGTTGCAAAGCTTGCCATTGGCCGCGGTCGTTATACCTTCATGCTCCGCGAAGACGGTCTGGTCTTCGATGATGGCACAGTCTGGCGGCTGGACGAAAACCGCTATCTCCTGACCAGTTCAACGGGCGGTGCGGATCGGATGGCGACGCACATTTCCTATGTCCGGCAGGTCTTGCATCCGGAGTTGCGCGTTTCTGCCGTCAATGTGCAGGAACATTATGCCGGGATCGCTGTCGCGGGCCCGCTGGCGAAAGCTGCCCTGTCGGCAATGATCGGCACCGAACCGCCCCGCCACATGTCCCTGGCATCCGCCACCTTGGCGGGCGTGCCTGTCCTCCTCCTTGGGGCAAGCTACAGCGGGGAACGCGCTTTTGAAATCTATGTCGAAGCAACGCATGGCGCGCCCGTGTGGGCGGCATGCGAAACCGCATTGGCCGAACGCGGCGGCTGCACCTACGGCCTCGAAGCGATGGAAATTCTGCGCATTGAAAAGGGACACGTCGTGGTCAGCGGTGAAGTGGACGGCCGCCTGAGCCCCCATGATCTTGGACTTGCCGGCATGCTCAACAAGGCTGGCGGATATGTGGGAGAGGCAGGACTGTCCCGGCCCGCACTTGCAGCACCCGGCCGCCTGCAGCTGGTTGGGCTGGAATCGCTGGGCGGGCCAATCCCCGAAGGTTCAATGCTCACCCGGGAAAAGGGTGTCGGCGCTCAAGGCCATGTGACGGCGGCCGCCTATCGCGTCATGTCGGGCGATCCGATCGCGCTGGCCTTGCTCACAGACGGACGGTCGCGCGCGGGTGAGGAACTCTTCGCCTCTTCGCCGACGCGAAATCAATTTGTGCGCGTGCGCGTCACGGCGCCCCATTTCTATGATCCCGCCGGGGAGCGCTATCGTGATTGACGTGACGATCTCCACCCTCCCCCCCGCACCGCTCCATGCCCTTGAAATCTGGAGCAATGCGCAGGCCGTGGCGAAGCGATTTCAAAAGGCGGCTGGCTTTGGCTTGCCGCCCATGGGGCAATCAGCGGGCAATGCGGCAATTCAGCTCATCCGTTTTGAACCAACCGTCTGGCTGGTCGAGGGAGATGTGACGGGGCTTGAGTCTGTCCTTGGCGACGATGGGGCACTGACCGCGATCGGGGGTGGCATCGTCCGCATTGCCATGTCTGGCGCGGGCTGGCGCCGTCTGCTGATGGAAGGCGGCGTCTTCGATGCCGAAGATCCGGCATTCGGCCCCGGATCCAGCGCGGCAACGATCATCGATCATGTGAATGTCCGTCTGCATGTGACGGGCGAAGCTCAGTGCACTGCCTATGTGCCGTCCAGTTACGCGCATGACCTGATCGAATTCTGGAACGCTGCGACCCGCCTCGCGTGATCGCTATGCGGCGGTGCTCCGCGCGAGCAGGCCAAGTGCATCGGCTTCGCTGATCACTTCGGCATATTTGGCCTGCAGATCGAACAAATTGGCGTCATGCGGTGCGGGATGCCGATCGCCGCACGCCTCACGCACGACAAAAGGTGCAAAGCCATATTGCAAGGCATCGAGCGCCGTTGCCCGGACACAGCCGGACGTGGAAAGCCCGGTAATGAGCAGCGTGTCGACGCCCATCTCGTGCAGGATCCTGTCCAGCCCGGTGCCGAAGAATGCCGATGCATATTGCTTGGATATGACGCGCTCGCCGACTGCGGGTTGCAGCTCCTTCGGAAAGTCGCCGAGCGGGGAACCTGCATCGAAGGCCTTCAGGGCCGGGATCTTCTTGTAGAACAATCCGCCATTCGCCCCGCCAGGCTCATAGACCACATTGGTGAAAATGACCGGGACGTGACTGGCGCGCGCCGCGGCGACAAGCCGGACGTTGCTGGCAAGGGCCGATTCAACGCCCGCATAGAGCGGAGACTCCGGCACCAGATAGGCCATGACGAAATCGACGACGAGCAGGGCTGGATGGCTGCCGAATGCAAGGGTTCCGTTGAACGTCCCTGCATAATTTGCAGCCGGATCATTCATCAGATCGCGCCCGCTGCCTTCAGCTCTTCGATCTCTTTCGGCGTCAGGCCCAACAAGCCCTCGTAGATGTCAGCATTATGCTGGCCGACTTTCGACGGCGCAGGTGTCCGGATGGAGCTGGGCGTCTCAGACAGACGTGGCACCACATTCTGCATCTTGAGCTTGCCAAAGCGCTCCGTCTCGACCTCGACAATCGCCTCTCGTGCCTGGAAATGCGGGTCTGCGAACATTTCGGGAGCGCGATAGACCTTGCCCGCGGGCACGGAGTGCTGGATCATCAAGGCTTCGACCTCGGCAATCGTATGCTGCGCTGTCCAGCGATTGATGAGGGCATCAAGCTCGATCTGGTTTTCGCCGCGCGCGATGTGTGTTGCATAGCGCGGGTCCTTCGCCAGTTCGGGCTGACCCATCGCCTGGGCAAGGCGGGCAAAGATCGCATCGCCATTGCCGCCAATCATGAATTCGCCGTCGCTGCACATGTAGACGTTGGACGGCGCAATCCCCTTGAGGAAGGAGCCGGACCGTTCCCGGATGATGCCCATCCTGTCATATTCCGGGATGACGCTTTCCATCACCTGCAGAACCGCTTCATAGAGCGCAGTGTCAACGACCTGGCCCTTGCCAGTCCGTTCCCGAACATGAAGGGCCGCCAGCACGCCCATGCAGCCGTAGGTTGCCGTCAGCGAGTCACCGATGGAAATGCCCATCCGGCTTGGCGGGCGATCCGGTTCACCGACAATATAGCGCCATCCGCCCATGGCCTCGCCGATGCCGCCATAGCCTGCGCGGTCTGAATAGGGACCGGTCTGCCCGTATCCGGACATGCGCGCAATGATGAGGCGCGGATTGATTGCGTGCAGCGCGTCCGGACCAAGGCCCCATTTTTCGAGCGTGCCTGGCTTGAAGTTTTCAATGAGGACATCGGCATGCGCAACAAGCTTGCGGACGAGATCCTGTCCTTCGGGAATGCGAAGGTTGGCGGAGACCGACTTCTTGTTGCGGGCAATGACCTCCCAATTGACCTTGTCCTTGCCGTCGCCCCACAGGCGCATCGGATCGCCCGCGCCCGGCGGCTCCACCTTGATGACATCCGCGCCCATATCCCCCAGCAATTGTCCGCAGAACGGCCCGGCCAGAAGCTGGCCGAGTTCAACCACGCGAATATCGCTCAATGCGCCAGAATTTCCGCCCATGTTATTCTGCCGCCTCTGCCATCGCCCAGACGGGCTGTACGGGTGCTGCCAGTCCTGTCTCGGCCTCGCAGGCCGCGCGCAATGCCTCGACCCCCGGACCATAATCGAACAGCGGCAATGCCCCACGACCGGCGCGCATGCTGGCCCGAAGCGCATCCGTCGCGGCCTGATCGATCTCGCCATTGTCATTGGCAATCACGCCATAGGCCTTTGCACCTTCACTGGTGACCAGACCCTGCGTGATTTCCTTGCCGACGAGGGCCGGGTCGCGATCAAGTGGATCGCCCCATCCACCGCCGCCCCAGGTGATGAAATGCAGCTGGTCGCCTTTGGCAACGCTGACATCCTCGACCTTGTTGCCAACGATCTCACGACTGCCGTCGGCCCGTTCGAGAATCTTCCGTGCACGCTTGCCCGGCAGTCCTCCATTCACGCCCCAGGGCGGAACGAACCAGCGATCGTCATGGATCGAAATCGTGCCATCGGCGAGGAAGCGATAGGTCATGTGAATCCCGTTGCCACCCCGGTGGAGGCCAGCACCGCCACTGTCCGGCTCCGTCTCGTACCGTTCGATCATCAGCGGGAAATAGCGCTCCAGAAACTCGTTCGGCACGTTGGTAAAGCCCGGCCAGAGCGAATGCCCGTCCGGCCCATCGCCCAGCGGTCTGCCGGGAATGCCACCAAAGCCGATCTGGAAGAGCTGGAACCAGTCTCCCTTGGCATCATTGCCCGAATAGAACAGGTGAGGCGATGACGAAAAGCCGGCTGCATTGAGGAATTCGGGGGTCTTCTGGCCCAGAAGACCGCCCAGAATATCGAAAATGCGGCCCAGGGCGTGCGTCCGTCCGGAGAGTGCCGCCGGGAACTTCGGCTTGAGCAGAGACCCTTCCGGAATACGCACATCGATCAGGTCGTAGAAGCCGTCATTGAACAGGATCTGCGGATCGAAGACCATGATCATGTAGATGCCGAAGAACATCTTGAACATGTTCTCGTTCAGGAAGAAGTTGATCGACGCCTGGCTCTGCGGGTCTGTTCCTGCGAAATCGAGGATGACCTTTTCGCCCTCGCGCCACATCGTGCACTTGATGCGATACGGGCCATAACCCATCCCGTCGTCACAGATATAATCCTCGAAACTGACCGGCTCTTCGGCGACAGCCATCGCAATAAGGGATTTCATCGCGCGATGATTGCGCGCCAGAAGCTCCTGAGTGGCCGAGACATAGACGTCATCGCCGAACCGTTCGGCCATTTCGATCACGCGCCGGGCGGCAACGCGGCAGGACGCGATCAAGGCATTGAGGTCCGCCTGGCACCAGTCCGGCTTGCGCGTCTGGTGCATGACAAGCTTCATCAGGTCCGCATTATATTCGCCTTTTTTCCATATCTTGACCGGTGGAATGCGCACGCCTTCTTCAAAGATCGAGCGGGCGTTGATGGGCATCGAACCGACAACCTTGCCGCCAATGTCGGACTGGTGGCCGAACATCGAAGTATAGGCGATCAGCCTCCCGTCTTTGAACACCGGCAACAGGACGAGCCAGTCGTTCGAATGGCTGACGGCCCCCGCGCAACTATAGGGGTCGGACAGGAAGATCATGTCTCCGTCCTCCAGCGTCCCGTCGAAATTATCGAGGAACCCGCCGATAAAGCTGCCGAACTGGCCGACGATCATCCGCCCGAGATGGTCGGCGATCAGCGGGAAGGCATCGCCCTGTTCGCGAATGCCGGGAGACATCGCGGTGCGCACAAGTGTGGCATCCATTTCGATGCGCGCATTGCGCAAGGCATTTTCGACAATGTCGAGCGTGACAGGATCAATATCGATCTTGCGGAACGGCGTCTGGTTCGTGGCGACAATGGTTGCGGGCATGTGCGTTGCTCCTCAAGCCGGGTTGATCAGGATGTTGCCCACTGCATCGACTGTCGCGACGCAGCCGGATTCGATCAACGTGGTCGAATCCATTTCAATGACGATGGCAGGGCCGGGTATGCGATCGCCTTGTCGGAGTTTTCCCCGATCATAGATCACCGCGGCCTGCTCCCGACCGTCCATCCAGAGTGTATGATCGCGCATCTTTGCGGCAATGGGGTTGCCATCGCCCTTCGGCAGTTCGGCCGCCGGCAAATCAAGCGACTGCCCCAGCGCCACAGCCCGCAGGTTCACGATTTCGTGGGGCGTGTCCATGTTGAAGGTGAAGAGTCTCAGATGCTCCTCATCAAACCGCTTGAGCAAGCCGGCGATCCCGTCGTTCCTCAGAACATCCGAACTGATAACCAGGGGAACTTCAAAGGCTTGCCCTGCATAGCGAACATCCACTTCGAAGACGCATTCGATCTCGCTGTCGGGCACACCATCCGAACGGAGCTCGGCGCGCGTCTGAAGAGCCATCTCGTCCAGGATGGCGATCAGTTCCTCGGCCTTGGTATCGGTCGCCAGCCGCGAGAGTGATCGCGCCGTTTCGGTGCGCATCCGGGTCGTGGCATCACCCAGTGCACAGAGCACGCCGGGAGAGACCGGAGAGATGGCCGGCCAGCTTCCCATGAGCCGCGCCACCGCATTCACATGCAAGGGACCGGCGCCGCCAAAGCCCATCAGCGCGAAATGGCGCGGGTCATAACCCTGCTGCACCGAAATCATGCGCAAGGCCCCGAACATATTCTCGTTGACGATGTCGATTATGCCCCGCGCGGCAGCCATCAGGTCGATCTTGAGGGCATCGGCAATCGTCTGGACGGCGCGCTTCGCGCCTTCGCGATCGAGCTTGAAGCTGCCGCCGAGAAGATTTTCGGGAAGATAGCCAAGGACAACATTGGCATCGGTCACCGTGGGCGCCTCACCCCCCTTGCCATAGGCGACCGGCCCGGGAACCGCACCGGCCGATTGCGGTCCGACCCGCAAGGCGCCGGTCAGTTCCGGCACATAGGCAATCGATCCGCCGCCAGCACCAACAGTCTTCACGTCGAGCGAAGAGGCCCGAACGGACAGATGGCCGACCTCCGTCGTCCGCACGCGGCGCGGTTCGAGATTCTCGATCAGCGCCACGTCGGTTGACGTCCCGCCCACATCGAGAGTCAGGATGTTCTTGAGGCCCGCATTTTTTGCGACCCAAAGGGCCCCCGTCACGCCACCTGCCGGACCGGACATCAGGATGTTGACCGGATGTTCTTCCGCTTTCTGTGCCGACATCAGGCCGCCATCCGATCGGAGAAGCGACAGCTTGCCGGCCATGCCGCTGATTGCCAACTTGTCCCTGAGGCTCCGGACGTAGCGCCCGACAACCGGACGGACAGCGGCATTGGCAACGGTCGTCAGTGTCCGCTCATATTCCTGCATTTCCGGCAGAACCTCATGGCTCAGGGACACAGGCACATCCTGGATCATGTCCCGCGCCATTTCCCCGATCCGCTTTTCATGCGCGCCATTGGCATAGGCATTGATGAGCGAAACGGTAATGGCCTCCACGCCCTGTGCCTTCAGTTGCGTCAGGGCGGTCCGCACACTGTCTTCGTCAAGCGGGCGGACTTCCTCGCCAGCCGCGTTCATGCGGCCCTTGACCGTGACTGTGTCCTCCAGCGCTGCCAGGGGCTGCGGTTTGGGCCAGATGATCCAGGCCGCCAGACCCCCGGGCACATAGCTCCGGGCGATCTGCATGATGTGACGATAGCCTTCTGTCGTGATGAGGCCGACGCGCGCGCCCTTCCCTTCCAGAACAGCGTTGGTGGCGACGGTCGTACCGTGGAGAAAGAACTCGATATCCTTCGCCGCAACGCCCGCTTCGCCGCAAATGGCGTTCACGCCATTGAGGATGCCTTCGGAACTGTCATGCGGAGTCGACGGCGTCTTGTGCCGCCAGAAGGCGCCTGTTTCGACATTGAAGAGAAGCAGGTCCGTGAACGTGCCTCCAACGTCAACACCCAGTCGATAACCCATACCTCTTCTCTCCCTCAGGCTGCCGCAGGGAATGCAGGCGCTTGCGCGACCATTCCCGGCAGTTTTCGCCCCATGACACCTGCGAGCCATTGGCTCGCCTCAACCAGTTTCTCCAGATCCATGCCCGTCGCGATGCCTGCGCGTTCAAGCATGTAGACAACGTCTTCGCTTGGCACATTGCCAGCGGCGCCGGGTGCAAACGGGCAGCCGCCAAGGCCGCCGAGCGATGCATCGACCACCGTTGCGCCAGCCTCCACCGCCGCCCAGACATTGGCGAGGCCCGTGTTGCGCGTATTGTGAAAATGCACCCGGACCGGAAGCGGCGAAATGGCATCCCGAACCCGCGTCACAAGGCTGCGGACATGGGCAGGATTGGCGACCCCGATCGTGTCGGCAAGGGCGACCTCGACCGGCCCCGCCTCTGCGAGCCTTCGGGCCATCGCAACCACAACATCCTCTTGCACTTCGCCCTCGAACGGACAGCCAAAGGACGCGCCGATCGTGACCTGCCCCGTCAGGCCGGCCGCTTTTGCCATGGCAATGATCTCGCACGCGGCATCGACCGAGCCATCCCGCGTCTGCCCCTGATTGGCCATTGCAAACCGGTCGGTGGCAACCGCGACTGCGCCGAGCTGGTTAATCCGGCCCGTTGCAATCGCACGCTCGGCGCCGCGTCCATTCATTACCAGACCGATAAAGGTCACATCCTGCCGGTCGGGAAGGCCTGCGCAGACATCTTCTGCATCGGCAAGCTGCGGCACTTTCTTCGGGTTCACGAAACTCGTGACTTCAATGCGGCGTGCGCCGGCACCGATCGCGCGGGTGATCAGTTCGAGCTTGTCGGCCGTGGCAATCGGAGTCGACTCATTCTGCAGCCCGTCGCGCGGGCCGACTTCGACAAATTCGATGCGTGTTGCCGTCATGGCTGTCTCATTGCCCTAATTGTATACAAAATCAACCCGGCTATTCTGCTGCCTCTGCAATTGCCGTGACGACATCGCCGCGATGGGCATCCGCATAGCTATGGAAAGCGCGGCGAATATGTCCCGTCATGACGGACGCGGCCCAGACATCGTCGCGACGCGCAAAGGCCGTGAGCAATTCTTCATGCTCGCGCCAGGATCGCATCAGGTTTTCATGATCATAATGCTGCGCTGTTCGCCAGACGACGGGCTGTTCGACGATCCTCGACAGCAGGCTTTCCAGCTTCTCGGAAGCCGCTGCTTCGACAATGATTGCGTGAAAGCGCCGGTTGTGTTCGAGGAATGCCGTGACGTCCGGCTGCGTCCGGTCAATTGCCAAGCGAAGCCCTTCATTCTCTGCCCTGAGGTCGTTCAGTTGATGGGCCGAAATGCGACGCGCGGCGCGCGACGCTGCATGGCCTTCAAGCATCCCGCGCAGCGTGAAGGCATCTTCAAGATCCTCCAGCGACCAGTCTGCCACAAAGGTCCGTTGCGATTCGCTCTTCTTGATGAACAGGTCCGCTTCAAGCCTGCGCAAGGCATCACGAACCGGCGTCCTCGAAACGCCGCAGATTTCGGCAAGATGCTCCTCCCCAATCTGCGCGCCGGGCTCAAGCAGCCCTGAGAGAATCATGTTCCTGATCTGCTCATAGGCACGATCGGAGGCACGGGACATGGATCATTCCTTTCAAGGCTTGACCTTTGTGGTTTGTATACAATAGAAGTTTCATAAAGCAACGTCACACAGGGCTCAGGGGCAATGGCTCGCGAACATCGCATCAAGGTGATAGTGCCCATTCCGATGGATGCCGCTGGCGTCGCCAATCGCGCCTCGCAATTGCCTGCGAGTGTCATTTCTCCCGGATTCAAGCCCGAATTTGCCGCCGTCGGCTGGGGCGCCGCGCTTGGTGACAGCTATCATGACATGCTCCTGATGGACTGGACGGTGTTCCAGGCGGGCATCGAGGCAGAGGAGGAAGGCTATTCTGCTGTCGTCATCGATACCGTCAGTGATTCCGGGTTGCGCGCCTTGCGGTCGCGCCTGTCCATCCCGGTGCTTGGCCCGGGAGAATGCGCGTTCCATCTCGCGATGACGCTGGGCAAGAAATTCACTATCCTGACGATGTGGGATGAATGGTTCCCCCTGTATGAAAAGACACTCACGGAATATGGCTTCTGGCCAAGATGCGCGTCCTTGCGCTCGATCAAGACACGGCCTGATCTTGCGGAGCTGCTCGCCGGCAAGGAAGACGTCATCTTTGCCAAGCTGAAGCGCGAAGCCGAGCTGGCGATTGCGGAGGATGGCGCCGACGTCATCGTTCTGGGCTCGACCACCATGCATCAATCGGCAAGCTGGCTGGCCGAGAATTTGCCGGTGCCGGTCATCAATCCCGGCCTGATTGCCTACAAGCAGGCCGAACTTCTGGTCCAGCTCGGGATCAGCCACAGCAAGATTGCTTTCCCGAATCCGGGCGTTGCCAATGATGCGGGCATCAAGAAAGGAAGCGCGTGATGACAGCCTGGAGCGAAGGCGGTGCCGGACAGGAGGCGCTCCCTTACCCCTATTACATCGATATCGTCACGAAGCGGTATTTTGACGGCGTCGACAACAAGGACATGCAAAAGGTTCTCGATTGCTTCACTGAAGATGCAGTCCTGACCGAAGTCACGTCGAACACCGTCCACACCGGTCGCGATGCTGGCATCAAGGCGATGTTTACGAAGCTCTTCGCTGATTTTTCCTCTATCTGGCATGGCAATTTCGTGCACACCGCCGATCCGCAGTCCAATGCGGTCTGTTCGCAGTTCACAGTGCTGATCACGCCCAACGGCGGTGACGAACTGCGCTATGAAAACTGCAACCGCTTCTATCTTAAGGGCGACAAGTTCCATCGCGTCTATGTGTACATGAGCGGAGACAATCTGCTGAAGGAGGGGGACGCCTGATGCAATATGAACCCGGCCTCACACGCGATCAGCTCATCGAACTCGCGACCAGGACCTATTTCGGCAATGTCGACGCCAAGAATCTGGATGGCGCGCTGGCCTGCTTCAATGACGAAGCGCTGTTCTGCGTGCAGACGGCATTTACGCGCCATGCCGGAAAGGCAGAAATCAAGCGGATGTTCGAGGATTTCTTCGGCGCCTATGCCAAGATCGTCCACAAGGATTTCACATGCACGGTCGATGAAAAGAACGGCCGCATCACAGCCAGTTTCGAAGCTGTCCTGACGGGCCATGACGGCAAGGTCACACAGCTGTTCAATACGAATTTCTGGCGCATTCGCGATGGCAAGTTTCAGGAAGTGTACGTCTATTTCAGCGGGGAAAACGTCCTCGTCTAACAAATCCGGTCAGGGAGATAAAAAATGAAAACCACAAAGACGATCTTGTTGAGTTCAATAGCAGCGCTCGCTGTAACCTCCGTTCCCGCCTTGGCGCAGACCGCCGAAACGGAAGGCTCGGGCGACGATATCATCGTCACCGCACGGCGCCAGTCAGAACGACTGATCGATGTTCCCGCATCTGTGTCCGTGATTACGGCTCAGGCTCTGACGGATACCGGCGCGAAGACCGCACAGGATTTTACTGCTCTGACGCCGGGCGTCACGATCGTGACCGGCACGGCTGAAGCCGGTGACACGCAGATCAACATCCGCGGCATCAACGGCGCGCGCGACGCAGAAAGTTCGGTTGCCCTTGTTGTCGACGGCATCCTCAAGACCAACACGGCGCAGCTGAACCAGAATCAGGGCACGTTGCGCCAGATCGAAATCCTGAAAGGACCGCAGGGCGCTATCTATGGCCGCAACGCCGCGGCCGGTGCCATCGTGATCTCGACACTGAAGCCCGGCGATCATCTGGAAGCCGGTGTGACGGCAAGCTATGCCAATGAGAAGACAATCGAAACCAGCGCCTATGTTGCGACGCCGGTTGGTGAGAATGCCGGCATCGTCCTGTCCGGCTACTATCGCACCACCGATGGTTTCTATCGCAACCTCCTGCTGAACAAGAAGGTCGTGGACGATCAGGAAGTCGGCAGCGTGGATGGTCGCTTCGTGGCCAGCCTTGGCGATGCAACCCAACTGGACGTCAAGGCGCGCTACGCGAAGCTGTCAGGCGCTTCGATCAACTTCAACGCCGCATTCCATCTTCCCAATTTTGCGGCGGCCAATCCGGCCTTCAATCAGGACGTCGATGACCACCCGTTCCGGTACTACAGCAACATCCGTCCGACCAACGACCAGAAGAGCTTTGATGCCTCCATCAAGCTCGATCATGATTTCGGTTCGACCAAGCTGACGACATGGGCGCTCTATTCGAACGTCAAGCAGAGCCTGACGGCTGATGGCACATCGGCGGACTTTGCGCGCTATATTGCCCCCGCACTCGGGGCTCCGGCGAACCCGACCAACCTTGCCGTGCAAGCCGCCTGCTTTGCGTCAACCGCTGCCAATACCGGCTTCCCGGTCAATGCACCGGGCTTCATAGGCGCAATCCCTGTGCCGTTCATCTTTGCCCCTGCAACGGGGTCGACCTTTGGCCCGTACAGCCCGACAACCTGCGATGGCACCCAGTATCAGGTGCGCAACCAGAAGGATTTCAGCGCAGAAATCCGTCTGGCCTCGAACGGCAATGGCCCGCTGTCCTGGCAGATTGGCGCCTATTATCTCAACATCAGCCGCTTCGTGGGCGTAAGCCTCGGTGCCGACCTGGGCCAGGGCCTGATCAAGGAGCTCTATAATGCGCCGGGAACCACCAACCCGACGTCGCAGCTCTATGCCGACCGGTTCAAGACCAATGTCTATGCCGGATTTGGGTCAATCGACTATGCGCCATCGTCCAAGTTCAAGGCCGGCCTCGCGCTGCGCTATGATATTGAGGACCGCTCGGTTTCCAATCGCGTGCCCAATGTTCTCGACCCGATCACGGGCTCCAAGATCAACCCCGGCTTGCCGGCGACCGGCAGCATTCCTGACCAGTCCAAGGCGTTCAAGCAGCTGGAACCGAAGGTCACGATCAGCTTCCGTCCGGACCAGCACACCAATATCTATGCCAACTGGGGCATCGGGTTCAAAGCGGGCGGCTTCAACAACTCCGGCTCATCGGCTACGGTGAACAACAACTTCAACATCCCGGCGATCGGAGCTGGCGTTGTGGTCAATGACCAGTTCCGCAAGGAACGTTCAAGCGCGTTCGAAGCCGGCATCAAGGGGTCGCTGTTCGACAACCACCTGACCTTTGACCTTGCGGGCTATTACACCCGCGTCACGGACATGCAGTTCTTCGAATTCTTCGTGGGCAGCTTCGGCCTGCTGCGCGTGGTTTCGAATATCGACAAGGTTGACGTGAAGGGTGTGGAACTGAACGCCACGGCCAGGATCGTTGAAGGCGTCTCCCTGTTCGGATCGGTCAACGTCACGGACAGCGAGATCAAGAAGAATGCGTCGCGTCCCTATACTGTGGGCAACAAGTCACCCTACACCGCCGATTACACGATCAACGTCGGCGGCCAGGTCGAGGTGCCGTTCACGGACAGCCTCAAGTTCAAGGTACGCGGTGACTATCGCGTCACTGGCCCGACCTATTTCCACACTGTCCAGGACCAGACCCGGCCGACCTTGTTCAGCCAGCTCCTGCCCATCTCTGCACTTGGTCTCCCGGCCTTTGTCGGGAACGCGAACTATAGCGTGGCAAAGCGCAATGCCTATGGTGTCGTGAACCTGCGTGCGGGTATCGAAGGCAATAACTGGCACATCACGGCGTTCGCCAACAACCTGTTCGACAAGAAGTATATCAACGAAGCGATCCCGGCGATCGAGTTCGGCGGTTCCTTCATCTCGCCAGGCGCACGTCGCCTCGCAGGCGTCGAAGTCGGATACAAGTTCTGATACAAAAAAGGGTGCCACTTGCGTGTGATGGCAAGTGGCACCCTGTATTTCCTCAAATTTGAAAATCTGCAGCCTCAGCGCTCCGGACGGGCAAACAGGCCATTGTCGATCGGAATTTCCACGCCGGTCAGAAAGCGTGACTCGTCAGAGGCAAGATAGAGGACCGCGTTCGCCACATCTTTCGGCGCACCCAGTGCATCCTTTGGCAGCACACCTTCGGGAACAACCGCTTCCTGCCCTGCCCTTCCGCTGACGGCCTGAACCATCGGCGTTTCAATGCCGCCGGGCATCAGCACATTGCAGCGGATCGGATAGCCCTTGTCCTGGCAATGCATGGCGATCGACTTGGTCATCGCCCGGATTGCGCCCTTGGCTGCCGTATAGGCAATGATCGCGCCATAGCCGAGCAGCGATGCCGTCGACGCCATGTTGATGATCGACGCGGCTTCGGACCGTTTCAAAAGCGGCATCGCATATTTGCAGCCGAAGAATGTGCCTTCAACGTGAATGGCCATCTGGAGCCGGAAGTTTTCGGTCGAACAGTCTTCGATGCTCTCGAAGATCACATTGCCGGCATTGTTGACGAGAATATCGAGCCGACCGTGGCGGGCTTCGATATGGTCGATGACGCGCTTCCATTGATCCTCGAAGCGGACGTCATGCTGAAGAGCTTCCCCGCCAATCGCATCGGCAACGGCCTGCGCCTTTGCAATGTCGATGTCGGTCACGATGACCTTTGCGCCCTCTTCGGCCAGGCGAATGCAATCGGCCTTGCCCAGCCCCATTGCTCCGCCCGTTACCAATGCAACCTTGCCTTGAACCCGACCTGCCACGATGCTCTCCCTCTCTGAATTCCAACCGCATGACGTCTATCGAAGCTCAAATCCGGCCCATACTGTCGAAAGGAAGAGGCGTGCCTACCAATTTTGGCAAGCGCAGCCTCGCTGCCCCGTGCTACTCTATGATGCCTTGGGAGATCATGATGGACGCCCGCGAAGTTGCTACGTTGAAGGCCATGATGGAATGGGAGGGGCGCCGCACCGCGCCCCCGCACGGCTTCCCTTCACTGCCCGACATGCCTGCAGGACGCTATACCAGTCCCGAGTATTTCGCGCTGGAGCGCGAGCATATCTTCCGGAAAAGCTGGCTCTTTGCCGGGCATATTGATGAAGTTCCGGAACCCGGATGCCATGTCCGCTGGGAAAATGCGGGCGAGCCCCTGATCATCGTGCACGGCATGGATGGCGTCGTTCGCGCCTTCTACAACACCTGCCGCCATCGCGGCGCGCCGGTCGTGACTGCCGAGCGCGGCAAGTCGTCCCGTCTGATGTGTGCTTATCATCATTGGACCTACAAGACGGACGGCAGTCTGGCCGGCATTCCGGAACAGCGCGACTTCATCGACTTCGATCCCGCCTGCCGCGGTTTGATCGCGGTGCGCTGCGAAATGTTCGGCAACTGCATTTTCATCAACTTCGATGACGGGGCGATGTCGCTTCTCGACTGGCTCGGGCCGCTGGCGGACGAATGGGCCGAATTCCGCTTTGACCGTGTGCGCCTGGCGGCGCGCCACAGTTTCGAACTCAACTGCAACTGGAAAGTCGCGATGGAAGCGAACATGGAAGTCTACCATGTTCCCTTCATCCATCCGAATACAGTGGCGCCGCTCGTCGATTCAAAGCGCAATTTCAACAGCTTCTATGCCAATGGCCATGCGCGGATGCTGGCCCCGGCGCCACCGACGACGGATCGGGAGCATGTCCGTGCGATCGAAAGTCCGCCGGAGTGGCAATCGATCGACACGGTCGGAGAACTGGGCCGCACCTGCACGCAAAGCTATACCCTGTTCCCGAACTGGGTGTCGCCGCTGTCCAATTTCTTCATTCCGCCGCTGATCTTCTGGCCGACTTCGCTCACGACAACCCGGCTTGAGCTCATCACGATGGCGCTCGACTGGGGCGATGGCCCTGTGCCTGACCTGTGGACTGTGCCGGATGCGGCCAGCCCGAATGGCCGCCAAATGAGCCCGATCATCCTTGAGGATACGCAGTTCGGCGAAGCCATCCAGAAATCCATGGCGAGCCGCGCCTTCAAGAGTGTGCCCCTCAGCTATCAGGAAGCGCGGATCTACAGCTTCCATCAGCAATGCGACAGGATGATCGGTATCGACAATGTTCCCCCGGACCTGCGTATTGAACAGGTGCTCGGAACGGAATGGCGCGCGCCGACCGATCCGCGTGTCGCGCAGATGCAGAGCGAAACCTGTGCATCGACACAACAATTGGCATCTTGAGGCTTCCGTTACGGAAACGAAGTCTTGACGACGACCTGTGTCATTTTCACCACACCCAACCCGGTCACTATCGCTTTTGCTAGATGAGAAAGCACAGCAGGCCTCATAGGATTGCATCGCGTTAAATATGGTCACGCCTGACGCAGATCAAAGCAGGCGGACCTCCAGCGTGTAACTATTTGGGAGGATAGATGATGACTGCCTTATTCCACGATTCCATCCGTCGCGCAGGGAATATGCGCAATTTGCTGTTGGCATCGGTGGGTGCAGCCTCGCTGCTTTCGATGCCAGCCTATGCGCAGACTGCTCCGGCAGAAGAGGATAGCGGCGAAATCTTTGTGACCGCACGTAAGAATACGGAAGCGCTCCAGGATGTGCCGGTCACCGTGACCGCTGTCACGGGCGATACGCTGGAAAATTATGGCGCAAACCAGGTGCAGGACGTCGCCGGCCGCGTGCCGACGCTGAATGTCCAGGTTGGCGGCTCGGGTTCGGGCGGCTCAATCTCACTGCGCGGCGTTGGTTCCTCCGCCATTTCGGCATCGTTCGACTCTGCGGTCGCCTTTGACTTTGACGGCGTCGTGCAAAGCTCCATGCGCCTCGTTCAGGCCGGCTTCTTCGACGTCAAGCAGATTGACGTTCTGAAGGGCCCGCAATCCCTCTTCTTCGGAAAGAGCGCGTCTGCTGGCGTGTTCTCGCTGCACTCGGCTGATCCCACGCCAAGCTGGGAAGTCGGTGGCAAGGCGTCCTATGAATTCGAAGAACATGGCTATGTCGCTGGCGGCTATATTTCCGGACCGCTCAGCGACACGTTCGGCATTCGTATTGCCGCGCAATACAATGATGTGTCGCGGTACAACCAGATCCAGCCGGGTGTGGGAACGGTCAACCCCAATCGCGGCCTGAAGGATTTCGTCGGCCGCGTGACGCTGGCCTGGAACCCGACGGATCGGTTCAAGATGAACCTCAAGCTCAATTACATCACCAATCGCAACGACGGCGCATCGCAGTTCCTCGATATCTACTGCGGTTTCAACGGGCGGGCGGATGAAGTCGTGTTGCTTCAGGGCGCGATTGCCATTCCCAACGCGGCGAATTGCAACAACAAGGACAAGTATTTTGCGATCCCTGATCCGGCTGCAACAGCCACAGGAAAATTCCCGGCCGGCAGCGCGGGTGCAAAATACTATCCGGGTCACCCGTTCGGGCGCACGAACATCTATTTCGGTCGCCTCAAATGGGATCTCGACCTGACGGATACGCTGACATTGTCATCGACCACCGGCCTGATGAAAATGCGCTCGATCGACTTCGACAGCTACAGCTATGCGGGTACAGGTCCGGCCTTCAATCCCAACGGGGTTCCAGTCGGAGCAATCGCACCGGCGCTGGCCGCGATCAATGGCGTGGGTGTGCCACTGGGCATGGGTTCGAGCGATCCCGAGAACAAGACCTACCAGTTCTCGCAGGAATACCGCCTCGCGAGCGACTTCGATGGCCCGTTCAATTTCCAGCTGGGTGCCTTCTACGAATATCGCAAGATCGATTTCAATACGTCGCAACAGGCTGTCAACATCTCGATCATTGCCCCGGACCCAATCACGGGCAATACCTATGATTACTACAAGAAGCACCAGACCAAGACCAACACCGTGTCTTTCTTCGCCAGTGCGAACTATGACATTACCGAACAACTCGAATTGTCGGGCGGCTTGCGCTGGACCGATGAAAAGAAGACCAACACGATCACGGTGCCATATGTCCATCGGTTCCTGGGCCCGGGCCCGGCCTTCATTGGCAGCGGTTTCTTCTCCGGCCCGATCCGCTTCAAGGACAGCAATGTCTCTCCGGAAGTTTCGCTCCGTTACAAGGTGACTCCGGACGTCAGCATCTATGCAGCCTACAAGACAGGCTTCAAATCGGGCGGCATCGACAACTCGGCACTGCCATCGAACAGCCTGAGCGCGGCAGCGCTGTCGGGTGACTTCAGTTCGCTGATCTACAAGTCGGAAACGGCCAAGGGCGGCGAAGTCGGTGCAAAGATGCAGTTTGCCGGTCGTTCACTGACCATCAACGTGTCAGCGTTCGACTATATCTTCAAGAACCTGCAGTTGCAGAACTTCAACTCGACAACTGTCCAGTTCGTGACCTTCAACGCGTCCGAACTGACCAGCAAGGGCGCCGATCTTGATTTCGCCTGGAAAACACCGGTTGAGGGACTGCGGTTCTCGGGTGGTTTGGCCTATACGGATGCCAAGTTCACGAAGGACCTGAACATTGCTCGCAACCCGGATCCGGCATATCCTGGGCTTACGAGTGAAAACCTCAAGGGTCGGTCTGTGTCGCGCGCTCCCAAGTTCGCGGGCAACATCGCCTTTGACTGGTCGGTTCCGGTGAGTGATGGTCTGGAGTTCGGCCTGAATGGCAACATGACCTACTCCGGCTCCTACTGGACGGCGAACAACTCCAATTTCACCATTCAGAATCGTCCGTTCGGTGACCTCAAGCAGAAGGGCTATGCGACCTTTGATGGCAGCATCTCGATCCAGCATCCGGACAAGAAGTGGAAATTGTCACTGGTGGGCATCAACCTCGCCAACAAGATCTACGCCTTGAGCAGCGGCACGCGTCCGTTCCTGGCACCTGCCACGGGTTATGGTGTGCCCGGATCAGCGACCTTTGTTCCACGCGGCGATGACTTGGCCGTCAACTACAATCGCGGTCGCCAGGTCTTTGTGGAGGCCAGCTTCAAGTTCTGATCCACTGAATTCTACCGAACCTCGGGGCATCCGCGATCAACGAGATCGCGGGTGCCCTTTTCTTTGGGGCCCACGTCGCCCCTGCGCCGGATAACTTTTAGTCCCTCTTTGTTCCTATTTACTTGACAAATAGGAGATAATCTGAAACACACAACCCCGTCACTCGATCGGCGTTTCTAGGTCGCATGGGTCGAGGGGCGGGACTGCTGGAAAAGGGCCTCGCCCCAACCAGCACAGGTCGGCGCGAAAGCGGCGGGCGTCTGCACTCTCTCCAATGTGCAGCCACGCGCTCTGCGTTCGTTTTGAACCGGTCCGGGCGTCTTTGATGGGAGCATTCCCGTCCTGCAGGAGGGCTTTCGGGCCTTACCCCCCTGCAGGGATGTGCCGGATGAGAAGGCGGTGTTTCGAGACCGGGCGCCGGTTACGCACTCGAGCACCTGCAACCACACAAAGGCAAAACCCGCCGGACGCCCCCCAGGGTTTCCGCGCCGACTGTCCCGCCCCCCGCTCCTCTGCGGGATGCCTTCGCGTGCCTGTTATCCGCGCGCCATGAATCCCTCTTCCCGTACTCCGGACTTGATCCTTCCTGTACTCCGGACTTGATCCGGAGCCCATATCTCCGCCAACGCATCCGTCTCAGGCATGGGCTCCGGATCACGTCCGGAGCACAGAATTGGAGGATGAAGGACGGGCTGTGAATCAGCGGTTCAGGCGAGCACCCGATCAATGAACCAGAAACTGGCAGTCACCCCGATCGCATAGGCGGCAATCTGTGTTGCGGGTCGCAAGGCCTTTGGTGCCCAGTGCCTCATGGCCGCAAGCACGATTGCCGAACCGCCAATGATCAGCAACTGTCCGGCTTCGACCCCAAGGTTGAAGGTCAGCAGGGCCACTGGCACGTCCGTTTCCGGCAGTCCGATTTCGCGCAGCGCGCCCGCAAAGCCGAAGCCGTGCAGAAGGCCGAACAGGAAGGCCACCACCCAGGGCAGGCGCTCGGACAGGCGGCGCTCGCCCTCCCGGGCCTTGACGATTTCGACCGCCAGGAAGGCGATCGACAGCGCAATCGAGGCTTCGACCGGGGCCTGCGGAAGCCCGAAGAGTCCCAATGTCGTGCCCACAAGCGTGATCGAATGCGCCACGGTGAAAGCCGTCGCGGCCTTGACGACCGGCCAGCCGCGTTGGAGCAACAGGACCAGTGCGAGCACGAAGAGGAGATGATCATATCCTCCAAGGATATGTTCCACCCCGATCACGAAATAGGTGCGCGCCACTTGCCAGCCGTCCGGAACGGCACTGATCGTATAGCTGCTCCTGTCCGGCGTCAGTTGCTGGGTTTGAACCGGCCTGCCCAGCGGCGCCACGCGCAGCAGCGCATCGGTCGAGCCCGGCTCCATGCCGCGAAGCCCGACGGTCGCCCCCTCCAGCGATCGGGTGCAGGTCACCGTGCCGGTCGCCACCACAGCCGCGCCGGAAACGCGCGGCGTTTGCAGCGTCAGCTTGCAAAAGCCGGGCAGCAAGGGCTCTGCCCGGACGGCAAGGCTGCCAAGAATGGGTGCCTTCCAGACCAGCTTCCAGTCGGATCGGGTCTGCTGGGTCAGTTCCAGATATCCCGGGCGCAGTTCATCGGCCCTTGCGGGCGCGCCCAGCACGAGCATGAGGGCGCACACGGCAAGAAGGACAATCGTCCTCATCTTGGCCGTTCGATCACCACATCATAGCCCCTGAGCATGCTCTTGAACGAGGCATCTTCGGCCTTGCGCACGGCTGCGAAACGCCAGTCATTTTCAACCGACTGACGGACGTCCTCCAGTCGCGGAGGCGGTGCCTTTTTCAGGCGCTCGATCTTGACGAAATGCAGGCCGAAACCAGAGACAATAGGACCGGTCCACCGGCCAACGGGTGCCTTGGACAGGGAGTCCGCAAAATCATCTCCGAACTCGGCCGCCAGATCGGATGGACTGGCATCGTCGACGCGATCGGGCATGGCGCTTGTCACTGTCGGCAGAGCCGGTGCCAAGCCCGGCTTCGCAGCCGCGATCGCCGCTTTGGCCGCTGTCCTCAGCGCGGGCGTATCGGCCCCGATATAGCGCTGCTGCAAGGTAAAGCGCGGCGGTGCGGCATAGCGCGCGGGATCCTTGTCGAGCAGCGCCTGCAACTCCGCGTCGCTGGGCTGTGCCGCCTCTGCGTCTGCCCCGGAGAGCGCCAGCATCTTGTTGCGCATCCGCTTCTTGACCACCTCGTCATCACGATCGAGCCCGAGGCGCAGCGCCTCACGGTAATAGACCTCGCTGCGGATATAGTCCTGAACCAGACCGTCAATCTCTTCGGGCGTCGGAGGCCGGTGGAAGGACTGAACGTAGCGGTTGAAAATACTCTCCAGCACCGGTTCATCGACCACGATCCGCCGCTCTGTTGCATTGGGCGGACGTCCGGACAGCACAAGGAAGACAAGCGCGCCAGCCACAAGGAAATGGACCAGCGGCTCCCGCAGGACGGCAACCGCCAGGTCGCGACTGGACGGCATTGAAACTCCTTATGCCTTGGTCGGCGTATACCAGATGGGCGACGTATAGGCGCGTTCCTGCTGCTTCACGCGAACCTCTGGCGGCAGCTTGAGCTTGTAGCGCACAGCATCGAACGCGGGCCAGCTGGGCGTCGGGATCTCCAGCACGCGCACATAGTAAAAGGCCCGGACGGACGGATCGAACTCGGGATCGGTCCAGACCTTTGCCAGCGTCGGTGCCCCTATGGAGTTGGTATAGGACGCCGTGGCGACATTCACCGTATCCCCGACCGCAGGCACCTTGCCGCCCGCGGGCTTGCGCTTGTCAGGATCGCTCCAGACGACATCAAACACCTTTTCCTGAAGCTTGCCGGCCTTGGTCACCCAGCCCTTGACGATCTGGACACGATCCAGATTGGCCCCGATCGGGTCCTTCAGCGCGGAAACGATAAAGCTCGGCGCGCCCTTCTTGCCCGCCGAAAGTTCGCCGCCCATCGGCACGCCCCGGCGATATCCGGCGCGCACCCAATCGCCCTTCAGGTCAGCGTCCTTGAAGTCCCAGCCCCCGAAGAAACGGACGGTCATGCGCGGCCCGGTGCTGCCGTAAACTTCACGCCGTTCCATGGCATCGAAGATCGAGGCGCGCGTGTTCGCCTTGGCCCAGACCGCAGCATAGCCGCTCGCCAGATAATGCCAACCGAACCGGCCTTTCCGTGTTCCCAGGTTCTGTTCCTGCATCACCCGCGCCGGATTGGGCTCATTGCCGGTGTGCTTGCCGAAGAACTGGTTCTCATCAGCCGTCGAGAGCGCTGTATGACTGTCAGTCGAGCCGATGAGCCCGAACTTGTAGGGATTCACACCCATCTGCTGTTCCAGCAGGAGCCCGCGCTTCAGGGCCTCGCGGACATACTCGCCGGCAAACATGCTGGGCACCTTCGGCTGGTTGCCGAGAAGATTGTTGAGCTCCCATCCGGCAACGCCGAAGCCTGCAAATTCGTCATTGGGTGACAGGAAGGGATGCGACTCGCTGTCCCCCTTGATCTGGGTGATTTCCACGACCGGTTCGTGCTGCGCCCGCCGCTTGGCATAAGCCGCGGTCATTGGTCCGCCGCCGGGCTGGGTCAGTTCGAACATCAGGCCGTTCGAAAGGTTTGAATTGTGAGGAATGGCGAGAACCCGGCCGCCCGTCGCCTTCTCATAGGCTTCCATGTAGCTCCAGATTTCGTCGGGCGTCGCCTTGTATGTCGGGTCGAGTGGCACAACCGTACGCACGCGGTCGGGCCCGTCGCGGAAGATGATGTTGCGGTGCAGGTTGTTGCCGCCCTGCATCAACGTATATTCAAAGCCGAAGAATGCCGTGAACTTGCCCGGCTCATTATAGCGTTCGACCGTGTCGATATTGCTGTTCCATACCGACTTCGTGCGCTCGGCCGCCCCGTCTGGATTGAGCATGGCCTTTGGCAACGCATTGCGGCCGCGCGCATCGAGAATTTCGGCCATCGCGCGCTGCGATCCGGCAGGACCTTCATGCATCATGTCATACCAGCGCAGCATCGTCTCATCGCGGATGAGAAGCCGGGGCGCATCATACAGGGCCTTGGTTGCCCCCAACCCCTCGGCATGATCCGTGACGACAAGGAAATCGAGCGGGCGGGGCAGTTTTGCCTTCAGACCCGTTGTGGACGTCACTTCCTCGCCACGGGCAAACCGCAGGGCTTCTTCCGGCCCAAGGCGGACGCCAAAACCAAAGGCATCGACCGAGTTGGCGGTGTGCAAATGCGTATCGCCCCAGAGGACTCGCTCGGGAAACTCCGTTTCCTTGACGACAACATCCTTGCCGCCCGCAACCTTTTTCAATTGGTCGCATCCTGCAAGCAGGCCGCTTGTCCCCAGCAGCAGAGCCGCCACCAAAATTTTACGTCTCATTGCGCCCCTCCTCCGCCGCTTTTCCGGCTGCCTCGCTGTGCAGGATGCCATGCTGGTCCCGCGCGTCAATCCTTTGTGTGAAAATCTTCCCGGTCATTCTCGAGCGTCAGGGTCACCGGCGTGACACACACAGAAAACAGTCCGGCGAGGCCGCATCGAACAGACAATCCGACCAAACCGCAATGGCTATGCGAACAGCAGCTCGGGTTCCTCAATCAGGGACTTGAGCGTAGCCAGAAACGCCGCCCCGGCCGCCCCGTCGATCACGCGATGATCGACTGACAGGGTCAGCTTGATCCGGGTTTCAACCGCAATTTCGCCGTCATCATCTTCCCGCAATTCGCGCGAAGCCTTGCCGACCGCAAGTATGGCGGCCTGCGGGGGATTGATGATTGCGTCGAAGTCCTCAATGCCGAACATGCCGAGGTTCGAAACCGAAAACGTTCCGCCGTCGAGATCGTCATAGGCCAGCCGCCCGGCCTTCGCCTTTTCGATCAAGGCGCTGCTGGCAGCCGCAAGCTGGTCGATCCGCATCCGGTCGACTTGCCGAAGGATGGGCGCAACCAGGCCCTTGGGCGACGCGACCGCAATGGCCACATCCGCATGCGGGAACCGGTGAATTTCCTCGCCATGGACTTGCACATTGACATCGGGATGCCTGGCCAGTGCTTTTGCAGAGGCCCAGACCAGATAGTCGTTGATTGTCGCCTTGCTGCCAAGCACGAGGTTGGCCGTTTTGCGCATGGCCAACAGATCATCGACGGCCGCTGACGTGCGCAGATAGAAATGCGGAATGTCCTGCTTGGCAGCCGAAAGCCGCTTGGCAACCACTTTCCGGATCTTGTCGAACGGCTCCACGGTTGCGGAATTGGCGACGGGCGCAAAGGCCTGCGACACGGGTTGGGCAACCGCTTGCGGAACGAGCGCAAGGACGTCGCTCTTGGAGATGCGCCCCCTTGGGCCTGTGCCACGAATGCCTGAAAGCTGGACACCGTGTATTGCCGCCAGTCGGCGCGCCAGAGGCGACGCAAAGACCTTGCGGTCATCTTCCACCAGCTGCGCAATCCCGCGCCAGGTGCGGGCAGGCTCGGGACGGATGTGCTGTGCGACATCCTGAAATGTAATTCTGCCTCCGCGACCCGAACCCTCGATCGCCGCGATATCGACGCCTTCCAGTTCAGCGAGCTCAAGCGCCTTCGGGCTGATCGGCCGATTGGTCTCGATCTTGACCGGCGCAGGCCTGCGCGCCTGCTCGGGCTCCGCTTCAGTCTTCGGGGCTGCGACCTCGGCCACATCGGCGCCGCCAGTTGCAGGCACATAGCCGGCAATGAAATCCGAAATCTCGGCCTCTGTCGCGCCTGCGTCACCAAACACCGCGATCAATGCCCCGACCGGGAGAGCGGTATCGCTCGCGGGATGAACGATCCGAAGGACCACGCCATCGCGCTCTGCCTCCACCTCGTTGGTGATCTTCGACGTTTCGATCAGGCAGAGAACGTCACCCTTGGAAATGGTGTCACCATCCTTGACCATCCATTCCGCAATCGTGCCTTCGGTCATTTCGATGCCCCATTTGGGCATGCAGAAGGGGCGCAACTCTGACATGTGAGGCCCCCTAGCGCCAGCCGAGAACCCGGCGCGCAGCTGCTTCGACCTTGTCGGCCGAAGGCAGATATGCGAGCTCAAGCTCCTTGGCGAATGGAACCGGCGTGTGTGGCGCATTGACCATCTCGATCGGCGCTTTGAGGCTTGCAAAGGCCTTTTGGGCAACCAGCGCGGAAATGTCGGTCGAGAGGCTGCACCGCTGCGGCGCTTCGTCCACAACGACCAGACGCCCGGTCACTTCAACAGAATCCAGGATCGCTTCCTCATCAAGCGGACTTGTAGTCCTCAGGTCGATCACGTCACAGCCGATCCCGTCCTTGGCGAGCGCATCCGCTGCAGCCTCGCATCGGCTGACCATCAAGCCGGTGGCCACCAGTGTGAGATCTTCGCCTGCACGTGTAAGCCGGGCATGGCCGAAGGGAATGGTATAGTCACCGTCCGGAACTTCACCGCTCACGCCGTATAGAGCCTTGTGCTCGAGGAACATGACGGGGTCGTCACCGCGAATGGCTTCGCGAAGCAGGCCGCGAACATCTTCCGGGGTCGACGGCATGACCACCTTCAGGCCGGGCATTGCCGTCAGGAAGTGATGAACCGATTGGCTGTGCTGAGCGGCGGCATTGAAGCCCCCGCCATAAGGCATGCGGATCACCGCAGGGCACAGAGTCTTGCCGCCGAACATATAACGGAATTTGGCGATCTGGTTCCAGATCTGGTCGAGGCTGACACCGATGAAGTCGGCGAACATGAGTTCGGCAACAGGCCGCTTGCCGGCAAGCGCCAGACCGCCTGCTGCCCCGACGATTGCGCTTTCAGAGATCGGCGTATCGATCACACGATCTGGACCAAACCGATCATAGAAGCCGGTGGAGGTGGACCAGATGCCACCAATGGCTTCAGGCCCGCCGGCGGTTCCCATGCCGCCGACAATATCTTCACCGAGCACGACTACCCGATCATCGCGTTCCATCTCCTCGAAAATCGTGGAGCGGACTGCATCGCGATACATCATCTTGGCCATTTGCAGACTTCCCCGCTCAATAAGTCACATAGACATCGGCGAGAACATCCTCAGCCGTTGGTCTTTCCGCATTCCGCGCCGCAACAACAGCGGCCTCGATCTGGTCGAGAACCTCTTGATCGATCTCGTCCAGTTCCTTTTCGTCGAGCAGTTTGGCACTCGCCACCTTGGCCCGGAACTTTTGCAGGCAATCGCGTTCTGCCCGAATTTTCTCAAGCTCGCCCTGCCCCCGGTACCTTTGCGGATCGCCCTCGAAATGCCCAAAGAAACGCTCGGTATCGAACTCGACGGCCGCAGGTCCGTTGCCGGCGCGAACATAGTCGAGCAGCTCGCGCATGGTTTCATAGACCGCAAAGAAATCAGTGCCGTCCGCGCGCCAGACCCGCATTCCGAATGCTTCTGCGCGGCTGGCAATGTCCCGCTGCGTCCCGACCGCATAGGAAAAGCCGGTGTGTTCGGAATAGTGATTGTTTTCGAACACGAAAACGCATGGCGCCTTGGTCACGACCGCAAGGTTCATCGCCTCGAAGGTTGTGCCCTGGTTGCATGCGCCATCGCCGGAAAAGGTGATGGCGACCTTGCCCTTGCCATCCAGTTTCGCCGCCAGGGCTGCACCTACAGCGATCGGAGCCCCTGCCCCGACGATGCCATTGGCGCCGAGCATCCCCTGATCGACATCGGCAATGTGCATGGATCCGCCCTTGCCCTTGCAAAGTCCTTCGCGGCTGCCCCAGATTTCCTTCATCATGCCTTCGACATCGCAGCCCTTGGCGAGACAATGGCCATGGCCCCGGTGCGTGGAGACGATCTTGTCGTCGGTATCAAGATGCTCGCACACTCCGACCGCGACCGCTTCCTGTCCGCAATAGAGGTGCGTAAATCCGGCAATGGCACCGGTGGCAATATCGATATGCAGCCGCTCTTCAAATTCGCGAATGATCTTCATCCGCCGATAGGCCTGCAACATCTGGTCACGGCTAAGTTGCATGTTTTCCTCTCGATCCGTTGCTTGGAGCAGCCCGGACAGATCGCTCAGCCGCGCGCTCCAACGATGAACCTCTTGATCGTATCACAGGTCTAATGTGATGCGCGAACTCTTCTGCCCATTCGTCAAATTGCTAGGATTTCAAGATTGTCCCAGACCGGATCGGCAGCATCAGGATTGCCCGACTGAAATCGCGCTTTTCCGCGACCCGCCTCACACAATGGATGGTTGTTGGAGGACCCGTGCAAGATTACGGGCCGCTAAAGCATTGCACACGACCGGGAGACAGACAATTCCACATCAAAATCGCCGTGTCTTCATTCAACAGCGGCCCAACGGCATGCCCACGCTCAGTGATTTTGGCATTGCAACCGAGACAATCGATCATGTGCCCGAGGGGCATGCCGTGGTGAAAGTCGACACCCTGTCGATCGACGCCTGGATCCGCACGACATTGAGCGACGGCGGCCTGCACGAGACAGGAGACCTTGGCAGCACCATTCGGGCCTTTGGGGTCGGCCAGGTCGTCGAAAGCAAGGATGAATCGCTGAAGGAGGGCGATTGGGTCTATGGTCTGCTGTCGGCCCAGACCCACGCCTTGATGCCAGCCAAGGCTCTGACCAAGGTTTCGCCGCAACCCGGTATCGCGCCCAGCGCCTTTGTCGGCCCACTGGGCATTACGACGGGCATCACGGCATGGGTCGGCCTGATCGCCGTTGGCAACGTCCAGGCGGGAGAGGTTGTGCTGGTCTCGGGAGCGGCCGGGGCGGTCGGCTCCTGTGTCGTCCAATTGGCCAAGGCTCGCGGTGCGCGTGTGATCGGCATTGCGGGCGGGCCGGAAAAATGTGCCTATCTTGTGAATGACATCGGCGCCGATGCGGCTATCGACTACAAGACCGGCGATGTTGGCGGACAGATCCGTGCCCTTGCGCCCGACGGGATTGATGTCTTCTTCGACAATGTCGGTGGCGAAATCCTCGACGCCGCGCTGGACAATCTGCGGGAAACCGGGGGATCACGGGTCGTGATCTGCGGCGCAATCTCCCAATACCAGAATTTTGACGATGTGCGCGGCCCGAAGCTTTACCTGCGCCTTGCCGAACGCAATGCTGCGATGCTCGGCTTTGTCGTCAGCCATCACGCTGCCAGATTTGGCGAAGCGATGGCGGAAATCTCGGCTCTTATCCTTGATTCAAAGATGAACCTCCGGGAACATGTAGTAGAGCCGATCGATCGTTTTCCGGATGCCCTGCTGATGCTGTTCGACGGAAGCCATATCGGCAATCTCGTCGTGCGCCCCTGACGGAAGCGAGGCAGTTTGGCCAAAGGCAATTGCCAAGCAAAATTGACAATTGCCGGTCGTGGTTGATCTGGATCATTGTGTTAAGGAACGAAAATCCGCCAGCGGGCCATTGATCCCGCATGATTGAAAGGACAGCCATGTCTCGCAGCCAGCTTTACGAAATGACACGGTCATTGATCGCCCATGGCCAGGCAAAGACGATGGAACTGGCAGACAATGTCGTCTCGATACCGGCATCGGCCTATACCGATCCCGAGCAGTTCGAAATCGAGAAGGCCAAGATCTTCAAACGGATGCCGCTGATGCTCGCGCCCTCGTGCGAGTTGAGCAAGCCGGGCGACTTCAAGGCGATGACTGTGGTCGGAGTCCCCGTTCTGTTGACGCGCCAGAAAGACGGCAGTGTCGCGGCGTTCCTCAACATGTGCACGCATCGCGGAAACCCTCTGGCGCAGGGGTCAGGCAACGCTTCTCGTTTTGTCTGCGGTTATCATGGCTGGATGTTCCGCAATGACGGCGACCTGCTCGGTGTCGCGTCACCTGGCGATTTCGGCGCGATCGACAAGGCAGAGCATTGCCTGACCAAATTCCCTGTTCTCGAGCGTGCAGGCCTGATCTGGGTCATTCTCGACCCAAAGTCGACGCTCGACATCAAGGACTTCCTGTGCGGCTATGATGATTTGCTCGACCATTTCGGTTTTGCCAACTGGACCCTGTTTGACAGTCGGCAACTGGACGGCCCGAACTGGAAAACGGCCTATGACGGGTATCTCGACTTTTATCATTTGCCGGTTCTTCATGCGAACACCTTCGGTTCGGACTTCTTCAACCGGGCCAATTATTTTGCGTGGGGGCCGCATCAGCGGCTGGCGTCGCCCTCGGTCAACGCCCAGAAAACCGGCAGCACCGAAACGGTCGACCTCAGCAAAATGCGCGAGGAAGACTGGCCGATTGACGCTCTGCTGCAGGGTGTCTGGACGATCTTTCCGCACATTTCGATCGCCAGCTTCTATGGGGGCGGTGGACGCGGGGCGATGATTTCGCAGCTGTTTCCCGGCAACACGGTCGGCGAGAGCGTGACGACCCAATTCTACGTCATGGAACACGCGCCAGACACTGACGCGGTCCGGCAAGGCGCTCGCGATCAGTTCGACTTCCTGAAGATCGTTGTCCGTGATGAGGATTATACGACGGGCAAGCGGCAGCACGAGGCGCTACAGTCAGGACTGATGGACCACGTCCTGTTCGGTCGCAACGAAGGTGGGGGCCAGGTTTTCCACCAATGGGTGGATCGCCTGACCCAGGCCAGCGACGATGAACTCCGGCTGATCTTTGCGAAGCAGAAGATCGCGGAGGCCGCCGAATAGCCCTTCCGAATGCGGTCAGCCGAATGCGGGCCGATGGTTGCTATCTGTCCAATCCTGGCGGCCGATCCATTCCTTCATGGGTTCCAGCTTGCCTTCCAGTTCGGGGAAGCGCTCATAGACATGATCCATGTCGACTTCGAACGGCTTGGTCGGTGCGGTGTTGTTATACTCGTAGAAGGCCTGGATCCCGGCGGCAAAGGCATCCCTTTCCTCCGCCGGCATTGAATCACCCGCAGCATTCACGAGATAACGTCCAAACTCTGCCGGCGTGCAGGGATCATATTTGATCTCGCGCCCGAAATTGTCTGTCAGAAACTGTGCAACCTGCTTGCCGCGCAGACGCTCCGGCCCGCCGATATTGATCCAGGCGCCTTCCATGTCGGGCCGTTCGATTGAGGCCAGCATGAACTTGGCCACATCGTCCAGGCTGATCCAGTTGGCCTCCAGCTGCGGATTGTGCGGATACACATAGCGGCTTTCATTGACGATGAATGGCCTTGCCCAATTGGTCAGCAGATTGTCCATGAACAGGACCGATCCGAACACGGTGCCGGGCGCTCCGGAACGCCATAATGCGTTGATGCCCGCCGTGTTTCCCGCGTAGGTGTGTGCGTCGCCCGGCTTGTCGGGAATCCAGCTCGATGTATTCCACACGACTCGCTTGACGCCCAATGCAGCCGCTGCCGTCCCGATCTGCCCGACCAGGATCGCGCGATCCGCGCGGGCCTGAAGCGGATGGGTGTAGAAAATATAGTCACTGCCTTCGAGCGCAGGGCGATAGCTCTCTGTATCATAGAGGTCGATCGGCCGAACATCGATCCCTTCGATCCCCTCGATATCGGAGCCCGCAAAAGGATCCGTCTGCCTTGAGAGCGCGCGAACCTCGTACCCGGCCCGCAGTGCCTGCCGCACCTGCGCCATGCCTTGCCGGCCGCTTGCGCCTACGATTGTTATCAGTGGCATCTTTCATCTCCTTCGTCTCTATTCTTACGGTAAGCGAAGCGCTCGGCGTTCGCGCCGGATAATATTGATAGCCCGAAGAGAATGTTGCGAAGGCGGCCAGCGGGCAGGGTGAGGTTTGGACAATTATGACAATGAACCGTTTGTGGCGCCTCGATTCAAGGCCAAGAGGAGAAGACTTCGCTTCGGCCTTGTCGCTGCAGGAGGTCCCGCTTGCCGATCCGGCGCATGGCCAAATCCTGATCCGGAACCGCATGCTCTCCATGGATGCCGGAACACGGATGTGGATGACCGATCGCACCGACGGCTATCAGCCGCCCCTTGATCTTGGAACGCCAATGCAGGGCCTTGTCCTGGGTCAGGTCGTGGCCTCCCGGGCGTCAGGATTTGCCGAAGGCGATTGGGTCCGCGCATTCGGGACGTGGAGCGATTACAGTTGCGTTGACGCGCTCTTGTCAGGCGCTGTGAAGCTTGATCCATCCGTTTCGGACATGCGCGATCATCTTGGCCCTCTCGGCATGAATGGATGGACCGCGCTTTGGGGCATAGAGCGCACCTGTGCGGTCAAGGCCGGTGAAAACGTGCTGGTGTCGGCAGCCGCAGGATCGACTGGCCTGCTCGCTTGCCAGATTGCGCGCATTCTTGGCGCCAATGTCTATGGAATTGCCGGCGGGGAGCGGAAGTGCCGCTTGCTCGAAAGCGACTATGGTCTGGTCGCTGCCTTCGACTATAAATCGGGCTCGGTCGCCGAAGGCCTCAGCCGGATCGAAGGTGGGATCGATGCCTATTTCGACAATGTCGGGGGCGAAATTCTCGACGATGTGCTGGCCAATATGGCGCTCTACGGTCGTGTCGCGATTTGCGGGCTGATTGCCGAATATACCGGCGGACGCCAGCATGGCCCGGAAAACTTCGATCAGATCCTCATGAAGCGGCTCCGGATCGAAGGCTTTTTTTCGCCGGACTTCATGGATCAGGGCGAACAGTTGACGGCCCGTCTGCGGAGTTGGGTCGATGCCGGAAAATTGTCGCTTCCCTATGATGTGACGAACGGTCTTGAGAACACGCTTGAAGCCTATGCCAAGCTGTTCACCGGTGCGAATATCGGGAAGGTTCTCGTGGAGCTTCAATCATGACACTTTCGCTGGCCGACAAGGATGCCATCCGCGATCTGATCGCCCTCTATGCCCATGCTATCGATCGGCACAGCTGGGGATTGATGGAACGGATTTTCCACCCCGATGCGACATTTGCCTTTGGGCCGGTGCAAGGCGGGTGGCGCGATTTCGTCGGGCAGGCAACCGCAATCATCGAATCGTGCATTGCCACCCATCACCAGCTTGGCCAGATGATCATCGCACCTCAGGGGCCCGATGCGGCGATAGCTGAAACCTATATGACGGCGATGCACATCGTGCCCGCCGGATACCCGCTGACTGCGGTCTTCCCCGATCGGGGCGAGGAATATTCCGCCATCATTGCCGGTCGCTATGTGGACGAATTCGTGCGCTTTGGCGAAGAGTGGCGCATCCTGAAGCGGACAGGCATATATGACTGGCGCGAATTTAGGGCGATCGGCGAAGCGAGCCTTGCCTCGGTTCCGGCGGCTGCCCGCGGCGCGCATGACGAAAGCGACGCGGCGTCCGGCATAGCCCGGTACTGGCAGGCATCCTAGGACTGTCGAAGGATTGTAAAGACGCCACTCATTGTCAGGATCACTTCATCGCCCCGTCGGATTTCTCCGCTGGCATAGGCAATTCGCTTGCCGAGGCGATCGATTCGGCAATGCGCTTCGAGCCAGTCTCCACTCTTGGCCCCGGCTAGGAAATTCGTCGTGAGCGTGTTCGTCACGACTGACAGCGCAGGACGCTCGCTATCGTGAACCTGAAACGAGAGCGCAACGTCAGCAAAGGTTGAAAGCACCCCTCCGTGCGCCACGCCCAGATAGTTGGCGTGCGTCTCGAGGATGCGCATCGCCACGATAGTTCCCTGATCCTGGGAACGCAGAAAATATGGTCCCGACACATCGAGAAAGCCGCTCGAAAACTTTGCGGGCTTGAATCCGTCTGGGGGCGCAGTCATTCCACAAACTCCTCGATGTCTGTATCGCTCAAAGCAGCATGCGAAGGGCACTATGATTTGTGCCAATGGCAGTCGCCTGCGGCACTCCTAGAAGCGAACGGCAAAGGAGCCCCAGATGACACAATCGACACAGGCAATCGCCGATGCTGAGACGATTGTCGAGGTTGTCAGGAATCACGCACGAACGATACCCGACGCAATGGCGTTCACATTCGGTGACGAAGTCCTGAGTTTTGCCGAGCTCGACGCGGGCAGCAATCGTGCAGCGAATGGGCTTTTGGCCCAAGGCATCCAGCCGGGCGACCGGGTGGCCTACCTTGGCAAGAACAGCCATCTCTATTTCGAAATCCTGTTGGGGGCATTGAAGGTCGGGGCTGCAATGACGCCCGTCAACTGGCGGCTTGCCGATCCTGAAATCATCTATGTGCTCAACGATTGCCAGGCCCGGCTGCTGTTCGTCGGAGACGGCTTTGCCGAGATGGCCGCACGCGTCGCGCCCAGACTTGAGTTCGTCAAGACAATCATCGGGGTTGATGCCCAGGATGGCGACCAGACCGATTATCGCACCTGGCGTGACGGTTTCGCCGCAACAGACCCGCATCGCGAAGGCGGCAGGGACGACGATGCGGTGCAACTCTACACGTCGGGTACGACCGGTCATCCAAAGGGTGCGGTCATGACCAACCGGTCGATCCTCGCATCGCGGGCTGGCGCATCGCACGTGGAGCCGCTCGACTGGCAGGTTTCGGTTCCGGGGGAAGTGACCCTGCTCGCCATGCCATGTTTTCATATCAGCGGCACGGGCACGGGCCTTGGCACGATGTTCGCAGGCACGGGCGCGATTGTCCTTCCGGAATATGATCCGACCAAGGCGCTGGAAATGATCGAGCAGTATAATATTTCGAAGATCTTCATGGTGCCGGCGGCCATCCAGATCATGCTCAACCACCCGCGCGTCCATGAAGTGGACTTCAGCAGGCTCAAATACATCACTTACGGCGCATCGCCGATCCCGCTGGAACTCATGCGTGCGGCGATGGAACGGTTTGGCTGCGGCTTTGTCCAGATGTACGGCATGACCGAGACCAGCGGCACAATCGTGACCCTCAATCCGGAGGACCATGTTCCCGAGGGCAGTCCGCGCATGCTCTCGGTCGGCAAGCCGCTGCCGGGCGTCGAGATCAAGATCATCGACAGTGAAGGCCAAGTCTTGCCTGCCGGAGAGATCGGGGAAATTGCAACCCGCAGCGTCAAGAACATGAAGGGCTATTGGAACAATCCGAAGGCCACGGCCTCGACCATTGATGCGGACGGCTGGCTGAAGACCGGGGACGCAGGCTATATCGATGAAGACGGCTACCTCTACATCCGCGACCGCGTAAAGGACATGATCATCTCCGGCGGAGAAAATGTCTATCCGGCCGAGGTCGAAAACGCGATCTATTCCCACCCGAAAGTCGCCGACGTGGCAGTGATCGGCGTGCCCGACGAAAAATGGGGTGAAGCCGTCAAGGCCTGCGTTGTGGTCAAGAAGAATGAGACACTGACCGAAGCCGACGTGATCGCGCACGCCCGCCAGCATATCGCCGGTTACAAATGCCCGAAATCCGTTGATTTCATCGACGTCCTGCCGCGCAATCCCTCTGGCAAAGTATTACGCCGCGAACTGCGCGCGCCCTATTGGGAAGGCAAGGACCGGGCCGTAAATTGACGCTGCCGGTTCGCCAGATTGCCTATTTCGTGGCGGACATCCGGGCGGCAGCCCTGGCACACCACAAGACATATGGTTCGGGTCCCTTCTTCATTCTTGACCATATCCCGCTCGTTCGATCAGAACACAGGGGTGTTTCGAGACCGCTCGATCACAGCAGTGCCTATGGTCAATGGGGCCAGGTGATGATCGAATTCGTGCAGCAGAATAATGCTGACCCAAGCGCCTATCACGATCTTTATCCGCAGGGCAGCGGCCGCTTCGGCCTGCACCATCTTGCCATTTTTGTGGACAATCTTGAGCAGGCCATTGCGGACTATGACAAGGCGGGTATCCCGTTGGCCCAGTATGCCGAGACCACGACAGGCACCGGCTTCGCCTTTGTCGATGCAACTGCCACGCTTGGCCATATGATCGAACTCTATGAGCCCTCGGATGGTCTGGTCGGCTTTTACGCTCATGTTGCCGGTGCAGCGGCTGGCTGGGACGGACAGGATCCGCTGCGCACACTCAATTCCGGATAACTCCATCACGCGAAAGGAAATCATTATGGCCGGCCAAGCTCAAGAGGTCATCGAGCAATTCTGGAAGATTCAGGATAGCGGTGACTATACGGCGCTCGTCTCACTGTTTGCGGACGATGCCCTGCTGGAAGACCCGGTCTACGGAACCTATCGGGGGCGGGACGAGATTTTCAAGTTCATGAGCAAGATGGTCGAGGTCATGGGTGAGAGAAAGATCCACTTCACGATCGACGAAATCTGCGGAGACGATCACGCCGTCTGGTCGCGCTGGACAATGCATTCTCCCGCAGGGTCCCGCGGCGGATGCGGTCTGTACAAGGTCGCCAACGGCAAGCTCACCTACTATCGCGATTACATGGACCCGAACGAGGAAGAATAGGCCTTGAGGGTCTACATCGGCCGATAGGCTGGATGTCCGGAGCGAATGATCTCCAGAATGGGCAACGGAAAGGCGCCAACCGTCTTGCCATCCGCTTGGGACGGCAGCGGAAGGCTCCAGTCCATGACATAGTTGCGGCGCGAAATGCGCCACTCGTCGCCCCGCTTTTCAAATGCGTCGAGATAGCGTCCGCCATAGAGGTTTCCACTCCACTGGCCGTCATTGTTTCGGACCCCTGCCGCGAGGCCGTAGCACTCGCCAATCGCTCGCGTGTCGGATTCCAGCTTGATCTGAAGACCCGACAGCATATGCCAGCGCCGCTGGCTGGCGCGCTCGATTTCCATGACGACCGGGACAAATTCCGCTGCCTTGCCGGTGAAAAATCCATAATCGACGTCGGCGTCCGGCCAATAGCACTGCGCCTGTCCATCATCATCCAGCCAGTCGAGTGTCCGGGAATAGCGTGCGATGACTTCGGAAATCGCTTGCTTGTCGAGCAAGTGTTGAAGGGCTGCGTCCATGCAATCAACTCCTGTTGGCCCACCATCCGGGGATCGAGAGTGGAAATCTTGTCTGCGCCGTGCGCTGATCTTCATCAGCATCCGGCGGAAGCGGCTGATCTTCCGTTCGGGCGAGGCCGCCACCCGCGCCGGTCACGGGATCGACATACTCCAGCCGGATATCCGCAAGCACATCCGCGAAGTCATGGCCCTCGTGATGCGGCGACATCTGATGGCGATAGAAAGCCCATTTGTCCGCAAAGGACAGGAGACAGTAATAGGCGTTTTCTTCCTGCCCCTTCCAATACTCATAGCGCGTCACGCCGGTTTCAGTAGCGAAGGTCTGCGCGACCATGTCGGCCATGATTGCTTCCCATTTGGATTCCTTGCCGGGCTTGATCCGGATATGTGCGAGCAACGTCGTCATTGGGCAGCCTCACTTGATCTGGTAAAATGGAGATTGAGTTTCAATGTGCCGAGCATGATGCCCGGCTGATGCATGAACTGATTGTCCGGGGCATAGGAAAGCGAATCCAGCCGGTGCACAAGCCGTTCCCAGGCGATCGTCTGTTCAAGTCGCGAAAGGCCAGCTCCGGGGCAGACACGCGGCCCTGCGGAAAAGGCCAGATGCCGCGTTATCGCCTTTCGCTCGAGGTCGAGCCGATACGGTTCCTCAAACTCCTCCGGATCGACATTCGCAGCGCCCCAGCGCAGGTGCAACGTTGAGCCCGCTGGAACCTTTACGCCCTGAAACTCCTCGTCTCGGCTGGTTATCCGCGTCGACAGGCCCTGGGTGGGAGACCGCAGCCGCATCGACTCTTCGATAAACGGTCGAATGAGCGACGGATCCGCCTTCAGGCGATCAAACAGGCAATCGTTTTCGCACAGCAGCTGAGCCTGCTCGCAAATGGCATATTGCGTAGTCTCCAGCCCGCCGATGAGCATGGCATAGACGATGCCGTTTATCTCTTCATCCGTCAGCCCCCGATCAAGTGCCTCATAATGGACCTGGGTGAGAAAGCTGATCATGTCGTCCGCAGGCTGCGCACGCTTTTCCTTCACCTTGGCGCGGACATAGTCGGAAAATCCGGCGAGCAGGCGGAACTTTTCCCGCGTCTGTTCTTCGGTCATACGGTTATTGTGACCGGTCCCATGGACATAGGACATGACCTGCGCATTGCCCCAGATCTCGAGCTGGCCGATATCTTCCATCGGCAGTCCAAGAATCGTGGCCATCATGCGCTGCGGCAGCGGTCGGGCAAATTCACGGACGAATTCGACCTCGCCCTTGTCGATCCAGGCATCGATCAGGCTGTCGACATGAGTGACGATAGCATCGCGATTGCGCCCTGCCCCCGGCCCCACCCAGGGATCGGTCAGCTCCTTGCGGTGAGCACGCCAGAGCTCCGGTGTAGGGCGCAGCGAGAATATCGAAATCACCATCGCGTCAAGGTCGGGCATATGGTGCGGCAATCGACCCTGCTCCCGGATCTGGTCGAGCAAGAGCGAAAGCGTCGGCGGAAACCGTTCCCAGTCCCGCACGACGCGGGAAATATCGGCGTGGCGTGTGAGCACGAAAGCGTCGCGATCCGGCGTCAGCCCTTCGCCGGGAAGCCGCAGGACCGGAGCCTCGTCATGCAATATGCCATAGGCCTCGTACCAATGCTCCGCGGCGCCGGGCCCAAACAGGTCCACGTCAGCGAGGCTCATGGGACAAGCCATGGCGCTCAAGTCATGGTTTTGGTGTTTTGTCACCCGGAACTCCTGCCCCGAACGATTGTCCAATTCGACAGTTCAGGACCAACAGGGTTAGGTCTAACGATGATCCTTCCGCCATTGGCAGATTGGAGAGGAGTCGATGAGCAGAATTTCAGCACTCGCGCCGGATCAATGGGATGCCCGGCTTGTCGAAGCAACGCGCCCCGATCAAGCGACGCCCCTTGAGCAGGGCCTCACACGCTACTTCGCGCATTGCCCCGATCAGGCTCTCGGATTGATGCAGTTCGGCGGTGCCTTGAAACGCAACCGGCAATTGTCGGAGCGACTTGTGGAACTTGTGCGCCTGCGGATTGCCTTTTTCAATCAATGCCGCAGCTGCATGGCGATCCGGTACCGCGATGCGGTCGCTGACGGCGTTGACGAGGCAGCGGTCTGCTCCCTTGAGCGCCCGCATGAGGCGGAAAACCTCTCGGCGGCCGAAAAGGCTGCAATCCGTTACGGCGAACTGATGGCGACCGATCATCTTTCTATTGATGACGCCGTCTATGCCGATCTGCGGCAGCATTTTTCAGAAAGCGAGATCGTCGAACTCGGCATGACCTGCGCCTTCTTTGTCGGCTTCGGACGGCTGGCCGCTACCTGGCACATGGTCGAGGAATTGCCTGGCGCGTTTCAGACTGCCGCAACAATTGCCCCATGGGGCCAGGAAAAAATCGAGGTGCGATAGACGATGGGAAAGGAACAGCCGATCACGGTCAACCTGCTCGATCCGGAAGTGCAGCAATGTCCTTATCCCGCATATCGCACGTTGCGTGACGAATCCCCCGTTTACCAGCAGCCGGGCACCGGTGTTTATGTGGTGACGCGATATGAGGACGTCCGCACTGTCCTGACCGATCCCGAGCGCTTTCCAAGCGCGTCAAGGGACACGCCATTCCGGCCAAGCGTCACGAGTATCGAGCGCGCAAAAAAAGTCGCTGCGCGGTTCGAGGAAAAGGGCTGGATTCCGGCGCCGACATTGGCCGGAAGGGACGATCCCAATCACAAACAGATGCGGGCGATGTTCAATGACGCGTTCAAGCCCAGCCGGATCAAGGACATCGACCCGCTAGTCGAATCCCTGGCCTATGAATTGATCGATGGTTTCATCGATGATGGTCATTGCGACTGGGTCGAACAGTTCGCTGTGCCCCTGCCCCTCTTCATCATTGGCGAGCAAATGGGCGCAAAGCGCGAAGACATGTGGCAGATCAAGCGGTGGACGGACGCCTTCTTCCAGCGCATTTCCATGATGCTTCCCGAAGACCTCGAACTGGAGATGGTCGATCGCGAGATCGAAGCCCAGCACTACTTCCAGCCAATCTTCGAGAAACTGCGCAAGGAGCCTGATGGGTCCCTGATCAGTGTCCTCGTCAATACAGTGATTGAAGGTTGGGGCCGCCCTCTGAACGACAATGAGCTGCACGCCGAAATGATGGCGGATACGTTCGTTGGTGGCAGCGAAACGACCACCAACGCCCTCGCAGCGGGGATGAAGCTCCTCATCGAGAACAAGGACGTCTGGCACAAGCTGAAATCGGATCCCGATCGCTACATGAAGACCTTTGTCGAGGAAGTTGTCAGGCTCGAATCGCCCGTCCAGAGCCTGATGCGTTTTTGCGCCCGTGATACCGAATTGAGCGGCATGACCATCCCGGCGGGGGCAGTAGTCAACGTCCGGTTCGCTGCAGCCAACCGCGATGAACGGGCATTCGAATGTCCGGACTCAATCGATCTTGATCGGCCACGGGCTGGCTCGCACATGGGATTCGGCTCCGGGACGCACCATTGCCTTGGCGCCCCGCTTGCGCGGCGCGAGCTGACCTGGGGCTTCACGGCCGTCATCGACCGGTTCGAAGACATGGATTTTGCGGAAGGGAAGAATGACTTCCGCATTCGGCCGCATTTCCTGCTTCGCAGCCTTGAATCACTTCATATCGTCTTCACCCCCCGAAAGCGCTAGAACAATGGCAACTCTGCTCGACACTCCCAAAGGTCCCGCCCGGATCGACATGGCCAAACAGGCCGAACCCAAATTGTCGAACCGCCCCATTTCTGGCGAACGCTATTGGTCTCAAGACTTCATGGCAGCGGAATGGGATGCCATCTGGACGCGGGCCTGGCTGATCGGCGGGCTGGAAGAACAGATACCCGAAGCCGGAGACTATTTCACGTACGAGATTGGACGGGAGTCGATTCTGGTCACGCGTGGCGATGACGGGCTGGTTCGCGCCTTTTATAACGTCTGCCCGCATCGCGGTAACCGGCTGGTCGAAGCTGAGCAGGGTCATTCCAAGAACATAGCCTGTGCCTATCACGGCTGGCGTTTCGCGCCGGAAGGCAATCTCAAATTCGTGCCCTGCCCTGAGGATTTTGCGGGCGGGTCCCCCTGCGGCAGGGTGGCTCTCAAACCCGTGCGGTGTGAGACTTTTGCCGGCTTTGTCTGGGTCAACATGGATCCCGGCGCGTCGACGCTGGCAGAACATCTGGGCCCCGTGATGCCGCAGATTGAATGCTATCAGATGGAAAAGATGCGCCGGACGCATTGGGTTACACTTGACGGTGATTTCAACTGGAAGATCGTGCAGGACAATTTCAACGAAAGTTATCACCTGCCCTTTGTCCATCCCCAGACACGCTACGTCATGGAGCAGAGCTACAAGGAATGCCAGTTCGACCTGTATGAGCCCTATGGGCATGCCCGCATGTTCATGCCGGGATCCCGCCCCTCGCGTGCATTGGCTGGCCACACAGACACAGTCCTGGCGATGATGGAGCGCGAATTGCGTTATTGGGGACTTGACCCCAAGGACTTCGAGCAGGATCCGCTGTCAATCCGGGCCGCCTTGCAAAAGGCCAAGCGCGCGAATGGTGCCGCCAAGGGCTATGACTATACGCGTTTTCACGACGACCAGTTGACCGACCATTATCATTTCACCGTCTTCCCGAACATCAGCTTCAGCCTGAAGCCCGATGGCTGCATCTGGCTGCGGGCAGATCCGCACCCCACCGACCCGGAACGCTGCGTGTTCGACATGTGGTATTTCACCTGGTTCCCCGATGGCCAGAACGAATATTTCAGCTATTCCATGGGCGAAATGGTGGACCAGTCCAAGCCGGTCGAACACAAGCGTGGGGCAGTCGGCGAACTGAGTTGCGGTCCGGGAATTGATCAGGATGTCTCCATCTGGTCAAACCAGCAAAAGGGCTTGCGCTCGCGTGGTTATGACGGCGGCGTCCTTGCGGGACAGGAAGATCGCGTGCGCTTCTTCCATGATACAATCGACCGCTGGATTCACGCGGCGCGCTAGAAAGCTGAATGCCGATCCCTAGATATTGTCGCGGCGGGCCGCGCTTTGCCCGGCGATGTAGCCAAAGGTCAGGGCTGGCCCAAGCGTTCCCCCGGCTCCGGCATAAACACCTCCCGTTGGGCAAGCGATGACGTTTCCGGCGCCATAGAGCCCGGCAATTGGCCGACCGTCATGCCCGAGGATCCGGGCAAAACCATCCGTCTTCGGGCCGCCATTCGTGCCCAGCATGCCCATGTGAACCTCAACGGCAAAATAGGGCGCGACGTCGATCGTCCCGAGAGTCACAGCCGTCCCCTCTCGGGAACGGTCGCCATAGAAATGATCGTAAGCACTCGTCCCGCGGTGAAAATCCGGATCGCTGCCGGCTCTGGCGTGACTGTTGAACCGCTCGACGGTCGCGCCTAGCGCATCGCCATCGATCCCGATGCGGGCCGCGAGCGCCTCAAGCGTCGGCGCTTCAATGACCCAATCGGGCAGCGGGTCTTTCGGCATAACCATCTCGATCGGGTAGCGCGCACGATATTGCGCATCGAAGATCAGCCAGGCCGGCTGGTTCAGATAGTCATAGCTTTGGGGATCAAAGGTGTGAAAGGCACCGGCGAGGGCAGAATAGTTTGCGGCCTCGTTGCAAAAGCGCCTGGCAGACCGATTGACCATGATGGAATGTGGCACCGTCCGCTCGATCAGCATCGGTGAGGCGCGCTGCTCTCCCCCGGCCCAGCGGCTGCCGCTTGGCGCCAGCGTCGGGGCCCACCAGGCGCTCGTCATGTTGCCAAGGCTCGCCCCTGCCGACATGGCCAGTGCAAGCCCTTCGCCGCGTGCAGTCGGGGGAGATGCGGGGTGGTTCGCCGGACCCCGCAAAAAGCCCTGCCGCAGATCCTTGTCCCATTCAAAGCCGCCGGTCGCCAGCACCACGCCGCGCGCCGCTCGCACTTCGAAGGCATGCCCGTCCTTCTGGGCGCGAATGCCGCAAATGCGACCGTCCTCCGCGATGAGCGATTTGGTCTCCACGCCCAGCTCTGGCACGATCTTGCGATCCAGACATGCCTTGAGAAGCCTGGCCACCATGGCCTGGCCGAACCCGCGTTCATTGTGCGCCATGCGCCGACCGATTTCCTCTGGCGCAACGACGCCTGACCCTCCGCCCAGCGGCGTTTCGCGAAGCATCATCGGCTTGGGCTCTTCGATCGCGAAAATCCGGCCAGCCCAATCCCCCAACTCATCGAGTGAATAGAGATCGTGATCGAGTGCGCGACCACCCTCTGGCTTGGCGCCTGGCCGATCCAGATAATAGTCCGGATAGCCGGCAAGCAGGGCAACCTTGAGCGCCCCGATCCCTTCAAGAAACGCCAGTGCTTCCGGGCCCGTATCCACAAAGGCCTCGATCACGTCATCGCGCAAGTCTCCGTGGTCAAGAGCCCGAAAATAGGAGAGCGCTTCCTCCCGGCTGTCTGCCAGACCTGCAGCGCGCATGCGCGGATTGTCTGCCACCCAGATTACGCCGCCGGAAACAGCCGAGGTTCCTCCAACTCGGTCAAACCGCTCGATCAGACGAACATGCGCACCTGCTTCATGGGCCGCCAATGCCGCAGTCATTCCCGCGGCACCGCTGCCAAGCACAATTATATCGCAATCACTCATGATCCGCTTTGGACCGCTGATACTGCCTGACAACAACCCTTTATTTTGATGAGGTGCGGCGCGCGCAATCCGGCGCTACGTGTCAATCAGGGAGAATGACATGAAACTCGAAGGCAAGATTGCAGCAATCACCGGTGGCACTGCCGGACTGGGACGCGGAATTGCGGAAGCCTTCCTGGCCGAAGGCGCGAGCGTCGCACTGATGGCGCGAAACAAGGAGAAGGGCCAAAGGGTTCTCGACGAACTTGGCGTAGGCGATCGCGCGATCTTCATTGCTGGCGATGCGATGGAACAGGCCGACATCGAGGGATTCATCGACCAGACGGTCGCGCATTTCGGTGCGATCGACATTCTCGTCAACAATGCAGGCGGTGCCGGTGATCTGCAGCCCATGGTCAACCTGTCTGACGAGGCCTTTGACCAGGCAATGAAATGGAACGTCTACTCCACCTTCTGGGCGACGCGCCGCGCGCTGCGCCCGATGCTGGATCGCAAGAGCGGGCGGATCATCAACATCTCTTCGATGGAAGGCAAGCATGGCAAGCCGGTGTTCACGGCCTACACCGCAGCCAAACATGCCATCAACGGCATGACAAAGTCGCTGGCGCGCGAAGTCGGTGCTGATGGAATCACCGTCAATGCAATCTGCCCGGGTATGGTCATAACGGATATCATCCGCGAAAACGGCCCGCACGTTGCCAAGACAATGGGCATGACCCTTGACGAAATGATCAATCACTTCGCTCAGGAATCCGCGATCAAGCGACCCAATACTGTTGAAGAGGTCGCAGCCGTCGCGCTGCTGCTTGCCTCACGCGAAGGCGGCGGCATCACGGGTGCGATGATCAGCGTTGATGGGGGAACGGCTCAGTACTGAGCCGACCCGATCAGCCTTTGGCAGCGGCCATTGCAGCTCCAACGGAGCGCTCGATATCCACAGCCTGCGGGTTTCCGCGCAAGGTCAGGCCACCATTGGGCTGGATGTTCTGACCCGTCACAAACGCGTCATCGCCGCATAGCCACAGGCAAGCTGCAGCGACGTCATCCGACGTGTTGAGCCTGCCCAACGGATATTTCGGCAGGAAAGCATCGACCAGTCCCGGCACCGCAAATGACTGCGCGGTCATTGGCGATTCGGTGAAGGCAGGCGAAACAGTGTTCGCGCGAATGCCATACTGGCCATAATCATTGGCCACGCAGCGCATCAGTGCCTCGGCGCCTGTCTTGGTGCCGATATAGGCTGCATGGTTGTTGATCAGGGCCTTGGTCGTCGCCGAAGAGAGCGAAATGAGCGATCCCCCCTGAGGCTTTTGGGCAATCATCTGCTCCACGAACGCCTGCAGGAAGTGGTGGACGCCCTTGAACTGCAGGTCGACGATTTGATCAAGCTGCTCTTCGGTGGTGTCAATAAGGCTCGCCAGAAGCCCCCATCCTGTCGCGTTGATTGCGGCATCGACACGCCCCATTTTCGAAGCAGCAGTCTCTGCCAGGGCCCGAACCTGCGCCCGATCGGAGATGTCGCACAGAGCCCAGTGGCCACCCAATTCTTTTGCCAGTTCCTCGAGCGGACCAGCCTTGCGGCCGGCAACCAGCACTTCCGCGCCTTCACGCGCGAAAAGCCGGGCAATTGTCTGGCCCATATTGTCCTTGCCTGCGGCACCCAAGATGACTGCCTTTTTTCCTGCCAAACGTGCCACAGCCAACATCTCCCTATCCAGTTTAGAATGGCAGTGTAGCAGCCTGAATCGCATCGCGCCCTTCCCAAAAATAACCATTGTGGCGCAGGCGCGCTCGCAGCGATAAGCGATCTGGAAACGGGAGAAAGCGATGTTCACTGGGCCTTTGGAGGATCGCGTGGCGATCCAGGAACTTAACGGTACTTATGCGGACGGCGTCGTCCGGATCGATGCAGACACCTGGGCCAGCGTATGGGCTGAAGACGCTCACTGGAGCCTGATGGGCATGGAAGTCGAGGGCCGCACGGCGATCGTCGAACTTTGGAAGGGCGCAATGAGCGGCCTTACTGCCGTGAGCTTTCATTGCATTCCATGCATGATCGAAATCGACGGCGATCGCGCGAAGGCGCGCGTCCAGACGCAGGAATTCATGTTGACGAAGGAAGGCAAGACGCGCGCGGTTGGCGGGCTCTATGAAGACGAGTTGGTCAAATCAGCCGGCCGTTGGCTTTTCACCCGCCGCATCTTCCGCATCGTCGCCGAATATAATCCGCAGGAGGGATAAATGGCCAAAATCGTAATTTCCGCTCAGATAGATCTCGAACCGGCTCAGCGCGATGACGCGCTGCGTACGGCCCAGCCCTGGATCGACGGGGCTTTGTCCCAGCCTGGCTGCATCCACTATGACTGGAGCGCTGACCTCAACAATCCGGCGCGGGTCAATGTGTTCGAAGAATGGGAAAGCGAGGACGCACTGGCTGCGCACTTTGCTGGTCCGCAATATGCCGGGATGCTTGCCCATATCGGGCGTTCAGGCCTGACCAATGCCGTCAGCAAGAAATACCGCGTCGATGCCGAAGGGCCGGTTTACGGAGCAGAAGGAAAGCCGACCGAAAAATTTGGATAGACTAAATCAGCACTTGGGAGCGCGACGGCCAATGCAAGACGTCGCGCTCCCGAAGTTCGGGTCGATCAGATCTGCAGCAACTGCTTCCCGCGGTTGTCTCCGGTGAAGAGCCGCTTGAGCGTGGTGGGCGCATTTTCGAAACCGTGCTGGATATCTTCGCGATAAGCGAGATGGCCGTCCCTCACAAACCCTTCCAACCGCTTGCGGATGGCAGGAAATTCGGGGGCCCAGTCGAGCACGATGAACCCGGCCATGCTTGCACGCCGGAAGACCAGGTTGAAATAATTCTGCGGCCCGGCCGGGAGGCTGCCCGTTTCGTACCGACTGATTCCGCCGCAAATCACGACACGTGCCCCTGTCGCAATTTGCGCGAGCATGTCATTCAGGATCGCACCGCCGACATTGTCGAAAATGACATCGACGCCATTCGGGCAATGCTCTTTGATTTGCCGGCGGACATCGCCCGCCTTGTAATCGATCGCGGCGTCATATCCGGCCTCTTCAACAAGCCATTTGCACTTGTCAGCGCCACCGGCAATGCCAACGGCGCGGCATCCGGCAATCTTCGCCAGCTGGCCTACAATCGATCCGGTCGCACCGGCCGCACCGGACACGAGAACCGTGTCACCCGCAACGGGCTTGCCGACCTTGAACAATCCGCAATAGGCCGTGACTCCAGTTGTCCCCAAGACCGAAAGCACGGCAGTCGGGGAAAGATCGGTTTCAATTCTGGTCAGCTCGGCGCCGTCGCTGACAAGGTGATCGGTCCAGCCTGTCGTTCCGAAAACCATGTCGCCCTTCGAAAAGCGACCGCCATTGCTTTCGACGACTTCACAGATCCCCGAACCGCGCATCACATCGCCAATCGCCATCGGCGCAACATAGTCGGCGATATTCTCCATCCAGCCTTTCTGGGCAGGATCGAAACCGAGCCAACGGGTCTTCAGCAGCATTTCGCCCGGACCGGGATCGCGCAATTCCGTTTCAACCAGTTTGAAGTCGCTATCCAGAATGCCGCGGCCTCTCGGATGTCCATTCAGCAACCACTGTCGCGCTACGATCGTCACATGCCTTCTCCAAAATACCGATGTCAAAGAATCTCAGTGAAGCCGCTATGCACAGGCGGGGCGGGCGCACGCTACAGCCAAAATTGCCAGTCGCGTGGCCAGTTCGGGCCGCTAGTATCACAGTGAGAGGAGTTGCACCCATGGGCATACAGACACACAAAACCTTCTGCCGATTTTGCCACGCCAATTGCGCGATGCTGGTCGATATCGAGGATGGCAAGGTAGCGGCTGTCCGGGGTGATCCCGATGATCCCGAATATGGCGGCTATACCTGCATGAAGGGACGCGAACTGCCCGATTCGCACAATGCAGAGCACCGCCTGCATCATTCGCTTGTCCGCGGCAGCGACGGTCAATTCAAGGAAACGCCGATGGAACAGGCGCTTGCGCATGTTTCGTCAGAGCTTCGGCGCATCATCGACAAATATGGGCCCGATAGCGTCGCTGTCTTCATGGGCTCCGGCGGGTATCAGAACAGCGCGGCTTGGGTCGCCTCATACAGCTTTGCCCAGGCGATCGGCACGAAGCACTTCTTCACTTCAGTCACGCTCGATCAGCCCGCGAAGGTCTTTACCACCGCACGCTATGGTAAGTGGGAAGGCGGCGTAAACAATTTTTCGGATGCGGACGTCGCCTTGTTCATTGGCAACAACCCCATCGTCTCTCACTATTCGCCGGTTGGCGGCGTGCCGCCATTCAGCCCGTCCAAGCGCATACGCGAGCGCAAGAAGGAAGGTCTGAAGCTGATCGTTGCCGATCCGCGTCTCGCCGAGGTCGGCCTTTTGGCTGACATCTATTTGCCGGTGAAGCCAGGCGAAGACCCGGCACTGCTTGCGGGTATGCTCAATGTGATCATCAATGAAGGCCTTTACGATCGCAACTTTGTTGCTGCCCATGTCGACGGCTTTGAAGAATTGAGCGCAGCCGTGGCAAAGTTCCCGCCAGAAGTGGCCGCAGAACGTGCAGGCGTCGACAAAGACGAGCTGGTGCGCGCAGCGCGGATGTTTGCCAGTGGCTCGAAGGGCTGCGCGGTTACGGGAACTGGTCCGGAAATGGCGGGCAATGGCACGCTCACCGAATATCTCGCCACGTGCATGAACACGATTTGCGCACGCTTTATCCAGGAAGGGGAAAAGGCCAGTGCGCCACGCGTCTTCACCTCGCCGCGGGCTCCGACGCGTGCCCAGGTCGCGGCCCCTGTAGAATTGTTCGGTGCCCCTGGCATGGCGAAAAGTCGTTTTCGCGGCCTTGGCCAGCTCGGCCTCGAGATGCCTTGCAACGTAATGGCCGACGAAATCCTGACGCCGGGCGAAGGCCAGATCAGGGCACTCATCTCGGTCGGCGGCAATCCTGAGGTTGGTTTTCCCAACCAACTCAAGATGCGCCGGGCGCTGGACGACCTCGAACTGTTTGTACAAGTCGATCCTTGGATGAGCGCAAGCGCGAAGCGTGCTGATGTAGTGCTCGCACCGAAACAATGCCTGGAACGTGAAGACATCACCAATCTTTCCGAATGGTGGCATGAGCGGGCCTATGCACGGTACACCGAAGCACTCGCCAAGGCGCCGGGCGATGTGATCGACGAATATGAGATGTTCTGGCACCTGGCCAAGAACCTGGGGTTGCAAATTACCCTTGCTGGAGGACCGTTGCCTATGGATGGAGATTCGCCTCCCCCCAAGGAAGTGTTTCTCGATCTCATGACAGCGGGCTGCCTTGTGCCACCCAGTCAGGTTCGCAAGGATGCGGCCAAGGCCGGTGGCGCCGCTGTGATTTATGATGAACTCCATCCGCAGGTTGAGGCTGGCGATCCGGCAGAGCAGAACCGGTTCAATCTTGCTGCAGGGGAGATGCCCAGGCAGCTGGAGAAATTCAGTGCTGATGCGGCCCGTCGCGCCGGTTTCGATTTCCGGCTCATCTCTCGCCGGTCGAAAGCGCGGTTCAATTCGATCGGGCAACCGCTCAAGAATCTCGGGCGGAAAGTCACGACCAACCCGGCCTACATGCACCCCGATCATCTTGCCGAGCATGGATTGAAGGATGGCGACATTATCGAAATCACCTCTGCCCACGCGTCGATTCACGGCGTCGTCAAGGGAAGCGACCGCGTCCGGCGCGGTTTGATCTCGATGGCGCACGCCTTTGGTGACAGTGAAGCAGGCAAGCACAATGTTCGGGAAATGGGCGGATCGACAAACCGGCTGACGAGCGACGAGGTCGATTTTGATCCAATCACCGGTCAGGCGTTGCAGAGCGCCATTCCGGTGAAAATTTCCGCTGCACACTCCTGAAGGAAAGAAGAATGACAGATAATCGCCGGTTTCTCCTCCGCCGTCGTCCGCAGGGAGAACCTGTGGCGCAGGACTTCGAACTGGTTACCGAGCCCAAGCCGTCAATTGCGGATGGGCAATTCCTCATTCGCAACCACTATGCTTCGCTCGACCCCGCAATGCGCGGCTGGATGGATGACGCGGATAGCTACATGCCGCCGATTCCGCTGGATGCGCCCGTGCGCGCCAGCACGATTGGCGTTGTCGAGGAGAGCCGGGCGGAAGGTTTCGTTCCCGGTCAATGGGTCATGGGGCTCCATGCCATCGAAGACTATTCCGTTTCCGCTGCCGGCGGTTTTACGCAACCGATCGATCCCGCAATCGTGCCCAGTGTGACCAACTATCTCTCTCTTTTCGGTGCAGTGGGAATGACAGCCTATTTCGGCTTGCTCGAAGTGTGCGAGCCGAAGGCCGGTGAGACTGTTCTTGTTTCCGGCGCGGCGGGGGCCGTGGGTTCAATCGTGGGGCAGCTTGCCAAGATCCAGGGCTGTCGGGTGGTCGGTATCGCAGGCGGTGCCGAAAAATGCGCACGCTTGGTGGACCGTTACGGCTTTGACGCAGCCATCGATTATCGGGGAAAGGACGAGGCAGCCCTTGTCGCTGCGATCGCCAAGGAAGCACCCAATGGTGTCGATGTGATTTTTGAGAATGTCGGTGGGATTGTCCTCGATGCCGGGTTGATGAACCTCAACATGCACGCTCGCGTTGGACTATGTGGCCTGATCAGTGAGTATAATTCGCCTGAACCGGTGGGCGCGCGCAATCTGTGGAGACTGATCGTCAAACGCGCGTCCATTCGCGGCTTGCTCGTCGCTGATTATGTTGCGCGTTTTGGCGAAGGCGCGGCAAAAATGGGTGAATGGGCAGCACAGGGCCGTATTGTGGTCGACGAGCACATTGACGACGGCATTGAGTATGCATTTGATGCATTCATGCGCCTGTTCAGCGGAACCAATCAAGGCAAGATGATCCTGAGGATCGCCTGATGCCTCGAGACCTACTCGTGCTGTCGGGAGGGCATCCCTATGACGAAGATGCTTTTGCCGATCTGCTCGGGAGCTTCACGGATTGGACTGTAACGCATCTGATCCACCCGGACGCTGAGCGGCTCGTTGCTGAAGGAACCGCGGCCAGCGCTGATGCCATGCTGTTCTATGACATGCCCGGCTATCGCTTCGAAAATGGCATTGTCGATGTGCAGCCACCCAGCGACGCGTTCAAGCGCGCCATGATCGACCGCTTTGAGAAGGGTCGCGGGGCAGTTGCCATGCATCATGCGATTGCCGGATGGGCTCTCTGGCCCGAATGGTCCGAGATTATTGGCGGCCGTTTCCTTTATCAGCCAGGAGAAGTTCGAGGTCGACCAGTGCCGGACTCCGGGTACCGGCACGATGTAACCTATCGCGCCACAGTCATCGCCAGTCATCCAATTACAGAAGGCCTGCCTCCAGACTTTGAAATGACGGACGAACTCTATCTCGCCGAGATCTTTGAGGATTCAATTTTGCCTCTGATCAGGGCAGAGCATGATTTCGTTGCCGGCAATTTTTATTCCGCCGCTGCGGCAGTGGCTGGCCGGATGTTCGACAATGAAGGCTGGAACCATTCGGCTGGCAGCAATTGCGTTGCCTGGACAAAGCGGGCCCGGAATGCCGATTTGGCCTATCTCCAATTCGGGGACGGGCCGGAAACCTATGCCAATCCAAACGTCCGCAAACTGATTTCAAACGCCCTTGCGTTCGTCGCTGGAACGGATTGAAATCCGGCAATCGCCGTAGCCTAACATTTTCAAGCATCGCTTGCGACCCGTTGGTCTGACTAAAGGGACACTCGAGTAACTGCATTTCGGAGTCATTGCATGGGCCACTACAGCAAGATGTTCTCTCCTGAGACGCTGGTCGACCCTTTCGACTTTTATCGCGAGGTCCATGGCGAAGGGACGAAAGTCGCGCACATTCCTGAAATGAATACGTTCATCGTGTTCAGTTACGATCTTTGCGCGGAAGCAACCGGCCGCCCCGAGGTCTTTTCCAATGATTTCGGCTCACTCATGGCCAAGCAGGATCCGGAGATCGATGCCATCCTTGCAGAGGGTTGGGACAATCCCCCGACACTTCTTACCGCCGATCACCCAATTCATACGCGCAATCGCAAATTGGTGAACCTCGCCTTCTCGGCGCCGCGCGTGAATGCGATCGAGGCGGACATGCGTGCGAAGTCGATCGAGCTGATCGAATCCATTGCTGACCAGGGCGAATGCGAGTTTGTCGAAGCATTTGCGATCCCGCTGCCGGTAGCGATGATTGCCCAGCAGATCGGGCTCGACAACGATCCGAAGCAGGTCAAATACTGGTCCGACTGTGCGGTCGATCGCTTCAGCCAGATGATTGACCGTGAGCGTGAGATCGAATGTGCGCGAAGCTTTATCGAATATCAGAAATACATGAAGGGCAAGATCGACGATCGCCGGGCAAATGGCGGTGACGATCTGCTTACCGACCTGGTTCAGGCAAGAATCGAAGGCGAAACCCCGCTGACCGATGAAGAAATCATGTCGATCATGCAGCAGTTCATGGTCGCAGGAAATGAAACCACGACGTCCACACTTGCCGGTGGCCTGCTTCAATTGATCCGCAATCCGGACCAGATGGCAAAGGCAAGGGCGGCTGCAGGCGGTCGGGATCCCAAGGCTATCCTCAATCTTGTTGAAGAAGCGCTGCGCTACGAGACCCCGAGCGCCGGGATGTGGAGGATTGTCAAGGAAGACGCGGAGCTTGGCGGAGTGCAGATCCCCAAGGGAGCCACCGTGCAACTGCGCTATGCGGCAGCCAATCGCGATCCGGCCAAATTCCCGGATCCGGACAAGTTCGACATTGAGCGTCAGAATGCGAAGACGCACCTGGCATTCGGGCGCGGCCCGCATATGTGCGTCGGCAATATGCTCAGCCGCAAGGAACTGTTTGTTGCCTTTGACGAGTTGCTGGACCGGCTGGATGGTTTTGCGATTTCCGATGAGGCGGGGATCGCCGTGCTCCCGAATATCCTCCTGCGCGGGGTGACCCGCTTGCCGATCACCTTCCGGAGGGCAGGATGAATTTCGACCTGTCTGAAGAGCAGACGCTGTTCAAGGCAACAGTCGAGCGCTTTTCGGCAAAAATGGACGTGCCTGCGCGGCAACGTCTGCGGAGATCGGACGGTGGATACGACCGGGACCGTTGGCGGGAGCTTGCAGGATTTGGTCTCATCGCGCTTTGCGCGGATGAAGACGCCGGTGGCATCGGCGGCTCCTCGATGGATCTCGCCATTGTTTCAGAAGCGCTCGGCCATGGCCTGGCGCCTGATCCCTGGATCGAAAATGCGGCACTTCCACTCCGGTTGCTTGCGGCCGCGGGCGCAACAGCCGGTCTCGCACAGCTGCTCGACGGAGACCGTATCGTGGCGGCGGCGCTGTCGGAGCGGCGCGGCCGTTACAATCTCCAGCCCCAAGTCACGAAAGTTACTGCTCACGGGGGGCGTCAAACCCTCCGCGGCGAAAAGACCTTTGTCCTGGGCGGCGCGATAGCGGATGATTTTCTGGTGTCCGCGACCAGGGACGGCACCCTCGTCCTCTGCCTCGTTCCAGGAGACAGCCCTGGTGTCGACAGACACATATATCGTCTGGTCGATGGCAGTCTGGCCTGCGAACTGCGCCTCAACGATGTGGAACTGCCAGCAGACTCTGTCTTTGTCCTTGAGCAGACTGATTTGACGCGCATCGTGGCAGACGTACGTTTGATTGCGGCCGGCGAATTGCTGGGACTGGCGCAGCGACTCTTTGACGACACGCTGGGCTACGTGAAACAGAGGGAGCAATTCGGGGTTTCAATCGGCACATTTCAGGCGATCCAGCATCGCCTCGTCGATTGTTACGCACAGCTCGAGCAAGCGCGATCGATGCTCTACCGTGCTGCGATGGAGGACCGTGGCGATGGAGCGGTCTGGCACCGAGCCGCCGCCGGGGCAAAAGCCTTCATTGGCGAGCAGGCCGACTTTATCGCGCGAGAAGCCGTTCAACTCCACGGCGGAATGGGAATCACAGATGAATTGTCCATCGGTCACGGTCTGAAGCGCGTGATGCTGCTCAACGCGTTTCTGGGCGACAGCGATACCACATTAACGGATTACGCGGAGGCCGCATGAGCAGTCTGACACCAATTGCCGAAAACCTCTGGACGGAAGAAGCCGAGCCGCGCCTGATTGGCGGGCGTCTGCCGTCTGGCGAAATTGTCTTTCCGATGCCGGAAGGAGATGCTGCGGCTGGTGTCGAACCCTATCCTTTGTCGAGGAAGGGAACATTATGGTCCTTCACGAGCCAGGAGTTCCGGCCAAAATCACCCTATGAGGGACCGGGCGAAGGCCCCCACGACTTCAAACCCTATTTGCTCGGCTATATTGAGCTGCCGGGCGAAGTCATCGTTGAAAGCCTCATAGTCGATGCGGCCATCGGGGACCTGAAACTCGGGATGCCGATGGAGTTCGTGATCGTCCCGTTTAATGCTGTCCATACCACATTTGCATTCCGTCCGGAGAAGCAATCATGAGCGACGTCTATATCATTGGTGCGGGTATTCATCCCTTTGGCCGGACAGCAGGTCGATCAGGTCGCGAACAGGGCGTATTCGCGGTGAGACAGGCACTCGCCGATGCCGGGCTGGAATGGAGTGATATCGGCTGCGCCTATGGCGGTTCGGCATCATCCGGCGCCGCAGACATCATGGTCAACGAACTCGGCCTCACGAGTCTGCCCTTCGTGAATGTTGCCAACGGCTGTGCGACCGGGGGAAGCTCTCTTGCGTCTGCAAAATACGCGGTCGCATCCGGGGCGTTCGATCTTGCGCTGGCGACCGGGTTCGACAAGCACGATCGCGGCGCATTCAACGCTGATCCCGCGAGTTATGGATTGCCGGCCTGGTACGGGCAGACCGGCATGATGCTGACGACCCAATTCTTTGCGCTCAAGATTCAGCGTTACATGCAAAAATACGGCATCAGCCGCAAAACTCTGGGCCGCGTGGCGGAAAAGGCCTTCCGTAACGGCGCAAAGACTGATCACGCATGGCGCCGCGCTGAAGTGGATCTGGATACGATCCTCAACGCGCCCATGATCAATGATCCGCTGACAAAATACATGTTCTGCTCGCCAGCAGAAGGCGGTGTTGCCCTGATCCTCGCGAGCGAGAGCAAGATGCGCGAACTGGGGGCAGATGGCGTCAAGATCGCGAATATCTCGGTGCGCAGCCGCCCGCCGCACAGCTTTGAGGTATTCCAGGCCGGAATCAGCGTGACCGAGGGCGGGAAGCCAACCGAGCTGGCATCAAAGGCCGCATTCGAAGGTGCCGGGATTGGCCCAGAGGACGTCGATGTTGCGCAGCTGCAAGACACCGAGAGCGGCGCCGAAATCATGCATATGGCCGAAAATGGCTTTTGTGCGGATGGCGATCAGGAGCAATGGCTTGCCGAAGGACGGACAGAGATTGGCGGCCGCCTCCCCGTCAATACCGACGGTGGCTGCCTGGCCTGTGGAGAGCCGATTGGAGCATCGGGCCTTCGCCAGGTCTATGAGAATGTCCAGCAATTGCGTGGCCGGGGCGGAGCTCGGCAAGTACCGGGCAACCCGAAGGTCGGTTACAGCCATGTGTACGGGGCGCCGGGGCTTTCAGCCGTTGCGATCCTGGAACGCTAGGAGTCTGAAATGGGATGCGTCGAGGGTAAGGTTGCGCTGATTTCGGGCGGTGCGGAAGGAATTGGGGCTGCAGCGGCCGCAATGATCATTGCCGAAGGCGGAAGCGTGATGCTGGCAGATGTGCAGATCGAAAAGGCCAAAGCCCTCGCTGCAAAGCTGGGGGCCAAGGCTGCCGCAGTGTCACTCGATGTCCGCGACCTCTCCCAATGGCAAAATGCGGTCAAGGCGTGTGTCGACCGGTTTGGCAAACTCAATATCCTTTTCAACGTCGCAGGCATTTCCGAACCTGGTAATGTCGTGGATGTCGATCTGGATAGCTGGCAGCGCACAATTGACATCAATCTGACCGGAACCTTCTACGGCTGCAGGGCAGCACTTCCTGCTATGGAAGCAACGGGAGAGCCCGGTGCAATCGTCAATATCGGGTCGATGCAAGCGATCCGACCCGGCGCGACATTTGCGGCCTATGGCGCTTCAAAAGCGGGTGTTCAGGCTTTGACGCGGACGATTGCTCTGGATTGCGCAGCGCGCGGTCTGCCGATCCGGGCCAATCTGGTTCATCCCGGCGCTATTCGCACGGCCATGTATGACCGATACAAATTTTCCGGACAGGCCGACCCCGACATGATCGAAACCCAATTTGCGGCTGCGCACCCCATGAACCGGATCGGCGAGGCCGAAGAAGTCGCCCGTGCAATGGTCTTCCTCGCCAGCGATCAGGCAAGTTTCACGACCGGCTGCGACTTCACGGTTGACGGCGGCGGATCCATAAGGTCTTGAATGTCATGAGCCAGACACCACCAAAACGCATCGACGCCCATTTCGTGGCAGCCGGGAAATATCATGATATTGATCATGCCCGGCTCGAGTTGCTGAAACTGCTCGCGGAACATCCCCATGTCCGCACGACTGTCGCCTGCAACTATGGGGACATAGACAGGATCAAGCAGTGCCGCTTTCTCATCAGCTACACCTGCGACCTGATGCCGACCAGGGAAGAGGCCGCAGCGATCCGCAGCTGGCTGGAATCCGGCGGAAAATGGCTGGCTTTGCACGGCACCAATTCAATTCTTGTGTTCACGGAAAGCGGCCTGGTCGATGCGCCGAACGACAGGCCAGACGTCATGGACATGCTTGGCACCCAATTCAAGGCGCATCCGCCGATTGGTCCCTTCCGTGTGGAAGTCGTCAATCGCGACCATGAACTGACCCGCGGGATCGACGATTTTGATGTCGTCGACGAACTTTATTTGTCCCATACAACAGCGCCGATCGACACGTTGATGCAGACACATTTCGAAGGTGACGCGACGGGCTTCATTGATGCGAAATGGGGCGCAACGACTGTTCCCATTCTTTACACGCGCGATATTGGCAATGGCCGGATCGTCTACAACGCCCTCGGACATTGCCGCGGTCACTATGACCTGCCGGGAATGGCCGATTTCTATCCGCACCCCGAACGGTGCGCCTGGAACTACGACGTCTATTATGACCTGTTGCGGCGCGGCATTGAGTGGGCAATGCGTGAAGGGGACTAACTGATGGACATGCAATTCTCGGCGGAAGATCTTGCATTCCGTGAGGAAGTTCGGACTTTTCTCGCGGAGTCTTTGCCTGAGCGGCTGCGCGACGGTGCCCGACGCTCTGCAGGGGTATTTGTCGAGCCTGACATCGGCCTCGAATGGCACCGCATTCTTTATGAAAAAGGCTGGGTCGCCTATCATTGGCCCAAGGAAGATGGCGGAACTGGCTGGACCCCCACCCAGAAATTCATATTCGAAAAGGAGTGTGCGCTTGCCGGCGCTCCTGCCCTGTCAATTCTCGGTCTGCGTCTGGTCGGCCCCGTTATCTGCGCCTTTGGCACCCCGGAGCAGAAGGCTCGGTTCCTGCCGGGCATATTGTCCGGAACGGTCTATTGGTGTCAGGGGTATTCGGAACCGGGCAGTGGCTCTGACCTTGCTTCCCTGTCCACGGGTGCGCGGCTTGATGGCAATGAGTATGTGATCAACGGGTCAAAGATCTGGACAACGCACGCTCACCATGCCGATTGGATATTTGCGCTCGTCCGGACAAACACTGAAGTCAAGAAGCAGCAGGGTATCACATTCCTGCTGGTCCCCATGGACCAACCGGGCGTCGAAGTTGCACCCATCATGTCCATGTCGGGCGACCATGAGGTCAATCAGGTCTTTTTCACCGACGCGCGCACCCCTGCGAACAATCGGATCGGCGAAGAAGGCCAGGGATGGACGATTGCCAAGTTCCTCCTTGAAAACGAACGTGGCGGTTCCTGTTTTGCACCGCGGCTTCTTCAGAACATTGCCGAGCTCGAGGAGTTGGCGAAATCGCAGCCATCTGGAGTCAATGGCGCCATCGCGCACGACCCGCGTTTCCGGGACCGTCTTGCCCGGGTAAAATTGCAGGCTGAAGCGTTGGAAGTGACCGAACTGCGCATTCTCGCGGAACTGGCAAAGGGCCGCCAACCGGGGCCACAGACTTCTTTGACCAAACTCCTCGGTTCCAATCTCGGCCAGGCGGTCGATACGTTGCGCATTGAGCTTCTCGGCTATGATGCCATGCAATTGCCACTTGAGCGGCCGCTCTATGGCAATCAGGCCCCTGAACCCATTGGCAGCGAACGCGCGCAAACGACCATGGCGCGCTTCCTCAACAATCGTGCTGCAACAATATTCGGCGGATCCGACGAAACTCAGAAGAACATCATAGCCAAGTCCGTGCTTGGTCTCTGAACTTTTTCGGGAAAGTCACCGACATGGATACAGCCAAACTGATGTTCCGCGAGGGACTGCTCGACGGTCGGCGCATTCTGGTCACCGGAGGCGGGACAGGCCTTGGGCGCGAAATGGCAGAGGCCTTTGTCAAACTGGGCGCAAGTGTCCACATTTGCGGTCGACGGCTCAACAAGCTTGAAGAAGCAGCTGATGCGTTGATGACAGCACACGGTGGCAAGGTCGTGCCTCACGCTTGCGACATCCGGGATGCCGATGCAATCAAGGCGATGGTCGATGCCATCTGGGCCGAAGGCGGCGCACTTGATGGCGTTGTGAACAATGCTGCCGGCAATTTTATCAGCCGAACGGAAGATCTGTCGGTCAATGGATTCAACGCCATTGCCGATATTGTATTTCGCGGCACATTTTACCTTACGCTCGAAGTCGGCAAGCGCCAGATCGCAGAAGCAAAGCCCTGCAGTTTCCTCTCGATCCTGACCACCTGGGTCTGGAATGGGTCGGCCTTTGTCGTCCCTTCGGCAATGTCGAAGTCTGCCATCAACACGATGACACAAAGCCTTGCGGTCGAATGGGGCCGCTATGGCATGCGATTCAATGCAATCGCGCCAGGCCTGTTCCCCACCAAGGGCATGAGTGCGCGTCTTTCGCCAGAGGGGCGCGGTGGCAATTCGAACCATCAGCTCAATCCGATGGGGCGCCACGGCGAGATGCACGAACTGGCCAATCTCGCGGTTTTCCTGATGGGTCCCGGAGCGGAATATGTGAACGGCCAGACCATAGCGATCGATGGCGCGGGCTATCAGGCAACGGGTGGCACCTTCTGGCCAGTGCTGCACAGCCTTGGTGACGAGGATTGGGATCGTCTGCGGACGATGATCAAAGGAACCAACGAAAAGGACAAGGCCGAGAGATATGCCTGATCGTTCGCGGCCAAAACCCCGGTCGTCCCATGTGCTCGTGCATTTTGGGCGCAATTTTGCTAGGATTGATTCGTCAGGGGCTCAAATAGCCTTGGATGAGGGGAGTTGTCGTGAAGGACAGAGCCAAAATGGGTAACGTTGTTGAATTGCGCACGCCGCAAGGGCGCGAGTCTCTTGGCCAGTTGCTCGAACTTGTCACTGTGAAAAGCCCGGAAGACATTCATGACGCGGCAGTCGTCATGGCACGTGTCGCGCAAGAGCGCGGCCTTCAGGTGGCAATGTGCAGTGACATTTCTTCCAAGGAGCCCATGGTCGATGCCGACGGCACGATCCTGAACGCGGATATCTTCCGTTGGCTGTCCGACGGTGCTCGCTGGTGGGAAGATCATCGGCTGGCACTCCATTCGCCCCTGCCGCGCGCCTGCCGATATGAAAACGAGCCTTTTTGGGTCAATCGGCACGGCTTCCACGGCCTTTGGCGGAACAATTATCTGAACGAAATTGATCTCAGGGAATTTGAGCGGCGCTCGCTCTGCAAGGCTGCGATCGTTGTACCGGTGCACCTGCCCTTCGGCCAGATTTCCGCAAACAGTTTCATCAGCATGGACCGAGACAAGGAAGACCTGTCGGAAGAGTTCGCAGAGCATGGGGCCATGCTCGCGCAACTCACACGCCGGTTCATCGCAGGATATGTGCAGGCAATCCGCGCCAAACGTCGCATTCCCTCCGACTGCGTTCTTTCAAAGCGCGAGGTGGAATGCCTTCGCTGGGCGGCCATTGGCAAGACCGACAAGGAAATCAGCATGATTCTCGACCGGAGCCATGCCACGATCCGCTATCATGTCCACCGTGCAGGTGAAAAGCTCGACTCGGTCAATCGCGCCCAGACGATCTTCAAGGCAGCACAGCTGGGATATCTGGGGGCCAGTGACTGACAGGCGCTCCTAGCCAAGCTTCCTCAAAGGGTCACTGCCGTCCCAGCTTGCGGCTGCCTGCTTGATCATCCCAAAGACTTCAGCCGTGCCGGGCTGGGGTTGCAGCATTTCGACCAATGTGCCCGGCCCGCCACCGGGATCGGCATAAATCACGTGGCCGGTATCTCCAACCCGGCCTTCGACGAGTATTTTGGCTCCATGTTTTGCACAGGCATCATATGCCTGCGAAATGTCGTCCAGCAGCAGACAGGTATGATGGAGACGGTCGCGCACAGCGTATTCGCCGCAATAGATTGACGGGGCATCATTCTCGGGACGGATCAACTCGATCTGGGTATCGCCCCAATAAGACAACGCAAGACTGAAGACAGCATCGGTCGGCTGGCCGAGATAGCGCATGTCATTGAGCTGGATATTCTCCATCAGGAAAAATGGTCCGACACCCATGACTTCTGTCCAGTAGCGGACGGCAGCATCGAAATCAGGCGGCAACCAGGCGAGTTGCATGACAGGTCCCAGCCGTGACAAACCGCGTGCATTCATTTTCTCACTCCTCACAGTTACGCTAGGATGCGTTGAGGATAAAATGTGGCATTTTTGGATTGTGGCAAACTAGGCAATTGGACAGTGAGGTTTCAGTCCCATGAATGAAGTCAAGAAAATCACGCCTGCAGATCGCTGTCCGGCAATGAGCTACTCGGATATGCTCGATGCCGACACGCGCAGGGTCCCGGACTATCTGTTCGAGGAATCGAACATCGAGATGCCAAACGATCCCATTGCGATCGAGCCTTACATCAGCGCGGACTTCGCCAAACTCGAGCAAGAGCGGATGTGGCCGAACGTCTGGCTTTTTGCTGCGCGCGAGGACGAACTCCCCGATGCGGGAGACACCGTCGTTTTTGAAATCAATGACAAGTCGTTCCTGCTGGTTCGTCAGCGGGATGGCAGCGTGAGGGCATTTTACAATGTCTGCCTTCATCGCGCTCGCAAGCTGCGCACCAAGTCAGGTCCGTCAACGCAATTGCGCTGCAACTTTCACGGATTCACCTGGAACAATGACGGGTCTCTCAAGGAAATTCCCTGCGCCTGGGATTTCAAGCATCTCGAAGGCAAGGACATGAGCCTGCCCGAAGTTCGCGTCAATCTGTGGCAGGGCTTCGTGATGATAACGGAAAATGACAAGATTGCAGATTTCAAGGAATGGGTTGGACCGGTTCTCGACCAGTATGAAAATTATGACTTCGAAAATCGGTACACTGGCATGTGGGTCGCGAAGAAGGTCCCTGCAAACTGGAAGGCAACGGCCGAAGCCTTCATGGAAGCATGGCATTCGGTTACGACCCACCCTCAACTTCTGCCATTCCTCGGCGATGCAAATACGCGCTATGACCTGTATGGCGACTTCTTCAATCGCGCCATTACGCCGTCCGGTGTCTTGAGCCCGCACATGTCGGGCAAGGACCAGCAATATGTGCTCGACAAGATGGCCGAATTTTCCGGCGGCAGCGATGCGAAGACCAATCGTCGCTTCACAGCGAGCGGTGAAAAGGTCGAACTCGACCCCAATGATCCGTTGCAGGCACGCAAGCTGCTTGCCGAAGCCAGTCGGGCGGGCTTCACGACGCAGTATGGGTATGACTATTCGGACAAATCAGACGCCGAAATTCTCGACAATTTCACCTACAATATCTTCCCCAACTTCTCGCCCTGGATCGGATACCTGCCGACGCTGGTCTATCGCTGGCTGCCAGGTGACACGCCGGATTGGTGCATCATGGAAATCCGGCTGCTGATGCCGACCCCCAAGGGGCAGAAGCGTCCGCGCGCAGCGGAACGGGTCTACATTCCGGATGATCAGCCCTTCGCCTGGGCCAAGGAATACATGGGTGAAGCGCTCGCCGGTGTTTTCGATCAAGATCTTGCCAATTTGCCTCACGTGCAAACTGGAATGAAGGCATCCGGCAATGGCGTGATGGAACTCGGCGCCTATCAGGATAGCCGCGTGCGTCATTTCCAGACAACCTTGATGAAATATATCAACGGCGAACTGCCCGCCTAAGCCCATAGGGGGGCAGAAATGCCAATCACGAAAGTCATTGTGTTCGGCGCTTCCGCCGACCAGGGAATTCCGCTTGTCAACGCGCTGCAGAGACGCGGCTTCGATGTTTGCGCCGGCGCGCGGCGGGCGAATGCGATGGAGCAGACACCCTTTCCGGACCTGCGGGTTGTTCAATGCGATATCAACGACAACGACAGCCTGAAGCGCGCCTTCGAAGGTCAGGATGCTCTGGCGATGCACCTGCCGTTCGAGTTCGACCGTGCGCGGGCCGCCGCGTTTGGCAAGAGCATTGCCAATGGCGCACGTGGGTCTGGCCTGAAGAAGATTGTCTTCAACACAAGCTGTTTCGTTGCCGACCATGATCTTGATCTGACTGCCCATGATGGCCGCAGGGACATTGAGCGATCGCTCGAAGAGACGGGTATTCCGTGCGTATTCATCGAACCCACGGTCTTCATGAACAATATCATCCGGGTGTGGACCAAGCCGTCGATCGTCAATCGCGGAATATTTGCCTATCCGGCCAAAGCTTCACTCCGGATAAGCTGGATCGCGCTTGAGGACGTTGGCGAATACATGGCCGCTGCCCTGGAAACCAGCAAGGCAGATGGCCTGCATGTCCCCGTCGGCGGGCCCGAGGCACTTGTAGGCGATGAAGTCGCAGAGCTCATTTCCCGGGAAGTCGGGAAACCCGTCAGGTTCCTGAGCCTCGAACCCGATGACTTTGCCGGCAACATGAGTGAACTCGTGACAGGCTCGCGCGAACTCCTGCCCGGCACGCCCTATGCGGGAATGGCGAAGTTCTACAGCTTCTACAATTCCCAGGCGGAGAGCCCCTTGGTGGTCGATCCTGCCGAGACGGGCAAGCTCCTCGACGTCATACCAATGCCGATGCGCGAATGGCTTAAACGCTGGGATTGGTCAAAGCCGGTCTAGGGGGCCCGATCGGCATGCGCCCAACGCAGGCGCCTTACTCGATCATCCCGATCAGATCGCCGACCTGATAGACTTCACCTTCGACGCCGGTCGGGCGAATAATGCCACTGACCTGAGCCTCGATTTCCGTGGTGCTCTTGTCGGTTTCGACAGTGTAGATCACCTGCCCGGCCTCCACGGCTTCGCCGTCGCCAAACATCCATTCCAGCAATGTCATTTCCGTCGCGCTCATGCCCAATTTGGGAATCCGGATTTCAGAGGGCATTGATCAACCTCGTCCCATGCTTGCCTTGATCTGATCCACGATCTGCTGCTTGTTCGGGATCCAGGCCTGCTCCAGAACGGAAGCAAACGGCACGGGCGAAAAGGTTCCCCCGATCCGCCGAACAGGACCTTTCAACGAATCCCAGCATTTTTCCTGGATGTTTGCCGCAATCTCGGCCCCCGTGCCGAAGGGCCTCACTGCTTCATGCAATGTCAGAGCCCGCCCGGTTTTTCTCACGGATGCCAGAACCGTTGCTTCGTCATAGGGAGCAATGGAACGCAGATCGATAACTTCGACCGAGACGCCTTCATTCGCAAGTTCGGAAGCCACCGCCAACGCATCAAGCACCGTTCGGCCATAGGTAATGACAGAGATATCGCTGCCCTCCCGCGCGACAGCCGCCTTGCCCAGCGGAACGCGATAGCCTGGCCCGGGATCCTCGGACTTGAGACCGTAACAAAGGATATTCTCGATAAAGATGACGGGATCATTGCAATCGATGCTTGACCGCATGAGGCCTTGAGCGTCAGCCGCATTGGAGGGTGTAACAACGTGAAGCCCGGCCACATGGGCAAACCACGCCTCGAGCATATCGGAATGCTGACCGCCAAAGCCGACCCCAACACCTGTCGTGGTGCGGATCACCAGCGGGACATTGGTCTGGCCTCCTGACATGAAGCGCAATTTTGCGGCATGATTGACAATCTGGTCCATGCACACGCCGACGAAGTTCATGAGCATGATTTCTGCAATGGGGCGCTGACCGGCGAGGGCAGCTCCAACCGCTGCTCCGACAATCGCGGTTTCGGAAATCGGCGTCGCCCGAATGCGATTTTCGCCATATTTCTCGGTCAGGCCGGCGGTGATCTTGAAAACGCCCCCGCCTTGCTTGGCACCGACGTCCTCACCAAGACAGAACACGCCGCTGTTTTCGGCCATCGCTTCGTCAATGGCACGGTTCAAAGCTTGAGCCATCGTGATCTCACCCATCAGGCCGGCACCTTCTCGAAAACGTCAATCTGGAGTTCTTCCGGCCCGGGCAGATCGGCAGCCAGCGCCTTTGCAACGGCGTCCTCAATCTCGGCATCGATGCCGGCCACAATGGCATCGAGTTCATCTTCGGTGAACTGTCTCTCGAGCATCACGGCGCGAAGCTTTGGCAGCGGGTCTTCGCGCTGCATTTCCGCAAGATGCTCCTTTGGCATGTAGGAGAAATCGGCACCGAAGAAGTGTCCCATCATGCGATAGCACATTGCCTCGATCAGGGTCGGCCCCTCCCCTGCCCGCGCGCGATCCACGGCATCCTTGGCCGCGTGGTACATGGCAAATACATCATTGCCATCCACCCGAACGCCCTTCATCCCATAGCCAGCAGCTCGCCCGTAAATGGATTCACTCTGGGTATGGTCAGCGAAGGCCGTGTGCTCGCCATAGCGATTGTTCTGGCACAGAAAGACAACCGGCAGCTTGTAGAGCTGCGCCATGTTGAGGGCTTCGTGGAAGGCTCCGATGTTGGCCGCTCCGTCGCCAAAGCTCACCATGGTGACCTTGCCATCACCGGTATTCTGGCTGGCCATCGCAAGTCCATTTGCAATGGGCAGGCCAGAGCCGACAACGCCCGTTGTCACCATGATCCCCTTTTCAGGGTGCGTGATGTGCATCGTGCCGCCCTTGCCCTTGCAGGTGCCTGTCACCTTGCCGAGGCATTCGGCCCACCATTTTTCCGCTGGTATGCCCTTCGCGGTCTGCTCGCCCTGACCGCGATAGGTGCACACGACATAGTCTTCATCTCTGAGAGCCGCCATCGCGGCAGCAGAGACAAGCTCCTGCCCGCGCACACAATAATACATGACGGCAACCTTGCCTTGCATCAGCAAGGAACGGAACTTTTCATCCGTCCGGTTGACCTTCATCGTGCGCGTGTAAATGTCGAGCAACATGTCTCGATCAATGTCTGCCATGATCCTGCCTCTTGCCTTGAGCGACCAGCAGCGCGTCAGAACTGGACGCGCTGGGTGAAGCCTCCATCGATGACGATGTTGGCACCGGTCATATATGGGCAGGCAGGGCTTGCAACAAACACGACGGCCTTTGCGACTTCTTCCGGCTCGCCAAAGCGCCCGGTCGGCATCTTGGCGAGTGTGCCGTCATAGAGCGCAGGCATGACCTTGCGGATCATTTCCCAGTTTCCGCCCTCATAATAAATGGCGCCCGGTGACACTGTGTTGACCCTGATGCCCTGCGCTGCAAGCGCCTGGCTCAATTGGCTGCCATAGGTAATGAGCGCGGCTTTGAGCGCGTTGAATGGCTGCGGTGCGATGAAGGTTTCCAATGCAGCGGTCGAAGACATGAAAACAATCGACCCTGTGCCGGACTCAGCCAATGCCGGCGTCAGGACTTCAACCGCAAGTGCGGCACCCATGATGTCCATATCAAGGCCTGCTTGCCAGTCACCCGTACCGCCGGTGCCTGATGAACTCGCCATGTGAACGAAGATGTCGCATCCGCCAAGTTCATCGGCTGCCTTGGCAAGCCAGGCCTTATAGCCCTCGTGATTTCCGGCCATGTCGAGAACTTCGGCAAAAACTTTGCCGTTGCCGGCCTTTGCAATCGCATCCCGCGCGGCGTCGATCTTGTCCTGCTTGCGCGAGAAGAAGGCCACATCAGCGCCTTCCGCTGCAAAATGCTTGAGCGACGCGAGGCCAAGGCCATGCGCACCGCCGTTCATGATCACTTTTTTCCCTTTGAGCCCCAAGTCCATGTTTTACTCCTCACCGGCCAGAAATTATCAGAGGAAAACTAGTCCACACACTCCGCGCCGTTAACCCGCAAATGTAACAGGAGCGGAAATGGTTGCGCCAAATGCTTCAACCAGGGCTGATGCAACATTTGCTCGAATGTAATCCACGTCAGCGGGCAACAACAGGGCAATCCATCTTTGGCAACTTATCGAGCCGATGAATGAATACCCTCGGACATTGCCGCGTCTTGAGAACATTGAAATGGGCCGCGATGGCGACCTCCGAACTCTGCATTTCACTCCATCCCGGGGCAGAAGGATAATAGAATTGCTCAACGCAAAAGCTGCACGCACCTTAGGTGTGATTTCAGGCCCAACTATTTAATTTGAAGGTGTTGCCGATTGTGCTGCTGGATCACCGTTATCAATGATGCGCGCAAGTTCGCGCGCAAGTCTTTTATCATTCTCAGGAGTGAAATGGCTGTCTGGAAGATAATTATGCGGGTTGTCAGGGGCCACGAATTGAGCAGAGTTTAGAAAGGGAATCCGATTTTTGTATAGAGTGGAACTAACGGCTTGAAACATTTGATCTTGGTAGCCAAGATTGTTTATTACGTAGACGACCGGCAGCAACCCCTCCCGTCTCGCATCTGCCGCAAACTGACGAATGATGGCATTTGCCACGCGAATGGCTTCACTTTCGAAGTCAATCCTGCCATCTCTCAGTACAGCCTTGCGTGTCTCATGCTCTCGTTTTTGCGCATATGCGCGACGCAGCAGCCGAACAACGGTTGAATTGTCGAGTACTGTATCTTCAACCAAAAAGGCATCGTAAAAGGTGTCATTCTTGGCAAATGCCGCCCTAACAGTGGCCCATTTCTCTGGGCTGGAAAATGCTCGAACATATGCTTCAAAGCTTTCGAAAGGTGGCTTCGTTACATGCAAGGCACCGTCTGGCCCGACACTATAGCGGTCTGCGGTATAGGGCATCGCAAAACTGGTATTCCAGGTGACGGGCCCCATTGTGGTTATCATGGGAAGTGTAGTGGACATGATAGCCAGGACTACAGCTTTGCCCTTCTTGCGGCCCACGTCCCGACGGAAGGCGCCGTAAGCCCAGTTCGTGGTCGCACCCGGCGCACCCACACTTCGAACAGAATATTTGTTGCTTTCTGCCTGCACAGCATCTGCCAGCAAGACGGCATGCGACATGCCATAGACCGTAATGACTTCGCCGTTGGCCTTGACGGGCCTTTCAACGACTTCAAGCGGGTCATACCAGCCTGACAAGGTGATTGGAGCGGTTTCGTTACGGTTGACGCGGGTGGCTCGCTTCAAACGTCCTTCCATCGAACGCCCATAATCAAAGAAAAGAGCCAATTTTCCGGGATTGAGTTCGCGAGGATTTTTTGGATATTGGAATGCGACCCCTACGAGAACGTCGAGGAAAATCAAGCAAATCAAGCTCCAGTAGAGGACCTTCCAGGCCTTGCGGCGAGAGGGCAAATCAGAACTGGAAGTAGATGAACTGGGCAGGCTCATTGCTCATTCCCATAAATATCAAGAACATCATTGCTGCAATAAACAGACCAATCGCTGGAGCAGGCCAACGCTGATAGTAACGCGGACTGCCATTACCTGCATTGTACTGCGCAATTTCAAATCCGCCGAGCAGCAGGATTCCGAGCAGTGCCGAAAGCGCCGGCACTCGCGGCCCAATCGTGAAGTTGCCCAAATCAGTAAAAATTATCCTCGTGAATTCGGAAACCTGATGGAAGGACCGGGCGCGAAACAAAAGCCAACCATAAAGGGTTACAAAACCGAAGCTGACAATCTTCACGGTGCTTATGATACGGCCTTGCAAAAGGTTTGCTTCGCCCCTGACTGAGACCAACACCCTGTGAATGCTCAATATGCTTCCGTGATAGAACCCCCAGAGCACATAATTCCATGCTGCTCCGTGCCAAAGCCCGCCAAGCAGCATGGTCAGCATCAGGTTGCGACAGGTAAAGGCTAAACTTCCGCGGCTCCCGCCAAGCGGCTTATAAAGGTAATCACCCAGCCACGTTGAGAGACTAATGTGCCATCTCTGCCAAAAGTCACGCGGGCTTTTTGCAAAATAGGGCTGCCGAAAATTGACCATCAGCTCCACACCAAGCAATCGTGCTGTTCCGCGGGCAATGTCCGAGTATCCGGAAAAGTCGGCATAAATCTGCACTGCGAAAAGTACCGTGGCTAACACCACGTCAGCCCAGCTGACGTTGCCCGAACTATTGTAAACCTGGTCCACAAAGGGCGCGACCCCGTCTGCGATGGCAACCTTCTTGAACAATCCAAGGACAATCAGGAAAAGCCCTCTGGTTGTAACGAGGAAGTCGATTGGCCGCGGCCTCGACAATTGAGGGATCAAATTACGGGCCCGCTCGATGGGACCGGCTACGAGCTGCGGAAAAAATGACACAAAAAGAGCAAAGTCGAGAAACTTGTCGGTCGGTCGAATTTCCCGACGATAAATATCAATCGTGTAGCTAAGGGATTGAAAAGTATAAAATGAAATCCCCACGGGGAGTACTATATTAAAATGCCCTGGTGAAACGTTGATTCCGACAGATTGCAAAGATTCAACCAGGCTTTCGGCAAAGAAATTAAAATATTTGTATACTGCCAGAATCCCCAGCTGGATTGTCAAACTTATCAGGACACAAATCTTGCGACGAATTCTCTCATCCATTGGCAACACGATTTTGTAGATAAAAAATCCGGCCAAAAAAAGTGCTGGTCCCCCAATCAATATCCAGGTCATCTGGGGCGAAATTACAGAATGGGTAGGAATTTGACCGACCAACGCGTGCATAACGGCGGAAAAGTCCAACCCGACGAGCAATAACGCCGCAACGAAGACAAAGGTCGCCGGAAACAAGGCTTGCCAACGCGTCAGCTTACCCCGGTCGAGCAGAAGGCCGACCCAAAAGTCTACCGTTGTTGAAAAGATCATCAGGGCAAGGAAGCGCCAGTCCCACCAACCATAAAAAATGTAACCGGCCACCAACAGCATGCGATTCTGCGCACGGAACGGCAGAACTCGATACAGACCATAGACAACAAGCAGGAATGTTAGAAATTCGAATGAATTGAACAGCAAAGGCGCGCCCCCAACCTAGCCTGCGAGTCAATGCCACTCCTCCAAGCAATTCACCTCAAAGGCAACTGCAATTTTGTATGACTTGTGTGCTTTATTGGGAAAAGCGGATCACTTTAAAGACCAAAAATTGCTTGTTCCGCTGTACAGATTGCCAATAAATGAGAGTTAACCAATTTTCCGATTTCGCTCTTCCTTCTGGGTCTCAGAGATCTCGAACCCCGGCACGAAGTGCAAAGTTTTCTCGAGTCAGCCATTGCGATTTCTCAGATGGTCATCTGTGCAATTTGCTTGATGGGACTTGGGCCTTGCAACATCTCGATATCGTTTCTTGTTGGCGCCATCGAAGCTATAAGAATGTTTCGTAAGCCAACCAATGCCGACAGTCTGACCCTGTTCCGAACAATGCTCACGCGCTACTCACCGCAATGGTTGCGATCTAGGCAGGGCACCGCGCTAATTGTCTCCCATTGGAAATGCGCCAAGAGTCCACCGCCGTCCGCAACCCCCTAGGCCTTACGCATTCGGCTCAAGCAATCTGAGCACTGGTGCCAGGAGAGGACTCGAACCTCCACGGCCTTGCGGCCACTGGCACCTGAAGCCA
>JAXMDX010000003.1:0-275993 GCA_046348625.1 Sphingomonadaceae bacterium
AAGTCCGCTGATTTCAGATGTTCGGTCAATTTGGCGTTGGCCGTGAACAATTCCCCGACCGGTATGTCGATGCTGACTGAGCTGGCATTGGGCTTTGCCGGATCAAGTTTAAGAGTTCCGGTCGGGCTGCCGAACACTCCGAAATAGTCGTTGAAACCGAAATGGTTGATCGTCCATCCGATCAGGGTGTGGGTCGGCTCGACCGCATAGGTTCCAGCGGTGACGTGTGAGGGGTCAAGCTTGCCGGGGGCTTCCTTTGGCATCTGGGCCATCAACGGAACTGCGAGCAGCAGCGGCAGGGCGAACAAGGTCTTTTTCACTTGGGGGTACTCCTGACAACGAAAAGGGGTGACACCAATTTCGGTGCCACCCCTCCTCAAGTCAATAAACCAAATCTAGTGCGGCAAGGATCAGTTCTTGGCCTTGTCCACCAGCTTGTTCTTCGCGATCCACGGCATCATGGCGCGCAACTCGCTGCCGACCTTTTCGATCGGGTGGGCAGCGGCGGCCTTGCGGCTGGCCTTGAGTTCCGGCTGGCCGGCCCGGTTGTCGAGCACGAAGTTCTTCACGAAGCGACCCGACTGGATGTCGGCAAGAACGCGCTTCATTTCGGCCTTGGTTTCCGGCGTGATGATCCGCGGGCCCGTCGTGATGTCGCCATATTCGGCCGTGTTCGAGATCGAATAGCGCATGTTGGCAATGCCGCCTTCATAAAGCAGGTCAACGATCAGCTTCGTCTCATGCAGGCACTCGAAATAGGCCATTTCGGGCGCGTAGCCGGCTTCGACCAGTGTTTCGAAGCCTGCCTGGATAAGGTGCGTAATCCCGCCGCAAAGGACGGCCTGTTCGCCAAACAGGTCGGTTTCGCACTCTTCCTTGAAGTTGGTCTCGATGATGCCGGAACGACCGCCGCCCACGCCGGACGCATAGGCAAGACCGACATCATGGGCATTTCCGCTGGCATCCTGATGGACAGCAATCAGGCAGGGAACGCCGCCACCGCGCTGATACTCGCTGCGCACTGTGTGGCCCGGGCCCTTGGGTGCGATCATGATCACGTCAAGGTCGGCGCGCGGCTCGATCAGGCCGAAATGGACGTTCAGGCCGTGCGCAAAGGCGAGGCAGGCGCCTTGCTTCATATTGGCGTGCAGGTCTTCGGCATAGATCGCGGCCTGATGCTCGTCCGGCGCCAGCACCATGATGATGTCAGCCCATTTTGCGGCTTCGGCGTTCGAGAGAACCTTGAAACCGGCATCCTCTGCCTTTTTCGCGGTTGCCGAGCCCGGGCGCAAGGCAATGGCGACGTCCTTCACGCCGGAATCGCGCAAATTCTGGGCATGAGCATGGCCTTGGCTGCCGTAGCCGACGATGGCGATCTTCTTGTTTTCAATCAGCTTGAGATCGGCATCACGATCATAATAGACACGCATTCTTTTCTTCCCTCGTTAGGTCGCCCCTGCGGAGGCAGGGGCCAAATTGGAGTGTCGCGTCGCAGCGGCTTCTGCCTTTGCAGCAGCGACGTTCAGCTCAAACCGCCTCTTTCCCGCGCGCCATTGCCACCACGCCGGTGCGGGCGACTTCGACCAGCCCGATCTCGCGCATCAGTTCGATGAAACGGTCGATCTTGGTCGAGGCCCCTGTCACTTCGAAAACGAAGCTGGCAATTGTCGTGTCGACCACATTGGCGCGGAAGACTTCCGCCAGCCGCAGCGCCTCGATGCGGTGATCGCCAATACCGGCAACCTTGACCAGCGCCAGTTCACGTTCGACATGATCGCCCAGAACGGTGAGATCGGTGACCTTGTGGACGGGTACCATCCGGTCGAGCTGGGCGGCCACCTGTTCGATCACGTCGGGTGTCCCGCTTGTGACGATCGTGATGCGGCTGATCGAATCGTCTTCGGTGATGTCGGCGACCGTGAGGCTTTCGATATTATAGCCGCGTGCCGTGAACATGCCGGCGATCCGGGCAAGCACGCCGGGTTCGTTGGACACGGTGACGGAGAGCGTGTGACGCTCCTTCGGACCTTCCTTGATATGCATCACACCAGTGCCTTCGCTTCATCGGACATTTCGCCGGACACTTTTTCGTCGCCCAGGATCATGTCGGTATGCGCCGCCCCTGACGGAATCATCGGGAAGCAATTGGCGAGCTTTGCCACCACGCAATCGACGATGACGGGTCCGTCATATGCCAGCATCTCGGCAATGCCCGCTTCGAGTTCCTGCATCCCTTCGATCCGGATGCCCTTCCAGCCATAAGCTTCGCCCAGCTTCACAAAGTCAGGCAGCGCATCCGAATAGCTTTCCGAATAGCGGCTGGAATAGGTCAGCTCCTGCCACTGGCGGACCATGCCCATATATTCATTGTTCAGGATGAAGATCTTGACCGGCAGCCGGTATTGGGTGGCGGTTCCCAATTCCTGGATGTTCATCTGGATCGATGCTTCGCCGGCGATGTCGATGACAAGGGCCTTGGGATTGCCAAGTTGCGCCCCGATGGCGGCCGGCAGGCCATAGCCCATCGTGCCAAGCCCGCCCGACGTCAGCCACTTGTTGGGGCTTTCGAAATCGAAATGCTGCGCTGCCCACATCTGGTGCTGGCCGACTTCGGTCGTGATGATCGGCGCCTTCCTGTGCGTGGCCTCCCACAGTTTGCGGATCGCGTCCTGCGGCATGATGGCATCTTTCGACGGCGCATAGGAGAGCGACTTCTTCGCCCGCCAGCCCTCTATGCGCTTCCACCAGGCAGAGAGGTCCTGCTTCTGGTGCTGACGTCCCTTCCAGATCTTGACCATGTCCTCGATCACGCGGCCGACATCGCCGACGATCCCGACATCGACCGGCACAACCTTGTTGATCGAGCTGCGATCAATATCGACATGGATCTTGCGTGCCTTGGGGGCAAAGGCATCGAGCCTGCCCGTCACCCGATCATCGAAACGCGCACCAAGGCAGACGATGAGGTCCGCCTGGTTCATGGCCCAATTGGCTTCGTAGGTGCCATGCATGCCGAGCATGCCCAGCCATTGCTCGCTGGACGCGGGGAACGCACCGAGCCCCATGAGGGTCGACGTGACAGGGGCGCCTGTGATCCGGGCCAGCTCACGCAGAACCTGGCTTGCACCCGGCCCTGCATTGATGATCCCGCCGCCGGTATAGAGGATCGGGCGTTCGGCCGCTGCGAGCATTTCGACGGCAGTCTCGATCGACTTGATGTCGCCCTTGGTCTGCGGTTTGTAGCTTGGATGGTTGATTGGGCCGGGCTTGGAATAGCGCGCCGAGGCGACCTGCACGTCCTTCGGGATGTCGATCACGACGGGCCCCGGGCGGCCGGAGGTCGCAATGTGAAACGCCTCGTGAATGACATGGCCGAGTGTCTCCGGCGACTTCACCAGATAATTGTGCTTTGTGCAGTGTCGCGTGATGCCCACCGTATCCGCTTCCTGAAAGGCGTCGGAGCCAATCAGGTGCGTTGCGACCTGGCCGGTGATGACCACCATTGGAATGGAATCCATCAGGGCGTCGGTGATGCCCGTAACCGCATTGGTCGCGCCGGGGCCCGATGTGACGAGGACGACGCCGGGCTTCCCGGTCGAGCGGGCATAGCCTTCGGCGGCATGGGTTGCAGCTTGCTCATGCCGCACGAGGATGTGGCGAATCCGCTTCTGCTTGAACAGGGCGTCATAGATCGGGAGAACGGCACCGCCCGGATAGCCGAAAATGACCTCCACACCGAGATCGCTCAGCGCCTCGATGAGGATATCAGCTCCTGACAGTTCCTTGGCCATTGCACTCACTTTCTAAAAACTGGCTCATTTCCGAGGTCGCAGCGCTGTTGCACTGCGGCAGGACGAGCGCAAGCGCCGCCCGCTAATGATAACAAACTAATCTGTCAACGCCATATGTTGTAATTTTATTGCTAAATCATCAATATTATCATTGTCTAATTGCGCCGGGATCCGAGGCCAGTCTGCTGGGGCCTGATTCCGGAACCAGGTATATTGCCGCTTGGCATAGCGCCGGGTGGCCATCTTTGCGTCTTCGATGCTGCGCTCCGCGTGTTCGGGATTGGCAAGCATGGCTGCAATCTCGCGAACCCCGATCGCACGCATGACGGGAAGGTCCGGATCGAGCCCCCTGTCGAGCAGGGCGGCCACTTCGTCCTTGCCCCCGGATGCGAGCATGGCGTCGAAGCGCGCGTCGCAACGCTCGAACAGCCAATCGCGCGGCGGCAGCAGGACCAGAGGCGTCAGGCGCACCGCGTCCCGGATTCCGCCCGACCGCATCTCCTGCCATTGCGAGAGAGGCTTTCCGGTCGATCGAACCACCTCAAGAGCACGGGCAACACGGGCGGTGTCGTTCGCAGAGAGTCTTTGAGCGGCGGCCGGATCTTCCTGCGCCAGTGCTGCATGCGCATCTCCGACCGCCATGGCGCGTATGGATTTGCGAATGGTCGGATCAATCTCGGGAACCGGAGCAATGCCATCGAGAAGTGTGCGCACATAAAGGCCGGTGCCGCCGACGAGCACCGGGATTCGCCAGCTTGCATGCGATCGCGCAATGGCTGCCCGCGCATTGGCCGCCCAGGCGGCAGCCGAATAGGCCTGCGCGCCATCGACATGCCCGAACAATCTGTGCGGTGCACGGCGAAGGTCTTCAGGAGACGGGCGGGCAGAAATGATGTTGAGGTCCCGATAGACCTGACTCGCATCCGCATTTATCAGCGTGATCGGCAGTGACCTTGACAGCGCCAGCGCGAGCGACGACTTGCCGCTCGCTGTCGGTCCAACAATCAGGATCAGCGGCGGCTTTTCGGGATTGGAATTCATGTTCACAGCCTCTCTTATCGCGGCAGATGCATTGAATGAAGCTGCTGTTTCGGCACTCGCCGAAAGATTGGCTGCTGCGCATGCAGTTCTCCTCGACAGGCAGTGGCTTGAACCTGGCACGGCCTGCGACTTGCACTTCGACGGTGATCCCGGCGCCGTGCGCGCAGCGCTGGAGGGAGCGATCGACGGCGTTGACCTGATCGTCCAGAAGACCGCGGAGCGCCGTCGCCGGCTGATCATCGCCGATATGGATTCGACGATGATCACCGTGGAATGCATTGACGAGCTTGCCGATTATGCCGGAATCAAGCCCCAGATCGCAGATGTGACCGAACGGGCGATGCGCGGCGAACTCGATTTTGAGGAAGCCCTGAGGAGTCGCGTCTCCCTTTTGAAAGGGCTGCCAGAGTCGGTGATCGAACAATGCCTGGCAGAGCGTGTCGTCATCATGCCGGGGGCAGAGGCATTGGTGCGCACCATCCGCGCCCACGGCGGACATGCAATCCTTGTCTCGGGTGGCTTCACGCGATTCGCTGATCCTGTGGGTGCACGGATTGGCTTTGACCGGGTTGTGGCAAACCGCCTTGGCGTGAGCGGTGGCTATCTGGACGGGACCGTTGAGGAGCCCATCGTCGGCGCAGCGACCAAAAGGGAAACCCTGCTGTCAGCGCTGGCTGATCGAGGCTGGAGCCAGGGCGACGCGCTTGCCGTCGGGGATGGGGCCAATGACATCCCGATGATTGAAGCGGCAGGGCTTGGCGTCGCCTATCACGCCAAACCCAGGACGCGCGCGGCGGCCTCGGCCGGAATCACCAATGGCGACTTGACGACGATCCTTTATGCGATGGGATATCCGCGTTCCCAATGGGTGGCCTGATCTCGCGTCAGGGTGCGACCGGGAAACACGCCTGTCCAGCGGCCTTGGCTTTGGCGCATACCGCTATCGCACCAGCCTTTGATCCGATCGGCCCAGCGCGCAGGCGGGTGAACGGGCCTGCGCTTTCGTAGCTTGGCTGCAGGCTCGCCAAGGCACCGATACGGCCCTTCAGCGCCGTCCATTTTGCTCTTGCGAGCGCTTCGCTGTCCAGAGCACCGAGTTGAACGCGCCAACTGCCTCCGGCGCCTTGAGGTGCCTTGGCAACAGCGGGCGCGAGTTTGGGTGGCAGGCTTGTCTTCGCTGGCCTGGCCGGTGGTGCCGACTCGGCGACCCGGACGGCACCGGGGCTTTCCATCTTGCGCGCCAGCGCCAATCCCTGCTGCCGCTGGTCAAGCGGAATATATTTGTCCATCTGAGCCAGGCTTGTCGTTGCAGACGTCAGTCCGGCTGCCGCTGCACGTGTCATCAGCGCATAAGCCCGCGGCCAATCCTTCTGCACGAAGTCGCCATTGAACAGTGCGGTACCGACAAGATATTGCGCGCGTGGTTCGCCTCTCGCTGCCGACTTCTGGAGATAGGGAAAGGCCTTCTGCCGGTCGCCATATTGAAAGAGGATGATTCCGTAATTGTCCTCGGCCTGCACGTTGCCCTGCCGTGCGGCTTTCAGAAACCAGTCTCCGGCCTGCTTGGGATCCGCAGGGACACCGCGGCCGAGCTTGTAGGCCTGGCCCATGTTGAATTGCGCTTCTGCATTGCCGTTGATCGCTGGCTGGCGCCATTCCTTGACGGCGGTGCCATAATCTCCGCGATTCCACGCATCCGTCCCCGCCTTGACGTCAGCCAGGGCCGGCACGGCAAGAAACGATGCCGCCGCGCCGAAAAACACCAACCGCAATCCCCGCATCCATTCTACTCCTACGCCTGAATTCGGGCTGCCCTTCGCGAGACAGCCCTGCCATCGCATTAGCACAAATTCGGCCGTCCTAAATCCGGAAAAATTTGGTGATGCATCAGCGGCGAATGTTAACCTAATCTTAGCCATCCGCGTGCGAATTACTGCGAGATTATTGCAACTCGGGGAACTTTCATGCGCGTATTGGCGTTGGCATCGCAAAAGGGCGGATCAGGCAAGACCACCTTGTCAGGACATCTCGCCGTCCAGGCTGAGCGAGCAGGCGCAGGCCCGGTCGTCCTGATCGACATCGACCCGCAAGGTTCGCTGGCCGATTGGTGGAATGAACGCGAAACCGAGCTTCCGGCCTTTGCCCAGACCACAGTGGCCCGGCTTTCAAGCGATCTTGAAATGCTCCGGCAACAGGGCTTCAAGCTGGCTGTCATCGATACGCCGCCCGCCATCACGATGGCCATCCAGAGCGTCATCGCCGTTGCCGAACTGATCGTCGTCCCGACTCGGCCCAGCCCGCACGACCTTCGCGCCGTGGGCGCCACTGTCGATCTGTGCGACCGGGCCGGCAAGCCGCTCATCTTTGTGGTCAATGGCGCCACTCCCAAAGCCAAGATCACCTATGAAGCCGCTGTTGCGTTGTCACAGCATGGCACCGTTGCTCCGGTCACACTGCATCATCGCACAGACTATGCAGCGTCGATGATCGACGGTCGGACTGTCATGGAAGTCGATCCGAAGGGTCGCTCCGCAGCCGAGATCGAAGAGCTGTGGCGCTATGTTGCCGATCGTCTCGAAAAGAATTTCCGGCGGACGGTGTTCGCCGCCCCCAACCAATCTCCGGCTGCCTATCAGGCTCGCACGAGTGCTGCTGCCGGGGGCTTTGGTCGTCGTGGAGTTACACAATGAACCGGGAAGCCAGATCCATGAACGAAGCAAAGCCGTTCGCCTCGCTGTCATCGACGCTGCTTGCCCGAAAGGGGCAGGCAAAGCCCGCCATGCGTCCGCAGGGCTTCCACATGACGCATGATGCATCATTCCAGATCGATCCCTACCAGCCGCAGGATCAGGATGATCTTGGCTGGAACGACATGGGCCATGATGTCGCGCCGGTTGTCCTGCATCCGGCTGTCCAGTCCGAGCCAGCGCCCGCGACGCCTGTCGTCGTCCGCCAGCAGCAGGAGCTTGAACAGGAACTTGCTTCCGTACTGACCCCCCCGGCAGCGCCATGGGCGGAACCGAAACCGCGCGCGCGCCCGGGCTCAAACGGAAAGTCAGCCTTCACATTGCGCCTCGATGGCGAACGCCATTTGCGGCTGCGCCTCGTCTGTGCGGTCGAGCACCGCTCTGCCCAGCAGATCGTGACTCAGGCGCTTGATGAGTTTCTCGATCGCCAGCCCGACAATGCGGCGCTGGCAGGCAGGTCAACCAAGTGAACCCATAAAAAACAAGGCGGAGACGAAAGATGAAAAAAATTGGGATGTTGAAAATCGCGGCATCGTCGCTCATTCTCGGAACGGCCATTACGCCGGTCAGTGCTTCGACCTACGGCCACGAAACGTCGGGGCCGCAGAAGGCCGCGGCTCTGGCCGCCCAGCAAGCGACCAAGCTTCTGGCCAAGCGCAAGTTCGCAGATGCCGTCGAAAAGGCCGAAGTGGCCGTTGCTGCCATGCCGAATGTTGCCGAATATCGGGCATTGCTTGGCCAGGCCTATCTTTCATCGGGTCGCTTCCAATCTGCGGAAACAACGCTGGGCGATGCGGTTTCGCTTGACCCTGCCAACGCGCGCGCGGGTCTGAACCTTGCCCTGGCGCAGATTGCCAATGCCCGCAGCGATCGGGCGCTGGCCACGCTTGACGTCTATCGCGACAGGTTGTCCCCCGCTGATTTCGGACTTGCCCTTGCCCTTGCCGGTGATCTGTCAGGCGCGACGAGCGTCCTCGAAGGCGCTGTCCGGGCGCCGGAGGCCGACGCCAGGACTCGTCAGAATCTCGCACTTGCATATGCTCTCTCCAATCGTTGGCGCGAAGCCCGCATCATGGCCGCGCAGGATCTTTCCGGTGATGCCCTGTATGGCCGGATGACGGAATGGGCCGCCCTTTCCATGCCATCTTCGGCATCGCAGCAGGTGGCCGGGCTTTTGAAGGTTACTCCATCGGCAGACCCCGGCCAGCCCCAACAGCTTGCCCTTGCCCATGGATCGGACGTCCAGGTTGCACTGGCGGCACCGGCACCGGCCAAACCCGAGGCTCCGGTTGCTGCACCCAGTGATGAGCCCGCTCCCGTGTTCGAAGTGGCAGAAGCGCCAGCACCGGTTGTTGCGGTAGCCGAACCGACCCCGGCGCCAGCTCCTGTCGTTGCGGCAGCTGAACCAATCCCGGCACCAGCTCCCGTGGTTGCGTTGGCCGAACCGGCCCCTGCGCCCGTATCCGTCCCGACTGCAACTCCGGCAGCAACCGAGATGGCCGCAGTCAAGCCAGCCCCGCTCATTCGGGCGGCCTCGAATCCGATCAAGCAGGTTGTCGTGCCTGCAAGCAGTGCGGCTCCGGCACGTCCCGCGCGGGCGTTTCATCCGGTCCAGAGTGGCAACTACGTTGTTCAGCTGGGCGCGTTCTCCAGTGCGTCGCGCAGCGAAGTCGCCTGGCGCGGCGCCGTTGGTCGTTATCACGACCTCAACAGCTACACGGCCGCAACTGCGCGTGTGCAGGTCAACAACGGCACACTTTATCGCCTTTCGGTTTCCGGCTTCACGTCGCGTGCCGTTGCAGGCCAGGTCTGCGCGCGCATCAAGGCTGCTGGCGGAGACTGTTTCGTCCGTGCCGCGGCGGGCGATACGCCGCTGCAATGGGCATCGAACGGCGGCGGAATGCGCATCGCGTCGCGCAGATAGCCGGCTTCAGACGCTTCAAGAAGGGTGGTCAGCCGAGAGGCCGGCCACCCTTTATCGTTTTGAGGACCTTGCCCTGTGTGGGCAGCATGTCGAACGGCGTATTACCCGCCTGACCCGCAAATCGTGACCCGTCGATGATCCATGGCGCGTCCGGATCGAACAGCATGAGGTCGGCGGCGGCACCTTCTCCAAGCGAGCCGCCCTCGACACCGATGATCCGTGCCGGATTGGCAGAGAGCATCGCCATCAGCCGGGGCAAGTCGATCAGGCCGTCGCGTACCAGCCCCAACCCGAGCGCCAGCAAGGTTTCAGCACCTGCCATCCCTGGTTCTGCATCGGCAAAGGGCAGCCTCTTGGCTTCAGGGCCGCGTGGATCATGCGCCGAACACAGGACATCAATCGTGCCGTCTGCAATGGCTTCGAGGCAAGCCTGACGATCTGCCTCGCTGCGCAGGGGCGGGGAGAGCCGCGCAAAGGTCCGGAAATCCGTAACCGCAATGTCTGACAGGAGCACATGAGCGGGGGTGATCCCGCAGGTCACGCGAAGGCCTTCACCCTTGGCTGCGCGGATCAGGGTCAATCCTCGTGCCGTCGTCACCTGGCGGAAATGGATGGCAGCGCCGGTTTCCTCGACCAGAGCAAGGTCGCGCGCAATCGCCATGGCCTCTGCGCGCGCAGGGGCGCTCGGCAGCCCCAGCCTGCTTGCCGTTTCGCCCGAAGTTGCCACGGCATTGCGCACCAGCCCGTCATCCTCGGCATGCGCAATGACCGTCAGGCCCTGCGATGCGGCATAGGCCAGCACGCGGTGCATGACGCCTGAATCGGCCACCTGGCTGCGTCCCGTCGCCACGGCGCGTGCACCGGCGCGCACCATCAGCGCATATTCCGCCAGTTCCCGCCCTTCGAGCCTGCGGGTCGCGGCAGCCAGCGGATGCACCCAGAGGTCCGGCTTGGCCGCCAGCGCAGAACGCTGCACCAGGCCCGGATCGTCGAGCGGCGGCGAAAGATCGGGCATCAGCGCCACACGTGTGATTCCGCCCGCGATGCAGGCGGCCTTGTCGACCGAAAAGACGCCCAGATCGACAATGCCGGGGGCAAGGTGCGCGCCCTTGGCATCAATTCTGTCTGCGCCGTCAGGAGCCTTCGCGGCAATCCGGTCCTTGGCAACAGCCAGGCTCCCGGTCCTTATGCCCCCGACGGGGTCGACGAGGACCGCGTTTGAAATGACTAGGCCGACGCTCATGCTGCAATCCCCCGACGGCCGCGCGTCAGTACATCAAGGCAGGCCATCCGGACGGCCACCCCCATTTCGACCTGCTCGGCTATGACCGAGCGATTGACATCGTCTGCCACATTGCTGGCAATCTCCACGCCCCGGTTCATAGGGCCGGGGTGCATGACAAGCGCGTCCGGCCTGGCGCGTTTCAGACGTTCGTACGTCAGGCCGTACAGCGCATGATATTCGCGTGGGGAGGGGACGAAAGCGCCGTCCATCCGTTCATTCTGAAGCCGAAGCATCATCACCACGTCAGCGCCTGAAATGCCTTCATCCATATCGGTAAAGCGCGCCGCGCCCATGGCTTCGATTGCGTCGGGGATCAGTGTGGCAGGGCCAACCACCCGCACCTCGGCCGCCAGCGCGGTGAGCGCAAGAATGTTCGACCGCGCCACACGGCTGTGCAACACGTCGCCACAGATGGCGACGGTCAGTCCGGCGATGCTGCCCTTGTGCCGACGGATTGTCAGCGCATCAAGCAGTGCCTGCGTCGGATGCTCGTGGCGGCCGTCTCCCGCATTGAGAACGGGACAGTCCACCTTGTCCGCAATCAGCGCGACCGCGCCTGAACTGCCGTGGCGGATCACGATCACGTCGGATCGCATGGCGTTCAGCGTGATCGCCGTATCGATCAGCGTCTCGCCCTTCTTCACACTCGATTGCGCGGCATGCATGTTCACCACGTCCGCGCCCAGTCGCTTTCCTGCAATCTCGAAGCTCAGGAGCGTGCGGGTCGAATTCTCGAAAAAGGCATTGATCTGCGTCAGCCCGGCCAGCCGGCCATCATGTTTGGCCGCCCGCCGGTTGACGGCGACCCAATGTTCGGCCTCATCGAGCAGATAGGAAATTTCGTGCGGCTGCAAGCCAGCGATCCCGAGCAAGTGCCGGTGCGGAAAGTTTGATGGCGATGTCATTAAAGCGCCGTCTTAGCGAGGGCGAGCGCCGAGGGCAAGGCAGGACGAAAGCGCTGCGAATCTCTCGCCACGCTGATCAGGATTTGGGCGCTGAACCGACATCCGGATTGCAAATCACGGTGTATTCGAAAGACGTTCGAATAGAGTTGAGTAACAATGACCAGCGTCCAGAAGCGTCGGATTGGGAAGTTGAATTGGCACAAGGTTCGCGAGATCAGGCACCGGTCCGGCGAAATATGCTCGTCCTGCGGTGAAACGCCGAGCAATACTGTGTTGGCGCGGCAATTCGGCATTTCGCGCGTCATGGTTCACAAAATTCTCAAGAACAAATCCTGGAAAGCGGAGCTGGATCCCGGTCACGACGCTGGTTAGCTCATCATCAATGCGTCGATTGCACCCTGCAGGATATAGGCAGCAGCGGCGCAGTCGACCTGCTCTGCGCGCTTGGCACGAGAAACGTCAGCGGCGATCATCTGGCGTTCCACGGCTTGGGTGGACCAGCGTTCGTCCCACAGCAGGATGGGCAATCCCATTGTTTCGACGTTGCGGGCAAAGGCGCGGGTCGATTGGGTGCGCGGGCTATCACTGCCATCAAGGTTCAGTGGCAGGCCAATCACGATCCCCTTCACCGATTGGGCCGCGATCATCTGGGAAAGCAACGCCTTTTCGACGCTGAACTTGCTGCGGCGGATGAGGTCGGCCGGACTGGCGATTGTCCATCCCGCATCGCACAGCGCCGTGCCGATGGTCTTGGTGCCCACGTCCAGCCCGATCAGCCTGCCTCCTGCCAGCAGCGCCTCGCGGAAGTCTGGTGCAGCCGTCGTAATCACTTCTTCCCGAACGCCTCCACGCGACGGGCGACGTCCGCGCGCATGTTCGCCCAGAACAGGCTATAGTCATACATGTGATAATTGTTGTTCGGCAGGACATAGGGGCCAAGGTCGGGACCGGTGCCGATCAGCAGGAAGCCCTTGGCATCGCACCGCGCCGGCGCGCCGCCCTTCACGATCTCGCCCTGGCTGAAATCCGCCGAATTCTTGAGCATGCCGCGATTTGCACTGGCCGGTGCCGAACCGCCCATCCCGCCCGTCAGGGGGTTGGTGCACAGGTAGCGATCGCCCCGTCGCGACTTGCCCGCGAGACCCGGAATGGCCTCGAACAGGTCCATCGTGTCTGCATATCCGGCAGGCTCGGCATAGCTTTGCCATGAGAGGATGCAGCCCGTCTGGTCGGGCCGTTCGCACGGCGGCAGGCCAAGTGCGGGGAGGTCGGCGGTTACGGGGACGGGCCAGCCAATGACATAGGCCGCGATGATTCTGCTGGCGATCGGCTTGCCGGCAATCCGCTCTTTCAGCAAGCGCGCAAGATGCATCGAACCCTGGCTGTGTGCGGCGAGGATGATTGGCGTGTCGGAATCCTGATTGGCCATGAATGCGTCAAATGCAGCGAGCACGTCGCGATAGGCGCTTTCGAGTGCGCGCTGCCCCTCGGGCTTGTCGGTCAGGAAGGCGCCGAGTGTGGCCTGACGATAGCGCGGAATCCAGATATCCTTGGCATCGCCGAAAACGCTCGCCTGGGCACGCACAAACTTGACCGCGCGATCATTGGCTTCCGCATCGTTCAGCGGCGCATTCCAGTGCGCACGGGCGAGGTAGCTGGTCGGGTGAATGAAGAAGACCGTCGCGTTGATCCGCGCTGGTTCGGGGGTAATCCCCGCCGGGGTCCATCGCGCAGGATTCTCCGCTTTGCCGGGACGCGCGATCCACATGTCATTGTGCGCATAGGCATCGGCCGGGAGCGGCGTGAGCGCGGCGAATGGTTCTCCGGGAACCAGTGCAAGGCGCGACAGTTGCAGCCCGAACAGGCGAAGTGCGAGGAGGACCGCGATCACAAGGACGATCAGGGCGGCCACGATATAGAGAAACTTGCGAGCCATTCGGGCCTCCTATGCCGCTGCTTCGCCAAAGTCCAACAGCGGCTGAACGGGTTCCGGTGCTTCGCCCTTGTCAAGATTTGACAATGTCACGCCCAGCAGCCGCACGCCCTCCTGCAGGGGAAGGAGTGTGTTGAGGAGAAGCTGCACTATCTCCTCGATCTGTTCGGGGCTGGAGATCGGACGGACGACCGAGCGGCTGCGCGTCACCGTCCTGAAGCTTGCCGTCCTGAGCTTCAAGGTCACGGTGCGGCCGCTGACATCATATTTGCCGCACCAGCGCGCAACCGAAGCGATCAGCGGGCGAAGCTCGGCCATGCAGGCCTCCCCGGTCCTCAGATCCTCACCGAAGGTGGTTTCCGAGCCGACCGATTTGCGCTCCTGATGCGGATTGACCGGCCTGTGGTCGATCCCGCGCGACGCCCAGTAATAATAGCCGCCCGACTTGCCGAAATGCCGGTCGAGAAATTCGCGCGATTGTGCCCGGATGTCGGCGCCGACCACGAGGCCCAGCCGTTCCATCTTGGCGGCGGTTGCGGGCCCAACGCCATAGAATTTCCTGACCGGCAAAGCCGCGACAAAGTCCGGCCCCTTGGCAGGCGTGATCACGCACAGGCCGTCGGGCTTGTTCTGGTCGGACGCAATCTTGGCAATGAACTTGTTGTAGGACACGCCTGCGGAGGCCGTCAGCCCGGTTTCGGCGCGGATCGCAGCGCGGATTTCTTCGGCGATCTGTGTGGCAGACGCAATGCCCAAGAGGTTTTCGGTCACGTCGAGATAGGCTTCATCCAGCGAGAGCGGCTGGACGAGCGGGGTGTAGCGTTCGAAAATATCCCGGATCTGGCGCGATACCTGGCGGTAGACCTCGAACCGGTGCGGAACAAAGATCAGGTCAGGGCAGAGGCGCCGGGCCTTTGCCGAGGCCATTGCCGACCGCACGCCGAAAACCCGCGCTTCGTAGCTGGCGGCTGCAACGACCCCGCGTGGCCCCATCCCGCCGACGGCCACAGGTCTGCCGCGCAGATCGGGATTGTCGCGCTGTTCGCACGATGCGAAAAACGCATCCATGTCGATATGGATGATCTTGCGGATGGGCGCAGTTTCGTTCACGATGCGTTCCTAGCGCGGCGTCGCAAAAAGGCCAAGCCTGACCATCGGGCGCGCCTTCGCGCTTGCCGTTTTGGTGGGCTGATGATAGCGGCCCGCGCCATGTCCGTCGATAGCGCAACCGTCCGCAGGATCGCCTCGCTTGCCCGCATTGCCACCAGCGATGCGGAGGTTGAGGCCATGGTCCCCGAACTCAACAACATCCTTGGCTGGATCGAGCAGCTTGGCGAAGTCGATACATCTGCCGTCCAGCCGATGACTGCGGTGATCGCCAACACGCTGCGGCTGCGCGACGACGTGGTGACGGACGGGGACATTCGGGACCGGGTCCTTGCCAATGCACCGGCACCTGAGCACGGCTTCTTTGGCGTACCGAAGGTGATCGAATGATGATGGAACAGCATCATTCGATCATCCCGGACTTGATCCGGGATCCAAGCCATGGACTCCTGCTTTCGCAGGAGAACAAGGAGGCGTCTGCGCGATGACTCAACTCACCGATCTCGGCATCGCAAGCATCCGCGACGGTTTTCGCAGCGGCGATTTTTCGGCGCGCGAAGTGGCCGATGCGTTCAATGCGGCGGTTGCCGGAGCCAAGGCGCTGAACGCCTTCATCGTCGAAACGCCGGACCACGCGATTGCTGCGGCGGAACAGGCTGATCGCGACCGCAGCGAAGGCACATTCAAGGCGCTCTCCGGCGTTCCCATCGGCATGAAGGACCTGTTTGCGACGCGCGGTGTGCAGACAACGGCGGCGAGCCACATCCTCGAGGGCTTCAAGCCGGAATATGAATCGACCGTTTCCGCTCGGCTCTGGGCGGCCGGCGCAGGAATGCTCGGCAAGCTCAACATGGACCAGTTTGCCATGGGCTCCTCGAACGAGACCAGCGCGTTCGGCAATGTGATTTCGCCCTGGCGGCGCAACGATGGCGGCAATGCACCCTTGGCGCCCGGTGGCTCGTCCGGCGGATCATCATCGGCTATTGCAGCACGGATTGTGCCCGGCGCGACCGGCACGGACACGGGCGGCTCGATCCGCCAGCCCGCGGCGTTTACAGGTATTTCGGGGATCAAGCCGACCTATGGCCGGTGTTCGCGTTGGGGCATTGTCGCCTTTGCGTCGTCGCTCGATCAGGCCGGGCCAATGGCGCGCAGCGTCAAGGATTGCGCAATCCTGCTGGAAGCCATGTCCGGCTTCGACCCAAAGGATTCGACCTCGCTCGACCTGCCCGTGCCCAATTGGGAATCCGCGCTGTCCGGCGATCTCAGGGGCAAGCGGATCGGCATCCCCAAGGAATATCGGGTCGACGGCATGCCGGGCGAAATCGATGCGCTCTGGGAACAGGGCATTGCGTGGGTCAAGGACGCAGGCGCCGAAGTCGTCGAGGTATCGCTGCCGCACACCAAATATGCGTTGCCCGCCTATTACATCATCGCACCCGCAGAAGCGTCCTCGAACCTCGCGCGCTATGATGGCGTGCGCTATGGCCTGCGCGAACTGCCGGAAGGGGCCGGGTTGCAGGACATGTATGCCGCCACCCGTGCAGCCGGGTTTGGCGCAGAGGTGAAGCGGCGCATCCTGATCGGTACCTATGTGCTGAGCGCCGGCTTTTACGATGCCTATTACACGCAGGCACAGAAGGTCCGCACACTCATCGCGCGTGATTTCGATGCGGCCTGGGAAGTGTGCGACCTGCTCTTGACGCCGACGGCCCCCTCTGCGGCCTTCGCGCTGGGCGAGAAGAATGCCGATCCGCTGGCCATGTATCTGAATGACGTTTTCACCGTGCCGAGTTCGCTGGCCGGCCTTCCTGCGATGTCGGTGCCGGCCGGGCTCGACGGGCAGGGCCTGCCGCTCGGGCTTCAGGTCATCGGCAAGGCATTAGACGAACAGGGTGTGCTGAACGCCGGGCTGGCAATTGAGGAACGGGCGGGTTTCACAGCCCGTCCGGAGGCGTGGTGGTAAGATGAGCAGCTATCGCATCCAGGGCGCAACCGGTGAGTGGGAGGTCGTGATCGGCCTTGAGGTTCATGCCCAGATCACCTCGAACGCAAAGCTTTTTTCCGGCGCCTCGACGGCGTTCGGGTCAGAGCCGAATACCAATGTCTCGCTCGTCGATGCGGCGATGCCCGGCATGCTGCCTGTGCCCAATGCCGAATGCGTGAAGCAGGCGGTGCGCACCGGCCTTGCCATCGACGCCCAGATCCACCGCTGGAGCCGGTTCGACCGCAAGAATTATTTCTACGCCGATCTGCCGCAGGGTTACCAGATTTCGCAGCTCTATCATCCGATCGTGGGTGAAGGATCGCTGACCGTCGAGACCGATGAAGGCGAAAAGGTGATCGGTGTCGAGCGCATCCATATCGAGCAGGACGCAGGCAAGCTGATGCACGACCAGCATCCGACCATGTCCTATGTCGATCTCAATCGCTGTGGCGTTGCGTTGATGGAAATTGTCTCCAAGCCGGACATGCGGTCGCCTGCCGAGGCCGGGGCCTATATGAAGAAGCTCAGGGCCATCCTGCGCTATGTCGGCTCGTGCGACGGCAATATGGAGCAGGGCTCGATGCGCGCGGACGTGAACGTCTCGGTGCGGAAACCCGGCGCAGAATTCGGCACGCGGACCGAAACGAAGAACGTCAATTCGGTGCGCTTCATCCAGCAGGTCGTGGAATATGAAGCCCGGCGCCAGGTTGATGTGATCGAAGAGGGCGGCACGATTGTCCAGGAAACCCGCCTGTTCGATCCCGACAAGGGTGTGACGCGGTCGATGCGGTCCAAGGAAGATGCGCATGATTATCGCTATTTCCCCGATCCCGACCTTCTGCCGCTCGTCCTGACGGAAGACTTTGTCGAGGAATGCAAGGCAAGCCTGCCTGAGCTCCCCGACGCCAAGCGGCAGCGCTACGTCGATGCACTGGGCATCACGCCTTACAATGCCGATGTCATCACGTCGGATGTCGAGACCGCGCGCTGGTTCGAGGCGCTTCTGGCGGCCGGTGCCGAGGCAAAGGCTGGCGCAAACTGGCTGACGTCCGAGCTGTTCGGCGCGCTCAACCGGCTCGGCAAGGATATTGGCCAGAGCCCGGTCAGTCCGGAACAGGCAGCCCAGTTGCTCGGGCTTGTCGCAGACGGCACGCTCTCGGGCAGCCTTGCCAAGCAGGTCTTCGAAATCATGCTCGAAACCGGAGACGACCCTGCAAGGATCGTCGAGGAAAAGGGCCTGAAACAGACCAGCGATACCGGCGCCATCGAGGCCGTCATCGCCGAAATCCTGAGCGCCAATGCGGACAAGGTCGACCAGTACAAGGGCGGCAAGGAAGCCCTGTTCGGCTTCTTCGTGGGTCAGACGATGAAGGCCATGGCCGGCAAGGCCAATCCGCAGGTTGTCAATGAATTGCTGAAGAAGGCGCTGAGTTAATAGACAAGTTTCGTACTTGGCCCATGGCAGGAATTGCTGACATAAATAATATCCGGCAACCCAAAATTTGATGTATCAAATTCTGTACAATAGAATTGCAGACTCCGATTGATTTTGCATTTAGAATTTGAGATTGAAATATTCCTGGGTAACAAAAAATGACGGGGAGGCGGTATTGTTCGGTCGATCCAAGGCGATACTCTTTGCATTGTGCGTCTCAACATCCGGCATAGCTCAATCGGAAGACGCGGACGACGCGGATAAATACACGTTTTTCAGTCAACCGAATGTGACACGCGACCAAGTTCTTGCTGATTATGATGAATGTCGGGAGCTTGCCAGCAGCGTGCAACCACCTCCGCCTGGCTATGTATATACTCAAGGTTTGGCGGGGGCAGCGGCAGCGGGGTTCTTTCAAGGATTGGTGAAGGGCGCGCAGCGGCGACACATGTTCGATGCGGCATTCCGCAAGTGCATGTCGGTGAATGGCTACCAACGCTTTGCAACGACAAAGGAAGATGCAGACAGTCTCTATTCCGGCAGCTGGAGCGAGATGCGAGAAAAGCTGGCCGCTCGTGCGCTTGCGCCGGTTGCAGGCAATTTGAGGCTTGATCCATGAGGACTTTAACTTTGCTTGCGGCAATAACCAGTTTGCTTTTTGTGTTCATCGACGCAAGTCCCGTTGGGGCCGCAGAGGTTCAAAAAGTGGTGCCGCCAACTCTAAACCCGTCAAGCGCCTATTTATTGTTGCGCATGGGAGAGCGTACGCCTGGGCTATGGAATTTGCTCTCCATTGCTGCGTATGACGAGAAGCTGGAGGATGTGCGGGGCAAGGGGCGTGCCAAAGGGAATCCCGTGGCAAAGACTGATGATCGCAACATTGTCATCGGCCCCAAGTCGTTCATTGACGAACAGAATCACGTCCGCACCTATTTGGTCGCTCTTTCACCTGGCCGCTATGTGATTGTTGGTGGACCAACGACTTGCTTTTGTCTTGGAAGCTATCAATTTGACGCGAAGGCGGGTCAGATTACTGATTTGGGCACGATCTATATGGGACCCGAAAACGGTTCATCTTCGTGGGCTGCTCTTTCATCGCTCAGGTCTTCTCCGGACATAGAGGAACGTGGCTACACTGTGGCCGATGCCATCGCGATTTTTCCATGGATGAAGGAAATGTCGTTGCCGAAGGCCGTTGAGGCGCTGCCGCGCGAGCCGGCGACGTTCTTGCCGGCACGGCGCATCGGAAACCATAACGGGCAATTGCTCAATCGCGCGCTACCTCTAGCAGGTCAAAAGTGAACCGAAGCATACCGGCCGTCATAGCCCTGGCTTTGTCGACTGCGGCACAAGCACAGGAAGTCCATTCTCCTCAAGATGGGGCCGCTTCTGCAGAAATCACGTGCCAAGCGGGCGTCTATCTCCTTGAAAAAGGAGGGTCTTCGTCCGCAGGATATGTGTCAATTGCTGAGAGCCTCATGCAGCACCGCAAGGTGACTGGGATGATCGGCTTTGCGCTAACGGGCGGGCTGGCGGGTATGAAGATCAAGTCAGTCTTGCCTGGAGCGCTTGCCAAAGTCAGAACGATCCAGAAAAGGCCGGAATTCAGGTTTTGCTTTGAAAGACCCGCGGCGTCTGATGATTCTGCTCAATCTGGATCGACCTATGTCGGCCAATCAAAAGCGGCCTTCTCCCCTGGGGATTTTCGTCTCGTGCGGTTTGAGAAGGCGAAGGATCAACGGGAATTGGCGGTCAGCAAATCTCATTTCGGTGGCATGTCGGGTGCGCTGTCGGATTCCTCAATTCGTTTTGTGATCGTTGAGGAGTCGCCGGGCGTTTTCCGTGTGACACCGAACGAAGACTTGACGCCTGGGGAGTATGGCTTTTTTCACGGTGTAGGTAATGGATACCCTAATCCGCGCGAGCGCAACCCCGTTGAACGAGTGTTTGATTTCGCCGTTGAATCTTAGGATAGGCTCGGGTCTGCAGTTTTGGAGGGTAGGTTGACCACACCACCCTTGCCCTTGCGCATGAACGCGCTATAGAGCCGCGCCTGACTGGGCTCGTGCGGGCGTGGCGGAACTGGTAGACGCGCCAGATTTAGGTTCTGGTATCGAAAGGTGTGGGGGTTCGAGTCCCTTCGCCCGCACCAGAACGGGCCGCGCACCAAAGCGGGCCGTTTTACATTGAACTCAAGGATTGATTGGCTGAATATGCAGATTGTCGAGACGTTGAACGAAGGCCTGAAGCGCGGCTACACGCTGACCATCAAGGCCAAGGATATCGAAGCCCGTGTCGAAGGCGAGATTCGCAAGGTCGCGCCGCAGATGCGCATGCCCGGCTTCCGTCCTGGCAAGGTCCCGGCCAATCTTGTCCGCAAGATGCATGGCGAAGCGCTTCAGGCCGACGCGCTCAACAGCTCGATCCAGGAAGGCGTGCAGTCGCTCGTCGCCAAGGAAAAACTCCGCCCGGCCATGTCTCCGTCGGTCGAACTGGTCGATGGCTATGCCCATGGCAAGGATGCGGAACTCAAGGTCGAACTCGAAGTCCTGCCCGATGTGCCGACCCCAAAGGTGGACGGCCTCAAGCTGGAGCGGCTGACGGTTGAAGCCGATGAAGCGGCTATCGATGCGTCGGTCCTGCAACTCGCAAACCAGCAGAAGACCTATGAGGATGCGCCCAAGGGCCACAAGGCCGCGCTTGGCGATCTCGTCGTCATCGATTTCGTCGGGAAGATCGATGGAGTGGAATTCGATGGCGGCAAGGGCGAAGGCGCGTCAATCGAACTGGGTTCGGGCCGGATGATTCCAGGCTTTGAAGAAGGCATGATTGGCGTGACAGCCAATCAGGAAAAGACGATCACCGTCACCTTCCCGGCAGACTATTCGGTTGATTACCTCAAGGGCAAGGAAGCGACTTTCGATCTGGTCATCAATGATGTCCGCGTCGCGAAGGAAGCCAAGGCCGATGACGAATTCGCAAAGTCGCTGGGCCTGGAAGGGCTCGAGCAGCTGCGCGGTCTGTTCAAGGGACAGATCGAGCAGGAACTGAACAATCTCACGCGGACGCACATGAAGCGTCGCTTGCTCGACCAATTGGCCTCTTCGCATGATTTCGACGTGCCGCCGTCGATGGTCGAGGCGGAGTTCGAGCAGATCTGGAAGCAGCTCGAACATGAAGCGAGCCATGATGCCGATCCCGAAGCAGCTCTCAAGGAAATGGAAGCCGAAAAGGAAGACTATCGCGCAATCGCGGTTCGTCGTGTCCGGCTTGGCCTTTTGCTCTCTGAAATCGGTCGTGAGCACAAGATCGAGATTTCAAGTGCCGAAATGAGCCGCCTGATCCAGCAGGCCGCACAGCAATATGATCCCAAGGATCGCCAGCGCTTTGTCGAGTGGATCCAGCAGGATGCGATGGCATCGGCCCAGCTTCGTGCGCCGCTGTATGAGGACAAGGTCGTCGATTTCCTGTTCAGCAAGGCAGAAATCACGGATCGCGTCGTGACCCGCGCCGAACTCGAAGCCGCGATCGAGGCTGACGAGGACGAAGGCCATGTGCATGGGCCGGGCTGCGGACATGATCATCACGATCATGCGCCCAAAGCCAAGAAGGCGGCTGCCAAGAAGCCGGCCGCTGCGAAGGCTGCGGAACCGGCCAAGGAAGAAAAGGCTGCCAAGCCCGCTGCCAAGAAGGCAGCGGCTCCCAAGGCGGCAAAAGCTGCGGACGAAAAGCCGGCTGCGAAGAAGGCACCTGCCAAGAAAGCGAAATAGCGCGCCGCCCCTGCGCAGGGGCGACGAAATTAATCGAAATTTACCCTGTTTGCGGCTAGGAGCGCGGGGATGATCGAGACTGCCCCACGCATTGCCGTTCTGCTGCCCTGCTACAACGAGGCTGCTGCGATCGCCCAGACGATTGCAGATTTTCGCGCGGCGCTGCCTGAGGCGGCAATCTATGTCTATGACAACAACAGCAGCGATGCGACCTGCGAGATCGCAGCCGCGGCTGGCGCGATCGTGCGGTCGGAGCGTATGCAGGGCAAGGGCAATGTCGTGCGGCGCATGTTTGCGGACGTGGATGCCGATATCTATGTCATGGCCGATGGCGACGCGACTTATGAAGCCGCCGCTGCGCCCGCATTGGTGAACAAACTGCTCGATGAAAATCTCGATATGGTCGTGGGCGCGCGCAAATCCGAAGTGGAGGCTGCCTATCGGCGCGGACATCGGCTGGGCAACGCCCTTTTGACGGGCATGCTGGCGCGGATCTTTGGGCGAACCTTCACGGATATTCTTTCCGGATACCGCGTGTTTTCGCGCCGTTTCGTGAAAAGCTTTCCGGTCCTGTCGGCCGGGTTCGAGATCGAGACGGAAATCAGTGTTCACGCGCTCGAGTTGCGCATGCCGGTGGCCGAACAGGTCACGGCCTATGCCGCTCGTCCGGAAGGCTCCGAATCCAAGCTCAACACCTGGCGCGATGGCTTCCGGATTCTCAATACGATCCTGCTGCTGTTCCGCTATGAACGGCCGCTGCAGTTCTTCGGGGCGATCGCCGCGACATTTGCGATCATGGCGATCATCCTTGCCATCCCGCTGTTCATCACCTTCCTGCAAACCGGCCTGGTGCCGCGTTTCCCGACAGCAATCCTTGCGACCGGGCTCATGATCCTCTCCGCGCTCAATGGCATGTGCGGGCTCATTCTGGACACTGTGGTCCGCGGTCGGCTTGAAGTCCGGCGCATTGCCTATCTCGCCTATCCGGCGCCTTCCCGGGACTGAAGGCCGCACACTTTCGGTGTGGCATAAGGGCAACGATTGTTTTCAAATCGCTACCTGCGGCGCGTCCTTAGTTCCCAATAGCTCCTGTACCTGTCAATTAACTGCAATCCGATCGACGGCCAATCTGGCCCGTCGGTGCAAATTGCTTTGGAGGACTTGTGAACTACTTCAACCAGCTGCGGGCCGCGCCCGCTTCGATGGCCCTAGCCATCTGCCTTTTGGCGACGGGCAATGCCGCACTTGCCCAGGATGCAGCGCCGCAGGCTGCTGCCGAAGACAGTGGTAGCGAAATCATCGTCACCGGCTCACGTATCCGTCAGGACCCCCTGAACCAGGATTCGCCAGTCATCCGTCTTGACCAGGATGCACTTGCGCAATCGGGTCTCTCGTCAGTCGCGGATATTCTCCAGCGTCTGCCCAGCGCGAGCGGCGGCCTCAATTCCAAGGTCAACAACAGCGGCAACCTCGGCAATCCGCCAGACGGCGGCGGCGTTGGCGCGGGTTCGGCTGAAATCGATCTGCGCTATCTGGCAGCGAAGCGCACGCTTGTGCTCGTCGATGGCCTGCGCTTCGTGAATGGCACCAGCGGCAGCGGCATTCCTGCGACCGTCGACATCAACACGATCCCGTCGAACATGGTCGACCGCATCGAAGTCCTGCAGGCTGGCGCTTCGCCGCTGTACGGGTCTGATGCCATTGCCGGCGTGGTGAACATCATCACCGTCGCTCAACAGGAAGGGCTCCGCGCCTCGGCACAGTTCGGCACGTTCCGTCAGGGAGACGGCCATACGCAGGACTACAACATCAGCTATGGCATCAAGGGCGACACGACGAACCTTGTTTTCGGCGCCAGCTATGTGAAGCAGGAAGCTGTCCGGTCGCGCGATCGGTCCATTTCCCAATTCCCGAACCCCGGCCAGACGGCGTGTTCCAACGGCGGTGGCGGATGCAGCAGCGCTGCCGTCAATGGCCGATTTGACACGCGGACAAGTGCCGGACCGTTGCCAGGTGTCGCGTTTGGCAATTTCACGATCAGCAATGCGCCGGACAACAACCCGACACTGGGCGAACTCCGTCCGTTTGTCGTGACGGATCGCTTCAACTTCGCGCCCTTCAACTACATTCTGACTCCGTCGGAACGCTTTGGCGCGTGGATGAGCTTCAAGCAGGAGTTGACGTCAAACATCAATCTGCGCGTGAAGGCGCAATACAACCGTCGCAAGTCGCAGAACCAGGCCGCGTTCGAGCCGCTGTTCCTCGGCCCTGACGCCGGCAACGGTGCCGGAAGCCTGTTCGACACCTTGTCGATCGATGCGACCAATCCGTTCAACCCTTTCGGTGTGACTCTCGAGTCCGGCCTCAATCCGGATGGCACGCCGAACGGCAGAACGCAGAATTACTCGTTCATTGCGCGTCGTCTTGTCGAGGCCGGTCAGCGGACATTCAACCAGACGGTTGACACAATGTCGGCCACGGCCACGCTCGATGGTTCGTTCGATGTCGGCGGACACACCTGGTATTGGGACGCGACGGCGCTCTTCGGCATCAACGATGCGCACCAGAGCTTCACCGGCAACGTCAACGCCGCGCGTGTGGCACAGGCACTTGGCCCTGTTGCCAATTGCACGGCACCATGCGTGCCGCTGAACATTTTCGGCGGGGCGGGTTCGATCACGCCTTCGATGCTGGCGTTCATCGCCTTCACCGAGCGCGACAAGAGCCAGCAGCATCTCTATGACTATACGGCGAACCTGAGCGGCGACATTTTCGATCTGCCAGCGGGCCCGGTCGGGTTTGCAGTCGGCATCGAACATCGCATCCAGAGCGCCAGCTTTGATCCCGATCCGATCATTGCTGCCGGTCTTGGTGCCGATATTCCGTCGCAGCCCGCAGCTGGCCGCTACAATGTCGATGAAATCTACGGCGAATTGCGTGTTCCGCTGTTGAAGGAAAAGCCCTTCTTCCATTCGCTTGAGGTGAATGGTGCAGTCCGGCACTCGAGCTATTCGATCAGTGGCACGAGCACGACCTTCACCGGAACAGGTCTTTGGAAGCCGACGCAGGATCTGCTGCTTCGCGGGTCTTATTCGACTGGCTTCCGGGCCCCGAGCCTTGGGGAACTGTTCGGCGGGCGGTCGCGCTTTGACCTTCCGGCCAACGACCCCTGCACCAGTGCCGCAGGCGGCTTGTTCCAGACCAATGCAACGGTCCGGGCAAACTGCATTGCCAATGGTGTTCCGGCCAGCGGAAGCTATGCGGAAGATCAGGGCGGGCAGCTGCCGATCATCACGCAGGGCAACCTGAACCTGAAGCCGGAAAAATCGCGCAACCTCTTGTTTGGTGCGGTTTACGCTCCGGCTTGGGCACGTGGCGGGTTCGCCAAGAACTTCAGCATCGAGGCCAATTATTACGACATTCGGGTGAGCAGGGCGATCGGCGCGATTGATCCGACGCTCACACTGAACAATTGTGCCCTCCTTGGCGATGCAGCCAGCTGCGCCCGCGTAAAGCGGACAGGCAATGGTCTGATCAATGAGATCGATGGAACTCTCCAGAACCTCGATAACATCCGCACCAAGGGTCTCGACGTCACGCTGAACTATGTGACGCCGGAAACCGGAATCGGCACGTTCGGCCTGTCTGCCAATGCAACCTGGCTGCTGAAATATGTTCTGTCGGCTTCGAACGGCTTTGTGGTCCTTGACCGCAAGGGCACCGAACGCGGCAGTCCCGATCAGGCATTTCCCAAGTTCAAGGGCAACACGACCCTCAACTGGTCGACTGGCGATTTCGGAGCGTCCTTCACCGGCCGCTACATCCACAGCGTCATCGAACAGGGCGGGCCGACCGGCACGAACAAGCTCGACAGCCGTTTCTATGGCGATGTCCAGCTGACGTTCACGCCATCGTTCCTTGATCAGCGCTTTGCCTTCACGGCAGGCGTGAACAATGTGTTCAACCAGGATCCGCCGGCATGCTTCTCATGCAGCCTGAACAATTTCGACCCGACGACCTATGATGTCCCGGGACAGTTCGGATATCTCCGCGTTTCCTACAAGATGTAGTGCAGTAGACATGAATAACCCGCCCCGGCTCGCGCTGGGGCGGGTTCTTTTTTGACGACGGCAATCAGAACTTGATCTGGTCGCCCTTGTTGATGACGGTCCCCAGAATGCCATAATCCTTGGCTTCCTCCGTCGACATCCAATAGTCACGTTCGATATCCTCGCGGACGCGCTCGATCTTTTGGCCGGTCTTTTCCGCAATGACCTGCGCAAGCCGTTCGCGCATTTTCACGATTTCCTGGGCCTGAATGGCAATATCGCCTGCGCGCCCCTGGGCACCGCCCGAGGGCTGGTGAATGAGGAACCGTGTATTGGGCAGGCAGTAACGACGCTCTTTGGGCGCGCCCAGGAAGATATGGGTTCCGGCACTGGCAACCCAGCCCGTGCCGATCACGGCAACCGGCGAGTCGATGAAGGAAATCAGGTCATGGATCGTATCGCCCGATTCGACATGGCCGCCGGGCGAATTGATGAAGATCTTGATCGGATCATGGTTTACATGATCGAGATAAAGCAATTGGGCCGACACGGTCTGCGCAAGCTTCTGATCGATGCCACCAAAGATGAGTACGGTGCGTGCCTCGAGGAACTTGCTCATCAAGAGGCCGCTGGATGCCGGCCGATCATCCTCGTCTTCGTTGCGTGTGATGCCGGGAAGGCTGGTGTCCCACAAAGTCATTCTGCTCTCCTGTGAACGTATTCCCCTTGTCGCGTAGCTGCGCCCAATGGCCCGCGCAAGCCGAAGGGCTTGAACATCTCGCAACAAGTCCAGATATAGGCGGTTCAATTCATCCAAGGATATTTCATGCATCCGGCAGACGCACTCATTCCCATCGTTATCGAACAATCCAACCGCGGCGAACGCAGCTTTGACATTTATTCGCGATTGCTGCGCGAACGGATCGTCTTTGTGACGGGCGGGGTTGAGGACAATATGGCCTCGGTCATCACGGCCCAGCTGCTCTTTCTCGAGTCGGAAAATCCGAAGAAGGACATCTGGATGTACATCAATTCGCCGGGCGGGGTTGTGACTGCCGGCATGGCGATTCATGACACGATGCAATATATCCGGCCCAAGGTCGGCACGGTGTGCATTGGCCAGGCGGCATCGATGGGCAGCTTCCTGCTGGCCGCAGGCGAACCGGGCATGCGGGTCGCGCTCACCAACGCCCGCATCATGATCCACCAGCCTTCGGGCGGCGCGCAGGGGCAGGCCTCCGACATTGCCCTGCAAGCGCAGGAAATCCTGCGGATCCGGGCCAGCATGAACAATCTTTATGCGAAATACACCGGCAAGGACCTGCCCATCATCGAAAAGGCCATGGAGCGCGACAACTTCATGACGGCCGAGGAAGCCAAGACGTTCGGGCTCATTGATGAAGTCTTTGACAAGCGGCCTGTCCCGGCAGACGATTCTGCCAGCTAGCGTTTCGCGGCCCTGACTGGCAAAGAGTGTAAACGGCATTTAAGCCATTGCCGGTTAGGAATATCGCTGTAACATGGCTGTAATGTGCGACTTGCCGGATTTCCGGGGAAGGTTTGAATGACGAAGCTTAGCGGTACCGATACCAAAAGCACGCTTTACTGTTCCTTTTGCGGCAAATCGCAGCATGAGGTCCGGAAGCTGATCGCCGGCCCGACCGTCTTCATCTGCGATGAATGCGTTGACCTCTGCAATGACATTATTCGCGAGGAGACCAAATCCGCGCTGGTGAGCAAGAAGGACGGCGGCGTCCCGACCCCGCAGGAAATCTGCAATGTTCTCGATGACTATGTCATTGGCCAGCGGTCGGCGAAGCGGGTGCTCTCCGTTGCCGTGCACAACCATTACAAGCGGTTGAACCACGGAGCCAAAGGCGCCGATGTCGAGCTTGCGAAATCGAACATCCTGCTCGTCGGGCCCACCGGCTGCGGCAAGACGCTCCTGGCGCAGACGCTGGCCCGAATCCTCGATGTGCCGTTCACCATGGCCGATGCCACGACACTCACCGAGGCGGGCTATGTCGGTGAAGATGTCGAAAATATCATCCTGAAGCTGCTGCAGGCCTCCGACTACAATGTGGAACGGGCGCAGCGCGGGATCGTCTATATCGACGAAATCGACAAGATCAGCCGCAAGGCTGAAAATCCGTCGATTACGCGCGATGTGTCGGGCGAGGGCGTGCAGCAGGCGCTCCTCAAGATGATGGAAGGCACCGTTGCCAGCGTTCCTCCGCAGGGCGGCCGCAAGCATCCTCAGCAGGAATTCCTGCAGGTTGATACGACCAACATCCTCTTCATTTGCGGCGGCGCCTTTGCCGGCCTCGAAAAGATCATTTCGGACCGCCTGCAGGGCAAGTCGATTGGCTTTGGTGCTCATGTATCGGGCGCGGATGACCGGCGGACCGGCGAAATCCTGCGTCAGGGCGAGCCGGAAGATCTGCTCAAATACGGGCTGATCCCGGAATTTGTCGGGCGTCTCCCAGTCATTGCGACGCTGGAAGACCTTGACGTCGAAGCCCTGGTCAAGATCCTGAAAGAGCCCAAGAACGCGCTCGTCAAACAGTATCAGAAGCTGTTCGAGATGGAGGAAGTCAAGCTGGGCTTCACCGAGGACGCGCTTGTTGCTGTTGCCAAGAAGGGCATCGAGCGCAAGACAGGGGCGCGCGGCCTTCGCTCGATCCTGGAAAGCATCCTGCTCGACACGATGTTCGATTTGCCAGCAATGGACGGAGTCGATGAAGTGATGATCGACAAGGATGTGGTTGCCGGCACCAAGGAGCCGATCCGCGTCTATACGCACAAGGAAAAGGAAGCCGCAGGCGACGCGGCCTGATCGGCCCGTGACAATGAATGTTCGCGTCTGTGTTGCCGGTCTCGCTCTTGCGATGGCCATGCAATCGGATGGCCTCGCCAATGGGCAGCGCCACCGTCTCGCAAGCGACGCCGTGATCGATGCAGCCGAACGCGCGCCGCTTGATCCCTTTGCGGTCTCGGGACGCTGGAACAAGCCATTTGCGCCGTTCACCGTCATCGGCAATATTCACTATGTCGGGGCCGAGGGCGCCAGTGCCTTCCTGATTACAACGCCAAAGGGCCACATCCTGATCGACGGCATCCTGGCGCAATCAGTGCCGCAGATCATCGCCAATATCCGGGCGCTCGGCTTCGATATACGCGACGTCAAATTCCTGCTGAACAGTCACGCCCATATTGATCATGCCGGTGGCCTTGCCGGCCTTCAGCGGGCAAGCGGCGCGACGATGGTGGCCAGCGCCGGAGATCGGCCGACGCTTGAGGCGGGGGCCATCGGATTTGGCCCGACCAAGGGCATGGCGTTCCCGCCTGTTCGGGTTGATCGCGTTATAGCGGATGGCGGCACTGTAAGCCTCGGCGGCACAACCCTGACCGCGCATTTGACGCCTGGGCATACACAGGGATGCACGACCTGGAGCATGTCCGTCCGCGGGGCCGACGGCGCACCGCACACTGCGGTTTTTCATTGCAGTACCACCGTGGCGGGACAGGCCCTGGTTCCCGAATCCTGGCCGGGTATGGTCGCGGCCTATCGCGCGACCTTTGCGAAGCTGCGCGCAATGAAAGCAGACGTCCTGCTTGCGCCGCATGACAATTTCTTCGACCTTGAAGCTCGCCGGGCAAGACAGATTGCCGGCGATGCGAATGCCTTTGTCGATCCCGCAGCCCTTGGGCAGCTGAACGACGAGATGGAAAAGGCATTCGAAGCCGAGCTCGAACGCCAGAAGCAACAGGCCGGCTAGACACGGCGGGGCTTCGGCACGCAGCCTGCCGCAACCAACGGCTCGACAGTGAGCACGGCATGTCGAGATTCCCGTTCGCTGTGGCGCGATCTTCTGCTATCAAGCCAGCGATGTCGTGATCGGCCAGTATCGCAGTTGCCGAGCGTCTGGTTTGTGTAAATCCGCAGTGACCCGGTATCGGGCAAGGGAGGTTCGCATGGCCTATGTCGATTGGCGTATTCGTGGTCCCGAGATTTCGAATTGCAATTGCGATTGGGGCTGTCCCTGCCAGTTCAATGCTCTGCCGACCAAAGGCGACTGTCGCGCGATGACCGCGATGAGCATTGAAGAAGGCCATTTCGGAGAGACTTCGCTGGATGGCGTGAAATGGGTCGGCATGTTTGCCTGGCCCAAGGCAATCCATGAGGGCGGCGGTGAAGCCTTTGTTGTCGTCGATTCTGCCGCCAGTCCGGCCCAACGGGAGGCGATCCTCACGATCCTGTCGGGTGGCGAGACCGAGCCCGGCGCAACGATCTTCAACGTCTTCTCAACCGTCATCGACCATATGCATGAGCCGGTCTTTCTTCCGATCACTTTTGAAGCGGATATTGAGCGGAGGCAGGGGCGTGTCGTGGTCGGCGGTGTCATTGACACAGCGGTAGAGCCAATTCGCAATCCCGTGACCGGTGATGAACATCGGGCCCGGGTAAATCTTCCCAACGGCTTCGAATACAAGGTCGCGGAATTTGCGAGCGGCACCACCAGCGCAGATGGACCCGTTGCGCTCGGCTGGGCGTCAAGCCACGCCCATCTGGCGATGCTGGATCTGTCCACTCATGGAGCTGCCTGAGGCAAGCCGCCGCGCTTCAGAGCGGCAGGGGAATTGGGTTGAGCAAATTTTCCGCCGTGACGGGCTGATTGTCGGCTTTTGCATTGTTGCCCTGGTCCTTTTGGCCTGGTGGTGGCTCTTCAGGTCGGCCGGCATTGGCATGGGCACCAATATGGGCGCCTCTGCCATGTCTGATATGGGCCGTGGTGTGCCGGTCTGGACATGGTCGTATCTGTCGTCCGCATTCGCCATGTGGGCGTTGATGATGGTTGCAATGATGCTCCCGTCTGCGGCGCCCATGATTCTCCTCTTTGCGCGGCTCTCGAGCCAGTCAGAGCACGGATCGGCGCAGACACTCGTCTTTGCGAGCTGCTATTTGCTGGTTTGGGCGCTTTTTTCGGCACTGGCATCCGTCTCGCAGGCTGCGCTGGTGTCGTTGGCTGTGGCGTCTGAAGGAACATTGAGACTCGTTGATGGCAGGATTGCCGGCATCCTCATGCTGCTCGCAGGGGCTTATCAGCTCAGTCCGCTGAAAGCGGCGTGTCTCGACCATTGCAGGTCGCCGCTTGCCTTTCTGATGCAGGGATGGCGGCCCGGCTGGCGTGGTGCAACGCGGATTGGGCTGCGACATGGCCTTTACTGCCTCGCATGTTGCTGGGCGTTGATGCTGCTTCTGTTTGTGGCCGGGGTCATGAACCTGGCCTGGATCGCCGCTCTGACGATCGTCGTTTTGGCAGAGAAACTGGCTCCTCCGAGCATGCGGGTGCGTCAGGGTTTGGCACTTGCGCTGTTGCTTGGCGGTATGCTGATGATCGTCGGCCGTTAAGCGCGAAGAGTCTCCGAATCAGGCATTGTCGATTCCATACAATAATTCCGTGCCGACTCGCGTTATCGGAAATCTGCGACCCGAGGGGCTTCAGGTATACCTGAACACCTTCAACTTCGTCAGGACCCGGTCGGTACGCTGACCGGGTCCTTTCTTTTGGTGCAAGTCAGTGCGCCGCCAGCATTTGATTCTCTCAACATTGTGACGCACAAGGGCGTCGTTCATGTTGTCGAAGATCGAGGAAGCGGAAATGACAAGCGTTCATGATTTCACTGTGAAGAAGGCCGACGGGACCGAGCAGAAGCTCTCCGATTTTGCGGGCAAGCCCATGCTGATCGTCAACACGGCCTCCAAGTGCGGCTTCACGCCTCAATATGAAGGGCTTGAGGCGCTGCACCGTGAATATGGCGACAAGGTCGAGATCATTGCCTTCCCGTGCAACCAGTTCGGCGCGCAGGAACCCGGCAATGCGGAAGAGATCGCCAATTTCTGCTCGCTGACCTATGACGTGACCTTTCCGGTCATGGCGAAGGTCGAGGTCAATGGCGCAAACGCCGATCCGCTCTACAAGCATCTGAAAAAGGAAAAGCCGGGCTTGATGGGGCTGCAGTCGATCAAATGGAATTTCACCAAGTTCCTTGTCGACAAGAATGGCAAAGTGGTCTCCCGCCATGCGCCAACCGAGAAGCCGGAAAGCCTGAAGGGTGATATTGCCAAGCTGCTATAGGCAGCGCTCCGGTTATCCCCAATTCTGTTGCTTAGTGCTGTTCACAAAGGCCGTTCCCCCGCCTAAGACGGCTTCATGCCGCATGCGCCCTTTGTTCCCTTGCGAATCCTGTCCGCCTATTCGATGCTCGAAGGCGCGATCGATCCGAAGGGCATCGCAAAGCGGGCGCGGGAACTTGGCTTTCCGGCCGCCGCGATCACGGACCGCAATGGCCTCTATGGCGTCATGGAATTCTCCGAGGCCTGCAAGTCTGCGGGCGTTCAGCCGATCATCGGAACCCTGCTCGCAGTCTCGCGACCGGACCGGCCCGATGCTGTCGCGCCAGCCTATGACTGGCTGCCGCTCTATGCGCAGGATGAGGCAGGCTATGCCAATCTCTGCGCGCTGACCTCGGCCGCGCATCTTGATCGCCCGCTTGAAGAGCCGGCCCATGTCACGTTTGAAAAGCTGGCCGAACACACCGATGGGCTGATCGCGCTCACAGGGGGTGCCGAAGGGGCGATGGCGCGCCTCATTGCCGAAGGACAGGACTATGCAGCCATTGGCTATGCCGATCGCTTGCTGCAATTGTTTCCGGGCCGGGTCTATGTCGAGATCGCCCGGACGCTCAACCCGATCGAAGGCGCAAGCGAAGCGGGCCTGATCGAGATCGCGCATCAGCTTGACCTGCCGCTGGTCGCGACCAACCCGGCCAATTTTGCCGAAGCCGATTTCCACGATGCGCATGACGTCATGCTCTGCATCGCGCACTCGAGCTATGTGGACAGCGACGACCGGATCAAGAGTTCGCCCGATGCATGGATCAAGCCCGCGCGCGACATGCGCCTGCTCTTCGCCGACTTGCCGGAGGCCTTGGCCAATACATTGGTCGTTGCCCAGCGGTGCGCCGTCATGGCCCCCAAGCGCAATCCGATCCTGCCCAGCATTGTCGGGGATACAGAGGGTGAGGCCACGCAGCTTCGCAGCGATGCGGCAGCCGGGCTTGAACGGCGGCTGGCGCGGATTTCCGAAAGCGAGCATCAGATCTATCGGGACCGGCTGGAGTTCGAACTGGACGTCATCACGTCCATGGGTTTTGCGGCCTATTTCCTGATCGTTGCCGATTTCATCAAATGGGCGAAGGAACACGGCATCCCCGTGGGTCCGGGTCGTGGATCGGGCGCGGGGTCTGTCGTTGCCTGGTCGCTGACGATCACGGATCTTGACCCGATCAAGCTGGGGCTGCTGTTCGAACGCTTCCTCAATCCCGAACGCGTCTCGATGCCGGACTTCGACATCGACTTCTGCGAAACCCGGCGCGAGGAAGTGATCCGCTATGTTCAGGCGAAATATGGCCGCGATCAGGTGGCACAGATCATCACCTTCGGGCGGCTGAAGGCGCGTGCTGTGCTGAAGGATACCGGACGCGTGCTCCAGATGAGCTATGGCCATGTCGACCGGCTGGCCAAGCTCGTCCCCAATCATCCGACCGACCCCTGGACGCTTGAACGCGCGCTCAACGGCGTTTCGGAACTGGCAGCCGAATACAAGTCCGATGCGCAGGTCCGGCGGCTGTTCGACCTCGCCTTGAAGCTGGAAGGGCTGCCCCGTCACAGTTCGACCCATGCCGCCGGCGTTGTCATCGGAGACCGGCCACTGGCGGAGCTTGTCCCGCTCTATCGCGACCCGCGGTCCGACATGCCGGTCACGCAATTCGACATGAAATACAGCGAGAGCGCAGGGCTGGTGAAGTTCGACTTCCTCGGCCTCAAGACGCTGTCTGTCCTTCAGAAGGCGTGCGACCTCATAGAGGCACGCGAAGGTGTGCGGCCCGATCTCGATGCCCTCTCGTGGGACGATGAGGACGTTTATGCGCTCCTCCAGCGCGGCGATACGGTCGGCGTGTTCCAGCTGGAATCCGAAGGGATGCGCCGGACGCTGGCGGCCGTGCGGCCATCCAACTTCGGGGACATCATCGCGCTCGTCTCGCTCTATCGGCCGGGCCCGATGGACAATATCGGCCTGTTCGGGGACCGGAAGAACGGCCGCGTCGCGATCGAATATCCGCACCCGCTGCTCGAGGGCATCCTCGCCGAGACTTATGGCATTTTCGTGTACCAGGAACAGGTCATGCAGGCCGCGCAGATCCTTGCGGGCTATACGCTTGGCGGCGCGGACCTGCTGCGCCGTGCAATGGGCAAGAAGATCAAGGCTGAAATGGACGCCCAGCGCGAGGCATTCGTTTCGGGCAGCGCCCAGCACAACGGGATCGATGCGGCCAAGGCAAACGAACTGTTCGACTTGATCGACAAGTTCGCCGGCTATGGCTTCAACAAGAGCCACGCGGCTGCCTATGCCCTGCTTGCTTATCAGACGGCATGGCTCAAGGCGCACTATCGCGAGGATTTCTTTGCCGCCTCAATGGCGTTCGATATCTCGAACACCGACAAGCTCAGCATTTTTGCCGATGACATGCGGCGATTGGGCGTTGCCCTGCTGCCGCCCTGCATCAATCGCTCCCAGGCCGATTTCAGTGTCGAGCGGACGGATGAGGGGCTCGCGGTCCGCTATGCCCTTGGTGCGCTGAAGGGTGTGGGCGAAGGGGCCATGGAAACGCTGTGCGCCGAACGCCAGGCCAATGGCGCGTTCGCCTCGATCGACGATTTTGCGGACCGCATCGGCGCGCGGCTGCTCAACCGGAGGCAGGTCGAAAGCCTCGCCGGTGCGGGAGCCTTCGATGCGATCGAGCCGCAGCGTGCCGCCGTTTTCCAGTCAGCGGAAACCATCATTGCCGTGGCGGCCCAGGCAGACTCTGCCCGGGTCAGCGGGCAGGGTGGCCTCTTTGGTGCGGAGGAAACGAGCACTGCCGCCGTCCAGCTGCCTAGCGGCGCGCACTGGTCGCTCGCCGAACGGATGAGCCAGGAGAAAGAGGCGTTCGGCTTCTATCTCTCGGCGCACCCGGTCGATCGCTATCGCCACCTTGCCGATGCGCATCACGCCCGCAGCTTCGGGGCCATCTGCGCATTGCCCGCGCCTGTTGATGGCTCGCGCACCGGCGCGGTGATGGCCGGCCTTGTCGAAGAGGTCCGCTGGCGCACATCGGCGCGCGGCCGGCGCTATGCGATGGCCACGCTGTCGGATGCGAGCGGCCAGTATGTGGTCAGCTGCTTTGATGACCTTGTCTCCAGCGAACTGGAAGAGGCCGGTCGCACCGGCGCCTGCGCCTTGCTGACGGTCGAGCTTGATCGCAAGCCCGGCGAAGAACTGCCGCGCGTCACCCTGAAGCGGGTCCAGCCCTTCGAAGCACTGGCAGCGCACACGCGGTTGAAGGCCGAACTCCTCCTGTCGGACGCGGCGGCGCTGGACGGGCTGGCAGCGCTAGTCTCCGGATCGCGCGGGGGGCGGGGTGAATTGCTGATCGTCGTGCCGACCGCAACGGGGACTGCGCGGCTACGGCTGGGGCGCGACTTTGCGCTTGATGCCGAACTTGCGGCGCGGATGGAGGCCTTGCCCGGCGTCGCTGCCGTCACGCTGGGGGCGGCTGAATCGCCCCGGCTGGCCTTGGTGTCCTGAGGGAGCGGCATGGACAGCGAATTTCTCGAACGGGCCTTCATCCAGCCACCGCAGTCTGATGGCCCGCAAGCTGGCCGGGCCCGGATGCTGATGCCCGCGCCTGTCGGCATCACGGGAACGGGGATCGACAATCCCGAGCCGGACCTGCTGGCCCGCATGGATCCCGGTCATGTATTCATGATGGGGGACAATCCGGCGCTGCCGCTCATGCCTGCGCGGCCGACGCTCCTCGATTTCCTGAAGCACCGGATGCAGGGCATCACGATCCGCCATTTGCTGACGAGTGCGACCAAGGCGCTGGAGGATGGCCGCGATGAAACGATCGTCATGGCCTGCCTGCTGCATGACATTTCCAATGGCTGCCTGATCCGGTCCGATCATGGCTATTGGGGTGCACAGATGCTTGCGCCCTATGTGAGCGAGGAAATCGCCTGGGCTGTGCAATATCACCAGTGCCTGCGCTATTTCGCGGACGAGGCAGAGGGCTATGCCTATCCCGAAAGCTACAACCGCTTTTTCGGGCCGGATTATGTGCCGCCGGACTATATCCGCAAGGATGCCGACTTCGCGCGCACGCATCGCTGGTATGGCACCGCGCGCGCCGTGACGCTTTACGACATCTATTTCTTCGACGATTCCCCGACGCCCGATCCGGACATCTTCACGGACATCATCGGCCGCAATTTCCGCAACCCCGAAGAGGGCCTTGGCTTCGACGGCTCACCTGTCGCCCATATGTGGCGGACAGCAATCTGGCCGAACAACCTGCTATAGACATTGGGTAGGTTTTTGACCCGAGATTGGCCAACATCGCTCTGATATTCATCCCAGCAAATGCAAACGGCAAAGTTGGCCTTGATTTTTTTGAGTTTGCCGTCAACGAAGTCGCACAGCTAGGCATCTGTTTTTGGGGCAAATTTATGTCGCGCATCATGTTTGCAAAAATGGAAGTCTGGATGGTCCTGCTTCTGTCACTTGCTGTGATCCCTGTAATGATCCTCTTCGGTTTTCTGGTTTTGGACGGGTCAACCGGAGGCGAGCGCTTTGGCAAGGCTTCACTTTCTGCGGTGGGCATTGCCAAGATTCCGGACACGCTGCGCGACGTCATCTCTCCGCGAGATCGTTTGCAAATCTGGAACAGCAAACGGTATGACGCAAAGCCGACAGGCTGGCACACTGCGTTGGCAAAAATGCCTCAAATTGATGGATACCTTCTGGCCAGTCGGTATGACGGATCGGTAAAACGGCACAAACTTGAACTGATCTCGATGCAAGACTGGTCGGTGAAACACACCTGGATGCCCCACGCAGAACATATCCTTGAAGGGGCGTCCACGGCATCGGCGTTTGCAGATTATACGGCCTGGAATGCTTCACTGTTCAGGGAGATCAGTCCGCTGCTGCTTGCGAATGGGGATATCATAGCCAAAGATCACAATGCACCTTTGTTCCGGCTTGATATTTGTGGACAGCGCAAATGGATGAACGACGGAAGGATATTCCATCATTCAACAGAAATGGATGGTGACGGCCATATATGGGTGCCTTCAGTTGTGGAGCCTCACTCTGTGAAGGCATTACCCCCCGATTTTTTTGAGGATCAGATTGTACAGTTGGATCTGAACGGCAAGATCCTGTTTGCGCGGTCTGTGCCGAAGTTGATGCTCGATAATCAACTTGAGTTTCTTCTGTTCACCAACGGAATGTACAACCGCGATCCGACGCATCTTAATGACATTGAGCCGGTGCTTGACGATGGACCATTTTGGAAGCGCGGCGACGTATTCTTGAGTTTGCGCAATATTTCAACAATCCTGCTGTATCGGCCTACTTCGGACAAGATTATCTGGATGAAGCAAGGGCCTTGGGTTGCGCAACACGACGTTGATATTTTGGATGATCACAGGATTTCGGTTTACGACAATCATGCCCAGGATCGCGGATATGGTCCGTATTTTGAGGGCAACTCGAACATCCTGGTCTATGACTTTTCAAACGGCGCTGTGAGCAGGCCCTACAGTGATTTGATGAAGTCCGAAAACATTCGAACGTCGGCCGCAGGGCTTTTTACACCTTTATCGAAGGGTTACGCCTTGATCGAAGACGTTCAAGACGCGCGCCTGCTCATCGCTGGTCCCGACAATTCCTTGGCTGCAGAATTCACCAATCGCGCCGTAGACGGCAACATATACCTCTTGGGCTGGAGTCGGTTCGTGGACAAAGCTCTGGGCGATAGGGTCGTGCGCCTTGCGAAGGCCGCACACTGCACCGCTTAGGCTCTCGCGGCGCATTAACCATAGAGGTTTTGTGAGCGAGAGAATTGGTGATAAGGGCTGAGGCTCAGGGAGGGGCGCCGCAATGGAAAAGTTATTGCGTTATATCTTTGTGTTTCAGTTTCTGGTGCTTCAGGCAAGTATGGCTGAAGCCTATATAGGGCCCGGCACTGCAGCCAGCGCCATAATGACAATGCTTGGAGTGGTTGGCTCTTTCCTCCTCGCGATCTTCGCAATCGTCTGGTATCCGATCAAGCGTGCGTTGAAGGCTCGGAGAAAGCCGACTTCGGCCGATGACGGCGCTCAACCAAATAAATGACTTTTTGGCTGCTGATCATTGCAGCTACGATTGTCACCTCAGAGACATTGTGGCGCATGCCAATAGTCGCGAGCATACGCGCTGGATCGGATTACTCACATAGGGCTTTTCGTGTTCTGAGATCGCACAGAATTTCGGATCACTGGAAAGAATGTGTGCTTCCCACCTACGCCAGGCACATATGCATTCGCTCGGTGGCCACATTTGGACTCATGATGTTTGCCCTTCTGCCAATGCTCTTGGCTGGCCTAATCTTCCCGCTTGGGTTGAGGGCTTGGAGTGAGGAATTGATGCAACCAATGACGATTGCCGCAGTTACTGCTGTTTCATTGAGTTACATCGGTCTTCGGAAAAGAGTGATCGGTGGCTGACTATTCGGTCGCCGATCAGATATTGCATCGCCTTGCATTGGGCTTGCCATTTCTTGCTGAAGCTGTGCACGACATTGAACGAACAACATTCCTCAAATCGGCTCCGAGGAATGAAGGAAACCATGTTTTTGTATGCGGGCTTGCACGCTCTGGTACAACAATCCTCATGCGCGAAATATACGCGACCGCCCAATTTGGATCTTTGACTTATGCCGATATGCCATTTGTTCTGGCGCCAAATCTTTGGGCGAAGTTGTCCAGCAACCACGGCAAACAGAGCCAAAAGTCGGAACGGGCGCATGGTGACGGCATAGACGTTGACAACCAGAGCCCTGAGGCACTGGACGAAGTTTATTGGCGTATATTTGACGGTCCCACCTACGTTGGCACCGATGCTCTAATGCCGCACACTCCAAGCAAGGAATTGATTGTAGGCTATGAGGATCTTATCCGGCTTGTGCTTCGAAAAACCGGCAAGACACGATATTTGTCAAAAAACAACAACAACATTCTGAGAATTGGATCGCTGTCGGCAGCGATGCCAGAAGCTCATTTTTTGATACCTGTGCGCCATCCCTTGGATCAGGCGCAGAGCCTCTGGAAGCAGCACAGGAGATTTTTGGATGCTCCCCGGTTTACGCAAAGCTACATGACTTGGCTTGGTCACCATGAATTCGGAGCCACCCATCGGCCGTTTCGCTTTTCTTCAATCATCACCGGTGACCCGAATGGCATCGATTATTGGCTCCGCAACTGGATTTCGGCCTACGCCGCATTGGCCAGAGTCGAGGAAGACGCCAAGAATATGGTCTTCGTTCCGTTCGAGGATCTTAACAGCAAGCCTGCGGTTTGGCAGGCCGTGGCAGAACGCATCGCAATCAGAAATGGCCCGGCCGTGGAATTGCGCGAAATCAATCATGCTACGGAATCTTCGCCCGATACCTTACTACTCGCTGAAGCAAAATCGATTTATGATAACCTCCGATCACGTGGGTTATCGAAGCTTGGGCTAATGGCGAGTTAGGCAAAGCAGATCCTCTACGTCTGCAGCTTTGCAACGCGTGGCGGAGTCTCGCAACTTGTTATCCCCAACGGTCCATGCCGTGACCAGCACGGTCGGCAATCAAAAATATTGTGGCCATCGCATGAACTGAGCAGCCGTCGAATTCGGGAGACTCGCGTCTCCGGCGCAACTAGGCTGTCGGATCTTGGGGGGGATATTTCATGACAGAGTTCAACGGCAAGGTCGTCTTGATCACGGGCGCGACTTCGGGTCTGGGCGCGACAGCGGCGATCACGCTTGCGGCCAAGGGCGCGAAGGTCGCCATTACGGGGCGCCGCGAGGAGCAGGGTCAGGCTGTTCTCGGCCAAATCGACGCCGCGGGTGGCGAGGGCATTTTCATCAAGACCGACGTCAATGTGCGCGGCGATGTGGAGCGGATGGTTGCCGTGACCGTGGAGCGGTTCGGGCGGCTTGATGGCGCTGTCAACAATGCGGGCATCGCGGGCACACCGTTCACCCCCGTTGCGGAGATCAGCGAAGAGAACTGGCTCGCCACGATCAACACCAATTTGAATGCCGTTTTCATGAGCATGAAGTTCGAGATTCCGGCCATGCTTTCAAGCGGCGGTGGCACGATCGTCAATATATCATCCATGTATGGATTGATCGGCAGCGATATTGGCCATGCCGCCTATGCGGCCAGCAAATTCGGCGTTGTCGGCCTGACCAAGTCGGCGGCCGTTGACTATGGCCAACAGGGCATCCGTGTGAATGCCCTGTGCCCCGGCTATTGCCATTCGGAAATGGTCGATCCCTATGTCGAGGCCGAACCGGAGCTGTTCAAGAGAATCATCGATCGCCACAGCGCGATGAACAGGCTGGGCGAATCGCAGGAAGTTGCGGATGCGATTGCCTGGCTGCTGTCGGCCCAGTCGAGCTTCGTGAACGGTGCTGCCATCCCGATCGAGGGCGGCGAAACGGCGCGATTGTATTGAGGGTGACGTCATGACAGCAGACGCGCTTGCGGCAGCTTACACCGCCGCCTGGAACACGGGAAATCCCGACGCAGTCGCGGCGTTCTTCGCGGCGGACGGAGCCATCATCATCAACAACGGCAGCCCCTGGCAGGGGCGTGCGGGCGTTGCGCAAATGGCTGCCGGCTTCTTTGCCGATATCCCCGACCTGTCGCTCAGGTGCGATGCGGCACGGGGCGCAGGCGATCATCTGGTCTATATATGGACTTTCACCGGGACCCACGCCGCAACCGGTAACGCCGTGAGCGTTGCCGGTTGGGAGGAGTGGGACCTTGATGCGAGCGGTCTGATCACCCTTTCCCGCGGCTGGTTCGACGCCGCGGATTATGCCCGGCAAACCGCGCCGAAATAGCGGGTGGGAAAGCTCTATTTGAAGACCAGACCGCCATCGCCCTCATCGACATGGACCGTCGATCCATCGGGCACTTCGCCGCGCAGGATCTTTTCGGCGAGCGGGTCCTGCAGATATTTCTGCACTGCCCGCTTCAGAGGCCGCGCGCCATAGACCGGGTCATAGCCGACCCGTCCCAGCCAGGCGCGTGCCGCATCGGTCAGCTCCAGCGTCACCTTGCGGTCGGCGAGCAGCTTGGCCACGCGGGATACCTGGATATCGACGATCGGGCCCATATGCTCCTGGCCGAGCCGGTGGAAGAGAATGATTTCGTCCAGCCGGTTGAGGAACTCAGGCCGGAAGTGTCCACGGACCACTTCCATGACCTGTGGTTCGACCTTTTCGACATCCTCTCCTTCAGCGAGGCCCGCAATATACTGGCTGCCCAGGTTTGAGGTCAGGATGATGAGCGTGTTGGTGAAGTCGACCGTGCGACCCTGCCCATCGGTCAGGCGCCCATCGTCGAGCACCTGCAGCAGCACGTTGAAGACGTCGCCATGGGCCTTCTCGACCTCATCGAACAGCACGACCTGATAGGGGCGCCTGCGTACGGCCTCCGTCAGCACTCCCCCTTCTTCATAGCCGACATAGCCCGGAGGCGCGCCGATGAGGCGGGCAACCGAATGCTTCTCCATGAATTCGGACATGTCGATACGCACCATGGCCGCTTCGTCATCGAACAGGAACCCCGCGAGTGCCTTGGTCAGCTCGGTCTTGCCGACGCCCGTGGGGCCGAGGAAGAGGAAGCTGCCCAGCGGTCGGTTCGGATCCTGCAAGCCTGCCCGCGCGCGGCGGACGGCGGTCGAGACGGCCTTGACCGCGTCGGCCTGACCAATGACACGCTTGCCGATCACGCTTTCCATCTGGAGCAGCTTTTCGCGTTCGCCCTCCAGCATGCGGTCGACGGGAATTCCGGTCCAGCGCGAGACGACACCGGCAATGTCTTCGGCCGTCACTTCCTCGCGCAGCATTGCACCGCCTGCTTCGGCGGCCGCTTCGGACAGCTTCTTCTCGAGATCCGGAATCCGCCCGTACTGAAGCTCTCCCGCCTTGGCGAGGTCGCCGGCGCGCTGGGCCTGATCAAGCTCCATGCGTGCGTGATCGAGCGCTTCCTTGAGTTTGGCCTCGCCCGCGATCTTTTCCTTTTCGCCTTGCCAGCGCGTCGTCAGTTCAGCCGATTGCTCCTCGAGGCTGACGAGGTCTTCTTCAAGCGCATCGAGCCTGTCCTTGGAGGCCTGATCGGTTTCCTTCTTCAGGGCTTCGCGTTCGATCTTCAACTGGATGATCCGGCGATCGAGCGTCTCGATTTCCTCGGGCTTGGATTCGACTTCCATGCGCAGGCGCGAAGCAGCCTCATCCATGAGGTCGATCGCCTTGTCCGGCAGGAAGCGGTCGGAAATATAGCGGTTCGAAAGGGTCGCCGCTGAAACCAGAGCGCCATCGGTGATCCGCACGCCGTGGTGGAGCTCATATTTTTCCTTCAGGCCACGCAGGATCGAGATGGTATCCTCGACAGTCGGCTCGCCTACGAACACGGGCTGGAAACGGCGCTGAAGTGCGGCATCCTTTTCGACATGCTTCTGGTATTCGTCGAGGGTCGTTGCACCGATGCAGTGGAGTTCGCCGCGGGCGAGCGCGGGCTTGAGCAGATTGCCCGCATCCATCGCGCCTTCCGATTTTCCCGCGCCGATCAGCGTGTGCATTTCGTCAATGAAGAGAATGATGTGCCCCTCGGCACCCTTCACTTCATCGAGAACGCCTTTGAGCCGTTCCTCAAACTCGCCGCGATATTTGGCGCCGGCGATCAGGCTGCCCATGTCGAGCGACATGAGCGCGCGGTCCTTGAGCGTGTCGGGCACGTCGCCATTGGCAATGCGCAGCGCCAGACCTTCGGCAATGGCTGTCTTGCCGACGCCGGGCTCGCCGATGAGGACAGGGTTGTTCTTGGTCCGGCGTGCGAGAATCTGGATCGTCCGGCGGATTTCCTCGTCACGCCCGATGACGGGATCGAGCTTGCCTTCGCGGGCTGCCTCCGTCAGGTCGCGCGCGAATTTCTTCAGTGCGTCGTACCGGTCTTCGGCCGAGGCTGTGTCCGCTGTCCGCCCGCCACGCAGGCTGTTGATCGCGGTGTTGAGTGCGTCCGCCTTCAATCCTGCGGCTGCAAGGGCTTTTCCGGCCGTTGTCGTCGATGCCAGCGTCAGGGCCAGAAGCATTCGCTCGACCGTCACATAGCTGTCGCCCGATTTCTGCGCGACTTGTTCGGCCTGATCGAGCACGCGGACAAGGTCATTGTCGAGGCCGGGCGCCTGCTGCGCACCACTGCCCGAAACTGCGGGCACCTTGGCAAGCGCTGCATCGGTTTCGCGGGTTGCAATCGCAGCATCGCCGCCAGCGGCCTTGATAAGGCCGGACGCCATGCCCTGTTCGTCTTCAAGCAGCGCCTTCAGAAGATGTTCGGGCGAAATGCGCTGGTGATTCATGCGGATCGCAACAGTCTGGGCCGATTGCAGGAATCCCTTGGCCCGGTCGGAGTATTTTTCGAGGTTCATAGTGGCGGCAGCCTCCTTTGGGATGGAATGTAGTGTTGCTGTTTTGCCACACAAGGGCGATCGGTATTTTCCCTTATCCGCGTCGGCCCGCGTTCTGATCGATCGCTTGTCACAGGCAGAGCTCGAAAGCCTTGCAATTGGAGCGCGGTTCGGCTGATCTCCCGCCAGCAATGGTTCGGGAGTCTGGAATGCGGCGTATTGGCAAGGGGCTTTTGGGCGTGATCGCCCTTCTTTTGGTTGTTTCGCTCTTCTGGGAACCTGTCACGGCAACGCAATTTTCTGCGCCGCCCGCGCGCAAATATGATGCCCGGATCGTGCGGGACGAATTCGGCGTGCCGCACATCTTTGGCAAGACCGATGCCGATGCGTCCTATGGTCTGGCCTATGCGCATGCCGAAGACGATTTCCCGACGATCGAGGAAGTTGTTGCGATGACACGCGGGCGGGCCGGGGTTCTGCTCGGACAGGATGGCGCAAAGATCGACTATGTCCTGCACTTGCTCCGCGTGCGTGAAACCGCGACCCGCGAATATCCGAAGATACCAGCCGATGTCCGTGCCGTCCTTGAGGGCTATGCATCAGGCCTCAACCGCTATGCCGAAACGCATCCAGATGAAGTGCGGCTGCGGCGTCTGTTTCCGGTGAACGGGGAAGACATTGCTGCGGGCTTCATCCTGCGATCGCCCTTCTTTTTCGGACTGGATGATACCATCGGCAAACTCTCCGATGACAAGGATCCGCCGCGCGGGACAGCCGCGCGGATGACGCCGGCCGGCCGCGATCCGGCCATGAACGGATCGAACGCCTTTGCTGTCTCTCCCCGGCGTATGTCTGACGGAAAGACTTGGCTCATCTCGAACTCGCACCAGCCCTATGAAGGCGGCGTCGCCTGGTATGAGGCTGTCATGCAATCCGGCGAAGGCCTGCACATGGCGGGGGCCCTGTTTCCGGGCTCGCCGTTCATCCTGCTTGGCCACAACAGCAATCTGGGCTGGACGAACACCGTCAACGGCCCTGACCTGATCGACGTCTACAAGCTCACCCTCAATGACGAGGGCACCCAATATCGCTTTGACGGGAAGTGGCTTCCGCTCGAGAAGACCTGGGCCTGGCTGCCAGTCCGGATCGGACCCTTCACGCTGCCGGTTCCCAAGGCGGTGTATCATGCAGTCCAGGGACCCGTGATCGTCAACAGGAATGGTGCCTTTGCCATCCGTTATGCAGCCATCGACCAGGCGCGCAACCTCGAACAATATTACCGGATCACAAAGGCCCGTAACTGGGATGAATGGACGCAGGCCATGTCGATCGGCGGCATTCCGGCGACCAATTTCATCTATGCGGACAAGACCGGGCGCATTGCCTATGTCTACAATGCGCTTTTCCCGGATCGGAAGCCGGGCTTCGACTATACGGGGGTGCTACCCGGCGACACTTCCGCCGATCTGTGGCAAGGCGCGCTTGGCTTTGATCGGATGCCGAAGATCGTGAACCCGCAAAGCGGGTTTCTCGTCAATTCCAACAACACGCCCTTCATGGCAGCGGGTCCGGGGTCGGAGTTGAACCCGGCCGACTTTTCTCCTCTTCTTGGCATCGAACAGCGCACGACCAATCGGATCTATCGGGCGCTGGAACTGCTGACGGCAGAAAAAGGGCCAATCACGCCGGAGCGGCTGCTCCAGATCAAGTTCGATACGGCATACAGTCGCGCCAGCTTCGCCGGACGCTGGATGGACAAGATCCTTGCACTTGATCTCAAGTCGGAACCCGATCTTGCCAAGGCGCAGGCTCTGCTTGCGCAATGGGACTGGAACAGCGACGGCAACGCGCCCGCAGATGCACTGGGCGAAGCGATGATGCACATGGCGAATTCTGCCGCCTATCATGGCGATCCCTTGCCCGATGCCCATGCCAAGCTGCGCGAAGTGGTCGACAAGCTGATGAAGGGCTTTGGCCGGATCGATCCGCCACTGGGCGATGTTCAGCGCATGATCCGGGGCAAGGTCGATCTTCCGGCCAATGGTGGCACGGACACACTCAGAGCCGCCACGACCTGGGATCCCCAGCCTGACGGCCGGATGCGCGTGAAGCATGGGGACAGCTTCATCATGCTCATCAACTGGGACAAGGCCGGTCGAGTGACCTCGCAATCGATCCAGCCCTATGGCGCCGCTACAAACCGGCCCGCCTCGCCCCATTATACCGATCAAATGAAGCTGTTCGTCGAACACCGCTTCAAACCCGTGCATTTTGAAGGCAGCGATCTGGCGCAGCATGCGCGCCGGGCCTATCGCGTGAACTGAAACGGCAAGAGGAACAATGATGCGTAAAAGTCTGGCCTTTGCAGCGCTCCTGTCGCTCGCTGCCTTTTGCGTGCAGCCTGCCCAGGCCACGACGGCAAAGCCTGCGCCTGTCTCGACGCTCGTGAAGGCCGTGAATATTCCTTATACCCAGTTTACCTTGGCAAACGGCTTGCGCGTGATCGTGCATACTGACCGCAAGGCTCCGGTCGTCGCTATTTCGATCTGGTACGATGTCGGCTCGAAACATGAACCCAAGGGCAAGACCGGCTTCGCCCACCTGTTCGAACACCTGATGTACAACGGCTCGGAGAATGTTCCCGGCGATTTCTTTGAGCCGATGCAACAGATCGGCGCCACAGACATGAACGGGTCGACCGCATTCGATCGCACCAACTATTTTGAAACAGTGCCAACGGCGGCGCTCGATCGGGCCCTTTTTGTCGAAGCGGATCGCATGGGTCACTTGCTAGGCGGCATCACGCAAGCCAAGCTGGATAATCAACGCAGCGTCGTCCAGAACGAAAAGCGCCAAAGGGACACGCAACCCTATGGCCTGACCGATTATGCCCAGATTGAAGGACTCTTCCCGCCCGAGCACCCCTATGGCCATACCATCATTGGTTCGATGGCCGATCTCGACAAGGCCAGCCTTGATGATGTGAAGGCCTGGTTCCGGCAGCATTATGGGCCGAACAATGCCGTGCTCGTCCTGGCCGGAGACATAGATGTGCCAACGGCTCGCGCTCTGGTCGAAAAGCGGTTCGGGAGTTTCCCGGCCGGACCAAAGCAGCAACCCGTGGTTGCGCCAGTGCCTACTCTTGCTGCCCCGAAATCTGAAATCATGAAGGATCAGGTTGCGACAACGCGACTCTATCGCTGGTGGGCTGTGCCCGGACTGAATAATCCCGATACGGTACCCTTGACGGTGGGAATGTCTGTGCTCGGCGGGCTGTCGAGCTCGCGGCTCGACAATGCGCTGGTGCGGCAGGAGAAGCTTGCTGTCGGCGTGACCGCAAGTGTGCAGACTTTTGCCCAGATGGGCTTTGCCGAAATCACGGCCGATGTGCGCCCTGGCGTCGATGTGGCTCTGGTTAACAAACGTCTCGATGAGCTGCTGGGAGAGCTCATGACCAAGGGCCCCACCGCAGATGAAGTGCAGCGTGTGGCAACACGGACCGTTTCGGAAACGATCTCCGGACTGGAATCGGTTGGCGGGTTTGGCGGCAAGTCTGTGACGCTTGCCGAAGGTGCTCTCTATTCGAATGATCCGGGCTTTTATCGCAAGCAACTGGCCGAATATGCTCGCGCCACGCCAGCCACCGTCAGGGCTGCCATGCAGAAATGGCTCTCGCGCCCGGTCTATCAGCTGACCGTCGAACCCGGAGAGCGTGCCGCCTATGAAGAGGCCGCTCGCGTCGAGCCACCTTCTGCCCCCGAGGAAGAGGCCGCAATCGATCCGGCCAAATTGCCCCCGGTTGGTTCCTTTGCTGCATTGACATTCCCGCCGATCGAACGGGCGCGGCTGAGCAACGGAATCGAGGTCTATTTGGCACGGCGCTCGGCAGTGCCGGTTGTACAGGTCAATGTCTCGTTCGATGCGGGATATGCTGCCGATCCAAAGGATGCGCTTGGAACGCAGGCACTGATGCTGCGGGTCATGCGCGAAGGGACAAAGACCCGCAATTCGAGGCAACTTGCAGAAGAAAGCGAGCGTTTGGGTGCAGGCATTTCGTCCGGTGCCAGCCTTGATCGCACGAATATCGGCATTTCTGCCTTGTCGGCCAATCTGGGGCTCTCGCTCGACCTCCTTGCCGACGTCATTCGCAATCCGGCCTTTGCCCCTGAGGAAGTGAATCGCGTCCGCGTTCAGCAGCTTGCAGGCATCGCAGCGGAACTTCAGGATCCAGGCTCCGTTGCGGGCCGGGTCTTGCCGACGTTGCTGTGGGGCACGCAGCATCCCTATGCCGTTCCCGGGAGCGGCAGCGGCGATATCGCCGTCGTCAAGGCCCTTACGCCAGCGCAGCTTTCGGCCTTTCACGATCGTTGGCTGCGGCCTGAAAAGGCGCGCATCTTTGTCGTCGGCGACACGACACTGGCTTCGCTTGTGCCCATGCTCGAAAAGAGTTTCGGAACCTGGCGCGTGACGGGAGAAGCGCCGCCAGCCAAGGATTTTGCGGTCGGCATTCCGGCGCCGCGTCCCCGGATCATTTTCGTCGACCGGCCCAACGCACCTCAGTCGACCATCCTTGCCGGCATGGTGCTGGATCGCACCGGCCACAATGATCTGGTTGGCCTTAGGGCAGCAAACGAGGTGTTCGGGGGATCATTCATGTCGCGCATCAACACCGACCTGCGCGAAACCAAGGGCTGGTCCTATGGCGTGAGCAGCGGCATTGGCGGCGAAGAGAATAGGGTGACCTTTGTTGTTCAAGCACCGGTACAGGCCGATCGGACCGGCGATTCGATCCGCGCGCTGAGGGCGCAATTGAGCGACTTCTCCAGCAAGTCCGGAATTACGGCTGCCGAGCTCGAACGCACTATCAATGGCAATATCCGTGAACTCCCCGGGAATTTCGAAACCTCTGGCGCTGTGCTTGGCAGCGTTCAGCGGATTATTTCTCTGGGAAGACCGGACAATTTCTATGAAACCCTGCCGCAAAAATATCTCGCAATGACCGCATCGGGCCTTGATCGCGAATTCCGTAACGTCATCGATCCGAATGCGCTGGTCTGGGTGGTTGTCGGCGATGCGAAGAAGGTGAGGCCCCAGCTTGACGGCCTCGGTCTGCCTGTTGAAGAGATGGTTTTATCCGCAGCGAATTGAGCGCGCGGCAGATTAAGGAGAAGACGATGTCCGTTGCAGGTTCCTATGAATGCGTGACCAAGACTCCCATGGGCGACCAGAAGTCGGTCCTGACAGTCAATGTTTCCGGTGATACCTGGACCGGGACCAATGCCGGGGCTCAGGGTTCGCTCGATGTCTATGATGGCAAGGTCGACGGCAATACCCTGACCTGGAAAATGAACATGACAGTACCCATGCCGATGACGCTGGAGGGGACCGCAACGGTTGACGGCGACAGCATCACGGGCAGTGTCAAGGCTGGCATGTTCGGCTCGATGCCACTTTCGGGCACGCGCCAGTCCTAAGTGATACGGGTTATGTGACCCATTTTGCGTCCCGGCCGCGCCTCATGCTTCCCGTAAAGATGCAGATGCGCGCCGGGATCGCTTGCCAATGCCAGCCAATTGTCGGCATCATGTCCGATCAGGTTTCGCATCTCGATCATTGAGCCGCGCAAATGGGTCGCGCCAAGTGGCAGCCCCAGAATTGCCCGAATGTGATTCTCGAACTGCGACGTGGTCGCGCCCTCGATCGTCCAGTGGCCCGAATTGTGAACGCGGGGTGCCAGTTCGTTGAAAACCGGTCCATCGGCGCTGGCAAAGAATTCGATCGTGAAAACGCCCACATAGTCAAACCGCTCTGCGATCCGGCGGGCAAGCGCCCGAGCAGCGGGGACTTGCTGGCGCACGATATCCGCCGCCGGAATTGTTGACGTTGCGAGGATGCCATCCTTGTGGACGTTTTCGGGAGTGTCCCAAAATGAAACGCTGCCTTTCTGGTCCCGCGCGACGATCAGCGAAAACTCGTGATCGAAGTGGACCATGCCTTCAAGGATTGCCGGACACTCGCCAATCGCCGTCCAGGCAGCATCGGCATCAGCAACGGTCTTGATCCGGGCCTGGCCCTTGCCGTCATATCCAAATCGCACGGTTTTCAGGATCGCCGGGAGGCCGATTGCAGCAATGGCGGCATCGAGTTCGTCTCGGCTGTTGACTGCCGCCCAGGGCGCCGTCCGTCCGCCGAGTTCTGCCGCAAAGCTCTTTTCCGCAATGCGGTCTTGCCCGATTTCCAGCGCCTTCAGCGGCGGAAAGACCGGCTTCGACTCTGCGAGTGGCCGCAGAGGCATCGGGTCGATATTCTCGAACTCGAATGTGATGACGGCGACATCCCGTGCGAATTCCAGAAGGCGCTCCGTGTCTCCATAGTCACCCTGGATCCACTTTGCGCTGACATCGGCTGCCGGGCCGCTCGCCTCCGGTGCGTAGATGTGGCAGCGATAGCCCAGTTGTGCGGCCGCAAGGCTGAGCATCCGGCCGAGCTGGCCGCCGCCGATAATGCCGATGGTTGAACCGGGAGGAACAGGCGTCATGCAGGATCATTCGCCACGGAACGCGTCTGTTCGGCACGCCAGGCGCTGAGCCGTTCAGCAAGCGCGGGATCGGAAAGAGCGAGAATTGCGCCAGCGAGGAGGCCTGCATTGGTCGCCCCGGCCTTGCCGATGGCCAGCGTGCCGACGGGAATGCCACCGGGCATCTGGACGATGGATAGCAGGCTGTCCATCCCGCTCAACGCCTTGGATTCAACCGGGACCCCAAGAACGGGCAAGGTCGTCATGGATGCCGCCATTCCCGGCAAGTGTGCGGCCCCGCCAGCGCCGGCAATAATCACTTGCAGTCCGCGGCCGGCAGCGCCCTTGGCATAGTCGTAGAGCCGGTCTGGCGTTCGGTGCGCTGAAACCACGCGCGTTTCATGTGAAATTCCAAGGGCATCAAGGGCATCTGCGGCGTGGCGCATCGTCTCCCAGTCGGACGTGCTGCCCATTATGATGCCGACGAGCGGTCTGCTTTCACTCATGATGATGGGGTGCCCCGTTGCCACTTCTCAAGGCTCAAGGTCTTTAGCTGCCACTTTCTCCAAGCGCAACGCAGCTGGGCTGTGATCGCGATCACAATAATTCTATGCTATGGCCTTTAACGTTCGTTATATTCACAGAGTCGCTGAGTAGCGTTTTGGGGGACGTACTTTTGAACGAATTGGATAGCGATGTCATTCGGCAGCTTGCTGATGAGAATGACGGATTGAAGGCAGCGCTCGAGAATCTCCGGGCGCGGCTGGAAGAGCTTGAACGGCTTGCAGATACGGACACATTGTTGCCACTGCCGAACCGGCGGGCCTTCCTGCGTGAACTGGAAAGAGTCCTGCATCAGGCTGCACGCCACAAGACACCGGCCGCAGTTCTGTATGTCGACGTGAACGGCTTGAAGGCCATCAATGATTGCCACGGACATCAGGCGGGTGACGCAGTCCTGCTCCATGTCGCGCGCGTCCTGAAGGCCAGCCTGCGCGCAGGCGACATGGTGGCGCGGATTGGCGGGGACGAATTCGGCCTTATCCTCGATCATCTCGATGAAAAGGCTGCGAGGGCCAAGGCCGAGTTGCTGGCGTCCACTGTCGCAACCGAGCCTGTTGATCTGGGCAGGGCAAGCATCAGGGTCAGCGTGACCGCCGGGTTGACCATGGTGCGTGCGGGGGACGACGTCGAAACTGTCCTCGCCCGCGCTGACGCGGCAATGTATGCTCAGCGTTCGGAGAGGTAATAGCGCTCTCGTGCGCTGAGATCGTCCGCGAGGTCATACACAATTGGCTGTCCGGTCGGGATCTCGAGACCGGTGATCTCGTCATCGGGAATGTTCGAGAGATGTTTGACAAGCGCTCTCAGTGAATTGCCGTGTGCGGAGATCAGGACACGTTTTCCAGCACGCAGTTCCGGCGCAATCCGCGTTTCCCAATAGGGCAGGACGCGCGCAATCGTGTCCTTCAGGCTTTCGGTAGCAGGGACCTTGATCCCGGCATAACGGCGATCCGAAGACAGATCATAGGGGCTGCCAGATTCCAGCGGGGGCGGGGGCACATCAAAGCTGCGACGCCAGATCTTGACCTGGTCATCGCCATGTTTGGCAGCGGTTTCGGCCTTGTCGAGGCCAGTCAGCCCGCCATAGTGACGCTCGTTCAGGCGCCAGTCCTTTTCGACCGGAAGCCACAAGCGGCCCATTTCCTCAAGCGCAAGGTTGAGCGTCTTGATGGCGCGCGTCTGAAGCGATGTGAATGTGCAGTCGAAATCCAGGCCCTTCTCCCGCATGAGCACGCCTGCTGCGCGAGCTTCAGCGGCGCCCTTTTCGGTGACGTCAACGTCCCACCAGCCCGTGAAGCGGTTCTCGAGGTTCCAGGCTGATTGGCCATGTCGGATGAGGACGAGTGTTGGCATTGGGCGTTTGGCTCCACATCAGGCGATTCGGGCGCGGCCTAACGCAATCGGCGGCGCTTGGCGAGACGGCAAACTCTAGAGCCAGAGCCTGTAGTACTGGCTGAACTCCTCATCCTCATAGTCGCCATAAGGGCCGCAGGGCTCGAATCCGAAAGCTTCATACAGGCGGTGCGCCGGAACGAACGGCGCACTTGAGCCGGTTTCCAGGCTCAATCTCCGATAGCCGCGTTCCCGCGCCACGGCGATCATGTGCGACAGCACCTGCGACGCCACGCCACGCCGCAGATGGGATTGCGCTGTCCGCATGGACTTGATCTCGCCATGGTCCGGTTCGAGTTCCTTGAGCGCTCCACAACCGGCAAGGCGATCCTCGACCCAAATCGACCAGAAGGTGATTTCCGGTGCTTTAAGTGCCTGAAGGTCAAGGGCGTGAACACTTCCCGGCGGCGAATGTTCGTGCATCGCATCGAGATGGGCCCGCAACAGGGCCGCAATATCCGGACCCGTGAGATCATCTTCGACAATACGAAACCCTGTCATGTCAAAGGCTTTGCGACAGGACTTCCAGACAGGACTTCGCGAGTGCCTTGCACCTTTTCGGGCTCCATGCCTGATCGAGATCGGGATTGGGATCATGGTCCTTGAATGGCATTTCGAGCGTCATGGACACACAACCCAGATGTGAAAAGCGGTTCGCGAGCTGGTTTGTCGACATCGTCAGATTGGCCCGGCCCGGCGCCGAAGCCGGATACCCAAGGCGGGTCTGGAAGTCCGGCGTATGTTCGGCCAGTGCATTGCGATAGGCATAGAAACGATTGCCCTGGACGTCGGTCCAGTTGGGAATGCCTTCGAAGCCCGCGATGAAATTGGCCGGAATCGCCTCGTCGCCGTGCACATCCATGGCCCAGTGCACGCCTGTTTCATCCATGGCGTTGCGCACACAGAGGACTTCGGGACTCCGGTCCGCAGAGGGGTTTTCCCATTCGCGGTTGAGATTTGTGCCCACGGCATTTGTTCTCAGATGCCCGCGGCGGGAGCCATCAGGGTTCATATTGGGAATGACGTGCAGTGTGCATTTCTCGCGCAGTGTCCGGGCAGTCTGGTTGTCCGGATCGGTTAGCAGCTCGAGGGCCCCTTCCATCCACCATTCGGCCATGCTTTCGCCCGGATGCTGGCGGGCATAAAGCCAGACGTGCGTCGGGCCGGTCCCCATGCGCAGGCAATCGATCGGCTGCCCTTCGATGGACTGGCCAAGTTCGATCAGTGCGACGTCAGGGCATGCCGCTGTCCGTTGCACAAGGTCGTGATGCCGTTCGATCGAATAAGGTGCGAAATAGGCAAACCATATGCTGTCGAGGGCGGGCGTATGCGTGATCGTCAGGACGCCACCGTCATAAGTTGTTTCGGCACAGCGCCATTCCGCGCGATCGTCAGAAAACCGCGCCTTGTAATTGTCCCAGCCGCCCGGATAGGCCGATCCGCCACAATTGGTGATCCGCAACGTGATTTTCCGGCCCTGCGCTCCCGACACGCGAAAATGGAACCACTGGTAAAAGTCGGAATGCGCATCCTTGCGAATCTCGAGATTTGCCGTGGCCCCGTCAATCGACGTGACAATGATGTTTCCGCTATCGAAAGCGGCGTTGATCGTCATGGTCATTTGGGCAGTTAAGCCCAACAGGCCGTGTCGGGCAACCCGGGCGATTCGTCAGGGAACCAGAATCGTCTTGCCCGATTCGCCAGGGAAGCCTTCAAAAAGGGCGCGGGACAATTTGTCCGCTGCAAGGCCGGGCTGCGCAGACGGCGCATTGGACGGCGCTTCCGTCTGCGCCCTGCCTTCCCAAACCACAACACCATCGGCGTTGCGCTTCAGCCGCACCTCCAGCTTTGAAATGATCATCTTGCCACTATTATCGCCCCCGATGCCGAAACTTGTGCCCAGCCCGATACCGGTGTGACGGCCGAAGCTGCCGCCCCCGATACCGATTGTGATCGGAGACGATTTGGCCAGCCGTTCACGCGCTTCGCGCGCATAGCCGATTTCGGCCGAGTATGCCGGGTCTGACCCTTCTGCATAGCCCAGGCGCGCCAGTTCGCGCTTGACCGCGATATCATAGGTGCGGAATTCGATTGTTGATCCGTCGATATCACCGAGCGCGCGGGTGGCGACGGTCCCGGCAGCGACCGTATCGTTCACATGAAACCGTGTGACCTCAACCGGCGGAAGCTTGGCAGCGCAGCCGACCAGAAACAGGGTTGCGGCGGAACTCAGAACAACTTTACGCATGGACACTTCTCCTGCAGGGACGCCTTGACTTTAGACCATCTGCCCCTTAGGCGGCAGCCTTCTTTTTCCAGATCATAGAGAAACAGGCAAGCGATCATGAAGATCCGCAATTCACTCAAGTCGCTCAAGGACCGCCATCGGGACAATCGCGTCATCCGTCGTCGCGGCCGGACATATGTCATCAACAAGACGAATCGTCGCTTCAAGGCGCGCCAGGGCTGACAAGCACGATGGCCGTGAAAGCGGTCGTCTTTGATGTCGGGCGTGTCCTTTACGATTGGGACCGCCGTTACCTCTTCGAAAAGCTGATCGGGGATCGGGACGAGCTGGACCGATTCCTGGCCGACGTCGTGCCGATCGAATGGCATGAGCAACATGATGCCGGTCGGCCCATCGATCTCATGGTCGAAGAACGCATCGCCCGGTTTCCCGAACACGCACAGCTCTTGCTCGCCTATCGGCATCGCTGGCTGGAGACGATCCCCGGGCCGGTTCCGGGCGTTCATCGCCTGGTCGAAGGCCTGGCAAACAATGGCGTTCCGCTGTTTGCCATTACCAATTTCGGGGCTGATTTCTGGGCCATGTTTCGCCCGACCGCCCCGATATTCGATCAATTTTCCGACATTGTGGTTTCCGGAATCGAGAAGCTGACGAAGCCGGGCGATGCCATTTATCAACTGGCTCTTGAACGGTTTGGCCTCGCGCCGGGCGAAGGGCTTTTCGTTGATGACAGCCTTCCCAACGTCGAGGCTGCGCGGACAAACGGATTTGTTGCGCATCATTTTACGGATGCGGAAAGCCTCGCACGCGAACTAGCGGCCCTTGAGCTCCTGCCCGGTCAATCGGACCACGTGGAGCACGTTGGTTGAGCCCGGTGTCCCGAAGGGGACGCCAGCCATCATGATCACCCGATCTCCGCCTCCCGCAATTCCCTGACGCAGGGCCATGCGCTTTGACTTGGCCACCATTTCCTCGAAGGAAGAAACGTCCCGGGTCGACACTGCATGGACGCCCCAGAGCAGACCAAGGCGGCGCGCCGTAGCAAGCTTCGGCGTCAGTACCAGAATCGGGACGAGCGGTCGTTCACGTGCAATCCGCCGCGCAGTGGAGCCGGACTCGGTGAAGCAGATGATGGATTTGGCAGACACTGTTCTGACAATATCGAATGCCGCTTCTGAAAGGGCGTCTGCCGTTGTCGGATCCGGGCGCGTTTCGGTGAAATGAACCCGCGCCGCATAGGCAGGATCGCTTTCCACATTGATCGCGATCCGGTCCATCATCGCGACCGATTCGATCGGCCAATCTCCTGCCGCCGATTCAGCGGACAGCATGACGGCATCGGCGCCGTCATAAATGGCCGTCGCAACGTCGGACACTTCGGCGCGCGTTGGCGTTGGCGCCTTGATCATCGATTCGAGCATCTGGGTCGCGACAACGACGGGCCGACCGAACCGGCGGGCGGTTTCCACAATCCGCTTCTGTGCAGGCGGCACTGCTTCGGGTGGCAGCTCCACACCCAGATCCCCGCGCGCGACCATCACGGCATCGGCGAGTTCGATGATTTCTTCCAGTCTGGACAGGGCCGCCGGCTTTTCGATCTTGGCCAAGAGGGCGGCTCGCCCGCCAATCAGGCGTCGGGCATCGGCGAGGTCTTCCGGCCGCTGGACAAAGCTGAGGGCGATCCAGTCAACACCCTGTTCGAGGGCGAAGCTGAGATCGGACAGATCCTTTTCGGTCAATGCGGCCATCGGGACAACAACATCGGGGACGTTGAGGCCCTTGTTGTCGGACAGCATTCCACCCACTTCGACGCGCGTCGTGATTCGCGTCTCGGACATTTTTTCAACCCGCAGCACCAGCTTGCCATCATCAAGCAGAAGGCGCGCGCCAACCTCGAGCGCGTCAAAAATTTCCTTGTGCGGCAGGCAAACCCGCTTTGCGTCACCCAGCGTTGCATCCCGATCAAGGATGAATCGCCCGCCCGTCGCGAGCTGGACGGCTCCTCCGGCAAATTTCCCCACACGCAGTTTCGGTCCTTGAAGGTCCGCAAGAATTGTCGTCGGGCGCCCGAGCGATTTTTCAAGCGCACGGATCGACCTGATCAGCTCCACCTTCTCTGCCTGCGCACCATGGCTCATGTTGATGCGGAAGGCATCGGCGCCCGCCTTGAACAGCTTTTCAATCATCTCCGGCGTGTTGCTGGCGGGCCCCAGCGTCGCGAGAATACGCACCTTTCGTGCGCGTGGCGCGACGTCACGGTGCTGGCGGGGTGAAATCAAATGAAGCTCCTCTGGATCGCCTTTGCCTTAGACGCTATCCGTCGGGCTTGGAATCCCGCAAAGGACGAATGATGGATATAAATATCGAGGATGCCGTGGCAGCGGCAGCGTTCCGCAGGCTGGTTGCCCATTTGCGCCATCGGACCGACGCCCAGAATGTTGACCTGATGGGTCTGGCCGGCTTCTGTCGCAATTGTCTGGGCGATTGGGTGGCGGACGCTGGCGGCATGACCAAAGAAGAAGGCCGGAGCCTGGTATACGGCATGCCCTATTCGGAATGGAAAGCGAAGCACCAAGGTGAGGCAACGCCGGAACAGCTCGCGCGGATGCAGGAAAGCATTGCGAAGAACCGCTGATCGGCCCTAAGGCCGCGCCTTCAATCGAACCCGGAGAATCTGATGAGTGACGTTGTAGCCGCCGACGAACTGCGCCTTCTGATTGAGCGTATCGAGCGGCTTGAGGAGGAGAAGAAGGGCATCGCCGACGATATTCGCGATGTCTATTCCGAAGCCAAGGCTCGCGGCTATGATGCCAAGATCATGCGCCAGATCGTGCGCCTGCGGAAAATGGAAACGCATGACCGGCAGGAAATGGAAGCCATCCTCGACACCTACAAGGCCGCTCTGGGCCTCTGACACGAAGGAGATGATGCGATGATAATGTCCACGACGACAGCGATCGAGGGTCGCCCGGTGCGCGAGTATCTGGGAATCGTGACCGGCGAAGTGATTGTCGGTGCGAATATCTTCAAGGACCTGTTCGCAAGCGTGCGCGATATCGTCGGCGGCCGTTCCGGATCCTATGAGTCCACTCTCCGGGAAGCCCGCAAGACCTCGCTCGATGAAATTGCGCAGGAAGCGCTGTCGTTGGGCGCCGACGCCGTGATCGGGATCGATCTTGACTATGAAGTTCTGGGGCAGGGCGGCTCGATGCTCATGGTCACCGCTTCGGGGACCGCCGTCAAACTTGGGTGAAAACTTGCCCCGGGGAACGTCTTTGGGCTAGGGCGCGCCCATCCCAACTCCATTCAGAACGGTTTCCATGGCAGGCCATTCCAAGTTCAAGAACATCATGTATCGCAAGGGCGCTCAAGACAAGAAGCGCTCGGCAATGTTTTCCAAGCTTTCGCGCGAAATTACTGTCGCTGCGAAGTCAGGCGTGCCCGATCCCGACATGAATCCGCGCCTGCGTTCGGCAGTGCTGGCTGCGCGTGCGCAATCGATGCCAAAGGACAATATCGAACGCGCGATCAACAAGGCGACCACGGGCGAAGGCGATAATTATGAGGAAATTCGCTACGAGGGTTTCGGCCCCGGCGGCGTTTCGCTGATCATCGAGGCCTTGACCGACAACCGCAATCGCACCGCAACCAATGTCCGCACGGCCGTTTCGAAAAATGGTGGAAACCTCGGTGCGCCGGGTGCAGTCAGCCATGCCTTCGACCGGTTGGGGCAGATCATCTATGCAGCCAAGGCCGGGGATCCGGACACCGTGTTCGAAGCGGCGCTGGAAGCGGGTGCGGCGGACGTCGAATCGTCCGACGACGGGCACGAAATCTGGACCGCGATGGACGAGCTTCACGAAGTCGCCAAGGCGCTTGAAGCCAAGCTTGGTGCTCCGGACACGGTCAAGCTCGCCTGGCGACCGCAAACGACGGTCACGGTTGGCGAAGGCGAAGCCGGCACCCTCATGAAATTGCTCGATGCGCTCGATGATGACGATGATGTCCAGACCGTCTGGGGCAATTACGATGTGCCCGATGACGTGATGGAGAAGCTGGGCTGATCATTCTCGGCCTCGATCCGGGACTGGGGACGACCGGCTGGGGCGTGATCGCAGCGGTTGGAAACCGGCTTAGCCATATTGCCAATGGGCAAATTGCCACCGATCCCAAGGCGCCTCTGCCTGAAAGGCTGGTTGCACTCGACCGCGCCCTGACCGACTTGATGATCCAGCACAGCCCGGAGGCTGCGGCTGTTGAAGAAGTCTTCGTCAATGCCAATCCGCAATCGACCTTGAAGCTCGGGCAGGCGCGGGGGGTCTGTCTGCTTGCGGTCGCACGGACCGGCCTCGAAGTCGGCGAATATGCCGCGCGCCTTGTCAAGAAGGCTGTCGTGGGCGTCGGTAATGCCGAAAAGGCGCAGGTTCATGCCATGGTTGCGCGGCTCTTGCCCGGAATCAGGATTACCGGCGCCGATGCGGCGGATGCGCTGGCTGTTGCGATCACGCATGCCCATCATCTGGCGAGTGCGCGGCGCATTGGGTGATCATGATTCCCTTTTGCAAATCGCGTGGCTACAAGCATGGTCATGATTGCCCGCCTCACCGGACTATTGGCCGAAAGCGCCGCTGACCATGCGGTGATCGATGTCGGTGGGGTTGGCTATCTGGTGCAGGCGTCGACACGGACTCTCTCCGCCCTCGGCCCGATCGGCGGACAGGTGATGGTCTTCACCGAAATGCAGGTACGCGAGGATGCCATGACGCTCTTTGCGTTCGGCTCGGCAGGAGAGCGTGACTGGTTCCGCCTTCTGACGGGTGTCCAGGGCGTGGGAGGCAAGGTTGCACTTGCGATCCTGTCCACGCTTGACGCCGAAGACCTGAGCCGCGCGGTGGCCACCGAAGACAAGGCAATGGTCGCCCGCGCCAATGGTGTTGGCCCAAAACTGGCGCAGCGCATCGTCATGGAACTGAAGGACAAGGTGGGCGGTGTCACCCTCGGGTCCGCAGGCGCGCTTCCCAAGGCAGCGGGCGGATTTGCGGCCGATGCGGTTTCGGCCCTCGCCAATCTTGGCTTCCGGCCGGCTGAAGCCGGAGCGGCCGTTGCCGCCGCAGAAGCCGAATTGGGCACCGGCGCAACGCTTGACGCATTGGTGCGGCTTGCGCTGAAGAAAGCGGGCAAATGACCGAAGATGATCGCATCCTGACTTCGAGCCGACGTCCGGAAGACGTGGATGCAGCCTTGCGCCCGAAAACGCTTGATGAATTCGTTGGCCAGAAGGCGGCGCGTGAAAATCTGCGGGTGTTTATCGAGGCGGCCCGGTCGCGTGGCGATGCGCTCGACCATGTCCTTTTCTTCGGGCCACCGGGATTGGGCAAGACGACGCTTGCGCAGATCGTGGCGCGTGAAATGGGGGTGGGGTTTCGGGCCACGTCCGGGCCGGTCATTGCCAAATCGGGTGATCTTGCGGCGCTTCTGACCAATCTTGAGGACGGAGACGTCCTCTTCATCGACGAGATCCACCGTCTCAATCCTGCGGTCGAGGAGATTCTCTATCCGGCGATGGAGGATCGCGCACTGGACCTGATGATCGGCGAAGGGCCGTCGGCCCGCTCTGTCCGGATCGACTTGCCAAAATTCACGCTGGTCGGAGCCACGACCCGTCAGGGTCTTCTGACGACGCCGCTGCGCGACAGGTTCGGAATCCCCGTTCGCCTCACATTCTATTCGGTCGAGGAACTGGAGAAAGTCATCCGCCGGGCCGCAGTGCTTCTTGATCTGGCCATTGCCGAGGACGGGGCCCGGGAAATTGCCCGACGGGCGCGCGGCACGCCGCGCATTGCGGGACGGCTGCTCCGCCGTGTGCGCGATTTCGCCAATGTCGCAGGTGAAGCCACTGTCTCTGCCAAGGTGGCCGATGCCGCGCTGAATCGTCTTGAAGTCGACGCGCTTGGCCTGGACGCGATGGATCGCCGATACCTGACCATGATTGCAGACATCTACAAGGGTGGCCCCGTCGGTGTCGAAACCTTGGCAGCCGGCCTTTCGGAACCGCGCGACACGATCGAGGAAGTGATCGAGCCCTTCCTGATCCAGCTCGGTCTGATTGCGCGAACAGCACGGGGGCGCTGCCTCAACGCAGGCGGATGGAAACACCTAGGGCTCAATCCTCCGGCAGGTGCGCAAGACGGGCTTTTCGACGCCTGATGACATTGCCCTCCACTCGCATGAAATGGATCGACGTCGCGCGCGGAGTCGGCATCATTCTTGTCGTCTATGCGCACGCCGCTCGCGGACTGGTGCTGGCCAGGATGCTGCCGCAAACGGGCTGGCCGATTGACGTCGATACAGTCATCTATAGCTTTCACATGCCGCTGTTCTTCATTCTGGCGGGTTTGAACATCGAACGCGGCGTGGCGCGCGGCCGTATGGAATTCATCCTGAACAAGCTGCAGACAGTCGCCTGGCCGTATTTTTTGTGGTCCCTTGTCCACGGCAGTCTGAAAATCGCGAGCACAGGCTACACAAACAATCCGATAACGCCTTCGGATATACTCGCGATACCACTGGTCCCGATCGAGCAGTTCTGGTTTCTCTACGTCCTGTTTCTTTGCCAATTGGTGATTGCACTCATCCTGCCGCGACGCTGGATTTTGGTTGTGCTGACACTTCTCGCGGTGGTCGTGTGGTGCAGCTTTTCAAGCGACTCCATCTTCTTTCGCGCGCTGCATTTTCTCCCTTATGTCGTGCTGGGCATCTTTGCCCTGTCCTTGCTGGTCTGGCTTGCCGAACGACCGGTCGTTCAGATTGCCGTTGCCGCTGGAGCCTGGGCCGGGTTTGCTGCCCTGATTCTGCCGGTCGGGCCGCCAGCGCAAGATGCGCTCACCATTTATGCATTGGCCGTGCTTGGCTCCGTTGCAACAATTGCGACGGTCATGTGGCTCGGGGCGGTTATTCCCTCGATGACCTGGCTTGAGGTTCTGGGCCGGCTGTCGATGCCCATATTCCTCATGCACACGATCTTTTCCGCTGCAACGCGTGCAGCGCTGAAAATGGTTGGTCCCGCCGATCCAATGCTGGCCCTTGTTCTCGTCACTATTGCAGGATTGCTGTTGCCGTTGTTCGCCTATCGCATTGCCGTTGCCCTGAACGTCACGCGGCTCCTTGGCTTTGGCCCGCCCGTTGCACGCTAGGCCGACGAATTTTCTTGATCTGTCATTTGCCGTTGCGAATCCGAAGCGATAGAGGGGGGTCATGACGTCAGCCCCGCATCCTGGCGGCCGCTTCGTCGGCCGGGAACATCAATTCCCGCTGCGCATCTATTTTGAGGACACGGACTTTTCCGGCCTTGTCTATCACGCCAACTATTTGCGCTACATGGAACGGGCGCGATCCGACATGCTCAAATGTGCGGGCATTGACCAGCGGGAGGCCTTTGAAAGCGGTGAGGGCGTCTATGCCGTGTCCGAACTCGAGATCAAATACAAACGGCCGGCGCGCTTCGATGACCTGCTGTGCGTCGTCAGTACCGTCGAACATCTGGGTGCGGCGACGGTCGTGATTCATCAACGAGTCATGTTGGGTGATGAAATGCTCACCCAGGCTCGTGTTGTCGCGGCATTTCTCTCGCGTGAGGGACGGCCAAGGCGCCAGCCCAAGCCCTGGATCGCCGCTTTTGAAACTTTGTTGCCAAAGGACTCCTGACACTGATGCAAGCCCTTGCCCTCAACACAGACGCTGCGACGCTTTCACCGATTGCCCTGTTTCTGCAGGCCGACATCATCGTGAAGATCGTCATGATCGGACTGCTTCTCGCAAGCATCTGGACCTGGACAATCATTGTCGGCCAGTGGCTGAAACTGCGCAACGTAGGTCGCGAAACCCGGCGGTTCGAGCGCGATTTCAAGGATTCAACGGATCCGCACGCCTTCCAGCAGGCCCACAAGGGTTCTAGGCTGCCCAGCGCGCGGGTCATGCTGGCTGGGCTGGAGGAGTGGCGAAGCTCGACCGTCGGGCGGCGGACGATTGATCGTGAAGGCACCCGGGCCCGTCTGGCCAGTGCCATGGGGACGGCTGTTGCGGCCGAAATCGACCGCCTGTCGGACAGGCTCAATGTCCTTGCGACCATTGGCAGCGTGGCCCCGTTCGTTGGCCTTTTCGGCACAGTCTGGGGAATCATGCGCTCCTTTACAGCGATTGCAGCCGAACAGAATTCCTCGCTCGCTGTGGTGGCCCCCGGCATTGCCGAAGCGCTGTTTGCAACCGCACTGGGCCTGTTCGCAGCCATCCCCGCCGTGATCGCCTACAATCGCTTCGGGCATGTGCTGAACCGGCTTGAAGCGCAGCTCAACCGCTTTGCGGACCGGTTCCATGCAACCTTGAGCCGGGAACTGGAGCTTGATCAGTGACACCCGTGCCATCCGCCACACGTCGCCGCTCCAGACGCGCGCCAATGGCCGAAATCAACGTGACGCCGATGGTCGACGTCATGCTGGTGCTGCTCATCATTTTCATGATCACGGCGCCATTGTTGATGGCTGGCGTTCCGCTAAACCTGCCGGACAGCCGGGCCAAGGCGCTCGAACAGGACAAGGCACCCATACAGGTCTCCCTCGATGAGACGGGAGCGCTCTACATCGGGGAGCAGCTTGTCCCCTTTGCCGAACTCCCCGCACGGCTGGCAGCGGTTGCCGAACGTGGCGGGTCGGAACCGCCGCAGATCTATCTTCGCGCAGACCGAGCGCTGGATTATGGCACCGTGATGCGCGTGATGGGTGAACTCAATCGCGCGGGTCTCAATCGCGTATCGCTCGTCACAACGGGCGATGCGGGCCAGGACAGATAGTGGATCGCGCCGAACAGACCGGACTTGGTGTTGCGATTGTCGCGCATGCGGTGCTTTTTGCTGCGCTGTCGCTCAATTTGCTGAAGCCACCGGACCTTCCGAAATATGATGCAGAGCCCATTGACGTGTCGCTGGTTGATACGGTCGCTCTGGACTCTGCAGCCCCTGAACCGACACCTGCGCCAGCTGGTGCCACAGCGGAAGAGCCGGCGCCTGTCGAACCGCAGGTCGCGCCTCCTGCGCCCACATTGGCTCCTCAGGCAAAAGCGTTGGAAAAGCCTGTTACCAAGGCTCCGGCTCCCGCAAAGCCGACGCCAAAGGCCGAACCGGCCAAGGCAAAGCCTGCGCAGGCACAGCGTCGATCAGGGCTTTCGCGGGATCTTGTTGCAGGTTTGACTGATGCCCCGGCAAGCACGGGCACACCCGCAACGACAATCGGTCCGGCTGTCGCATCGTCAATAGGAGCGGAAATCCGCCGCCAGCTGAAGCCGCACTGGAAGTCGCCCACCGGGGCCGATGTCGAGCTTTTGCGCACAACATTGATCGTCCGGCTGAAGCGTGATGGCTCGATTGACGGCGCACCGACACTGGATTCGCAAACCGGCGTCAATGACAGCAATCGTATTCAGGCAAAATTGCATGTCGATCAGGCAATCAGGGCGGTTCGTCTGGCCGCCCCTTTCCAACTTCCAGCCGAATATTACGATGCCTGGAAGGTCATCCGTCCGACATTTGACAAGAGGCTGTCACAATGAATTTTCGTCCGATTCTTGGTTTCAGCCTGGCATGCCTGTTGGGTGCTGGTCCTGCGCAGGCGCAATTGAGCGTCGATGTGACGGACGAAAGCGGCAATGACCTCACCATTGCCGTTCCTGTCCTGCCCACGCCGCAAGCCACGGCCACGCCTGCCGGCTCAACCGATGTGCTCGGCCGCCAGATTGCCGAAGTGATCGCGGCGGATCTCAGGGGATCGGGGCTTTTCAAGCCGGTCGGTCCCGGAGGGATTCGCGCGATCGGCAATGATGAGGTAACCGCACCGCAATTCGAGGCTTGGTCGGCGTCGGGCGCCGAAGCGCTCGTGCAGGGTTATGTCCGTGCCAACGCCAATGGCGAACTGACGGTGGGATGCTATCTTTACGATGTCGCCCTCAAATCCGAACTGACGCGGCAAGGCTATGTCATTGCACCGCGTGACTGGCGGCGGGCAGCGCACAAATGCGCCGATGCAATCTATGCGCGCCTGTCGGGCGAAAGCCCGTTCTTCGATAGCCGGATTGCCTATATCGCCGAAAGCGGTCCGAAGAATCATCGCATCAAACGTCTCGCAATCATGGATTCGGACGGGGCGAACCACCGCTTCATCACCAACGGGCAGACGCTTGCACTGACACCGCGCTTCTCGCCCGACTACAAGTCGATCGTCTATCTGAGCTATCTGGGAAGCCGCCCGCGCATCTTCATCTATGATGTGGCTTCCGGAACCCAGAAGCTGGTGACCGAAAGCGCCAACCCGACCTTTTCGCCCCGCTTTTCGCCGGATGGCAAGACGATCCTCTATTCGATGGCCGTGGCCGGCAACACGGATATCTATCGTATTTCGGCAAATGGCGGCACGCCCCAGCGGCTCACCAATTCCCCCGGAATCGATACCGGCGGGAGCTTCTCACCCGACGGCAGCAAGATCGTCTTTGAAAGTGACCGGTCCGGCAGCCAGCAGATCTATGTGATGAACGCCGACGGCTCCGGCCAGCAACGCATCAGTTTTGGCGGTGGCCGCTATGCAACGCCCGAATGGAGCCCGCGCGGCGACCTGATTGCCTTTACACGGATTGCGGGTAATTTCCGTATCGGCGTGATGTCCCCGTCTGGCGGAGGCGAGCGTCTGCTTACGGACAGCTGGCAGGACGAAGCGCCAAGCTGGTCGCCCAATGGTCGCGTGATCCAGTTTTTCAGGACGGCACAAGGCAGTGGCAAGACGGGGGTCTGGCAAGTGGATCTGACTGGCGTGAATGAGCGCCGCATTCCAACGCCTCTTGACGGGTCGGACCCGGCCTGGGGCCCCATTTTACCCTAATCGGACGAAGGAGACTGACAATGAACAAGACTGCATCCCGACTGGTCATGGTCGCTTCCCTAGTGGCGCTTGCCGCTTGTGCACCCAAGCGCAAGGTTGAGGATATTCCGCCTCCACCAGTCCAGCAGGGTGAGGCCACCCCGGATGCCAATGCCGACAAGCCGTTACCCGGAAGCCAGGCCGATTTCGTGGCGAGCGTGACGGCCGACCGCGTGTATTTCGACACGGACAAGTTCGATATCGATGAAGAGGATCAGGCGGTCCTGCGGAGTCAGGCAAGCTGGCTGGCCCGTTATCCGACCAAGCGGGTCACGATTGAAGGGCATTGCGACGAACGCGGCACGCGTGACTACAACATTGCGCTGGGCGATCGTCGCGCCAATGCCGCGAAAAACTTCCTGGCCTCTCTGGGCGTCGACTCGGCGCGCATTTCCACGATCAGCTATGGCAAGGAGCGGCCCGACGCCATGGGTTCTGACGAGGCAAGCTGGGCAAGGAACCGCCGTGCTGTCACTGTGACGGTGCAATAGCGGCGACTGTTTTGCTGCATGCCCGGGAGGGGCGCACTCGTCCGCCCCGGGCAGATGATCAGGCCTTGCTTTTCCGCGCCTCGGCGTGGAGCGCCCCATCGATTTCATTCGCCCGGATATAGGCGGGACGCGCGGTGATGCGCGCGGCGTAGGATTCGAAGGCGGGGCGCTTGGGCAATGTGCCAAAGCGGGTGCCCCAAACGATCTGCGAACCGACATAGACATCGGCGGCGGAGAATTTCGGGCCCGCGACATAGTCATACTTGCTGACGGCCAGTTCGAGCACATCCACCGTCAGCGCGAAACTGCCATATCCGGCCATGCCCGTCTTTTCAGCAGGCACTTCAAAGCCGAGCGATGTGTTGACCAAGGCCTGCTCCAACGGCCCGGCGGCGAAGAAAAGCCAGCGATAATAATCGGCGCGTTCGGACAGCGGCGGAGCCAGCCCGGCATCGGGGAAAGCATCGGCCAGATAGGCGCAAATCGCCGCACATTCGGTGACAACATGCTCGCCATGCTTGATCGCCGGAACCTTGCCCATCGGATTGATCGCCAGATAGGCCGCGTCCTTCATGCCTGAGCCAAAGTCGAGCAGCACCTGATCATAAGGTGCGCCAACCTCCTCAAGCATCCAGCGGGCTATCTGTCCGCGCGACATGGGGTTCGTGTAAAAGGTCAGGCTGGCAGTCATTTTCAACTCCGGATACGAATCGACGTGCGAACATATATGGAACATTGACTTTGCCTTGCCAACCGCTTTTACTTGGCCGCAGGATACCGCGCGCACGTTGTACGGAGAATGGTTGCATGACTGACAAGAGCCCCGAACGCCTGAGCGAGGACCAGAACTGGGTCCGCTCAACCCAGGTTGACCGCCGCGCGGCGATTCTGGGGAGTGCCGTCCTGACTGGCTATGCTCTCGCGGCACAGCCTGTGGCCGCCTCTGCAATCACGACCGATGTGACCGGCCTCGATGCCGGGATGACCAGCTTTCAGACTGCCGGCCTGCGGATGAATGCCTATCGCGCCAAGCCGTCGGGCAAGCGCAACCTGCCGGTGGTCATTGTCGTGCAGGAAATCTTCGGACTGCATGAGTGGGTGAAGGATATCTGCCGCCGTTATGCCAAGGCGGGATTCTATGCCATTGCGCCCGATCTTTACCAGCGCCAGGGCGATGCCACCAAAATCGCCGACTTCAAGGTTCTGATCGGCGATATCGTCTCGAAAGTGCCGGATGCGCAAGTCATGGGTGATCTGGATGCCGTAGCGCAATTTGCCGGCACGGACGGCGGCAATGCTGCGAAACTGGGCATTACGGGGTTTTGCTGGGGTGGCCGTATTGTCTGGCTCTATGCGGCGCACAATCCGCGCCTGAAGGCGGGCGTTGCCTGTTACGGTCGCGTCGTTGGTCAGCCGACTGTTCTTCAGCCTAAGAATCCGATCGATCTCGTCCCTGCAATCAAGGCACCGGTCCTCGGGCTTTATGGCGCTTTGGACAAGGGCATCACCCAGGCCGACGTCGCGACGATGAACGCTGCGCTGAAAGCTGCGAAAAAGCCGTCGACAATCCATGTCTTTGCGGGTGCCGATCACGGATTCTTTGCCGACTATCGCCCGAGCTACAATGAAGCTGCGGCAAAACAGGGCTTTGCCGAAGGGCTGGCCTGGTTTCGGCGCTATCTGAAGTAGTTTCTGACGCGCACGGCGCGCGTCCGAAACCTCTCAATTCGGCCTCAGGCTCCGGCTTTTGCCTTCGCCTTGCCGCCCTTCTTTCCCTTCTTGGGGGGCGCAGGCGTGATTTCGAAAGCCATCGCACCGTCCTTCAGGTGAACCGCGACTTCGCCACCGTGGACAAGCTTGCCGAACAAGAGTTCCTCGGCCAGCGGCTGCTTGATCTTTTCCTGGATCAGACGGCTCATCGGCCGGGCGCCATAGAGCTTGTCATAGCCCCGTTCGGTCAGCCATGCCTTGGCAGCATCGTCGAGCTTGATGTGCACATCGCGGTCGGCAAGCTGGAGTTCGAGTTCGAGAATGAACTTCTCGACGACCCGCGCCACGACTTCCGGCGGCAAATATCCGAATGGCACAACGGCATCGAGCCGATTGCGGAATTCGGGGGTGAACATCTTCTTGACCGCTTCGCCATCCTCGCCCTCGCGGGTGAGATTGCCAAAGCCGACTGTTTCGCGCGCCATGTCGCTGGCGCCCGCATTGGTCGTCATGATCAGGATGACATTGCGGAAATCGACCGTCTTGCCGTGGTGATCGGTCAGGCGGCCATTGTCCATCACCTGCAGCAGGATGTTGAACAGGTCTGGATGGGCCTTCTCGATTTCGTCGAGCAGCAGGACCGAATGCGGCTGCTGATCGACCGCATCGGTCAAGAGACCACCCTGATCATAGCCGACATAGCCCGGAGGCGCGCCGATCAGGCGGCTGACGGAGTGCCGTTCCATATATTCGCTCATGTCGAACCGCTGGAGCGGAATGCCCATGATCGACGCCAGCTGACGGGCGACTTCCGTCTTGCCGACGCCGGTCGGCCCGGTGAACAGATAGGATCCAATCGGCTTTTCGGGATCGCGCAGGCCAGCCCGCGACAATTTGATCGCCGACGCGAGCTTCTCGATGGCGTCATTCTGACCGAAGACCACCCGCTTCAGATCCGCTTCGAGAGTTTCCAGTGACTTCTTGTCATCGCTGGATACTGTTTTCGGAGGGATGCGCGCCATGGTCGCGATCACGGCCTCGATTTCCTTGGGCGTGATGATCTTCTTGCGCTTTGCCGGAGGCACCAGCATTTGCATGGCGCCGACTTCGTCGATGACGTCGATCGCCTTGTCCGGCAATTTGCGGTCATTGATATAGCGCGCGGACAGTTCCACGGCGGACTTGATCGCGTCCGGCGTGTATTTGACGCTGTGATGGCTCTCAAAGGCACTGCGCAGGCCGGACAGAATCTTGATCGTGTCTTCGACCGTCGGTTCGTTCACGTCGATCTTCTGGAACCGGCGGAGAAGCGCGCGATCCTTTTCGAAGTGATTGCGGAATTCCTTGTAGGTCGTCGAACCGATGCACCGGATCGTGCCGCCCGACAGCGCAGGCTTCAGCAGGTTGGAGGCATCCATGGCTCCGCCTGACGTCGCGCCCGCGCCAATGACGGTGTGGATCTCGTCGATGAACAGGATCGCATGGGGCAGTTTTTCAAGTTCGCTGACGACGGCTTTCAACCGCTCTTCGAAATCGCCACGATAGCGTGTCCCGGCAAGCAGGGCGCCCATATCGAGCGAATAGATGACGGCAGGAAGCAGGACTTCGGGCACATCGCCTTCGATGATCTTGCGCGCCAGACCTTCCGCAATGGCGGTCTTGCCGACGCCGGGCTCGCCCACATACAGCGGGTTGTTCTTGGAGCGGCGGCAGAGGATCTGCACGGTCCGGTCAACTTCGGGACCGCGGCCGATCAGTGGATCGACCTTTCCGGTGCGCGCCTTTTCGTTCAGATCGACGCAGAATTGCTTGAGCGCGGATTCCTGCTTGTTCTTGCCCTGCGCTTCCTGCTTCTTTTCTTCCTTGTCTTCGGTCCCCTTCACTTCGCGTGTTTCGGGGACTTCGGTGCCCTTGCCCACGCCATGTGAAATGAAGCTGACTGCATCGAGGCGGCTCATGTCCTGCTGCTGCAGGAAATAGACGGCATAGCTCTCGCGTTCTGAAAACAGTGCCACAAGAACATTCGCGCCCGTGACGTCGTCCCGGCCCGAAGACTGGACATGGAGGATCGCGCGCTGCACGACGCGCTGGAACCCGCTCGTCGGCGATGGGTCGGAATCGCCCTGGACTTTCAGCGATTCCAGTTCGGTATCCAGATAATGGGCAACAGTGTCCTTGAGCTCGCCAAGATCCACGCCGCACGCGACCATGACCTTTGACGCATGCTCGTCATCGATCAACGCGTAAAGCAGGTGCTCCAGCGTCGCATATTCATGTTTGCGGCTGGACGCAGCGGCAAGCGCGTTGTGCAGCGTGGTTTCCAGTTCACGGGCAAAAGATGGCATTTGTTGCTCCTTCGCTCCCTATGTCGGGCCTGAGATGCCAAACATCAAGTCAGCGTTTGAATAACCCTTCCGCACTTGCCCGAAAATTAACGGACCCTTCGATCTTTCGGTTCACGCGCGCAATCTCTGCCTCCAGGATTGCCACCCGCTCCTTCAATTCATTAACGGACAATGGGTCAAGATCTTGCTTCACCAGCAAGGTCAGCGGATCCTGTGGCCGCTTTGCGAACAATTCATCCATGTCCATGGGTGAATCGTTGACCGAACCGCCGCCCAAGTCAATAAGGCTTGTGCGTTTCGAAACAGGGAATTTCTTGATGCGTGTAGCAACGGCGATCTTGCTTTCCAGTGTGATTTGCTTTGGAACAGCCAAGGCTGCACCGCGGAAGGATTCCGTTGAACCTCAAAAGGCTGTAGCCAGCGGATCGGCTTGGCTCGCGTCGCTGGACAGTTTCGAAGAGGGCCGCGTAGCTTGGCCATATTTCAGCAAGACCCCCTTGGTCAGTGGCGCTGACTATCCCGAAGCTGCACGACGGGAGGGCAAGCAAGGGTCCAGTCGCATCGCAATCACTGTCGGTCCTGACGGAAAGGCGATCGGATGCGCCGTTACTGAATCGGCAGGGGATGTACGGCTGGATGCTGCTGCATGCGACGCGGTTAGGGCGCGCGCCCAGTTTCGTCACGCATTGGATGGCAATGGCATTCCTGTAGCCGGAAGTGTTGGCTTTTTGGTTGAATGGGTTCTCAGCGATCCGGGTATTGTGCCGTCTCCGCCCCCGGTTTCCTATCCTCCGCCACCCACGTCGCCCGAACGCAGGGACTGGCCAAGGACTGGGTGGATGGAAAGTGTTTTTCCGCAGCCCGAGATGCCGAGATCGATCGCTGTGCCCAAAGCGATGAAACAAGCGGCAGGCGAAACGGGGCTTGACGTCAGGGTCAGCGAGGACGGGAATGTCGTTTCCTGCGAACCAACAAAAGGTTCGGGCAATGAAGCGCTCGATGCGCTTGCGTGCTCTGCCGTGGCGGCCTTCCGCTTTCGGATAGAGCGCAATTGCGCGAGCGATGCATATTGTGGCCTACGGACGCCGCTGCTCGTTCGCTGGAAAGGAAAGTCGGGCCTGGTCCAATTTCCATTGACCGGACGGAACTTTCAGACTGCAAAGCCTGCAAAACTTTATACGCCGTCAATCAAGGATTACCCTGTCTCTGCATTGCAAGCGGGACAGCAAGGCGTTGTCCGCGTCGCCCTCAAAATTGATGCGAACGGGATCCCGGTGAAATGCCTGATCAACAACAGCTCCGACTATGATCTGCTGGATCAGCGGACTTGCGAAATCGCCAAGAAGCATATTCGTTATGTCCCGTTCACGGATGTTTTCGGCAATCCGATCGCTGGCAGGGCATTCTTCTCGCTCAACTGGAAACTATAGTCGACATTGGGCCGCGTTGGCGATGCTTGATCGATTACTTTGATGATCCGCGCATGAACTTCGACAAAGTCCATTTGACTTGGCGTTGACGCCTACGGCATCCAAGTCAATAAGGCTTGTGCGTTTCGAAACAGGGGGATCCGCGTGCCAGTTCATCCCGAATCCATGATTGCCATTGATCCTGCCGCCCCGGGCGGTCCTGAAGTCCTTCAACCGGCAACCCGGCCGGTCCCGCTCCCGGGGGCGGGGGAAGTGCTGATCAGGGTCGCAGCCGCGGGCGTCAATCGGCCCGATGTCCTGCAAAGGCGCGGTATGTATCCGCCGCCACCGGGCGCGCCCAGCATTCCCGGGCTTGAAGTCGCCGGGGACATCATTGCGGTGGGAGACGGCGTGGATCCCGGTCGGATCGGCCAGAGGGTCTGTGCGCTCGTGGCTGGCGGTGGCTATGCCGAATATTGCGCGGCGCCGCTTGGCCAGTGTCTGCCCGTGCCCGACGCCATCTCGATGATCGAAGCGGCAGCAATGCCCGAGACGCTCTTCACCGTGTGGACCAACCTGTTCGAGCGGGCCTATGCCGCGGAGGGCGATACCGTGCTTGTGCATGGCGGCACCAGCGGCATCGGCACAATGGCCATTGCGCTGGGCAAGCTGTTCGGACTGACCGTGATCGTGACATGCGGCTCGGACGGCAAGTGCGCCCGCGCACGGGAGCTGGGTGCCGATCACGCCATCAACTATGCGACGCAGGACTTTGTGAGTGAGGTTCAGGCCATCACAGGCGGCAAGGGCGTGCAGGTTGTGCTCGACATGGTTGGCGGCGATTATCTGCCCCGCAACGTCCAATGCCTGGCAGAAGACGGTCGCAACGTGACGATTGCCGTCCAGCGTGGGATTTCGGCCGAAATCAACATCGCCATGATCATGATGAAGCGCCTGACATTGACCGGGTCAACGCTCAGGGCGCGGCCGGTCGCATTCAAGACGCTTGTTGCCGAAGAACTCCAGCGCGTCGTCTGGCCCCATGTCGAGGCCGGCAAGCTCAAACCGGTGATCGACCGGACTTTCCCGTTGGCCGAAGCCGCCGCCGCCCATGCGCGGATGGAAGGCGGCGACCATGTCGGGAAGATCGTTCTGGTGGTTTGAACGGGCCTCAATTGTCCTCATTAATTGAAGTCAAAAGAATTAATGCTCCCGCGGCGCCAGCCACAAGAACGCCACCAATAATGAACGCCGCCGTCCGCAAGCCATGGCCCTTTTTGGATTCGCCTCCGGCACCGTCCGCCGCGCCGAGCCGCTCGGACGCGAGGCTATACCCCGCAAGCGACATGTGCGGCTGGCTGTCGCGGCTGTTGACGCCGAATTCGAGTCCCTCCCCGAAACGTGTGAAGGATGCGCCACGCCGGGTCTGGCCGGATTGCAAGGCAGCAAAGGAAAAGCCTGCGCGCAATCTCGGTTCTCTCGTCTGACTGCCAACGGCAAGCCGGATTCGCGCTCCCGCAAAGGCACCTGTGCGAACTTGGGAATTATGGTTGGCGGACGATGCGTCATCCAGTGTCGCTGCCTGCAACGCGGGGGTGGTTGCGACCTGCAGGCACAGGGTGGACAGGATGACGGCAAATTTTGTCATGCGGAATTTCATCGGGAAGGCCCTTCTTGAAAATGTTCATTGTCTTCGGGATCGTCGGACCCTTTACCGGTCATGCGCAGGATTTGGTTGCAGACGGTCGCGCCTGGCCTTTGGCGGGAAGAGCGTTTCGATCGTCCGAGGCTGTCATCAAGCCGTAACGGCATGCGATTCAATTTGTCATACAATCCGGCGATAGGCCCTTCCGACGCTGCTACCATGCGGAGGAAGCGATTTTGACCGAACCCACACCGATCTCGGGGCGACGGACGACAGGATCAGGCGAGCGCACACGCTATCGCACGATCTGGATCAGTGACGTTCATCTCGGCACGCGAGGCTGCAATGCCGGGATGCTTGTCGACTTTCTCGACCATACGGACAGCGAAACACTCTATCTCGTCGGGGACATTATTGACGGATGGCGGTTGAAGAAGCGCTTTTACTGGCCTGCCTTGCACAATGACGTTGTGCGACGCCTCATGAAGCGGGCGAAAAGGGGCACAAGGGTGGTCTATATTCCCGGCAATCATGACGAAATGTTTCGCCAGTTCTCGGGCCTGAATTTTGGCGGCATCGAAATCCGGCGAAAGGCGATTCATGAAACGGCGGATGGCCGTCGCCTCCTTGTCCTTCATGGCGATGAATTCGATGCCATCATGCTTGCGCACCGTTGGCTCGCCTTTCTGGGCGATGCTGCATACACTGCGCTTCTCCGCCTGAATTTCGTCGTCAATCGCGTCCGTCAATGGCTCGACCTGCCCTATTGGTCGCTTTCCAAGATGGCCAAGCACAAGGTCAAGAATGCCGTTGAATTCATCTCCCGTTACGAGGAGATTGTGTCGCGAGCGGCCAGTGTGCGCGGTGTGGAGGGCGTTGTGTGCGGCCATATCCACACTGCCGAAATCCGGGAAATTTCGGGCATAACCTATTATAACGACGGAGACTGGGTCGAAGGCTGCTCGGCGCTTGTCGAGCATTTCGACGGGCGGATGGAGCTTCTCCATTGGGCCGAGGAAATTGCCCGCCGCGAGGTTCCTGTTCGGATCGCCGCTTGAGGATCGCGATTGTCACCGACGCCTGGTCCCCGCAGGTCAATGGCGTTGTCAGGACCCTGCAGGCCGTGTGCGCGGAGCTCAAGTCACATGGCCATGAGGTGATGGTCGTCTCGCCGGACCAGTTTCGTTCGTTGCCGTGTCCGACCTATCCCGAAATTCGGCTCGCGCTCACTACTGCGGGAGCGGTTGGCCGACGCTTGACGGATTTCAGGCCGGAAGCAATCCACCTCTCGACCGAAGGGCCGCTTTGCGCTGCGGCACGGCGGTGGTGCCTGCGCAAGGGGCTGGCGTTCACAACCGCATACCACACGCAATTTCCGGACTATCTGGCAAAGCGGACCGGGCTGCCGGCCAGCCTGTTCTGGCGATATATCCGGCGCTTTCATCGCCCGGCGCGTGCCGTGCTGGCCTCAACAGCATCCGTCCGGTCCCAACTCAAACACCAGGGCATTGGCCCCGTGCTGCATTGGGGGCGTGGCGTCGACCTCTCGAACTTCACGCCAGACGCGCTGCCGCCGGCAGCTTTTGCCGATCTGCCCCGGCCGATCATGCTCTATGTCGGCCGTGTTGCCGTGGAGAAGAATATCGGCGCTTTCCTGAGTTGCACCCATGCTGGCACAAAGGTCGTCGTTGGCGGCGGCCCGGCATTGTCGTCGCTCGTGCGGCAATATCCGCAGGCCCTTTTCCTCGGCCCCCTTGCCGGCAGGGCGCTTGCCGGGGCCTATGCCGGGGCAGATGTCTTCGTCTTTCCCAGCCTGACGGATACATTCGGACTGGTGATGATCGAGGCTTTGGCCTGCGGCACGCCGGTCGCCGCCTTTCCCGTGAGCGGGCCGATGGACATTGTTACGCCCAGGGTTGGGGCGCTCGATCCATGTCTTGGCGTTGCTATTGCGTCAGCACTGACCAGGGATCGCGCCGCATGTCGGGATTTCGGCAGGCAGTTCGACTGGCCGTCAAGTGCTGCGCAGTTTCTCGATGCGCTGGTCGCCATTCGGACCGATGAGGAGGCGGCAGTGCACTTGCCAAGCTGAACCCCCTTGCTCTGGCAATCGGTCGAGACTAAGCAAACAAGTCATACACGGCCGCTCCGCGAGGGGCGGCCCTTCTTTTGTCTGAAAGGTTTTTCATCATGGCTCAGCCGCTCATGCCCCATGCGACCGCATCATGGCTGGTCGACAACACGGCGCTGACGTTTGAACAGATCACCAAGTTCTGTGGTCTCCACATTCTCGAGGTGCAGGCCATTGCCGATGACATGGCGGCGACCAAGCTGACCGGGCGGGACCCCGTTCGCGCGGGCGAATTGACGCTTGAGGAGATCGAAAAGGGTCAGGCCGATCCCAATTACGAACTCAAGATGTTTCGCGAGCCCGAACAGGCCACGCGCACGAAGGGTCCGCGCTACACGCCGGTTTCCAAGCGCCAGGACAAGCCCGACGGCATTGCCTGGATCATCCGCAATCATCCCGAAGTGTCGGATGGGCAGATTGGCAAGCTGATCGGAACGACGCGCAACACCATCCAGGCCATCCGTGACCGGACTCACTGGAACATTGTCGATATCGTGCCGAAGGATCCTGTCACGCTTGGCCTGTGCACCCAGCGCGAACTTGATGCGGTGGTGAAGAAGGCTGCCAAGCTCAAGGGCATCGAAGCGCAGGCCGACGGCAAGCTGGAAGGCGATCGTGCGGCGCTGATCGAGGAGTTGCGCCATGAGCGCGAGGTGGCGGCCCGCGCTGCAGAAGCGGCAGCCGAAGGCGTCGAGGTTGTCGTGGCTCCGGTCGAGCACAACGCCGAGACATTGTTCAAGCGTTGAGCGAACCTGTTTCCTATGACGCGTCGCTGGTTCATGACGAAAGCTACCTCGCGACCAGCCACAAGGGTCTGACCTATCCCTTTGGCACACACGCGCCGGGATCGGGTGAAATCACGCGGATCGCGGATGGCATTTGCTGGGCGCGCATCCCGATGCCGGGATCCCTGGGCCACATCAACAGCTGGCTGCTTGATGATGCCGATGGGTGGGCCGTGGTCGATACCGGCATGCAGCTCAAGACCTGCAGCGATGCCTGGAAGGCGCTGTTTGCGGGTGCGCTCGACAATGCGCGGCTGACCCGCATCATCTGCACGCACATGCACCCAGACCATATTGGTCTGGCCGGCTGGCTGGCAAAGCGATTTGATGCCGATGTGTGGATGACCCGCGGTGAATGGCTGACAGCGCGCATGCTCATTGCCGATGCGCGGGACGAGGTTCCCGAAGAGGCGATCATCAACCAGCGCGGCGCCGGCTGGGGAGATGATGTCCTCGAAGAAACGCGCAGCAAGGGCTGGGGCCGGTTCAGCCGCATGGTCTTTCCGATGCCCGCGGGCTTTCGGCGCCTGAAGGACGGCGATACGCTCGAACTGGGCGCCAATGTCTGGAAGGTCGTTGTCGGATCCGGCCATAGCCCCGAACACGCCTGCCTGTATAACGAGATGTCCGGCGTGCTTGTCTCGGGCGATCAGGTGCTGCCCAAGATCAGCTCCAATGTTTCGGTCAACATCAGCGAGCCGATGGCTGATCCACTGGGCGAATGGCTGGACTCGATTGACAAGCTCCTCGACGTCCTGCCGTCAGACCTGCTTGTCTGCCCGGCCCATGGGGAGCCGTTCAAGGGGTTGCACGTCCGCCTCCGGGCGCTGCGTGACGAGCATCTGTCCCGGCTCGACACGCTGACGAGCCATCTGGCCGAACCGCGGCGTGTTGTCGATTGTTTCAGCCAGCTGTTCAATCGCGAGATTGGGGCAGAGCATCGCGAACTGGCCACGGGCGAAGCGCTCGCGCATCTGCGGCGACTGGAACTCGAGGGACGGGTGCGGCGCGAAACGAACGATGGCGTGTGGTGGTTTCATGCAAGCTGAATTGAAGGCGGTCATCTGGGATTTCGGGGGCGTCGTCACATCGTCGCCTTTTGATGCCTTTACGCGTTACGAATCCGAACGCGGCCTCCCGGCAAACACGATCCGCCAGATCAATGCGACCGATCCCGACAGCAATGCCTGGGCGCGTTTTGAACGGGCAGAAATCGACGCCAAGGCTTTTGACAGCCTGTTTGCCGAGGAAGCGGCGCGCATCGGACATGACATCCGTGGTGCCGATGTCCTTGCCCTTCTGTCGGGCGATGTGCGACCCGCGATGGTGTCCGCCATTGATACCATCAAGGCGAGCGGCCTTCGCACAGGCTGCATTACAAACAATGTCCCGGCCGGGCATGGTGCGGGCATGGCCCTGACGCTCGGCAAGGCGGAAACAATCGGGGCGATCATGGCGCGCTTCGACCATGTGATCGAAAGCTCCAAGGCCGGCATTCGCAAGCCCGATCCGCGGATCTATCTCATGATGTGCGAGGCTCTTTCCGTTGATCCGGCGCACTGCGTCTACCTTGACGATCTGGGCATCAACTGCAAGCCGGCGGCCGCGCTTGGCATGCGCGCGATCAAGGTTGTCAGCGAGGCGCAGGCTCTTGCGGACCTTGAAGCCGCCGTCGGCATTCCGCTATCCGCTTGACCGCGAAGGCCCGCAAGGTCAGAGAAGCAGGCAATGGTTGACGACGTTTCCACCCTGTCTTTCGAAGACGCGCTGAAGCAGCTCGAATCGATTGTCGCGCGCCTCGAATCGGGCGAAGCCAGCCTCGATGAGTCCATCGGGTTGTATACGCGTGGCGATGCCTTGCGGGCGCAGTGCGAAGCGCGCCTGAAGGATGCGCAGGCACGCATCGAAAAGATCAGTCTCGGCCCGGATGGACGGCCTTCCGGGACCGAGGCCTTTGATGGCGGCTGACCCATCCATGGCCGCGCCTTCGCCTCGCCTTGCTGCCGCGATGGACGGCATTGCAGAAGCGATGGATCGACAGTTCGATCTCCTCCTGCCACTGCCCGATGACCCCCGGCGACGCTTGTTCGAGGCGATGCGCCATGCGACAATTGGTGGCGGCAAACGGCTGCGCCCGTTGCTGGTGACGGCATCCTGCGGCCTTTTCCATGTTGATCCCGATGCTGCCCTGAGGGTCGCGACCGCGATCGAATGCATCCACGTCTATTCGCTGGTGCACGACGATCTGCCGGCGATGGACGATGATGACCTGAGGCGGGGCAAGCCGACCGTGCACAAGGCCTTTGACGAAGCGACGGCCATTCTGGCGGGGGACTCACTGCATGCCCTGGCCTTTGAACTACTGGCCGATGAAGCGACCCACAGCGATCCCTTCGTCCGGTGCGAGCTTGTCATGGACCTTGCCCGAGCGAGTGGTCCTGACGGTATGGCCGGTGGCCAGATGATGGATCTGGAGGCCGAACACCAAACCTATGACCTGCAGACTGTGACGCGGCTGCAGCAGTTGAAAACCGGAGCGCTGATCGCCTTTTGCATTGAGGCCGGGGCCATCATGGGGCGCCTGCCGCCGGAGGGACGGGCTCCGCTCCGCGGCTATGCCCGCGATATCGGTCTTGCCTTCCAGATTGCGGACGACATACTCGATGTCGAGGGCAGTGAGGCCGTTGCGGGCAAGGCGCTGGGCAAGGATGCCGAGCAAGGCAAGGCGACCTTCCTTTCCATTCTCGGCGTCGAACGCGCAAAATTGCAGGCGCGTGCGCTTGTCGATCAGGCAATCGCTCATCTTGGCCATTTCGGCCATGAGGCGGACCTGCTGCGCGACATCGCGCGATTCACGATCGAAAGGGACAAATGATGGAACGGATCGGTGTTTACCCGGGCACATTTGATCCGATCACCCTCGGACATATGGATATCATCCGGCGCGGCGCGAAACTGGTCGATCGTCTCGTGATCGGTGTGACGACAAACCCGTCCAAGTCACCCATGTTTTCGGTCGAGGAGCGCATGGCGATGGTCAGGCGTGAAGTGGCCGATGTCGGCGGGACGATAGACGTGGTCGCATTCGATGCGCTGCTCATGAAATTTGCGCGCCACCAGAAGGCGTCAATCATCGTGCGCGGCCTTAGGGCCGTGGCTGATTTCGAGTATGAATATCAGATGGCAGGCATGAACCAGCAGCTTGATGCGGAGATCGAGACGGTCTTTCTGATGGCTGATGTTGCACTTCAGCCCATTGCGTCGAAGCTGGTCAAGGAAATCGCCATCTATGGCGGCGATATCCGCAAATTTGTCGCGCCTGCCGTGGAAAAGGATGTGAAGGCGCGGGTCGATCAGATCGGCCGCAAGGGAGATTAGTTCGGGTCACATTCATCTGCCGGGCCCTAAGGGCTCGCGCAGGATGAAGAGAGGGGTATCGATGCGCGTGTTGAAACTGTTCGTTGTTTGGTTTGCCTTGCTGGCCGGAGCGGTCGCCGCCCAGGTGACGCCGCCTGCCGCACCCCCTGCGCCCGATCCGCAGAATATCCTGCATCTCGAACTGTCGACCGGTGGTGACGTGGTGATCCTGATGCGGCCGGACAAGGCGCCTGCCAGTGTGGAGCGCGTTCGCACATTGGCCCGCGCCGGTTTTTATGACGGCATTGTGTTTCACCGTGTCATCGAAGGCTTCATGGCGCAAACCGGAGACCCCAAGGGAACGGGCGAGGGCGGTTCGCCGCTGCCTGACCTCAAGGCCGAATTCAACGATCTGCCGCATCTCCGCGGGGTTGTCTCGATGGCGCGGACGGACCAGCCGGATACAGCCAACAGCCAGTTCTTCATCTGCTTCCAGCCGACCGTGCGGCTCGATGGCAAGTACACGGTCTTTGGCCGCGTGACCTCCGGCATGCAATATGTTGATGCGATCAAGCGCGGCGATCCGATCGAGGGGCGTGTCGCGGATGAACCGTCAAGGATTGTCCGGGCCTGGATCGACGCCGATGGCCGCGATGCTCCGCGGGTTCCGCTTGTCATCCCCGCACCCGCTGTCGCGCCGCCGCCAGCCACCGAGCCCGCTCCAGCGCCCGAGGCGCCCAAGCCCAATCCCTGATGCGCGTCGACCTGTTCGACTTTGAACTGCCGTCGGAACGGATTGCCCTGAGACCTGCCAGCCCGCGCGATTCCGCGCGGATGCTGGTCCTTGATGGCAGCGAGACGCGCGATCTTCATGTGACAGACCTGCCGTCTCAATTGCGCGCCGGGGATTGTCTCGTCTTCAATGACACGCGCGTCATCCCGGCACAGCTTGAAGGGCGCAAAGGCGAGGCCCGTATCGGAGCAACGCTCCACAAGCGCGAAGGCCTGCGCAACTGGCGCGCGTTCGTGCGCAATGCAAAGCGCTTGCGCGACGGGGACAGGATCGACTTCGGGGCCGATGTTTTCGCGATCGCCACCCAGCGCGGCGATGATGGCAGCTGGCTCCTCTCCTTCGAAGGGGAAGAGCCGGTCGAAGTGCTGCTGGAGCGGGCGGGAACGATGCCGCTGCCCCCCTATATCGCAGGCAAGCGGCCGACCGACGCGCGCGATGCGACTGACTATCAGACCATGTTCGCAGATGAACCCGGCGCAGTGGCCGCACCAACGGCTGCGCTGCATTTCACGCCCGGCCTGCTCGAGGCGTTGGGCAGTGCGGGCATCGCGCATGAAGCCCTCACGCTCCATGTCGGGGCGGGCACCTTCCTGCCGGTCAAGGTGGACGATACGGACCAGCATCGCATGCATGCCGAATGGGGGCGTATCGACGCCGGCACAGCCGCGCGCCTCAACGCCGTGCGCGCGTCGGGCGGGCGCCTGATTTCGGTCGGCACCACATCGCTCCGCCTGATCGAAAGCGCCTGCGATGACGGCGGACAGATCCAGCCCTTCGAAGGCGACACCGCGATCTTCATCACACCCGGATACCGTTTCAAGGGCATCGACGGGCTGATGACCAATTTCCACCTGCCGCGCTCGACCCTCTTCATGCTGGTCAGTGCATTGATGGGCCGTGAGCGCATGCAGGCGGCCTACGCCCATGCCATCGCCGCGGGCTACCGGTTCTACAGCTATGGCGATGCGAGTTTGCTGTTGCCGTAATGGCAAGAAGGTCGAGCCTGTTCTGTTGAAATAAAATCGTCGCCCCTGCGCAGGCAGGGGCCTTTGGTGGAGTCCGGCGCCTAAGCTTCAATTGGGTCCCGCCTACGCAGGGGCGACGGTCCCGCTATCCAAAACGACCAGATTCTAAGGGCTGGTTTCCGAGGGCTTTTCGCCGAAAATCGTGACCGTCATCGGCCTGCGAATGGTGAAACCAAGGCGTTCGTAGAGCGCAATCGCTCCCGCGTTCGTGGCATAGCTGTGCAGGAACGGTGTTTCGCCGCGGGCAAGCATGCGCGCTGCAACCACACTTATCAGGACGCCGGCAAGACCCTGTCCCCGACACTCCGGGAGTGTGCAGACGCCGCTGACTTCGCAATAGCCGTCCAGCCGCATCCGTTCTCCGGCCATCGCGACCAGCGTTCCTTCACGGCGGATGCCGACGAAATCACCGAGCCTGTGCGTCAGGGGCAGAAACGGGCCGGGCTGGGTCAGGTGAGCGAGCGCGCGCATTTCGGGAGCGTCGCTTTCCTGAAGGTCAAGTATCTCGTCCCGGCCTGCCATCGGGTTGAGGCTGTTGGCAACCATCTGGACCAGTTCGGCCGAGCGGAGCCGCGCGGCCCCTGGAATGTCGGGCATTTCAGCTGTTTCGGTGATCCAGATTTGCCTGCCCGGTGGGATCAGAGCTGCGAGTTCGGCCAGTGCGGTTTCACTGAAATCAGCCGTGGCAGCAAAGGGGCCATGATCCGGCTCAAGGCGGAGCGCCTTTTCATTGCCCTGTGCAAGCGGAGCCCAACCGGACGTGAGCGCGTTCCAGGCAGGCCGGTCGAGCGGATGCGGGTCGGTCATTCCATATCCCTGACGAATCGAAACTCGCATCCCGCCTATCGCCATTCGGCCAAAGTTGAAACCGTTGCCAAAGTGCCGCTATAGGCCGCCGCCCATGTCCGATCGCTTTTCCTTCCATATCGCCGCAACAGACGGCAGGGCGCGAACGGGAGTCATCCGGATGCAGCGCGGCGAGATTCGCACGCCGGCGTTCATGCCGGTCGGGACGGCAGCAACGGTCAAGGGGATGAAGCCGGCCGATGTCGAAGCACTTGGCGCGGACATCATTCTTGGCAACACCTATCACCTGATGCTCCGGCCCGGCGCGGAACGCGTGGCGCGGCTCGGCGGCCTGCACCGGTTCATGCAGTGGAACCGGCCCATCCTGACGGACAGCGGCGGCTATCAGGTCATGTCGCTCTCGGCGCTTACCAAGATGAGCGAAGAAGGCGTCGCCTTTTCCTCGCACCTTGACGGGTCGAAGCATCTCATCACGCCCGAACGCTCCATGGAAATCCAGCGTTTGCTGGGGTCTGACATCGTGATGGCGTTTGACGAATGCACGAAGAATGGTGCGACCCACGATGAAGCGGCGCTTTCCATGGAACGCTCGATGCGCTGGGCAAGGCGCTCACGGATCGCCTTTGACGAAGGCGATGAGCATGCGTCGCGTGCTGCCCTGTTCGGGATCCAGCAGGGGTCGCTCGATGAGGATCTTCGAAAACTGTCGGCCGATGCCCTGATCGATATCGGCTTCGACGGCTATGCGATTGGCGGCCTTGCGGTGGGCGAGGGGCAGGAGGCCATGTTTGCCTGCCTTGACTATGCGCCGGGGCAATTGCCGCAAGATCGGCCGCGCTATCTGATGGGGGTGGGGAAGCCGGACGATATCGTAGGGGCTGTCGAACGGGGAATCGACATGTTCGACTGCGTTTTGCCGACGCGCTCGGGGCGCAACGGGCAGGCCTTTACCTGGGACGGCCCGGTCAACATCCGCAATGCGAAATTCGCCGAAGACCTGACTCCGCTCGATCCGGAATCGCCGACTGCGCGCTGGAGCAAGGCCTATCTGCATCATCTCGTCCGGTCAGGCGAAATGCTGGGTGCGATGCTGATGACCGAGCACAATCTCTGGTTCTACCAGCAATTGATGGCCGGGCTTCGCGAGGCGATTGCCTCAGGCACGCTTTCGGCCTTTGCCAGCAGCTTCCGCGCGCGGTATTGCCGCTGAATGTCAGATGCAATCTACCAGGCCGCGACCTGGATCGTCCCGCTGGTCATCGCGATCGTCTTTCACGAAGTGGCGCATGGCTGGGTCGCGCGGATCTTCGGTGATCCGACGGCCGGGCGAATGGGGCGGTTGAGCCTCAATCCGATCCGCCATGTCGATCCCATTGGCACGATCATCCTCCCGATGGGTCTGGCTCTTGCTGGCGCTCCCATTTTCGGCTGGGCGAAGCCGGTTCCGGTCGACAAGCGCCGGTTGCGCAATCCACGTGTGCACATGATGTTTGTCGCGTTGGCCGGGCCGGGCATGAATTTCCTGCTCGCCGCGCTGACATTTGTGGCACTCGGCGCTCTGCTCGCCGGCTTTGGACAGAACCCGGGCATCGCGGTTGCCTTTATCAACGCCAACCTGATCAACTTCGCCATCATCAATGTCATGCTTGGGGTCTTCAACCTGCTCCCTTTGCCGCCCTTTGACGGCGGACATGTCGTTGAAGGCCTTCTGCCTCCCGCGCTCGGCCGACGCTATGCCCGACTTGCGCGCTATGGCTTTCCGCTCATGATCCTGCTCATTGTCGTGCTGCCGATGCTCTCTCCCAGAGCAGCAATAGTGCCGCAGTTGATCGGGCCGCCGGTCGAGTGGATTCTGGGGCTGGGCACGCGGTTCCTCTCGCTTTTCGGCTGATATGCCCAATGGCTGGATCATCCTGGACAAGCCGCTTGGCCTCGGCTCGACGGCGGGCGTCAGTGCGGTCAAGCGGGCATTGCGCGAGGGCGGCTATCCAAAGCTGAAGGTGGGTCATGGCGGCACACTCGATCCTCTGGCGACAGGCGTGCTGCCTATTGCGATGGGGGAGGCGACCAAGCTCGCTGGCCGGATGCTCGACAGTGACAAATGCTATGACTTCACGATTGCGTTCGGCGAAGAGACGGACTCGCTTGATCTCGAAGGCACAGTGATTGCAACTTCGGACGTCCGCCCGACGATGGACGCAATCAACACCATTCTGCCACGCTTCACAGGGTTGATCGCGCAGGTTCCTCCGGCCTTCTCTGCTCTCAAGGTGGACGGCAAACGCGCTTATGATCTGGCTCGGGCAGGGGAGATAGTGGAATTGGACGCACGCAGCGTCACCATCCACGAACTCTGCGCCTCTGCGCCTCTGCGTGAGCAAAATTTGTTCGCGCAGAGGCGCAGAGGCGCGAAGGATGAGCTCAATTCTGTCACCGTCACGGCCCATGTTTCCAAAGGCACCTATATCCGGAGTCTCGCCCGAGATATCGCCCATGCGCTCGGCACAGTGGGCCATGTGACGATGCTCCGACGGACCAAGGCGGGTCCGTTCCGGCTCGATCAGGCGATTTCGCTGGACATTCTCATGGAAAAGGCTAAGGCCCGCGCCCTTGAAGACGTGACCTTGCCGATAAGGACGGCGCTGGACGACATCCCGGCACTCGCCCTTACCCCGGAACAGGCAAGGCTGCTCCATAACGGGCAGGTCTTGACCGGGATTGCCGCACAAGGCGGCCTCCATCTTGCCCTGAACGGTGAAGCACCGCTCGCGCTTGTGGAGGTTCTGGACGGAAACGTCCGCACCGTGCGGCGATTCAACCTTTGAAAAGATGTCGAAGGAAAAACGATGACGATTACTGCAGAGCGCAAACAGGCGCTCATCAAGGAACATGCCCGCCACGAAGGCGATACCGGTTCCCCCGAAGTTCAGGTTTCGATCCTGACCGAACGGATCACAAACCTTACCGAGCATTTCAAGACCCATGCGAAGGACAATCATTCGCGTCGCGGCTTGCTGATGCTCGTCAACAACCGTCGTTCGCTGCTCGATTACCTCAAGAGAATCGATCACGATCGTTACGCGGCACTCATCGCGAAGCTTGGTCTTCGCAAGTAACGCAATCGCTCGGCCCCCTTTTCGGGGGCCGTTTGCGTTTTGCGTCATCCCGGACTCGATCCGGGATCCAGTCCATCGCTGCGATGGGGCTGGTCTCCTGCTTTCGCAGGAGAACAAGGAAGGAGCCATCCTCTCGCAATTCGGCGACTGGGTGGTGAAGGGGCCAAATTCGGCTCCGCACACAGAAGGAAGCCAGCACGCATAGGGCGGCTGGTCCGAAGGAAAAAAGATGTTCAACACGAAAACTGTAACAATCGAGTGGGGCGGACAAACCCTGACACTCGAAACGGGCAAGGTTGCCCGCCAGGCCGATGGCGCTGTCATTGCAACGCTCGGCGAAACTGTGGTGCTGTGCGCTGTCACGGCTGCCAAATCGGTGAAGGAAGGGCAGGATTTCTTCCCGCTGACCGTTCACTACCAGGAAAAATATTCGGCTGCGGGACGCATTCCCGGCGGCTTTTTCAAGCGCGAACGCGGTGCGACCGAAAAGGAAACACTAGTTTCGCGTCTTATCGACCGTCCCATTCGCCCGCTGTTTCCAGAGGGCTTCTACAACGAGATCAACGCCATCGCTCAGGTCCTCTCCTATGATGGAGAGAATGAGCCGGATATCCTCGCGATGGTCGCGGCGTCCGCTGCGCTCACGCTTTCGGGTGTGCCCTTCATGGGCCCAATCGGCGCAGCACGCGTCGGCTATCTGAACGGCGAATATATCCTCAATCCGACCGACGAGCAGGTTGCCGAAGGCGAACTCGATCTGGTTGTCGCGGCGACTTATGATGCCGTGATGATGGTTGAATCCGAAGCCAAGGAGCTTTCGGAAGAGGTTATGCTCGGCGCTGTCCTGTTTGCGCATGATGCGTGCCGCGACGTGATCAAGGCCATCGTCAAGCTGGCCGAACAGGCTGCCAAGGATCCCTGGGAAATGGCGGCTCAGGCTGACCTTTCAGCGGCCAAGGACAAGCTCAAGAAGCTCATCGGCAAGGACATTGCTGCGGCCTACAAGCTGACCGACAAGTCGGCTCGTTCGAATGCGCTCAACGAAGCCCGCGCCAAGGCGAAGGAAGCCTTCTCCGATGCGGCTCCGCAGGACCAGATGGCCGCGCAGAAGCTGATGAAGAAGCTCGAGGCTGAAATCGTTCGCGGTGCGATCCTGAAGGATGGCACCCGCATCGATGGCCGGACCACGACCCAGATCCGTCCGATCCTTGGTGAAACACATTTCCTGCCGCGTGCGCATGGCTCGGCCCTGTTCACGCGCGGTGAAACCCAGACAATCGCGACCTGCACCCTTGGCACCAAGGATGCGGAGCAGATGATCGACGGGCTCACCGGCCTTCATTACGAGCATTTCATGCTGCACTATAACTTCCCGCCCTATTCGGTTGGCGAAGTTGGCCGTTTCGGGGCTCCGGGACGTCGCGAAGTGGGGCATGGCAAGCTCGCCTGGCGTGCACTGCACCCAGTGCTGCCGACCAAGGATGAATTTCCCTACACCATCCGCCTGACGAGCGACATTACAGAGTCCAACGGCTCGTCCTCGATGGCGACGGTGTGCGGCGGCTCGCTTGCCATGATGGATGCCGGGGTTCCCATAAAGCGCCCGGTTTCCGGTATCGCCATGGGCCTGATCCTCGAAGGCAAGGATTTTGCGATCCTGTCCGACATTCTCGGTGATGAGGATCACCTTGGCGACATGGACTTCAAGGTTGCCGGGACGTCCGAAGGCATCACCACGATGCAGATGGACATCAAGATTGCCGGCATCACGAAGGAAATCTTCGAAGCAGCCCTGAAGCAGGCCAAGGAAGGCCGCGCCCACATTCTTGGCGAAATGTCCAAGGCCCTGGGTGAGGTTCGCTCGGAACTCTCGGCTCACGCTCCGCGCATCGAGACAATGCAGATCGACAAGTCGAAGATCCGTGACATCATCGGGACCGGCGGCAAGGTGATCCGCGAAATCGTGGCAACAACCGGCGCCAAGGTCGATATTGACGATGAGGGCCTGATCAAGATCAGCTCCTCGGACCTCAGTCAGATCGAAGCCGCGCGCAAGTGGATCTCCGGCATTGTCGAGGAACCCGAAGTTGGCAAGATCTATGACGGCAAGGTCGTGAACCTGGTCGATTTCGGCGCGTTCGTGAACTTCATGGGCGGCAAGGACGGTCTTGTCCACGTTTCCGAAATTCGCAACGAGCGTACGGAAAAGGTCTCCGACGTGCTTTCCGAAGGCCAGGAAGTGAAGGTCAAGGTTCTCGAAATCGATCAGCGCGGCAAGGTTCGCCTGTCGATGCGAGTCGTCGATCAGGAAACAGGGGCCGAACTCGAAGATACACGCCCGCCGCGCGAACCGCGTGAAGGCGGCGATCGTGGCCCGCGTGGTGATCGTGGTCCGCGTCGCGATGGCGATCGGGACCGTGGTCCTCGCCGTGATGGCGGCGGCCGCGGCGATCGCGGTCCGCGTCGTGACGGAGACCGTGGTCCTCGTCGTGAGCGTTCCGAAGGTGGCGAAGGCGGCGATCCGAACTTCGTGCCGGCGTTCCTCAAGGACGATTGATCGTCCGCTTGAGGCTCAAATTGAAAAGGGGTCGCTGCGGCGGCCCCTTTTTTTGACCTTCGAACGGTCTTGTTTCGCTGGTTTCGCCCGCCGGGGAGGGGGCTTGGGAGAGGAGGGTCATTTTCCCCGGCGGGCGAATGCGCTCGCTGTTATGCGAGCAGCGCGATGCCACTGAGCGGCGCTGCTGCAAGGGCGAGGCCTGCAAGCGTGGCCAGAACCGCGGCGATGGCGAAGGTTGGGCGGAACTCGGTCATTTCAATTCTCCTGGTATTCGATGCTTCAATCCGGGCGATGGGGGGTCCCGTCGTCTGAACTCTTGTTACTCCGATCTGATCGGGCAGCGTGAACACCAAGGTTGCAAATATCCTATGCAAAAATGCATAACGCGGTTCTGCATTTCTGGAGTCGGTCATGTTCGACTGGAATGATCTACGCTACTTCCTTGCCGTCGCGCGGAGCGGCAGCACGCTTTCTGCATCCAGAAACATGAAGGTCAGCCAGGCGACAATCTCCCGGCGTGTAACTGTCCTTGAGGAGGCCTTGGGCGTCCAGCTCTTCGTACGCACGCCCACAGGGTATCGGCTGACACAGCGGGGAGAGGCGGTGCTGGGTGCTGCCGAAGCGGTCGAGGATTCGATTTGCGCCTTTACGGCGAATATCGCGATGGAATCGCGCCGATTGGCCGGCACGGTTCGGCTAACAACTGTTGAATCGGCTGCAAATGCCTGGGTCATCCCTGCACTGGGACTGTTGAGGGCGCGTCATCCGGACATTCGGGTCGAAGTCATCACGACTGACGAAAATCTCGACCTGCTTCGCGGAGACGCCGATCTTGCGTTGCGTTTTGGCAGTCGCCCCACCCAGGAGGCCCTGATCGTCCGCCACCTGATGGACATGGAGGAAGCCTTTTACGCCAGCCAGGACATGGCGGAACGCTGCGGCTTGCCGACCACCATTGAAGAATTGTGTCGTTATCCGCTTGTGCTGAACGTCGATCGCAACGGCTTTGTGAACAATTGGGTGGCAGAGAAGCTTCCAGGCGCGCAGATCGTTCATCGCGCCAATACGCTTTCCGGCCTGATCGCGAGCGTGCGTTCGGGGATTGGCGCCTCTGTCCTGCCGTGCCTGATGGGCGATGATCTGCGCGGTGTTGTCAGACTGCTGCCGCCCATTGCCGAATTGAAGACTCCGGGCTGGATGGTCACCACGGACGAGGCGCGCCGTCAGCCCCACATCAGGGCTGTTATTGATTTTGTCGTCGACCAGATACAGTTCTGGCTGGCACGAAGAACATCACAGATGCAGGCTGTGCAGGCGGCATAGGAATGGGCAGGATTATGAGACGGATCATTGGATTTTTGGCCTTGTGTGGCTGGCTTGCGATGCCTGTTGCAGTCATGTCAGCGCCTCCCCGGAAGGCGCCGGTTCCCCAAGTCGCAGAGCCGCTTGGCCTTGTCCGGGTCGCCTTGACGACGACGCTTGGCACGATTGTGCTTGAACTCGACGGCAAGCATGCGCCCATCACAACGGCCAATTTCCTGCGCTACGTCGATCAGAAGCGGCTCGATGGTACAGTCTTTTACCGCACAATGCGGCTCGATTTCGGCGGGCCGGGGCCGCAAGGCCTGATCCAGGGCGGCACCCAATATGATCCCAAGCGCATCCTGAAGCCGATCGCGCATGAACCGACCAATCTGACCGGAATCCTGCACAAGGCGGGAACGATATCGATGGCGCGCTGGGAGCCGGGGACAGCGACCTGCGATTTCTCGATCCTTGTCTCCGACATGCCGGCCCTTGATGCCAATCCGGGCGGGAGCGGGGACACAGCAGGCTATGCGGCCTTTGGTCATGTGGTCGAAGGAATGGATGTGGTGCAGAAGATTCACGCGTCGCCGGTTTCCGCCACCAAGGGCGAAGGCGCGATGCGCGGGCAGATGATCGAAGCGCCTGTCCGGATTCTGACAGCGCGACGGGCAAAAATGCCGCCGCCTGTTGCTCCAGCCCCCGCTGCTGCAGAACCCCAGCTTCGGTAAAGCATCACGCCCGTCGCCCCTGCGCAGGCAGGGGCCTTTGGGGGAGTCTGGTACGACCCGTCGCCCCTGTGAAGGCAGGGGCCTCTGCGTGAGTCTGGCACCAATGCGTCCAACAGGCCCCTGCCTGCGCAGGGGCGACGTGTGGGGATAATATTCTCCTTATGTTCCTATTTACTTGACAAATAGGAGATAATCTGAAACACGCAACCCCGTCACTCGATCGGCGTTTCTAGGTCGCACGGGTCGAGGGGCGGGACTGCTGGAAAAGGGCCTTGCCCCCACCAGCACAGGTCGGCGCGAAAGCGGCGGGCGTCTGCACTCTCTCCAATGTGTGCAGCCACGCGCTCTGCCTTCGTTTTGAACCGGTCCGGGCGTCTTTGGAGGGAGCAATCCTTTCCTGCAGGAGGGCTTTCGGGCCTTACCCCCCTGCAGGGATGTGCCGGATGAGAAGGCGGTGTTTCGAGACCGGGCGCCGGTTACGCACTCGAGCACCTGCAACCGCACAAAGGCAAAACCCGCCGGACGCCCCCCAGGGCTTCCGCGCCGACTGTCCCGCCCCCCGCTCCCCCGCGGGATGCTTTCGCGTGCCTGTTATCCGCGCGCCATGACTCCCTCTTCGCGGGAATGACGAAAATGGTTCGACTAGACTTGTACTCCGGACTTGATCCGGAGCCCATATCTCCGCCAACGCATCTGTCTCAGGCATGGGCTCCGGATCAAGTCCGGAGCACAGAATTGGAGGATGACGAGGGGGTAGAGGATCGGCGCGATCCCCTAGCCCTTGGCTCCAGCAATATATTGGTCAACAGCGGTTCCAAGCACCGTCAGTGGCACGCCGCCGGTCTTGACCACCGTATCGTCGAACCCGGCAAGATCGAACTTGCTGCCAAGTGCGGCCTTCGCGCGGTCGCGTTGCTTGTTGATCTCGTTGTGGCCCATCTTGTAGCCGCAGGCCTGCCCCGGCGAAACGCTGTAGCGATCGACTTCGCTCGTCATCGCGTTGCGACCCTTGCCCGTTTCGTTGACAAGGAAGTCGATCGCCTGATCACGCGTCCATTTCATGGCGTGAAGACCGGTATCGACCACAAGGCGGCAAGCGCGGAACTGCTGAGCCTGCAGATAGCCAACCTGGCCGAACGGATCATCGGCATAGAGCCCGGCTTCATCCATCAGCTGTTCTGCATAGAGCGCCCAGCCTTCAATGAAGGCATTGAAGCCCATCAGCGATGAAATCAGCGGAAGGTCCGCATGATGTTCGGCAAGATAGGCGCCCTGCCAGGTGTGACCGGGCACGCCTTCATGCGCCGTCAGCGTCGGGATCTGGTATTTCGGCCAGAGGCTCGTCGACTTGAGGTTGATGTAATAGATTGCCGGGCGAGAGCCGTCGAGCGACGCGAAGTTCATATAGCCAAGCGATGCGCCGTCCTGAATGTCGATCGGAACGCGCTTGACGATCAGCGGCGCCTTGAGGCCCAGCCGTGACACGCCGGGAAGCAGTTTGCGAATGGCCGAGACCCTGTCATTGCAATAGGCAATCAGGTCTGCGCGGCCGGCGTCGGTATCCGGATACAGCATCCGCGGGTCGCTGTTGAGCGCCTGAACGCGGGCACCAACACTGCCTTCGGTCATGCCTTGCGCCTTGAGGATGGCATCCATGCGTGCCTGGATTGCCTTGTTCTGCTCAAGGCCGATTGCGTGCACTTCAGCCGCCGATGCGTTGGTCGTTGTCCCCAGTTTCAGCGCCCATTGATAATAGGCATCGCCATCGGGGAGCTTGTGGACACCGGCAACATCGGTCGATTTTTCGGTCGCCTTGGCAAAGGCAGCGATCTGGCGGTCGAGCGCGGGATAGACCATAGACGCAACGAGCTTGCTGACGCGGCCACCCCAGTCTCCGGCCATGCCCAATGCCTTTGTGCGCTCTGCAATCGAGGTCACGAGCTTCTGCTCGGCAATGGCTGTCTGGCGATAGCCTTTCAACTGGCCAAGAGCATTGGACGCAATGAAGCTGGGAGGCGCGATGCCCATCCCGGCCTGTTCGGTGATTGTCGCGGTTTCCTGATCGAGCAGCTTCGCGAAGCCGGCAACGCGCGCAACATAGGCTTCAGCGTCTGCGCGATTCTTGATCTGGTGCTGTGAATCGAGAAATTCCGGAACAGCTGTCAGTGCGCCGTCCTGCTGCGTGACGGGATAGGGCGCTGTGCCGCCATTCCAGCCGCTTCCCGCGCCACCGAACGTCCATTTGGTGCCCTCGACGCCCATCGTCGCTGCGTGCCTGACCGTGTCATACCGGATCTGGTCGGCCGCAGAGAGCGTTGCACGATTGACCGAACCGAGCCGCGTCAGCATCGATTTGACTTGCGCAGCCCAGCGTGCGTCTCCGATTTTCGAGCCGTCGCTCCACTGCGACTTGAGGGCAAGGCGGCGGCCGCTGTCGAGGCCCAGGGAGGTTGCTGTCTCGGGGGAGAGTCGCAGCAATTCTTCCGCGAACTGGGCAAGCATGCCGGAAAAGCGCTTTGCGGGCGTTGCGGCGACGGCTTTCGCCGCCGCGCTCGCGGTTCCGGGTGCAGTGGCCAAGGCGGCGGCTGACAGGGTAAGGGCGAGTGCTTCACGGCGGTCGACGCCTGTGCTTACGGCAGTCATATCTGAAAATCCCCTTGATTTTGATGCGACCACTATGCGGAGCCGCGATCCCATGCGCAACCGTCCATCTGTCGTTTGCCGAAACGGCTTTGCTCTTGGTCGATTGCACCGGGCGTATCGCTGCGATACGCAGGCCCCATGACCCACGAGCACACGCATGGCGATCCTCACCGGCATAGCCATGCCCAGGCCGATTTCGGCCGTGCATTCGCAATCGGCCTTGTTCTCAATACCGGATTCGTGATCGTCGAAGTGGCCTACGGACTTGCGGCCGGCTCGACTGCCCTTCTGGCCGATGCCGGACACAATCTGTCTGACGTTCTGGGACTCGTGCTGGCCTGGGGCAGCTTTGCGCTGGCCCGGCGCGCGCCGACGGATCGCTTCACCTACGGGTATCGGGGATCGACAATCCTTGCGGCGCTCTTCAACGCCTTGCTCCTGCTCGTGGCGCTTGGCGGAATTGCGCTTGAGGCCGTGCAGAGAATCCTCGATCCAGCACCCGTCGCTGCGGCGACCGTCTCGCTGGTCGCGGTGGCCGGGATTGCCGTCAACGGCGTCACGGCCTGGATGTTCGCAGGCGGGCGGCGGCACGATATCAATATTCGTGGCGCCTATCTGCACATGCTGGCCGATGCAGCCATCTCGGCGGGTGTTGCCGTGTCCGGCCTGTTGGTCCTGTGGACGGGCAAGGCCGTGATTGATCCGGTCACCAGCCTTGTGATCGTTGCCTATATCTTCTGGGGCACCTGGGGGCTGCTGCGGCAGTCGGTCGCCATGTCGCTTTCCGCGGTACCCACGCATATCGATCTTGCGGGCGTGGAGGCCGAACTGCTTGCCTCTCCCGGAGTGGCAAAGGTGCATGACCTGCACGTCTGGCACATGAGCACGACCGAAATCGCGCTGACGGCGCATCTGGTCATGCCGCACGGCAGCGCAGGCGACGCCTTCCTGTCAGACGTCCATGAACGGCTTGCCCATAATCACGCGATCAATCATGCGACAATACAGATCGAGACAGGCACCGATTGCGCGGCGCACGGCCACAGTTGCGGCTAGACCATCTTCTCCGGCCGGACCAGACGGTCGAATGTCTTTTCATCGACAAGGCGCAACTGAAACGCAGCTTCCCGCAAGGTCTGGCCGGTTTCATGCGCGTGCTTGGCGATCTTGGCAGCATTGTCATACCCGACTTCCGGCGCAAGCGCGGTGACGAGCATGAGTGATCGCTGCACGAGTTCGGCGATGCGCGCTTCGTTTGCCTGCAGTCCCGCAATGCAATGCGTGGCGAACGTCTGCATGCCCGTTGACAGCAGGTCGATCGAGCGCAGCACGTTGGCGCCGATCAGCGGCTTGAAGACATTGAGCTCTAGATGACCCTGCATCCCGCCGACAGTCACGGCCTGGTGATTGCCGATCACTTGTGCCGCGACCATGGTCAGCATCTCGCACTGGGTCGGATTCACCTTGCCGGGCATGATGGAACTGCCGGGCTCGTTTTCCGGGAGGATCAGCTCGCCCAGCCCGGACCGCGGGCCCGATCCCAGCAGGCGAATGTCATTGGCAATCTTCGTCAGTGACACCGCAAGGGTGTTGAGCATGCCCGACAGCTCGACCAGTGCGTCGTTTGTCGCCAGCGCTTCGAACTTGTTTTCCTCGCTCCTGAAGGTGATGCCGGTCAGCTTGCTGACGATGCCAACAAAGTCCTCTGCGAAACCCTTCGGCGCGTTCAGTCCGGTTCCGACTGCCGTCCCGCCCTGGGCCAGTGCAAATATGTCGGTCGTGCCGCTGCTGATGCGAATGCTGGCCTTGGCGAGCTGGGTTGCATAGCCGGAAAATTCCTGGCCCAGTGTCAGCGGCGTCGCATCCTGCAAGTGGGTTCGGCCGATCTTGACGATATGGGCCCATTCCTTCGCCTTGGTGTCGAGTGCCTGCTGAAGCGCGAGGATCGCCGGCTGCAGACGTTCGCGCGCCTCGATGGCGACGGCGATATGGAGAGCGGTCGGGAAACTGTCATTGGATGATTGGCTCTTGTTCACATGATCGTTCGGATGAACAGGCGCCTTCCCGCCGCGTGGCTCGCCCAGGATTTCGTTCGCGCGGCCAGCAATCACTTCGTTGACATTCATGTTGGTTTGCGTGCCGGAACCGGTCTGCCAGATCACGAGCGGAAACTGATCGTCCAGTGTCCCGGAGATGACTTCGTCAGCCGCTTGTTCAATGGCGTCCGCGATCCAGGCCTGGAGCCCGTGCTTCCGATTGACCTGTGCTGCGGCTTTCTTGACCAGCGCCAGGGCGTGAATGATCGCCATGGGCATGCGCTCCCGCGGAGCGAACGGAAAGTTTGCGATGCTGCGCTGTGTCTGTGCGCCCCAATAGGCGTCTGCCGGGACTTCGATTTCGCCGAAACTGTCTGTTTCGGTTCGCGTGGCGGTCATTTCTTGCGCCCGAAATCCACTGTCACGACATTGGAGCCGTCTTCGGCCGGAGTGGCGACGGGCCGGTCATTCTCGGCCGGCTCCTGTTCCTTGATCTGCTCTTCATCCATATGCGCCTGGAACTGCAGGGCAAAATCGACGGCCGGATCGGCAAAGGCCGTGACGGCAGAAAACGGGACCTCGAGATGGGCTGGCACCTGGCTGAAGGTCAGGCCGACTTCGAAGCCGCTGTCTGTCACCTTCAGGTCCCAATATTTGTTCTGGAGGACAATGGTCATTTCATCGGGAAAGCGTTCACGCAGGCTTTTCGGGATCGAGACGCCGGGGGCGTTCGTCTTGAACGTGATGTAGAAATGATGATTGCCGGGCAGTCCCTCGGTCGCAACTTGCGTCAGGACGCGGCCGACCACGGCGCGCAAGGCTTCCTGCACGATTTCGTCATAGGGAATCAGGCTGTCAGGCGGACTTTCGGTCATGCCCATGTGGTGAACGCTTGCTGCTTCGCGGTCAAGACATTGCGCGCCGGGATGGGATCGCTATAGCGCGCTTCATGCGCAAGGGCACGATCAGGCGAACGACACATGAAACGTCGATCGAGGTGGATCTCGACCTCGACGGGACGGGCATTTATGATGTTTCCACGGGCATCGGCTTTCTCGATCATATGCTCGACCAATTGTCTCGCCATTCGCTCATCGATCTGAGCGTCAAGGCCGTGGGCGATCTGCACATCGACCAGCATCACACCACTGAAGATACCGGCATCGCCGTTGGCGAAGCACTGGCGCAGGCGCTCGGGGACAAGCGCGGAATCACGCGTTACGGTTCGGCCTATGCTCCGATGGATGAAACGCTGACGCGCTGCGCGCTCGACATATCCGGGCGGCCCTGGCTCGTCTTCAAGGCGGATTTCGGGACGCCGCGCCTTGGCGAATGGGATACCGAACTGATCGAGCACTGGTTCCACAGCTTTGCGCAAAGTGCAGGGATCACGCTGCATCTCGAGAATCTGTATGGCAGCAACAATCACCATGTCGTGGAAAGCTGCTTCAAGGCCCTCGCCCGCGCACTCCGGCAGGCGGTCGAAATCGATCCGCGCAAGGCGGACAGCATCCCTTCGACCAAGGGGACGCTGTGAGCAGCACCGTTGCGCTGATCGATTATGGCGCCGGCAATCTCCAGTCTGTCAGGAATGCGCTCAAGGCGGCGGGGGCGGAGACTGTAATCGTCACAGCGGACCCGGATGTCGCGGCAAAGGCTGATCGTATTGTTCTGCCCGGCGTCGGCGCATTTGCCCACTGCATGCACGCCCTGTCATCCATCGACGGTATGGTTCAGGCGCTTGACGCAGCGACGGGCGTTGGCGGAAGGCCCTTTCTCGGCATCTGCGTCGGCATGCAGTTGATGGCCGAAGCGGGCGAGGAGCATGGCCGCCATGCGGGCTTGGGCTGGGTCAAGGGCACGGTCCGCCTGCTGCAAGGCCATGATACAATCAAGATTCCACACATGGGCTGGAATGATGTCGTGCCGGTTGGCCAGCATCCGCTGATCTGCGCGGGTGAGGCCTATTTCCTGCACAGCTTTGCCTTTGAGGGCGAGGGTGTTCTTGCCACCTCGGAGCACGGAGGGCCGCTCACCGCTGCGATCGGTGCAGGCAACCGGATCGGCGTCCAGTTCCATCCTGAAAAGAGCCAGCGTTACGGGCTCAAGTTTCTAAGCCGCTTTCTGGAGTGGAAGCCATGAAGGCAGCGCTTCCTACTCTTTGTTTCTTCGTGTCTTTGGGTGAGTCCATCTATTCCTCACACGAAGACACAAGGGCACAAAGAAAGGTGGGTTCCTAATGGCCCTCATCGTCTTTCCCGCTATCGACCTCAAGGGCGGACAGGTTGTGCGCCTTGCCGAGGGGGATATGGATCGCGCGACGGTCTATGGCGACGATCCGGCAGCGCAGGCCTTGCTCTTTGCCGAAGCCGGAGCGGGCCATCTTCATGTCGTCGATCTTGACGGGGCCTTTGCCGGACAAGCCGTGAATGCCGAGGCTGTCGAAAGCATCGTCAAGGCCTTCCCGGGGCATGTGCAGCTTGGCGGCGGCATTCGCAATCGCGAAGCAATCGAACGCTGGTTCGATCTCGGCGTTTCGCGCGTCGTGATCGGCACGGCGGCACTGGAGGATCCCGAGCTTGTGCGGGAGGCTTCGGCCGATTTTCCCGGTGGCATCGTTGTGGCCGTCGACGCCCGCGATGGCATGGTCGCGACCAAGGGCTGGGCCGATGTCTCGACCATATCGATCTTCGACATGGCCCGCCGGTTCGAGGATGCCGGGGTTGCGGCGCTGCTGTTCACCGATGTCGGGCGGGATGGCCTGCTCAAGGGGTGCAATATCGAGGCAACCGTCGATCTGGCCCGCGCCACGAACATACCGGTCATCGCTTCGGGCGGCGTTGCCGGCATCAGCGACATTCGCGTCCTTTCGGTCCACGCCAAGGACGGCATCGAGGGCGTGATCACCGGTCGTGCGCTTTATGACGGGCGGCTGGACCTCGCGACGGCGCTTGCGGTTGCGGCCCTATGACCGTCCGTATTCGCGTCATCCCCTGCCTGGACGTCAAGGACGGCCGCGTCGTCAAGGGTGTCAACTTCGTCGACCTGCGCGATGCCGGCGATCCGGTTGAGGCTGCGCGTGCCTATGACGCAGCGGGGGCAGACGAACTGTGCTTTCTTGATATCACCGCGAGCCATGAAGGGCGGGGAACCCTGCTTGATATTGTCGCGCGCACGGCAGAGGTCTGCTTCATGCCCCTCACCGTTGGCGGCGGGGTTCGGACGCCTGACGATGTTCGCGCCTTGCTTCTGGCCGGAGCGGACAAGGTTGGTGTCAACAGCGCCGCGGTCGCGCGACCCGAAATTGTTGCAGAGATGGCGGACCGGTTTGGCAGCCAGTGCATTGTCGCCTCGGTCGATGCGCGGCGCGTCGGCGAAGGTTGGGAAGTCTTCACGCACGGCGGTCGGCAGGCGACGGGTGTCGATGCGGTCGCGCACGCTGTCCGCCTTGCCGAACTTGGCGCAGGGGAATTGCTTGTGACCTCAATGGACCGGGATGGAACGCGCGATGGCTATGATCTGGAACTGACGCGCATCATTGCGGATGCCGTCGCTGTGCCCGTGATTGCATCCGGTGGCGTCGGCAATCTCGGTCATCTGGTTGAAGGCGTGCGCGAAGGCCATGCCAGCGCAGTCCTTGCGGCATCGATTTTCCACTTCGGGCAATCCAGTATCGGGGAGGCGCATGCAGCACTTGCCGCCGCCGGGCTGCCCGTGCGCACGCCTGTGCTGTCGTGACGCGATTCAAAGGCTTGACCTGCCGTGGCCGCTGACGCCAATGGGCGCATGACCGACACGCTCAAACGCCTTGAGACGATTATCGCTGCGCGCCGGACGGGTGATCCCGCTTCATCCTATGTTGCAAGCCTTGCCGCAAAGGGCAGGGCCAAGATTGCACAGAAGGTGGGTGAGGAAGCTGTTGAAACCGTCATTGCAGCGCTGGGCGGAGACAAGACCGACCTGACGAAGGAAGCGGCCGACCTCGTGTTTCATCTTGCCGTGCTGCTGGCTGACGCGGGGCTTTCGTTCGACGACGTATTCGCCGAACTCGATGCGCGCGACGGCGTCTCCGGTCTTGCTGAAAAAGCCGCACGAAAGGAGAGCTGATGCCCATCGACGCACTGGCGCCCTATGACGACCAGAACATCTTCGCCAGGATCCTGCGGGGGGAAATCCCCAACCGGACAGTCTATGAAGATGAATGGGCGCTGGCCTTTCATGACATCAACCCGCAGGCGCCGGTCCATGTCCTTGTCATTCCAAAGGGCGCCTATGTGAGCTGGGATGATTTCACCGCCAAGGCGCCTGATGAGGAAGTTGCGGGTTTCATCCGCGCGGTGGGCCATGTCGCGCGCGAACTCGGGCTTCCTGCGCCGGGGTATCGCCTGCTTGCCAACATTGGCGGGCATGGTCACCAGGAAGTGCCGCACCTCCATGTGCATATTTTTGGAGGTCGGCAGATGGGTCTTATGCTTCCGCGGTGAAATTTTGTTGCGCGGATGAGATTAGTGGCTAGGTTTGCCGACAAAGGTTCCGAGAGGGAGTAAAAATGGCGGGTACACAGCAGCTCGGGTTCATGGCCCGCATCATGGCGCGAAAAAGCGTCGCGCAGGTTCAGCGCGAAACTGAATCCAGCGAACTGAAGCGAACACTCGGACCCTGGAATCTGCTGTTTCTCGGAATTGGCTGTATCATCGGCGCGGGTATTTTTGTTCGTACCGGAAACGCGGCCGCTCTCCACGCCGGTCCCGCCGTCCTGATCTCCTACCTCATTGCCGGATTCATCTGCGCCCTTGCCGGGCTGTGCTATGCAGAGCTTTCCTCGACGCTTCCGGTGTCCGGCTCTGCCTATACCTACAGCTACACCACCGTGGGCGAGTTCGCCGCATGGGTCATGGGGGCCTTGCTCCTTCTTGAATATGGTCTTGCCGCTTCTGTGGTCGCTGTTGGCTGGGCCGGATATGTGGTCAGTCTTCTGGGGGATTACGGGATCCACATCCCGGCAGCGCTGACCGGGCCTGCAGGCCACGCCTTGATGGAAGGCAGCGGCACCGAGATGAAACCGGTCCTCGAAAATGGCGTGCCGGTCATCACGATCTTCAACCTGCCGGCATTCCTCATCTGCATGGCGCTTGCGGCATTGCTCGTCATCGGTGTGTCGGAAAGTGCCAAGTTCAACAATTTCATCGTTGCGATCAAGACGAGCGTTATTGTCGCCTTCATCATTATCGGCGGCTGGTTCGTGATCGAGCATTTCGACACGCTCAAGGCCAACTGGGATCCCTTCATTCCGGCGGCAACCGGCGAGAAGGGCGAGTTTGGCTGGAGCGGCATCATGCGCGCGGCATCGATCGTCTTCTTCGCCTATATCGGCTTTGAAGCGGTTTCGACTGCGGGGCAGGAAGCCAAGAATCCTGCAAAGGACATGCCTTTCGGCCTGTTGGGCAGTCTCTTTGTCTGCACCATTCTCTACATTCTTGTTTCGATCGTGCTGACCTTGCTTGTCAACTACAAGGCCCTCAACGTGCCGGACCCCGTGGCTGTCGCCGTCGACGCCCTGGGGCCGCAATGGGCCTGGTTTGCGAAGATCATCAAGGTGGGTGCCATCGTCGGCCTGACGTCGGTTGTTCTGGTCCTCATGTATGGCCAGACGCGCATCTTCTACACAATGGCCCGTGACGGGCTGCTGCCGCGGATCTTCTCGACGATTCACCCGAAGTTCAAGACGCCGTGGATCAACACCATACTCGTCGGGCTGATCACGGCGTTCGCTGCCGGCTTCTTTGACATCAACACGCTGGGCGACATGACCTCCGTTGGCACCCTTGCCGCATTTGCGATTGTATGCCTCTCGGTGATGTGGCTTCGCCGCACGCATCCCGATATTCCCAGAGGTTATCGGGTGCCGTTGTATCCGGTGGTCCCGGTTCTGGGCATCCTGTTCTGCATCGGGCTGATTTTTTCGGTCGAAACCCGCGTCCTGATTTTCTTCGGCTGGTACACGCTGGCCATGGTCATCCTGTATTTCGTGTACGGCATGCACAACTCGCAGCTTCAGCATGGCGAGCAGGCAATCGATGCGCCAGACATGACCGAACTGCCCGGTCCGGTTGTCGACTAGGTTGAAAAGTTCCTGGAGGGGATGGGAAGGGGAGGCTTTGGCCTCCCCTTTTTTTTGACTCGTGTCAGCCGAGCCGTGCAGCGACGAGCGCCGAAAGGTCCGCTTCAGGACGCGGCCCGTAGTGCGAGATCACTTCGGCGGCGCAAACCGCGCCCATCGTCAGGCTGTCAGCCACGGATCGGCCTGCCACTTGCCCTGCGAGGAAACCTGCGGCGAACAGGTCACCCGCACCGGTCGTGTCGACAACGCTATCAACGGGCTCGGCCGAAACGTCCGTCCTGACGCCATTGGTGACGGCCAATGCCCCATGCGGGCCGCGCGTGACCACCAGCAGCGGCACCTTGGCAGCGACCGCGGTGACGCTCTCGTCAAAATGGTCCGATTCCATCAGCGAGTGCATCTCGGCCTCGTTGGCGAAAAGGATGTCGATCTGGCCACTGTCGATCAGCGCCTTGAAGCTGTCGCGGTGACGTTCGATGCAAAAGGCATCGGACAGTGTCAGGGCAACCTTGCGGCCAGCGCTCCGGGCGATGCCAATCGCGCTCTGCATTGCAGCCCGCGGTTCTGGAGGGTCCCACAGATAGCCTTCGAGGTAGAGGATCTCGGCACTGGCGATCATGTCCTTGTCCAGCGCCGAAGCCGGGAGGAACTGGGATGCGCCGAGGAAGGTATTCATTGTGCGCTGGCCATCGGGCGTCACAAGGATCAGGCATTGGGCGGTCGGTGGCTCACCCTCGCGCGCCGGCGTCGTGAAGGCCACGTCGATGGCCCGGATATCGTGACTGAAAACCTTGCCAAGCTGGTCGTTTGCAACCTGGCCGATGAAGCCGCATTTTCCGCCCAGCGAAGCCATTCCGGCAACGGTGTTGGCGGCAGAACCGCCGCTGATCTCGCGACCGGGGCCCATTCTCGAATAGAGCTCCGTGGCCCGTTCGGCGCTGATAAGCTGCATCGATCCCTTTGCCAGCTGCTCGGCAACGAGGAACTCCTCCTCAGCCGTTGCAATCACATCGACGATGGCATTGCCGATCGCAACTATATCGAGGCTGGCAGCAGTCACGCGGTCATTTCCTTTGTGGGAACAAAGCGCGTCGCCTAGCGACGGGAACGGCGCATCGCAAGCGCGATTGACAGGTGCCGCCGTGCTCCGCCATCTCGCGCGCATGAAGCGTATCAGTTTGATAGCCGGTCTGGCCCTCCTTGCAGGGTGCAGCACTGTACCGAGACCTCAGCCAAGACCCCAGCCCCAGCAGATCCGGACAGTTGCGCCTGCGCCTGCGCCTCTGAGGACCGCAGGGCTTGAACGGGTTGTCGGACGGGACGCGCGGGCGCTTGTGGCGCAATTCGGACCGGCCGTGCAGGATGTGATCGAAGCCAGCGCACGCAAGCTGCAGTTTGCAAGCCCGAGCTGTATCCTGGATGCCTATTTATACCCTCCGGCCCGTGGCAAGGAACCGCTGGTGACCTATGTCGACGCGCGCCAGCCAGATGGCCGCTCGATCGACAACGCCGCCTGCGTCGCTGCGTTGATGCGACACAAATAGTTGCCCAGCCACTCAGGCTTCAAGTGGCGCGTCTCCGTGGCGTTGCTCCATCATCTTGCGCATGCGGGTCAGGGCTGAACGCTTGATCTGGCAGACGCGCGCGGCCCCGACGCCAAGAGCGGCACCGATTTCGTCCAGGTTCATTTCCTCGACAAAATAGAGCTGGAGAACAAGGGCTTCCCGCTCGGCCAGTTCGGCCAGGCATTCGGCGAGGTTCTGGCGCAATTCGGCCGCCTCGAATTCGCCATCCGCTCCTGCAGCCAGATCGGCGAACCAACTGTCATGGTCTGAATAGACTTCATCAATTGAATCGATCTGCTGCGACAGGGAAGAAGCCACCTTGGCATGGTAGCTCTCGGCATCAAGGCCCATTGCTTCGGCCATTTCGGCGTCTGTCGCGCGACGGTGAAGCTTGTTTTCCAGCTCATCGCGAACGCGAACCAGTTCGCGGCGGCTTGCCATGCCGGACCGGCACATCCGCGCCTCGCGGCGAAGATGGTCGATCATCGCCCCGCGAATGCGGGTTGCGGCATAAGGCGCAAAGGTTGCGCCACGGTCCTTGAATCCCTTGGCCGCCTCGACCAGCGAAAGCAGGCCGATCTGCATCAGATCCTCAAGAGCGATGGCCGAAGACATGCGGGAATGAACCTGCCAGGCAATACGGCGAACCATTGAGGCGTGAGTCCTGACCAGCGTGTCGCAATCCGGCAGCGCCGGCGCACGGCCATAGGTCAGAGTCTCATGAACGACCTCTTGATGCAGCATCATTCTTCTCCAGCTTCAAAGGGGTGTTGGCCCGGACCGCGTTGGGCGAGCGCCGCCTGGGGACGCTGCGCACCGATCATCGCAATCACTTCGACGGGCTTGGTTTCGGGAATTTCAAGGAAGGACAGGACCGGAATTTCCGACAATTGGGCCCTCAGCAGGCGCGAAAGGGCCGCGCGGCAAATCGGCGAGGTGACAATCGCAAAGCTTCTTGCCGCCATCAGCTGGGGCTGCACCGCTTCCGAAACGGCCGAAACGATGCGTGCCGCAAGATCGGGGTCGAACGGCCAGCTGGCGTTCGGGCCAGTGCGCACGGACTGCGTCAGCAAGCTCTCGAGTTCCGGGTCAAAGGTGATGATCGGCAACGGCATCTTGATCGGCACGATCATCTGGACGATGAGCGCACCCATTCTCTGGCGCACGCCTTCGAGCAGCGCTGCCTGATCCATATCGCGCCCGGCGAGTTCGATCATGGCTTCGGCCACTCGGCGGAAGTCCTTCAAGGGCACGCGTTCGGCCAGCAAGGCGCGGCACATGGTTGTGATCGCAGCTAGCGAATAGGGTTGCGGCGTCAGCGCCTGCGCGAGCTGCGGGAAGCTTTCCTTGAGGGCATCGACCAGGGCCTGACTGTCGTCGAGGCCGAACAGTTCTGCCGCAGAACCGGATATGACTCCGTTCAGATGCGTCGCAATCACGGTTGAGGCATCGACAACGGTATAGCCGGCAACCACGGCTTCGGCCCGGCGATCCGGCGTGATCCAGACAGCGTCCAGTCCGAAGCTTGGATCCTTCACGGCATGGCCGGGAATGAGGTCCAGCCCGTCGCCTGAATCGAGCGCAAGAAGCTGGTGGGCAAAGACTTCGTCCTCACCGGTAGTCACACCAGCAATGCCAATGCGATAGGCATTCGCCGGCAGCGAGAGGTCATCCTTCACGCGCACCATCGGCACCACGAACCCGAGTTCACGGGAAAGCTGGCGACGGATCCCGGTGATCCGCGCCATCAGTGGTGCGGACTGGCGGTCGTCGACCATGTCGATCAGGCCGTAACCGATGTCGAGGGTGATTGGTGCCGGATCGCTGACGTCGCGCCACTGGATCAGATGCTCGGGCTCCGGATCCTCGATGGGCGCAACATAGTCGCGCTTTGCCTTTGCGGCACGCATGCGGGTCCAGCAGATTGTTCCCGTGATTGCTGCGGCAGACAGGATCAGGAAATGCGGCATGCCCGGCAGCACGCCGAGCAGGCAAAGAATGCCGGACACTGGTCCCCAGGCGCGGGCAGAGCCAAATTCGCTGCCGATCTGGCCCGAGAGATCAAGTGGAGAGGATACGCGCGTCACGATGGCGGCTGCCGCAATCGAGAGGAGGAGTGCCGGGACCTGCGCAACCAGCGCATCGCCGATGGCGAGGAGAACATAGGTCTGTGCAGCCTGTCCGATTGCCAGACCGTGACTGACAGTCCCAAGCACAAGACCGCCGAAGATATTGACGAACAGGATCAGCAATCCTGCAACAGCATCGCCTTTGACGAACTTGGACGCACCGTCCATCGACCCGTGAAAATCGGCTTCGGTCGCGACTTCCTGGCGGCGGGCTTTCGCCTCGTCCGGTGTTATAAGCCCGGCATTGAGGTCGGCATCGATTGCCATCTGCTTGCCGGGCAACGCATCGAGCGTGAAGCGGGCCGACACTTCCGAGACCCGGCCTGCGCCCTTGGTAATGACGACCAGGTTGATGATCATCAGGACGGCAAAGACGAAAATGCCGACGATATAGTCGCCACCGATCAGGAAGGTGCCGAAGGCTTCAATGACATGGCCTGCCGAGCCCGGTCCCTGGTGACCATTCACCAGGACGACGCGCGTCGAGGCGACGTTGAGCGCAAGGCGGAAGAGGGTTGCCAGCAGCAGCACAGTCGGGAAGGCAGAAAAGTCTAGTGGCTTGGCCGCGTTGAGTGCCACCATCAGGACTGCGAGTGAAATCGTGATGTTCACGATGAAGCCGATATCGAGCACGGTCGCAGGGACCGGCACGACCATCAGGATGACGAGCATCAGGATCGCGAACGGCAAGAGCCCGCCCTTGATGGCGTCACCCCAGATGCGAAGATTGGCCTGTTCGATCATGCCGCGCTACCGCCGTCAATGCGGGAAAGGCGCTGATAGGCGCGCTCTGCAAACGCGAGCGAAAGGCTCTGCGGCATGGGTTCTATGGTGCGCATCTGCATGAACTCTTGTGAGGACTGGATGTTGCTGCCGGTGCGGGTCGCCATCTGGGTGCGGAGCGAGCTGGTCACAGGGAAACCCGACGGTTGTTCATCCAGCCGCGCGGCGAAATGGCTTCGAATGGCATCAAGGCTTTTCGCGGTGCCATCGGCATTGAAGAAAATGGTGCGATTAGCCGCTGCCGCGGCGGGGTTCAGTGGCGCGGCCGGCGCGTTCGGGTCTGCCCTCCAGGCGGACAGGAATTGCGCCGCACCCTGCGCGCCCAGGAAGTGCGCAAGATAGAGGTCGACGGGCTCCGGTTCCTCTCCGAAGCGATTGCGCAGCATGTCGGCATTGTCGTCGGCAAACTCCGCGGCCATCGTCGAGGAAACGTCGGGATCAAACCGCAACCCGAGAATTTGTTCGCGCATTTGCGGATCGACAACGCGGTATTGGCCGTCCGCTCCCTTGCGGATCGCATCGGCTGCCCATTGAAGGCCATGGTTTGCGCCATGCTGGGAAAGCGTTGCCAGCCAGGTCTGTTTGGTAAACTGGAAAAGTCCTGCAGCGCTCGATGAATTGGCTTGCGCCTCGGGATCGAGGCTGCTTTCCACGCGCGCCTGCGCCATGAGATAATCGAAGGGGACGCCCGTACGCTTTGAAGCATTGCCGATCGCAAGGCTCACCCGTTGGGGAACCGTTGGCGGAATGCCGATAGTCTGCGCTGGCATCTGGTCTTCGCTCCTTCTTTCGGAGCGAACTATGCAATGGCCGTGCCAATTCAGGCCGGGATGCGCGAACCCCAAGCATTTCTGCGATTTGCGTACACATGCGGGACAGCTGCCCCACGCATCTGGTCAAGTTTTTCCATCTTTTCGCGGTTGCGAACCGCCATATAATTGACGCGGGTCCTGAGCGCTTCTGTCTGCTTCAGCGCATAGCCCACATCGGAGCGCAGCTTTTCCCCTGCGAGGATGGCCCCACGCTGCCTCACCTGCACCACCGCACGGGCAAGGTCCTTGGTTGACTGCTCGATCCGTTCAATGTCGCGTGAATCTATGGCGTCCATAAGGGCGGCCTGGATTGCGATGATGGATTCCACGGCCGTCATGGGCGTCAATCCGCAGTCCTGAAGAAGCCGACCATCGCATGTGCGATGCGATCGACATCGACGGAATACTCACCCTGTGCGATGGCCTGGCGCACCAGCGCGATCTTTACAAAGTCCACAGGCGGTCCGGCTTTCGAGAGCTCTGTGGCCAGATTTACCAGCTTTGGCAGGCTCTGGCCTGTGACGATGTCGCGCGCCGACATGGTCTCGGTGCGCGCAGCACGGGCGCCGTCATCCTTTACGGATCTGGACACCGGCCTTGTCGGCCAAAGTGTAACGGGGTCAACCATCTTACTTCCCTTTGTCATGGCCCCTGTCAGAGTGAATGCGACAGGGCTTGAAGTGGGAAACGGCAGGCCTGAAGAAAAGTTTAACGCGAAAGCGATACGGTTCCCGGTCCGGTCACAATGGCAGAGGTTTGGGTGCCCGCAGCGCCGATCTTGAGGCGTATGCTGGATCCTTCAGCGCCATCGTCAAGTGCGATGCCTGTTGCCGTCACGTCATAAGCGTCGCCCGAGACGCTGACTTCGACCGTGTCGCCCCTGTGCACGCTCAGCATGGCCTTGCCTTGCGAAGCGCCAATGGGAGCAATTGCAACACGCAGTCGCCAGCCAATTGAAGGGCAGCGTACCGCGAGCGCATCGCTGCCCGCCCATTCTATAGTCGCCGGCTGCTGGCAGGCCGCCAGCTTCAAGCGCCGATCAAGCGGTGTGATTGCGCCGCCGGGTTGACCCGGCGCGGCGCCCGTCAGCACTTCGATCCGGCTGTCCAGCCGGTCGAGGTCCTCGATCGTGTCTGCCACGGCAACAGAGGGCACCAGATTGAGCAGCAGCGCAGCAAGGGTCGTGCGAACCATGTTCATTCTCCGAAAGGGATATGTCCACGCTCAAGGAGCAAGGCCCATGCCAGTGGCAGAATTGCGCCAGTCTTCCTGCCGTTCGTCCATGCCCGTCAAAATTCCGACGCGCTGCATGTTTTTCCAGGTCCATAGGGGTGGCCGATGCGTTCAAGGCGCGTATTTCAGACACCTTCCTGCAATTGGCACGATGATTGCTTTGATCGTGGCGGGCCAATCCCGACCTTCCTGATCGAATGTCGCCTGGCCAGATTTTTGGAGGCAGTCATGTCTGTTGGAGAGTCACTATTTGGTATTCATGCGACGGCGCTACAGCTCCGTTCGCAGCGGATGTCGATGCTCGCCTCGAACATCGCCAATGCAGCGACGCCGAACTACAAGGCTCGCGACATGAATTTTGCGCAGGCATTGCGCCAGGCCAGCGACGGCGAGTCGATTGAATCCTCGATCGAATATCGCGTGCCGCTCCAGCCGTCGCTCGACGGCAATACCGTGGAGATGTCCACGGAGCAGACAGCGTTCGCGGAAAATGCACTCGCTTACCGTTCAAGCCTGTCTTTCCTACAGGGCCGCGTCGGAACGATGATGCGCGCGTTGAAGGGCGAATAACATGGCGAACCAAACACTCTCCCTTTTCGATATCAGCGGCCGCGCGATGGCCGCCCAGCTCGTGCGGCTCAATACGACCGCATCAAACCTTGCAAACGCTGGAACGATTTCAGGCTCTGAAGAAGGGGCGTTCCGGTCTCTCAAGCCTGTGTTCCGGACGATCATGGGCCAGGATGGAACGGCAACTGTGGCGATCGACAAGATTGTCTCGTCCCCGGCCGCTCCCACAAAGCGCCACGATCCTTCGCATCCGCTTGCCGACAAGAATGGCGATGTCTGGGAAGCGGCCGTCGATAGCGCTGCAGAGATGGTCGAGATGCTCGAAACATCGCGCCAATACCAGAACAATGTCCAGGTACTTCAGACTGCGAAGGGCCTGATGCTCGAAACTTTGAGGTTAGGACAATGACAAGCACAACACCCGTGAACGGTTCAAACATTCCGGTCGTCCCCAAGGGGGCCGGGGCCCAGAAGCTCGACGAGACGGCGTTTCTGCGGCTCATGACGACCCAGCTCAAGGAGCAGGATCCGTTCAATCCGGTCGATAACACCGCGATGGTGGCCCAGATGGCTCAATTTTCGAGCGTCGCGGGGATTTCGGAAATGAATGCCTCGCTCAAGGGCATTGCCGATCAGATCAAGCAGCAGACGGCTCTGCTGACGGCCATCCAGGCCCAGCATACGCCCATCAGCACCACAACAGGCGCATAAGGAGAAGTTTCCATGGCTTTCTATACATCATTGTCGGGACTGAAGGGGGCGCAGGCCGATCTTTCAGCCATTTCGAACAACCTTGCGAACGTGAACTCGACCGGCTTCAAGAAGAGCCGTGCCCAGTTCGGCGATCTGTTCGCCAGCTCGCCGACGCAGAACACCCGACTGGTATCGGGTCAAGGGACGCGCCTTAACGGCATCACCCAGCAGTTCACACAGGGCACGCTGGAAGCGACGGATCGTACGCTTGACCTGGCGGTCGCAGGCGAAGGCATGTTCGTGGTCAAGGGCGATCCGCCCCGTCAGGCTGTCACCTATACGCGCAATGGCTCGTTCAACGTGATGCCCGACCGTTCGGTTCGCGACACGACGGGCGCGAAGCTTCAGCTTTTGCCGGTTGATGCCGCAGGCAACGTCACCTCGACAGCGCTTGGTTCACTTGTCGATTTCAATTTGCCGACAGGCGCTCCTGGCAATCCGACAGCGGCTCTCGTCAACGTTTCGATTGCTCTGGATGGTCTGACAACAGCCACCTACGCAGATGGCTCCAGCGAATATCTGGGCAAGGTCGCCATGGCGAGCTTCACCGCGCAGGAGGGTCTTCGTCCGGTCGGTGATGGCCACTGGCAGTCGACCGGAGACAGCGGACCGCCGACAATCGATGCCGCCACAAACGGGCCGCTTGGTTCGATCCGTTCGGGTGCGCTCGAGCGTGCAAACGTCGACGTCACGGAAGAACTGGTGGCGCTCATCGCCGCTCAGCGCAACTTCCAGGCAAATGCCAAGGCGATCGAAACCGACAAGGCCATGACCCAGTCGGTCCTGAACATCAACTGACGGACTGAACCGTGGACCGGCTCATCTATACCAGCCTTACGGCAATGCGCAGCGCGCAATCCCGGCAAGCGGCGACGGCGAACAACCTCTCCAACGCCCAGACGCCGGGATTCCGTGGCGACGTTGCCGAAGCGCAGGCACTCTGGGTTCGTGGCGATGGCCTCGAAAGCAGGGCGGTGGCTTCGGAAGAGGTCATCGGCGCCGACATGCGCGCTGGCGTGGTGATGGAAACGGGCCGGGACCTTGATGTAGCGATGCAGGGCGATGCCCTGCTGGTCGTCCAGGCGGACAATGGAGAGGAAGCCTATACCCGCCGGGGCGACCTGCAGCTTTCGCAATCCGGCTTGCTGACCAATGGCGAAGGCCAGCCGGTGCTTGGCGCGCAAGGGCCGATCACATTGCCGCCTGCCGACAAGGTGATGATCGACAGTTCCGGCCGCATTTCGATCGTTCCGGTTGGTGGCGATCCCGCGCAGCCTCAGGAAGTCGATCATCTTCGCCTTGTCACGGCGACAGGCTCGAAGATCATCAAGGGACTGGACGGCCTCTTCCGTATCCGCGGTGGTGGCATCCTTCCCGATGATCCGGATGCCCGGTTGCTGACAGGCCATATCGAAGGATCGAATGTGTCGGCCACCGCTACACTCGTCCAGATGATCGAAGCCAGTCGGTCCTGGGATACGCAATTGAAATTGATCAGCAGCGCACGCGACATGGATTCGGCAGCCGCCGATCTCATGCGCCTGCCTGAATAGGAGCTAAAGTCATGTCGTCAGGTGCATTGCATGTCGCCCGTACCGGGCTCGACGCGCAGAACATGAAGATGCAGGTCATCGCGAACAATCTCGCGAACGTGAATACGACCGGCTTCAAGCGGGATCGGGCGAGTTTCGAGACCCTCGCCTATCAGATCGTCAATACGGCCGGTTCGCCCTCTTCGGCGGAAAACAAATATGCGACCGGTCTGAACCTTGGCACAGGCGTCCAGGTCAAGGGCACTGCCCGGATCGAAACGCAGGGGACGCTGACCACGACTGGCAACGGTCTCGACGTCGCGATCGAAGGCGCAGGATATTTTCAGGTTCTGATGCCTGACGGACAGACGGCCTATACGCGAGCAGGGGATTTCAGCCTGTCTGCCGAGGGCACGATCGTGACGGGCAACGGTTTGCCGATCCAGCCGCAGATTCAGGTTCCCGAAGGTGCGACGTCGGTTTCGATCGGCGCTGACGGCACCGTAACAGCGCAGCTCGCGGGCCAAACCGACCCGACCGAGCTGGGCAAGATCGAAACCGCGCGCTTCGTCAATCCGGCAGGCCTCCAGGCCCTTGGCAACAATCTTCTGGCTCAAACAGCCTCTTCGGGAGTCGCACAGGTTGGCGCTCCCGGATCTGAGGGGCGCGGCTCGCTTCGTGGCGGCGCGCTCGAAGCCTCCAACGTCAATGTCGTTGAAGAGCTGGTGGACATGATCGAGACGCAACGTGCCTATGAGGTCAATTCGAAGATGATCCAGGCCGCAGATGAAATGCTGAAAAATGCCAGCCAACAACTTTAGTTTCCGCGCCTGCCTGTCTTGGGCGCGGACCGGGAGGCGGGGCCAAAGTCCCCACATATTTGCCTCGCCTCCCAAATCATTCTCGCTGTTCGCGATATCCCTCGCGGTGCTCGGAGCCGCGGCGTCGCCTGCGGCTGCCCGGCACAAGGAGCGCGCCGAAGATGCAGCCTTCCGGCCCACGGCGCCTGTTGCCGCGCCGGTCGTGGTCGCCAATGGCGCGATCTTCCAGGGCGGCGCCTATGCTCCGCTGACGTCAGGCGCACGCGCCTCTCAGCCAGGGGATCTCATCACCATCGAGCTGGTCGAACGCACGACCGCCAGCAAGTCCAATTCTGCCACAACAGGGCGCGACGGCGGCATTGGCCTCACGCCTCCCACAACCGGACCACTCAGCTTCTTCAAGCCGACCGATGTAAATGCCTCTGGCACGCAGTCGTTCAAAGGGAAGGGTGATGCTGCCCAGTCCAACGCCCTGTCAGGGGAACTCAGTGTGACTGTGGCAGCTGTTTATCCCAACGGCACAATGCTCGTCAGTGGAGAAAAGCAGTTGACGCTCAATCGCGGCGATGAACGGGTCCAGTTTTCCGGCATCATCAGGGCATCCGACATTTCACCGGACAATCGTGTTCTGTCCACTCGCGTTGCCGATGCCCGCATCCTCTATGTCGGTCATGGCGAAATTGCACGGGCCAGCAAGCAAGGCTGGCTGCAACGGTTCTTCTCCAGAGTGAGTCCATTCTGATGGCAAACGTCTCCCCTAAATTCGCGCGAACGATAACGCTGCTTGCGGCTTTCTTCTGCATGCAGTTCGCAGTTCCGGCATCGGCAGAGCGCATCAAGGATCTGGGCCAGTTCCAGGGACTGCGTGCCAACCAGTTGACCGGCTATGGCCTTGTTGTCGGCCTTGCGGGAACGGGGGACGATAGCCTCGACTATGCCACGCTCGCGATGAAGGGTGCTGTTTCGCGCTTCGGCCTTACTCTGCCAGCCGGTGTCAATCCGTCGCTGAAAAACGTGGCTGCCGTCATGATCACGGCCGAGCTTCCGCCCTTTGCGAAGCCTGGACAGCGTCTGGACATCACGGTGTCGGCAATGGGCAAGGCCAAGTCGCTCCGCGGCGGCACGTTGCTCATGGCACCGCTTTATGGTGCTGACGGCCAGATCTATGCGATGGCCCAAGGCAACCTTGTTGTGGGCGGGCTCGGCATCGATGCCGCTGACGGCTCCAAAGTCGCAGTCAACGTCCCGTCTGCAGGTCGGGTGGACGGAGGCGCAACGGTAGAGCGCTCGGTTGATACGGGCTTCACCAATGGTGACCAGCTTGTTCTCAACCTGCATGATCAGGATCTGACCAACGCAAAACTGGTGGCGGAGGCGATCAACCGGACTTTGGGCGCAGGGATAGCGCAAGCCACAGACGGCGGCTCGGTCAGCATCACGGCCCCGCAGGGTGGACCTGCGCGCATCGGCATGATGAGCATGATCGAGAATATCGAAATCAAGCCGTCTGAGCCTCCTGCTCGGGTGATTGTGAACTCCCGGACGGGGACCGTTGTGATCAATGGTGCGGTCCGGATCAGCACAGCTGCCGTGACGCACGGCAAACTGACAGTCCGTGTCGATGAAAAGCCCCGGGTGATCCAGCCGGAGCCCTTCAGCCGGGGCCAGACCGCGCTTGAACCAAACAGCGATATCAAGGTCGAGGAAGCCCGGAATCCGATGTTCCTGATGCCGAAAGGGGCATCCCTCCAGGATATCGTCAAGGCGATCAACCGCATCGGCGCATCGCCGGGCGATCTGGTCGCCATCCTCGAAGCGCTCAAGGAAGCCGGAGCGCTCAAGGCGGAGTTGATAGTGATATGATCAAGCCCGTTTCTCCCGCACTTGCGCCAACTGCCAAGGCACCAACCCCCGCGCTGCAAAAGGCAGCACAGGGGTTTGAGGCCGTTTTCCTTCGTGAAATGATTGGATCGATGCGCAAGGCCAAGCTGACCGAGGATGACCTCTTCGGATCAAGCGCGACCGACAATTTCCGGGAACTGGCTGATGCAAACCTGGCAGACAGCATGTCGGGTCTTGGCCAATTCGGGATCGCCAAGATGGTTGAAGCGCAAATGGCGAAATTCGGGGTGAAGCCATGAGCGACCTTTTGAGCGTCGGTGCATCCGGGCTGCGTGCCTATGGTCGCGCCCTCTCCAATGTGGGCGACAATATAGCGAATGCCCAGACACCGGGGTATGCCCGGCGGACCACTCGCCTCGAGGAGCTCGCCGGGAACGGCGAAATGACGCTCTACCATTCTGCCGGGAATGCAAACGGCGTTCGCGTCACCGGAATCAACCGTATCACCGATCAATGGCTCGTCGACGGATCGCGCGCCGCAAGTGCAGATGCCGGCCAAACGGCCGCGCGCCTGCCGTGGCTGACGGCTGCGGAGGCTGGCCTCTCCCAGGGCGGGAACAGCGTCGGGACAGCCTTGACCAACCTCTTCAACAGCGCCGACCTGCTTTCGGCGGATCCGACCAATACGACATTGCGTTCGTCCTTTCTTGCAGCGACAGACGGCACTGCAGCCGCATTTCAGCGAACAGCGACGGCCCTTGATTCAGCAATCACTGGCGTCGGCACCGCCGCTGCCGGAACAGTAACGCAGCTGAATACCGATCTCGTCGCCCTGCAGAAGGTGAATGACGGCCTGTTGCGCGCGCGCGACGGCACGACCAATCAGGCGGGCCTGCTCGACGAGCGGGATCGTCTGCTGGACAGCATCGGTTCTGCGGTTCCCATTTCTGTAACCTATGACAACAAACAGGCTGCGACCGTAACCCTTGGCGGGGCAGCTGGCCCCGTCATGCTTTCCGGTCCCGGTGGTGCCTCAACATTCAGCGTTGCCATTGCCGTTGACGGCCGGCTGACCTTTTCGCTTTCAACGGCAGGTGGCCCGGTACTGCCTGCCTCAGGCCAGCTCGCCGGCCTTTCGGATGCCGCCAATCACCTGGCCGATCAACGTCTTGGCCTCGATGCCCTCGCATCGCAGGTCTCGACCAGCCTCAATGCAGCGCACACGGCCGGTTTCGATGCCAATGGCAATCCCGGCAGCCCGCTTTTCACTTTGGGAGCAACAGGCGCGGATTCGCTTGCTGCCATTGCCCTTGCCCCCGATCAGGTCGCTGCGGCCGACGCAACAAGCGCCAACGGCAACCTCCTTTCGCTGTCCGGCTTGCGCGGCAGTGCAGGCGTCGAGGCCGGATGGGCCGCACTTGTGGCATCCCAGAGCCAGTCAGTATCGACCGCGCGGGCGGAAGACGCCGCAGCATCCTCAAGGCGTGATGGTGCGTTTGCAGCGCGTTCCGAAATGAGCGGTGTCGATCTCGACCAGGAAGCGGCCGACCTGCTGAGATTTCAGCAGGCTTATGCCGGTTCTGCGCGCGTGATCCAGACTGCCCGCGAAACGCTTGAATCCATTCTCAATATCTTCTGATCGGACCGGACATGATCAACGCCGTCGGCAGCCGCATGATGATTGAAATCAATCGCCAGAAGTCGCTTGCCCGTGCGGTCTCGGATACCCAGGTTTCGATTTCGACGGGCAAGAAGATTCAGCGTCCTTCGGACGATCCGGTTGCGGCTGCGCGCGTGGACGTGATTGGGCGCGCTCAGGCAAACAGCAAGGCCTGGGAAACCAATCTGGATACCGGACTGTCGCTCAATAGTCAGGCGGATACAGCCGTGACCGGCATGGCCGACCGCATGGCTCTTGCCCGTGAACTGGTTCTGGCAGGCTCGAATGGCACGTTGGCACAGACGGACCGGAACACGATAGCGGCGCAGCTCGATGGGATAGCTGACGAACTTGATGGGCTTGTCACGCGCAAGTCCGCAAACGGCCAGCCCCTGTTTGCACCGGGAACCGCGCTGAGTGTGCGTTATGACGAAAATACGGTCTTCGCACCTGTGCCGTCACAAGCGCAGGTATTCGATGTGGGCGGCGTGTCGCTGTCGCAAATGGTCCGCGATGCCGCCACGGCGCTGCGCAGCGGCTCTGCTCCGGCGATTGGCGCTTCCCTCACGACCCTGGATACGGGCGTCACGAAAACGGCTGACGCACTGGGCGATATTGGTCAGCGGGGACGGCGCCTGCAATCATTGCAGGAAGCGTCGCGCGCGCACGATATTGATCTTGCATCCGAACGAACTGATCTTGAAGCGACGGATATTTCCGAAGCAGTTGCCAAGCTGAATGCCCAGACCCTGACGCTGGAAGCCGCTCAGGCTGCGTTTGCGCGGATCAACCGGCGCACGCTTCTTGATCTACTTTCCTGACGCAAGTTTTCTCGTTCTCTGCCGTTCTTCAACCTGTGGCACATTCGGCCAAACGGGTCGCGTAAGTCAGGGATGAAACAGGCACATTCATGTTCGCAGCTATCGGTATAATTGTTCTGCTCGTCATGGTGTTTGGCGGCTTCGCCTTTACCGGTGGCAACCTTGGCCCGGTGATGGAGGCCCTTCCGCATGAAATGCTGATTATCGGCGGCGCCGGTGTCGGCGCTTTGATCATTGGGAACTCAGCCAAGGAGCTCAAGGCCCTCGGCAGCGTCATGGGCAAGATTTTCAAAGGCCCCAAGTATAACCGCCAGGATTATCTGGACTGCATCTTTCTCGTGTCCCGCCTCATGAAAATGCTGCGGACCGAAGGCCCTGTTGCGGTTGAACCGCATATCGAGGATCCGGCATCGTCAAGCGTCTTTGCCGAATATCCAAAGCTGCTCAAGGACACGACGCTTATTCACCTGATTGCCGATACGCTGCGCCTTGTTGTTGTGTCGTCCGGCACACTCGACCCCAACGCGGTCGAAGACGTGATGGACAACACGATCAAGAACCATGTCCATCATACCGAACAGCCTGCGGAAACGCTTCAGACGCTGTCAGACGCCTTGCCGGCGCTCGGCATTGTGGCGGCGGTGCTCGGGGTCGTGAAGACCATGGGTTCGATCGACAAGCCTCCGGCCATTCTGGGCGGCATGATCGGGTCTGCGCTGGTTGGGACCTTTCTGGGTGTCTTGCTGTCATACGGCCTGGTCGGACCTTTTGCCAATCGCGCAAAGCAGGTTATTGCCGCCGACGCTGCGATCTATCATGTGGTCAAGCAGATCATTGTCGCTTCGCTCAATGGCCATCCGCTGCCGCTGGTGATCGAGGCTGCGCGGTCCGGCATCGAGCACAGCAATCAGCCAAGCTTCGCTGAAGTCTTCGACGGCATGCGGGGACGCTGATGATCGAACGTCCCAACATGCCGCGACCGATCATCGTCAAGAAGGTGTATCAGGTTAATCACGGCGGCCACCACGGTGGCGCGTGGAAGGTTGCCTATGCCGATTTCGTGACGGCGATGATGGCGTTCTTCCTGCTGATGTGGCTGCTCGGCGCGACCACCGAAAAGCAGCGCAAGGCCCTTGCAGACTATTTCTCTCCGACGCTGGTCCAGAAAAAGGAAGAGAGTGCCGGGTCCAACGGTATGTTCGGCGGCGCTTCTTTGACCGACCCTGATCACTATCCCCACAGGGCATCGCAGACAGGCACCCGTTCGCTGACCATCCCCAAGGATGCCAAGGGCGGTCCAAAATCGACGTCGTCAAAGGCGGATGACGAGGCCCGGTTCGCATCCATGAAGCAGCTGCTTCAGGCCCGTCTCAACAACAGCCCGACAATGCGGCGCTACGCCCGCAGCGTCAGACTGGTCGAGACATTGGAAGGGCTTCGGATCGATCTCGTCGACGATGCAGACTTTGCCATGTTTCTTGTCGGTACGGACCAGTTGACGGCGGAAGCCTCCAGCCTGGTCGGGATCGTTGCGCAGGTCATAAACGAGGTGCCGAATGCGGTTGTCGTCCGCGGACATACAGATGCCTCCCCCTATACGCGCAACCAGAATCTCAGCAATTGGTCGCTGTCTTCCGCACGGGCAGAGGCTACGCGGCGCGCGCTAGTCATGCAGGGCGTGGATGCGCGGCGCTTCTCCAGAATAGAAGGGGTCGCCGATCGCGAGCCATTCAACCCAATGGACCGATTTGATCCTCGTAATCGTCGAATGTCCGTCACGCTGGGGTGGAGCATGCAGTCGATGCAAAAAAATGAAAGCATCGATAATGGAGCTAATGCAGCAAACGGACAGATTATGCTGCGAAAATGAACTATAAATAGGCAGTCAAGTGCAGATTATGGCCCGTATAGTTCGATAGTGGATTTATATAGTTCGATAATTGAATTCAAAGTTGAACCAAGACCATTTGAGTAATTAATGTAGTTTACCCAATATTAACCAGAAATGTCTCAACTCGAGGCATCAATTCTCAACAAGAGATGGTTGATCACTTGGGGGCTCAAATGGCGGTTGCCGAAAAAATAAAGCAGATTTCAAACGAAGTCCGCCCGATGATTGTTGGGCAATCCGACGAGATTGCGTCACTGCGGGACATGATTTCGCGCGTTGCCAAGGCATCCGTCCCAATTCTGCTGAATGGTCCGTCAGGATCCGGCAAGGAAATGGTTGCAAGATCGATCCACGCCATGAGCGATCGGGCAAACAAGCCATTTGTCGCGATCAATTGCGGGGCGATACCCGTTGACTTGATTGAGTCCGAGCTTTTTGGCCATGAAAAAGGGTCGTTCACTGGCGCAGCAATGCGCAGGATCGGTCGTTTCGAAGAGGCGGACGGGGGAACGCTCTTCCTGGACGAAATCGGCGACATGCGGTTCGACATGCAAGTCAAATTGCTCCGCGTTCTGGAGGAAGGCATCATAACCCGTGTAGGGGGCAATGGTACGCTCCCCGTCGATGTGCGGATCATTTCGGCAACGCACCAGGATCTGTCTGTTGCGATTGATGAAGGCCGCTTCCGTGAGGATCTCTATTTCCGCCTGGGTGTCGTTCCTGTGGACGTTCCAAGCCTCGCCAGCCGCGCCGAGGATATTCCGCTGCTCATCAGCCATTTTCAGGATAAGGCACCGCTCAGCGCGCGGGCACGTTTTGACCCGTCAGCACTTTCGCGCCTCATGGATCATGAGTGGCCCGGCAATGTGCGTGAGCTGCGCAACGTGGTTGAGCGGGCGAGCATACTTTATCCAGGCGAGATGATCGGAGCGCGGGAAGCCGAGCAACTGCTAGGCCGCGCGCCACACCGCCCTTCCAAGCCGGCACCAACACTCCAACTTGTCGAATCAGCACCCGAGCCTGCCGCGCCAAGTACCGCACCGATGCCCGTAGACCTCAAGATGCTGCTTGAAACGATGGAACTCGAGCGAATTCAGATGGCCTTGGATAATGCCGACGGGGTCATTTCCGAAGCCGCGCGGCTCCTGACCCTGAAGCGCACGACCTTGATCGAGAAAATGCGCAAATATGGCGTTGACCGCAGCTGCTGAACTCAAGGCAGATTTTGTCGCTCGCTGAAGCCAGGCTGCAGATCATTCAATATCGGCCACGAAGAACCGGCAGCCCGGCAGGTTCGATGCTTCAGGCGCGATGCATTTGCGTTCTCTAGGCTTCAAGGGGCGCAAAAGCTGACTTTCAGCGCCCTTGCCGGGGCGAACAATGACGGGCCGCAGGATGCGGGCCGAGGCTCGCGCCACAGCTTGCGCAGGCGCTCCCTTGGCCATTCCCGGAAAGTCCAGCCAGACGATTGCGGTACAGAGCAACAGGACAGGAGTGGCCCTCATCCTCCGGCCACCGGGTTCAGGCGACCAATGCTCGCCATGACTCTGCGATATTCGCGACACCGGCGCGAACTTCGTTCAGCTTGCCCAGATCGTTTGGAGTATTGGCCAGCTGCCGCTGCATGGCGCGGTAAATGCCGCACAATGTTGTTGCAAGCGTTCCGCCACGATCGAAGTCGAGCCCGGCCTCCAGAGCTGCAAGGATGGATTTCGCGCGCGCCATTTGCGAGTTGGCGGCAATTTCCTGGCCGTTCTCGCGCGCTCGGATTGCGCCATCCAGCGCGTTCTGCAACTCTTCATACAGAATGGAGACAAGCCGGTGCGGGCTTGCCCCTTCCATGCGACTGCTGAGATCGAGAACCTGATAGCGGTTGCGCGCGCGCAGCGGGTTAGGAGGAGAATACACCGGTCAGGTCCGTCAGTTTTTCTGATTGCTCCACAGCGTGATCTGCTGTGTGAGATAGCTTTGCGTGGCTTTCAGCGCCGCGATGCGAGAATCCATGCCGCCGAATTGGCGCTTGAGCCGGTTTTTATAAGCCGTTTCGTGCGCTTCCATCTTGGCGCGGGCATCCGCGATCAGCTGGCTTTCCTTTTGCAGGCGGCTGGTAACCGATGCCAGGACGCCGCCTGTGGCGGTCGCTGAATCCTTCAGTGACTTGAGTGTTTCCGATAGCCCCGGGTCAGTTACTGCGGTGTGGGTGGCGTCCCTCGTCGGGCTGAAGAGTGCTTCCACCGCATCCGGATTTGCGGCCAAGGCTGCCTCGAATTTTGCAGAGTCGAAGCTTATCGAGCCGTCCCGGTTGGTGAAGACTCCCACACCGGTCAGGCTGTTGATCTGAGGATCGCTTGTCACGGTTTTTGAGATCAGGGCCGTCAACTGCACCTCAAGGGCGCGAAGTGACTGGTCTCCGCCGGTCGTCGTGCGGGCCGTTGCGAGGTCCTTCTTCAATGTGTTGTAAACCGAGACAAAATCGCTCAGCGTTTGTCTCAAGGCCTCGGTCGGGCGCGCACCCGTGATGGCAATGGGAACGCCGGGCGCGGCCTTTTTGAGAGTTAGCGTTATGCCTGGAAAGACGTCGCTGAAGCTGTTTTTTGGGCGCGTATAGGCAATGCCATCCACCGTGAATTGCGCATCCTGGGCAGCCTGAGCAAGTGTCAGGCCCGTGCCGGTACCCGGATAGGCAAATCGGCCGAGAGCCGGGTCTGCTCCGACGTCGGGTGTCAGCGTGAATGCGCCCGCAGCGCCAGATTGGCCCTTCAAGACGATGCGCGAGCCATTCCCGTCGGTGATGATGTTTGCCGTGACTCCGCTTGCTGCCGTGTTGATGGCGGCAGCAAGGCCGGTCAGGCTATCATTTGTGGCGTCAATGGTAATTGTGAAATTCTGGGCGCCCACAGCCAGCGTCATGGTACCCTGACCGACTGTGTCGGTCGCAGCGGGAAGATATGCGGAATAGACCGTTTGCGATTTGGCGAGCTGCTGGACGCTGATTTCAGCCGAAAGGTTGCCGGCGCGGACACCCGGGGCAGCGACCGCCGAAAGGGCTGCCGGGTCTGCCACATTGGGCTGAGACTGAAGTGTGCCGCCGGCCACAAGCCCTGCAAATGTGGTCGAAAAGCTCTCCAGATCGGACCGCGCCTGAGCGACGGTGCTGATCTTCGCCTTGTTGGCACTCGCTCGCGTGTCGAACTGCTCGACCTTTGGATCCCGCGATGCTGCGGCCAGATCCTCGACGAGTTTTACGGTGTCGATACCCGAGCCTGCGCCAAGCGCAGATGCAATTGATCCGATCATGAGCAGTCGCTCCCTTTGTAGAGAGGAACGGCAGCAATGACGTGGAGTTTAGCCGGCATCGCGCACCCCATTTTCATCAAACTGCTTGTCCGAGGGAACTTCAACCTTTGGCGGGGCAATGCCTTCCGCCAAGGCACGATCGATATTGAAGACAAAGGCCAGGATCGTTGCGACCGCGACATACAAATCCTCGGCAATGGTCTGCCCTGCGCGCGTGGTGAAATAGATTGCACGCGCCAGCTGCGGATATTCGAGCGTCGGCACATTGTTTTCGGCGGCGAGAGACCGGATCGCGAGTGCTGTATCGCCTCGGCCTCGCGCCACGACCATTGGTGCAAAGTCCTTTTTGGGATCATAGCGCAAGGCAACCGCGAAATGGGTCGGGTTGGTGAGGATGACGTTGGCTTCGGTAACGGCCTTGCGGGCCGAACCTGTCAGCAGGGACTGCTGCTTCTGGCGGATGGCCTGCTTGAGCTCTGGCGCACCTTCGGTCTGCCGCATTTCTTCTTTGATTTCCTGGCGTGTCATGCGGAGTCGCCCGTTCCGCCGAACGATCTGCACGGGCACATCGATCCCCGCTATCAGGACCAGCCCCAATGCGAGCCAGAGGACTGACTTGACCATCATGTGGCCAAGTGTGCTGGCGGCCTCGCGCATGTCCTGGGCACCAAGACCCATGATATGGCGCATGTCATGCGACACCAGCCAATAGCCAAGCAGCCCGAGCACTGCTGCCTTAGCCAGGGCCTTTCCGAGCTCGACCAGGCCATTGAGCCCGAAGATACGACCAAAGCCGTTGATCGGATTCAGCCGGTCCCCCTTGAACGCAATGGCACCAGACCGAAATCCGAGCGAGCCCAACATGGCTGGCGCGCCTACGGCCGCGAGCATGGTCACGCCAAACAGGAGGGCGAGTGGGACAAGCGTGGTGCCAACCAGACGTGTGGTCAGTGTCGCGGGATCAAAGACAGTAACATCGCGATTATCGAATGACAGGCCGATCGTGAGGAGCCTGCTGCATTCGTGAATGAACCAGGGACCGGCGAATACAAGCCAGGCTGCTCCCCCAAGCATGACAAGCGCTGTGCCCAGTTCGCGTGACTGGAGAACGTCGCCCTTGCGTGCCGCATCGGCCCGGCGCTTTTGTGTAGGAGCCTCAGTCCTCTGGTCGCGATCGGCTCCCTCAGCCATGTGCGCTGCCCTGCGAAAGGGTTTGCGACATGTCGAGCCCGGCCTTCAACGCATTGGCTATCGAATCGGCCATCACCGGCGCAGCCATCGCAAGCAGGACAAGACCGGCGAGCAGGGTTGCCGGAAGGCCGACGGCGAAGAGGTTGAGGGTGGGGGTTGAGCGTGCCACCATTGCCATGACCAACTGAACAAGGATCATCGCGAAGCCGACCGGCAAGGCGATCGAAAGACCTGCTGCGAAAACAAGCCCGCCGAACTGCACCAGTCCGCCTATTGCCTTGGCCGACAGCCAGGCATGGCCCGGCGGAAGCGCGCGATAGCTGTCCACGATGATGCCGATCAGCGTCAAATGGCCGCCGAAGCCAAGAAAAAGGAAGAGGCCCATCATTGAAAGCAATTGACCGATGGCCGGGCTTGCCGGACCACCCAGCGGATTGGCCATGGCCGCGAAGCCCAGGCCCATTGTGTTGCTGATGGCCTCGCCACCGAGCATTGCCGCCGAAAATCCGATCTGGACTGCGAAGCCGAGAGCGAGTCCGGCGATGACTTCGGGAAGCACCAGCATCAGTCCGTCGAAAGAAACGATACCATTGGCAGGCAATGCCATCCCGGACACCGCAGCAGCCGGAACGCCAATGGCCAGTGCCAGAACCAGCCTGACTTGTACCGGGACTTGAGGCGCGCCGAAAATTGGAGCGGCGAGGAACGCAGCGCCTGGCCGGATCATCGCCAGCATCCAGATCAGCAGTTGCTGTTCCAGGCCTGCAAACCCGGCAGGCATTATCTTACGATGTCCGGAATGCGGGCGAAGATTTCGCGGGTGAAGTCCGCAACAAGGATCATGATGCTGCCGCCGAAGACAGCAAGGCAGATAGCGACCACGATGAGCTTGGGGACGAAGCTCAGGGTCTGCTCGTTGATCGAGGTTGCGGCTTGCACCATGCCCAGAATGACGCCTGCGACGAGCGCCGGGATCAGGATCGGGGCAGCGCCAAGGGCCAGGACCCACAAGGCTTGCTGCGCAACGCCAATGAAATAGTCTGCTTCCATGGCGCTATCCGTTGAACGAAGACGCGAGGGATCCCATCGTCAGGGCCCAGCCATCGACCAGCACAAACAGCAGCAGCTTGAAGGGCATCGATATGATCGATGGGGACAGCATCATCATGCCGAGCGACATGAGGGCCGAGGCCACAATGAGGTCGATCACCAGAAAAGGCAGGAAGATGAGAAAGCCGATCTGAAAGGCTGTCTTGAGCTCGCTCGTCACGAAGGCCGGCAGAAGGATCGAAAAAGGCACGTCCGCAGACTTTTCGAACTTTGGCGCCTTGGCGATGTTTGCAAACATGCTGAGATCAGACTTTCGCGTTTGCTTCATCATGAAACCGTGGAGAGCAGTGCCGGACCGGGCAATGCCTTCCTCCAGCGTCACTTCATTTCGGCCATAGGGCTCGACCGCCGTCTTGTTGATCTGGGTCAGGACGGGCTGCATGACAAACATCGACAGAAAGAGGCTCAGTCCAACAAGAACCTGGTTCGGAGGCGTCTGCTGCAGGCCAAGGGCCTGGCGCAGGATCGAAAGCACGATGATGATCCGCGTGAAGCTGGTCATCATCAGGATGAGTGACGGCAGGACTGTCAACAAACTCATCAGCAACAGGACTTGCAGCGACAAGGAGAGCGGCTTGCCGTCTCCGGCAATTGTCGTCAGTGCCTTGTCGAGACCGGGCGTGGTTTGAGCCAGGGCAGGGCTTGCAGTCATTGCAAATGCCAGACCCATGGCTCCAGCCAATACGAGTGCCTTACGCACCGGCATTCTCCCGCGTGTCTTCAGCCAGCAGGGTGATCTGTGTGCGTGTCACGGCAATCAGGACCTCGCGGCCTCCAAAGGCGACGACGGCCAGCTTGCTGCCCGGGCCAAGCGGAAGAACGTCGATCATCTGCGCGGCGCGGACCGACCCACCTTGCATTGGAAGGCCCATCTGGGCCTTTCTCCACAGCCAGAGGGATCCCCAGGCCAGCCCCCCGATCATCGGAACGAGGATGAAGAGGCGCAGGATATATTCGAACATCAGGACCTCCGCTCCAGGCCTGCGAAACGCCGTCCGGCGCTGACGACTTCGGAAATCCGGACGCCATAGCGGCCATCCATGTTCACAATTTCGCCCTTCGCTATCAGCGTCCCGTTGGCGAAGATATCGAGTGCGTCATTCGCCTGACGATCCAGTTCGATGACACTGCCTTCGCCAAGGCTCAGCAGATCTGCCAGCCGCATTGACGTTGAACCGACTTCCACGGAAATGCGCAGCGAGACGTCGGAAAGGAGATCGAAGTTATGATCGGGCCTGACGGAGGCAAATGCCCCATCTGAGGTGCGGGGCGCTTCGGACATGTCACTCATAGGATGCACTTCCTTCTTCTATGCGTTCGATTTTGATGGCCGTCCGGCCGTTGGAGTCTCCAACGCTGCCGCGGGCAAAGACACGGCCGGCAACGGTGACGGGAACCTGGTTGGGCAAGCAGACAGGAATGATGTCCCCCGGTTGCAAGGTCAGTAATTGCGAAAGTGGCAGCTCGGGCCGTGCGAAGATGGTCCTGACAGGCAGGTGCACCTGCAGAACGGCATCCGAAAGATTGGATTGCCAAACTGGATCGACTTGCGCGGCTTCTTCTGCATCGGGCGCTGCAACGAGCTGCGGCACGGCACGCAGCATCGAAAGCGGGAAGACCACGTCGATGGCAATTTTCTTGCCGTCCATGCTTTCCGCGGTGAAATGCTGGACAGCCACCTGATGGGTATCCGGAACCAGCGTGGGTTGCGAACCGCTGTGATCGACCTTGGCGACAACCGGATCAATCTTGACCATTTCCGCCCATGCTGCAGCCAGCATTGGGGTGACCAGCGCTCCAAGTTTTGCAAAATAGCGCTCTTCTGCGGCGCTCAACTCCTTGCGCGGACTTGGGACGGTCCCGTCACCTCCGTAGAAGCGATCGACAAGCTCGCTGATGTAGGGCTGCGGAACCGAAAGAAGCATCCCGCCTTTCAGCGGTGCCATCCGGAAGCGGCAGACAGCGTTTGGAATGCCGGGACGGTCGCGCCATTCCGCAAATGTGGCAATTGTCGTTTCACCACAAACGACCTTCGTGCCGATGCCGCCATTTGAACCGATTACGTCGGCAAGGCCGAAGGCAAATTGCGATCCGACCCGCTCGAGACCCGGAAATGCCAAGGTCTCGTCGCTGGCGCGAAAGAGCGTTGCCGGTGTCGACGGCGGTGGTGCAGTTTCAGTCTTCACTGGATCACCAGATTTGTGAAATAGACGTTGTCGATGCCGCCAAAGCCTTCCTTTTCGCGCAGGACCTGGTTGATTGCTCTGGTCAACTGGCGCTGGAAAAGCTGGCGGCCTTCTGGTGTTGAAAGGACTGTTGAGTCCTGAACCGAAAGCGTCATCAGCACGGCTGAGCGGATCGGAACAATCTGGCGCTTGATGTTCGCGATGACCCGACTGTCATAATATGTTGCGAGGCTGATACCGAGCTGCGCAAACCCGCTGCCGTCGGAAAGATTGGCAGTGAATTGCTGTTCGATCGGGAAATAGGTGATCTCATATTTGCGAGGATCGACGGGAGCGCGATCATTGGCGACGGAAACAGTTCCGATTTTGGGGGCCGGCTCTTTTTCTTCTCCGCCTTCCGCGCTCTGCTCTTCCGGTTCCTCGCTCCGCAAGACCAGCTTCGGCCGATTGGGATCTTCCTTTTCCTTGACTTCACCCTGGCCAATGCCAGCGTAGATGCCGACGCCAGCGCCGACACCAACCAGAACGGTTGCAGCGAGACCCAACACGATCAGCTTCTTGGCCTTTCCAGGCTTTTTTCCTTCGCCGCCTTTGGCTGCTGCGTCCTTCTTTGCACTCATGCCCTGTCTCCGTTCTTAAGCATATCGACCGTCGCGCTGCTCCGGTTCGGGCACGTCAACGGTCTCATTGGATGAAAGAAATGTCTCGATCAGCGGCGCCGGGCGCGAATAGGCATCCTGGCCGGGCGACTGTCGTGCGTCGCCTGAAAACATCTGCGTGTCAGCAAGCTTGACGCCTTGAGCGCGGATTTCGTCCGCCAGGCGCGTCTGGGCGGCGGACAGGATCGCCGTCGCGCCATCGCTTTCGGTCCGTATACTCAGCGACAAACCATTGTGCGACCGCGAGACGTCTACATCGAGCCGACCAAGCTGGTGCGGCATCAATCGGAAGGACAGGCGGTCGGCATTGCCCGCCGTTGTGGCAATGTCATGAGCAAGCTCCCCCAGCCACTGCTCATTGCGGATGAGATCCAGCTGCCGTTCGACAATTGTCCCGCGCGCAGGGGTGTTGGCAGGCACGATCTCTGGGCCGGCCTGCGTGACTGTCTGGACAGGATCCGGCGTGCTCGTCTGGACAGTGGTCTGTACCAGGTTGGACTGCACATCAGCCAGGCCAAGCGCAATTTCAGCGACCTTTGTCGCGCGAATGGGCGAAACCTTGGCGCTGGCTGGCAGTTGCTCATGCGAACTTGGCAAGGCGCCAGCGACATTGTGCTGTTCCTTCAGGGCCGTTGGCGTTCCATCGATGTCCTGCTTTTCCACCAAGGCGTGTTTCGGCAAGGCGACAGGTGCCCGATCCTCTTCAAGGGACGTCGGCGTTTGGACCAAAGGCAAAGGGTCTTTTGAGACGATGTCGTTGCCACCAGCCGCTTGCGGGGAAGCCGTGGGCGATACCATTGCCTGGCGCGGCGGACTTCCGGGTGAGAGTTCGCGCTTGGCCAGAGGCAGTGAAGCCGGCTGTGCGACGGCACTCATGCCTGCTGCCAACGGCAATGGAATGATTTCAACTGTGGTCCGCGCGATTTCCGATGTGGCCACTGCAGGTTGCGGAGCGGCATCTTCTTCGGGTTCGTCAGAGCGCTCGTCGAAGACTGGTCGACCCTCGTGGCGCACGTCTTTGCGTTCGCTTCGCGCGAACTCGGCCTGCGCGCGAATCCTTGCTGGTTCAGCAGAGACTGGCGGCAGGGGCTGTGCTTCTTTCGACAATGCCGGTTCTTCGGCCATTTGCGGCGCAGGCGTCAGTCGTGCCACGAGGGCATCTGCCTTTTCTATTGCCGCCAGAGTGGAGAGTGGCGCTGTCTTTTCCGGCTCCGCAAGGCTTTGGGGCTCGCTGGCTGCGATGCTTTGCACAAATGTCTTGGGACCCGTTTCTTGCGCAGGTTCGATAGCATCGCCGGCTGCCATTTTCCGCTCAGGCAACTCAACGCCGATCGCCTTGCTATCCAGCAGCGCGGCAAAATCGTCCGAAGGCGAAGCACCAACCAGACTTGCCAAGGATGCCAGTGGTGGAGTCGCAGGCTGCATAGGACTCAGGTCAAAGTTCATTTTGCGCCTCCCAGAGTTGACGGCCGTTTCCGAAATGGCCGGTTCGCATCCGCGCGCCGGGTCTGTTCATAGTTTTCGGAGCGCAAGGCCTGCTCGCGAAGCTTTTCCGCGCCCTCCTCGCGAGTCTTTGCAGCCAGCCGTTCGGCTATCGAGCGGACCCGATCATGCTCCGCACCTCTGATAGGAGCGGCCAGATCGCCCTTGGCGGCATCGAGCCGCAAGGCCATTTCTGCCATCGACTTCAATGCGAGGCCGGTCGTGCGCTCGGCATCAGGCTTCAACGAGGCTCTGAGGCCTGAGATTCGACCGGATATGCGATCAAGATTTGCAAGTGCGGCTTCGGCATTCGCAAGCTTGGCGCGGGCAACGCGGTGCTCCATCTGGCGAACGCGGACGATGCGCGAGCGGCGTTCTGCAAGGCTTGTCATGCGCCAAATCCTGAAATGAGTTCTGAGCGTGAGCGATCAAAGCTGACTGTTTCCGAGGCTCCCTGCCTCAGAAAACCGAGCATGTCCGCGCGCCGGTTGATGGCTTCATCAAGGGCTGCGTCATTTCCTGGAGCATAGGCTCCCATCAGAAGCAGATCGCGATTTTCCTCATAAAGTGACCAGAGTTGCCGGAAGCGGGCTGCAGCAACTGCATGGTCCTGATCGATCACATCGACCATTGTTCTCGAGAGCGAGCGCGAAACGTCAATGGCGGGGTAGATCCCCTGTTCGGAAAGGCTGCGCGACAACACGATGTGACCATCGACAATCGCGCGCGCTGCATCGACGACGGGATCATCATTGTCGCCACCGTCAGCCAGCACAGTATAGATGGCTGTGATTGAGCCTCCGGTTACGCGGTCAGCGCCCGCGCGCTCGACGAGCCGCGGAATGATGCCCAAAGCCGAAGGCGGATACCCCTTCATCGTGGGCGGTTCGCCGAGAGAAAGGCCGATTTCGCGCTGCGCATGGGCCACGCGCGTCAGGCTGTCGATCAGCAGGAAGACATTCTTGCCGTCATTGCGGAAATATTCGGCAATGGCCGTCGCGCGCATCGCGGCCCGAAGCCGGAGCAGCGGCGGGTGATCGGCTGGAACCGCGACAACCGCCGTGCGCGCGCGCATGGACGGTGTCAGTTTTGTTTCAAGAAAGTCGCTCACTTCTCGGCTGCGTTCGCCGACCAGCCCTACGACCATGACGTCGCATTCAGCGCCAGCAAGCATTTGGCCCATGAGGACCGACTTGCCGACGCCGGACCCTGCAATGATGGCTACGCGCTGGCCTTGGCCAATTGTCAGCAGTCCATTGATGCTGCGTACGCCCATGTCGAGTGCCCGCGTCACGCGTCCGCGTTGCAGGGGATTGGCACGCCGGCCGGCGAGGGGCCATGAGAACCGGCTTGTGATCGGACCGCGCCCGTCGAGCGGGTCGCCATGTGCGTCGACCACGCGACCAAGCAGCCCTGAACCGCATGTGGCAAGCCCGCCATCACCGTCAGGCAGGACGCGGCTCCCGGCGACATAGGGGACATCGCCATCGAACGGCAGGATGATGCTGCGATTGCCGCGAAAGCCCACCACCTCGCCGCGAACGGGCGCATGCGCTGCTGAAATGACTTTCGCCGTTGATCCCAGGGGCTGGCCGAAGCCTTCGACTTCGAGCATCAGCCCTTCGTGAGCGACCAGCGTTCCGACGCGTCGCGGGGCTGCCGATGCAATATTTGTCTGGCTGATCAATGCTTCAGCCGATCTCATCAGACGGCTGCTCATGCGACGGGCTCCGACAGGCACAGTTCGCTACGCAGCGCTTCGAGATACAGCGATGTTCCATGCTCGATCCAACCGGCCGAACAATCGATCCGCAAATCACCGCGCGGCAGCGACGGGTCGCCGACTATGGTCAGGCTTGTTTCAAGCCCATCAAGCAGCTTGATGTCTTCCGGATTGACGCACAGGGTCCGCGCATTGTCACAGTCGGCGACAATGGCAGCAGCGGCGCTCGCGCGTCGAGACAGGCAGTCACGATCAACTTCGACTTGACCGACAATGTCCGAAACCAGCCTGTAGACAGTTTCTCCGATCAGCAGGGCAAGCTCTTCGCTGGGTTCGGGCCGCAATGCATTGGCCTTTTCCAGCAGCGAAAGCAGTGCAGTCCGTTCGGCAGAAAATGCCTCTTCGCTGGCCCTGCGGCCGTTCTCGAAGCCAAGGCCATAGTCGTCCATCCCATGCGAGGGATCATCCATGGCCGCGTGACCTGGCGCGCCATCACCGGCGACATGGACGCTTGTCCGCGCAAAACTGCCGGGGACAAAGCCATTGCGGGGCAAAGCGGCCGCTGCGACCGGGATGGAGCGAAAGTCTGTATCAGACATAGTCTTCGCCCGGTCCGCCCAGCATGATCGTTCCTTCGGCCGCCATCTGGCGAGCCATGGCGATAATGGCCTTTTGCGCTTCCTCGACCTCGACGCGCTTGACCATTCCGCGCTCTTCCATCTCGTCGCGAATTGTCTGGGCTGCGCGCGCCGACATGCATGCGAACATGCGATCGACAAGCGCAGGCTGAGCACTCTTGAGTGCCAGCGTGAGGATGGCCGAATCCACGGTGCGCATGAGAGCGCCCAGATTCTTGTCATTGAGATCCATGAGATTGTCGAAGACGAACATCTCATCCTCGATCTGCTGGCCCAGCATCTTGTCGCGCTTCTTCAGGCCCTTGAGGACGCGTTCGCCATCGGCCTTGGCCATCTTGTTCATGATGCGGGCGGCGTCTGATCGCCCACCGAGGCTGACTTTTGGCTTGGACTGACGAATATCGCCAACCCGGCTCAAAACATCTTCAAGTTCGGCGATCGCATCGCTGCTCACTGAACCAAGGCGTGCGGCCCTCATGACCAGTTCCGACTGGAGTTCATCGCTCAGGCACGCGAGTGCCTCGGCCGCAACCTCTGGATTGAGCGACGCCACGATAAGCGCTCCAACCTGGGGGTGCTCGTTTGTAAGCAGTTTTGCGATTGCCGGTACTTCCATCCAGCGCAGGGTTTCGAGTGATTTCACGCTCTCTCTTGGCGCGACCGAGCCCAGGACATTGTCCGCTCGGGCATTTCCCAGTGCCTGGGTAAAAACCTTGCGAATATGCGGCGCGGCACCCACCGCCAGGGATGAAACCTGCCGCGTTCCGCCAATAAACCGATCCAGTGCTGCTTCGACTTCCGTCTCGCTTGCGTCGGCGACAGCATACATCGCCTTGCCAAGCTCGCGCACTTCTTCTGGCCCGAGTTCGCGCATGATCGATGCTGCTTCTTCATCGCCGAGAAGCATCAGGAGGATCGCCGCTGCATAGGGACCCTCGACGGACGGTGAACGCAGTGCGCCTTCTTCTTCCTGCTGCTCTGCAAGATCAGCCATCTGCGCGCTCCTGCACGAGTTGGCGAACAACCAGCGCAGCGCGGGCTGCATCCTGCTTCACGAAATTCCGGACGAGGGAGGCACGCTCTTCATAGCTTGGAGCCGCTTCGATCATTTCGAGCGTCACATTGCGCATGGCGCGGTTCGGAGAGCCGGGAGCAGTCGCTCCAAGCAACTTGCGCTCCAGATCAGCCTCTTCCTTTGCGGTTTCTGCCTTTTCCTTCAACATCCTCAGCAATGGGCGGCCAATGAAAAGCAGGACGAGCAGCGCCACGATGGCCCCTCCTGCCTGTCTCAGGCCAACCATGATCAGAGGATTGTCCCACCAGTTTGTGGTGCTTTCCTCAGTCTGGGCAAAGGGACGGGCCGATATGGCGACAATGTCGCCGCGCGCCTGATCAAAGCCGACGGCGCCTTTGACAAGACTGTCAATCTGGGCGAGCTCTACTTTGGAGCGCTTTTTTCCGCCGACTGCGTCGCGCAGTGCCACAGCAATGGTCAAGCGGCGCACGCGGCCAATCGGCTGGTGCGTGACCGAGATTTCCCGACCCACGTCAAAGTTGCGGGAATAGGTTTCGGCGACTTCGCCCGTAGACGTTGGTGTACTCGGCGTTGCAGTTGTCTGAACGCCGCCCGGCGCGACCGCAACTTGCGTGGCCTGCGGAACCTTGTTCGAAAGGGCGCCCGGGATTCCACCTGCAGCTGACTGCGTGGCCGAGTTTGTCGACTTGTTGCCCTCTTCACGCCGCAAGGCACGGTCGTCCTTGGGGTAGGATTCCCGCGTCGATTGGCTTTCGGAGAAATCCACATCGGCATGGACTTCAGTACTGAAATTCTCGGCGCCCAGCATGGGAGCCAGCAGCGCTGTCACAGCGGCACGATACCGCTCCTCCACTTTGAGCTGCAGCTGGAAGTTCTTGTCGTCAACGCCGCCATCATCCTGGGAAAGCAAGGCTCCCGTCTGGTCGACGACGGAAACATCGGCTGGTGAAAGGCCCGGGACGGATGACGCGACCAAATGCTTTATGGCGCTGACTTGTGCATTGGAGAGCGAACGCCCGCTTTCCATCGTCAACATGACCGAAGCTGCTGGCGCGGAGTCATCGCGGACGAACGGGCTCGGCTCGGGCGTTGCAAGATGAATGCGAGCGCTTTTGACGCTGTCGATCGCTTCGATTGTGCGTGCAAGATCAGCCTCACGTGCACCGCGCAGAGTTTCGCCCTCAAGCGCCCGGCTGGCACCCATGGGCAGGCTGCTCAAGACCGCGTCGCCACCGGGGGCTGCCTTCGGAAGGCCCTGCCCGGCAAGCATCATGCGAGCCTTGTGGACTTCGTCCTCGCCAACAGAAATGTTTCCGGTATCCCTGTCGATTGTGTACGGAATGCCTGCCGTCTGCAGGGCGTCAGCAACTGCTGCCTTGTCGCCATCAGCAAGGCCGGCATAGACCGGCGTCTGGTTCGGGCTTTGCATTGCCCACCATGCGGCGCCGGCCATCAGCAAGGCAGCGCCGCCGCCGAGCGCAGGCAAGGAGCGACGGACTGCTGGCTGATCTGCGAAACTGCGCAGCATCGTCAACGGGTTGGGAGAGCGGGCAGCAACGCGCAGCTGAGGTGTGGAAAGTGGTGTTGCGCCTGCCGGGATGACTTCCTGATCCGACATCTTACACCGGCATGTTCATGATGTCGCGATAAGCGGACAACAGCTTGTTGCGCACTTGAAGCGTTGCCTCGAAGCCGATTGAAGCCTTCTGGCGCTCGAGCATGACCTGGACGATGTCGTTCGTGTCGCCGCGCTCATATGCAGCAGAGAGATCGCTGGCTTTCGTCTGTTGCTCGTTCACGCTGCGCACGGCTTCGGTGAGTGTCTGGCCAAAACTTGTGGTCGGAGCTGCTGCCCCGCCGGTCGCGTCGTGCCCAGCGGCGCGTTGCAGCGCCGCATTCTGACCAATGATCGTTGACCGCATTTGCAGCAGCCTCCCCGGATCGATCGCAGCCATGGTGTCCCTCTGTCGTTCGCGTCTAAAATGACTCGCGAGAACCAAAAGCAAGGAGCGTGCCAAGTGTCGGAAGTGGCCTGAATTCAAGGAAAAACGGGCACCCAGGGTGCATCAGCCAACCAGAAAGCCTTTGAGCGTCAAAATTCCGATGGTCGATTGGCCCTAAATCATTTTTGCGCGGAGCCGTTTCACCCTCTCGAGGCTGCTCACTCCCGAGGGCTGCCCCATTTGGCAAATGCCTGAAAGGACTTCAAATGACTGTAATTTCAACCAACGTAAGTGCGTTGCGTGCCCAGAACAGCTCGCGTGTCGCAAACTTGATGCAAGGCCAGGCTATGGATCGCCTGTCCAGTGGTAAGCGTATCAACAGCGCAAAGGACGATGCCGCCGGCCTCGCCATTTCCACGCGTATGGATGCAAAGGTCAAAGGCCTTTCGCAGGCTATCCGCAACTCGAACGACGGTATCTCGCTTGCTCAGACCGCTGAAGGCGCTCTGCAGGAAACCTCGAACATCCTCGTTCGCATGCGCGAACTGGCCGTTCAGGCTGCCAACGGCACCTCGAGCGCGTCCGATCGCACGGCTCTGCAGGCGGAAGCCACGCAGCTGCTCGCACAGATCGACGATATCGCTACGCGGACCGATTTCAACGGAACGGTCCTGCTTGACGGTTCGGCCAACCTCAATATCCAGACTGGTGTGGACAGTGGCCAGACTGTCAACATCACGATCGGCGATATGCAGGCAGCTGCGCTTGGCGTTTCTGCAGTTAACATCAGCACGGCTGCTGGTGCGTCGACTGCACTTGGCCTCCTCGACACTGCTGTCAACACGGTTGCGTCGGCTCGCGCCGATCTGGGTGCGGTGCAGAACCGCCTCGAATCGAACGTCAACAATTTGACATCGACCGTCACGAACCTGGCGGAAGCCAAGTCACGCATCGCCGATGCTGACTATTCGGCTGAATCCACCAAGTTGGCTTCGTCGCAGATCCTCGCTCAGGCGTCGACCGCGATGCTCGCCCAGGCGAACCAGAGCCAGCAGGGCGTCCTCAACCTGCTGCGTGGTTAATTCATAAACGCCTAAGAGCCTGGCCTCGGCACGAAAGTGTCGGGGCCATTTTCTTTAGGTGGCTTGCAATTTGCGCCTCGACCAAGCGGTCAGTTGCCGTTTTTTGGCAACGCAAGTGTCAAGGTCGATTGTGCGTCGCGGCTAATCGCGCTCGGAAGCACGGATCAGTTCAGATCCTTGTGAACCGACATCATCATCTGGAAAATTGACGGCGATCTCTGCTTTCAGAGTATCAATTGCGCTCGCAACCCTTGCAGCCGTCTGGATGAGATTGAACTGATCAAGCTCCTCCAAAAATTTTTCGAGCGTCGACACCAGAAACTGTGGAAATTTTGCCTCTTCTATTTGGCTCATGTTATCCCCAAAACTCTTTACACCCACCCCTAGAGCGTTCTTAGGTAGAATCTCTTTGTTAGGCAATTCGATTGCACCATCGCTAAAGTTACTTTTGTCCGCTGACCGGACTCCGCTAGTTCTGCACCAGTTCGCCGTGGCGTTCGTCCGCGAGCAAGCTGCCTTGCGTTTCGTCTGCAGCCAAAGGCGTCCGCAAAGGCGCTTCTAACTGGGCTGTCTTCGGCCCATAGGCTGGCTGTGGCGGCTGATAGGCATCCAGGTCGACATTATCGGGGTCGCTGCTCGCTGACAAAAGGCCGAGGTCGCCGGATGGATCGTCCAATAGTGCCAATTTTGCCGGAAGCAGCTCGGCACCGGAATAAGGAGCCGAAAACGCCGCAGGCGCTCCCCAGCTGCCCGCCCAACGGTAGAAGATGTGCGCGCCCACTGTCGTGATCTTGGTCAGGCTCGATTGCCAGTAGGGGACCACCCAGACCGTATGATAGTGCGTCGCCGTGCCAACCGACCGCTCGACATATCCGGCCAAGGCTGCGGTAGCCACGGCCACAGCTCGGCTCCAGGCAGCCGGATTGCGCGGGCGCGCAAGTGAGCCATCACAGGTAAATGTGAATTGGCATCCGGTTGTCCGCTCCGATCCTTGAAACACGACACCGCACACGGAATGTGGATAAGCCGGGTGGCGAACGCGATTCAGAACAACTTGAGCGACCGCGCGCTGCCCCACGCTCGATTCTGAGCCCGCTTCATAATAAACCGCCGATGCCAGGCATTCGAGCGCAGTGAGACGAGTTCCGATACCCGCTTCGCCCATTGTCGCCTTAAACGGCGCTGCAGGGAAAATCGGTCCCGAAGCGTTCGGGACGGATGCATTCATCTCGAACGCCTTCGCAGGATCGACAGGCTGAAAGGTCAAAACAGCTGGCTCAACGCCTGAAGCGAGTGAATCGAGGGGGATGTCAACGTCTTGGCTGGAAAATGGAAGCTGCGGGCCTTTGACCGGTCCAGCGGTACCTGACAGCGCAAAACACGAAGCCAGGCTCAGCAGCGATGCGAAAACCGGCCATCGTGCCACGCGCCGTCCGTCCGGATTTGGCAAAGCGAATGATGCTCCAGGTCTCAAGTCGTGACTTTCATCTTTTCGCAATATCCAATGCGCATCCCGTGTCGCCTAAGTCGGGGCGAGCACATCACCCTCTAAGGGCTGGCCCGATGCCAATGGCAACACATGCGCGACTCAATCCATGTTCTGTAGGGCCCCAATTCCGCGGCTGTAAACGCGTAATTAGGCAATCTTGGGGACGCTTCGTCCCTGATTGAAACAAGGACTGTAACATAAGTGGTTAATGCGTCAACCGATCACTGGCCGTAATAGTGGCCGTACTTCCCATACGCTCCATAGGCATCGAGCGGACTGGCACTGTAACGATTCAAAACCGTTCCCAGACAAGGCGCTGGCGAAAGCAAGCTCATGGCGTCACGAAGTTCGGTCTTCGTCGTCATGCCTTCCTCAATGACGAACATATAGGCATCCAGTTGCTGGATGATTGTCATCGCATCGTCATTGGCAAAGGTCGGCGGCAAATCGCAAATCACGATAACATCGTCCGGAAGGGCCCGCATTGCTTCCACAAGCTTTGTAAACCGATCGCCGGCGAGCAGTTCCGCGGAGTTTATCCGAGAAGAATAGCACGGGAACAAAGACAGATGAAGATTCGAGAAATACCGCCCAACATTGTGCAGGTCATCGATCGTGCCATCAAGGAACTGGGTCAGTCCATGTTCGCCAGTGGTTGCAAATTTCTCGGCAAGCGAACCACGACGGAGATCAAGATCAAAGAGGCAAACCCTGACATCAGGCAGCTGGGCCATCGCGACTGCCAGATTGGCACAAAGGAAAGACTTTCCGGCCTCTGGCGTAGCTGAGGTCACCCCCAGGAGCCGCCACTTCTTCTCTCGCATCGCCTTGAGAACCTGCGTGCGCAGCAGGTTGAAAGGCCGTGACCTTATGTCGCGCGAATTGAAGCCGACAATGTCGAATGCTTCCAAAGCGGCAGGTTCGATATCAACGGCCGACAGCTGCTCACTGCCCGGAATCGAGAAAGAGGAAACTGAACCGGGCATCCGGTATGGCTCAACTGACACGTGAGAAACCCCCTAAATCCAACATTCTAGCATGGATGATGTTCAGCTTTCCAAAGCGAGATCGTCGTCTCGTTTAAATGGCCAGAGCTTTGCATACCATGGCGCTGGCTTGGACTGCTTTGATTCAATTGTCGGAATAGCCGCAAGTGGCGCTGCCCCTGTGATTGCCTTGACTGTATCCAGACCGCGGATTGGCCTCAGGACAAGTTCGACACCAATCATCAACAAGAGGCCCAAGCCAAGCCCCGCCGCCGCACCGCCAGCAACAAAAAGTGGCCGGTTCGGCCAATCAGGGCTGTCGGGAACGACAGGTGGATCAACGACAGTCAGGCGTTCACCCTTTTGTTCATTCTCCATCTTGGCGTTAGATTGGGCTGCCATCAGCTTGGCTGCAACTTGTTGATATTGCGTATTCAATCCATCCAGTTTCTGTTGCAACTGGGCAACCTGCTGCTGGATCAACGGACCCCGAGCCTGAGCACTCAGCATCGCCGACATCTGTGCGCCTTCGCGCGATTTTGCTGCCTGCAATGCCGCGATTTGTGAATTGTTGAATTCGATCTGCGAGGTAATCGGGTCAAGCGGCATATTGCCAACATTTTTAGCGGCAAGTTCCTTTGCCTCGGCAAGGCGCTGCTTGGCAATGACGACATCGGGGTGCGTCTCCGCATAGACTGCTCTGGCAGATGCAAGCTGCTGTTCCGCCGCAGCGACGACCGGATCTCTATTGGCAGCGGTCTTTGTCAGGTCTCTTTGCGAATTCAGCGATGTGTTTTCGCGGCGGAGCATCGCAATCTGCGCATCATAGTTTCCGCCGCTGCCGAACATCGCCATTCCAGGACTGGAAAGCGCAGAGCCGTTGCGGGCCTTGATGCCTGATATCTGCGATTCAAGCGCGGCAATCTGCGTTTCAAGACTTGACGATTGATCTTGCAAGAACTGGACGGTGTCTTGCGCCTGCTCTGCGTTCTTCGTCGAATCGATTCGCAAAATGCGATCAACAATATCCTGGGCTGCCGCCTGAGCTTTTACAGGGTCAGGATAATCTACGCTCATGGAAAAGGCGATTGTGGTCGATTTGCCGCCTCCGCCACCTGTGAATTCGGCACCGACAGGCGCAAACGTCACGGAATCGCGAAGCTTCTCGATTATCTTGGACAGCGGCTCTGAATTCCGCTCCTTGGTGTAAAGATCGAGCCGCTGGATCATTTCAATCAAGTCGGGCCGGCTCAACACCTGCTGGCGAACCTTTGCGACGCGCTGGTCAATCGCTTCGTTGGATTGGTCACCCGGAGTGCCAATCTGCATCTGTGGTGACTCAACGAGCAGAATTGACGAGGACCGGTATGAAGTTGGCAGGACGAATGCCGCAACAACGCCAGCTATAAAAAGGATGATCGTCGGAACGATCAGCAGCAGCTTCCGCTGCTTTGCAATCGCCGGGAGATGAGCCAGAAACGAAGAAGGGCCAGTCTCTTCTTCAACCCATGCAGCGGTCATCGCATGTCTCCGAATGCATAGCTCACGCCAAAGCCAAATACCATGTTTGCCTTGCGTGGCGTCGGGTCGCGATAACTGTCAGCATAACTCGTGGTCAGAAACCCTTGCAGGCGCTGGCTCAGTCTCCGGTTATATCGCAGGTTGGCCTGCGCATAATCCACAGAGCCGTTGCTTGGGAGAGTAGCCTGATTAATCTGGCCCGAACGGGAGAAATTTGCAGTTGCATCAATGCTGCTTTTTGCGTCCAGCCGCAAATTGTAGCTTGCGCCGATTGCTGTTTGGGGGCGGACAGTGCCGCCAAATGACGTCGGCTGTACCGCGCGCGAGGCGAATAGGCAGAACTTGCCGGTTGCCGATGAGTTGCACAGGTTGACGTTTCCTGAGGCACTGTTTTGGCTATATTTCCCTGTGATGCCGGTAATGTTTGAATGGCTCATACCCAAGCCGCCCGAAAAGCTCCAGGCAGCACCAAGTTTGGTGCTGAACGTGAACTGCGGGGAAATCGTTGTCGCATCGCCAAGCGCAGTCCGCAGATAGTCTGAACGCGACCAACCAACATTCAGTCCAACAGTTACGCGACTGTTGATAATCCGATTATATCCTATGCTCGCGCTATAATTGTCATATTCTGAGGCCAAGCTTCCGGACGGATAGCGGACAAAGGATGCGCCACCCTGTGCCCTGAAATTATCGCGCGCTGAAGCAATATATCCCATGCTCAGTCCTGCACTGATGGACTGCCGCCTTTGGCGCAGGCCGGTGAGGGCAATGTCACCCGGCAACGGAGGAAATGCGCCGCCATTTGAAGGATTGTTTCCAAATGTCAGCAAGTCATTCGCGCCGACAATCGCACTGTTGAAGCCGAGGTCCGCACTATAGTCCAGACGCGGCGACAATTTCTGGCTGATGCTGGCACTGGCCGAAATGTCATTGGTTGAGCGATAGCGCCTCGAATATTCTGAGTGCCTGTAAGTCGCATTGAGACCAATCGTCTTGGAACCATCCAGAAATTTCACGCCCGGAGAAACCGTTACGACTGCAGAGGCCGCCGACGTGTTGGGCCCGCTCAGCAGGAAAGGGTTGCTTTCGACCTGGCCAGCAAGCGAGGTGTTGATCGATGCCCGAGTCTCAGCTTTTGCAGAAACGCCGCCAAAAATTGCCCATGCAACCACGATGCCGGATGCCGCCTTTTTAAGGCAGGCGAGTCGGGAGTCGTTTTCACTTCTCAAGAAATTTTTCATGGCACGATTACCGTATCCCCGCTTTCAATCTGCGGAATTGAGCTTGCAGTGATCTCTCGGGCAGCTGCGCCGCCCTTGTACGCCGAAGAAATTCTGGCCCGAATTGCTACAAGATTGTTACCGGACTTGCGAAGGATGGTGATGCCGTCAAGGCTGGCAAATTCATCGGGGCCGCCCGCATAGCTGAGCGCTTCAATCAGATTGACATAGCGACCCGGCGAAAAGGTGCCAGGTCCCTTCACCTTGCCAGCAACGGTAAACTGAAATCCTGAAGGACTGCGCACCGAAACCGTTACCTGCGGGACCTGGCCGCGATACTGACTTGCCAGGCCTTTGGTGATTACATCTTCGATCTGGGTCGGCGACTGGCCAAGAGCATAGATCTTGCCAACGAGCGGAAACGAGAATGTTCCATCTGGCAGGATGCGAATGGTGCGTTGAAGCCGATCCTCACCCCAGACATAGACCTCAATTTCGTCGCCCGGATTGATTGTATACGGACGCAACACCTGCTGTTGAGGTGCTGGCGGAGATGCTGCTGCTTCGTCCGCAGCACCCGCCGCAGAAGCCGCCAAAATGATTGTCAGCAAGAGAGCCAAAGCAAAATTCCAGTTATTAGAGTTCCCAGATTTGGGTCATGCCATGCGCCTATCGGTTTTGGAAGCCTCATCGGACACAAATGATGGTGAACGACGTCAAAGCGGTTGGTTGAGTCGATACAAACCGCTTGCAGAGGTGCAAGTTCCTTTCCATGGAAAATTGGCTACGCGGTTGCGCAATATTTACGAATGAAGGTTAAGGGCGTCGTTGGCACTTTCTGCTTGTCCGGGAGTGCTTGCTATCACAAATGCTGCCGGCTTGGGTGACGAAACATGAGAATGAACGGTTGGTCTGTCGGCGCAGCATTGCTGTTGGCAACTGCCTGTTCGTCCCCGCAAGAGAAGGCAGAACAGGCTGCGGCTTCGGCAAATGCCCTCGCTGCGGCCGGCGATTTCGAAGCTGCGCGCAAGGCAATCTTGAGAGCCGTCGCGGCACGTGATGACCAGCCTGATCAATGGTTGCTTTTGGGTCGGGTTGATCTTGAAACGGGTCGACCAGCCGATGCGCTGCTCGCTTACTCTCGCGTGCTGGAGCTGGATGCAACAAATATCGAGGCACTCCAGCTTGTCGCTGAACTGTCGTTCCAGTTCGGTGAGATGCGCGAAGCGGCAAGCGCGGCGGACAGAGTGCTAGCGCTTGACCCCAGTGCAACCCGAGCAATTCTCGTAAAAGGCCTGATTGCGTTGAGCCGAAAGGATGTTGCTGGAGCGACAAGCGCGGCCGAGACCATTCTGAAGCTGAAACCACAAGATGAATTTGGCATCGTGCTGAAGGCACGCGCTCTGGCGCTGGGCAAGGACTATCAGGGTGCCGTGAAGATTATTGAAGACGGTGTGCCTGAGGGACAGCGAACGGAGGCGTCCTTCGCTACCCTTTCGGAGCTCTATCGCGTGCTGGGCAACCAGGAGCGCCTGGTCGGAAACATAGACAAATTGCTGGCCAGGCGTCCGAAAGACGCCGACCTGAAACTCGACCTTGCGGAAATCCTGTACAAATCAGGGAACACCTCCCGCGCTAGGTCCACGCTTTATGGGCTTCTGGTCTCCCAACCGGACAATATCGAGGTCATTCAGAAAATTTCCGAACTATGGACCCAGAATGACGCGTCGGCACTTACGCCTGCACAGTTGAAGGATGTCACGGCGCATGGATCGGAAACAGTGAAGCTGGCTGTCGCCCGCTACTTGATAGATCGCGGAAGACCGGACGCGGCCGCACAAATTCTCCGCCCGGACTCAAATGCTGGCGACAACGGACTATCAGCTGACGCAAGGGCGCTTTATGCCACTGCTCTTTACAAACAGGGCAATGCCGATGCCGCGAAATCGATTGCGGATGAAATCCTGTCCAAAGACCAGAACAACATCGATGCTCTGATGGTCAGAGCAAGAATTGCACTGCAAAAGCAGGATCTGACTGCAGCCTTGAACGATGCGCAGATTGTTGTGCGGGATTTTCCGATGAGCGAGCAAGGCCGAATTCTTCTCGCCGACATTTATCTCGCCCGAAAGGATCCCCAGCGCGCGAGGCAAACATATGAAGATGCGGTCGGCGATAATCCGCAGAGTATTCTGATCAGCCGAACCTATGCCCAATATCTGTTGAAAACCGGGGATGCCGCGCGCGCAACCGATGTCGCGCGAACTTTTACACGCAAGAGCCCGTCGTCAGTAGCCGGATGGGACCTACTTGCAAGAACATGTCAGCAAGCGGCCAACAGCAGTTGTTTGGCACAGGCTCAGGCTGGGCGGGACAAGGCTGCCTCTGTATACACGGTGGATGATCGGCCAGGCTCGCTCCGCAGCCGCGGCCTTTTTGGCAGGTTGTAGTGGGAACCAGGGATGACGATTTTGTGTTTTACAGGCGGGTGTGATGCCTGAGTCGCTTCAACGCCCAACGCAACCTATCAACAAGCGCGTTCGATTTACGTCAAACGTTCTAAGGACGGTTGGCGTTATCAACGATGCCTTGTGCCTGGTCGTTGGCTATTTCATTTCCATCTGGATCTATCAATTGTCTACCGAGCAATTGTTTGATCACACAATCCATGAAACGGCCGCCATTGTTCTCGGGATCAATTTTTTCCTGATCAGGATTTCACGAGATTCATACACCGAATTTCGCGGACAAGGAGATGATGTCGGCGAAGGGGCCATGCTGGATTTCGTCATTGGTGCCATGCTGACGGGCTTTACGATCATTCTTTTCGACGTTTTTACGGAAATTTCGCGCGGACTCACCCTGATCTACATTGTCGTCTGTCTCGTGCTCCTGTTTCTCAGCAGGATCGGATTTCGCAAGATCGCATGGCTGTTGATGGACATGGGTTACATCGGTCAGCGCGTCGTCATCTATGGCGCCGATCGCGAAGTTGCGTCGCGGGTAATGGAGCTTCTGGCGATTGAGCGACTGCCACATCTGAAGATCATAGGATTTGCGGATGACCGCAAGACACGGGTCGACCAATCTGCGATTGGCACGGCCAATTTCGTCGGGGGCTTTCCTGAATTGTTGAAGATGGCCCAGGACGGTGAACTTGACCAGGTCATTATTGCCTTGCCGAAAGTTCAGCAGGAGCGCCTCGACTCCATAATCGACCGGTTGAGCGCGGCAGCGATTGATGTTTGCTGCATGCCGCGGGAGATCCTGGAATTGCGGTCGAGCTACAGGATGAGTTCAATCGGATCGCTTCCGGTATTGAGCCTTTGGCAGCGCCCTATCAGGGATCTCGATATTGTCGCGAAGGAGGTTCAGGACCGGCTGTTGGCGCTTCTTGCGCTTGTCATTCTCTCTCCGATCATGGCTTTGACGGCGATTGCGATCAAACTCGAGAGCAAGGGTCCGGTTCTTTTTGTCCAGCAGCGGTTTGGCTTCAACAATCTTGAAATCGGGATCTACAAGTTCCGGTCGATGTATGTCGATCAGCAGGATGTTTCTGGCGCAGAGCGAACGACCAAGAATGACGAACGCGTCACGAAGGTCGGCAAGATCATTCGCCGGTTGAGCATCGATGAACTCCCGCAATTGCTGAATGTCCTGCGGGGAGAAATGTCTTTGGTCGGGCCGCGGCCGCACGCGACCCAGATGCGGGTCGGCGACAAATTCTATTTTGACGCAGTTGAGGGCTATGCGGCACGGCACCGTGTGAAGCCGGGCATAACCGGGCTGGCCCAGGTGCGCGGCTTGCGCGGCGAAATCGATGGCATTGAGCGGGCAAAGAAGCGGGTCGAATATGATACCTACTATATCGATCACTGGTCACCGCTGCTCGATATGCGCATCATCCTCGAAACGCTGTTCATCATAGTCTGGGATCGCAATGCCTATTGAATCGAAAGGGGTGGCCACGTCCTTTTCGTTCCTGGATCTGGAATTCTCGACACTCTCGTTTGATGAGGTATTGGCTGATGTCGCTTCGCGAGCCGGCCTGCCCAGGTTTTCGTACATAGTCACACCGAACGTGGATCATGTCGTGAAACTTCGTTCTGCAACAGGCGGTGCGACTGCGGATGCGTTTTGCAAGGCCTATGAAGCGGCGGCACTTCGGCTTTGTGACAGCCGTATCCTTGCCGGCCTGGCGGCACTCTGCAGCATCCATCTGCCCGTTGTGCCGGGGAGCGATCTTACTGCAGCCATTTTCGATCGCGTGTTGGTTCCCGGGGTTCGCGTCGCGATTGTGGGTGGCAACGGGCAAACGGTTTCCCGCCTTTCTGCGCTCTATCCCGGTGTCAATTTTGTGCAGCATATTCCCCCTATGGGCATGCTAGCCAATCCGGCTGCCATGAAAATTGCAGAGGACTTTGTTTGCGACTGTGGCGCTTCGATGGTCTTGTTTGCAACGGGAGCCCCCCAAAGCGAAATCCTTGCCCATAATTGCTGTGTTCGTGGTCAAGCATCCGGGGTCGGCCTTTGCATAGGGGCGTCCATTGATTTTCTCCTGGGAGATCAAAACCGGGCACCACGGTGGATGCAAAAGATGGGGCTCGAATGGGCGCACAGGCTTGCATCCAATCCCTCGCGCCTATGGCGCCGCTATCTGGTCGAAGGTCCGCGGATTTTCGTGATAACTGCACGATGGTGGTGGAAGCGCCGTCGCCAGGCGGCAGAAGCGAGTTAGTCCGGACGTTTGGTGCGCACCCAATTCGTTTCTGCGCCTTTGACCAGCTTCAGGTAAACGGGGATCTTCCAAAGGATGTAGAGCGGTATTCTCAAGATCGCACGAAATGAAAGCAACGCGCGACCGTCTCTCCACCAGGCAAGCAAGAGCAGCAACAGGCTCACACCCATCAGCGCCAGCAGCACCACGGCTGGAGTTGCAGTTGCACCAAGCAATGCCAAAGCCGCCAGGATAACGACCAGAAGAAGTCCGACCGAAAACAGAAGCGCCAATGGCGGGACAATCAGATGCAATCCCAATCGGAACGACCCGAGTTGGCCTTTTCCGATACCGACTGCGAGACTTGGCAGCGCGTGCTTGACGGCGGTTCCGATAAATCCGTGTTCCCATCGCGTGCGCTGCGTCAAGGTATCCTGCGCCGTTGCCGCGTCGCTCCAGACTCGCCCGGATTCGACAAGCATAGGACGTACGCCATTTCGGGTGAGTTCGACTGTGACCGCCAAATCCTCGACAATATTCGATGATGCCAGGGAAAGACGTTCAAAAATGGCCCAAGGGAAAGCCATTCCTGTACCAGTCAGCATTGCGGGACCTCCCGCCCGGACCAGCCCGCGTTGACGCACGAGATTCTTGATCATGAAGGCGAAGTTCGAAATCTGGACGATCGGCCCAGCATCGGGCCCAGCCCGCATGAGGTTCACGGCCTGAACGGGCCGCATGTGGTAGAGTGCACTGCCCGAAAGGCTTTCGATTGTGCCTTCATCGGGAATACAATCCGCGTCGAGGATCATGACGCAGTCCGGCGGGTCGCTGGCGAGATGTGCGCGCCCGAAGTCAAGTGCGAAGCCTTTGCCGCGCTTGTCCATATCGAACCGTTCAATCACATCGCAGCCGCTTGTGCGTGCGATCTCGGCGGTTGCGTCGCTGCAATTGTCAGCAACCACAAGGATGCGAGAACCCGACGGCAGGACAAGTCGAACGCGGGCAATTGTACTTGCAATGCCTGTAGCCTCATTGTGTGCAGGAATAAGGAGTGTTGTTTTGGCGCCAGGGCGTGCGGAAACAACCTTCTTCGGCAGAGCTGCGAGACCAAGCAGCACTTCGTTGATGAAGACTGCATACATTGCAATTACTGGAAAAGCGGCGATCCACATGATCGCGCCCAATGCAGTCATGTCGAAAACTCCGGTCGATTGGCTCCAGCAACATCGTCCTGATGTGCGGTCGCTTTCCGCAGGTCAAGCCTTGTGGCCATGGTGGCCCGTGCAGAGCTACATCGCATGCATATCGTGAGCAGGCGGAATTTCGGGGGCAGGGGGCGGATCGACCAGATGGGGATTTGCGATCCAGCGAAACCCTTTGAACATTTTCATTTGCTGGCCGTTGCCCAGATCCCCGCCTGAGCAATTCAGCAATTTGTTGACGCAATTGTCCATCCAGATTTTCATGACGTCATCATCCCAGGCACCGAACCAGTCGGTGTGGAAACTCGTCCCCGGCTTCATGGGCATCCCCGGCATGTTGTCCGATGAAAGATGCCAGCTATCGAAAGTGCCATTCCACTTGCCCGAACGATCAAGCGTTTCATCCACGCTGAACCATGCTCCAAGTGTAAAAGTCGGAATGATGAAGGGGTGTGACGGCGGGCATCTGTAGACACCGTCATCACCATAGCTGCCATAGGAGACATGCGATCTGTGGTCCGGACTGTCGAGGTCTTTGCCGTTCCAGCATTCCGGCGCACTGATGACGGCGCCAAGCTTGTTTCCGATCGGGCAGTTCTTTGCGGCGTCAACGATTGACGGATAATGGCCCTGAATTCCGGTTGGTCCGTCGCAATTGAAATAGCCGCCTCCCGTTCTGCGGGATTTGCGATTCAACATGTCAAAGCCGAAAATGAAACGCAGTCCTCGGGGAATGCCGACGCAGGCGGTCCCTTGCCGTTTGCATTCCGGATCGTTCGCCGGCCGACGCTTATAGTAGATGCTGACAAAGTCAGGCCGCACAACCTGGCCACGGCCATTCATCATTGCCGGCATCCAATAGGCTGACCGGTTCAGGCGGCTGTTACAGGTGCTGTCGCCCGTCGTCCTGAGGCTTTCGTAGGTGGAGGACGCGTCCGCGGCAGTGTTTCCGAAGAACTGATGGAGGTGCGATTTCCCGGGTTGCCCAGGATAGACGATCGGATCGTCAAACGAAACTTGGCCGGCATTGCAGATAAATCGAAAGGCGCCAACCACATCAGGCACGGCGCTTGGCGGAATGGCTCCGGAACCCCAGCTGGGCACAAGTTCAGACTTGATGTCGAAATTGCTGGGAATTGATGGCAATTCAATATCGGGGTCGGGAAGAGATCCGTTCGTTTCGCTCTTCTTGGCGAATGCAACGGATTCATTTGAGCAAGCCAGGGAAAACAGGGCGACAATTGAAAAAAACCGCAGAAAACTGCGCCCCTTTTTCAGCAGCAGTGTCGCTGATTTTATTGGGCCAATCACTTTTGGGTCTCCCGAAACCGCCCTAAACCCGTCCGCGCCCAGATTTAGCGGATGGATTCCAATACGAATGCAGCATATCACAGTTTTCTGGCCCGCATAGGGGGATGGAAATGATCTATGGTTGGTCTCCCGGGATTGGGGATCCGTCCCTCTTGGGGTGGTTCACTGTGATTGCCTATTTGATGGCTTCCTTCTTTTGCGTCTTGGCGTCGCGCAGGGATGTTAATGCATGGCGCTTCTGGACGATTTTGGCCTTTGCTCTGGCGGTTTTGGGCTTGAATAAGCAGTTGGACCTTCAATCATTTCTGACCGCCTTCGCGCGCGGCCTTGCCAATTCGGAGGGATGGTATGACCGTCGCCGTGAATTTCAGAAGCTTTTCGTGGTCACGATCTCGTTGTTTGCGCTATTCGGTGCGGCGACGACATTGGTTCTTCTTAGAAAAAGTTCGTGGCAAATCAGAGCGGCGGCGGCTGGTTTCGTTTTACTCGGGGCGTTTATTTGCGTTCGGGCAGCATCGTTTCACCACGTCGATCGCATTCTGAATTCCGGCATTCTGGGCGCCCGGTTCAATTGGATTATTGAGCTCGGAGGAATTTCTCTGGTTGCAGTGAGCGCTTTTGGCGCGGCACGGACGCCACGACGCAATCCGAGTTCCGTTCGAAATTCAAATTGATGTGCGCGTCGTGGGTTAGCCTGGAGGAGGCGCATTCACAACGCGTGGGCTGGCCGTCCAGCTGAAGCCGGAATACATTTTCATCTGCTTGCCATTGCCCAGGTCGCCGCCTGAACAGTTCAGAAGCAGGTTGATGCAATTGTTGCTCCACGCTGACATCACGGAGGAATCCCAGGCACCGAACCAGTCGGCATGGAAGGTTGTGCCGGGGGTCATCATGGTCCCATCGGCCATGACATCGGATGACAGATGCCAGGGCTCTACAGCCGCTCCCTGACTGTACCACGCACCCAATTGGAATGTCGGAATGACATAGGGGTGGGTTGACGGACATTGGGCATAGGATTGTCCGAGGTATTGCGAATAGGCGACGTGGCTGCGGTGATCGGCACTGTCGAGGTTCTTGCCGTCCCAGCATTCAGGGGCAGATATGACAGCCCCTATCTTTGCGGTGACAGGGCAGTTCGCCTGTGCCGTGGGCAGGTCCTTGTAATGGCCCGGAATGGCCCCCGTCCCGTCACAGTTGAAATAGCCGGCGCCCGTTGGCTTGTCGGCCGTGTTGAGCATGTTGTAGCCGAAGACGAAGCGCAGTCCGCGTGGCAGATCGACGCAGGCGACACCGATCTTGGCGCACAAGGGGTCGGTCTTGGGCCTGCGCTTGTAATAGACGCTGACATAGTCGGGTTTGATGACCTGGCCCTTGTCATTCATCATCGCCGGCATCCAGTAGGCCGAACGGTTGAGCGGGCTGTTGCAGGTCGAACTGCCGGTGGTCCTCAAGCTCGTATAGGTCGAGTTCGCGTTCGCCAGCGTATTGCCGAAATACTGATGCAGGTGCGACTTGCCGGGCTGGCCCGGATAGACGATCGGATCGTCATAGGACAAATGGCTCGCGTTGCAGATGAAGCGGAATGCCCCCACCACATCAGGCAAGGCACTCGACGGGATCGCCCCCGTGCCCCAGGCCGCAACCAACTCCGAATTCACATCGAAATTGCTCGGAACATCGGCAAGCTGAACCGCCATCGGATCGTAACCCGGAGGTGGAGGGGAGGGTGCTGGCGATGGCGATGGAGCAGGCGATGGTGAAGGGGTTGGCGAGGGCGAGGGGTCCGGAACTGGCGGAATGGCTGAACCGCCTGATTGCTGGCCTGTGCTTCCTCCACATGACGCCAAGGCTAGAGAAGAACACGCGACGAGGATGGCCGTTGAAAGGTTGCGCGACCTTATTTTCATTTTACCCCAAACTGACAAGTCTAAAACCCGATCTGCCGATGTGATGGCCAGGCACCTGGAATGCGCCATTGGACAAACTCCCAAATGGCCATCTTCAGCACATCGCTGTGGCCGTTCGATTGCCCAGCGCGTGTTGGCAAGGCAGCAACCGAACCAACGCGACGACTTGAGCAATTAACGGGTTTGATACGGTTAGAATGGTTAACAAATTCCAAATCCGCGGGCGCAACCAATCTGCGCATTAAGGCTGTTTTAGCCTTGCATTCCACTCAAAGCAGCGCCACCGAATGGCTGTGTTGCGCTAGAGATAACAGCTTTTTAAGGAAGGTCCGATAAGTCGCAAATTGGAGCTGGATAAGTCAAACCAACATTATCGTGGCAGTACCTAAAACTTGGGGGCAAGCTTGAAAATTCTAGTTACAGGCGGGGCTGGGTTCATCGGCTCACATCTTTGCGACAGGCTGTTAGAGCTTGGCCATGAAGTTTGGTGTTTCGATAATCTGGGCTCTGGCAGCGCGAAAAATCTCGCTGCCGTTATGGCGAATCCCAAGTTTCATTTCATAGAGGGTGATATTTGCGAGGGGTTGCCTGACATTGCAGTCGACAGAGTCTACAACCTTGCCTGCCCCGGATCGCCCCGCGAATATCGGCGCGACGGCGTCGAAACATTGCGGACCAATTTTGTTGGAACGTTGAACGCGCTTGAGTTCAGTCACAAGAACGGTGCGCGCTTCCTCCAGGCGTCGACAAGTGAAGTCTATGGCGATCCCGACGTCCACCCTCAGACAGAGGACTATGTTGGTTCTGTCAACTGCGTTGGAACGCGCGCCTGTTATGACGAAGGCAAGCGCGTTGCTGAAACGCTGTGCTACGATTTTCACCGCCAACATGATACCGAAATACGCGTTGCGCGGCTCTTCAATACATACGGTCCGAGAATGCACGCAGGCGATGGACGCGTCATTCCAAACTTTGTGTCTCAGGCTCTTACCGGTAGTCCACTCACCATACACGGCGCAGGATCGCAGACTCGTTCCTTTTGCTATGTGAGCGATATGGTCGAGGGCCTGATCGCGCTTATGGAGGCCCCTGGTTCACGCATTGGGCCAATCAATCTGGGCAATCCGAATGAATTCTCGATCCGGGAGCTCGCAGATATTGTGCTCGAAAAGACCGGTTCGGTTTCAACCATCGTGCACGAGCAACTGCCCGAGGACGATCCACATGTGCGCTGCCCCGATATCAGCCTGGCGCGCAGTGTTTTGGGCTGGGAACCGTCCGTCATGCTCAAGGTTGGCCTTGATAGCACGATCGACTGGTTCCGTGCGGAAATGCGCGCCGAGGGCGTTTCTCGACCTGCACAAAGCAAGGGCAAAGCCGTTGTTGGCATCATCGGCGGCGGGCCGGCCGGGCTTACCGCGGCCTATGAATTCCAGAAACACAGCGAAGGCCATCATGTGGTCGTGTTCGAGGAATCGGATCAGGTTGGCGGCATTGCACGGACCGAGACTTACAAGGGTTATCGCTTCGATATCGGTGGGCACCGGTTCTTTACGAAGGTGAAGCCGGTAGAAGCTCTCTGGCGCGAAGTGCTGCCGGAGGAATTCCTCCTCCGTCCGCGATTGAGCCGCATTTTCTATCGCGGAAAATATTTCGACTATCCGCTCAAGATCTTCAATGCGCTGTTCAACATGGGCATTTATGAATCCGCACGGATCATGCTCAGTTACCTCAAGTGGAAGGTCTATCCGCACACCGAAGAGGAAAATTTCGAGCAGTGGGTAACCAACCGTTTCGGCGGCCGCCTGTTCTGGCACTTCTTCAAGAGCTACACCGAAAAGGTGTGGGGGATGCCGTGCACGGAGCTGCAGGCCGATTGGGCCGCGCAGCGCATCAAGAACCTTTCGTTGCGCAAGGCTGTCCTGAATGCCCTGACAGGGCAGAATGACACGACAAGCCTTATCGACAAGTTTGATTACCCGCGGCTTGGGCCGGGCATGATGTGGGAAGCTTTTCGTGATCGTGTCGAGGCGCAGGGTGGCGAAGTTCGGATGCTTTCGAGCATCACTCGCATTTTCCATGACGACGATAGCGTTACGGGCTTCGAAGTCACGACAACTGGGGATAGTCCCGAAAAATACACGTTTGAGGCTGATCAATTCATCTCCTCGATGCCCATCGCGGCGCTCGTTCTCGCCATGGATCCGCCGGCACCGCCAGCAATTCAAGCGGCGGCCCGCAAGCTCAAGTATCGCGATTTCCTTATCGTGACACTGATCCTCGAAGGTCGTGATCTCTTCCCGGACAACTGGGTCTACATCCACAGTCCGGAAGTCGAAGTTGGTCGCATCCAGAATTTCCGTTCATGGTCGGAGCATATGGTTCCTGATCCCAATCGGACCAGCATCGGGATGGAGTATTTCTGCAACATCGATGATGAACTCTGGAAACGCGACAACAAGGAACTGATCGAGCAGGCTTCCCGCGAGCTGGAATGGCTTGGCCTGGCCAAAGCCTCTGCTGTTGTCGACGGTACGGTGATCCGCCAGCCAAAGGCTTATCCGGTGTATGACGGGGACTACCGTGAAGCGCTGGACATGATCCGCGGCTGGCTGGCCGGTTTCAGCAACCTGCAGGTTGTCGGTCGCAACGGCATGCATCGTTACAACAATCAGGATCACTCGATGTTGACGGCGATGCTGGCGGTCAAGAACGTCCTTGGTGCGTCCAATGACCTTTGGAGTGTCAACGTGGAAAAGGAATACCATGAAGACATTGAGGCAGCGCCGGACCTGACCCGGTCTCGCGCATTCTGACGGGCTGCGAATGGGCAAGCGTCGATCCGTGACAGTGATTGTGCCGGCCTACAATGCCCAGGCGACAATCGGACCTTGCCTCGACGCTATTCGCGCAGCGCTGCAGCCGGGGGATGAGCTGATTGTCTATGATGACGGCGCCACCGACGATACCAATGCCATGGCCAAGGCGGCGGGTGCCAGGATATTGCGAAACGAAGGTCGGCCCAAGGGGCCCGGCTATGGTCGCAATGCGGCAGCGAAGGCGGCGACAGCGGATTTGCTGCTGTTTGTCGATGCGGATGTCGTCATAGCGCCGGATGTGCTCGATCTACTCGCGCAGGAAATCTCCGAAACGGGGGCAATTGCCGCTTTTGGCTCCTACGACGATCATCCGCGTTCAGACCGTTACACCAGTCTCTATGCAAACCTGCGGCACCATTTCGTGCATCAGAATGGCCCAAGCGAAGCAACGACATTCTGGTCGGGCATCGGCATGATTGACCGTCAGACGTTCCTGAAGTTCGGTGGGTACGATACGGACCTGTTCTCGCACCCCAGCATTGAAGACGTCGAACTGGGTGTCCGCCTCAAATCAAAAGGCTACAGAATTCGGCTGGTTCATGGCGCCTTTGGCACCCACTGCAAGGATTGGAGCCTCTGGCGCGTCTGGCATACCGACGTGGTTCGAAGGGCCTATCCCTGGTCCGAACTGATTGCCGATGGCCGAACGCAGGGACTTGATCTCAATGTTGCGACCGGTGAGCGGATTACAGCATTCATGGCCGTTGCATCGCTGCTCTGCCTTTTGGCAGTCCCATTTTTCGGATCGGCGGCCGGCATCGCAATGCTTTGCTTCTGCCTGGCCTACGGATTCCGAAACCGGAAGTTTTTTGGCTTTCTCGCCAAGCGCCTCCCATTTCCCGGGCTCGCTGTGGCCGTGGCGATGCACTGGTGCTACCACATTTACGCGACGGCGACGTTCGTTCTTGTGCAAGTGACTACAAAGCTTCACCTGCGCACGCCATCCAGCTACATGGCTTCGATCGCTGCCTGAAGGCGACCCGGCTAAGGCAGTGGCATGAAATTTTGTGGGTTCTGCAGGTCTTGTTAACCATTCCGTTCTGCTTTTCCGTTTAGGAAGCGTAAAGCGCATTTTTTGAACACATCAGACAAGGATTTTTGCGTGGGACGTAACTATTTTTCTCAGAAGCGGGTGCTTGTAACAGGCGGTGCCGGGTTTCTGGGCTCTCATTTGATTGACCGGCTTCTCGAGCAGGGGCACGACGTCCTGTGTGTCGATAACTTGTTCACCGGTTCCAAACGCAACATCGAACATCTGCATCAGCATCCGCGGTTCGAATTCCTTCGTCATGACGTCTGCTTTCCGCTTTTTGTCGAGGTGGACGAGATCTACAATCTGGCCTGCCCGGCATCACCGGTTCACTATCAGCATGACCCCGTGCAGACGACAAAAACGTCCGTCCATGGTGCCATCAATATGCTGGGCCTCGCCAAGCGCCTGAAATGCAGAATATTTCAGGCGTCGACGAGCGAAGTCTATGGGGATCCGTCCATTCATCCTCAGGTCGAATCCTATTGGGGGAACGTCAATCCGATCGGCATCCGGTCCTGCTATGATGAAGGCAAACGCTGCGCTGAAACCTTGTTCTTCGATTATCATCGTCAGCTCGGCCTCGACATCAAGGTCGTCCGGATTTTCAATACCTACGGTCCCCGTATGCATCCATCGGACGGCCGCGTCGTGTCTAACTTCATCATGCAGGCTTTGAAGGGGGAACCGATTACAGTTTACGGCGACGGATCGCAGACCCGCAGTTTCTGCTTTGCCAGTGATCTGGTTGAAGGGTTCCTGCGCTTCATGGACAGCCCTGCCGGTTTTACGGGGCCAATGAATTTGGGCAATCCTAACGAGTTCACGATCCGGGAACTGGCCGAATTGGTCATTGAATTGACGGGATCCAAATCCAAAATAGATTATCGGCCGTTGCCGCAAGATGATCCTTTGCAGCGTTGCCCCGACATCAGTTTGGCAAAGGCAAATCTGGACTGGGAACCGCAAGTGCAATTGCGGGAGGGCCTGCAGAAGACGATCGAGTATTTCAGCAGCGGGGATTTTCTCGATTAGGGGCGATGCCACTTTTTTGAGGCCGCTTTCGAAGCAAGGAAGGACACATCAATGATGATGGGAGACATTAGAAAAGTTGCCCTCGCATCGGCATTGGGAACGTTTTTTTTCGCGACATCGCAGGATACCCATGCAAGTCGCTCCGGCCATGATCACTCCTCGGGTGCCGAAGCTCCCGTGTGCAGCGACAAGCCTGTCGAGGACAGCGTGCAGAGGATGAATGCAATCCAGAGCCTCAGGGAAACTCAAGTCGAGGTCGAACTGATGAAAAGGCACCAGTCTGCCGCAGCCGCAAAATAGGCGAGTGCGTTGGCCGCAAATTGAATCTACTGTTTCTGGCTTTCGATGACTTGCTCAAAAAAGGTCCGGTATTTGGCCGCGACCTTTGACCACGAAAAGTCTGACGAACGAGCGAGCCTCGCCTTCTTTTTTCCTTCTGAACTCGAGCAGGCTTCCGTCAATTGCCTTGCGACGGCCGCAATGTCCGTGGTGTCCGTCAAAAATTCGTGATCTCCGACAATCCATCTCAGTCGTGCCGTGTCATGGCCCACGATTGGCAGTCCGCAGGCCATCGCCTCGATATAGACATTCCCGAACGACTCTTCCTTCGACAGATGCAGGAATACGTCTGCGGATCGATAGAGCAGGGGCATTTCATGCCCCGCAACCGACACACGGGTAAAACGGTTTGGCAACAACTCTTTAGCAAGCTGCCGTATCTCATCGCGCAAAGGGCCGTCGCCGGCCACGACAAGATGGGCTCCAGCCAGTTGACTGACGGCCCGGATGCCATCCGCGACCCGCTTGGACGGGATCAAGGCGCTGACCATAAGGATGACCAGCCCTGTCTGCGGCAGGCCGAATTTCTCCCGCATGGAAGGACCTGGGCGAAACAGATTTACATCAATACCGTTGGGAATTAATGCGCAAGTCCAATGCATTTGGTTGCGTTCGTAATAGTCGGGATTGGTACAGACGAGTCCTTCACAGCCAAAAAGGCGGTATTCGGATTTGTCGGATTGGGCCGGCCAGTCGCCATTTTGCGTAATGAAAACATGCGGGGGCCGGCTCCCGTGAAAAGATGGACGCCGCAAAGCCCAATTAGTGAACGGATAGGAACAAGTCGCAGTGATATCAAAGTCCCGAGGCCGATATCGACGCAATAATCCGGGCACAAAACTTGCTTCCTCATAAACAGTTTCGCTACGGAAAACGGGTAAGGACGGAAAATGTTCGAAACCCTCACGCTGGAGCGACCGTGCACGGAGAAATCGATATGGTTGCGACGGCTTTGGATCGCCTGAACCAATGAGGGTCACATCGTCTCCACCAGCCGCAAGTTCAGTTGCCAGCGCATTCAGCGCGACTTCCGCACCCCGTTCATATTTGTGCAGGCCCGGCAGCGCGAACAAGATCCTCATTGTGTCTCCTCGCGGCAATCGTCAGCCATACCTGCCCGATGACTGCCATCGGACTGATGTATTCGGTACGGCAATGAATCGTGCTGGCGAACCTGTTCGAGATCTCTTTGGCTCATGAAAATTCTGTCGCGTTCCGTCACTGAGCGTCTTGGCTGGACAACCGGTTCGTACGCCGTCGCACAAGCCTTCAGGCTGGTCAACAATGTGGTGCTGGCTCGTTTGCTGGCTCCGGAACTTTTTGGAATCATGCTCATCGTCAATACCCTGCGGACTGGCGTTGAGCTTTTGTCAGATATCGGAATCGGCCAGAACATTATCAGCAACAAGAACGGCGAAGATCCGGCATTTTATAATACTGCCTGGGTTTTGCAAATATTACGCGGGATATTGCTTGCAATCATATGCATATCATTCACATATCCGATTTCTCAATTCTACAATAGTCAAACAATATATAAAATTGTTCCTGTTATATCGTCAATTTTTATTTTTACCGGATTTCAGTCCATAAGCAGATTTATTGCCCAGAAGAGGCTGAATCTCAAGGCTGTGAGCATATACGACATTTTCGTGGCCGTCTCGACCATGATCATTCACATCATCTGCGCGATTATTACACCAACAATTTGGGCCTTGGTCTATGGCGGGATCATATCAAGTGCTGTGGCAATGGCTGGAAGCTTCTTCATTGTCAGCGGGGTGAACCATAAGTTCGTTTTCTCGGTGCCCTATGCCAAGGAAATCATGCACTTTGGAAAATGGATACTCCTTTCGACAATAGTCTATTTTCTCTCGATGAACTTCGACCGACTCTATCTGGCAAGAAGCTTGCCATTCCAAATCCTCGGGATTTATGGCGTCGCGCGATCGCTCGCAGATGTTATCAGCCTTCTCATGGCGCGTATCGGCAGCCTAATCATCTTTCCGATGGTGGCTGCTGCCGGGCATTCGGAGGGAGTACTTCGAGAAAAGCTTGCACGGGGTCGCACGACGATGTTGTTCGGTGGGGCTGCGCTTGTTTCGTTATTTGTGGCGTCGTCCGACCTCATCGTGTTCATGCTCTATGATGATCGTTACAAGACTGCAGCGCTTATGCTGCCGGTGCTCGCTCTTGGCGTCTGGTTCTCGATCCTGTGCACGCTCAGTGAATCCGTTCTGCTTGGCGTTGGTCGACCGTCTTACGGGGCCATGGCAAATCTGGTTAAGCTCGCTTGGCTCGCGGTTGGCCTCCCGGTCGGGGTCTTGTACTTTGGTGTCGCCGGAGCAATCGGCGTCATGGCGTCCTCGGATCTCGTGAAGTATATTCCCCTGCTGGCGGCACAGAAGCGCGAGCATATTTCGTTCATGCGCCAGGACATGCTGATTACGCTCGCAATGTGCGCAATGATCGTCATTTGGCGCACATTGCTGTGGTCCGTCGGACTGTCAGACGGCTTGATGAGCCTTTGGGGCCTTGACCGGCTATGACTCTCAACGGGTCTGTCAATGTCGAGAATGTGGCTCGCGTCGGTGTCGTCGTGATCGGCAGGAATGAAGGTGAAAGACTGGTTCGGTGCCTGGATTCGCTCAAGCGGGCCGGAGCGACCGATATCGTCTATGTCGATTCCGGTTCGACGGATGATAGTGTGAAGGAAGCCGAAAAGCGCAACGCCAGCATAGTCAAACTCGACCTGACGAGGCCATTTACGGCCGGCCGGGCGCGCAATGAAGGGTTTGAACTGCTTGTCCGTCAATGCCCGGATATTGGCTTTGTGCAGTTTGTTGACGGGGATTGCGAACTGGCACCGAACTGGCTTTCAAAGGCCCTGGACTTTCTGGATCATGACCCCCAGGTCGCAATTGTATGTGGTCGACGGCAAGAGAAATATCCGGGTGCGTCCCCCTATAACAAGCTCTGTGACATGGAATGGAATACACCTGTTGGCGAAGCCGACGCGTGTGGTGGTGATGCCCTGGTCCGTGTTGGCCCGTTTCGTCACGTCAACGGATTCAGCGATCTGCTGATTGCCGGAGAGGAGCCCGAACTCTGTCACCGGCTTCGGGCAGAGGGCTGGAAGATCTGGCGCATGGACGCGGACATGACGTTCCATGACGCAGCAATGTATCGCCTTTCCCAATGGTGGATGCGCGGGGTGCGAAGCGGATTCGGCTATGCGCAGGTCTGGTCGGCAACACGAAAAGTGGAGGGCACTGCCCTTTACGGCCAACAAATCCGGCGGGCCGTCATCTGGGCTGGTCTTCTGCCGGCAATAACCGTCGTTGCAGCACTTCATGACCTGCGGTTCATTCTTGGTCTGTTTGGAATCTATGCCCTGCAGGTCACTCGGATCGCACTGCGACACGGGATCACGCACACCACAGCGTGGTCCTATGCATTTTTTGCGATGCTGGCAAAGTTCCCGGAACTGCAAGGCGTTGCGAGGTACGTCTTGATGGCAAGCAGGGGCGGACAGCGATCAGCCATCCTGTACAAATGACCTGATGCTTTCAGTCTGCAGGGTCTTTTTTCAGTGCCACTGTGCGAGCGATACCTTCTGCAAGCCCGATGGAGGGGGTCCAGCCCAGCACCTTCCTGGCCAGCGCATTTGAGTAACGCAGGGGCCTCCACCTGGCCTGCTGGCGCCGATATTCAAGCAATTCAGGAAGCTTCGCGCGGTTGCGAAAAGCCAGCCGATTCAGGAGCCTGACCGATCGACCGAGGGCTGCCACAAAGACCCAAGGAATGGGCACGACATAGCCCGTGTGAGCTCCCGCGCGTCGGCAGGCATTGTGGAATTTCCAGAGCGATGGACAGTCATCGTCAACGATATTGAAGACGCGTGCTGTACCAACCTCCGCGTCAATCGCTTTCACAATCGCATCTGCGCAATTGTCCACATAGGTCAGCCTGAATGCGCCGAAAGGTCCGAAAAGAAGGTCAAGGGATTTGAAGCCTACGGCAGTGCCGTAATCCCAGTCCTTGCCCGGCCCGTATATTGCCCCCGGACGGATGATGATGCACTCGAGTCCAGCGTCCGCGCATCTCTCGGCAACAAGGCGTTCCTGCAACATTTTTGTGATCGTATAGGCATCCCGAGCCTCGGGCTTCGGTTCAAGGGCGGCCGTTTCGTCAATGGTTCCCCGCCTTGGTCGGGATGAATAATCATAAACCGAAAACGAACTGATGTGGACAAATCGGCGCAGTGCCTTGAGGGGCAGACAGTCGAGAAGATTTTCTGTTGCCTGCACTGTTCCCGCGAATTGCGTTGCAAGATCGCCCGACGGGGCAGCAGCAAGGTGAACGACAACGTCTGGCTGAAGGCGATCGCGCCAAGCCCCCTTTTGCCGCAGATCGCCTGTGACGACCTCGACGGATTCAGGCCAGGCCAGGCGCCCGACATCCGCAGTGGGACGAACAAGAGCAATCACCTGATGGCCAGCTGCGGCGGCTGCGCGAACGACGGCATGTCCGAGGAAGCCCGATGCGCCGGTAACCAATACCTTCATTGCGCCGTCCCCAAGGCAACCAGTTGGTCGACAAGACTGGCTGTCGCCGCAATGTCGGATGACGAAATGGGAGGTTTCTCGTCGTTGGCAAGCGCCGCATAGATCGCATCAAGCATTCTTGGCATGCCATGGTACGTCCCGTGCTGAAGGACCTTGTCCCGAAGATTGGCCATGCCTGACTTGGCCAAACGATATCCTGAGCGCACCTGCTCAAAGGGTGCCCACTTGCCGGAATCACTGGCGCGCTGGAGCCGCAGATAGGGGTTGTAGAAATCCGATTCCACGATGGCCTTGGTGCCTCTGACGATCAGCCGGAACATGTCCGGCTTGAGGTCCGAGGCAATCCGTAGCCGGCCTCGGCAGGCACCAAGTTTGACCAGTGCGTCAAGATGATCAAACCCGACGCGGCTATTGCCACTCAGATTATCGAGAGTGCCTGAAACAGTCCCTCCCGATGTCTGCTCCCCTGCGTAATGCAGGAACATATAGGCGAGGTGAGGCAGAAAGTCGTGCACAGCGCCGCCCGGCAACTGCACACCAGGACCCTCAAGGTTGAGATCCCCAAACGGCCCTGCATTGAGGTCAAGCGAGAGCAGCAGATCGATCTCGCGAACGGCGCCCAAAGTGCCCGCTTCCAACAGGGAGTCTATTTGTCGAACATTGTCATTGAACAGCAGGTTGCGGCTCTCGACGAGCCATTTGCCGCACGATTCTGCAAGCGCGAGCAGCTCTGCCGTTTCCGAACCGGTCGCGGTCATCGGCTTTTCGCAAATCACATGTGCTCCGGCCTTCAGGCACATTGATACAAGTGCGCCATGGCTCTGCGGTGGCGTCAGGACATGAACCACATCCGGCCGGGCAGATTGCAACATCTCGTTGGCGTCGAAATAGCAGCCTTCCGCTCCAAAGCGCGCTTGCGCAAATCTTGCTGTTGCCTTGGCCGTGTCGCAAACGCCCACAAGATGCACGCGCGACGAGCTGGCCAGAAATGGCAAATGCTCGTTTGCTATGCCACCACAGCCGATGACCGCAACCTTGAAGGACTTTTCCGGATTAGCCACACTCACGACCTGTCGAGCTGCACTGGTGCATCGCAAGCGCCTATGGCCTCAGTCGGGTTAAGAACTGACTGAAATTCGCTCAATAGCATTTCCGAATTGTTGGTGATGTCATGCATGCGTTCGACAGCGGTTCTCGCATTCCGTGCCAGAGTTTCGCGAAGTTGGCGATCAGTGATCACCCTCTTGAGCGCGCCGGCGAGAGCCTCGGTATTGCTGGCCGGAACGATCAAGGCGTTTGTTTCGGTGATTGCGAGTTCTGGAATGCCGCTGATCCATGTGCTGACCACAGGGACTCCAATCGCCATGGCTTCCATCACCGAGACCGGAAGCCCCTCGGAAAATGACGGCAAACAAAAGACATCGGCATCTGCAAGCTCTCGTGCCACGTCAGCCGGGAGAAGTTCGCCTGAATACACTATTCTGTTTCCCAGCCCCAGCCGTTCGCCCTCGCGACGAATTGCTGCTTCGAAGGGACCTGCCCCGATGATCTGAAGTTCTGCATGGGTGCCCTCGTCGGCCAAGGTTTTCAGGGCGTTCAAGAGGATCAGATGACCTTTTTCGGGGGATAGTCGGGCAACGGAGACAATGCGGGGAACAGCGCGATCAGGCATCTCGGTGCGCATCGGGAAGGCCGTCAGGTCGATCCCGCACCGGATGACGCGGTAACGATTCCAGAATTGAGGATCCGTCACTCTGCAGAGTTGGGATTTCGTGTAGTCGCTGATGCAGATGATGAAGGCCGCAGAGGCCGCCTTAAGGTCGAGCCGGGCCACAGCATCATCCACGAAGTCCTGGAATCCGTGGATTGTGAAGCTCCAACTTGTCTTCTTGTCAGAGGTGCGGTTCAGTATTTCGCAGGCCAGCCAGGCTATGGTTGCCGGAGTCTGCCCGAAATGGGCGTGCAGGTGGCGGATGTTGTTGGCCCGGCAATGCTTTGCGGTGAGCGACGCATAGCAGAAATGCGCAATGCGCCGCAGCATCAGGTCGAGATCCAGTCTGGCAGACCGAATGGCGACCAACAGAATTGAGATCATTGCGAACGGATGGGCGATTGTCATGGACGCCATGGTTATCGCCAAACGCGATTTTGACGCTTTCAGATAAAAGGTCCGCGCGTGGCGTCGATGCGCTTCGTCTGACGTCAGGTCCGCCCCTTCCGGCATGTTCAAAGCTATGGGAAATATGGGTTGCCCCATTCGTTCCATCGCATCAATTTCGCCTGAAATGAATGTCAGCGCGACTCTGGGATAGTGCGTCATGAGATAGGCGACGTGCATTTTTTTGGTTTCTCTCGCCTTCCGGAATGCTTTAAGACAGCGATCTTTCTGCTTTATGCTTAAGGACCCGTTAACTCGACTTCGCTTGATATTCGAAATTGCGGAAGTCAACCCCGTTGCTTTATTCGGATGGTAACGGTTCAGTTGGGTTTCTGCAGTATGAGCTGCAGCATAAAAGGGTTTGCATCGGCACGTCCGGCAGATGAAATTGCATCAGGGATTTGAAGTGGTTTTCAGTAATTTCGACGAGATACGGATCATCAATCTCGCTTCGAGAAAAGATCGGCGTGCAAAGATGATCGGTGAATTGCGCAGGGTCGGGATTGCAGATGATCCACGCGTCGAGTTCTTCGACGCAATCTCGTTTCCTGATGCGGGCGCATTTTCATCTCCCGGGGCGCGGGGTGTTTTTTACAGTCAGCTGGAGATACTCGATCAGGCCGCACGACGGGGACACAGCGTCCTTATTGTCGAAGACGATGTCGATTTTGTTGACGGTGCCGAAAAATTTGTGCCGGATGAAGATTGGGCGATTTTCTACGGCGGTTATTATGCAAAAGATCCGGAAAATCTTCAGGAAAGCGATATCATTGGCGCGCATCTGATGGGCTTTAGTGCTTCAATTGTCCCCCGTGTTGCGGACTATCTTCGGTCCATCTCGTGTGACGGTATTCATCCCCCGATTGATGGAGCGTACGTCTGGTTCAGGCGGGCGCACCCTGATGTCCCGACCCTGTTCGCGCGGCCACCACTGGGCCATCAGCGACCGTCTCGCAGCGATATTGCCGAACTGCGCTTTTACGACAGGCTGCCTGTTTTCAGGCAAGGTGCGTCAGCCGGGCGCGCATTGAAGAGATCGATAAAGAATGTCTTTCGGCCAACTCTCGCAAACTGATTGTAGACACATGCAAAACGCCAACCCGGTTTGCAATTTGAACTTTGCGACCGATGCCTTGTCGATTAAGCATCGATCCAACTGCAGAACCAAGGCGCGTTCAGGCGAGGAGCTGAGACCAGCATGAAATGGGTTGCCCTCCTCTTGTTTATGGCATCGGTGCCAATCCTTATTGGCTGGTTGCGAGCCAACCCCCAACGCGCGCCTATCGTATGGACGGCGATGGGCTTTCTGCCGTTTGTCATGGATCCCTGGCATCTGATTATTGGCCCAATCTCATGGGCCATGTGGCCAGGATATGTGAAGGGTCTTGAGCTTTCACTCCTCGACTTTGTCGCCCTGGCCGTTTTTCTGCGATATCAGAACGTGCACGTTCCGTCGCCCATGCTGAAAATACTCCCCATTTACATTGGCGTTGTTTTGACAACGATGATCTATTCAGGGGTTCCGATGGCCGCGCTTTTCTATGCCTGGCAATTGGCACGTGTCCTTCTGATTTTTGCGGCTGTTTCAAAAATCTGTCAGGATAAGCGAGGTGCTTCGGCTCTCATCCGGGGCATGGTTCTGGGCATTTGCTATCAGGCGGGCTTTTCAATCGACCAAAAGCTGTCTGGAGTGACGCAAGCAAGCGGCACATTTGGCCATCAGAATCTTTTGGGAATGATCTCCCATTTTGTTTTGTTTCCAGCTCTCGCCATGCTTATGGTTGATGGTAAGCAGCGGGCACCGCTTTACGGCGTTATCGCAGGAGCAATCGTCGTTATTTTTGGCGCGTCACGTGCCACCTTGGGTCTTGCAGCGTTTGGCTTTGTAACTCTGCTTGTTCTTTCGATTGCGCGCAAGCCAACGCCCCGAAAATCGATGATCGTCGGGCTCGGTCTGGTTGGCTTGGCCGTCGCGGCGCCATTGGCTTTGTCTTCCTTGCAAGAGCGGTTTGAGGTTGCCCCTATCTCGACCGACTATGATGAAAGGGCAGCGTTCGAGCGTGCGGCCAGAATGATGATCGCCGACCATCCGATGGGCGTTGGATCGAACCAATATGTCGTGGTTGCCAACACGCAAGGCTATTCCGATCGGGCCGGTGTGGTTTGGAATTTTGGCAGTCGGGGCGCCAATGTCCACAATGCCTATCTGCTTGTCTGGGCTGAAACGGGTTTTATCGGTTTGGCAGCCTTTGTCCTGCTGCTGCTGACGCCAATCAGATTAGCATTTCGAACTGCGTGGCAAAACAGAAAGGACCCGCGCGGCGATCTGCTTCTTGGCCTTGGAGTCTGTCTTGTCGTCGTGGTTGCCCATTGCTTTTATGAATGGATTTTCGTGGTGTACCCGGTGCAAGTGATGTTTGCGATGAATGCTGGAATGATAGCGGGGCTGGCACGCCAAATCTCTGTTGAGAAAGGCCTCCTGGCAAAGTCTGCAAGGCAGAATGAGCTGCGGCCTGCTGTCGCGAACGGTGGCGAAGTGGCTTGATCGCTCAAGCCACTTCGCCACCGTACACTCTTCAATCCTTATTTCGCGGCAGCAGCCTTGCCTTCTGGCGCTTCATAGCCTGGCTGATATTCGATTTTTCCGCTGGCTCGCGCTTCTTTCAGGCGCTTTTCCCCGATATTGTTCAACGTCTCGTTGCGAATAGCCTGAACGGCGAGTGGACGCGCCTGCTCGGCAGGGACTGTAATGGGCTCTGTGCCTGTGATGACGCTGACGGCCACAACGCGACCAGTCGGCGTAATGAACGGCTCGCCCGGGGGCAAAGAGGTCACCTGCTTAAGAGCCGCCGGCGCGACAGTGCCGGAGTCAAGCGCGCTGCTCCCGCGCTGGTACTTGATGCCCATGGACGTGAGACGGGCCATGATGGCATCCATGGAATGGTCCGCTTCAAGCGCCTTGAGCAAGGGCGCCGGGTCTGCAGGAAGTTCGAACCGGATCTGGTCCAGCTTGTACCGTGTGCGCGAGGCAAAGGCCATCGGATGGCTGGCAATATATTTGTCAATTTCGGAAGCTGTCGGAACGGGAATCGTATCCGCCGACTTCTTTGCATACATCCTCACCAGCAGGTCTTCGGTCATGCGGCGCTGCTGGGTGATGAAGGCAGGATCTTTGTCCAGCCCCTGCTCTTTTGCGGATTGGGCCAGCAAACGGCGGTCAATCACTTGTTGCAGCAACTGGCGCATGGCCAGCTTCTTGTCTGCGTTTGGCGGCAGGTTCACACCGTTCAGTTCGGAATTAAGCTCGTCGAGCGTAATTTCTTCGCCATTGACGACCGCGACAACCTGACCAGTTGCCTTCTTTCCGCAGCCTGTTGTCGCCAGCAGGGCAGCGACAAGTCCAATATATGTTGCAGTTCTCAAACTCGATTTCACGGCAAATCTCCAGCTTAACCCCCTCAGGACAGAAGGGCATTTTGCCCTCTGTTGCCCGGACCGGCCTTCATGTGGTAGCTGGTGATAGGCTACAATTTTTCAGATTTGCAATGGGGGAATGCGTTGGAAACCATCTTTGACTGGGTTTCGGTTGCCATATTTGCCGGGCTGATCGTGCTTTTCCTCCAGCGTTCGTCCGAAGCCGAACCAAGGGATCATCTCTGGCAATATCTTGCCGCATCTGGGGGATGTGCCATTGGCAATTACCTTGGGAACGAAGGCTATGAGGTCTGGGCCGGCCTCACATTGACTTTCGTGCTCATCTTTGTCTGGATTGTCCTGCGCCCGCACGAAGGCTGGAAAAAGGACTGATTCAGCCTGTGACCAGCAGTTTGCGACCATTGGGCTGCAAATCCCGGATCATTGCCGAAGCAAACTCGCGAAGCACGGGCTCAGCGCTGCCATAATCCGGAAGCACGGTCGAAACCCTGACCAAAATGCCGTCCGGTATGACCTGATTGAGATTGGCACGAATAACGGCTGCACGCTGATCAATCCAGCTGGTTGGTGATTCAGCTCCGATCCGTGTCCAATACATGACTTGTTCAGTGCGGGACGGACTTTCCGCGCTGAAGAAGCGCGCCGGAATCTGGATGCCAGGGCCAAGGTCGAGTGATTTGGTCTTGGTTTCGGTCAGGGAATAGCCGCCTGCCGGATAACAGACCTCTGGCCGGTGAAGCTGAAGCATTCCATTCTGCGTATTGCTGTAGGCAATAAGCAGCATCACCGGCGGGCGGTCTTCAGATACATAAACTCTTGTCAGTACATCGCTATACAGGCTCTTGACCAACGGATCGTCGGGCGGAAGCACCAATCCGCTTCTTGTCTCGAAGCTCCACTGACCGATCTGCGTCGGGATCATGGCTTCCAATTCGCCCGGCTTCAGGCGACGCATTGTTTCGCGGGGTTCACGCGCAAAAGCGACCACGGCCGTTGCTGTCAGCGCCGCTCCCATCAGCATATGTCTGCGCGTAAGCTGCGAAGTCATGGCGGACTCGGTCCCGGTGTCACGCGGCATCACGTGTCTCTTTCTTTACGTAGCGCCGCCAAAGGGGCTCTGCCACGACATCAAGCGCAAATATTGACAGAAGTGCGGTGATAAACATCGTCATGCCGGCAAAATTATGGAGGAAGCCCTGCGCGGCTGCTTCTCCTGCATGATAGGTCAGCAAAATCAAAATGAGGACACGAACCAGATTTGCAAAAATCGCGACCGGCACAATCGCAAGGATCAGCAAGGCAGCGTATTCCCAATCCAGTTGGTGCCTGACATAAACGTAAAACAGTGAAATGGCAGAGAGCGAAATGAGCGAATTCAGGCCGGAGCACGCAGCCGCCACGAGCAACTGATACTGCCCGATCTGAATTGTCACGCCTGCACCTGCAATCGGATAACCGAGCGCGTAAAGCAGCTCGATAGCGGCCTTTGAAATACCGATCTTCAAGGGTTGGGTGATGATGGCGACAACGGTGTCCGGCGGTGGGAAAGCAAACAAGAGATAGAATAGCGGAAAGGCCAAGCGCCGGATCGCGCGCGCCCCGACAAAGCTGTAGAGCGTCGTAACAAGAAGACCGTACATCAGAAATCCCTGAATTTCGATGATTTGGGTCACGCTCGAGAGAAAGTAGAGCCCCAGAAGCGGTATGAAGAGCAAGGCCACCTTGTAGGCCGGCGGCGGCTCGATCACCGCTTCAATCCGCCCCCACTGCCGTGCCAACAGCCAGAGTCCGGTTGCGACCACGATCGGGCCATGAGCGCCCTGTTCGGTTCCCCAGCTGAGCTGGGCCACAAGGAGCATTGTTGGAACAAGGATTGCGGCCAAACCAATCGACAACAGCCAGTTGGTCTTCACAAAATTCAGGAAAGAAGGGTTTTGGGCAAGCCGCACTAACAGGTCCTCAAAGGCGTTTCAGCCCAAACCATTGCCGTCACAAAATTCCTCCCACCCAATGGCGAAATGCGACCCTTGAAGGAGGCGGCCTGACCTTTGGAGCAAAAAGTTTAACGAAGTGCCGCCGTCATTGCAATGAATTGAACGGTTTGTCGCATCCCGTTGCGGGACCGCGAAGTTGGCACAGCGAACAAATCTGCCAAGCATGGACGTTTAAATCGCCGAAGATTGATATTGTAATCAATGCACTATTGCTTCCAATGATCCCAAGTTCGTTAGCTGGGCAAAGTTCAACGCTTGTCGATATTATCCGACAGGCGGTCGATCGAGTGTTCAATCGGGCAGGTGATACAGCCATTGAGCCGGAGTTGCGGCTGGCATAACAAGAGAACGCAATCGGGGAGAGAGTTTTGATGCGTCACACCAAGTTCATTTGCGGCATAGTTTTTGCGGGATGTGCTGCTCTGCCCTTTGCAATCGGACCTGCAGTCGCCGCACCGCCTGCTGAAGAAGAATTGAATTGGGACGTTTCTGCGCCTCCGGGCCTGAAGGTGCACCAGGTCAGCATCGATGTAACCGAAGGGTCATGGATGAACCTTGATGTGAGCCCCGACGGCAAGACAATAGCCTTCGATCTTTTGGGCGACATTTACACAATGTCGATTTCCGGCGGCATACCGAAACGGATTGCGGAAGGGCTGCCTTATGAAACACAGCCGCGCTTTTCTCCTGACGGCAAACGCATTGCATTCACATCGGATCGCGGCGGCGGAGACAATATCTGGATCATGAACGCTGACGGTTCCGACAAGCGGCAAGTGACGAAGGAGGATTTCCGCCTCCTCAACCAGCCAAGCTGGAGCCCGGATGGACGGTTCATTGTCGCGAAAAAGCATTTCACCACTGGCCGCTCTTTGGGCACCGGGGAGGTCTGGCTCTATCACGTTTCGGGCGGAAACGGCGTGGCGCTGGTCAAAAAGCCGAACGAGCAGCATCAGAAGGAATTGGGAGAGCCGATCTATGCACCCGATGGGAAGCATATCTACTTCACGCGCAATGTAACGCCCGGGCCCATCTTCCAATATGCTCAGGACTCCAACACCCAGCTGTTCGATATTGAACGCTACGACCTCGATACCGGGGAAATCGAACCGATTGTTACTGGCGCAGGCGGTTCAGTCAGGCCATCGCCGTCCCCCGATGGCAAGATGATTGCATTTGTCCGCAGAGAACGGACCAAGTCAAAACTCTATATCAAGGATCTGGCGACTGGCGAAGAGCGCAAAGTCTATGACGCGCTCGATCAGGACGTTCAGGAGACCTGGGCCGTAACAGGTGTCTATCCCAATATGGATTGGACTCCGGACTCTGCCAGCATTGTGTTCTGGGCGGGGGGCAAGATCCGGAAGCTTGATGTTGCTGTCGGCAGATTGAGCGATATCCCGTTCCACGTTGCTGACACCAGAGACATGATCGATCCACCACGGCCACCAATTGATGTGGCGCCTGCGCAGTTTCAGACCAAGATGCCCCGAGGGGTAGCCGTGTCGCCCGATGGCCGCAGCGTCGTTTTTGAAACGCTCGGGAAACTGTGGATCAAGCCAATGGCCGGTGGCGCGCCGAAAAGGCTGACCAAAGTTGCGGACTCCATGGAAGCCTATCCCTCCTGGTCGCGGGATGGGAAGTCCATTGTCTATGTCTCCTGGACAGATTCTGATCTGGGGCAGATCCGGGTCATCGGACAAAATGGCGGCGTCGCGCGGACCGTAACGCGTTTGGGCGGGCTTTATTCGCGGCCCCGCTTCTCGCCCGACGGTCGCACGATCGTTTTTGAAAAAGGGCAGGGCGGCTTCCTCAGTTCAGCGCGCAATTCTGATCAACCTGGAGTCTATCGCGTGGCCTCGTCCGGAGGGGATCCGGTCCGTATCGCCAAGGACTTCAGCAATCCCGCATTCGCTGACGTCAATGACCGCGTTTTCATGATGGAAAGCATGGACGGGAAGCAGCGGCTTGTCAGCACGGACCTCAATGGCCAAGCCAAGAGGGTTCACGCCGAAGGCGAGTTGGTCAATGCATTCGAAGTCTCGCCGGACGGGCAGTATTTCGCGTTCCGGCAGAATTATGAAGCATTTGTGATGCCCATGCTGCCCGGCACTCAGGATGTGAGTGTCTCTCCGTCTGGCGGACCACTCCCCGTAACCCGCGTGAGCGGGGATGGTGCCGACTATATCCAGTGGAGCAACGGCGGCAGGGAAATCCATTGGTCGTTGGGACCGACGGTTTTTTCAGCCGGTCTGTCTGCTCTCTTTGCCAGCGCACCGGCTGCCGACGGCGCAAAGCCTGCAAAGTTCGAACCGCCAAAAACAGGCGTATCCCTGTCGATGACGATCGACAGGGATATCCCGAAGGGCAGTATTGCCCTTGTCGGCGCGCGGATCGTGTCGATGGCCAATGCAGAGGGCGGCATGATCGATGATGGCGTGATCCTTGTCGAACACGACAGGATCAAGGCAATCGGGAAGCGCGGCGAGGTCAATGTGCCCCCCGGAACGCCCACTCTTGATGTCAAAGGCAAGACGATCTTGCCGGGGCTGGTCGATGCGCATGCACATGGTCCCTACGGCATCGATGAGCTGACGCCTCAGCAGAATTGGACGGACATGGTCAATCTCGCGCTCGGCGTGACGACCCGCCATGATCCTTCAAGCCGCGCAGCGACGGTGTTTCCAGCACTTGAAATGGAGCGGGCTGGACTGATCGTCGGTCCGCGCACCTTTTCAACCGGGGAAATCATCTATGGGGCCAAGCAACCGGAGGTCTATGCCCAGATCGACAGCCTGGATGATGCCCGTGCCCATGTTCGGCGCCTGAAGGCCCAGGGAGCGCACAGCATCAAGAACTACAACCAGCCGCGCCGAGAGCAGCGTCAGCAAGTCATTGCTGCAGCGCTTGAGGAGAATATGCGATCCGTTGCCGAAGGCGGCTCTCTGTTCGGATTTGACATGACCCTGATCGCTGACGGCAATACGACGGTCGAGCACAATATCCCGCTTTCGACCTTCTACGATGATGTTCTGCAGTTCTTTTCAAAGTCGAAGACAGGTTACACACCAACTCTGGTCGTCACCTATGGCGGGCCGGCGGGTGATCCCTATTGGCGCGCCCATACCGATGTCTGGCGCAATCCGCTGCTGCAAAAGCATGAACCGCCAAGCATTTTGAATGCCGCCAATGCAAGGCGCCAGATCGCGCCCGAAGAAGATTATGTGGACGACGACAATGCCCGTGAAGCGCGCAAGTTGGCGAAACTCGGGGTGCCGGTCTCGATCGGCGCGCATGGGCAGGAACCCGGCATTGCGGCGCATTGGGAGCTCTGGTCTTTCGTGCGCGGCGGGATGTCACCCATCGAAGCGCTGGCCGCTGGCACAATCAATGCCGCCCGTTCGCTCGGCTATGACCGTGACGTCGGATCGCTGGAGGCCGGCAAGCTGGCTGACCTTGTCATTCTGGATGCTGACCCAAGTGCCGATATTCGCAACAGTGACAAGATTTCCAAGGTCATGATTGGCGGCAGGCTTTATGACGCGGCCACGCTCAACGAGGAAATCACAGGCACTCGGAAGCGGAAGCCCTATTTCTGGGAGCAATCGGCAGGATCAGAAGCCATGTCGGCCCAGCCAGGTGCTGATTTCGGTCACGGCGATCGGTAGCAACTCGCGGCGCTCGATGTAATAATGGTCGGCGCCCGCGATGGTGCGCATCTCCTTGTCTGACGAGGCCAGGGCGTCGAACAGGCGCTGTGCGTGGCTCGGCGTGCAGGCGAGGTCGGCCGAGTTGCTGATGACCAAGGTGGGGCAGGAAATCCGGGACGCATTGCCAAGCCCGTCTGCGCGGCTTTCATCATAGCTCCATTGCGAGAGCCAAGAGCGCAAGGTGGTGAACCGGCCCAATCCCACGGGGCCGTCGTTGGCGATCCGCGGATCACCCAGATAACATGTGCCAGGCTTGCGATCGGAAGGATCCTGGCTTGGATCGAGCCAACGCACATCGCACATTGTGCCCTGAACGACAAAGCAGCGTTCTGCATCGGGGTCCGAACTCGCCCGGATATCAGCCAACTGGGACTTCACCCAGCTTGTAATACGACGATTCCGTGCAATTTGGGCAGCCCTGAACTGCTTCACAAATGCGTCGGAAAAGGGAGGCGTATTGGGGCAGTCGGGCGCATAGATGTTCAACTCCCGGTCGCGTTCGAAAGGCTTTCCCTCATCAAGAATCGAAGGATCGAGCCATTCGGTCATTGTCACGGACCGGCTGACATGGGCCGCAAGAAGCAGGATCGCGTCTGCAGGAACGAGCCCAGCGCCCTTGAGGTCGACGGCATCACCCGCCGGCGTTTCGGTGATTGACGGATGCTCTGCCTGATCCTGGTAGAAGAGTGAGAGAGAACCACCACCGGACCACCCCCCAAGCACGATCTTGTCATAACCAAAGCGCTTTTTTGCGTCTGCAATGCATGCGCCGAGATCGAGCACGCATTTTTCCATGATAAGCGCGGTGTCATTTCCCCGGTAACGGGGGTTGCAATAGATTATGTGGTAACCGGCATGGGCAAGTGCTGTGACGAGAGGAAGAAAACTGCCCCCGCCAATGGGATGGCTGAACAGGATAACAGTTCGACTCTCCTTGGTAGACGGCCGGATACGCATGCATTCGACAAACACCTGCCCTGAAGGACCGCCATAAGTTTCCTTCAGGCGCCCCGCATCTGCGTGGACAAAGCCATAGGGTTCGCGGATGATATCCATTGTCGACTCCAAGCTCCAAGCACCTGGAACGACCTAACACCAGTCACCGACCAGAGTAAGATACGGAAAACTTCAATGACAACAACGCAGCAACAGCCCAGCGGTATCCACCACATCGCCATCATGGCGGCCGACATAAAGGCGCATATCGCCTTTTTTTCCGAAGTGATGGGATGTCCGTTGGTGGCCCTGTTCGATATGCACGGCGTACCCGGCGGCCTGCATGCCTTTTTGCGCATGAATGAACGCAGCTATTTCTCGATTGTCCAGCTTCCGGGTGTCGACCAGATACCCGTGACACTCGGCGTCACACATGCGGGCAACGGGGCGCTTCCAAGTGCCGCCGGGACCATGCAGCATCTGGCTTTTCGGGCAGATGATGAGGCCGGCCTGCTGTCGATGCGGGACCGGATCAGGAGCCACGGGGTCAATGTCATTGGCCCGATCGATCATGGCTTTTGCAAATCGATCTATTTTGCAGGACCAGACAAATTGACTCTGGAAGTGGCAGCGCCTGTCTCCCGAGTTGATCCGGACCTCTGGATCGATCCGGCTGTGCTTGCCAAGGCTGGAATTTCGGCAGAGGAGTCGGCGCGCTATCGGTCGCCAAAGGCCTATGACGGCCCACCTGGCGTGCCTCAACCGCCCTATGATCCAGCCAAGCCGCACATGTCTTATCCCGACGACATGTATCAGGCGATCCTGCGCGCGCCGGACGAGGCGATTGCAAATGCGCAATCCTTTGCCAGGCCGCCGGTTGACGCCTGAGTTCCGGTCGCAAATTATTTTGCCAAATGCGAATTTAAGTGATCTGCGTCACGGAACCGAAATCCGTTTGAGCTAGTTATGGGATTGCGACCCAAGGGATTGTCCTGCAGTCCTTCCTGTGGCCCGGCGAGAGATCGTCGGGCCACTTCTTTTTTAACCACCCCGAACCGCCGCAATTCCAATGCAAATCGCGCAAGGAGTAAAATAGGCACGGCTGGTGTCGTTATTCCTATCTGAGACCAATTTGGGGAAACAGATTGAGATGATTGAAGAGAAGCAAGCGGCGCCAGCAGGCAATACTGTAACGAAAGTTGTCGAGCGGCTGTTCGGCCGATCCAACTCAGCCGTCCCGTCGCAGCCTACGGGTGAATTGGCGCGCTACAGCGAAACCATCCAGACTGTTCGCGAAGTCATGCTTCGTCACGTCATCGAGCCCAATCCCGCCAATTATGACCTGGTCTATCGCCATGTCATTGCGCATGAGCCCCGCCTCGAAGAAGCAATGGAGCAGCTCATCCGTTCCGGCTATGCGTCGGGCACTCCCAGCTTTTCCAGCGCCCAGGGCGGCGTTTCGGAAGCTGCCATCGACAACATCGTTGAGGATGCACAGAAGCATCTTGTCGCGATAGAAGCGATGATCAAGAAGTCGACGACCGATGCCAAGGGGTTCGGCGACGCCTTGGAAGGCAGCGCAGCCAAATTCTCGACCAGTGAGGCAGATTCATCGCTCCAGTCGCTCATCAGCGTGACCAAGGCGATGATTGAAAAGACCCGGGCTGCCGAAAATGAATTGCGGCTGCGTTCGAAGGCAATGACCGACCTGAAGATGTCCTTGAATGAGGCGCAGGTGCAGGCAGATACCGACGCGCTTACAGGGCTTTCAAATCGCCGTGCCTTTGAACGCATGCTCGGTGCGGGGGGCGCACGCGCAATGATGAGCGGCAAGCCCATGTCGCTCGCAATTTGCGACATTGATCACTTCAAGAAGTTCAATGACACCTATGGTCACGACGTCGGTGATCGGGTCCTGCGCTTTGTGTCCAGCGTCCTGCTGGAAAACTGTGGTCGCCGCGGAGCCGTTTCGCGTCATGGCGGCGAGGAGTTTGTGGTCATTTTTGAAGAGACGACGCCGGAAATGGCCTATGAGATCATTGATGCGGCCCGGCGCGATCTTTGTGAACGCAATTTCGTGAACAAGGACACCGACGAATCCATCGGCAATATCTCGTTTTCCGCCGGGGTTGCGGTTCTTGGAGAGAATGGAGATGTCGGCCATCTGCTGCGCAGCGCCGACCGATCGCTCTACAAGGCAAAAGCCGATGGCCGGAACTGCGTGGTCATGGCCCCGCAAGTCTGACGCCCCGACGCTGCAAGCACGATCTCGTTTGCCGCAGCGTCAAGGGCTGACGCCCGGGCATGACATCGATTGATTACACGGCGCACTCATCGCTGCCTGCATTGGCGAAATTCTGCCATGGCGATGAGGGACCGACGGCCTGATTATCGTGCACGCGCCGCCAGATAGGCGACGAACCCTTCAAGATACGTACGGATCTGCTCGCGCATTTCCGGATCGCTGATCGTCCCGTCAGCGTCAAAGACCTTGCCGGCACGTGAAACCATCAGGCGTCCGCCGGTCCAGAGCTGGACACCCAAGGTCCGCATCACGGGAAGCCAATGGTTCTGGGACAGGATTGTGCCGAAACCTCCCGGAGAGGCGCCCATTATGGCAAAGTGGCGGCCCCTGAAGACGCGACCGCCGTCGCTTGGCGGGCGCGAGGCCCAGTCGATTGCATTCTTGAACACGCCCGGGATGCCATTGTTATATTCGGGCGTTGCGAGGATGACCCCATCGGCCGCCATGATGGCGTCCTTGAGCGCGCTGACGGCTGCGGGAATCCCGGTCGCCTCCTCCTCGTCGCCATCGTACAACGGGATTCCGTGAAGGGTGCGCACCTCGAGCGTGACACCGTCAGGAAGAAGCTGAGCCGCATTGTTGAGCAGGGCCGTATTGAATGAGGCCCGGCGCAAACTGCCCGATATGCCGACGAGTCTGATCACTGCTCGTGCCCTTTCGAAACGGTGGGCTCTTCGCCCGGAGCCACGGTCATAACGTCCTGCCATTCGGGATGCACGGCGTATCGGGCACGAACATAGGGGCAGATGGGGATGATGCGAAAGCCTGAGCCTCGTGCATCGGCAACGAGATACTCAACCAGCGCGGATGCAGCTCCCGTCCCCCTCAATGCTTCAGGCGCGCCCGTATGGTCGGCGCTGATCAACAGGGGGGGCCGATGCGTGAATGTCAGTTCGGCCTCCGCATCAATGCCATCGACCCGGGCCACGTAGCGACCATGGCGGCCATCATCCTCTTTGGTGATTGTAATGGTACTCATGACAGAACGTGTCCTTTCATGGATGGGGCTCTCCCGCAACAGCCTGCGCCTGTATCGTCGTCAGGCGCCTGGAAGTAACGCAAACGAACCGGCAGCAGCCAGCGCCGAGACCGGCTTTCGGCCACTCGGCCCTTCGCGGGTCCGAAGGCCTTCGGGCAGCACATCCGGGGAACCCCGACGACCGATTGCGACGGCTGCTTCGATGCGAAACCTCTCGGGCACGGCCAATTCAGTCCTGATGCGGTCAAAATCGATCCCGGTCATGCCGTGGGCGTGATAGCCTGTTGCCGTTGCCTGCAGTGCCATCTGCGCCCAGGCGGCACCGGCGTCGAAACTGTGGCTGTGGAGCGGATTCGAGCCCTCGCCCTGTTGCATGACGCTGTCGGAGACGATGAACAGAAGAACCCCGGCCTCCTTCGCCCAACTCGCGTTAAAGGGCACAAGAAGCGAAAGGAACAGGTCCCAGTTGGCATCCTGGCGATGGGAATAGAGAAAGCGCCAGGGCTGATAATTGAATGCCGATGGGGCAAGAGCAGCGGCTTCCAGGATCACGTCTAGATCCTCTTGCGGGATTGCCGAGCCATCGAAGGCGCGCGGGGACCAGCGCTCTACGAACAGGGGCAGGACGCGGGGACTTGCGGTACGAATGTCCATGGTATTTTCCTCTTGATGGAAAGGGGGCAACAACGGGCTGCCCGCCTCCCGGGGTTTGATGTCAAAGGGTCACTTGCGGTCGATGCTGATGCGACCGGGGCCGAACGCAGCGACCTGCAACAGGCCGCCGGCCATGGCGATGTTCTTGAAAAAGTGGATGAACTGGTTCTGGTCGCCCAGCGCCGCATGAAACACCAGCGCCGTGACCACGCTGAACAGGGCAAGGACGATCGCGACCAGCCGGGTGCGATATCCAGCAATCAGCGCCACTCCGCCGAGCACTTCAACAGCGATGGCGCCTGCAAGGGCCAGATAGGGCAACGGGAGGCCAACGCTGTTGATATAGCCCAACGTATTGCCAGGATCAGCAATCTTGCTGACCCCGCTCAGGAGGAAGATGGTCGCCAGCATGATGCGGCCGGAGACAGCCAAGAGCGAAGCGCCAGTGGCCGAGGTTGCGTCGTAAGGGGTGTCATGAGTTGTGATCGTGTTCATTGGTCGGTTCCTTTATGAATGGGTTGAGGTTCAGTTTGCGTCGACGAGGACCAGTTCGCTGTCCTCAAGCGCAGTGATTTCAATGGCTTCGACATCGGTGATGGCCACGCCGTCGCGCGCACCGGCTTCGACTGCGCCGACGCGGATGCGGCCGGTTGCTGGCACAAGGTATGCGTGCCGGTCTTGGTTCAGTTCGTAGCGGATCGTTTCTCCCGCTTTGACCGACGCACCCAGCACCCGGGCATTGGCGTGGATAGGCAGGGCCTCGCCATCATTGGCAAAGCCGGAGGCCAGGGCGACAAACTTTCCCGCGCGGTCGTCCTTGGGAAACGGACGGGTCCCCCAGCGTGGCGCATGACCCCGCGTATCGGGGATGATCCAGATCTGAAAGATTTGTGTCTCCACATCCTCAAGGTTGTATTCGGAGTGCTGAATACCGGTGCCTGCGGACATCACCTGAACATCCCCGGCCTCTGTCCGCCCGGAATTGCCAAGGTTGTCGCGGTGGGAAATCGCGCCCTTGCGAACATAGGTGATGATTTCCATGTCGCGGTGCGGATGCGGCGGAAAGCCGGTCTGTGCCGCAATGGTATCATCGTTCCAGACCCTGAGGCTGCCCCAACTGGTCCGCTCGGGGTCGTGATACTCGGCAAACGAGAAATGATGCTTGGCGTCGAGCCATCCGTGGTGGGCTGCACCGAGGCTGGCGAAAGAGCGAAGTTCGATCATGGTTTTTTCCATTCCTTTTTGTTCAGGGATTGTGGGGAAACTAGGCCTTGTATTGTGATCGGAAAATTCTGATAAAACCAACCATGATGTTCGAGAAAGTTGAACAATGGATGTAGGTCAGCCGACGTTGGACCAGATCCGCCTGTTCCTGGCGGTGGTGGACGAAGGCAGCTTCAATGCCGCCGCTCGTCGGCTGGGACGGGCCATTTCGGTGATCAGTTACGGGATCGCCAGCATGGAGGCCCAGCTTGGGATCACGCTGTTCGATCGCGAAGGCTCACGCCGACCCGTCCTGACCGATGCGGGCAAGGCAATGCTGGCGAATGCCCGAGCCGTAACCGATGATATCGATGCCCTGATTGCCGGGGTGCGCAGCTACAATCAGGGGTTGGAGTCAGAGCTGACTCTCGCTGTCGACGTCATGTATCCGACCATGGAAGTCGCGAGTATCCTTCGCGAATTCGAACGGAACTTCCCGACGGTCGAACTGAGGCTGCATGTCGAGGCCTTGGGCGCTATTGCCGCACTCGTTCTTGATGGCCGCGCCAATCTCGGTATCGGCGGGCCGGTGATCATCGAGGACCCCGCACTCGAAAGAATGGCGATTGGGGAAGTGGAACTCGTGCCGGTCGCCGCGCCTTCGCACGCACTTGCGCGAATGCAAGTCATTCAGCCCGGCGTCAGCAGGCAATACCGCCAGCTTGTCCTGACCGATCGCTCGCCGCTTACCGCGGGCCGGGATTTCTCGGTGCTGAGCGCCCGGACATGGCGCCTCGCAGACCTTGGCGCAAAACACGCATTGCTGCTCGAAGGGATCGGCTGGGGTAACATGCCACGCCATGCCGTCGCTGAAGACCTGGCCGCCGGGCGGCTTGTCAGGCTGCCGATCCCGGAGGCCCCCGGCATGGGTTACGGCCTCAATGCGCTGTGGCGAAAGGATTGCTTGCCTGGCCCGGCGCGCTCGTGGATGCTTCAGGCTGTCATGGATCGACTGTCTGAAGAGCGCATCCTGATCTGAAGAGCATGTTAAGGCCGGCGCAAAGTTCGGCCCCATCGGCGGCAAGTTATAAAGGCATTTGAGGCGGGAGCGTCCCCTCTTCAGGTGGCAGGACGAGCGGCGCTCCTCTTGTCTTGCGCTACCCCGCCCCCTAGACCCTCCTGCATTGGCCCTCAGGAGGCGAACCATGGCTTGTCGCGACGTCCGCCCAGCGTTCAATGTTCAACGGCGAAGCCTGCTGCAGGCGGGGGCCATGGGCGCGCTTGCCTTTACCTCTGCCGGTCGCGCGCTCGCGGCGTCGCGTGCAGAACCAGACCTGCTGGTCTTCAACGCCAAGATCCATACGGTCGATCCGGGTCTGCCAGAGGCCCAGGCCGTCGCAATCGCGGGCGACCGCATTCTTGCTGTCGGCACCGATGCCGAAATCCGGGCCCTTGCGACCCCGCGGACGAGACTGCTCGATGCCAGGGGAATGGCCCTGTTGCCGGGCTTCATCGATTGCCACCTCCACCCCGTTGGCGAAGTCCTGCTCAACGACGTTCTTGTGGGCAATCCCTACGACGTCGAATTTGTTTCGATCGACACGATCGTCGCGCGGCTGCACGAACGCGCCAGTCGTACGCCCCCGGGGGAATGGATCCGCGGCTATTTCTTTGATGATACCAAAGTCACTGACAAGCGCAGCCTGACCCGCGCAGACCTTGACCGGGTGTCGACCCGGCATCCGGTGTTTGTCCAGCATCGCGGCGGGCATTCGATGTTCTTCAACTCCGCTGCCTTTGCTCTTGCCGGGATAACCCGAGACACGCCCGATCCGGCAGGCGGGACCATCGGGCGCAATGCCAAGGGAGAGCCTGACGGGCGCGTGACCGACAATGCGATGGACCTGTTCTACACGGACAGCGTCAGACCACCGATCGAAGTGGCTCCAAGCCCTGAACGCGCAATCGAGGCAGCCGCCTTCATGTCGCAGCAGTTTGTCCGCTACGGCCTGACCAGCGTGCACCATTCGGGCGGCAGCTTTGCCGCTCTCCGGGCAATCCGCGCGCAGGGAAAGCTGGTCCACCGGGCCAATTATGAGAGCGAACCCGCTATGGTCGACAGCCTGATCGCGGCCGGCATCGGCACCGGTTTCGGCGACGAATGGCTGCGCATCGGTGCGACCGCCGAACACATGGCTGACGGATCCTTCTCCGAGCGCACCATGGCCTTGAGCCACCCCTATCGTGGCTCCAAGCCGCCGTATTCGGGCAATATCGCTGAAAGCCAGGATGCAGCCGATGCCTGGGTGGAGCGCATGCTCAAGGCCGGCCTGCGTCCCAACATTCATGCCAATGGCGATGTGGGGATCGACCGTGCGCTCAAGGCCTTTGAGCGATCCGCTGCGCTGATTGCGCAGACCGGTCTCAGGCCCAAGATCACGCATTGCACTTACGTCAATCCCGACCTGATACGCCGGATCAAGGCAATCGGCGCCACGCCGCAGCCGTTCACCAGCTATCTCTACTACAATTCCGACAAGTTCGCTTTCTATGGCGAAGAGATGATGCGCAGTTGCCTTGCCTTTCGGGACTTCCTCGATGCGGGCATTCCGGTCGCGGCGGGTTCGGATTTCTCCCCCGGGCCCTTCGCGCCGCTGCTCGGCATTCAGGGCATGGTCACGCGCACGGGCTGGGATGGCAAGACCTGGGGCGCAAACCAGCGCGTCACCGTGGCAGAGGCCATCCGGATCTACACGCTGCATGGCGCGATGGCCTCGGACGAAGGCTATCTGAAGGGGTCGATCACGCCCGGCAAACTGGCCGATTTCGTGCTGCTTGAGGAAGACCCTCACGAGGTCGCCCAGGACCGCATTCGCCAGATCAAGGTTGCGGCGACCTATACCGGCGGCAAGGAGGTCTTTCGGGCCTGAGCCTTTATTGAAACGACGTCCGCCGCTGCGGTTTCTGCGGCGGCGGACCCTGTCGCGTCTAGACTGTAATGTGTTTCAGCTGGCTTGCCCGGTCGTGGCCTGACTCGACTGAAGCGAACGCTTCCTCGATGATCCTGCGTGTACCGCCAGAGATCTTGTCGTCCCTGAGCGCCTCTTCGAATTTTTCCTTGATATAGTCTTCACCGCGTTCGACTTCCGCGATGATTGCAACATCGTCACGCGCAACGAGCATCTCCCTGAGATTCATGAACGTGCGATGCGCCGCACCGAGAAAGCTGCTGTCTTGCTCCGGATCGCCGCCCAGGCGTTCGACTTCTGCTTGCATCAGGCTTGCGACACGGCTGCGGTCGCTGGCAAACTCGGCAAAGAAGGTATTGAATTGCGGGTTCTGTGTATCCACGCCGGCTTCGGCAAAGCCTTTTTGACTGTCCAATGTGGTCTTGATCAGGTTGTTCAATATGCCGATGTCGTGACTGTTTTCCATTACTCTACTCCTCATGTGGAATGCACTAAACACGCCAGATGACGAATTGTTCTGCCTGCGCAAAAGGTTGCGCCGAGGAGAAGGATTTGGAAGGCGGGTGCCTTGCATTTCCCGTCGACTGCATTGGAGTCCCTAAGGGCGTTCCGAACCCCAGCCGAACTCCGGATCTGTGCGATCCGGTATGGAACCAATGCAGTCATCAGCGGTTTTATCATTGCCTTGTGCCCGACGCGATGTGCGTTTCGGGAGGATGCGGAGGACATGGATGATGAAACGGCTACTTATAGCGCTTGCCTTGACGAGCGGATTTCTTCTTACCGCTTGCAATACGATGCATGGCGCAGCTGCCGATGTTAAATCGGTTGGTGATTGCGCTGACGGCAAGAAGGGCAATTGCTGATCAGCTTGTGACTGTTGGCGGCCGTCGCTCTGGAGCGTTGCTCCTGCCTAGACAGGTCGGCCGCCAACCACGTTCGCCCTCTGGAGATTAGGGGCGCTCGCGTCCGGATGGTCCGGATCCGCGCCATATCCCGATGTCGCTTGCCGCTGTGGGGCGTTCTGTTTTGGCGCGGTGGCGCCGCATCCATTCAGCGGCTCGATACGATGGCGTGGTGACCCTGCCTGGCATCTTGAGCCTTCGCAGCGGCTGGCCTGTTGACCATCGTAAGCGGTGAGGTTGCTGCATTCCAGATTTCGCACTGATCGATATCCAGCCGAAGAACGGCAAGGTCCCGATCGTCCCGGCCGTCATCATACCAGGCTGCGATGTGGGGGGACCAAAGACGATCGATCAAGGCTTCGTCGTGCTCGGCCCGTATTGTGCCCGAGATGCGCGCAAACAAGTCCTGAGACGTGTTCGTATAATGTGCAACCGCCGGGCCTTCATCGCTCAGGCGACAATGGGGAGTCGTGAAAATCCAAAGAGACTTATGGTCCTGACCGTCTCTGTGAACTGTCATGGGCACATCGCTCCCCTCATCATTCAACAAGCCGACAAAGGCAAAAGCAGAAGGCGCAAGCTCGTTCCATAACCGCTGCTCGAGATCGGCAGACACAGAGTCATTCATCACAGTTTCCTAAGTTCGAAAGCACACACATCCATCACGCCAAGGTTGTGGCAAGCTCCGGTCTGGGTAAATTTCCGGCCTTCGCGAGCGCGAGCAATTCAGCCTTCCGCGCGGCGAGTTGGGCTCCAATTTCGTCAAGATCGATGTCACTCTTCTTTGCCTGCGCAAACATCCCGTCGCGCGGCATTTCCTCTTCCTTTACGTGGTGTTGTATCTCTTCGCTGAGTACAGACACTTTCGCCTTGTAGAATGGATCGGAGGGATCGGCATCGCGCAGCTGCAGGATAAGCGCCTTAGCCCCGTCATGCTCGACATAGGCTTCATCGATCAGATCATCGTCGGCATTGCCACGGAGCGCAGGATAGAGGATTTCCTCTTCGATCATCGCATGAATGGTCAATTCATCGCATATTTGGGCGACCAGCTTGGCTTGTGCGGCAGGTGCTGTCGTCCCTTCGAATTTGCTGAAGAGATCAGCCACCTTGAGGTGGTCTGCAACCAGAAGAGTGACGGCGTTCTCGGATTTCTTGGTCATGTTGGTCTCCTTAGTCTGCCAAAAACAAACGTCGGTCGCATATGTTCCAAGCGAAGTTCCGGCGCGGCATCTTGAAGCAGGATGCGCCATTGGGACTCGGAGACGGGAATGGCGCAGGGGCAGAATGAGAAGATCAGCCAGGCGACTGGCTGAGGCTCATGCGATCGGTTCGGACATTCGTCGATTGCTAATGCGTGTAGGTGAGCGTCACCTCGCCGAACATTTCGCGCAAGAGTGCATCGCCTGAATCCACGTTGCGCGGCGGCGCCTTGCCTGCAAACGGCGCTCCACGTTCGGCGTAATTCAGGGTGTAGATCGTTTCCCTGTCGCGAAAGACGTGAATGAAATCCTGTTCGCCCGCGCCTTTCATGGCGAGTGGATAAGCACCTGCAGGAAGCGATGCGCAGCCATTGGCGATGACGGATCGTTTGAGGTCGCCGGCCAGGGTGCGCTCTCCGCCGTCACGGTATATTGGGCCATTTCTGCATGCCGCCGGATAGAATGCGCGACGCGCAATCGCTGCCGTGGGCTCTGGCGATCGACCAAGGCCGCGATAGGCCTGGATTGTCACCATCCGGGTCCATGTGGCGAGGCTTTGGCCCTGCGGGATAAATTCCATCAACAGATTTACCGTGTTGCGCTGGTTGGTCACGAGCTGCATCTTTTCCGGCAGCGTGAACGACAATGTCGGGCCAAACAGTTCAACCCGAAAGACCGGCTTCGGTGTCACGGTCGCTGACCTCTGACCTGCTGCGGACGACGCAAGGAGCGCGCCTAACACCAAGAAACAGACCTTCGATTTCATGACCCGCGCCTTTTGAGGACGAAATACATCACCAGCATCAGTCCACCCACCCCCCCCATTGCCGCCCCAAGCACCGATGTGACGGTCTTCGCTGCTTCAGCGGGACTCGTGGTGGTCGTCATTGCACCGCTGGAGATTTGCGCCAGCAGATAGAGGCACAGGGCTGCCAGCAGTATTTCGAAGACGCCACAAAGAATAAGAATGCGTTTGGACGGTTTCACTCGGCTCTCCCAAGACGTTTTGCGAACATTCCTGCACGAGGCGCCAGTTTGGCACAGCATCGTGGCGGGCGCTAGCGGTCACCGTCAGTCAGCGTCTTGATCGGCTTGTGCGCGCCATGTGCGTTCGGATATGGGCTTGAAACGGAAGTTGCTTTCGCGAACCTGGTGCTCGGCCAGTTTCGGAGGAGAGAAGACATGAGATTGCCCGCGAAGCGCCGGATATACGGACTGTGTGCCGCGATAGGCTTTGGCTGTCTTGCTGTTCCACATGCCGCAAATGCCGAGGATCTTCTCGTGAAGCGTCGTCTCGACCAGGCAGGCATGAAATATGAGGTGGACAAGGATGGCGACTATAAGGTGACCATCAGCTTCGGGAGAGAGAAGCGAACCCAAATGGTGTTCGTGTCCGGCTCAACCGAGACGTTGGGCGGAATGACCATAAGACGCATCTTCTCGCCTGCCGCAATTATCGCGACCGATGGAATCACCGGCAGCAGGGCACTCGAGCTTCTGCGCGAAAGTCGCACAAGCAAGCTTGGCTCATGGGAGATTGAGGGCGCGAATCTGTATCTCGTGGTCAAGCTGCCCGATACGCTGACGACTGCGCAACTCCAGGCGGTCATGATGGCTACAGCGTCGCTAGCCGACGATATGGAAATCAAGCTGAGTGGTGCTCGCGACTCCCTTTAGGACGTCGAGCAGAACAGCGGACTGGCAAAGAGTCTTGCAGCTTCAACCGATACATATCGGCATGTCCATCAATCCGGCGTCATCATGACTATCATGCGGGAGAATACGGCCTGATGCAGAGGGGTGTCGAATTCACAGCCAATGACATACCGTTGATCCCACGCAACCTTGGCGGCAAAAATCTCGAAATCAGGGAATTTGAGCCATACGCGCTGCCCCCGGTGCAGGACATATGGCCATTCCGTGCAGAAGCCTTGACGCGATAAATCGCGCAGAGTGACTTTCGCGGCGCTGCCTCCCGGTACGCGTAATGTCGCGCCTTCGACCATCAGTAACACGCGAGGCTCTGCACGTCCGTCGGATGGCTGGGTATTCATTTATGAATCCTCGTTTGGCGCAAGCACCAAATGCCTCCAGAACAAGGTCTGTGGATAAATGTTCCCGTGCGCACCACAGATTCTGTGACGCACTGAAGGAATGTCCCCTCGGCGCGACAGCGCATTCGGATCAGCCGGCGGACGGGCAGGGTGCCACGCTATTGCGCCAGCGTCGCCCGAGCGGCGATCAGCCCGTCACAATGCCTTCCAGTCGCGCCTTGAGCTGGAGGCCAAGCAGGCGGCAGTAGAAGCGCGCCTGCGCCAGGTTGCCCCCCATGAACCACAAGCCTTGCTGGGCCGTTGGTTTCCACATGTTGCGGAGTTCGCCCTCCCAAGGTCCGGGGTCGCCCTTGAAGCCCGAGCCATAGCCCCAACATCTTCCGATCTTTGCAGCAACATCTTCACCAATCAGCCGCGCGACCCATTGCTCCATCGACCCGAAGCCGGTGGCATAAATGATCAGGTCCGCCTCGATATGGCTGCCATCGGCAAAAGCCACGCCGGTTTCGGTGAGATGCGAGATTTCCGTCCCTGACTTGAGCGCGATGCGTCCGTCAGCGATCATGTCGGACGCGCCGACATCGATATAATAGCCCGATGCCGAACGCAGATACTTGCCGCTTATCCCGGCGCCATCTTCCGCGAAGTCGAGGCGAAAGCCAGCCTTTTCAAGACGCTCGTAGAACGGTGCCTCCGCTTCGCGGATCGCGGCCCATGTCCGGCGCGCGCCAATTTCCTGCAGGCGTATCGGTGCCGAGGCGCCGAGCAGATCCGCACGATCGGTGGTGATGCCGGCATCCACGGCTTCCTGCGAATAGATTGGCTTGAGCATGACATCGGTCATTGAGTGCTGACGAACGATATGGGTGGACGATCGCTGGACCATCGTGGCTTTCGCACCATGGACGACAAGATCCGCACAAATGTCATGAGCACTGTTGTTGGCGCCAATCACGACAACGCGCCTGCCCTCAAGGCCATCTCCGCCAGGGTGGGCGCTGGAGTGATATTGTGGTCCCCTGAAATGCTCCTGCCCTTCAATTTCGGGCACGATCGGAAAGCCTGCATTGCCAAGCGCCATGACCAGATGGGCAGGTTGCAAATCCATTGTCTCGCTACCTCGGCGCACGCATGCCTGCCACGTGCCCGTTGCGGAATCGTGCCTGGCGGAGACAAGTTCCGTCTCGGTCCACACGTTCAGTTCCATCACACCGGCATAATGTTCCAGCCAGTCGCCCATCTTGTCCTTCGGCGTATAGACTGGCCAGTGATCGGGGAAGGGCAGGTACGGCATGTGATCGTACCAGACCGGATCATGCAGCGTCAGAGACTTGTACCGCGAACGCCACTGGTCTCCAACCCGGGGATGTTTGTCGATCAGCAGATGCGGCACGCCCAGCAGCCGCAGTGTCGCGCCAATGGCTAGTCCCGCCTGTCCGGCACCGACGACAAGCACATAGGGCTGCCGGGTGATGCCCAACGTTGCCTGTTCGTCCAGCAGAAAATCCTGCCAATTGCGGCCGGATGGATCGTCGAAAATGCCACTGGATCGCCGGTTGCGAAGCGGGAATTCATGGCCTCTCAGCTCGCTGAGCATGGTGAACAGGGTCAGCGCCTTGCCCTCAACAAGGCGGAGGTAGCCCCGGCAACTGCCAATTGACGTCTCGAAGGCGATGAAGCCCTCGCTTGCGCCAGATTCCGCCTCAGTCGACCAGTTGCGCGGTGCGGCGCGACCGGCCTGTGCAACCGCAAATGCGCCAATCGCCTCGGCACCTTCGTGCGTGGCCAGCGTCCACTCAAAAGCCAGAAAGTCTCGCCAAAATCCGGTTGGCAGGAACGCGTCGGCAATTGCTTCTTCGTTCCCGGCCAGGAGCGCTTCGTTGAAGCTGGCCAGCCAACTTGCGACATCAGTCAAGGCAGATCCTCCATTACACTTTGGTCCTGCATTGAGCAGGGAAGCATCGTCAAAGCAACTGCGCAGGATGGCGATTCAGTTCCCGGGAGGCAGCCGCCTTGCCCCAATCTGGCTAACCTTGCCAAAAGTGTGTCTGCCAATTGTGGCTCCAAACGATTGTTGACAGTGGAGCCCTCCAGACTGGGCAGGGCAAGCAGTTCTCCAGGTGACAAGCCTTGGGTTTCAATCACGCATCGCGCTGTGTGCGGCCCCTTGCCAGAACAGCTGCGCGCTGCGCCTCCACGTCTTTTGCTTCAACCTTGCTGTTGGCGGCTGTGGAAAAGGCGTGCTCAAAGGAAAGGGCTTCACCAAAGGACCGGTCGTAACCTTCATTGATGAGATGTTTGTAGGATTGCACCATTTCTGGAGCGATGGACGCAATATCCTCCGCCAGCGAAATCGCCGTCGACAGCAGTGCTTCCGGCGCAACGACACGGTTGACCAGCCCCCAGGAGCAGGCCGTTTCGGCATCCAGAAAATTGCCGGTGAGCGAAAGCTCCTTCGCCCGGGAAATGCCAATGATGCGCGACAGCTTTTGCGAGAGACCCCAGCCCGGCAGGATTCCGACCCGCGCATGCGTGTCCGCAAAGCGTGCATTGCTCGACGCAATCAGAATATCACACGCAAGCGCCACTTCGAAGCCGCCTGTGATCGCAACCCCGTTGATCGCGCCAATGACCGGTTTGCGGCAGGCCTCGATGGCCTTGACCGGATTTTCCTCTGCGCGTTCTGCGTTGGCTGCACCCAGGTTGCTGGTGCTGGAGCCAAGCTCCTTCAGATCGAGGCCCGCCGTAAAGGCGCGATGCCCGGCCCCCGTCAGGATGACCACCCGCACATTTTCATCGGCGTCGACTGCGCGCATTGCGCCGGCCAATTGCCTGCGCAACGCCGCAGACAAGGCGTTCATGGCCTCCGGGCGATTGAGGGTCACAATCGCGATTGCGCCGTCAATTTTGGTCGTAACGAGTGTTTGGGACATAGTGATATTCCATTCGAGTGATCTGTTGTCTGGATCGGGCGGGGCTCATGCGCATGGTCCGTCAATCGGATATTGCGATGAAGGCAAAAGAACCGAACTGCAATGCGCGCAATGCGTGCAATGCGTCTCCTGTGAAATTGCATAGATACCATTGTCCGGACTGAAGCCGTGCCGCAGGCCGCCTCAGCTGCGTCTGTTGGTGAATATTCCGATGTGGGTGCCCGAATTCGGGCTTGATCGCCAAATTCTTGTGGACAGATCAGAGTGCAGTCTTGGTAATTGCCAAACGAGTCCGCATGAGACCAACGGAAGGCATGACATAGCGACGATTCGAACGCTGACACGATAGCAAGGCGACAGGAGAAGATATGTTCAAGACACGATTGACCGAAATGTTTGGCGTCGAAACGCCGATCTGCATGGGTGGCATGACGGGCGTCGGATACGGCGATCTGGTGGCGGCGGTCGCAGAGGCAGGGGCACTCGGGTTCATCACCGCCCACATGTTCCCGTCAGGTCAGGCACTGTTTGACGAAATCGAGCGAACAAGAAAGATGACGTCCAAGCCTTTTGGCGTAAACCTCACGCTTCTCCCGTCGATCAATCCTATACCCTATGACGATTATCGTGAGGCCATCATCGCCTCCGGCATCAAGATTGTCGAAACCGCTGGACGCGCCCCGACGGATCACTTGCCGCGATTCAAGGACAATGGCGTGAAAGTCATCCACAAATGCACGTCGGTCCGCCATTCGGTTTCCGCCGTGAAAAAAGGTGTGGACGTCATCTCCATCGACGGTTTCGAATGCGCCGGCCACCCTGGCGAAGATGATGTCGGGTTGATCGTTCTCTTGCCTGCGACGGTCGATGCCCTGCCTGACACACCGATCATTGCGTCGGGCGGAATGGCGGACGGGCGCAGCCTTGTCGCAGCGCTCGCCTTGGGTGCCGACGGGATCAATATGGGCACCCGCTTTTGCGCGACGGTCGAAGCGAAAATTCACGACAATGTGAAACGTCGCATCGTCGAAAATACCGAGCTCGATACGGTGCTTGTCGGCAGGACCCTGCGGAACACCGCGCGCGTTGCGCGGAACGCCGTCTCAGAGGAAGTCGCCCGCATCCAGCAGGATCCTACAAAGACGTTCGACGATGTGAAGGAACTGATGGCAGGCCAAAGAGCCCGGGCCAATGTTCTTGGCGGGGGCGATATCGACGGCGGAATCTGGACCAGCGGGCAAAGCCAGGCGCTGATCCATGACATCCCGACCTGCAAGGACCTCGTGGCAAACATCATGAAGCAGGCCGAATCCGTGCGCGCAAGGCTCTGATCCCTCGACCCTGCTGTTGATCGGTTCGCTACACAATGCCCCGAACGGGGAACCTTGAGATCCTGTCTCAAGCGCCCCGTTCGAGTGCTGCCACGATATGTTGAGCAAGGCGATGGGCAGTTTCGGAAAGTCCGGGCGCTTCGATCAGCGCGATTTCCGTGTCGTACAGGGAGGGCAATCCGGGGTTGTCGACAATCGGCGTCAGATAGGGCGGCACCATTTCGCGCGGTAGCACCGTGATCCCGAGGCCGGCATTGACGGCCGATTGACTGCCCGCAAGACTGGTCGAAGTATAGGCCACGCGCCATTTTCGACCGATGGCATCAAGCGCAGCAATTGCCCTCTTGCGATAAACGCACGGCTCGGGTGAGACAATCAGCGGCACTGTCTCCAGCCCCTCTGCCGCCAGCGGATCGCGCGCGACCCAGACCAGCGGTTCCCGCCAGACCCGCACGCCTTCAAGGGGGGCCGAAGGTTCCCGCTTTATCAGCACCAGATCGAATGCGCCGTCGTGAAAGCTGTCGAGCAGATTGAGTGTAAGGTCGCATGTGACAGCGAGTTCCACCAAGGGGTGCGCTTCCGCAAAGGCGGCGAGCACGGCGGGCAGGTGGGCCGTGGCAAAATCCTCCGGCACGCCAAGCCGAACCTGCCCGGTCATGTTCGGCTCGAAGAGCTCTGCGATCGCTGCATCGTTGACGCGCAGCAGCTGCCGAGCGGGCCCAAGCAAGCGTTCCCCTTCGGGCGTGAGGCTCAATGATCTCGGCGTTCGCAGGAAGACGGCACGCCCGATCTGGTCTTCAAGCCGCTTGACCTGCAGACTGATCGTCGATTGCGTTCTCCCCAGACGATCCCCCGCACGCGTAAAACTGCCGGTTTCGACAATGGAAACAAAAGAGCGAAGAAGGTCGAGATCCAGGGTCTTGAGTGTTGGCATTCCGTCATCCCAGCATTAGTCATTGCATTTGTCAATTTTTGATATTTCAACAACTCGTTTTATCAATGATACTGCTGCCGCTAGTGCGGGTCCCGAAAGGGGAACCCCATGCAGCATTCAAGACTTCAGCAAACAGTCTCGACAGGCCTCATGATTTCGTGCGTGCTTTGGGCAGGTTTGGCAGCCTCTGTGGCTTGGATGTTCGCTTTTCCGTCGCTCGGAAGGGACATCGGCGTTTCATTGTCGATCGGAATGCTCACGCTCTTTGTAGGCGCGATCGTCTCGTCCTTCTCCTTGAGATACATGCGTTCCGATCAGCGCTCGACGCGGTTTTTCCTTATGCTTGGGTTGTTGGTCGCGAGCGTCTTGATCACGGTATTCAGCGCCAATCTTTTGATCCTCGCGGTGGCCTGGTGCACCAGCAGCGTGCTGCTTGCAAAACTGGTTGGCCATTGCGCAGACTGGGACGAAGCCTTGGCGGCGAAGCGGCGCACCCAGCTCGCTTTCGCGATAGGCGACGTTTCACTTGTTGCGGCGCTGTCCATTCTTGGGTGGCAAGCAGGCACGCTGCAGCTCGAGGTGGTGCTGTCCACCGTGTCCGAGATCCCTGCGCCGCTGGCGACGACGGCAGCCCTCTTGCTCGTCATCGCGGCTGCTGCCCGCTGCGCCTTGCCTCCGTTCTCCGGCTGGCTGCTCTCCTCGATGAGTGCGCCGACACCGGTCTCCGCCCTCATGCATGCAGGGCTGGTGAATGCGGGCGGCTTCCTGCTGATCCGCTTTGCCCCTCTGCTGGAAGCTGCACCGTCTGCCCGAATTGTCACGATCGCGATTGGCCTTTTCGCAGCGATCTACGGGCTCGGAATCATGATGGTTCGGACAGACATCAAGCGGACACTCGCGGGTTCGACGGTATCTCAGATGGGTTTCATGATCATGAGTTGCGGCCTGGGCGCCTATGCGGCCGCGCTCTGGCACATCGTTGCGCACGGTCTGTTCAAGGCCTGGCTGTTCCTTGGATCCGGCTCGGCAATCGGCATGAAGAGCGAGAGCCAGCGTGGATCCCTGTCGAACGCAGCGACGGCCGCAATCGCAATCGGCACACTTTGCATTGCAGTCTCATACCTGGTCTTCGGCAATGGCAGTGCAAGCCTGGTGCCCTTGCTGCTTGGCATGGCAACCGCCATGGCGACGATGGTTGCCTGCCTGGGCAGCGTGTCCTCATTGCGGACAAAGCTGTCGTTCCTGCTGCTTATCGCCGCCTTGGTCGCATTCCATACCGTCGGACTTTCCATTGCCCATTCGGCGGTCGGCGCCGACGCGCAGGCGCTGTTACCAAACTGGGTTCTGCTTGCCTTGCTGGCAACGTTTCTCGGTTGCTGGGTCTGGCAGCAACATCGCCTCTTGTCCGGGGCGGGCCTTCCTGCGCGCCTCTTCGTCCACCTCATCAATGCCGGCGCCTTGAAGGCGACCAGAAAGGGAGAAGCAGCATGAACATGATGGCACCTATAGCGATTGCTGAGCCGGTTCTGACGCGAACAGAAGTTGCAGGCCTGGTCTCTCTCGCTGCCCGAACGGTCCCGCCAATCTGGCCATTGGAAAGCGCCATTGCGGTCAATCCCCTTGCCGGGTTCGAAGAGTTGCCGTTCGAACAGGCGGTCAGTGCGGCCGCGCAGCGCTTCTCTGCGCGCGAGAGCTTGCCCGTTGATCAATGGCGCAGGCTTCTTCGGGCACGCAACATTGATCAAAAAGTTCTGCGCGACGTTGCAATCCAGGAATTGGGCGGCTTGAATTCCGCTTTTGAACTGATCGGCCCAGACGTCTCGCGGCTGGACTTGCTTATGGCGCGCCTGCTTGATGTGCCGGTCGATGCGGGTGCGGCAAGGCCAGCGATGTTGTCGCCCGATGCGGACTTCATTGCCAAATGGTGCGCCGCCTTTTTCGATCAGGGTCGGGCAGCGTGCCCAATGCCCAATCGCGGGTTGGGCTTCTATCGGTCGGTACTGGCGATAGCTGGGCATGACCCAGAATTCCGCAGATTGACGGGAGATGTCGGTCAGAAGCTTCTTCTCAGCATCCCGCGGGATCCGCTTGAGGCCATTGCCGAAGGTTTCGCAGCCCTTGGCATCTGCCATGGCGAGGAGGAGGATCTGCTTGCAGGATATGTGGCCCGGCTGCCCGGTTGGGCGGGGCACATCCGTTGGCGCAACGAACATGCCGACCCGGAATATGCGGCGGGTGCACCTGCAGGCATGGCTGACCTGTTGGCACTGTGGATGCTTCTGGACCGCGGTGGCGCCATCGCGACAGGAGAGGCGCGGTCCACGCCTTCCGATGTCTCGGCCCAACTGGCGGAGCGGTTCAACCTGACGAGTGACATTCTTGAAAATGCGCACGAAGCGGGCCGCCGCCATTTCAACGAGATTGCAAATCTTGATGAAGGCAAGCTTGGCAGGATGTTCATGCTTGCAGCTGAAACATCATACCGCAACGCGGTTGTGCCGCAGCTTCGGGCCGCAGTGGACGCACCGGGTTCAGAGGATGTTGCGGAGGCCCAGCTGGTCTTCTGTATCGACGTGCGTTCGGAGCCATTTCGGCAAGCGCTGGAAGCTGAGAGGCGCTATGAGACGTTCGGCTATGCTGGCTTCTTTGGCTTACCGATCGCACTCCACAAGGTCGGCAAGAGCCGCCGGACCCGTCTCCTGCCTGTCTTGTTGTCGCCACAGCATGATGTGGACGAAGGGCCGGCTGTCGGACGCGAGCGTGAGGCGGACATGGCCGAGCAAAATGCGGAACGGACACAGCACACCGCAAACCTGTTCGATATTGCCAAGCAGGGTTCGGCGACGGCCTTCACCACGGCAGAGGTTACCGGCCCATTGGCTGGCCTGCTGATGGCGGCAAATACGATCGCACCGAAATTCGTCGAACGTGCAGTGTCCCGGCTCAGGCCACCCCGTGAAGACGCATTCGCGCCTTCTCTCGAGAAACATGCAGACCATGGCGTGCACCCTGCTTTCACCTTTGAGGAAAAGGTCGGCTATGCAACGGCGCTGTTCAAGCTGACAGGCATGAAGACGCCCACAGCGCGACTTGTGGCTCTGGTCGGCCACGGCGGGAGCGCGGTCAATAATCCCTATGCAGCCGCCCTGGATTGCGGCGCATGTGGTGGCCATGCCGGGGGTTCCAACGCCCGGATTCTGACGGCCATCCTCAATGATCCGGACGTGCGCGCCGAACTGGCGAAAAGGGGGATGAGCATACCTGACACCACCCGCTTCATCGCCGCAGAGCACAATACGACGACGGACGAGGTTTTCATATTCGATCAGGCCACCATCCCGAAAAGTCATCGCCCAGACGTGAGCGCGTTGATGATCAGCCTTGCCAGGGCGGGATCGGCCAATCGGGAGCGGCGATCAGTCCTGCTCGGACGAAGTGCCAGCGACGTGATGACCGGTGCGGTGCACTGGGGCGAGGTCAGGCCGGAATGGGGCCTCGCTCGCAATGCAGCTTTCATTGTCGGCCCGCGGTCCTTGACGCGCTCCATCGATCTTGAAGGCCGGGCCTTCCTGCATAGTTACGACTGGCAGAGCGATACCGACGGGTCTGCCCTGACCACAATTCTGACTGCACCGATGGTCGTCGCCCAATGGATCAATTGCCAGTATCTGTTCTCGACAATCGACAATGATCGTTATGGATCGGGCAACAAGATCACGCAGAATGTCGTCGGGGGGATTGGCGTCCTTCAGGGCAATGGGGGCGACTTGAAGGTTGGCCTGCCGATGCAGTCGTTGTTTGGTGACGATGGCACCGCATTTCACGTGCCGCAGCGCCTGTTGACGGTTGTTCTCGCACCCTTTGAGCTGGTGGAGACGGTTGTCGCATCGAACGATATCCTTGAACGACTTTTCGGAAATGGCTGGGTTTCGCTCGTGGTGATCGATCCCGAAACCGGGAAAGCCCTGCGGTGGCGCCGGAATTGCGAATTGTCTGACTCCGCAGCCAGCCATCAATCACTATAAACTCAAGAGGAACAGTCATGAACAACGCTCGGTATGGTGAACTTAGCCTGCACCGCCTGAAGAAGATCGAGATCGTGATGAACGCCGAAGACCATGGTCTGGTTGAGGATTTGCTCAAAGCGGCGGGGATCGGGGGCTGGACCATTATCCGCGATGTGGCGGGCATGGGGCACAGCGGTTTTCATCAGGGCAAGACAATCTTCAACGACCAGAGCGGTCTGGTCATGTTCGTCGGAGTCGCTGACGAAAAGGCGATCATTGACGTTGCACGCGGACTTGCGCGGCTGTTTGAAAGGCGCCCGGGCGTGACGTTCCTCTCTGACGTTGAAGTCATGCGGTCAGACTATTTCGCCGCAACGCAAACGGCCCAATAGGCGGTCTGGTTCAAAGGAACCGAAGCTCTGCAGCGTTCAGCGTTGAGGGATCCCGATTGAACCAGCGCCTGTATGCGCCGTGAAACTAGAGCGACTGACCGTCGTCCACATCAATGACAGCACCGGTCGTGCAGGCTGATGCGTCGGAAGCGAAATAGAGCATCATTCCGTCAAGGGATTCTATGGGCTGCAGGCGCCGTCTCGGGAAACTGGCAATATGGGCGCGGCCGCCCTCGGTCTGGAACCAGTCTCCCGCGATCTCGGTCTGGATATAGCCCGGCTGGATGGTATTGACGTTGACGCCCTGCCGCACCCATTCGCGGGCGAGATTGCGGCCCAGATGCGCGACGCCGGCCTTGAGCGCCGCATAGGCACTGTCGCCGCCGCCCGTCAGGTGCGATGTGATCGACCCCAGCAGCACGATGCGGCCCTTGCCCGTTTCCCGGCTTCCCGCCGCAATCAGCCGCCGGGCACCTTCCCGAGCCGTCAGATAGGCCCCGGTGAAGTTCGTGTCAGAAAGCTTCCTGATGTCGTCGATCGCGACATCCGTGGCCCGACCGGGCACGGACAGGCCCGCATTGGCAATGATCGTATCGATCAGGCCGAAGCGCGCCTCTCCCGCGTCAAATGCGCGACTGACAGACGATTCATCCGTGACATCAAGCGCAACGGCAAGCGCGCTGTGCCCGGCAGCTTGCAGTTCGCCGGCCAGCGTCTCGACCCGGTCGATGCGCCGCGCACCCACGATGACATTGGCCTTGCGGGACGCAAACAGCCGGGCGAAATGGGCGCCGAGGCCTGATGAGGCTCCCGTGATCAATACTGTCCGTCCTGTTACATCCATATCTGCAATTCCTCTTGTAATTGATTGATTTCATGATGTTATCAAAGGAAGTCGGGGCAAGTACTGTGTGCCCCTATCGCGGGGCCATGCGAATTGCCCCGTCAAGCCGGATGCATTGGCCATTGAAGTAGGAATTGCGCGCCAGCTCCATGGCAAGGCTGGCGAACTCTTCCGGCTTCCCGAGCCGCTTTGGAAAGGGCACCGATGCTGCCAGGCTTTCCAGCACTTGTGGCTTGGCACCAAGCATCAGCGGTGTCGCGAAGATGCCGGGCATGATGGAGTTGACCCTTATGCCAAGGTCGGAAAGATCGCGGGCCATCGGCAAGACAAGCCCGTTGACCCCTGCCTTGGCCGAACCATAGATGATCTGGCCAATCTGCCCGTCTTGCGCAGCGACCGATGCCGTCAGCGTGATGCACCCGCGCTCGCCGTCTTCAAGCGGGTCGAGCGCGGCCATGCCTTCCGCAGCAAGCGAGGCAATCCTGTAGGATGCGACCAGAATGCCATTCACGCCATAGATATAGTCTTCAGTGGACAGGCGCTTCAGCCGCCCGGCTTCCTTGTCGTACGCAAGGGTCTTGCCGCGACGCGATGTCATGGCACAGTGCACCAGGATGCGTTCCTGCCCGTGCGCGGCGCGTGCCTTTGTAAATCCGGCGACAACAGAGTCTTCGCTGGTAATGTCGACATCACAGAACACCCCGCCGATTTCGTCGGCGACGGACTGACCGGTTGTCGCGTTCACGTCGAAGATCGCGACCTTTATTCCCGCTGCGGCCAGTGCCCGCGCGGTTGCCTGCCCCAGGCCCGAGGCTCCGCCTGTGACGATTGCTGCGGTCGAAGAATCAAAAATCATTGCAAGCTCCTGCTGGATTCCGGCTCCTGCTGTCGCAATTGGTTTTGGGCTTGGCAACTGGCAAATCGCTTGTGCACACCGGACCTTGTCGGTCGCGCGCGATTCAGGCGCACCGGCAAGTAGGCCGATTGATCACGGGCCCTAAAAGCGAAGCACAAGCCCCTCCACGTTGCTTCTGAAGATCATGGTTAACAAAATAATAATGGGAAACTAACTTGATCTTGCACTCCCCGGAATTTGACTCTACTTGCGAAATGCGGGCCGTGAAACCCGCCAATCAGGGTCGTTTCGTTTTTGTGTTGGTAGCGTAATGCTTCGAGTTTGGCCCAAACGGGACAGACGTCGCGAAGTCTATGCTCTAATTGCAAAGTAGAGTTTCAATGTTCGTCAGTGATCCAGGGAACCCCCATCCATGAAAAAACAGTCTTTTGCTAACCGGTTGCTCCGTTCAACCGCTTTATTGCCAGCGCCATTGCTTGCATTTCCGGGCGTCGCTTTTGCAGACTGCCTTCCCAACGCGGGCGGCACGATCGTTACATGTCAGACAACTGATCCCGATGGCTATGATGGCTCTGCGGTTTCGGGCCTGACGATCAACGTAGGGCCGGGCGCATCGGTCGATGGCGGCGCGCTCCAGACGGGTGCTTTAAGCGCTATTAACAATGAAGGCAGCCTGAATGGCGCCGACATCTTTGTGGGCAGCGGCAGCCGCGTCTCGAATGCGGCAAACGCGCCCGGCAACATCACCGGCAACATCAATTTTGCGGCGGCTGGCGCCAGCCAGACCAACATTCTCGAGAATTTCAGGGGCCTCGCTCCCGCGACGATCACCGGGAATATTTCTTCCGCAGGCGGCGCGTTCCTCGTCACCAATGATGGAACAATCGCCGGCGACATCACGTCGGTTGGCGTGACGACGATCAACAATACGGGCTCGATCACGGGCACGACCGTATCGGTTGGCGGCGGCAGCACGATCAACAATCTGGCCAGCGGCCCGGGTTCGATTGCTGCAGACATTGCGTTCGGTGCTGCAGGCACCAACCAGACGAACACGCTGAACAATCTCGGCACGTCGACAATCACCGGCAACGTCGGGTCGGCTGGCGGCACGTTCAGCCTGACCAATGCAGGCACGCTGACGGGCAACATCAGTTCTTCGGGCAACACCACGATCGGCAACACCGGCACCATCACGGGCGACATCCTGCTTGGTGCGGGCAACGACACGATCACCACAACAGGCACGATCACCGGCAACATCGATATGGGTGCCGGCACCAACACGATCGGCTTCGGATCGACTGCGGCATTGCCCACCGGCACGCTGACAGCCGACGCAGCAGGTCTCAACACGATCAACCTGTTCGGCTCGGCCGCCGACACGCTCAACATTGCGGTCACGAACTTCGATGTCATGAACAAGGACGGAACCGGCAGCTGGGCCCTGACCCAGCCGGTTGCCCTGGCTGACCGTATCAACATCAATGCCGGCACGCTCATTGCCAGCGACGCCGACTTCCTTGGTGCGAACACCATCGTCAACAATGCGACGCTGAGTTTCACCAATTTGGCGAGCGGCACCTATTCCGGCTCCATGTCGGGCACGGGCGTCGTCAATGTCGGCGGCGGCGGAACGGGCGTCACAACCTTCTCCGGCACCAACACCTACACTGGCGATACCACGATCACCCAGGGCACGTTGCAGCTCACCGGCGGCGCGGCCATCGTGGATACGGGCAACGTTGTTGTGACGGCGCCGGGCATCCTTGACGTCGCGGCCTCGGAAACAGTCGGTTCGATCAACGGCAGCGGTTCCATCACGCTTTCGGGCGGAACGCTTACGGTTGGCTCAGGCGCGTTCTCGGGCGCGATTTCCGGCGCCAATGGTCTGACAAAGATCGGCACAGGGGCGCTGGTGCTTTCTGGCACCAACACCTTCGCCGGTGCAGCAACCGTCAGCAACGGCACGCTTGAACTGCAAGGCGGAAACGCCATTGGCGACGCGACTGCGGTCATCGTCAATGCCACGGCTTCGCCAGCAACGGCAGGAAACCTGCTTGTCACGAATGCGGAAACGATTGGCAGCCTGTCCGGCAACGGCGGAACGGTCGTTCTTGCCGCTGGCCTGACCACGGGTGGTGACAATTCGAGCACCACCTATGCTGGCGTCATCTCCGGCGCTGGCAACCTCACCAAGCAGGGCACGGGCACCTTCACGCTGACCGGCGCGAACACCTACTCGGGTGGCACGGTGATCAACGCCGGTACGCTCGAAGGCAACACGACGTCGTTGCAGGGTGATATCGCAACCAATGCAGGTGGCACGCTGCTGTTCACCCAGCCAGCGAATGGCACCTATGCAGGCGCGATCAGTGGCGCAGGCGTGGTCACCAAGGCCGGTGCAGGCACCTTGACCCTGACCGGTGATAATTCCGGTCACAGCGGCACGACAAACCTCAATGGCGGCACTGTTTCCATCGGGGCTGCGACCAACATCGGAACGGGCACGCTCGCGTTTGATGGCGGCACGCTGAACACGACCGGTGCTCTGACTCTTGCCAATGCGGTCACGCTTGGCGCGGGTGGCGGCACGGTGCTGACCGGCGCTGACACGACCCTGTCGGGCGTGATCTCGGGCGCCGGTGCCTTGGTCAAGACGGGTGCAGCCAACCTGACCTTGTCGGGCGCCAACACCTATACCGGTGGCACGACGGTTTCGGCCGGAACGCTGACCGGAACGACGACCTCGCTTCAGGGCAACATCGTCAACAATGCTGCGGTTGTCTTCGATCAGACAACGTCGGGCACCTACGCCGGCAACCTGACCGGTACCGGAACGCTGACCAAGTCGAACACCGGATCGGTGACCCTGTCTGGCGTCAACACCTACAGCGGCGCAACGACCATTGCGGGCGGCACATTGATTGCTGCCGGCACCGGAGTTGGCGATAGCTCGGCTGTGACTGTCAACGCTGGCGCACTGTTCCAGCTGACAGGTGACGAAACAGTCGGCAGCGTTGCAGGTGCTGGTGACGTCGATACCGGCGCCTTCACGCTCACCGCGGGCGGCAACGGAAGCTCGACATCGCTTACCGGTATCTTGTCGGGTACGGCCGTCACCAAGACGGGCGCCGGCAACTTCACCTTGGGCGGCACGGGCACCCTCACGGGCGGTATCGCCGCCAATGCGGGAACAGTGACGATTGCTGGTGCCTATACCAGCCCGGCCACGGTTGCTTCGGCAGCGACGCTCAATGTTCTGGCGACCGGCGCACTGACCGGCGACGTGACGGGCGCAGCAGGTTCGTTCACCGTGGTGAACGGCCTTGTCACCGGTAACGTCGGCAATGCCGGTCGGTTGTCCGGTTCGGGCACCATTGTCGGCGCAGTGACCAACTCGGGTACTGTCGCTCCAGGCAACAGCCCGGGCATCCTGACGATCGACGGGAGCTACACGCAGACGGCCGCCGGTACGCTTGCCATCGAACTGACGCCCACTGCCGTCGCAGGCACAGGGTATGATCAGGTATCTGTCATCGGCACGCCCGGTACGGCAGCGCTTGACGGAACGCTGGCTCTTGCACCGACTGCCGGGCTTTATACCGCGGGCACGACCTATGACATCGTAAGTGCAACGGGAGGCATCTCGGGTAACTTTGCGACGGTGACGGGAGCGACGCTCTCGCCATTCCTGTCATTCACCGCAACGGGCATTGTCACAACCGCCACACCGGCTCAGGTCTATCGCCTGACGGTCACGCGGACGGCCTATGCGACCGGGCTTGGCGCTTTGGCCAATCCCAACCGCATCGCGGTTGCCAACGGGTTCCAGACTTTGGTGGCAGGCGCGACGGGTGATACCGCAACGCTCGTGATCAATGCGGACAACTCGACGGCTGCGCAGGCTGCGGTCCTGTTCGACCAGTTGAGCCCGGAAGCCTATGGCGCCTATGCAACGGCGCTGCAGGATCAGGGTGAGCTCTTCACACGGCAGGTTGCTCTGCATCTCTCGCAGAAGAATGCCGATGACGAAGGTCATGCCCGGATCTGGGGAAGTGCCTATGGTCAGTGGGGCAATGGCAAGAACCGGAGCTACCTCGTTGGTTCGGATCAGGACATCACCGGTGGAACGCTCGGCGTGGACTTCGGTGCCGGTGCAGTGACCTATGGTCTGGCGGCCGGCTATTCACAGGCCAAGGTCGATCTTGCGACGGGTAGCTCGCGTGGCAAGAGCAAGGGCTGGCAGGTGGGTGGCTATGCTGATTACTCAGCGGGCCAGGTCTCGGCCAATGTCCAGCTTGCCTATATCAACGGCAATATCGACGCGACGCGGACTATCTTGGTCGGCGCCGTGGCCCGGACGGCGGTGGCCAACACGGACGGTCATCTGTTCCGCGCCGTTGGCACGGTTGGCTATGACCTTGGAAAGGATGGCAGCAAGATCCGTCCGTTCCTCGGCGTGGACTTCAGCAGCGGCCGGGTGAATAGCTTCACCGAAACAGGAGCCAATGCCGCCAATCTCAATGTCAGCAAGATCAGCGCCAATCGGACTGACGTTCTTGCCGGCCTTGATGTGGCCTTCAAGACGGGCGGCATCACGCCGTACGCACGTGCAGCGTATCGCTATCGTGCGAACAACAGGAACGGCAGCGTCACAGCCAATTTTGCAGGCAATGCCGGTTCGGCCTTTACGGTTTCGACCGAAGTGGCCGGACGTTCCGAAATTGACGTCGATGCCGGCGTGAGCGCCTCCATCGGCAAGTCGGCTTCGGTCTCGGTTGGCTACCAGGGAGCATTCCGCAACGATCTCAATCGTCACGGTGTTGCAGCCCAGCTGAGCTTCGGCTTCTGACGCTTTAGAAAACAGTTCGTCAAAGATTGGCCCGCTCGCACCAGATGGTGCGGGCGGGCCTTTTTTTGGTCTGACGAGCCTTGTCGTCGCCCCTGCGCAGGCAGGGGCCTCTGCGTGAGTCTGGCACCAATGCGTCCAACAGGCCCCTGCCTGCGCAGGGGCGACGTGTGGGGATAATATTCTCCTTATGTTCCTATTTACTTGACAAATAGGAGATAATCTGAAACACACAATCTCGTCACTCGATCGGCGTTTCTAGGTCGCACGGGTCGAGGGGCGGGACTGCTGGAAAAGGGCCTCACCCCAACCAGCACAGGTCGGCGCGAAAGCGGCGGGCGTCTGCACTCTCTCCTATGTGCAGCCACGCGCTCTGCTTTCGTTTTGAACCGGTCCGGGCGTCTTTGATGGGAGCATTCCCGTCCTGCAGGAGGGCTTTCGGGCCTTACCCCTCTGCAGGGACGTGCCGGATGAGAAGGCGGTGCTTCGAGACCGGGCGCCGGTTACGCACTCGAGCACCTGCAACCGCACAAAGGCAAAACCCGCCGGACGCCCCCCAAGGCTTCCGCGCCGACTGTCCCGCCCCCCGCTCCCCCGCGGGATGCTTTCGCGTGCCAGCAATTCACGCAGATCGGGCGGTTTTCTAATGACCCATTGCTGTCTGACCCGGCAGAGATTTTGGCCTCGGCGCAAGCCAAATGAGCCAGGCTGCCACAAACAGGACGATAGCTGACACCACAAACATGTGGTTGGCTCCGATCGTTGCGGCTTGCGCGTCGACCAGCCGCTCGATCATGGCGCGGGCCTGATCCGGGTCCATTCCTGCTGCCTGCAGTTTCGCCATGTTTGCGTCAGCGCCGTTCAGGGTTCCCGTCAGGTCGGCGCGTGCTTCGCGTGTCGAACTGTCCCACATCGAGGTAGACAGAGCTGTGCCTGCCGCGCCCGATACCGTCCGCATGAAGCTCAGGAGTCCGGCCGCTGACGCCACCTCGTTCATGGGTACGGCGGATAGCGAAAACATCATCAACCCGAAAAAGAAGAACGGCATGCCGATGCCCTGCAGCAATTGCGGCATGGAATAGTCCCAGAAGGTCCCGTCGGTATTCCAATTGATGCGCATGAAGGTGACAAGAACCAGCCACAGCATTCCGCAGGTAATCAGGATGCGGGGATCGAACCGATCGAACGCCTTGCCCGCGACGGGGGCCATAAGGATTGCAAACACACCGACAAAGGCCATTGCATGTCCGGCCTCGCTCGCTGTGTAACCAATCACCGATTGCAACCACAGCGGAATGAGCACGATCATCGAGAACAGCCCGCCATATCCCAACGCCATGGAGATCAGGCCGACCCATAAGGAGCGGTAGCGCAGCACCCGCAAGTCGACGACAGGATGTGGATCTGTCAGCTCCCAGATCACGAAAATGCCGAATGCAATGAAGGAGGTGATCGCAAGCCCGGTGATCATGGTCGAGGCGAACCAGTCATGTTCGCGACCCAGATCAAGGACCAGCTGGAAACTGCCCACAAACAGCACCAGAAGGATGAGCCCGACCGTATCGATCCGCGCGCGCTCGGTGGCCGTTTCGTAGCGCCCGACAAGAGTGACGACGATTGCCACGCAAAGCAGCACGACCGGAAGATTGATGTAGAAGATCCACGGCCAGCTCCAATTGTCGCTGATATAGCCGCCGATAATGGGGCCGAGGATTGGTGCGGAAATTGTGGTGACGCCCCAAAGGGCATTTGCCGTGCCCATCTTCTCCTGCGGAAAGATCCGCAGCATCAGCGTCTGGGTCAACGGCATGAGCGGTCCCCCGCACAACCCCTGAAAGACGCGCAGGACGACCATCAGTTCGATCGTCCGGGCAAGACCGCACAAGACGGAGAACAGTGCAAAGCCCACCAGGCTGGCCACCAGTGTGCGGTAGGTGCCGAACCGCGCCGCCAGCCATCCGGTCAGCGGGACCGTGATCGCCTCCGCCACAGCATATGACGTGATCGTCCAGGTACCCTGCGAGGGCGAGATGGCGAGGCCCCCTGCAATATGGGGCACGGAGACATTCGTGATGGTCGTATCGAGAATGACAACGAAATTGGCCAGGGCCAGACCGACGGCTGCCAGCCACAGCCGGGCACCCGTCAATGGCTGGATCGGCTCCGGGTTCATTGTCCGCGTGTGTCGATCGTTGCGCTCATCGACAGTCCGACGCGCAGCGGGTGGTCTTTCAATTGCGCCTGATCCAGCTGGATCCGGACGGGCAGTCGCTGGACGACCTTGACCCAGTTTCCGGTCGCGTTCTGTGCAGGAATCAGCGCGAACGCGGCTCCTGTCCCGCCAGCAAAGCCCTTCACCACGCCGCGATACACGACCTTGCTGCCATAAAAGTCACTGGTGAGTTCAACGGGCTGACCGGGCTTGACCTCGCGCAGCTGGCTCTCCTTGAAGTTGGCATCAACGAACATCCTGTCGAGTGGCACAATGACCATGAGTTGTGCGCCTGCGTTGATCCGCTGGCCTACCTGCGCATTCCGGTTTGTGACGATGCCGCTGATCGGCGCGCGGATGACGGTGCGCTCCAGATTGAGCCGGGCAAGATCCACCCGCGCCTTCGCTGCGACCACATCCGGCGCCGTGGCCTCCGTGTATCCGGTGGTCAGCGCGGCTGCGGATTCGAGGTCGCCCGCAGCTGATGCCTTCATCGCAGCAGCAGTGGCCACTTCTGCCTGCGCCTGCGCCAATTTTGCGCGTGCCGCCTGAAATGCAGCCAGACTTTGAGATACTTCTTCGGCTGAGACCGCTCCAGAGGACGCAAGCTTCTGGCGGCGGTCATAGGCTTCCTGCGATTTGATAAAGTCGGCGCGCGCGGAGGTGAGACGCGCCTGCGCCTGATCGACCTCGGCCGTGCGCGCATTGACTCTCGCTGCCGAGGAGGTGTCGCCGGAACGGGCCTGACGGAAACGCTGGCGGGCCTGCATCAGGATCGCCTCAGCATTGGCAAGCTCGATCCTTGCATCAGCATTGTCGATCACCACGAGCACATCGCCCTTTGCCACGTGCTGCGTATTGCCAGCGCGTACTTCCTTGACTGCCCCTGAAACCAGAGGAGTCACAACCGCGGAATCAGCGCCGACATAGGCGTTGTCCGTGTGCACGCGGCCTGCCTGGGTGAAGAAATACCAGATTCCCCAGATGGCCGCGATCGTGATCAGGGCGATCACGAATATCCGGAGGAACTTCTGACGCTTCTCGCGCATGTCTGATCCGGCAGCGGTGGCCGCTGCTTCGTCTGGAGGAGTTGCCGCTTCGGTCATCTGTCTGGTTGCTCCCTGTCCGCTGCCGGAGCGGAGAATCCCCCGCCCAGAGCCCGGACCAGTGTAATGTCGAGCAGAAACCCGCGGGCGTTCAGCTCGGCCAAAGTTCGCTGGCTTGCCAAGGCGTTGTCCTCCGCCGTCAAGACCTGCAGCAGGTTCGCAACTCCTTCGTCGTGCCGCAGGCGCATGAGACGCGCCGCTTCTTGCGCAGATTGCGCTGCTGTCTGTGCCATGGCCAGACGCTCTGTCAGTGCCCGCTTGGACTCCAGCGTATCGGCCACCTCGCGCAAGGCGGCCAGCAAGGTCTGGTCATAGCGGGCGACTGCCTGATCATACTCCGCTTCTGCCGTCCTGTAATTGCTGCGCAGTCGCTGACCATCAAAGATGGGCAGTGTCGCCGCCGGTCCGAAGTTTGCGTACTTGGAACCTGAATTGAACAGCTGACCCAGCCCGAGTGATTGCAGGCCAACGACTGCCGCCAGATTGATATCGGGATAAAAGGCCCTTCGGGCCGATTTCACGCGGAACGTGGCAGCCTCGGCGCGCAATCTGGCAGAAACGATATCGGGACGACGACCGAGGAGATTTGCGGCGAGGTTGGCGGGTGCCTCGGAAACAGCTGGCAGGTTCTGCGCCGGAATGGGGAGCAGCCGTGCCCGCTCGGGCCCTGCTCCGACCAGCGCGGCCAGCCTGTTGCGCTCCAGTGCAATCATTTCGTCGATCGCTGCCTGAGCCTGTTCTGCTCCGGCCCGCCGCGAGGTTGCCAATTCGTGATCAGCCTGATTGTCGATGCCGGCCTCGACCCGCTCATGGGTCAATTTTTCGATTCCCCGCAAGGCGTCAACCGAGCGGACGGCGAGTTCGCGGCTGGCAAGAAGCTGGGCCAGATTGCCCCAGCTCAGCGCTATTCCGCTCGCCAGCAGCAGCCTTGCCTGGGCAGCATCGACGCGCGTGGCCTCGGCTTCGCCGCGGGCAGCCGCCAAGGCAGCCCGGTTTCGGCCCCACAGATCCAGATTCAGCCCGAGAGTGGCCGATAGTTTGCCGGTTTCAATGATGCCCTTTGGAATGAACTGCGCTGGAATGCCAAGGTTGTAGCTTTGCTTGTTGCCGCCCACCGTGCCATCGACGGACAGCGATGGCTGCAAGGCGCCGCCCGCCCGTTCTGTTGCAGCATCGGCCGCTCGTATCCGCGCGGCAGCCATTGCCACATCGGGCGACTTGCCCAATCCCTCTTCGATCAGCGCATTGAGACCAGCATCGCCATAGGCTGTCCACCAATTGTCTTTTGGAAAATCAGCCGTACTGTCCGGCGGTCCTTCGCCATTTCCCAGCGACGGAACGGTCATCATTGGCATTGGCTGCCGGGGCGCTGGCGGGAGGGCGCAACCCGACGCTGCGCCAATCAGCGCCAGCACGGCAAACCACTGGCCGGTTTGAATACCGTACTGCATGGTACGCTCTTGGCCCCGGCGGGCACTTCTTGTCAATCGGAATGATACTGTGTAGTACGATTTTTGTGAGAGGGAAGGATCCGGACAGGCACGAAACCCGCGTCCGCGCCATTGTGGCGACGGCGCGCAAAGCCTTCCTGCGTCATGGTTACGGACAGACCTCGATGTCCAGCATTGCGGCCGAACTCGGCGGTTCCAAGACCACATTGTGGAGCTATTTTCGCAACAAGCAGGATTTGTTTGCGGCGGTGGTCGACGATCAGGTGGAGCGGTATGGCGAAGCACTGCGGCTGGAGCTTGCGGAGGATGGCGACTTGTCAGAAACGCTGACGGCACTGGGTCAGTCGATCCTGGCGACGATCCTGCGCCCTCAGATAGTGGCTCTTCATAGAGTCGTCGTTGGCGAGGCGGGGCGCTTTCCCGAACTTGGACGCACGTTGTGGGAACGGGGAGCTCAGCGCGGCCAGCAGCGGACGGCTGCATGGCTCGCCATGCAGATGGAGAAAGGACGCCTGCGTTCCGCCGATCCGGTCAGTGCAGCCTCACATTTTCTTGGGCTTTGCCAGTCTGGCAGTTTTTACCGGCACTTGCTCGGCGCTGCGCCGCGTCCCGACAGGACAGTGATCGACGGCGAAGTCAGCTCGGCTGTGCGCGCCTTCCTTGCGGCCTATCAGCCGGAAGGGGAGGAATTGGCCCGTCGGGCCTAGCTGCGTTCTCGCTCCTCTCGTCGCAGGAGCCCGACACGCCTCGAGCACCCCGCCCGTGCCTACATGTTTGAACGACGCATCTGCCGACCGGTCCAGACAAAGACACCGAAGCCCAAGACACCGGCGCTGACGCAGACTGCCATCACAGCCAGGTTGAGAGCGAAATCGCCAAACTCGGGATGCCACATGTCGCTCAGTCGCCCAATTGCCGCGGCGCTCAGTGCCTGGCCAAGAAGGTTGTTAAAAAGCAAGGCCAAGGCGACTGCGAATCCGCGCTCGGACGGCAAAACACTGTTCTGTATGGAAGAGAGGATTGGCGCCTGACTTGTCAGGAAGATGCCATAGGCCAGCGCAAAGAGACCGAGGAATGGCCAGAAGGTGGTTGCGGAAAGGCTGAACCACAAGGGCGGCAAACACAGAATTCCAGCCAGACCGGGAATCCAGGCGAACCAGCGAATGTCCCGGCGCGAAAGCCATTCGCTCAAGACGCCTCCCAGAATCGGGCCGGGTATGCCGCCGAGGACAAAGGCGAGCCCAAGATAGAAGCCGACGTCGCGGGTCGACAGGGCAAAGCTGCGCAACATGATGGGCGCCATCCAGATCGCGATTGCATATCCAATCATGATCTGGACCGCATAGCCGGTGATGAGCCCCAGATAGACGCGGTTGGAAAGGAGAGAGCGGATCGTTGCACCAAGGGGCCGCTGCGCTGCAGAGTCCGCTCCCCCGGCGGAATAACGGCCGCGCTCAGGTTCGCGAACCGTTGTGTAGAGCAGGATCGCCAGCAGCATACCGGGAATGCCAAGCAGGATGAAGCTCATCCGCCAGCCATAGAGCGACGCAAAAAGCCCACCCGCCATCAGCCCGATGCCGGTGCCGGTCGTCGATCCGAGGGTCAGAATACCCATTGCGCGCGGGAGCTCACCGGGTCGGAAATAATCTGCCAGTACCGATTGAGAGGATGGGCCGCTCGCCCCTTCGCCCATTCCCACGCCAATGCGTGCGAGAAACAGCGACCAGAAACCGACCGCGAGTCCGGATACCGCCGTCATCAAGCTCCAGAAGCCCAATGCTGCAGCAACGATGGATTTGCGGTTTGCCCGGTCTGCAAGCCGGGCCATAGGGAACCCTGCAATGACGTAGAACATCGTGAAGGCGAACCCCGCCAGGAGCCCCAACTGGCTGTCGGACAGCGCAAATTCCCGCTTTATGTCTTGCAACAGGATTGACAGCACCAATCGATCAGCCACGCTGAACATCAGCGTCAGTGTAAAGAGCCCGAGGACATAATAGCGATAGGCTGGATGTTCCTTCACCGCGCCACCTTCGGCATTTCCGGGTGGTGCTGCGTGCCCGCGACGTGTGTCCGTCTGCGTGTTGCGTTGACCGGCAATCGTCGCCCTCCCTCATTCCTGTTTTGCATTGCTTAGCCCGCCGGGGCTGACGCACATACCGTCAAAAGAGGCATGACCCTGACAGCTTGATTTACGCTTGCCGTTTTCCCGTTTGATCGCACTGCATCCCCGACTGCGACCACAGGCTTTCGCTCGCAGTGCAGGGAAGATTGCGCTAGATGCGCTTGCGGCCGTTCGTGAATCGAACGGCTATCCGGCCCGAATGGTCCAGTAAGGGTTTCAGCTTCGAGGATTAACGATCTAGAATGTCTCGTCTTTTATTGATGGATGGCAATGTTGCCGAAAAGCGCAAGCTGGCTGCCGGTTTGGGTGTTCGGTCCTCTTCGGAAATCTACGCGATTGCCATTCGCGCCCACTTTCCCGAACTGGAACTCGATGTTGTGTATGCAGCAGACAGGGACTGGGAGATGCCCTTCGGCCGATCTTGGTCGGACTATGATGGTTTGGTCATCACCGGATCTTCGCTGCACGCCTATGACAAGGATTTTGCCGTAACCAACCAGATTGCGTTAGTTGCAGAGGCTGCCAACGCCGGCCTACCGATATTCGGCAGCTGCTGGGGACTGCAAATCGCCGTGATGGCTGCTGGCGGGGTGGTGGCCTATAATCCGAAGGGCAGGGAAGTCGGTTTCGCCCGCAAGATTGAGACAAGCGACGCAGGGGCAGATCACCCGATCTTTCGCGGCAAGGGCAGGGTCTTCGACGCGCCCTGCATTCACTATGACGAAGTCATCGAATTGCCGTCCTCCGCAACCCTGCTGGCATCAAACAGGCACAGCCTCGTTCAGGCGGCAGTGGTTCCGCTGGGCAAATCCGAAGTCTGGGCGGTGCAATATCATCCGGAATTCGATCTCGAGCAACTCGCTCAGCTCTACACCCTCTATGCCGATGACATGGTGACGCAGGGCTTCTTCAATTCCGGTGATGACCTGGCACGCTACGTCGGGCTTTTGAGGGAACTCGCCGCCAACCCGGGCGACACCGGACTGGCCTGGCAATTGGGTGTCGATGAGGACATCACCGACGATGGCCGTCGCCGCCTCGAAATCCGCAACTGGATCGAAGACCGTATTTTGGGTCAAGGTCGCGCCAGCTAGACCACAATCGTCTGCCGAGCGTCTTTTGGGAATTCAATCGACTGTTGCAATGATCCGGGTGAGCTTTTCGAAGATCTCGTCAATTTGCTGTGGCGAGATAATGAGAGGCGGCGACAGCGCGATGATGTCTCCGGTTACCCGGATCAAAAGGCCCTCGTCAAACGCTCGATGAAAGATTTCCATGGCGCGTTTGGTCGGCGCACCGGGGCGCGGCTCCAACTCGATTCCGCCGATCAGGCCGAAATTGCGACAATCGATGACATGGCGGGTTCCTTTCATCGCGTGAACAGCATTGGCCCAAGCCTCTTCGAGTGAACGGGCACGATCAAAGAGCCCTTCTTCCTGATAGAGATCCAGTGTTGCAATGGCGGCAGCGGAGGCGAGGGGGTGGCCGGAATATGTGTAGCCGTGGAATAGCTCGATGCCCTCCGGTGCATTGTTCACGATCATGTCATGAACGTCGCGCTTTACGGCAACGGCACCCATCGGGACCGCAGCGTTGGTCAGGCCCTTTGCCATCGTGATGATGTCAGGCGTTACACCGAACCGCTCCGCTCCCGTCGCTGCGCCGACGCGCCCGAAGGCCGTAATGACCTCATCGAAAATCAACAGGATCCCGTGCTGATCGCAAATTGCACGCAAGCGCTCGAGATAGCCAACCGGAGGAACAAGGACCCCTGTCGAGCCGGCCACAGGCTCGACAATGACAGCAGCGATCGTCTCGGCGCCATGCAGGGCGACGATCCGTTCCAGGTCTTCGGCGAGTTCGGCTCCGTGCAAGGGCTGCCCTTTGCTGAAGGCATTGCGGGCAAGATCATGGGTATGGCGCATGTGATCGACGCCGGTCAGCAGCGTGCCGAACTGGCGTCGGTTGCCGACAATCCCGCCGACGGAAATCCCGCCAAAGCCGACACCGTGATAGCCTCTCTCCCGCCCGATCAGGCGAGTGCGACCGGCCTGGCCCCGAGCTTTCTGGTAGGCAAGCGCAATCTTCAGCGCCGTGTCGACCGACTCTGATCCGGAGTTTGTGAAGAATATCCGGTCCATCCCCTCTGGCATGATCAGCGACAATCGGGATGCGGCTTCGAACGCGATCGGGTGAGCCAACTGGAAGGTGGGGGCGAAATCGAGCGTTGCGGCCGCGTGTTGAATGGCCTCGATGATCTTGGCGCGCCCGTGACCCGCGTTGACGCACCAAAGCCCGCCCGTCGCATCGAGAACCCTGTGTCCGGTTGTCGACACATAGTGCATGTCACTGGCAGATGCGAACATGCGCGGCGATGTCTTGAAGCCGCGGTTGTTTGTGAAGGGCATCCAGAAGGCAGACAGGTCATTGGGTTCGGTCATCGGGTCACCTGAATTCGACGTGAAGTTCCCGCCCTTAGTCCAACTCGGCAAAGCCTGCCAGCCTGCCCCCGTTGCCGCTCGGGCACAAAAAGGCTAGGCTCGACCGGCACCGACCAATTTCAAACAGGGAGGCGGTGCACAGAACAACGCCTAAAAGGGGACCAAATATGAAAACCCGCATCCTGGTCGCGGCTGCAGCCCTGATCGCCATGCCTCAAATCTCGTTTGCGCAGGAGGCCAAAGAAGAGCCTTCTGGAGCCTTTGAAATCGATGCGGAAGTCGGTGCGTTTACCGATTATCGCTTCCGCGGGCTTTCCCTTTCAGGCAAGGACCCGGAAGTAACGGCGGAACTTACCGTGACGCACGAATCCGGCCTTTACGCAACCGCCTGGGCAAGCAATGTGGATCTGGGCAGCGGCTCGGATGATGTGGAACTCGACCTGTCGCTGGGATTTTCGAAGGACGTCGGAAAGGTATCGCTCGATGGCGGTGTGCTTGGCTATCTTTACCCGGGCAATGGCAGCTTCAACTACCTTGAGCTCTATGGCTCGATCGGTGTTCCGGTTGGACCGGCGACGGTGACACTTGGCGCCGCATACGCGCCGAGCCAGAACAATATTGGCAGCACCGACAATACCTATGTCTATGTTTCGGGCGAACTGCCGCTCAAGGATTCGCCAATCTCGCTGCATGGCACATTCGGCTATGAAGATGGTGCCTTTGGCGACAAGAAGCGCGATTGGCTGCTTGGTGCAAGCTATGACTTGGGCAAGGGCTTCACGGCCACGCTCGACTATGTCGACACGGCTAGAGCCTTCTCGACAGCGGGCAAGGCAACAGCCGTATTTTCAATTACGAAATCATTCTGAAAGGGGGGCACGGCGGCCTTGCCGCCGTGCCCATGTGTGACACAGTGACGACCAGTCTCGCGAAGTGGATCAGTGAACGCGGCATAACTGAAGTCGAGTGCATTATTCCGGACATCAACGGAATTCAGAGGGGCAAGGTCCTTCCGGCAAACAAGTTTCTGAAATCAGTTCAGGAACGCACGCTGCGCATTCCCGCAAGCGTGTTCAGTGTGACGGTCACCGGGGAATATCCGGAAAATATCGACAGTATCATTCCCGATGTCGATCCGGACCTTGTCCTCGTGCCGGATCCTTCAACCATCCGGGCCGCGCCCGGCTTTGCGTCTCCTACCGCCTACGTCATTGCAGATGCCTATAACCGGGACGGCAAGGCGCTGTCCGTGGCGCCGCGCATGATCCTGAAGAAAGTTCTCGCGCTCTATGCAAAGCGCGGGTGGCAGCCGGTCGTTGCGCCCGAGGTCGAGTTTTATCTCGTCTCCAAGAACACCGATGCGGATTTCCCGCTCGTCCCGCCCACCGGGCGCTCGGGCCGCGCCGAAACAGCCAGCCAGCCATTCGGGCTTGAGGCGCTCGGCGAATTTGAAGACATCATCGAGCATATCTATGACTTCTGCGAGAAAGCGGAACTCAACATCGATACGATGATCCACGAGTCCGGAGCAGCCCAGCTCGAAGTCAATTTCGTGCATGGCGATGCCCTTGCCCTTGCCGATCAGGTGCTGCTCTTCAAGCGCATTGTCCGGCAAGTGGCACTGGAGCATGGCGTCTATGCGACATTCCTCGCCAAGCCCATGTCCGACCAGCCGGGCAGTGCCATGCATATTCACCAGTCGATCCTCGAAGAGTCCAGCGGACGCAATATCTTCTCGACGCCCAACGGCCGCGATTCCTCGCTTTTCAGAAGCTATATCGCGGGCCTTGCCCGATTGCTGCCGCAAGTGACGCCCTTGTTTGCGCCAAACGTGAACAGCTTCCGTCGGATGCGGCCCGACACGTCAGCCCCGATCAACGTCCAGTGGGGAGCCGACAACCGCTCTTGCGGACTGCGCATCCCGGTGTCGGAATCCAAGGATCGACGCATCGAGAACCGCCTGCCTGGTGCCGATGCAAACCCCTATCTTGCGATCGCGTCATCGTTGGTCTGCGGCTATATCGGCATGGTCGACCGGATGCAGCCGCCCAAGAGCATCACGGGCAATGCCTATAATCGTGCCCGAACTCTTCCACGCACTCTGGAAGCCGCGCTCGATCGGTTCAGCCATGCAAAGCAGGTGCGCGCGCATTTGGGCGAGGATTTTTTTGATCTGTTCTACGCAATCAAGGAAGCGGAGCTGTTCGCCTATCAGTCGGTGATCAGCTCCTGGGAACGTGAACACCTGCTGCTGAGGGTCTGATGTCGGCGGGTCATGCGCCGTCATACTATGCCGCGACGGCCAATGCGTGGGAATCGATGCCTGCTTCGTCCGATGTCGTGGATGTCGACGTTGCCGTGATCGGGGGCGGATTTACCGGCCTTTCTGCGGCGCTGGCCTGCGCGGAGAAGGGTTTCAGGGTGGCGTTGCATGAGGCCCATAGGGTCGGCTTCGGCGCATCAGGCCGGAATGGCGGACAGTTGATCCCGGGGCTTCGCTGGTCGATGCGCGAGATCGAAACGGAATTCGGACACGATCGGGCCAAGGCAATCTTCGATCTTGCCTATGGCGCAGTTGGCAGGGTTCATGACCGCATCGAGAAACACCGCATCGCCTGCGACTTGAAGTCCGGCCATCTCGAAGCCGCATACAAAGCGGCTCATTTTGAAATCATGCAGCGCGATGCGGAATTTCTTGCCCGCGCGTACGGCTGGTCGGCGGACATTGTGCAGCCTCAGGATATGGGGCGGCATATCGACGGAGGTGGCTACCACGGCGCGATTTACGACCCGCGGGGCGGACATTTTCACCCGCTCAACTATGCCTTGGGATTGGCTCAGGCTGCGCGCGACGCTGGTGTCGTCATTTACGAAAACAGCCGGGTGAATCTGGCGGATGTAAAGGCACAAACCATAATTCTGGCAACCGATACGTGGATGGGCGAACTGGCGCCCGACCTTGGCCGCTACACCGTGCCGATCATGAACTACAACATTGCCACCGCGCCATTGCCGCACGCTGATGCATTGCTGCCGAGCGACGCAGCGGTCGCCGACAGTCGCTTCGTTCTCAACTATTTCCGGCTTTCGGCTGACAAGCGCCTGCTCTTTGGCGGGGGCGAAAAATATGTGCAGCGCCCGCCTGCTGACATTGGCGCCTTTGTGCGCAAGCATATTGTGAAGGTCTTCCCCTCGCTTGCCGACACGGCGATCGACTATGCCTGGGGCGGGCCGGTTGGCGTCACGATGAACAGACTGCCGCATCTGGGGCGGAAGCAAGCAGGCAGCGGCCGGACCATTTTCTTTGCGCATGGTTTTTCCGGGCATGGTGCGCTGGTGACGACACTGGCTGGCGAATTGCTGGCAGAAGCCGTTGCGGGAACGATGGAGCGTTTCGATGTCTTCGCGTCGCTGCCACAGCGACCATTTCCCGGTGGCCGACTGCTGGCGCGGCCGCTCGCGACTTTGGGCCTGCTTTGGTATGCGTTAAGGGACCGGCTATGATTGCCGGATCCGCCATTGAAACAATGATTGCCGCAGAAGGTGAGCGCTTCGCCAAGGCCAAACCTGTTTCGGCCGAATGCGCCAGGCGGGCTGCGAAGCACTGGCATCGCGGCGTCCCGTTTCACTGGATGCTCGACTGGGGCACCCCGTTCCCCCTGTTTGTGAAGGAGGCGAAAGGCGCGCACTTGTGGGATGTGGATGGCCAGGCTTTTGATGATTTCTGCCTTGGCGATACGGGCGCAATGTTCGGCCACTCGCCACCGCCGATTGCAGAGGCGATCGCTCTCCAGTCATCCCGAGGGTTGACGGCAATGTTGCCGGGAGAAGATGCGGTTGCCGTCGGGGATGCGCTTGCGTCCATGTTCGGACTCCCTTGGTGGCAGGTGACATCAAGCGCGAGCGAGGCCAATCGCGCCGTGATCCGCTGGTGCCGCGGCATCACAGGGCGCGACAAGATTTTGGTGTTCAACGGGTGCTACCATGGCGCCGTCGATGACGTGTTCGTTGACCTGCGCGACAGTGTGCCAGAATTGCGGCGCAGTCTTGTGGGGCAGGTCTATGACGTGCGGGACCATACACGCGTCATCGAGTTCAATGACCGGGACGCGCTCGAGGCGGCATTGGCGCCCGGCGACGTAGCTGCCGTCCTGACCGAGCCTGCACTGACCAATGTCGGCATGGTGCTTCCGCAGCCGGGCTATCTGGACGCGATGCGCGACCTGACCCGGCGCTTTGGAACGCTGCTCGTCTTCGATGAAACACACACGATTTCAACTGGCCTTGGCGGTTACAGCAGGACATTCGGGCCGTCACCCGACATGTTTGTCCTGGGCAAACCTGTCGCTGGCGGAGTTCCCGCTGCGGTCTACGGCTTCACAAATGAGGTGGCCGAACGGATGGAACGTGTTCGCGCCAGCGGCGAGAGCGGACATTCCGGGATCGGCACGACACTCTCGGCAAATCCCCTGGCCATGGCGGCCATGCGCGCGGCGTTGGAGCAGGTGATGACGCCAGAGGCCTATGACCATATGCTCCCGCTTGCGGCGCAGCTTGAGGAGCAGATACGTGCCGTCATTCGGGCACGCGGATTGGGCTGGCACGTTACAAGGGTTGGCGCGCGCGGAGAATTCATATGTGCGGATTCGGCTCCGGGGAATGGCAGCGAAGCCCGCGCTGCGATGCATGGCGCACTCGAACGCGCCATTCACCTGTTTCTGATCAATCGGGGTATCCTGATTGCCCCGTTTCACAATATGACGCTTGTCTGCCCGGCCACAACGCGAGTCCAGGTGGACCGCCTGGTGAATGCGCTCGATGATTGTCTGCAAACTCTGACTGGATGAAAAGAATGACCAACACACCCGCCAGTTCTTCGGCGATTGCCGACCTTGCCGAGGCTCAGGCCTTTTTCAAGGCCCATCCGGAGATCGATGCCATCGACCTTATATTCACGAACATGTGTGGAGTGCCGCGCGGAAAGCGGCTGCGTGCGCATGAAGTTCTGGCGGTCTATGAGAACGGTCGATTCCTGCCGGGATCCGTGCTTGTCGTCGATATCACTGGTCGTGACACCGAGGAAACGGGACTTGTCTGGGAAGATGGTGATGCGGACCGGATTGTGCGCCCCGCGGCCGGCACCTTGGTGCCGGCACCTTGGCTGGGAAGCAACGCGGCGCAATTTCTGACAAGCTTTTATGAGCTTGATGGCACACCGAACGATCTCGATCCGCGGCATATCCTTGCGAATGTCATTGATCGTCTTGGCGCTGACGGGCTGACGCCCGTGGCGGCTGTGGAGCTTGAATTCTATCTGCTGGATACTTCTGGGCCGCGGCCGGACGCAGCGACTGGTCCGGTCACCGGGCATCGCAGTCGCGACATACAGGTCTACGGGCTGCGTGAGATGGAGGATTTCAAGCCGTTCTTCGATGATCTCTATGCTGCGTGCGATACGCAGGGGCTTCCTCTGGAATCCGGCATTTCGGAATATGCGGCAGGTCAGTTCGAATTCACGCTGCGGCACAAGGCGGATGCCCTGCGCGCTGCTGATGATGCCGTGATGTACAAGAGGCTGGTGAAGGGCATTGCCGTAAAACATGGCATGGAAGCGACATTCATGGCCAAGCCGTTCGCCGATCGGGCGGGCTCCGGCATGCATCTTCATGTCTCGATGGCTGACGAAAGCGGCGCAAATGCCTTCGCCAGCGAGTCTGCGGAAGGCACGCCGCTTTTGCGTCATGCGATTGGCGGCATGAAGACCGCTCTGGCGGATTCGATGGCGATCTTCGCACCGAATGCAAATTCCTATCGGCGCTTTCGGGCGAACAGCTATGCACCGGTTGCGTCAACCTGGGGCGTCAACAACCGAACCGTCAGCCTGCGTGTCCCTGCTGGTGCACCGGCCACGCGACATGTCGAACACCGGGTAGCTGGCGCAGATGCCAATCCCTACCTTGCGCTCGCTGCCGTGCTTGGCGCGATGCATCACGGCATGTCCAACCGGATTGATCCCGGCCCGCCGGTTGTCGGCAACGGTTATGAGGCAGCCGGGGCGGACACGCGCCTTCCCAATCACTGGGCGACGGCAATCGACGTCTTGCAGGACTCCGCCTTGATGCGTGACATTCTGGGAGACCGGTTCGTGACGCATTACTGCACGGTGAAGGGCGTCGAAATGGCCAATTTCATGGGTGAAGTCACGGCGCTCGATTATGACTGGTATTTGCGAAACGCCTGAGAACCAATTCATTGTGATTCTGCGCCTTGCAAGGCGGGAAAAGTCGGTTAGCATCACGTTAAGGTCGAAGTAACAAAAGAAGGGTTGGAAGAATGGACGAAATCAAAACGGTCCTGACGCGCGGCATGGGGCGCCGCTCGCTCTTGCAGGGACTTGGGGTCTCGGCCATTGGGATCAGCATCACTGGTCTTGTCGGGTGCAGCAAGGAAAGTGGCGGGGCCAAGATCGCCTCGACGGGAGAGGACCCGACTCTCAACTTCTACAATTGGGACACTTATATCGGTGAGACCACGCTTGACGACTTCAAGGGCGCAAGCGGCATTGCCGTCAATATGTCCCTGTTTGCCAGCAACGATGAATTGTTCGCCAAGCTGCGCGGCGGCAACCAGGGATATGATGTGATCGTGCCGTCAAATGACTTTGTCGAACGCATGGTTTCAGCGGACATGCTGCTGCCGCTCGATCATGCGCAGATTCCCAATTTCAAGAATGTTGCGCCGGAATTTCAGGATGTGCCGTTTGACCCGAAGCGCGCCTATTCCATGCCCTACACATGGCTCTTGCTCGGGATCGGTTATCGCAAGTCGAAGGTCAATCCCGTGCCGGACAGCTGGAAAGTCTTGTTCGACTCAGATCAATACAAAGGCCGTATTGCCGTGCTGTCAGAAGCGGGGGACATGTTCCGCCTTTATGGAAAATACCTTGGCAAGTCGGTCAATTCACTGACGCCGGAAGATATCAAGTCCATTGAAGCCATGATGATCAAGCAAAAGCCCAACATCAAGGCGTTCCACGAAGACAATGGGCAGGATTTGCTCGCCAAGGGCGAGGTGGATCTGGTTCTCGAATATAATGGCGACATTGCTCAGGTCATGGCCGAAGATGATGATCTGGACTTCTTCTTCCCGAAAGAGGGCAGCCAGCTCAACGCGGACAATCTCTGCATTCCGAAGGGTGCGCCGCATCCGAAGAATGCCCACGCCTTCATCAACTATCTGCTCGACGCCGAAGCGGGGAAGAAGATCACGGAAACAATTCTCTATCCCACGCCAAATGCGGCGGCGAAGGCGCTGATGCCGGATACATACAAGAACAATCCGGTTATTTTCCCGTCGTCAGAGTTTCTTGCAACCTGCGAGTACGCCAAGTTCAATCCGGAACTCCAGCCGCTCTATGAGGAGGCATTCACCCGCGTGCGGGCAGCCTGATTCATGGCGTCATCCCTGCAAGATTGGCGAACGCAGAAACGGCCCTTCGCGGCAATCGCGAGCATGCCGATTTTCTGGATTGTCGTCTTCTTCATCGTGCCGATGGCTGTGGTGTGGCTCTACAGTTTCGGCCAGAATACCGGACCGGCAGACATCGCCATTTCGGGTACGCTCGAGAATTACAAACGCGCGACCGAATGGCTCTATGTTTCGATATTTCTCAAAAGCCTCGCTGTCTCTGCGCTTGTCACTCTCATCTGCCTGGTCGTCGGATTTCCCGTCGCGATGGCGATTACATTTGCTCCGACCAACTGGCGGCCCTGGCTGCTTTTGGGGATCATGCTGCCCTTCTGGACCAATCTGTTGATCAGGACCTATGCGCTGATGACGCTGATGGGCAACAACGGCTATGCCAACAGGGCTCTTGGTGCACTCTGGGATGGAGCAAGCTGGCTGAGGACTCTGGTCGGGATGCAACCGCTTGATGCCTGGACGCCAGCGCAGCTGCTCTACAATAATTTCGCCGTTGTGTTGGGCCTGGTCTATGTCCACCTGCCGTTCATGGTCTTGCCCCTCTACGCAGCGCTTGACCGGCTGGACAAGAGCCTGATTGAAGCCAGCCTCGACCTTGGCGCAAGCCAGCTCAACACGCTCAATCGCATCATCATGCCACTCGCCGGACCCGGTATTGCCGCAGGCGTGATGATCACGCTGGTGCCCGCGCTCGGGGCCTATCTCACGCCTGATCTGATGGGTGGAACCGACAGCCAGATGATCGCCAATGTGATTGAGCGCCAGTTCAAGCGAGCCAATGACTGGCCGTTTGGCGCGGCGCTTTCGTTTTTGCTGATTTACGCCATGTTCATCATCGTGGCCATGCAATCGCTGCGACGCAGCGAATCGAAGCGGGGGCAGTAATGGCCCTGTTTCGTACCCGCCTTGTTGCCCCACTCGAATATACAAAGAAGACTTGGATGCAGCTGTGGGTCGCAGCCACCTTGCTCTTTCTGTATGCGCCGCTCGTCGTGCTGATGATCTTCAGCTTCAACGATTCGAAAAGAAACGTTGTCTGGAAAGGCTTCACGCTCAAATACTATCACAAGGCGCTTGGGAATGATTCCCTCGTTGAAGCGCTCACCAATTCGCTGACGATTGCCTTTTTCGCGACACTCTTCAGCCTTGTCCTTGGCGCGCTCGCGGCAATCATGCTCTGGCGTTTTCGCTTCCCTCTCAAAGGAGTGGTCGAAGGCAGTATTTCACTGCCGATCATCGTTCCAGAAATCTGCCTTGGGGTCGCCTATCTGATCTTCTTTGCCCGGATACACTGGCCGACGGGAATGGCTTGGCCACTCAACCTCTCTGCGATCACCATTGCTCACATCACCTTCTGCTTTCCGTTTGTGGCGATGGTCGTCAGGTCACGACTGGCGAGTTTCAACAAGGAGGAAGAGGAAGCTGCCAAGGATCTCGGCGCTTCGGAATGGCAGACGTTCCGGGACATACTGCTTCCCCATATGAAGCCGGGCCTCATTGCCGGCGCGTTGCTGGCATTCACGCTCAGCCTTGACGACTTCGTCATCACATTTTTCACCAGTGGCCCAGAGACAATCACTTTCCCGGTGAAAGTCTATTCGATGGTCCGCTTCTCGGTTACGCCTGAGGTCAATGCGGCATCGACTGTGCTGATTGTCCTCACCGTTGTTTTGACTGCCATCGCCCTGAAGATGCAGGGCGTTAAGGCCATTGCGGAAGTCCATTGAGATGAATGACACGCCCAGCCCGATTATCCAGATCCGCAATGTCACGAAACGTTTCGGCAAGGTTGCCGCGGTTGACAATGTCAGTCTCGACATCATGGCCGGCGAGTTTTTCGTGCTGCTCGGGCCTTCAGGGTGCGGCAAGACGACACTGCTGCGCATGATTGCCGGATTCGAGCTGCCAACCGAAGGCCAAATCCTGATCGATGGACAGGACATGGCCGGAATTCCGCCCAACAAGCGACCGGTCAACATGGTTTTCCAGAGCTATGCCGTCTTTCCGCACATGAGCGTGACCGACAATGTCGGATACGGCCTGAAAATTGCCGGCGTCAGCAAGAGCGAGCGCGAACAGCGGGTGGCCGAGGCTCTTGAGCTGGTAAAGCTCGGCGGCTTTGGCGATCGTATGCCAGACCAGATGTCAGGCGGTCAGAGACAACGTGTTGCGCTGGCGCGCAGTCTTGTCATGCGGCCCAAAGTGCTGCTCCTCGATGAACCGCTCTCCGCACTCGATGCAAAGCTGCGTGCGCAGATGCAATTTGAACTGTCCGACTTGCAGGATCAGGTCGGGATCACCTTTGTCACGGTTACCCATGACCAGGACGAAGCCCTGTCAATGGCGGGCCGCATTGCCGTCATCAACAAGGGCGAGGTGGCGCAGCTCGCTTCACCTTCGGATCTGTACGAATATCCGGCCAACCGCTTCGTTGCCGATTTCGTAGGCTCCGTGAATCTCTTTGAAGGCAAACTGACTCTCGACGAACCAGATCGCGCCGCAGTCGACTGTCCTGGTCTGGGCAAGATCTATCTCAATCATGGCGTGACCGGGCCACATGGCGCCGACGTCTGGGTCGCCATACGACCGGAAAAAATCTACCTTCATGTGCCTGGCGAGGGCAAGGCAGTGCGCGCTGCCGCATTGGACGCGCCGGAAGGCCACAATTTCGCGCGTGGAACGATCAAGGGGATGAGTTACCTTGGGGATGTCACCTTGTTCGAGATCAAGCTGGACTCGGGCGAAATGATCCGCGTGTCCCGGCCAAACCTGTCACGTCATGATCAGGAAGACTTCACTTGGGACGATCGCGTCAGCATGCATTGGCGACCTGACAGCCCCGTGGTATTACTCTCCTGACATGAGCAATGCGTTTTCCCCCAGCCGCCCTCCCTTGACGGGCCGCACGAACCGGTTTCTGGCCCGCATCGGCTTTTCCCCCTGAGTCTCGAAAGTGGCGCGCAACGATGGCGCCAATCTGTCGAACAACTGCTCAAACGAGGAAATAGATCATGCCCCGCAACTATGACATTGCCGAACTTCGTCGCCTTGACGTCGCCCACCATTTGCCTGCCCAGGCTGACTGGCAGGAAATAGAAAATCTCGGCGGCAGCCGTATCATCACCCATGCCGATGGCTGTTACATTCACGATGGCGACGGAAATCGCATCCTCGATGGCATGGCCGGCCTGTGGTGTGTCAATGTGGGCTATGGTCGTGACGAACTGGCAGATGTCGCGCGCGAACAAATGCTGGAGCTTCCCTATTACAACAGCTTCTTCAAAACGGCGAACCCGCCGACGGTGCTCCTTGCGCACAAGATTGCAAGCTTGACCCAGTTCCGGCTGCCGCACGTCTTTTTCAACAGCTCCGGATCTGAGGCCAACGACACGATCTTTCGCCTTGTCCGGCAGTATTGGAAACTCAGGGGCGAGCCGAAGCGCAAGACATTTATCAGCCGCTGGAATGCCTATCATGGCTCGACTGTCGCGGGTGTCTCGCTGGGTGGTATGAAGGCAATGCACCCGATTGGCGACCTGCCTATTCCGGGCGTGGAACATGTCCGCCAGCCCTACCAGTTCAACGAGGGCCGGGAAATGACGCCGGAAGCCTTTGGCACGGCTTGCGCTGAAGCGATCGAATCCCGGATCCTCGAAGTCGGCCCCGAAAATGTCGCAGCATTCATTGGCGAACCCGTTCAGGGGGCAGGCGGCGTCATCATCCCGCCCGCAAACTACTGGCCGCAAGTCGAGGCGATCTGTCGCAAATATGGCATTCTCCTGATCTGCGACGAAGTCATTTGCGGTTTCGGTCGGACGGGCAATATGTGGGGCCATGAGACGATGGGCGTGAAGCCCGATATCATCGCAATGGCAAAAGGCCTTTCGAGCGGATACCTCCCGATCTCAGCGGTCGCGGTGTCCGAAGAAATTGTGAAGGTCATGAAGACTGGCGGCGATTTCGTGCATGGCTACACTTATTCCGGCCATCCCGTCTCGGCCGCGGTCGCGATCCGCAACCTGGAAATCATGGAACGCGAAGGCCTTGTCGACAAGGTCCGCACCGAAACCGGTCCTCATCTTGCCAAGCGCCTGGCTTCGTTGAACGATCACCCGCTGGTTGGTGAAGCACGTTCGATCGGTCTTCTGGGCGCGGTAGAGATTGTTGCCGACAAGACAAGCGGGGCCCGGTTTGGCGGCAAGGAAGGCACAGCCGGCCCCATGGTCCGCGATATCTGTATCCGGAACGGTTTGATGGTGCGCGGCATTCGGGACAGCATTGTCATGTGCCCGCCATTGGTCATCAGTTGTGATCAGATTGACGACATGATCGGGATCATCCGTCGTTCGCTGGACGAGGCAATGCCGGCCCTTAAGGCCATAGGCTGACTCCGCCTGCATGAGGGCGCGGCGGTCGCTTGAAAAGGGCCGCCGCAACCCGGGTCATGCACGTGATCCCGGTGCAAAGTTGGCAATCAGGTCAAATCGGTCACCCAGGAATGTCTGGCAGACAAATGTGATCGGAATTCCCTCGCGCCAGGTCCAGCGCTCGACCATCAGGCAGGCGGTCCCTTTGGCGACCTTCAGTCTGCGCGCCACGTCCGGACTTGCCCCGATCGCACTGATGCGGTGACGCGCCTCGCTCCAGGGCACATGGCCGAGAAGCCAGGTGCTGGGAGGCTCGCGAGTAAAGTCGGCATCCCGCGCTTGCGGGACGGCATCAAGATTGATCGTCCTGTCTTCAAAGGCAAAGGGCCCCGATCGTCCGTGGTGGATCCCCACAATGCGGCGCAACTTTGTGGCACCTGCAAAATCAGGCGAGCGATGGTCGCTTGCCGTCACTTCGCTGGAAATCAGTTCGAAATGATACGCGCCCGTTCGCTGGGCGATCGCAGCACCGATATCGGGGATATCGAGCACCGCCGCGTGCACATGCGGATGCGCGACGAACGATCCCGCCTTGCGGCGTCGTTCGATCAGGCCCGCGCGCACCAGTGCAGTCAGGGCCTTTCCGACCGTAGCCCTGGCGCAACCATATTGGGTCACGAGTTCATGCTCGAAGGGAATGCGAAAGCCGGGCTTCCATTCGCCGGAAGCAATTCGTCCTTCTATGTCGGATCGGATCGTTTCGGCGATGGTCATGAGGCCAGAATTCGGTCGAGTACGGCCCTGTACCGTCGCCAGACGATTTCCCGATCCTTGTGCTGGCCATTGGATACGAGCTTGCGTCCAGCGCGCCAGACGGCGTCGACGCAGTTCGCGCGGGCGGCAAATATCCAGGAATCAAGAAGCTGGTCGCCGCTGCGACCGTAGAGGGCTGGATGATTGGCGTCGAGGGTCACAAGGTCCGCCGGCATGCCAACCGCCAGTCCCTGCGTTACACCCAGCGCCTGCGCACCACCGGCATGGGCCTCTTCGAAAATCCGTCGCCCAACCGACGGCGTCGCCTCGCTGGCCAGCAAGTTGCGCGCCCTGTGCGAAAGACGCTGACTATATTCCAGCGCGCGCAGCTCCTGGGCGGGGTCGATCAGAATATTGGAATCCGTGCCTGTCGCGATCTTGCCGCCTGCTGAGAGATACGGGACAGCGGGAAATATTCCGTCGCCCAGGTTGGCTTCCGTGACCGGGCACAGTCCTGCAACAGCGCCACTTGCGGCCAAGGCATCGGTTTCGGCTTCCGTCAGATGGGTCGCGTGAATGAGGCACCAATGCCGATCGACATCGGCATTCGCCAAGAGCCATTCCACGGGGCGTGCCCCGGTAAAGGCCAGGCTTGCTTCAACTTCTTTCCGTTGTTCGGCGGCATGGATATGGAGCGGCGCACCTCGTCGCATATCGACAAGTTCCCTGAGTTCTTCGCCGGTCACGGCACGCAGGCTGTGCGGGGCAACGCCCAGTATTCCATCTGTTGGCAGGATATCCTCACACGCACCGAGCAGCCGCGCAAACGCATCAAGATCGTTCAGGAAGCGCCTCTGCCCATGTTTCGGCGGAGCTCCGCCAAAATCCGAATGGGCATAGAAGACAGGAAGCAAAGTCATGCCAATGCCGGTCGCTTCTGATGCGCCGATGATGCGGGCAGCCATTTCCGCCGGGTCCTGGTAGCGCTTCCCGTCGGGATCATTGTGAAGATAATGAAACTCGCCAACGCGCGTATATCCCGTCTCGAGCATTTCGATATAGGCCATCGCTGCGATGGCCTCCACATCGTCAGGGTTGAGATGATCGAGGAAGCGATACATGACTTCGCGCCAGCTCCAGAAGTCATCATCGCTCGGCCCGCGATGCTCGGCCAGGCCCGCCATGCCTCGCTGGAAGGCGTGGCTGTGAACATTGCATAGTCCAGGCACGCCAATCTCTGCCCGTTCGTCTTCCGCGCGGGCGGCAGTGCCGACAATCACCGCGGAAATCAGGGCTCCAGACATTTCGATGCGGACGTCATTCTGCCAGCCAGACGGCAGGAGGGCAGCCTTGAGCCAAAGCGCAGTCATCTCACGATCCTCAACAATGCATTATTATGTCTAGACATAATCGCCTGAGCATGCAAGTTTCATTGCCGATGGCTGCCGAGTCCCATGTCTCATGCGAACGCCTTTGGCTGAACGCAAATCTGGCTACCTCGTCGCCGTCGGGGCGCGTCGCGGATGCTCTGCTCGCATGCGACAAGGGGCGCATTGTCTACGCTGGTCCCAGGTCGGACGCGCCGCCATTCGTTGCCCTGGAAGAAGTCGATTGCGCAGGGCGCTGGATTACGCCTGGCCTGATCGATTGCCACACACACCTCGTTCACGCGGGCAACAGGGCCAGAGAATTCGAGCTGAGACTTGCCGGGGCGACCTATGAAGAGATCGCCCGCGCTGGCGGCGGGATCGTATCGACAATGAAGGCGACGCGCGACGCGACCGAAGACGATCTTGTCTCTCAGTCGCTCGCGCGGCTCGACGCATTGATTTCGGAGGGCGTGACGACAATCGAGGTGAAGTCCGGCTATGGCTTGTCGCTTGATGCGGAAATCAAGATGCTTCGTGCGGCGAAAAGGCTTGGAAAGGAGCGGCGCGTTGGCGTTGTGACGAGCTTCCTTGGCGCGCATGCCCTGCCGCCCGAATATGCCGGTCGATCGGACGATTATATTGATCATGTTTGCACAGACATGATTCCAGCCATTGCCGCTCTGGGTCTTGCCGATGCTGTGGACGGTTTTTGCGAATCCATTGGTTTTTCACCCGCCCAGATCGAACGCGTTTTCATGTCTGCAAGAGCGCATGGATTGCCCGTGAAGCTCCATGCCGAGCAGCTATCGAACAGTCATGGTGCAGCGCTTGCGGCCCGATACGGGGCCCTGTCGGCTGATCATCTGGAATATCTTGATGCCGCAGGCATTCAGGCCATGAAGGCATCTGGCACCATCGCAGTCCTCTTGCCGGGTGCTTATTATTTCACGCGCGAAACCAAGATGCCGCCGGTCGGCGCGCTGCGCGATGCAAATGTTCCGATTGCTGTGGCTACAGATTGCAATCCCGGCACCTCACCTCTCTCCTCGCTCCTGCTGGCCATGAACATGGCAGCGACGCTTTTCAGGCTGACGGTCGACGAGTGCCTGGCTGGCGTCACGATCAATGCGGCGCGCGCACTTGGGCTGGGAGGGGAAACCGGATCGCTTGAAATCGGGAAGTCTTGCGATCTGGCTATCTGGGACATTGGAAGTCCAGCCGAATTGGTCAGCAACATTGGGAAGAACCCGCTTCATGCGCGGATTTGGAGAGGGCAATGACACTTGTGACGATACCTGGCGAGGTTCCTTTGGGCGACTGGCGGGCGATCTATCGCGGCGCGTGCCCGGAACTGGATCCGTCTTGCCGCACGCGTATTGCCCAGAGCGCCGCCGCGGTGTCTCGGATCCTGGCAAAGCAGGAACCCGTCTATGGAATCAACACCGGATTTGGCAAACTCGCGACCGTCAGGATTGATGACAATGACCTCGAAGTCCTGCAGCGCAATATCGTCCTGAGCCATGCGGCGGGCGTGGGCGAAGCGATGCCCGTGCCTGTTGCGCGCCTCATGATGGCCTTGAAGCTCACCAGTCTTGCGCAAGGCGCCTCTGGCGTTCGCCCGGAAACAGTCGCTCTGCTTGAATCAATGCTGCGGAAAGGCCTGACACCAGTCATTCCCGCGCAAGGCTCTGTCGGGGCTTCGGGCGACCTGGCCCCTTTGGCCCATTTGGCTGCGACCATGATTGGAACGGGGGCGATCATCGTTGACGGACGTGAACTGCCCGCGTCCGTTGCATTGTCGGAGGCAGGCCTTTCTCCTCTGACCCTCGGGCCCAAGGAAGGATTGGCCCTCCTCAACGGAACGCAATTTTCTTGCGCCTACGCCCTCGCAGGTCTCTTCGAGGCAGAGCGCATGTTCCAATCGGCCCTTGTGACAGGTGCACTGTCGACTGAAGCGGCCAAGGGATCGGATACGCCGTTCGACCCCCGCATACATGCCCTGCGCAGGCATCGCGGGCAGATCGAAACCGCAGCTGCTCTGCGACACCTGATGGAAGGATCGGAAATTCGCGCATCACATCGGCTGGGCGATGAACGTGTTCAGGATCCTTATTGTCTGCGATGCCAGCCTCAGGTGATGGGCGCTGTACTCGATCTTCTTCGCCAGGCTGCCGCAACTCTCGAGCATGAAGCCAATGGTGTTTCGGATAATCCACTGATCTTTGCGGAAAGCGACGAGGCCCTCTCGGGTGGCAACTTCCATGCTGAACCGGTGGCTTTCGCCGCCGATATGATCGCGCTCGCCTTGTGCGAGATCGGCTCGATCTCCGAACGCAGGATCGCAATGCTTGTCGACCCCGCACTCTCCGGCTTGCCTGCATTCCTGACGGCTCACCCCGGGCTCAATTCGGGGTTCATGATTCCGCAGGTCACTGCAGCCGCTCTCGTGTCAGAGAACAAGCAGCGCGCTTATCCGGCCAGTGTGGATTCGATCCCGACCTCTGCCAATCAGGAAGACCATGTCTCGATGGCTGCGCATGGGGCGCGAAGATTGTCTGGTATGGCCGACAACCTCTCGCATGTCATTGGCATTGAGTATCTGGCAGCCGCCCAAGGGTGCGAGTTCCATTCTCCGCTCGCGTCGAGCACTGCGTTGGAGGCTGCCCGGGCCCTGTTGCGCGCGCAGGTGCCCGCATTGGCGGAAGATCGCTATTTCCATCCTGATATGGCCAAAGCGACTGCCATCATCCGCAGTGGAGCGCTGGCTGAACTCACAGGCCTGCCGGGGCTGGCCTGATGGATTGGCTTTCGATCAGTCCTGGCGAAGCGCCGATCATTGTCAGTATCCCGCATGCGGGAACCGATGTCCCGGAGGACATCAGGTCTTCCCTTCTTTCCCTTGAACTGGCGCAGCACGACGCGGACTTCTTTGTGGATCGGCTGTACGCCTTCGCATCCGACTTCGGCGCCACGATCATTCGCACGTCGATGTCCCGCACCGTAATCGACGTCAATCGGGATCCTTCCGGTCAGTCGCTTTACCCGGGGCAGGCAACAACGGGCTTGTGCCCGGAGACAGGTTTCGACGGTGCTTCTCTATACAAATCGGGCATGGAGCCTGACGGCGCAGAGATCGCACGCCGACGCGCGTGCTTTTTTGATCCCTTCCATGAAGCCCTGTCGTCGCAGATATCGCGCCTCCGCAGTGTGCACAGCCGGATCGTCCTTTACGATGCGCATTCCATCCTCAGTCAGGTGCCGCGGCTGTTCGAGGGCGAATTGCCGCAATTCAACATTGGCAGCTTCGATGGCCGGAGTTGTGCGCCGTCCCTGACTGAAGGCGTCGCCTCTGCGTGTTCTGCACATTCAACTGCAGTCAATGGCCGCTTCAAGGGCGGCTGGATCACGCGCCATTATGGTGACCCTGAGAACGGGGTTCACGCAATCCAGATGGAGCTCGCAATGCGCGGATATCTTGATGAAACCGGTCCTTGGCCGCCGGTGTGGGACGCGTCGCGCGCGGCGCGGCTGCAGCCGGTTCTGCGGGACGTCCTTTCTGCCTGTCTCGATTTTGCAAAAGGAGCTGCACAATGACGCGCATCGACAACAGCCGCACCATCAGAAGTCCGCGCGGTACCGAATGCAGCGCGAAGAGCTGGCTGACCGAAGCGGCCCTGCGGATGTTGATGAACAATCTCGATCCGGATGTCGCCGAAGATCCGCATGGTCTGGTCGTCTATGGCGGGATTGGCCGCGCTGCGCGCAACTGGGAATGTTTTGACCGGATCGTCGAGACTTTGCGGCGGCTCGAAGAGGATCAGACGTTGCTTGTCCAGTCAGGCAAGCCTGTTGGTGTGTTCAGGACCCACAAGGATGCGCCACGTGTGCTGATCGCCAACTCGAATCTGGTGCCACACTGGGCAACCTGGGATCACTTCCACGAACTCGATCGCAAGGGCCTGATGATGTATGGCCAGATGACAGCCGGTTCATGGATTTACATCGGATCTCAGGGAATTGTGCAGGGAACCTACGAAACGTTCGTGGAAATGGGTCGGCAGCATTATGGCGGGGATCTGTCCGGCAAGTGGATTCTGACTGCTGGCCTTGGCGGAATGGGCGGTGCCCAGCCACTCGCTGCAACAATGGCAGGTGCATCCTGCCTTGCGGTTGAATGCCAGCCGTCCCGCATAGAGATGCGACTCCGCACCGGTTATATCGATCGTCAGACGGATAGCCTTGATGAAGCCCTGAAGATTGTCACCACGTCTGCGACACCTGTTTCTGTGGGCCTGCTGGGCAATGCTGCTGACATCTTGCCTGAACTGGTGCGCCGAGGTGTCAGGCCTGACGCCGTAACCGACCAGACGTCCGCGCATGATCCGGTAAATGGATATTTGCCGAAAGGCTGGACGCTCGAACGCTGGATGGCCGCGCGTGAAAGCGATCCGGCCGCCGTCCAACGTGCGGCGCGGGAATCGATGGCAATCCATGTGCGAGCAATGCTCGACTTTCATCGCATGGGTGTCCCGACATTCGATTATGGCAATAACATTCGTCAGGTGGCCAAAGATGAGGGGGTTGAGGATGCCTTTGCCTTTCCCGGGTTCGTGCCAGCCTATGTCCGACCATTGTTCTGCAGGGGAATCGGTCCGTTTCGCTGGGCTGCGCTGTCGGGCGATCCGGAAGATATCTACCGGACAGATGCCAAGGTCAGGGAGCTGTTGCCGGACGATGCGCACCTTCACCATTGGCTCGACATGGCTCGGGAACGCATCCAGTTTCAGGGTCTGCCGGCGCGTATCTGCTGGGTTGGTCTGGGAGACCGCCATCGGCTCGGTCTGGCATTCAATGAAATGGTCCGCTCCGGAGAGTTGAAAGCACCGATCGTCATTGGGCGCGATCACCTGGACTCGGGCTCGGTCGCCAGCCCCAATCGGGAGACAGAGGCAATGAAGGATGGTTCGGATGCCGTATCCGACTGGCCATTGCTCAACGCGCTGCTCAACACTGCATCAGGCGCAACCTGGGTGTCGCTCCACCACGGTGGCGGTGTCGGAATGGGCTATTCGCAGCATGCTGGCATGGTCATCGTAGCGGACGGCACGGATGACGCCGCGCGCCGACTTGGCAATGTGCTCTGGAACGATCCTGCGACAGGTGTCATGCGGCATGCCGATGCCGGTTACGAGATCGCGATTGATTGTGCGAGGGACAAGGGGCTGGATTTGCCCAGCATTTAGCCTTCGGGTGATTGGCGCTAACTGGCTTCCCGGGGTCGGGCCTTCTGCTCGTCAAGCCATTGGTCAAAATCACGAAAATCCAATGGCTTCAGAAAGGTAATTCCAATCCCTTGCGCGTTCGACCACATGACCTTGGCCCGTCTTGGTTCCAGGCCCAGGATCGTGACCAAAACGTCTTCGCCGGGATTGAGTGTTGTTTCGCCAGTAAGGCCGGCACCGGACAGCGAGACATCACGAACCTTGAGCACGGACTTTTCGGTCTCAGCGGAAATGCTGGCATCTGTATCGCAGACATATCTTGGCGCGCGTGGCTTTTCCCTGCGCAATTTGGGCTGTTCCCGCGACAGAAAGCGCCCGACGTCAATTTCCTTATCAAACAGGATGCCGATTGACTTGTCTCCGACCCACCGCACAGTTCCTGCAACTTTAAGATCGGAACGAATTTCCAGAAACAGTGGATCCCCCGGTGTGAACGCAAGCCGCGTTTCAATTTTTGCGCCGCTGTGCGAGAGATTCAGCACGCGACCGAGGCTCTGCCGATCCCCGGCAGTGATCTTGGCCAGAAGAAAAACCGACATGTGCCGTTTTGCCGTCCGACGCTCGGTAGCGTCATTGGCGACTTTCGGCGGTTTTCCCTCAAACATCCGTGCACTCTCCATCTTCAAGCCATTTCTGGCCTTGGCCGAACCTGCAGCGGCAAATGTAAAGTCCGCGCGACTCTTTAAGGAACGACTGCCGGTGCAGTAGTTATAGTCCAATTGACTAATATTTTTGCCAACGGCTGCAACCTGGTTTGCCGAATTTCATTTGTCGCAGTCGATTGAAGAGGCTGACGCCAACTTCGTTGCCTAATGCCTTGCAGGCTCTTGCTCAAGAGTCTGCGGCAGTTATGGCCGATGCCTATTCGCCGTAGGTCGGTTCGCAGGTCGTCATGCGCCGAATGGCGGCGTCGATCGTATCAATCGTAGAAGCCATAAGTGCTGCGGCTTCGAAAAGCTCATTCTCGTCTAGCTTTTGAAGCAGATCAGCTGCCGCCGAACGGATTTCATAGATGGGTGCGTGATCAGGCATAAGCGGATCCTCAAACACTACCCATGGCGTCACACACGACTTGCATGATCTTCTCCCCTTATGGGACGGCACTGTGCCTTAATCGTGATTAACGGCGCATGAGCGACTTTCTGTAGTTCCAAAGACTGGCAGGCGCTTCGAATGTTGCAGTTGCCACGTTGACGAGGCAGTCTTGTCCGCGCATGGCTTCCTGATGCGGTTCTTTTCCGACAATGCTGCTTCAGTTCATCCTGCCGTTCTGGATGCCATTGCGCGTGTCAATCAGGTTGATACGGCTTACGACGGTGACGCGCTCAGCCGCTCACTCGATTCCGCCTTTTCCGAACTCTTTGAGCGCGATGTAGCGGCACTCTGGGTATCTACTGGCACGGCCGCTAACGCCGTGGGCCTTGCCAGCCTCTGCCCTCCTCATGGAAGCATTATTTGCCACGCCGAAGCGCATATCCAGATCGATGAATGTGGCGCTCCTGAATTCTACACGCATGGTGCGAAACTTCTGCTTGCGCCTGGGGAAGGAGCGAAGCTCACTCCGGATGCCGTACGCAGCGTCGCCGGCACAATCCGCAAGGATGTCCATCAGGCGCAACCGCACGCTGTGTCCATTACCAACGCCACTGAATATGGGCTGGCCTATGGCGCGGATGATGTTGGTGCAATCGGCGACGTGGCAAAGGAGCTGGGGTTGAGGCTTCATATGGATGGCGCGCGCTTTGCAAATGCCGCGGCGTCAACCGGGGCTTCGCCTGCCGATCTGACCTGGAAAGGCGGCGTCGATGTCCTGAGCTTCGGCTTCGTGAAAAACGGAGGGATGAACGCGGAAGCTCTGATCTTTTTCGATACTTCACTTGCCGAGGTGGCGCGCTATCGCAGAAAGCGGGGCGGTCATCTGCTCTCGAAGGGGCGCTACCTTGCAGCACAGATACTGGCGATGCTTGAAGATGGACTTTGGCTGGACAATGCCCGGGCTGCCAACGCAGGAGCGGCGGCCATCGGTCAGGCTGCCGGCACACGGTTGGTGTATCCTGTCCAGGCAAATGAAGTGTTTGTCCGAATGACGCCGCAAGAGGCCGCTTCCCTGAGAGCTCAGGGTTTTGATTTCTACGACTGGGCGCCAGGCGAGGTTCGCCTCGTGACGTCATGGGACCAACCGAAGCAAGAGATTGCCGCACTGGCCGCGGCTGTTTCTGCATTGTGAGCAAGCCCTTCGGACAATCCCTGTTGAGTTTGAAAGTTCAGATCCCGTTCTGGATCTGCACGCTCATCTGGGGCACCACATGGTTTGTTATCCGCGGCCAGCTTGGCGTTGTGCCTCCAAGTTGGTCGGTCACATACCGGTTCGCCGTTTCGGCGCTGGCGATGTTCGCATACGCGTGGTTCAAGGGCGAGCGGCTTGCCCTTGACGGTCGGCAGCAGCAATTTGTGGTGGTGTTTGGAGTTGCCCAGTTTGTCTTGAATTTCAATTTTGTCTATCGCGCTGAAGAGCACATAACCTCGGGATTGGTTGCAATCCTTTTTGCATTGCTGATTGTCCCCAACACTCTGCTGGCGCGCGTTTTTCTGGGACTTCGCGCAACCGGTCGGTTCTACTTTGGTTCGCTGGTCGCCATTGCTGGCATCGCACTGCTTTTCATAAACGAATATCGGCAGGGCGGGGGAGGTGATTCCGTCTTGCTCGGGATTGGACTGACCTTGCTTGGCGTGCTTTCGGCCTCGTCCGCCAATATTCTTCAGGCGACGCGTAGAGCGCAAGAAATGCCAATGGCAACCATGCTTGCGTGGGGGATGACCTGGGGCACGCTGGTCAATGCACTTTGGGCATGGTTTTCGGTCGGCCCGCCGACGATTGCGTGGAGCGCTACCTATATCGGAGGTGTCCTCTATCTCGGAATCGCGGCCTCTGCAGTCGCGTTCATGGCCTATTTCAGCGTCATCCGAATGATCGGCCCCGGTCCGGCTGCCTATTCCGGAATCATCACTCCGGTCATAGCAATGGTGATCTCAACGCTGTTTGAGCATTATCACTGGACGGCAATTGCGGCAGGCGGCGGCGCGTTGGCAATGACGGGACTCGTAATCGCGCTCAGCGCGCGCAGGCCCATCGCAAAGTCGGCATAGACGGGCTTCCAGCCCAGAAGGCGTTTGGCCTTTGCGTTGGAGACACGCCTGTTCTCCGAATAAAAGGCGCGGGCCTCCCGACTCAATTGGGCGGCTTCGAGTGATAGGAGGGGAGGGTGCGGCAAACCCAGAAGGTCGCACGCCGCCTCAATGACGCGGTTCTGCGAGCAAGGCGCATCATCAGAAAGATTGTAGGTACCCGGTGGGCCTGCGAAGCTCGCCAGCACACCTGAAACGATGTCGTCGACATGGATGCGGCTGAAAACCTGATCAGGCACTTCGATTCGATGCGCGCCGCCCTGCTTCACTCTATCCAACGCGGAACGCCCGGGCCCATAAATGCCCGGTAGTCGGAAGACTCGGCTAATCTGTGAAAGCACTTGCCAGTCGCGGTCTGCCTGGTTGCGGCTTTCACGTCGGCCCCGGATTGGCGCAGACTCATCGACCCAGGCGCCGCGTGCATCCCCATAGACTCCGGTTGACGAAAGGTAGCCGATCCATTGCGCCGGACTTGTGCGGATGGCGTCGCCATAGGACCGTAGAACCGGATCTCCATCGACGACAGGCGGCACGGAAGAGAGAATATGGCTGGCCTGCGCTATGGCCAGTTTGACATTGCCGATATCGTCGAAACTCAGATCTCCGGCGGAACCGGTCGCATGCACTTCCCAGCCTAGCGCTCTCGATGCTGTGGCAATCCGCGACGCGGTATAGCCCAATCCGAAGATCAAAAGGTTCGGCATTCTATTTCGACTGCGGATCAGCGATATGCCGCGCTTTCCATTCCATCGACATGCGCACTCGCGTCCTGCCCGATGGATGGTCGTAAAACAGCATCTCTTCGACTGGTCCCGGTTCGATCTTGCGATATTCGGAAAGTTGCATTGCGGCCTGGGCAAATCCGTCCGGTTCACGTGCGACGTCAAGCCCGAAGGCGTCAGCCTCGCTTTCATGAGTCCGGATCAGCGTGTTCTTAATGGGCGTCATGGCCAGGATCAGCACAGAGATCACAATCGAATAGACCGGCCAAGCCGCGACGTCATCAATCCCTCTCAGCCCCCATATGCTGCCCCATCGCGCCAAGATTCCCGGCACGACCAGCGATGCGATCCAGAAACAGAAACCGAATATCAGCCCGAATCCGAGCGCAAGCTTAAGGCTGTGATTCAGGACATAGTGACCCATCTCGTGCCCCATGACCGCAGCGGTTTCGGCGAGTGTTGTCCGGTTGAGAAGGTTGTCGTTAAGCGAGATGCGGATCGTCGGCCCGATCCCGGAGACATTTGCCGAGATTCGCTTGTGCTGCTTCGACTGGTCGAAAACATAGATGTGGTCCGCAGGTATGCCTCGCGATTGAGCCATGCCAACAATCCTGTCCCGGACTGGTCCGGGAGCAAGTTCGGTGTAGGTGTTGAACAGCGGACTGATGAAAACCGGCGCAATCATGATAAAAAGGGTTATTGCGAGGGCGGCCATCCCGGTGCCCCACAACCACCAACGCTTCGGGGAGCGCCGGATCCCGTTCATCACCAAGGCGATGATCAGCGAGAAGGCGATCACGCTGATCGCAAGGTCTATGGCCTGTTCACCTGCCCAATCGCCAAACCCCTGCGTCAAGAGATCGTACTGCTTTTCGCGCACATAGCCGGTATAGATTGTCCACGGCACAAGGATGGCCGAGCTGATGATCACATACGGAACGCCATAGAGCATAGATTGTAAAAAGCGTCTTTTGGTTAGACGCTCACCCCAATTCCGAAATCGAACGGACAATCCTGTGCGCAGCAGGATATAGTCGGCAAGCGCACCAGCTAACGTTCCCCAAAGAAGCAGCCAGTAGCCACCCTCGAAATAGGCATCAGACTGTGCGCGAGCAGCCCCCTTGAGTGTCGCGAGATAGGCTTGTGTCGCCGCTTCAGGATCAAACGGTGCCGCAAGCGCTGCTGCAGGCGCGACAAACAAACATGCCAAGGCTGCAAAGAGGGTTGGGGATTCTAGTTTCATCTGACCTCCAGTGTAATACATATGCAATACACTTAGCGATGGATTGATCAACCCTTTCCGGAGGCCTAGGCTTCAGAAATGCTTGATGCCATGAACGCTCCATCCGTCCCGACTGTAGTTCACAGGGAAGACTATCGGCCGCCCGACTGGCTTGTGCCATCGGTTCGGCTCGATTTCAATTTATCCGCCCATGGTACACGCGTTCATGCGACCTTGCGCGTTGAACGCAACGGGAATCATGACCGGCCTCTGCGCCTCGATGGGGACGAGCTGCGGCCCTTGAAAGTGCGAATCGATGGCGAAGAGACAAGCAGCTGGACACTTGATGAGGGCGCACTTCTGCTCCCGCTTGTTGGCGACGCCTTTACGATCGAAACGGAAGTTGAACTGAATCCCGCAGCCAACACCAAATTGATGGGTCTCTACGCGTCGAACGGCTTGCTGTGTACCCAGTGCGAAGCTGAGGGGTTCCGCAGGATCACATTCTTTCCGGACAGGCCAGACGTCTTGAGCCGTTATCATGTCAGGATGGAAGCCGATCGCGAGGCCTATCCGATCCTGCTGTGCAATGGTGATCCGGTTGGCCAGGGAGAATTGGCAAATGGCAAACATTGGGTCGAATGGAACGATCCATTTCCCAAGCCGGCCTATCTCTTTGCTTTGGTTGCCGGCGATCTCCACGCAAATCGGGATTCATTCGTCACTATGTCGGGTCGCAAGGTCGACCTGGGTATCTGGGTCAGGGAGAGCGATCTTCCAAAGACCGCCCACGCCATGGCGGCGCTCAAGACCAGCATGAGATGGGATGAGGACGTCTATGGCCGGGAATATGATCTGGCCATTTTCAACATTGTCGCGGTTGATGATTTCAATTTCGGGGCGATGGAAAACAAGGGCCTCAACATATTCAATTCCCGCTATATTCTGGCCGATCCGGATACGGCGACCGACCTCGACTATGACGGCATACTGGGCGTCGTCGCGCATGAGTATTTCCATAATTGGTCGGGCGATCGCGTCACCTGCCGTGACTGGTTCCAGCTTTCGCTCAAGGAAGGCTTTACAGTTTTTCGCGACCAGTGCTTTTCAGCCGACCAGGGCTCGGCGGCGGTCAGGCGCATTGAAGACGTTCGTATGCTCCGCGCTTCCCAATTTCAGGAAGATGCTGGCCCGCTCGCGCATCCGGTCCGGCCTGAGTCCTATATCGAGATTTCAAACTTCTACACTGCGACAATCTACAACAAGGGTGCGGAAGTTATCCGCATGATGCACACGCTGCTGGGACCGGAAAAATTCCGAGCCGGTAGCGACCTCTATTTCGAGCGACATGACGGCCAGGCCGTGACCTGCGAGGATTTTGTCCTTGCCATGGAGGAAGCAAGTGGCGTCGATCTGGGCCAGTTCCGGCTCTGGTATTCACAAGCGGGGACACCGCATATCAAGGCGAGCCTCACGCATGACGCGTCGCGGCAGGAGGCGGTGCTGAAGCTGGAGCAGTCGGTGCCTGACACGCCAGGGCAAAGCAACAAACTGCCTATGGCCATCCCGCTCAAGATTGCGCTTTTTGACCGAGAATCGGCAAATCGCGAGATTGAACAGCTGGAGATCCTGACAGACGCAGAGAAGGAAATTCGCATTGCCGGGTTTGCGAAACGCCCGGTGCTTTCGATCAACCGCGGCTTTTCCGCGCCCATTATTGTGGACAGTGATCGAAGCGCATCAGATCTGGCCTTTCTGTCGGCGCACGATGATGATCCGTTCGGGCGTTATGAGGCCATGCAGCAGCTGATGCTGGATACATTGGTAGGTGCCGTGAGTTCGGGCACTGCAGATCATGGCCCAGTCATCGAAGCGGTGCGCAATACACTGACCAACAATGCCCTTGATCCGGCATTTGTGGCAGAGGCCGTTTTGCTGCCAAGCGAGGCTTTTATTGGCGACCAGATGCTGGTGGTGGATCCCGATGCGATCAATTCTGCACGAGATGCCCTGCGCCGCGATCTCGGGCGTTCGCTCGAAGGCCTCTGGCGAGGAGCATTTTCTGCCCATGCAGCGAAGGCATTTGAATATAGTCCCGAAGCCAAGGGCAGTCGGCGTCTTCGGAATGTGTCGCTCGGATATCTGGCCGGGGCGGGCATCTCGGATGCTGCAACGCTGGCGTTCCACCAGTTCGAAACCGCAGATAACATGACTGATCGACTTGCAGCGCTCGGAACCCTCGCCAATTCCGATGCCGAAGAACGTGTGGCCGCGCTGGACATTTTCTACAATCGCTATCGCGACAATCCGCTTGTGATCGACAAATGGTTTACCACGCAGGCCCTCTCGACGCGGAAGGATACCATTGAGGCGGTCAAGGATTTGCGGGAGCATCCTGATTTCACGCTCCAGAACCCGAACCGGGTAAGAGCCCTGGCGGGAGCCTTTTCCGTCAATCAGCAACAGTTCAATCTCGCGGATGGCTCAGGTTACCGCTTCCTCACGGACATCCTTCTGGAACTTGACCCGATCAATCCGCAGACCGCGGCCAAGCTGCTTCCGCCTCTTGGCCGTTGGCGCCGGTTTGATGCCAAGAGGCAGGGTTTGATGAAGGCGCAGTTGGAACGCATTGTTGGTCAGGCCGGGTTGAGCAAGGATCTGTACGAGCAAGCTTCAAAGAGTCTTGCAAGCGAATAGGGTTGTTACTGGTCGGTCTTTCCGGCCTTGCGCCCTTTTTCCTTTGATGAAACCAGTCCGGGCAACAGCTTGCCCAGATAGGCAATACGTCCAGTTGGGCGCCGGACTTCGTCAAGGCTGGCAGTCCAGGCCAGGACATTCGCGTAGGGCAATTTTGGCGCTGCAGTGACGCTTCGCGCCGGATAGATGAAGCCATGCACGGGCCATGCTGCTCCACCCATGTCTTCATTGGGAGCATACCAGACGCGGACGGCGCTCCAATCGCCTGCCTCTGAGACGTCAATTACCTTGACATCGCGTTCGACTTGTCCGCGCCGACCATTGATCGGCGACCAGTTGGCATGTGTGACGAGGATTGTGCGGTCATCGATGATGTCGCTGACTGTTGCCACATGGCCAAGCTCCATCCTGCCATGCGGGAGGAAGGCCAAGACGGCACCAATCTTGGGACGATGTCCTCGTTTGTAACGACCCTCCGCCTGATCCCACCAGGTATACGCATCACCATAAATCTGGATGCCTGAAACTGCCCGGGCAAAAGGAGCACATTCCCAGTGATATCGGGGCGTCGGCTCCGCGAGCGGCAGCGCCGAGAGCGGAGCAGCCGCGCCGTACAAGGCGCCGAACGCCAGAATGGTCCCTGCCAACCGGATCATGTACGTCTCTGGAATTGCCCCAAAAAAGTCGCAAAGCCTGTGAGAGCGTAATTTCGACGCTTATGGTTAATTTAATGATAATCATCCAGTGGCTGCCGCCATTCTTGGCGAACTGCCGCATTGAGAGGTGCCTTTTCGCTGGTACGATGCAAAGGCGGGCTTGACCGCAGCCCCAGTCATGAGCGACGGACAATTTCATGACCCTTGAAGCCTTGCTCTCCGCGGAGTTTTCCAATCTCCCTGAAATAGTCCGCCACCATGCGGCCAATCGGCCCGATGCAATAGCCGTTGCAGATCCGGATTCTCGGCTGACTTGGGCCGAATTCAACCGGCTGGGCGACAGGATCGCTTCGCGGCTCCAGCGGGAAGGCATAGGACCGGGAGGTGCTGTAGCGTTGGCCGGCTTCAATTCGGCGCATCACGTCGCAGTATGGCTTGGCGTCCTGAAGACTGGAGCCGTTGCCGGGCTGATTACCTATTCCGCAACCGGCGAACAAATGGCGGCGATGATTGCGGATACAGGTGCGCGTCATCTCTTCTTCGATGCGGGAGCTGCTGCGACACTTGAAGGCTTTGACCTTGGCAATGTTGCGCGGATCGCGATGGACGGCAGTGATGCCGGAGAACCGCTTTCCCAATGGATGGATCCCGAAGGCAGTGCGCCGGAGCCGGTTGTGATCAGTCCCGAAAGCGGCTTCAACATCATCTACTCTTCCGGAACGACCGGCATTCCAAAGGGCATCGTGCACAGCCATGCGATGCGCTGGCAGCACATTCAGCGCGGGTTGCCGGCCTATGGGCCAGATTCCGTGACGATCCTTTCCACGCCCATGTATTCCAACACCACAATGGCTTCGTTCCTCCCGACCTTGGGTTCGGGTGGAAAGATCGTCCTTATGAAGAAGTTTGACGCGAGGGGATTTCTTGAACTCGCAGAGCGCGAGCGGGCGACCAATACGATGCTCGTCCCCGTGCAGTATCGTCGCATCATGGCGCTCCCGGATTTCGACTCTTTCGACTTGTCGAGCTTTGTCATGAAATATTGCACAAGCGCGCCTTTCCCGGCAACGCTCAAGGCAGATGTCGTGAAGCGCTGGCCGGGCGGTCTTGTCGAGATATACGGATTGACCGAAGGCGGCGGGGTTTGTCTGCTCGAAGCGCACAAATATCCCGACAAGCTTCATACCGTCGGACAGCCGTCTCCGGGCCATGACATGCGAGTAATCGATGAGGACGGGAATGAACTGCCGCGGGGATCTGTCGGAGAGATTGTCGGCCGTTCACCTGCAATGATGACCGGGTACAACAACCGACCGGACGCGACCAAGGCCATGCATTGGTACGATAGTGAAGGTCGACTGTTCTATCGGCATGGGGACATCGGCCGGTTCGATGAGGACGGGTTCTTGACCTTGATGGATCGCGCAAAGGACATGATCATATCAGGCGGCTTCAACATCTATCCAAGTGATTTGGAAGCGGTCTTGCTGCAGCATCCGGGCGTTGTCGAAGCGGCTGTCATCGGCGCGCCGAGCGAGGAGTGGGGGGAAACGCCGGTGGGATTTGTTGTCCTGCGTGACGGCGTAAAGACCGAAGAGGTCCTGACATTCGTCAACAGCAGGGTGGGAAAGACACAACGTCTGAACCGTCTGGTCGAAACTGGCGAGCTCCCGAGGAGTGCCATTGGCAAGGTCCTCAAGCGCGAGCTTCGCGATAGCTTGACGTAAACGTAAAGCTGTTCCATTTGCACCTATCATCTAGGGAGTGTGACCATGTCTGAAGTCTTGACCGAAGTGCGCGATGGCGTGTTGATTATCACCCTCAACAGGCCCGAAGCCAAGAATGCCGCCAACCGGGCGCTGGCCGAAGGTGTTGCAGCCGCGCTCGACACTTTGGATGGGGACGATACCCTTCGCGTCGGGATCATTACCGGCGCTGGCGGAACCTTCTGTTCGGGGATGGATCTGAAGGCATTTCTGCAAGGCGAATTGCCTTCAATCAAAGGCAGGGGATTCGCCGGCCTTACGGAAGCGCCGCCGAAAAAGCCTTTGATCGCTGCAGTCGATGGCTATGCTCTTGCGGGCGGATTCGAGATCATGCTGGCATGCGATCTTGTTGTTGCGAATGCCCAGGCCAAATTCGGCATTCCGGAGGCGAAGCGCGGTCTTGCTGCAGCTGCGGGCGGGCTTGTTCGCCTGCCCCGTCAAATCAATCCACGACTTGCCATGGAACTGGCGCTGACGGGCGATTTCATCACTGCACAGCGAGCCTATGAAATAGGCCTGATCAATCGCCTGACCGACGGTGTAGCGTTGGATGGGGCCTTGGAGCTTGCTGCAAGTATCACTGCAAATGGCCCGCTGGCGGTTGCGGCGTCCAAACGGGTTATTGTGGAATCGCGCGATTGGTCAGAAAGCGACATGTGGAAGAAGCAGACCGAGGCCCTTGGAAATCTGTTCATGAGCGAGGATGCTCGCGAAGGTGCGGCGGCATTTGCACAGAAGCGCAAGCCTGAATGGAAGGGGCGCTAGTCGGGAGATGGAGATGGAGCGCTCTCGGGCGCTTCATCGATTGCTCAGGGCTTAGCGTTCAAGCGCAGCAAGCTGGATAATGTCGTCGCCCAGCCTGAACCCGTCGCTGTGCCTGGCTTTGTTGGCATAGATGAAGCCATAGGCCGGATAGCTGGTCGTACCAAAATCATTGGTGCCCGCATACCAGATCTTCACCCGGCTCCAGTCCCCATTTGCGGAAACGTCGATAGCACGGACATCGCGTTCGATCCCGCCGCGGCGCGACCAATTTGCGTGGGTCAGCAGAATCTCGCGATCGCTGACGACCTTGCTGACCATCGCTACATGGCCATAGCCCATCTTGCCATAGCCTGGCATGGCCAGAACCGATCCCTCGCGCGGGCTGTTTCCACGATCATAGCGATCGGTCGCTTGTGACCACCAGGTTTTCGCATTCCCGCGAATTTCAATTCCCGAGACTTCACGGGCAAATTCAACGCACTGCAAATAGCGGCTCGCATATGCTGTGCCTGGAAGCAGGCTTACGGACATGAGAAGTGCGCTGAACGCGCGGACAAGAAACTTCACTTGGATGCGACCCCGACCCTAGACCCTCTGTGAAACCTCTCGTGCCTTTGAAGTCGGTCACAGCCAAGCGTTGATCGGTGGAGCGAACCTGACCCGGGACGAGTCGTTTTGTCGGAAACGACTCGTCGCCTGACTCGTTCGGTTCATCGGGGAGAAAGGTTTGTCAGGCCTTGGCTTTGAGCGAATCGGCAACCTTGATGCCATGTCGCTCGAGCGCCTCGACAATCTTTCCGGGCCCCTCAAGGTCACCCCAAAACATGGGGCCGCCGCGATAGACAGGCCAGCCATAACCATAAATCCAGACCACATCGATGTCGGATGCGCGCTGCGCCTTGCCTTCTTCAAGGATCAGATAGCCTTCGTTGACCATCGGATAGAGCGTGCGCTCTATGATTTCCTGGTCAGTGATTTCGCGTTTGGCCATGTTCGATTTGGATCGGAAATCCTCGATGATTGCCAAGGCTTCCGGACTGGGGGTGCCGTTGCGCTTCTCGTCATAATCGTAAAATCCCTTGCCGGTCTTCTGCCCCCAGCGGCCCGCCGCGCAAAGGGCCTCCCGGATCGTCTCGATCCGGTTGGGGTCGCGGTGCCAGCCAATGTCCAGCCCTGCCAGGTCAGACATCTGAAAGGGCCCCATGGGCATGCCGAAATCAGTATGAACCTTGTCGATCTGTTGTGGGGTAGCGCCTTCGAGCAAGAGCTGGCTGGCTGGTGCCTGCCGCTGGGCGAGCATGCGATTGCCAATGAAGCCGTGGCATACGCCTGCGACAACAGCGACCTTGCCTATCTTCTTGCCAATGGCCATCGCCGTTGCGAGGACATCCGGTGCTGTCTTCTCGCCTCGCACGACTTCGAGCAGCTTCATGACATTGGCTGGGGAGAAGAAATGCATCCCGAGCACGTCCTGCGGACGTGCGGTTGCCGCCGCGATCTCATCGACATTCAGGTAAGAGGTGTTGGATGCAAGGATAGCGCCCTGCTTAACAATCTTGTCGAGCTTGCCGAACACATCCTTCTTGACGTCCATGTTCTCATAGACAGCTTCGATCACAAGGTCACATTGCGCAAGATCGTCGAGCGAAAGACTAGGCGTCAGCAGCCCCATCATCTGTTCGACGCGTTCTTGCGTGAATCGTCCCTTGGCGGCGGATGCCTCATAATTCTTGCGGATGAGAGCCACGCCACGATCAAGCGCGTCCTTCTGCATCTCGACGATTGTTACAGGGATGCCTGCGGCAAGGAAGTTCATCGTTATGCCGCCGCCCATCGTGCCAGCGCCGATCACACCAACCTTCTTCACGTCCCGTAACGCCGTGTCTTTGGGCAGGCCATCAATCTTGGCCGCCTGGCGTTCGGCGAAAAACATGTAGCGCTGCGCAGCGGATTGGCTGCCTATCATCAGCTTCATGAACTCTTCGCGCTCATACTTCAGGCCCGCGTCGATATCTGCATGCTCCGCCGCGGCTGCGACACAGCGCAGATTTGCATATGGGGCGTCGAAACCTTTCCACTTGCGACCATTCTCAGCCTTGAGCTTCTCAATGATTGCAAGGTCGCCCTTGACCGGGAGGTTGCGTGTCGGTCGGGGGCCCCTGGCAATCGCTTCGCGCGCAAACGCGATCGCGTCGCCGGCCAACCCGTCATCGCTTGCAAGTGCATCGACCAGGCCTGTTTCCAGCGCCTTCTTCGCCGAAATCGGTTCACCAAGGCTGCACATGATTGCGGCCTGCTCGACACCAACAACTCGGGGGAGTCGCTGCGTGCCACCGCCTCCCGGCAGAAGGCCCAGCTTAACTTCCGGAACACCCAGTTTGGCCGACGGAACCGCGATCCGATAATGACAGCACAAGGCAGTTTCGAGCCCGCCACCAAGCGCAGTGCCGTGAATCGCTGCAACGATCGGCTTCGAGGCGGTTTCCATCAACTTCAGCACTGACGCGAAATCGGGCCCCTGCGGCGGCTTGCCAAATTCCGTGATGTCCGCTCCCGCAATAAAAGTCTGGCCTTCGCACCGAAGGACGATTGCCTTGATTGCCGGATCTGCGAGTCCCTGCTCAAACCCGTCCTTCAGACCCTGACGGACATGCCAGCTGAGCGCATTGACCGGCGGATTGTTGACCAGGACGACGAGGACGTCGCCTTCGACGTGGGTGGTGACAGACTGCATCGCTTTTCTCCGAAATTCAGGCCGCTAGAGCCGCATACATCATGGTTCTGATTTCACGTCTTACGGGATAGGTTGATGACGGCATCAGTTGAGTCATGAAGACCATGATCAGATCTTCGACCGGATCGACAAGGAAGGCCGTCGAATACATGCCGCCCCAGTAAAACTCACCCTTTGAGCCCGGGATCATGGTTGCCGCTGGATTGATGTTGCATGCAAAGCCAAGCCCAAACCCGATCCCTGCATTTTCGGCCTCGCTGAACAGGGCCTTGGAATGCTGGGTCAGGTCTCCACCACCAGGCAGGTGGTTGGCCGTCATCAATTCAAGTGTCTTGGGGCTGATGATCTGCACACCGTCAAGCGCACCGCCGTTGAGCAGCATCCGGCAGAAACGGTGATAGTCTGCTAGCGTCGAAGCGAGACCGCCACCACCGGATTCAAATTTCCAGCCTTGTGCCCAAAGGCTGTCTGAACCGGCCTTGTCCGTCTGTCGCATTTTTGTTGCTGGATCGAACGCAAAACACTCCGGAATGCGGTGGGCTTGTTGTGCCGGCACCTTGAAACCCGTGTCGACCATGCCGAGCGGATCGAAGATATGCTGCTTGAAATAGTCTCCCAATGATTGCCCGGAAATCCGTTCGACGAGAATGCCAAGGACATCAGTTGAAACAGAGTAGTTCCAGCACGTTCCCGGATCGAATTGCAGCGGAATCTGCGCCAGATGGTCGATGAAGCTCTGGCTATCGTTCTTCAGCCAATGCTCAAGATCGGTCTTTCGATAGGCCGCATCGATCGGGGTCCGTTCCTGAAACGAATATGTGAGTCCCGATGTATGGCGCATGAGATCGATGATGCGAAGCGGGCTGGTTGGCGGACGCGACACAAAAGGAATGGCACCGCCACCAGCCATGAACACACCAAGATTGGCAAATTCCGGAATGTATTTTGCGACCGGTTCCGACAAGGCAGCCTTGCCCTGTTCGACGAGCTGCATGAAAGCAATCGACGTGATCGGCTTCGTCATGGAGGCAATGCGAAAGATCGCATCGGTCTCGACGCCAGAGCTCCAGAGATGCGCTATCTCATCACCACGCCCGATCAGCAAAGCCGCATGCGGCAGACGGACGGTATCCAGATATTTGGACTTAATGAATGCGGGAATGCGCTCGAGGCGCTCCGGAAGGAAACCAAGTTCTTGAGGATCCGAGCAGGCAAGCGTCATACCGCAGGCTTTCCTGTTTCCTGACGCGTGACGGGATGCGAACTTGATAGCCCGCCATCAACGGCGATTGCCTGCCCATTGACGTAGCTTGCTTCGTCCGAAGCAAGGAACAAGGCCATGTTGGCAATTTCGCTGGGCTGTCCGGCACGGCGCAGCGGGTTGAGTCGGCCAACCTTGTCCATCTTGTCGTTCTCCCGGGCATAGACAAACACCCGTTCGGTCATCCCGGTTTCGATCAGGCCCGGGCAAATGGCGTTTACCCGAATGCCTGTTGACGACAGCTGTTGCGCGGAAGTCTTGATCAGGTTGATCACTCCTGCCTTGGAGGCCGAATAATGTGCACCGCCCGCGCCGGAACGAATGCCTGCAACGCTTGCCGTGCAAATGATTGAACCGCCGCGCCCTTGGTCGAGCATCAGTTTGCCAGCATGCTTGATCATCAACCAGGGACCGATCAGGTTTACGCGAAGAATTTCGGCAAAGTCTTCAGCCTTGGCATCGAATATTCCGTCCATGCCGCCAGAGATGCCGGCATTCGCAAAGGCAACATCAAGGCCTCCATAGCTCGACTTTGCAACATCCACGAGCTTGGCAACGTCTGCTTCATTGCCGGCATCAATCTGGACTGCAGTTACCGTGCCACCAGCCTCTGTGATCGTCTTGGCCGTTTCGAAAACCGCATCTGTCTTGTCGCCGATCACGAGCTTGGCGCCTTCCGCGGCAAACCGTTTTGCGCTGGCGCGACCAATGCCCGATCCGGCTCCCGTTACAATTGCGACCTTTCCGTCAAGAGCGCCCATTATGCACCTCCGCTGATTGTTGCGCCGCCATCGCAAACGATGGTCTGGCCCGTCGTGAACGCGCCAGCCTTTGACGCCAGGAAAACAGCCGCGCCGGCAATCTCATGGGGTTCACCGATGCGTTTGAGGCAAGCGACGGCGGTCGACGCCTTGAGTGTATCGGGGTTCTCCCAAAGCGCCCGGGCCATGTCTGTCCGGACCAGTCCCGGCGCAATGCAATTGACGCGCACACCCCTCGGACCGAATTCGACCGCAAGATTGCGCGCCATCTGCATGTCTGCTGCCTTGGAAATGCAGTAGGCGCCGATGATCGGCGAGCCCTTGAGGCCTCCGACTGATGAAATGATGATGATTGATCCTTCTCCACGTTCCAGCATTTCGGGAGCGGTCATGGAAATCAGCCAATGATTGGACACGATGTTGTTGTCGAGGATCTTGCGAAACTGGTCATCACTGATGCCCAGCGACGGACCGTAATAGGGATTCGAGGCCGCATTGCAGATCACCGTGGTCACCTTTCCGAATGCACGGCGGGTCTCATTGACCAGATTCTGGAGATCGTCCTTTGACGAGATATTTGCCGGAACCGCAATTGCAGTTCCAGCACCGAACTGCGTGTTGATCTCTGCCGCAGTCGCATCGCAGGCCTCGGCCTTGCGGCTTGAAATGACAACCTTGGCGCCCTGAGCTGCCATCTCCAACGCAATGGCCTTGCCGATACCGCGGGATGAGCCAGTAATGATCGCGACCTGTCCGGTCATTTCGAAAAGAGACATCGATTCCTCCTGGTTACGTGGCGAACGCGCTTATTGGGCACCAGCCGCCTGAGCAAAGCTCCATGCGCGTTCGGCAAGTGGGGTAACGCGTTCGGACATGTTCTTGGCATGGGCCGACGACGCTGTCCCATCGATCACGCGCTTCTTGATCCCTTGCATGATCCCGGCCAACCTGAAGAAGTTATAGGCAAAATACCAATTGAGATCAGGAAGTCCGTCGCGTCCTGTCGCTGCGCAGTAGCGCGCCACAACCTCATCCAGTTCAGGAATGCCCAGAGCCTTTCGATCAAGATCCATGACACCTGACCGTCCACCATTTTCTGTTACCCATGCGAGCGCCACATAAGTGAAATCGGCAAGCGGATCGCCCAGTGTTCCCAATTCCCAATCAAGCACAGCGATCACCTTTGGTTCGCTCGCTGCAAAGATCATGTTGTCGATGCGATAGTCGCCATGGACGATGCTTGTCCTAGTCTGTTCGGGCAAGGTTGCCGGCAGGAATTCGATCAGCCTTTCCATTTCCGGCATCGTTTCGGTTTCGGATAGCCGATACTGCTTCGTCCAGCGATCAACCTGGCGACCGAAATAGTTTCCCGGCTTGCCATAGTCCGAGAGGCCAGCTTTTTCGACATCTACGCTGTGGAGCGCTGCCAGCGTATCAATCATCGCATCATAAGTCGCGCGACGTTCATCCGGGCCGCTCGCATCTGGCATGGCCCCATCCCAGATCGTTCTGCCTTCAACCATGCCCATGATGTAGAACCAGCTGCCGATCACATTTTCATCGGTGCAAAGCCCATAGGGTTTGGCCACAGGAAACCCTGTTGGATAAAGACCGGCAATTGCCTTGAATTCGCGATCAACGGCATGCGCCGACGGGAGCAATGGGCCAAAAGGCTTGCGGCGCAAGACATACGACCCCGAAGGGGAATCGATGCGATATGTGGGGTTCGACTGGCCACCCGCAAACTTGCCTTGGCGAAGCGGCCCCCTGAAGCCTTCGACATTGGCTTCCATCCAGGCCGTCAGTTTGGCTTCATCAAGTTTGTCTGCTCCTTCGGGTGCAACGGTGCCCGAAAAGAGCTTCTGCGCGTCCATTGGTGTCGTTGCCATCACAACCTCACTGATCGAAGACGATGACCGAGCGGGCGCTGGCTCCGCCCTTCATCTTTTCGAATCCTTCATTGATGCCGGAAAGCGGTATTCGCTCTGCAATGATCGAGTCGAGATCGAGCAGGCCCCGGATATAGAAATCGACGAGCCGTGGGATATCGACCGGGAACCTGTTTCCGCCCATGATCGCACCTTGCAGTTTTTTCCCTGACAAAAGGTCGATTGCCGAAAGACCAACCTTTTCAGCCAGCGGCATCATGCCAAGGATTGTGGCAGTGCCTCCACGCCGCAAAACGCTGACGGCAAGCTGTGCCGAAGCAGGTCTGCCAACAGCCTCGATCGCATGATCGACCCCGCCTTTGGTCATTTCGACGATCATCGCGGCAGCACCATCGGCAGACGCATCGATGACGTCTGTCGCGCCAAGTTTCATCGCCAATTCGCGTTTCTCGGGGATCGGATCTGCTGCGATGATTCGGCCGGCTCCGGCGATCTTTGCAGCATTTATGGTCGCCAACCCTACGCCGCCACAGCCGACCACCGCAACAGTCTCTCCCGGTGTAACCTTGCAGGCATTGAAGATCGTGCCCGCTCCGGTCGTGACTGCGCAGCCGATGACGGCGGCCCTGTCCAGCGGCATTTCGGGATTGATCCTAACACAGGCGTGTTCGTGGATCAGCATTTGTTCGGCAAAGGCTGACAGGTTGAGCATCTGGTTGACGATCGATCCATCGGGCCGTGTGATCCTCGGTGCATCGCCCGCAGCCCGACGCGTGTCGCCGCCGAGGCAAAGCGACATCCGACCTGTCACGCAATATTCGCAGTGTCCGCAAAACGCTGACAGACAGGAGACCACAGCGTCACCAACCTTCACCGTGCGGACTTCACTGCCTACCGCCTCGACGATCCCGGCTGCCTCGTGGCCGGGGATCGCAGGGAGCGGATGGGGGTACGCTCCTTCGATGAAATGCAAGTCCGAATGGCAAAGCCCGCACGCCGCCGTGCGGATGAGCACTTCATGCGGTCCCGGCTTGGAAATGACGACGTCTTCAATCGCCAGCGCCTGACCGGGCTGAATCAGGACAGCAGCCTTCATCGTGTCACCGCCAGATCGCCGCTTGAAAGGCCAGCCGGGCTTGCTTCGCCATATTTGCCGAGCTCAAGCCGCGCGATAGCCCGAGCGTGGACTTCATCCGGACCATCGGCCAGTCGCAGCGTGCGCTGATGTGCCCATGCTGACGCGAGGCCAAAATCCTCGGAAACGCCACCGCCGCCATGCGCCTGGATTGCATCGTCGATGATCTTCAATGCCATGTTTGGCGCCTGAACCTTGATCATCGCGATTTCGCAGGCCGCAGCCTTGTTGCCGACAGTGTCCATCATATGGGCCGCCTTGAGGCAGAGCAGGCGAGTCATGTCGATATCGATGCGCGCACGTGCGATGCGTTCGTGCCATACCGTCTGTTGGGCGATTGTCTTGCCAAAGGCAACGCGCGTCGTCAGGCGACGGCACATCTTTTCCAGCGCTTCCTCAGCCACGCCGATGGTCCGCATGCAGTGATGGATTCGTCCTGGCCCGAGCCGGCCCTGAGCGATTTCGAATCCCCGTCCTTCGCCATAGAGGATATTGTCAGCCGGGACGCGAACGTCCTTGAGCTCAATCTCCATGTGTCCGTGCGGAGCATCGTCGTAACCGAAGACCGGCAAATGACGCAGAATATGCACGCCGGGTGCATCAAGTGGCATGAGGATTTGCGATTGCTGCTGGTGGCGCTGGGCACCTGTATCGGTCTTGCCCATCACGATCGCAATCTTGCAGCGTGGATCGCCAGCGCCGCTTGACCACCATTTGCGGCCGTTGATGACATATTCATCACCGTCGCGCGTAATTTTGGTCTCGATATTGGTCGCATCAGATGACGCAACAGCTGGTTCTGTCATGAGGAAGGCGGAACGGATTTCGCCATTCATGAGCGGAACCATCCATTTGCGCTTTTGTTCAGCCGTGCCGTAGCGATTGAACACTTCCATGTTCCCCGTATCCGGCGCCGAACAATTGAAGATTTCGGAGGCAATTCCGACACGTCCCATTTCTTCGGCGCACAGGGCGTACTCAAGGTTGGTTAGCTGCGGACCGTCGAATTCGACCGTGTCATCGAGATGGGGATTGGCACCGCGCGGCGGCATGAAAAGATTCCAAAGGCCGACAGCCTTGGCTCTTGCCTTTTCTTCCTCAATGACCTGGAGCACTTTCCAGCGATCGCCGGTCGCCTGTTCAGCATGATAATCCTTCACGCGTGGCCGGACATATTGATCAATGTGGTTCTTGATGCGGTCGCGCCAATAGGTTTCGCGTTCGTTCAGGTTGAAGTCCATGTGAGTCGTCCTCTCGATTTACCTTTACGTCAATGTCAGCATCAGACAGGGAATTCCAGCCCCTCAATTGCCTGAAAATTGTGTTTCTTGCGCAAGCCTCCTGACACGCGCCTCATGATCGGCGCGGCGGATCGGGAATTGCGCAATCAGATAAGTCGATGTGCCCCCAAGTGTCACGAGAACCACAATTTGCAGCACCATCAACATATCCAGAACCGGCAGCGCCACATGGCCAGGCGTGGCGTTCTTGGGAAACTGGGAAAGGCTCAGGATCAGCCCGGTCAGGAAAATGCCAGCGCCGGTTGCAAACTTCTGAACAAAGAACAGGCCAGCATAAAAAAGGCCTTCAGTCCGTTGACCGGTGCGCTCTTGCGCTGCTTCGACCACGTCGGCGGTCATCGATTGGCCCAGCATCATGCTGGCGACCGAGAACGCATTCGCGAGCGTGATCAAGAGAAACAGAACTGGGATCAGCAATGCACTGTGGTTTTCCGGGAACAAGCCCAGAAGCCGCAATGCATAGGGCAAGATGGCGAAGATTAGCGAGATCAGTCCGAATGCTGCGGCGCCGGCCTGCTTTTCGATCCGCGACTGAACGAATCCGACAAGAAGAAACGCCCCGACAACTCCAGCAAAGAGAGTTGCCGAATAGGCAAGAAAGCCGGTCTGCGGCATCTCCCAGAGAAAGGTGAGCATATAGGCAGCGGACGAAAATGCGACGCCCGTGTTCGTATATGTGAGGAGCGTGCTGCCGAGTATGATCAGGTAGGCCTTGTTGGAGAGTGTTTCCCCGATGTGACTTAACGTTGCGCGCAAGGGCAGCTTTTTGGGTTTGTCTGTCGGCAATCGGGCAAGCCGCTTGTGCGTAGCCAAAGTCGAAACAAGTGTGGCTGCGACGATGATTGCAGCGCCAGCCAGGCCGTATCTATGGTATCCGTTAAGGTTCAGCTGGCCAACGGGGTAACCCGGCTCTGGAACAAGAAAAACCGCGAAGGCCAGGATCAGCATCAACAGACCGCCGCCCCAGCCGGACAGGAATCGCCACCGGGTCAGCGATGTCCGCTCGTCATAGTCGGCCGATAGGGCGGGAACGACGGTGAGTGCCGGCACTTCATAGCAGGAAACCGCTGCTCGCATCAGAAAGGCGACGACGAGCAGATAGATATAAAGACCGCTGCCGAGTGATGAAGGTGGAAACCAGAGAAGTGTCCAGCAGAACGCCATCGGGATGATCGCGGCATACATCCAGGGGTGGCGCTTGCCCCATCGGGTATATGTCTTGTCGACGAAATGCCCGACAAATGGGTCAACGATTGCGTCAAGAAACAATGCAGCAAGCAGGACCGCGCCGACCAGTCCAGGATCGAGCCCCATAACCTGATTGTAGAAGAGCAACAGCAGGGTGCTGAAGCCGTTGTCTTTCACGCCATAGGCGGCCGAGCCAAGACCATGGCCGACCTTGATCCGAAAAGGCAGGCGCTCTGCTGGCGGGACGGCGCTCACGGTGCGCTCGCGACAAAGGCCTCCAGTGATGAAAACATGCCGGGAGCATTTTCGTCCCAGGAATGGCGCGGGCCTGTCAGCAGCCCACCGTCGACGAGCATGTAGGTGCCAGTCATGAAACGGGACTCCGGACCCGCAAGGAAAAGCACGGTGTTGGCGATATCATCCGGTTCGCCACCACCCTTGACCGGTTGGGCGTGCGCCGCAACTTCGGCAATCATTGCGTTCGCCGTTTCGCGCTGCTCCTTTGGAACCTCGAGGGCTGTGGCAAAGATGTTGGTCTTGATAAAGCCGGGGCAAATCGCGTTCACGCGTATATTGTGTCGCGCCAGATCGGCTGCCGCGACCTTTGTGAGGTGGATAACTCCAGCCTTGGCGACTGCATAGGCCGTCGGTGACATGCCGGCAGAAAGTCCGGCGACGCTGGCCGTGTTGATAATGGATGCGCCTTCGCGACCGACCATGTGGGGGACGGCATAACGGATTCCCATGGCGACCGACCTGAGAAGCAGGTTCATTGTGTTGTCCCAGCCATCAGCATCGATTTCATCGATATTTTCGCGGGCACCGCCAGCGCCGGCGTTGTTGAAGACAATGTCTATCCCGCCTGTTTGCTCGGCAGCAAAATCCATGAGCGCCTTGATCTGGGCGACGTCGCAAACGTCAGTCTTCTTGAAGATGATTTTGCCATTGGACATTGCGGCGAGTTCCGAACCACCAGCCTCATCGATATCGGCCGCAATGACTGTTGCCCCTTCTCCGGCCAGCTTGATTGCAGTTGCCTTGCCCATACCTGAAGCCGCGCCTGTTACGACGGCAGTCTTGCCTGCGAATCTCATCTTGCTCTCCATCTGTTTTTCCGACTCATCCTTAGGCAGCCGAGGCGCTTGGTCAACGCACTGCAAAATGCCGCTACGGCAAGCGGCACTGACCAATTGACGCTTGCGTAAAGCGGATGGGCGGCCATAGAGAATCGGCAGTAGCAGGAGGATTATCCAATGAGCGATCTCGAAGCTTTCCGCGTCGAAACGCGCGCTTGGCTGGAAGCGAATTGCCCGCCCGAAATGCGCGAACCGGTGCGCGATGATGACGATGCATGCTGGGGCGGACGGAATTTCAAATTCAAGAATCCGGCGCAGAAGCAGTGGTTGGAGACCATGGCTGCAAGAGGCTGGACAGTGCCGGACTGGCCAAAAGCCTATGGCGGCGGCGGACTTTCGGCCGAAGAAACGAAGATCCTGCGCAGCGAAATGGCCAAGCTCGGATGCCGTCCGCCGCTCATGTCGTTCGGCATCTGGATGCTTGGTCCGGCGCTCCTGAAATTCGGCACTGAAGAGCAGAAGCTCCACTATTTGCCGCAAATCGCGCGCGGCGAGATTCGTTGGTGTCAGGGCTATTCGGAACCCGGTTCCGGTTCGGACCTTGTTTCCCTCCAGACCTTTGGTGAAGACAAGGGCGATCATTGGGTCGTCAACGGCCAGAAAATATGGACCAGCTATGCGGACAAGGCGGACTGGATCTTCTGCCTCGTTCGGACGGACAAGACGAACAAATATCAGGGTATCAGCTTCCTGCTGTTCGATATGACGACCCCTGGCGTCTCGACAAAGCCGATCCTTCTCATTTCGGGCAGCTCGCCCTTCTGCGAAACCTTCTTCGACAATGTAAAGGTGCCCAAGCATCAGATCGTCGGTGAATTGAACCGCGGATGGGACGTCGCCAAATATCTCCTCGGACACGAACGCGAGATGATTTCCGGCGGTGGATTGGGCGAAGGACTGGCATCGCTTGGCGCAGCCTTTCCAGATGCCGCCGCCAATGAACCGGTCCTGCGCGCCGAAATGGCAATGTTCGATGTCGAGACCATTGCCTTTCGTGCCCATTCCGAGCGCTTCATGGACGAATGGAAAACCGGTCGGGCGCACCCCGCCTATTCCAATCTGATGAAATATGTGGGCACCGAATTGAACAAGAAGCGGCATGAACTCGTCATGGCCGCTGGCGGATCGGATGCCCTGGAATGGGAAAGCGCGCGCTCCAAAGGTGGCGCCAAGCCGCGCACATGGCTTCGGACAAAAGCGAACAGCATCGAAGGCGGGACGAGTGAAGTCATGCTCAACGTTGTTGCAAAGCGCATTCTCGATATGCCGGGCGCGTAAGGAGCAGTTATGGCACTTTATCTTTCAGACGATCAGGCAATGCTCAAGGATACGGTTGCGCCGTTTCTTGCCGAGAACGCTCCCGTCAAACATCTTCGTGCGCTTCGTGACGGCAAGGATGCGGCCGGTCTTTCAAGGGACCTTTGGAAGCAATTCGCCGAACTGGGTTTCACGGGCATTCTCGTGCCCGAGGCCGATGGCGGATTGGGCCTCGGACATGTCGAAGCCGGCATTGTGCTTGAAGAGATTGGCCGCAACCTGACTCCCTCTCCTTTCCTGACGACGGCAGTTGCAGCGGTCGAGGCACTGAAAGCGGGAGATGCAGAACTTCGTGCGTTATGGTTACCAAGGATTGTCTCCGGGGATGCCATCATTGCGCTGGCCATTGATGAGGGCGCGAAACATAGACCGGCCTCGACGGCCATGGTTGCGGAGCGCTCCGGCAACGGCTTCAAGCTCTCGGGCAAGAAGCAGTTTGTGCTGCATGGCCACATTGCTGACATGCTTCTGGTCTCGGCCCGGACAGGCGGGAGCGCGGGCGAGGAAGCCGGCATCACACTTTTTGCGGTGCCACGGACCGCTGCCGGCATTTCGGTGGATGCTGACCGCCTGGTCGACAGTTCGTTGTCGGCACGCGTCACGTTTGACGGTGTGCAGGTCGATGCCGATGCCGTCGTTGGCGAAATCGACGCGGGATGGGGGCCTTTGACGCGCTTGCTTGATGCAGGTCGACTTGGTGCGTCGGCAGAAATGCTTGGCGTCGGTGGCGGCGCGATGGACATGACGTTCGGCTATCTCAAGCAACGCAAGCAGTTCGGGCGCCTGATTGGTGAGTTCCAATCGCTCCAGCACCGTGCAGCACATCTCTATGGGGAAATGGAGGGCGCGCGCTCGATTGTTATAAAAGCACAGCATCTGCTCGACGACGGCGATCCAAGAGCAGAATTGTTCGTCGCTGCTGCCAAAGCAAAAACGGGGAAGTCATGCAATCTCGCAGTCCGGGAAGGCGTGCAAATGCATGGCGGCATCGGCATGACCGACGAATATGACATCGGGCTTTACATGAAGCGCGACCGGGCATTGAACGAGTTCTTGGGCGACAGCTATTTCCATGCCGACCGCGTGGCACGCATAAACGGATACTGAGATGAGCCTTGATGCGGAAACCTTTGGCCAACTGATCGAGACCATCCGACGATTCGTGACCGAAAGGCTACGTCCGCTCGAAGCGCAGGTGGCCGAAAATGACGAGATTCCGGATGATGTCATTGCCGAGATGAAGGCGATGGGCCTGTTCGGCTTGTCCATACCGGAAGACTATGGCGGCCTCGGTCTGACCATGTCCGAAGAGGTTCGGGTTGTCATCGAGTTGGGTAAGACTTCTCCGGCATTTCGTTCGGCCTTTGGAACCAATGTGGGAATCGGGAGCCAGGGTCTGGTTATGGCCGGCAATGAAGCGCAGAAAGCGCGCTTCCTTCCGGGGATCGCAAGCGGCGAGATCATCACCAGCTTTGCGCTCACAGAGCCAGAGGCCGGGTCGGATGGCGCAGGCGTCAGAACCCGGGCGGTCAAGGACGGCAACCAGTGGAAGCTGTCTGGGGGAAAACGGTACATCACCAATGCTGACAAGGCCCAACTTTTCACCGTGATGGCGCGAACGGGTGGCCCTGGAGCTGGGGGTGTGACAGCGTTCCTTGTGCCTGCCGATTCTCCGGGGCTTAGTGTTGGAGCCCATGAAAAGAAGATGGGCCAGCAGGGCGCACATATCTGTGACGTCAATTTCGATGATGTTGCCGTGCCGCCTGAAAACATGCTGGGCGCCGAAGGCGAGGGCTTCAAGGTCGCCATGCGCGTCCTGGACCGTGGAAGGCTTCATATTTCCGCGATGTGCGTCGGAGTCGCAGAGAGGCTCGTCGCAGATGCAGTCGCCTATGCGACGGAGCGCAAGCAGTTCGGCCAGGCCATCGCAGATTTTCAGCTTGTTCAGGCGATGATCGCGGATTCGAAAACGGAACTGCTCGCTGCCAAGGCGCTTGTCCTTGAGACAGCGGCCAAGCGTGATGCGGGCGAGAATGTTGTGCTGGAATGCGCAGCCGCTAAGCTTTTTGCTTCGGAAATGGTGGGGCGTGTTGCCGATCGCGCCGTACAGATTTTCGGCGGAGCAGGCTATGTCGCCGATTATGGGATTGAACGCCTTTATCGCGATGTGCGCATTTTCAGGATCTACGAAGGCACCAGCCAGATACAGCAGCTGATTGTGGCGCGAGAAACTATCAAGAGAGGCGGATAACAATGGATACTGCAAAGCTCTTTTCACTCGAAGGGCGTGTCGCGCTTGTTACGGGCGGCTCCAAGAATATCGGCCGGATGATTGCCGAAGGATTTCTCGCGCAGGGCGCAAAGGTCTATATTTCCTCCCGCAAAGCCGATGTTTGTGATGCTACGGCAGCCGAACTGGGGCCAAACTGCCATTCGCTGCCGCAGGATGTTTCGAGTGTGGCGGGTTGCAAGGCGCTTGCTGCTGCCTTTGCAGAGCGGGAGCCAAAGCTCGATATCCTTGTGAATAATGCAGGGGCCGCATGGGGAGCGCCATTTGAGGACTTTCCCGAAGTCGGCTGGGACAAGGTGATGGACCTGAACGTCAAATCGCCGTTTTTCCTGACGCAGGCGCTCTATCCGCAATTGAAAGCTGCCGCGTCTGCAGAGCATCCCGCCAAGGTCATCAACATCACGTCCATTGACGGCATTCGGCTGAATCCCTGGGAAACGTTCAGCTATCATGCGTCGAAGTCGTCCCTGATTTACCTGACGCGCCGCATGGCTGCGAGGTTGGTCGCTGATCAGATCAACGTCACATCGATTGCCCCCGGTGCATTTGCGTCCGACATGAATCGCGCTGCGCGTGATCACGGCGATGCTGTTGCGAAGAACATCCCCAGCAAGAGGATCGGCAAACCGGAGGACATGGCGGCGGCGGCAATCTTCCTGGCCAGCGATGCCGGCAATTATGTGGTCGGGGATACAATCACGGTCGACGGGGGCGTTGCTCACGCCAACATCGGCTCTCCCAGTATTGAGGCCAGCTAGAGGAGATAGCCTTCATCTTTGGCTTCCGGATGACCCACGGGACAATGCAAGCTTTGCTGTCCCGCAAGATTCTTTGCACCCGAAGTTCAATTCTTGGCTTCAAATTACGTGCGCATAGGTCTACCGCGCATCTTAATTCCGCATTGACAGTAAGGGAAAAGGCTCCGGATGAACTATCCGCCGAAGCAAGGATTGTACGACCCCAGAAACGAGCATGATGCATGCGGCGTTGGCTTTGTCACGCATATCAAGGGCGTCAAGACGCACGATACTGTCAAACGCGGCCTCGAAATTCTCGTCAATCTTGATCATCGTGGCGCGGTGGGTGCTGATCCGCTGCTTGGCGATGGAGCTGGCATTCTCATCCAGATTCCCGATGCTTTGCTGCGCGATTGGGCGCATGGCGAGGGACTCACCCTGCCAGCCATAGGCGATTATGCTGTCGCGATGTGCTTCCTGCCGCGTGATGCGGCTGCGCTGGATTTTGCGACGACGCATTTCGAAAGCTTTATTGCCAAGGAAGGTCAGCTGCTGATCGGCTGGCGGGATGTACCGGTTGACCCGCAAGGGCTGGGCAAGGCCGTTCTCGAACAGATGCCGGTGATTCGGCAAGCCATAGTCGGTCGCGGGGCGTCGACCCCTGACCAGGATGCGTTCGAGCGCAAGCTGCTGGCTCTCCGCAAGCAGACGCAAAATCCTCTGGCAGCGTTGGCTGAGAAGCACGAGCTGCCCGGCTTGGCCGAACTCTACATGCCATCCTTTTCGTCGCGCACGCTCGTCTACAAAGGCCTGCTGCTCGCCGGGCAGGTTGGCAGCTTCTATGAGGACCTGCGTAACCCGCTGACCCAATCGGCGCTCGCACTCGTACACCAGCGTTTCTCGACCAATACATTTCCGTCATGGAAATTGGCGCACCCGTATCGCTTCATAGCGCACAATGGCGAAATCAACACTGTCCGCGGCAATGTGAACTGGATGAATGCCCGGCGGCGCACGATGGAGTCGGAACTTCTTGGCCCGGACCTGGACAAGATGTGGCCCCTGATTCCGCATGGTCAATCTGACACCGCCTGTCTCGACAACGCATTGGAGCTGCTGCTTGCCGGTGGCTATTCGCTGGCCCACGCGATCATGATGCTTATTCCGGAAGCCTGGGCCGGCAATCCGATGATGGATGCAGGCCGCAAGGCCTTTTACGAATATCATGCTGCCCTGATGGAGCCTTGGGACGGGCCGGCAGCTGTGGCCTTTACCGATGGCCGCCAAATTGGCGCGACGCTGGACCGCAACGGCCTACGGCCGGCCCGCTTCTGTGTCACTGATGATGACCATGTGATCATGGCCTCGGAATCGGGTGTCCTTCCCGTCAAGGAAGACAATATCGTTCGCAAATGGCGCCTTCAGCCGGGCAAGATGCTGCTCATCGACATGGAGCAGGGAAGGATCATCGAGGACGAGGAAATCAAGGCCCAGCTTGCTGCAGCAGAGCCCTATGCCAAGTGGCTTGAATCCGCGCAATACAAGCTCAAGGACCTTGGTTCTGTGGACGTGGCGCCGGAGCCGCCTGTCAATGATCCTTCCGTGTTGCTCGATCGCCAGCAGGCATTCGGATATACTCAGGAAGACATTGCCAAGTTCCTCGAACCCATGGCCACAAACGGCGAAGACCCGATCGGATCGATGGGGACGGACACGCCAATCGCCGTTCTCTCTTCCCGGTCGCGATTGTTGTACGACTATTTCAAGCAGAATTTTGCGCAGGTCACCAACCCGCCGATTGATCCGATCCGCGAAGAACTGGTCATGTCCCTTGTCTCGATGATAGGGCCGCGGCCAAATCTGCTGGGGCACGAAGCAGGCACCCACAAGCGCCTGGAAGTTGACCAGCCCATCCTGACAAATGCCGACATCGAGAAGATTCGGTCGGTCGAAGAGACGCTTGACGGTGCCTTCCGCACTGAAACAATCGACATGACCTGGGATGCGGCCACAGGGGCTGCCGGCCTGGAAATGGCCCTGAAGGAAATGTGCTGGGCAGCGACAGAGGCGGTCCTTGCCGACCGGAATATCCTGATCCTCTCGGACCGGTCGCAAAGCTCGGATCGCATTGCGATGCCGGCATTGCTTGCGACTGCGGCGGTGCACCACCACCTTGTTCGTCAGGGTCTTCGCATGCAGACGGGTCTCGTCGTCGAGACAGGTGAAGCGCGCGAAGTGCATCATTTCTGCGTTCTGGCGGGCTTTGGGGCTGAAGCAGTCAACCCTTATGTCGCCTTTGAAACACTTGAGGAAATTCGAGTCCGTCGGGGGCTCCCGCTTTCCGCGGAGCAAGTGCAGAAGAACTACATCAAGGCGATTGGCAAAGGGATACTGAAGGTCATGTCCAAGATGGGCATTTCCACCTACCAATCATATTGTGGCGCCCAGATTTTCGATGCCATTGGCCTCTCGACGGCTTTCGTTGACAAGTATTTCACTGGCACGGCAACGACGATCGAAGGCGCCGGACTTCGCGAGATCGCAGAAGAAACGGTACGCCGTCATGCCGCCGCCTATGGTGACAATCCCATTTATCGCAACATGCTCGATGCAGGGGGTATCTACGGGTATCGCGTTCGTGGCGAAGAGCACGCCTGGACGCCGGATAACGTCGCCAGTCTGCAACATGCGGTGCGCGGAAATGATCCGAAAAACTATGCAGAGTTTGCCAAATCGATCAACGAGCAGAGTGAGCGCCTGCTGACCATTCGCGGCCTGATGGAACTGAAGAAGGCCGATCAGCCACTCGATATCGATGAGGTCGAGCCTGCGAGCGAGATCGTGAAGCGGTTTGCCACCGGGGCGATGAGCTTCGGGTCGATCAGTCGGGAAGCACATACGACGCTTGCGATTGCCATGAACCGCATCGGGGCCCGGTCGAACACTGGAGAAGGCGGGGAGGAAGCCGATCGCTTCAAGCCTCTTGCAAATGGGGATTCCATGCGTTCCGCGATCAAGCAGGTTGCGAGCGGTCGCTTTGGAGTGACCACCGAATATCTGGTCAACGCCGACGATATCCAGATCAAGATGGCGCAGGGTGCAAAACCTGGCGAAGGTGGCCAGCTTCCCGGCGACAAGGTCGACAAGAACATTGCGCGCGTCCGTCATTCGACGCCGGGCGTGGGGCTCATCTCGCCACCGCCGCACCATGACATTTATTCGATCGAAGATCTGGCACAGCTCATCCATGACCTGAAGAACGTCAATACGACTGCGCGGATATCTGTGAAGCTTGTGTCCGAAGTAGGGGTTGGCACCGTTGCAGCCGGCGTTGCCAAGGCCCGGGCCGATCATGTCACAGTATCGGGTTATGAAGGCGGAACCGGCGCCTCTCCCCTGACATCTCTCACGCATGCAGGCTCGCCATGGGAAATCGGTCTTGCAGAGACGCAGCAGACCTTGCTTCTGAACGGCCTCAGGTCCCGGATCGCAGTCCAGGTTGACGGCGGCCTTCGCACCGGTCGCGACGTTGCGATTGGAGCGCTGCTCGGTGCGGACGAATTTGGCTTTGCAACGGCGCCGCTTATTGCTGCCGGTTGCATCATGATGCGCAAATGCCATCTGAACACGTGTCCAGTCGGTGTCGCTACGCAGGACCCGGTACTCCGCAAGCGGTTCACTGGCCAACCGGAGCATGTGATCAACTATTTCTTCTTCGTGGCTGAAGAACTGCGTCAGATCATGGCGGAAATGGGCTTCCGCACAGTTGATGACATGGTCGGGCGGGTCGACCGGATCGACATGCGACGGGCAGTTGATCACTGGAAAGCGGGCGGCGTCGACCTGACCCGCATTCTTCACGAAGTGGATCTGCCGGAAGAGGTTGCGCGGCATCAGACCGAAACACAGAATCATGGCCTCGACAAGGCTCTGGATCGTGAGTTGATTGCCGCCGCTGCTCCTGCGCTCGAGCGCGGTGAAGCCGTTCGGATCGAGCGAGAGGTCAAGAATGTCAATCGGACCGTTGGCGCGATGCTTTCAGGCGAAGTGGCACGACGCTACGGCCATGAAGGTTTGCCGGACAATACAATCCGCATCGCCTTTGCCGGTGTCGCGGGGCAAAGCTTTGGCGCTTTCCTTGCCCATGGCGTGACGCTCGAACTTACGGGCGACGCGAACGATTATGTCGGCAAAGGGCTTTCCGGAGGCCGGGTGATTGTCAAGCAGCCAACCCATGTGAAACGAGAGCCGACGGAAAACATCATTGTCGGAAACACGGTTCTCTATGGTGCAATTGCCGGAGAGGCCTATTTCAACGGCGTCGCGGGGGAACGCTTTGCCGTGCGCAACTCGGGCGCGGTGGCGGTTGCCGAGGGTACCGGCGATCACGGTTGCGAATATATGACCGGTGGCGTGGTGGTCGTCCTGGGCAAGACTGGCCGCAACTTTGCTGCCGGAATGTCCGGCGGTGTTGCCTATGTCTATGACGAAGACGGTCTTTTCCGGGAACGCTGCAACATGGCAATGGTTGATGTTGAACCAATCATGCCGGACGCCGACGGGGACGAAGGCACTGGCCGCCCGAGCCAGCGTGCAATCGACGTGCACGATACGGGCATGGGAGACATGTTGCGCCATAGCGCCGAGCGCCTGCGTATCATGCTTGAGCGGCATCATCTCTACACTGGCAGCAAGCGTGCCCGGGCGATTCTGGATGATTGGGAGGAATCGCTCAAGCGCTTCGTCAAGATCATGCCGCGTGATTATGCGCGGGCGCTCAAGCAGTTGGAGGCGGAGCGTCTCGCTGCAGCTTCCGTGGCTGCCGAATAATCGTTCTATTGGAGTGAATTGTGGGCAAGGTTACCGGCTTTCTTGAAATCGAGCGGAAGGATCGCGGCTATGCGAAGCCTGCAGAACGGCTGACGCATTACCGCGAATTCACTATTCCCATGCCAGATCCGGCACTTCGCGATCAGGCGTCGCGGTGCATGAATTGCGGAATTCCTTATTGCCATAACGGCTGCCCGGTGAACAACTCGATCCCCGACTGGAACAATCTGGTCTATGAGGGCGATTGGAAAAATGCGCTGGAACTGCTGCATTCGACGAACAACTTTCCCGAGTTCACTGGTCGCATTTGTCCAGCACCTTGCGAAGAAAGCTGCACGCTGAATATCGAGGACGCTCCTGTTACCATCAAGTCGATTGAATGCGCTATTGTTGACCGAGGGTGGCAGGAAGGCTGGATTTCCCCGCAGATCCCCAAGAGCAAGACCGGGAAATCAGTCGCGGTAGTCGGGTCCGGGCCGGCGGGCATGGCGTGCGCCCAGCAGCTTGCGCGCGCCGGGCACAGCGTCACGCTGTTCGAGAAGAACGATCGGATGGGCGGCTTGCTTCGCTACGGCATTCCTGACTTCAAGATGGAAAAGCACCTGATCAATCGTCGGCTTGTGCAGATGGAAGCTGAAGGCGTCGAACTGCGAACCAGCACCGAGGTCGGCGTTTCTGTGTCTGTTGAATCACTTCGCGCGAATTTTGATGCGATTGTGATGGCAGGCGGCGCGGAAATGCCGCGAAAGCTCGAGATTCCGGGTTATGAACTGCCGGGCGTACGGCTCGCCATGGAGTTTCTGACCCAGCAGAACAAGCGCAACGCCGGCGACGATGAAGTGCGCGCCGCGCCGCGCGGGACAATTTCCGCGACCGGCAAACATGTGATCGTCATTGGTGGTGGCGACACGGGATCCGACTGCGTCGGCACGTCAAACCGCCAGGGTGCTGCTTCTGTCACTCAAATCGAGATTATGCCCAAGCCTCCGGTGAAGGCGGACAAAGCACTGACCTGGCCCGACTGGCCGATGAAGTTGCGGACATCCACCAGCCATGAGGAAGGCTGCGAGCGCGATTGGTCCATCCTGACCAAACGGGTGATCGGTTCAAATGGCGCCGTCGAAGGACTGGAATGTGTCCGAGTCGAGTGGGTGGATGGCCAGATGCGCGAAATCCCTGGGAGCGAGTTTACGCTCAAGGCAGACCTGATCTTTCTTGCCATGGGTTTTGTTGGACCGCGAACGCAGGGCTTTGTTGAACAGACAGAAGTCAAGCTGGATCAGCGCGGAAATGTTTCCGCCAATACAAAAGACTATGCGACAAGTGTGGAGAGCATTTTTGCATGCGGGGATATGCGACGCGGCCAGAGCCTGGTTGTCTGGGCAATCCGCGAAGGTCGCCAGTGCGCTCGGGCTGTGGACCTTTTTCTCATGGGTGAAACCGAACTTCCCTATTGAAAAAAGTGGCGTGCACGGATTGTCACCATGCACGCCACAGTCGCGAGAAACAGTTAGAAGCGCTCTGGGTCCAGCTGTGCAACGTCCATAAGATAGCTTTCCATTGCGCGATGTGCCGGGCCTGTGAGCTTCACCAGGCCCTCATTCAGCATTCCGGAGTCCGCGATTGTTGTAAGCAGTCCGCGGCGCTCCAGCACCTTGATCCAGCGCTGCAACGTATCCGCTGACATGGTTGAATTGCGACGCAGATCCTTTGTCGCGCAAACGCGCTTCGACTCTTCGGCATCGTAGAGAGTGAGAAGCAGTTCCCAAACGGGATCGGTGAGCAGGTCTGCATCAAAATATTGTGATCTGGCGCGAGTTTCGCGAAGCAGAGTCCTGGCCACGGCCTTGCCGTCAAAGAGCCCCGATGTGAATTCAGTCATTTTCATGACGCACCACTGCGGCTTCCCGCGATCATGAGTTCGGCACGCATTGGATCAGACACAATATTCGACCAGTCGAGTGCGCCAGGTTCATCCCAAAGACCTTCGGGGCGAATGGTCACCATAGGTGCAGCTCCATACCGGATTGCCAGAGGATCAGGCTCGAGCTCTGCGCCCATTTCGTGATACTCGATATTGGCGAATCGGAATGGCTTGCGGTTTTCCATCTGGCTCGCGCCCATCAGTTTCCAGAATGGCGCAATCTCGGCACTGGCATGCCCGTAGACCCGCGTGAATCCTTTGCGCCTGACGTGTGCCACGGCCGCCTTGACGAGCTGGAAGGCCAGTCTGCTTTTGCGATACTCAAGCTTGACGGCCAGTCTTTCAACTTTTGCAAAGTCGCCGAAATAGCGCATGCGGATCGCTCCGGCAGGATCGCCGTCAATGTATCCGACCAAATGCGTGGCGCAGAAATCGTTCCCGTCGAATTCTTCGGAATAGAGTGGAAACTGTTCGGCAAGATAGGTTGCAGACCGAATGGAAATGACATGTGCCAGCTCCTCGAAGCTGCGGACCTGACGGATCTCGGTCCGCTTGCCGCTGAGCTTTGTTGACCAGGAGTCGCTGCACTGGGGGAGGACAACGACAAAGCCCTCTTGCGCGTTGGGATAAATCGTGCGCGCTTCGAGGAACCCGAGGCTGAGCAAAAGCCGGGCAGAGAAGTCCGTAGTGCCTTTGGAAAAAACAGGACAGTCAGTTTGAGTGAGCGACCGGTAGAGCCGACCCACCGCAGGCATGGTCTTCAGGTAGAGACCGGGGCCATAAAACAGCCACTCGTAGATGGCTACTGGCGTCTCGCCATTGCGGACGATCCAGGCGGGATCAGGGTTGGTCCCGTCGAACTGGCCATTGGCAATGGATGCCGCACCAAACTCGTTCAGCGGCAAACAGGCGAAAAGGCCGAGTGCAGGGCCGCCGTTCTCGCGACGAATCACGTGCACCAGATTCGGATTCTTCTGCAACATGCGACGTATCGACGCTTCAGCAGCCAGCGTCAGATTTTCACTTGCCCGCCCAAAGAAGTCCAATGCTTCGTCTTCACTGGCGAGGTCGAGGCGCGTGGCCTTTGAGCCCAATTTTCCGAGCGTCTTGCGGGCGCGATCATTCAGCAATCCATCCCAAAAGCACAGACCGTCCTGCTTCAGTTGAAGCTCAGCGTCTTTCATGACGTCATGACGCATTGCGTGTCTCCCCTTGCAACGATATGATCGGAACCTGACTACGATAAATTTCTTAATCGACTGGGAAGATTTGGAAGCGATAGAGAAAATTGAACCGCCTGTTCAGGCGATGAACACCCCGGCTGAGAGGAAGGTTCTGTCAGTCGCTGATCTTGATTGGTCGGATTTGAAGTTCCTTGTCGAAGTTGGGGATGCAGGCAGCCTGAGGGAAGCAGCCAGGCGCCAGCGGGTCTCTGTGAATACGGTACGCGCACATCTCGCCAAATTGGAGCAGGTGGCAGGCGAAGCTGTTGTCAGTCGCGGACTTTCCGGAGCGAAACTGACGAAGGTTGGCGAAAGGCTCTATCACGCGGCGGCAGCGCTTGGTCGAACAGCCATCGATGGCGCCGATGTCAGGGGAAAAGGACTCCTTGAACCGGGGACATTCACCTTTGGCTGCACTGAAGGGGTCGGCACAAGCTGGCTCACCCCGCGGGTGGCTGCATTATCCAACCAGATCAGGCCAACGACCATCAACATGCAGTTCGATTATGATCTCAAGCGAGATCGGAGCTGCCTTGTCGATCTTGGTTTGGCCTATCGACCGCCGGCGGATGCCAATCTCATCGTCGCAAAGGTGGCGACCATCCACATGATGCTGTTCGCGTCGCCCGACTATCTTCGCGCAAATGGAGTGCCAAGCACGATCGACGATTTGAGAAACCATGTGATCGTTGAACAAGCTTCGCCAGGATACAATGATACAGCGATTGACCTGCTTTTGGGTTCGGACAGACCGCGATCCATGACGTCAATCCGGACGAACTCTTCCCTTACCCAGGCCTATGCTGCTGCAAATGGCGCAGGAATTGCCCTTTTGCCGTCCTACACGCGCGCCATCACCTCAACCTTGGTGCCACTGCCCGTGCTGCCGCAGATGCGCGTCGCACTGTATTATTTCTATCGGGCGGAGGCCAAGGATTGCCTTGTGCTTCGCGAGGCCATCGACTGGCTTCGGGCCTCGTTCGATTCTTCGCAATACCCCTGGTTTTCGGATCAGTTTGTCCATCCGGAGGATTTCCACAAGTTCCAGGCCAGCAACGACGGCGTGGTCAGTCTGTTTGCGCATATGATGGACCGCATGTCCTCAGGTGTGGCTCAATCGCGTTAGAACGTCTGCACGGTCAGCGCCGCGTTACGGCACACACATCCAGCCTGCTTAAGAAGTCGGACGGTTTGCACTGATAGCCGCATTCATAATCCGCGGCAGTCGGGTCTGGTAGCCAGTCGATCATGCTTTGCGCTGCTTCTCGGCATTCCTTGAGCGTAGCAAAGCTGCCCAACTTCCAATCGACGGATGTGTCTTTTCGGTCAGGATAGACCCAGCCCTTCCATTGCGGATCAAGCTGGTCGCAAGAGCCGAGCCCTCCGGCAAAAAAACAGACCAGCGCTATCATCCTTCGTCGATTCATTGCTTGACAGACTCCCAAGGCACAGAGTGATCCTAGCTCGGTCGGTCGAACTTAAACACGATATTTGTTCACAGGCACAATTGCAGCTGCATCCAATCATCCGTTTCGGACGTAACTTTGGCGAGAGCGTATTAATGCGCAGCCCGAGGTGAGTGAATTGACCAATTGTGGCCTCGCCGGACCGGGCGAGGACAAGATCTCTGTGCTTCCCCGTTTGGGGCACTATCCTGCACGCGCGCGGGCCTATTTCGCGCGCCTAAGCGCCCAAGGCTCCAGATTGTCCTTGGAAAGTGTCACCGCATTCTCAGCGTTCGTTGGGAGGCCGCGATATGCACTGATGCCAAGGAATGAAGCGTTCATTGGGGGATCATGCTCACATGAAGCAAATGATAGGGGTTATTCAGTTGGTGAAAGCTGAACCGAAGATTGAAGCCATGCCGCCCGCTACCCTGGAGCAGCTGCTTGCGCAGGTTGCGCAAGGTCAGATGGAGGCGTTTGCTCGTCTCTATGACATAACGTCTCCCCGGCTTTTTGCGATCGCATTCCGGATCTTGCGCGATGAAGCGGTAGCGCAGGATGCGACACAGGAAGCCTATGTGAATATCTGGCGCAAAGCCAAGCTTTATGACCCCGCCCGCGGAAGTCCGATTGGTTGGATGAGTGTGATCGTCCGAAACGTTGCACTCAATATGATCCGTGCAGACCGCCCGACCGAACCAATTGACGACCTGGATATTCCTGTAGCGCCTGTTGATCCCCCTGATTCCCGTTTGGGCCATTGTCTCAAGCAGCTGCCAGCGGATCAGCGGAACGCAATTGTCCTGACCTATACTTACGGCCTCACCCATTCTGAACTGGCCGAACATCTTTCTGTCCCTCTCGGCACCGCGAAAAGCTGGGTTCGGCGGGGGATGTTGACATTGAAGGAACGAATGCTGCGATGACTGATATCTCCCTTTCGGACAAATTTGCTATTGGCCTGCTCTCGCCAGCAGAGCGAGCAGATGTTGCGCGTCAGCGTTTGTATGACCCAGAACTTGACCGCATGATCGACGATGCCGAAGCAGCGTTGTCTCCGTTTGCTGGAATGGCAGGTTGCGCAAGACCGCCTGCCGGACTGAAAGACCGTGTTCTCAACGCGGTCCAGCAGGTCCAGATTGGCGAGGCCGAAGGTAAGCATTATTATCCCTTCGTTTCCGGCAGCTGGCGCAAAATCTTTCCAGGTGTTGATATGAAAGAGCTGTGGGTTAGTGGCCCGAAACTGCTGAGATGTGCTCCGATCTCGGTAATTCCTGCGCATCATCACCATCATGATGAATACCTCGCGGTGCTGGCAGGAGATTTCACGATTGAAGGTACACGGTTCGGACAAGGAGACTGTCTGTTTTCGCCTCAAGGAACACGTCACAATGAAGGCACAACCGAGAGTGGATGCGTTCTGCTGCTACATCATAGCTAGGGGACGAAGCCGCGCGATATTCAAAAAAGAGCGCTGCCTCAATTGCGCTTCAATGTCCGAAGTCAGATTTCGACCTTGTTTTGCAACGCCCATTCACCAAGTGCGGCGCGAATGCTCGCGGGCGGCTTTTTGAGATAGTCTGCCAAGACCGATCGCGCATCTGCGACATTAAGCGAACGGATCATGGCCTTTATCGGGCCTACAGACACCGGCGTGATTGACAGTCGCTCAATTCCTATTCCGAGCAGGGCGAGCGCTTCGAGAGCTCGGCCACCCATCTCACCACACACAGTGACCGGCACATTGGCTTCATCGCATTGTTTGACCACCCGTGACAAGAATCTCAGGATAGCTGGCGATAGCCAATCGAAACGTTCCGCCAGCTTGGGATGAGCACGGTCCGCGGCGAACAGGAATTGCGTCAGATCATTCGTTCCAATCGAAATGAATTCGAGCTTCGGCAGCAGCAAATCGAGACATTCGGCAAGGGCAGGGACTTCGAGCATCGCACCATATCGAATCTCACGTGGTACCCGCTTGCCGCGCTCAATCAGGAATTCGCGCTGCTTCTCGAATATCGCGCGCGCCTGCTCGAATTCCCATGGCTCCGAGACCATCGGGAACATAACGTTCAATGTGGTTCCTGCCGCAGCCTCGATCAAGGCACGTGCTTGTGCTTTCATCAGCCCATCGCGCTCCAGTGCAATCCGGATCGCGCGCCAACCCATCGCAGGGTTTTCCTCGTCCTCCTCATCCTGCCGCAAATAGGGAAGGGCCTTGTCGCCACCGATATCAACGGTCCTGAAGACAACCGGCTTCTTGCCCGCCGCTTCAATCACATCGCGATAGAGCCGCAATTGCCGTTCGCGCTGAGGCATGGTTGCTGAAACAAGAAACTGAAACTCGGTCCTGAAAAGGCCAATCCCATCTGCTCCCGTAGCGTCCAGGGCTGCGATGTCGTCGCGGAGGCCTGCATTGATCATAAGAGCAACGCGCAAGCCGTCCTTGGAAACCGGGGCCTCACGCTTCAGTGCTGCAAAACCTGCCCGCCGCTTTTGTGTAACGGCCAACTGGGTTTCAAACGCCTCTTCCATGGCGGCAGTCGGGCGAACGAAGACCGCTGACTGGCCAACATCCACGAGCAGCAGGTCGCCCTCCGAAATGAGGCGCCGGACATCCTTGACTCGTCCGAGCACGGGAATGCCCATCGCCCGCGCCACAATAATGACGTGCGCGGTCAGCGATCCCTCTTCCAGAATGACTCCCTTTAGGCGACGACGGTCATATTCGAGCAGCTCAGCTGGCCCAAGATTGCGCGCTATCAGGATCGCATCCCGACGAAGACCTGCTTGAGCTGCCGATGCAAGCTGACCGGAAACGATCCGCAGCAGACGGTTGGACATGTCTTCAAGGTCATGCATGCGATCCGCCAGGAGTGGATCGTCGATCTGGCGCATGCGCATTCGGGTGCGTTGCTGGACGCGCTCAATTGCAGCTTCAGCGGTGAGGCCGCTGTCTATGGCCTCATTGATCCGCCGCGACCAGCCTTCGTCATAGGCGAACATCTTGTACATCTCTATGACGTCGCGATGTTCGCCTTCGCCGCCGAATTCGGCCTGGCTTGCCATCTTGTCAATCTGCTCACGCATCTTGTCGAATGCGGAATAGACACGATGGCGTTCGGCTTCGATGTCCTCGGCGACGGTGTGTTCGATCGTGATGCGGGGCTGATGAAAGACCGCATGCCCCTTTGCCATGCCATCGACCAGTTTCAGCCCGTTGAGCCGCAAAGCCGCCGTGTTCTGGACTTTTGATCCACGGGCCTCCGCATTGTCGATGAGACCCGCATTTGCAATCAGTTCGGATAGAACCATCGCAACCGTTTGCAATGCCTCGATTTCGACTTCTTCATATCGCCTTGGCTCCGCATGCTGGACGCAGAGCACGCCCACGGCGTCTTCCTTGCGGATGATTGGCACGCCGGCAAAGCTATGGAAGAGTTCCTCGCCGGTTTCCGGCTTGTAGGCAAAGTCGGGGTGGCTGGTCGCTTCGTCGAGGTTGAGGGTAGCGATCTGTTCGGCAATCGTGCCGACAAGACCTTCCCCCATCGCCAATTTCGTGACGTGAACAGCCTCCTGGTTCAGGCCGCGGGTCGCGAAAAGTTCAAGCACACCTTCGCGGCGCAGGTAAATCGAACAGACTTCGCTGGCGAGCGCTTCGCCAATGATCTGCACGACCTTGTTCAGTTTGGCCTGCGCAGTTGCGCGCGAAGCCATCACTTCGTGGAGGCCAGTCAGGATTTCACGGGCGGAGGCGGCAGCGATCATCCGCATTCGCTATCAGATTGTTGCGCGTGATTCCAATGCTGCCTGAGCTTCGTCCACCAGTGTCTGCAAAATTTGGGCTATTGGCTCTTCCGACTTGACCATGCCGACTGACTGACCGGCCATCAGCGAGCCATTTTCCACATCGCCATCAATGACCGCACGACGCAAGGCTCCAGCCCAGAAGTGCTCGATTGCAAGCTGCGCTGCGCCCATGTCGACTTCGCCTCGATCAAGCATTGCGGCAACTTCGACCTGCTTGCGGGTGAATTCTTCAGTGCCGGCATTCTTCAGAGCACGGACAGGGATGACCGGAAGGCGGGGGTCGATCTGGACGCTGGCAACAGCATCCCGCGCGGATGCACGGAGGAAGGCCTTCTTGAAGGCCGGGTGCGCAATACATTCGGTGGCACAAACCAGTCGCGTTCCAATCTGGACGCCAGCGGCACCAAGTTCGAGGAAGCAGGCGATCGCTTCTCCCCTGGCTATCCCCCCAGCAACAAAAACCGGAACCTGCGGCCCGATTTCTGGCAGAATCTCCTGGACAAGGACGGACGTGGAAACAGGGCCAATATGGCCGCCAGCTTCCATCCCTTCGATCACCAGGGCATCCACACCGGAACGGACAAGCTTTTTTGCGAGCGACAGCGCCGGGGCAAAGCAGATCAATTTGGCTCCGTTTGCCTTGATAGCGTCAATAGATCCAGGCGGTGGAAGGCCGCCTGCCAGCACAACATGTGACACGCGATGCTTCGCGCAAATTGAAATGAGTTCATCGAGATTTGGATGCATTGTAATGAGGTTCACGCCAAATGGCCTGTCCGTCATTGCCTTGGTCGCGGCAATTTCAGCATCGAGCAGGTCTGGCGGCATCGCGCCACAGGCGATCACGCCGAAACCGCCCGCATTCGACATGGCGGACACGAGATTGCGCTCGCTGATCCACGACATCGCCCCAGCCATGACTGCAATCTCGGAACCAAGGAACTCCCGCCCGCGCTTCATCAGCGCGTCAAGTTTGCTCACGCCGCATCCTCTGCGTCCAGCCCATAGGCCGTGTGCAGCACGCGAACTGCAAGTTCGGTTTCATCTTCGTCAATCAAGACCGACACCTTGATCTCGCTCGTTGAGATAGCCTGAATGTTGATCCCTCGCGATCCCAAAGCCTTGAACATTGTCGAGGCTACGCCTGCATGGCTGCGCATACCTACGCCAACGATGGAGATTTTCGCGACCTTGGTATCGTGCAGCAGCCTTTCATAGCCAATCGTATCCTTGCCCTTTTCAAGCGCGTCCAAAGCTCGTGCAAGTTCGGCACCAGGAACAGTGAAGGTCACGTCAGTGGAGCCGGAATCATGCGCAATATTCTGGATGATCATGTCGACATTGATGCTGGCTTCGGCGAGCGGTGTGAAGATGCTCGCAACCGCGCCTGGCCGATCAGGCACATTGGTGAGTGTGATCTTGGCTTCATTCTTGTCATGGGCGATGCCCGTTATCACCTGGCGTTCCACGTCATTTTCTCCAATTTCATCGTCACCGACGATCAACGTTCCAGGCCTGTCATCAAACGACGTCAGGACCTGCAAACGTACCTTTTCCTTCATTGCGAGCCCCACCGATCGGGTCTGCAGCACCTTTGCGCCAACGCTCGCCAGTTCGAGCATTTCCTCATAAGTCACCTTGTCGAGCTTGCGCGCCCGAGGGACGATGCGCGGGTCTGTCGTATAAACGCCGTCTACATCAGTATAAATATCGCAGCGATCTGCCTTCATGGCCGCTGCCATGGCAACTGCCGATGTGTCGGAGCCTCCGCGTCCCAAAGTGGTGACCCGGTTGTCCATGGTGACACCTTGGAATCCCGGAATGACGGCCACTTCGCCGCTGGCAAGGGCTGCGTTGAGTGCGGTGCAGTCGATCTCTTCAATACGTGCAGAGGCGTGTGCATCGGAGGTCCTGATCGGCAGCTGCCAGCCAAGCCAGCTTCGTGCTGGAACCCCCATGGCTTGCAGGGTCATGGCGAGCAATCCCGACGTTACCTGCTCACCCGAAGCGACGACAACATCATATTCCTTGGTATCGTGCAGCGGAGCGGCTTCGCGGCAAAAATTCACAAGGCGGTCCGTTTCGCCTGCCATTGCGGACACAACGACTGCCACCTGATTGCCGGCATCAACCTCTTTCTTGACCCGCGCGGCGACGTTGCGGATCCGTTCCGTCCCCGCCATTGATGTGCCGCCGAACTTCATTACGATTTTGGCCACGAAACATCCCTGCGTTACAGTTGAAAAGCCCTTTGGCCAAAGAGCGCCGCCCTGTTAGGGAAGGGGTATGGCAAAGGCAAGACACGCAACAACGATCGATCCGACAGAAGCCGAACATTTTGGCGCTCTGGCCGCCGAGTGGTGGGACCCCAAAGGGTCTTCCGCGATGTTGCACAAACTCAATCCTGTTCGTCTCCGTTATCTGCGTGATCGCATAAATGCTCATTGGGGTCTTGATCCACGCGTTCTCAAACCACTGGCAGGAAAATCCGCGATTGATGTCGGCTGTGGGGCGGGCCTGATGTCCGAACCTCTCGCACGGCTAGGTGCCGCCGTCACGGGAATTGATGCTGCGGCCGAAAACATCGCAGTTGCAAGGCAGCATGCCGCCGGGCAGGGCATGTCGATCAACTATGTTGAGGGCGATATCGCCGATTTCAGCGGTCAATTTGATCTGGTGTGTTCGATGGAGGTGATTGAACATGTCACCAGCCCCGGAGCTTTCCTGTCGGCGCTCGGCTCACGATTGGCACCCGGTGGACTGATGATCCTCTCGACGCCCAACCGGACTGGTCTGTCGCGACTTGCCATGATCACACTCGGCGAAGGTCTGGGCGCGATCCCCAGAGGCACGCATGATTGGAACAAGTTCCTGACGCCGGATGAGCTAGAAGCCTTTGCTCAAGCCGCGGGGCTGAAAGTATTGGATCGGCAGGGGATCTCTTTCAGTGTTTCGGCGGGATTCCAACTTTCCGGCGACATGTCACTCAATTATTTGATGACGCTCGCTCGGGACTGAAGGCCGCACAATCGGGCCGTCAAGGCCGGCCCAGGAGCGTCAGAAATCGACCTTGTCGTAATAGTCTGGAGGCGCAACGCCGTCCATGCGTTCGTTGAGCAATGGCCGAAAACTTGGGCGCGACTTGAGGCCTGAATACCAGGCCTTGGTCGGCTCATGACTGCGCCAGTCGATGCCACCGAGGTAGTCTGCAACAGAAATGTGCGCGGCGGCTGCCAAATCGGCGAGGCTGAGCGTGGCTCCTGCCAGCCAATTGCGGTGGTCAAGCAACCAGTCGACATAATCCATGAGTTGATTGGCGCTTTTCATGGCTTCGCGCAAAGTCGCGCCATCGGGAGTTGAGCGATGCAGGATACGTTTCAACATCCGTTCGTGCATCAACGGGGCAACCACATTGCCATAGAACTGCTCGTCGAACCAGGATGTCAGGCGCCTGATTTCAGCCCGGTTCGTGGCGGTCCCAGAGATCATGGGGGCCTTGTCCACCGTTTCTTCGAAATATTCGCAGATCGCGTTTGAGCTCATGACAGCGATATTTCTGTCGCGTTCCACAAGCACCGGCGTTTGACCTGCGGGGTTGAGGTCAAGGAATTCGTCCCTGCGCTCCCATGGATATTCGCGGACAAGTTCGTAGCCCACGCCTTTTTCGCCCAACAGCAGCCGGACCTTGCGTGAAAATGGACAGAGCGGGAATTGATACAGGAGCCACATTGAGCGCGAATCCATAGCGTCCACTCAGCTGCGCGTCACCCTGCTTAATGCAGCTCGTGTTGGCTATTCGCCATCAAAGGGCATTGAGCCAAATCAGCGCCGCTATACCAACCACAATCCGATACCAGGCAAATGGTGCAAAACCGTATCGCGTGACTATTGCGAGGAAGCCCTTGATGACGGCGGCTGCGACGACAAATGAAATCGCAAACCCGATCGTGATGTTCGAAATGTCCGCCGCGGCAAGGGCGGCGCCCTCCTTGTACAAGGCGAGTGCGGTAGCACCCATCATTGTCGGGACAGCGACAAAGAAACTGAATTCCGCCGCAGTCTTTCGTTCGACGCCAAGCAGAAGCGCCCCCATGATCGTTGCACCGGAACGGCTGACGCCGGGGATCATCGAAAGGCATTGGATGAAGCCGATTCCGAGCGCGGTCTTCCAGTTCATGCCTTCGACACTCTCGGTCTGGATTGTCTTGGTCATTTTTTCGATCACCAGAATGGCAATGCCGCCCAGGATGAGGGCCCAGGCAACGACAGACGGCGCTCCAAGCATGGCCTTGATGAATTTGTATGCCAGAGCACCAATGACGGCCGATGGCAGAAATCCGAGCAGGATATTCCGGACAAAGGCGACTGGGCCATCCTTCCAGCCGAACAGTCCAACCGCGACATCCCAAAACCGTCTCCAATAGAGCACGATGACGGATAGGATCGCGCCAAGCTGAATCACGATATCGAACGCACCGCCAGAGCCGTCCTTGAACCCGAGCAGGGCTCCGGCGAGGACAAGGTGTCCGGTTGACGAAACCGGAATGAATTCCGTCAGTCCCTCGACAATCCCGAGAAGAACGACGGTCAGCAGGTCGTTCATGCTGCCGCCCCGAAGCGGCCGTGCTTGCGATATTGTACAAGCCAACCCGCCGCGACCGCGTCTAGCGGTGTTGCGGCAATGCCCAAAGCAGCAAGGCCCTTGGATTTCGCCTCAACAATATTGTCCTTTTGCAGCATGAGCCATTGGTCGTGCGTAATAGGAGCGCCGGGCAGCCAACCGGTCAGTGTCGCGAGCAGGGCCGAGATGTTGTCAGGTACGTCGATCATGGCGCGATGGCGCCCGGTGGACTTGGCAATCCAGCTGTTGATCTCTTTCATGGTCATGACGTCTGGTCCACCAAGTTCGTAGGTCTTGCCGGAATGGGCGGCAGGGTCTCTCACAACCGCGGCCACTGCATGCGCGACGTCGCCAACGAAGACCGGCTGGAACTTTGTTCCTCCACCAATGACGGGTAGGACAGGCAGCATCCGTATCAGGTTTGCAAACCGGTTTATGAACTGGTCTTCTCGGCCGAAGATGATCGAAGGTCTCAGGATGGTCGCAGTCGGAAATGAATCGCGCACAGCTTGTTCGGCCTGACCTTTGCTCTTGCCATATGCTGAAGGACTGCCCGCATCTGCGCCAATTGCAGAAACCTGGACGAGACATTTTGCACCTGCCGATTTCGCAGCGGACGCGACATTGGCTGCGCCCTGACGGTGTACGGCATCGAAATCGCCCTTGAGCACTCCGACCAGATTGATGACAGCGGCAGCGCCTGCGACGGCGTGCTTCAGGGTTTCGGGGCGTGTAACATCCGCAGCGATATAGGCAATCTGTCCGAGATTGGCCTGTGCCTTGAGAAACCAGCCACGCTTCGGATTTCGGCTGGCAACCCGTACGCGATGACCGTCCCGTAGAAGGGCCTGAACCACATAACGACCGACAAATCCGTCACCGCCAAAGACTGTTACTGTTTCGACCATCGCAACCTGCCTGCATATTGACTATGTGTGAAATCTGCCCATGCCGACCGCGCAGCGCATTGACAAGCAGCAACCGCCGCCGTAACCGCGCGCCTCGTTCCCGTGCGACAAATATGTTGCCCCGTGCCCAGGTGGTGGAATTGGTAGACGCGCTGGCTTCAGGTGCCAGTGGCCGCAAGGCCGTGGAGGTTCGAGTCCTCTTCTGGGCACCATTTGTTCTTCTCGGAACATCTCAAAAAGTGTATTAAGTCCGCAGAAATCCAAGGGAATTGGCCCTTGGATCGTGCCGGATCGTCCCGCCTTTTCTCGGGGGTTCCGCACATTTTTGCGGGCCTTTTGCGGGCCTTTGCGAAAACCACATCGGGAAAAGGCCCGCACATGCCGCTGACCGAGACTCGGCTTCGAGCACTCAAGCCAAAGGACAAGCCTTACAAGGTTGCTGACGACCGCGGATTGTACATCGAGGTCTCCCCAGCCGGGGGCAAACTCTGGCGATTCCGCTACCGGATCGGCCCGGTCGAAAAGAAGCTGTCGATCGGTGCTTACCCCGAGATCAGCCTCAAGCAGGCAAGGCAGACAGCCTATGAGGCGCGGCACAAGATCGCGTCCGGCGGCGACCCGGCGATGGAGAAGCGCAAGCAGAAGATTCGCGCCGAATTCCTCTCAGCCCAGACCTTTGAAGCTGTGGCGCGTGAGTACATCGATCAGATGATGGTGCAGAGCGGTAGGGCGGATGCCACCATCGTGAAGGCCAACTTCTTCCTCGAGCAGCTGGTGGATGCCATTGGCAGCCGGCCAATCGATGACATTGAGCCGTTCGAAGTGCTCGCCCCCCTCAAGCGCCTTGAGGCGAAGGGCAAGCACGAGACCGCGAAGAAGACCCGATCATTTGCGAGCCGCGTATTCCGGTATGGCGTTGCCACCACGCGCTGCAAAGGCGACCCGACGTCCATGCTCCGCGGAGCGCTGATCACGCCAAAGGCAAAGCACTACGCAGCGATTCTCGAGCCCAAGGAGCTTGGGGGGCTTCTGCGAGCGATCCAGGACTACACTGGCAACTTCATCACCCGTTATGCCCTTCTGATCGCTCCCCACGTCTTTGTCCGGCCTGGCGAGCTACGGCACGCCGAGTGGAAGGAGATCGACCTGGAAGAAGGCGTGTGGAGGATCCCTGAAGGCAAGATGAAGTCGCGGCGCCCTCATGCCGTGCCGCTTTCAGAGCAGGTAATTGGCTACCTGAAAGAGCTCGCCGAGATGGTCGGCACCGAAGGGTATGTGTTCCCCTCGGCCCGTGCGTCTGTTCGACCGATGAGCGAAAACACCTTGAATGCCGCCTTTCGCCGGATGGGCTTCACCAAGGATGAGGTCACCGCTCATGGGCTGCGGGCAACCGCCTCCACCATGCTGAATGAAAGCGGCCTCTGGAACCCGGACGCAATTGAACGGGGACTGGCGCACGGTGACAGCAATGCGGTTCGCGGCGTCTATCATCGCGGCAAGCACTGGGATGAGCGGGTGCGTATGGCGCAATGGTGGAGCGACTACCTCGATACGATCCGGGAGGGAGGCAAGGTCATCAAGGGCGCGTTTGCGAAGGGCGCGTAACGAGAGTTAAAAACCATCGGCCGTTCCTCCACCAACTACGACTTTATCCCCTTGCGACGGCCACATTCCGCGACCAAACAAGTTACGAGGAGTGACGGGACGGCTTGGCTCTGGAAATCCGAACATTCGGCGCTGGATAGTCCAATCGAGAGGGATGTGCGCCGATGCCAAGGTCTTGCGGTTGAGCCCGGGGGGCTGTGTGCCATCGGCGATCGCCGCGACTATGTCGGGAGCGAGGTAGTTCAATCGGATGAGGCGGGAAAAATAGCCAGGCGAGCGGCCGAACCGCTGAGCCAAGCCCACGAGGTCAAGGTCTCGATGTGCGTCGAATAGGGCTTGTGCCGCACGGGCATTGCGAATCAGAATCTTAAGCTGCTTATCAGGCCTGACCTCGACCGCAGGGTCTCGGGGTTGCACGGTGAACGAGGGCCATCGTTCGGCTGCGATCACGCTAACCGGCACCTCGATTGCATAACGTGCGTTACTCGTTGGCCAGTCCGCCTGCCGTCCAACGAAGGTCCCTTGGCCGTCCCATTCGAGAAACCGCCTGAGCTCGATTGGCCGAACCTCGAGCGTGAGGGCTTCGGGGGCTACCTCTATTCGCACCAACAATGCCGCGATGAGACCTTCGACCTGACTAGGCGGGGTGTTCGCGAGGCGGGAAGCGGCTAACCCGCCATACTGAGCCAGCCGATCGAGCTCGGCGCCGAATAGGCCGTGCGTGCGAAGCGCAGCGCGGAGACGGCTGCGATCGGTGAGAAACGCACCAAGAGCAGCAAGGGTAACCGCATCGAGCCGGTCGGCTCGGGACCGATAGGCTCGGCGATACTCCGCCTGCGACCATTGGGCGTTGCTCGAAACGTAAAAGTGATACGGTTGCCCTTCGACCCAGTTGACGTCGAGCAGCATGTGGCGTCCGAGATCGTCCCATAAAATCCCCGCGAGGAAGTGATCTGTGCCCAGAGCAGAAGGGCGTTTCCGCGTTCGTTTGGCAGCCAGCGCACATGCGGCATCCCAAGTCGCACGTTCGATTATCGGCGCGTGGCGTCCTGGCCAAGTTCGGTCGTGACCACGAATCTCGCCCACATAGATCGGGTTGCGCAAAATGTTGTAGACCGATCCCGGGCTCATCGGCCTTCCGCCCCTTAAGGTGCCGTTACGCGCAGTCTTGAGCGAGCTACAAAACCCCGCCTCGCGAACCGCGGTCATCGCTGCTGTATAGGTTCCGTGCCGGAGGAACGCGGCGTAGATGAAGCCGACGATCTCTGCTTCGGCCTCTACGACTTCGAGCTCTCCGTCGCGGTATTCGTAGCCAAATGGGGCTAAGCCACCGTGGATGCGGCCATGGCGTTTACGAGTGCGGATGCTGTCGCGCACGCGTTCGGCGATCAACTCGCGTTCAAATTGCGAGAAGGTCAGCAGTACGTTCAGGATCATGCGCCCCATGCTATCGGTGGTGTCGAAAGCCTGCGACACTGACACGAGACCAATCGACCGTCGGTCGAAAATCTCGATCAGGCGCACGAAGTCCAGTAGGCTGCGCGTCAGCCGGTCGATCTTATAAACGACAACTGTGTCGATCTCGCCCGCTTCAATATCGTGCATGAGCGCTGCGAGCGCTGGCCGTTCGAGCCCACTGCCAGAGTGTCCGCCGTCGTCATAACTCCGAGGGAGCGCGGTCCAACCTCGATATCTCTGGCTTGCGACGTAAGCCGAACAGATCTCATGCTGTGTCGTAAGTGAATTGACTTCGTGATCGAGGCGGCTGTTGGTGCTTTTACGCGTGTAAATCGCACAACGATTGGGCGCGCTGAGAGGGTTTTCGGGCATCGCTGGCCTCCTTCTTAGGAAGGCCGAGTGTGGGCGCGTTCGTAACGCAGGGACATGTCAAAAGCATTGTCGAGTTCGGCATGCGGGAGGCCGATTCGCGGCTTTTACGATCAAGACAGCCGAAGAGAACCGCCGGGTTCGTCAGCGAATCCGGCCAAGCGGTTTCGTCCATTTTGATGGCCCGCCAGAGATCTCGTAACGGTTCAGCACCACGGCTCCCGGCGCCCGGTCCAAGTGCGTGCGAGACCTTCGCTGACGAGTTGATCACCAAGCGATCGGCCACCACGAACGACAACCCGAAGTTTGCGTCCAAACCGGTCTTCATCACGATTTCCGATTGGTCGAACCTCGAAAGCGCCTTCGTTCAATAGGTCACGAAGCCGATGGGTGGCTTTCATACCGAGCTGATACTCGGCATCACACTTTGGTTCGCTGATCTCGGGCGTGTCGATGTCAGCAATCCTGATCTTCTCACCCTCGAGCCAGAAGGTGTCGCCATCCACGACGCAGGTGCGGCGTGTCATTCCGCAGAGCTCAAAACGCGGTGAAGAG
>JAXMDX010000004.1:0-272478 GCA_046348625.1 Sphingomonadaceae bacterium
GCGCTACGGCATCCGGCCTGAATATGTGCTTGCGCCGGGGTGCTACTCCTACAATCTCGCCGCTTGGCGTATCAGAAACCATATCCGCGACGACAACGGCGACCTGTGGACGCGGGTTGCCAATTATCACTCCCGAACGCCGGTCCATAATGCCCGGTATCGTGCGGCGATCATGGCAAAGGCGGCACGCTGGGAGGCTTGGCTTTCCTCGCGCTACAACACCTATAGCGTGAACGGCGTGCCGATTAGCGGCGGCGGTCCTGCTGCGCGATCGGCGTCAAGCCCGCTCACGATCACGGCGGCCGACGCCGGGGACAGGGGCCAGCTCGCGGCCGTGGCGCAACCGGCGATCGTCCAGCCTCAAGCCAGCGCCTCGGCGGGCTATGTCGCCTCGATCTTGGCCGCTGCCTTCAATGCACGCATAACGGATACGTGGCGGGCGCTGGAAGCCAATTACGGGGCCGCCAACAGCTTTCACAAATATGGGCAGGCGGTGGATTTCGTGCCGCGTGCCGGGCTGCACACGATCACGCGCGAGCAAATCCGCGCCGTGATGGCGCAACATGGTATTCGCGTGGCGGAGCTGCTGGGACCGGGGGACAGGGGCCATTCCGATCATTGGCATCTGGCGTTCTATACCGGCGATCAGACTCGGCCGCTCGATCGCGCTCAAATTGTCGTCGCCAGAGCGGAACGCGGGGTAGGGGGCCTAACCTCGGCGGCCGTGCAGCCGATGGCCAGCTATCAGGCTGCGCCAGCTCCACAAGCCCGCATCATGGCGGCTCGGCCGAACGCCGCGCCTATTTCCGTTGCGGTGAATTTCCGGCGCGACATGCTGCATCCGGTGCCCGGCGATCCTGCGGCCGACGAACGGTTTATTCCGCGCACAATCACCGCCAGCAATTGAAGCGACGGCGCGCTAGGCGCTCAATTCGGCAAGCCGGTGTGGGCGCTCATCCCCATCCCGGCCAGCTCCTCAATGAGCCAGTCTCGAAAGTCCGAAATGGATTTCGCGCCTTCGGCCCTCAAGGCGGCAACGTCTTCCTCTTTGAAACTCCAATCGTCCTTGCCGATGTGCCGCAAGGCGCGCCTGACGCAATGTTTCTGATAGCTATAAATCGCGCAGCGGAGATACCCGCGAATGATCTTTTCCATAGCCGCATCGTCATTGCGGTGGCGATCTAGCAATGCGTCAAGGTCGGCTATGGATGGATCGGGGTCAAGCATGGTCGGCCTCGATCTGTAGGGCGAGCTGGGCGAGGCGATCGGGAGCAAGCAAGTCGTCGGCCGCTAGGTCGATAGCGAAGGGTTCGCCGGGTTCGGGCGGCCGTCGATCGGCGGCAAAAGCGGCAAGATAGGGTTGCGCCGCGTCGGTTTCGATCCAGCGCCAGAAGGCAGGCCCTCGGCCGAATAGCCCGGCCTCGAACATATCGAGCCGGGCTTGCGCGAAATCATCGCGCATTAGGCGAAGTGGATCACGGCCGATTCAGTGGTCCGCCCCTGCGGACGCACCACAATATCGACCTTGCAGCCAAGCCGGGTGAGCATGGCTAGAAGCCGCTCAACCGAGACGCTGCGGAACTGGCCTCGCAGGATGCGCGACAATTCCGGTTGAGTAGATCCCGTAACCTTGGCAGCGGCGATCTGCGTCAATTTCCGCTCCTGCATGGCCTCGGCCACACGGGTAACGAGCTGGGCTTTCAAAAGGTGGGTGTCGGGATCGGCAAAGCCTAGATCGGCAAAGACATTGCCGCTGCCTTCCTCAATGATTTCGTCCTGTGCGCTCATGCTGTGCCTCGCGGGGTCTGGTGTTGCCGGTGATGCTCCTCGGCGGATTTCAGCCGCGTTCGGATCAAATCCATATCGGCCTGCGGCGTGGCCTTGCCCTGCTTGGATTTCTTCTGGAAGGCGTGCAGGACATAGACCGCCTCCGCAAATTTGACCGTATAGACCGTGCGGAACGTATCGCCTTGGTGGTCGTCTATGATCTCGACCACGCCAGCGCCGCCAAAGCCCTTCAACGGCTTAGTGCTGGCGTGCTGCCCGCCTTGCTGCGCGAGGTGCAGGGCATAGCCCATTACGTCCTGCACATCGTCCGGGAACTCCCGAAAATCGCGCTTTGACGACGCCACCCATCGAACCGGCCGTTCCGTATCCATCGCGGCTATTATGCACAAATATACATAGCTCGCAAGCGGAAATTATGCGCGTATGTGCATACTGCGCGCGACCCGATGTTATCAGCGGAACGATTGTGGTCCACCGGGATCAGCGGTTCAATCGAGCGCCCTGCGCGACGAATGTATCAACGCCGGGGATGCAGGACGGTAATTTTATGCTAGAGGCCCCGGCGCGGCTGCACGCCCCCCATTTTGTGCGGCCGTCCACTTCCGACGATGGCCCGCAAGGACTGCGCCATCGTCGGAAGACCAGCCAACAATCTAGCCCTTGCTGCCCTCTGTCCGGGCAGGCGAGTGTTGCTTGCCGTTGTAATAAAATTACTGTTCAATCTGACCCTAGTTCCGCGTGCAATCGGCGTATTGTTGAGTCATCGTCCCCCTACAACGATCGCAAGGAGGACTACGCTATGGTTGATTCTTCCAATATCTACCGGGAGCAGCAAAAAGCGGTTGCCCTAGAGTTCATGGAAAAAGCTCTAGCGATACTCGTTGAGGTCGATGATTCCCCGGCAGATTGTTATCTTCAACAATCAATAGATACGTGCATGGCGTCACCACGCATGACATTTCCCGAAAACGAGTTTTGGGACTGCGTGGATGAATTGCCGCATTTGACTGACCGGGCCTTGTTCCTGCATCGCCAGAACGGGCTTTCAATCGAGCAAATCGCCAAGCGACTAGGCATCGAGCAGAAAGAGGCGGCCGAACGGCTTTCGGAAGGGCTGGCCCTTGTTCGCGGCTCATTCAGCGTGGCGGAACACTAATCGCCGGAATCAGGGGCAGGGAGCATCTTGCCGAGCGTGGCGACCAATTCACCGGGCATGTAGGGCTTGGCGATATAGGCAGCTCCGTTCGGCAATTCGCTCGAACCTGGTCGCACGCGGCCAGAGGTAACGAGGACCGGCATGGATGGCCAACGGTCGCGGACAGCAGCGGCTAGGGCGAGGCCCGTCATTCCGGGCATTTCAATATCGGTGAACACCGCGCCAATATCATCGCGGCCGTCAAGGATCGCCAGAGCATCGGCCGCCTCGCACGCCTCAAAGACGCGATAACCGGCGTCCATGAGAATGTCCGCCGCCATCGTCCTAACAAGGGGTTCATCCTCGACAACCAGCACGGCCGCGCCGTCCGATCCTTTTCCCATTATTCCGGCTCCCTATCCTTTTCGGCCTTCTTCTGTGCCGCGTCACGCAAAATGCCCGCCCAGCAAGCGAGGATCAAACCTTCATCGGGGGCCGTTTCTCCGGTGATGACAGAGTAGATTCCTAGCACGTTGGAGATTTCCTCCACCGATGCGACGCCTTTCCCTTCCAGCATCCCGGCGAGGACCGCCAGCGCCCCGCCCATTGCCCGCACCATTGCCGGATCAGAGAGCTTCGCGCCGGGGAATACGTCTTCATCTGGCGTCCCCCCGTTCATGTGGCCTCCGTGCCGCCCTTGGGAGCAATCATCACTTGGTTTCGGCCGCCCTGCTTTGCAGCGTAAAGGGCTTCATCGGCCGCTTTGAGGGCCGCCCTTGGATCGGGGAAATCAAACACGTCCGCAATGCCAGCGGAAAAAGTAATTTGGCCCAATGGTTCATCCGTCTTGCGGTTTCGCAAGCGACGTTCGGCCATTTGTTCGCGCAAGTCGTCAAGTTTCTTATGCGCTTCGGACAGGCTGAGGCCCCGGAACAGCATAACAAATTCCTCTCCACCGTGGCGCGCTACATGGCAATTATCGTCCGAAATCGTAGCGAGCATTTCCGCGATAAGTCGAATGACCCGATCGCCTGCATCATGGCCGTGCGTATCATTGATACGCTTAAAATGGTCTATATCGCAGAACGCCACGGCCAGCGGGTCTAGGCTCGATCTGGCGTCCCGATATTCCCGCTCTAGGACCGCATCGAAAGCCCGGCGATTGGGAAGGCCGGTCATGTGGTCAATCTCTGCCTCACGCCGCGCCTGTTCCAGACTACGGCGAAGCGCCTTGGCCTCCTCCTCGCTGCGCCGCATGTCAGTTTCGAGCTTGCGGGTTCGCTCAAGCATCGCCTTCGCCAAATCCGCTAGGCTGGAAAGGATTTGCCCGGTTCCCTGAACCTGATCCAGCTCGGCCACATGCTGTTCCAGCTCGTCGGTATAATCGGCCGTCGCGCTGCGCGTGTCGTTGGCGTTCTTCGAGAAACTTTCGAGCGTTGTTTCCAGCCTCGCCATAAGGTGCTGGATGCCATCGTGCTTGTCGATCGTCTCGTCTGCCGCCGTAATCTCGTCCAGCCATTCCTGTGTCACGGCTAGGCCAGCGGTCACATGCTGGGCGATCTTGCGCGCAAGGGCGGGATTGGACCCTGAAAAGGCCCCGTGGGCGGTGAGGAGATTATTGGGCGTCACGTCCAGCTCATAGGTGAGCAGGAAAGCGGTGATTTCATCGAGCAGATGGCGGCGCGCCTGCTGGAACACGTTGCCAGCGCCGTTTGCATAGGCCGGTTTCCCGTCCATGCTGCGCGCCCCGCGCGCGCCACGGAAGCCAAGCCATTCGAGTATCGAGCCAGAATTTTCCGAACTGTTCACTTACCCCCCCAACAAGCAAAACCGATGGACGCGACCCCGCGCCATTTCCAAACTGTGCTGTCGGGAGTAGGCCGGAAAGCCAGCGGCACGCCCCCATTTTTGGAGGCGTGCCCGCTTGGAACCGGGTGTTGGAAACCTGATGATCGTCAGGCGCAAGCGCCTTTGGCCGGATGGCTTGGACATACGCGCCTGCCACCCGGTCGTTAAGCTCGACCGGCTCGATCATCAGAGGGTTTCCACGCCCCCGCCCACGTCTCCGTAGGTAGTGCGTGAATAGGCGAAAAGTGCCTCGAAAAGCAATGAATCGTTACGCCAGAGGGACAGGCGGTGCGCTATCGGTCAGCGTCGTTGGGCGTCGTGGCCAGCCCGTCCCTCGTAAGCGTCATATCCTCGACCACGCGGAGAATTTCGGAGCCGCGCATATGGCACATGCGCCAGCGTGCCCCCGGTGTCGCCCCTTCCGCGCGATCGGAAGCAACAATGCGGTCGAACATGACGCACGCCTCGTCCAGCGTGTCAGTTTCGCCTATCAGGTGCCAGAAGCCTTTCATGTGGTCCGCCATGCGGAAATCCACCGAAAAGCGGTCCCCTGACCGATAATCGTCATATGCCATTATCGTTGTTCCCCGATCCGCTGCCCTCGGCCTCCTCCGCTGCCCGTAGCGCCTCATAGAGCGGCGTTTTGCCGATCTTGAGCGCGGCGGCGGCCTGCCGCACCGTCAACCCCTTATCCATCATGTCGCGCGCGCGTTTCAGCACTCCCGGCGTGACAACCGACCTACGGCCGCCCTTGCGGCCGCGCGCGGCGGCGACCTCCAATCCGGCCTTTGTCCGCTCGCGGATTAGCGACCGCTCAAAGTCGGCCAGCGCGGCGAAGATATGGAAGATCAACGCGCCGCTGGGCGTCGTCGTGTCCATCCCGGCATCTGTCAGCGATCGGAAGCCTATGCCGCGATCACGCAGATTCTCGACAAGCCCGACCAGATGGGGAAGCGAACGGCCTAGCCGGTCGATCTTCCACACGACAAGCGTGTCTGCCGGGCGGAGATAGGCCAGCGCGTCGGCCAGCCCCGCCCGCTCGGCCTTCGCGCCGCCTGCAACGTCCGTGAAGATGCGAACGCAACCCGCCTTCTCAAGCGCGTCGATCTGCAAGCTCATGTCCTGTTCGGGCGTCGATACCCGCGCATAGCCTATCAGTGCGCCGCCCTCGGCGTTGCGCCCATTGAGCGTTCCGGGGTCTGGTGCGCCCATCATCGCCACCCCTGCCAGCTCGCAACAGCACGTCCATTTCGATGCTCATGGAGTTCTGTCCAGGCAGCGCGATTCCCCTTTCCGACCCGTCCACCAAATCCCTTGAAGTTGCGAGATTGCGCTTCCTCGACCTTCCCGCAGCCCATATTGGCGCCCCGCCGTGTTCGAGGCATCAATACCGTCGATGGATGCCAAAATATCCACGGCGTTCGATTACAACCTCTCCTCCCGATATTGTATCGATCAACGTTCCGTGAAGGCATTTCCATCGGCAATCGGGCATTGCCAAACCATCGGTTCCAAGGGTCTGAGGCGCAAGGTCGCCACTAGATCGCGACCCAATTCCAGATTTCGGAACGTTGACGCGACCATCTGAGGTGACCGGTCGCGGCGAATTAGCCTTCGACTGACATCCGTTCGCAGACGAGACGAAAAGGTTAATAACCGCGTCAGTCAGGGGCGCTAATAGTTGAATTGTTTGGGTTATATTGGCTGTGCGCAAGATGGTTTTCTGACTTGCTAAAGATTCACGGGGGTGCTAGTTTCCACCGACGTTGTGATGGGAAGCTTTGGTCAATGTATTCAGGGCCCCAGACATGACGCGACAATAGATCGTAATGGGAGGTATCTATGAAAGTGAGAAACGCGCTACACCTTGGTGTGCCCGCGTTGGTGATCGCTGCTGCAATGACGTCGCCTGCTTTGGCCGCTGCTGCACAGGATTCGCCGGAGGCTGAAAGTTCGGCCAGAGTAGGGGGAATCGAAGAGATCGTCGTTACGGCGCAGAAACGTGCCGAACGTGTTAACGACATCGGTATGTCGATCCAGGCGATCAGCAGTGACGACCTGACAAAGCTTGGCGTCATCGATACTGCAGACCTTTCGAAGATCACGCCCGGTTTCACGGCGGCTTACGGCACGATTTACACCATCCGTGGTATCGGTTTCCTGGACTCCTCGCTCGCCGGGTCTCCGACCGTCAGCCTGTATGTCGACGAAGTACCGCTGCCCTATTCCATCCTGGCGATGGGCCCCTCGCTCGATCTTGAGCGTGTCGAAGTTCTGAAGGGTCCGCAGGGCATTCTGTTCGGTAACAACGCCACGGGCGGTGCGATCAACTTCATCGCCGCCAAGCCTACCGATGATTTCTCGGTCGGCGCAAAGATCAGCTATGGCCGTTTCGACAGCCTGGATGCTGAAGGCTTCATTTCCGGACCGATCAGCGACAACGTCGGCTTCCGCGTGGCGGTTCGTCGTCAGTCGATGGACGATTGGCAGAAGGGCTATACGACGCCCCTGACATCGGGTCAGCGCGACGTCTGGATCGGCCGGGCGATGCTGGAGTTCGAACCGACCGAAACGTTCTCCGCACTGTTGAGCATTTATGGCTGGAAGGACAAATCCGACACGCCGGTCGGCCAGTTCTTTGGCGTAGAGCAGCTCAACCCCACCAATGGTGTTGATCCGCGCATCATCGCCTATCCGCTGGCACCGCATAATCCGCGCGCTGCCGACCGTAGCGTGTGCGTCAACAACTCGATTTTCAACGAGCCGTTCAACCAGATTCCGGAACCCTTCGGATATTCGCCGGATCGTCCGACGACGGCGGAAAATTGTACCAGTCTCGCACGCGACAACACCTTCTATCAGTTCTCGTTGCGCATGGAGCTGGAACTGTCGCCGGACATCAAGTTGACGTCGCTGAGCTCGTATGAGCGCTTTGACCGCGACCAGCCGGCTGAAGGTGATGGCATCATCTATCAGAACTATGAGACGCAGTCGGAAGGCTACATCGACGTTCTGTATCAAGAACTTCGCCTCAGCGGTGAGTTCGGCAACGGCGGTAACTGGATCGTCGGCGCGAACTATGAACGTGACAAGACGTTCGATAGCTTCCTGGCGACCTTTAGTGGTTCGTCGTCCACCCCGGCGCTCGGCATCAACATGGGCCCGACGATGACGCGGAACCGTCAGACCACTGACACTTATGCGGTGTTCGGTAACGTGCAGGTGCCGCTCAGCGATCAGATCACCGTCTATGGCGGCCTCCGCTATACGTCCGTCAAGAAGGACTATATCGGTTGCGGTTACGACGGCGGCGACGGTACCTGGGCAGCGATTTCGAAGCTGCTCCAGGATTATTTGGCGGATATCTATGGATATACGCCCGCGGGTGTCGATGTCGGGCCGTTCGGTTGCGCCACGACGGGGCCGGCACCGACCTATAATCCGCTTCCGGCCGGTTTCCCGGACGAGCTGAACGAAGATAACGTATCGTTCCGCGCGGGTATCGACTTCAAGCCGGTTCAGGATACGCTGCTCTACGCCAACGTTAGCCGCGGCTATAAGGCAGGCGTGTTCCCGACGGTTGCGACCAGTTCCTTCGTTCAGCTGGAACCGGCGCGGCAGGAACAGCTTACCGCCTATGAAATCGGCGCCAAGAGCACTCTGTTTGATCGCAGGCTGCAACTGAACGGCGCGGTTTTCTACTACGACTACAAGGACAAGCAGATCCTCGGCGCGCTTAAGGACCTGGTCTTCGGTGCGCTGCCGGCTCTCGTGAACGTGCCGAAATCGGACGTTAAGGGCTTCGAACTTTCGGTTGTCGCGAGCCCGACGCCTGCCTTGCAGTTCTCCGGTGGTGTCAGCTACGCCAAGAGCCGGGTGAAGGGGGATTATTTCGACTTTGACCCGTTCGCACGTCTGGCCAACTTCAAGGGTCAGCCGTTCCCGAGCGCTCCGCCATGGAGTGGCTTCGTCGACGCTCAGTACAATTTCCCGCTGGGTAATCTGGAAGGCTATGTTGGTGGTACTGTCAACTATCAGGACAAGACCAACAGCTTCTTCTACGTCACCGATCCCGAGGCTGACCCGCCGGGGGATATTCTGGAGCGGAAGGCCCGTACGCTGGTCGATCTCCGCGCCGGTATCGAGAAAGACAACTGGTCCCTGCAAATCTGGGGTCGCAACGTCTTCAACAAATGGTACTGGAACGGTGCTGCCCACGTGAACGACGTGGTGGCCCGCTACACCGGCATGCCGGCAACTTACGGCATGACGTTCAGCTGGAAGATGTAATCGCGTAATCGGTAGTTAGTCCCCGGGGACCATTGCTTTGTTGCATGGCTCCCCGGGGACTTTCTCCGTCTCTTGTCGGCCCCTCGCTCAAATGGGAGCATGGGGTGCCTGACCTTACCGCCATCGGAATCTGTCGGAGCGTGGCTCCTTCGCCCGTGGGCATGGCGCACGGTGTTTTCTGAACATCCCTGTTGATCTTGCGGCCTGATTCGTCGGATCAAGGGCCATGGTTTCACGCCCTCTCCTGCTTGCCGTTGCATTATCTGCATCTATTGTCGTCGGAGCTTATGCTTGGTCGCAGCGGTGTGTTCATTGCCCCGCCGATCCGGGCGAACTGCTTGTGGCACATGCGGGGGGGGGTATCCGAGCGGCATCTACGCCAATGATGAGGCGTCACTAGATGCGGCCAAAGCCAACGGTTTCAAACTGATAGAGCTGGATTTCGCGCAAGAGGGGGACACTCTCGTCCTTCAGCATGACCTTTCCAAACCGGTCGCGATGTCGCTCGACGATCTTATCCGCTGGCTCGACCGGAACCCCGGTCCGAAGATCATAACAGACATAAAGAGTGACAATCTGGCCGGGCTGGCAATCTTGAAGGCAGCGGCGGGCGATCATCTCGAACGCTTCATCCCCCAGATTTACAGCCTGGATGAATACACGCCGGTCATCGCTATGGGGTTTCAGGCGCCGATCTTTACCGTCTATCGCATCCGCCCCGGTGAGGAGCCTGTCGCGGAGGCAAACAAGCTGCCGCTTCGCGCCGTAACCATGCCGGCAGAGCGATATCAACTGGCCGATCGCGTGACGCATCCGGTCTATCTGCATACGTTGAACGAAAGGGTGCCGGGGTTCGGTCTATATACCGATTTCCTGATCCCTGATTGATACGACACGCGGGCAGAGGGCGATAGTGAAGTGGCGTTTTTGGTTGCTTTTAATACCCACTATCGGAATTTTAGGGTGTCAATCGGCGTTCAATCGGGACCCCCTATCGGCGCGCAAAAGGGACCCCGTTAGCGTTGCATAGATCGATCGACGTTGGGCGCGGGTTTCGCGCTGCTGGCGGCGTAGGAAGGGCGTAGCCCGACCGGAGGCGTCAGCAGCGCGAAGGCGTTTTTCTGATCGGGTCAGCTGCGGTTTTTGAAGCGCCAGCTGTCGTTGCCGGTCTCGACGATGTCGCAATGGTGGGTGATGCGGTCGAGCAGCGCGGTGGTCATCTTCGGGTCGCCGAACACGGTGGGCCACTCGCCGAAGGCGAGGTTGGTGGTGATGATGACCGAGGTCTGCTCGTAGAGCTTGCTGATCAGGTGGAACAAGAGCTGCCCGCCGGATCGGGCGAACGGCAGATAACCCAGTTCATCGAGCACCACGAGATCGAGTCGGCTGAGCTGGGCGGCGATGGATCCGGCTTTGCCGATACGCGCCTCTTCCTCGAGCCGGGTGACGAGATCGACCGTGTTGAAGTAGCGCCCACGGGCACCGACACGCACGACGCTGGCGGTGATTGCGGTGGCCAGATGGGTCTTGCCCGTCCCTGTGCCGCCGATGAGCACGATGTTGCGGCGACCGGGCAGGAACGAACCTGCGTGCAGGGAACGCACCAGCCCTTCGTTGATAGGGGTGCCCTCGAACACGAAGGCATCGAGGTCCTTGATTACAGGCAGCTTGGCCGCGGTCATGCGGTAGCGGATCGAGGCAGCATGACGATGCGCTGCTTCTGCCCGCAGCAGGTCGGTCAGGATCTCGTTGGTCGTGCGCTTGCGCTGCAGCCCGGTGGTTACCGCCTCGTCGAAGGCTCCTGCCATGCCCTTGAGGCCGAGCGCGCGCATCGCCTCGATCATTTCATGCCGCTGCATTGAAGCCTCGCACCGTATCGTAGCGCGCGCAGTCCGCGATCGGCGGGTGACTGAGCTTGAGATCAACGACCACGTCCAGAGTGCGCTCGGATGGCGGGTCCCGGTATCGGGCCAGGATGTTGAGGATCACCTCGTCGCTGACGGCCCCGTTATCGAGCGCTTCCCGGATCGCGGCCTCGACCGCTTCCAGACCATCGGTCATTACGGCTGCCAGTACGCGCACGAAGCGGCGGTCGGCTTCATCACCGCCGCCCAGCTTGCGCCGCAACCGCGTCAGTGCCGGTGGCAGGTCCCACCCCTGGAAGGGCGCGCCGTTCCGCAAAGCGCCGGGCTTGTTCGCCAGAACGGGCAGGTAATGCCAGGGATCATAGATCGTCCGGTCACGGCCGAAGTGCCGGGCATGCTCGGCGATTACCTCGTCGCCGAGGCGCACGACAATGCGGTCGGCATAGGCGCGGACCTGGACGGCCCGCCGCGCAGCCTTGGCCATGACTGAGTAGCGGTTGCGGTCGAAGCTGATCAGGCACGTGCCGGTCACGGCATGGGCGGTCTCGTGGAAGCCGTCGAAGGGCGCCAACATGGCCCAGTCGGCCCGAAGCTGCGATTTTGGCCAGGTTGAAGAACGAACACTGAACGCTTGATTGATTCTACCAGGACCGTTGCTGACCACCGACCTCGTAGATATCGGCTTCCATGGAGCAATTGTAGCTCTCTGCGATGTTGAACATCTCGGAGAGGAGGCTTTGGATTTCCTCATCAAGGGAAATGCCATCCGGATCGGGGTCATAGGCGACGGTCAGTTTGTAATCACAATTGCCGTTTTTTACCATGGCGTAGTCGCGTTCCAGCATCGCCTCAATCCGCTCCCGAGCGGGTTTTCTACCTCTTCCACGCTTGTTGAAGTTCTCGATAATCAGATGCAGGGCGATGCTGGCAGTGGGCGGCTTTTCCGGCAGTTTGGTCTGTGACGGAATAATGTCGAGCGCCCGATAGACGGTCATTCGTGAGACCTTCAGGTCGCGGGCAACGCGGGCCTTGCTGGCGCCGGCGGCAAGGCGACGGCGGATTTCATCGTCATCGACGTTCTTCTTCCGGCCTTTGTAAACGCCTTCGGCGCGCGCCGCTTCGATCCCGGCGCGCTGACGATCCTTGATGAACTTCAGCTCCATATCGGCGACCATGCCGAGTATGGTGATGACCATTCGCCCCATGTCGCCCGCCGTCGTCACCTCTGGCTCAAGGATGCGCAGCGAAGCTCCCTTTTCATCAAGCTCATGCACCAGGTTCAGGACATCGCGCGTGGAGCGGCCGAGCCGGTCGAGCCGCAGCACGACCAGCTCGTCGCCGGTGTGCATAAACTGCATGATCGTTTCCAGTTCCGTGCGCCCGCTCCGCGAGGCCCCCGATCCGGTCTCGGAACGGATAATTTCGCAACCTGCATTCTTGAGGCGGCCAATCTGGATATCCAGATCCTGGTCCGTGGTGCTGACGCGGGCATATCCGATACGAGCCAAGTGCAAAATCCGTCACATTAGGGTGGCTCTTGCAGTGTATCGTCACATTGAGCGCAAACCCACCCTTTTGTGACAGACGAATGGTGTCACTCGGCCCTATCACTCTGGGGTGTACCCAAATGTTATAGGCCGATCAGCCGCCTCACGCTGCAAGCCGTCCAAAATCAATCCGGTCGTTCAGGTCGAGGTCGAAGCGGCCATAAGGGTTCACATGACTGTAGATCAACGGCGTGAGACCACGATAATCTTCCGGCGTCATCCGCCCCGCCCACTTCGGCTCAACCAGTACGGTCTGAAGCATGCGGGTGTTCACATACACCAGCGACGCTTGCAGGAGGTGTAGCGCCAGAACGGAGATTTCCTGCTCATGGATGCGGTTGGTGGCGATCTCGCCGCCCTTGCCGAAGAACACGAAACCATTAGCGCCGTTCCAGTTCTCAACCACATTCAGCCCTTCGTGGATCTCGCGGCGGAATGCCTCCTGACGCAAATACCGGCATAGGAAGATTGTTTTGACCGCGCGGCCGAGTTCACTCAGCGCCTTGTAGGTCGGGTGCATCACTTCGGCTCTGGCAAACCGGAGCAGGATCGCTTCCGGATCGGCGGTGCGCGATTGCATGGCAGCGGCATATTTGACCATTTCGTCATATTGTTGCTCGATCTCGTCCCAGTCGATCGGGCTGGAGAGGATCGGCAGTAAATTGGAAAGCCGCGTGCGCATGCCGGCTTGGGGAAGGGCCAGTTTCTGGCGTGCCACTGCTTTCAGCCGCGGGGCAAGCTCAAATCCAAGGAGTCGGCAGAACGCAAAGCCGACTGCGCTCTGGCCGTGGCTATCGACGTACTGGCGCTGGATTTCCATGTCGGTGCAATGGCGTAGCACGCCTTCGATCATGGAGGCGACCTCCGAGGAAGAGCACCGCTTGAGCTGGGAATAAACGCAGGTCGCGCGCTTCTCCACATGCCAGTAGATCATGACGCCACGGCCGCCATAGCGGGCGTGCCATTCCGTCATCAGGTTGCGGTCCCACGCGCCGAACTTCGTTGAATCGGACGCGCATGCCGTGCCCGCATCTCCCCATACTGCGGCATTGCGGATTGCCAGTGTCGCGTTTGCTACCCGCGCGCACGCCTCCCTCAGCGCTGGCGCGTGGATGAAACGGCGATGGACATGCAGCAATTCCTCGTAACTGACATCGGGTGTTGCGCCAGCGACCCGCTTGAGCCCGGCGTTCGTGCCCAAGCCATAGAGACACAGCAAAAGACGCTGAGCCAAGGCTGCTTTCGACAGGGTAACCCGCGAGGCCGACGTTTCGAAAGCATCCATCAATCCCGTGTCCAGAGCAGCCTCTTTCAACACGTCCAGCAGTCCGGTCATCGGCCAGCGCTGACCGATCTCGCTTTTGATCGAAGCGAGACCCTTCGGTTCGGGCAAGGGCTTGAACGGTGTAATCGATATCCGGTTGTCGCCGCGCCACAGGAGCCGGACCTTGTCGTTTTGTGGAATATTGGCATTGAGGAGCAACAGTTCCCGTTCAAGCTCCTCCCGGATCGAGGCGCAAAACGCCTGCGCATCTGGCGTCAGGCTGAGGCCGGAATAGTACGCATCTCGCCTGATCTCGAAGTCCTTGGGAAGATCGTCATCGGGATTGCGATAGCGATCCGCCCCGACCACCCAGATTTCTTTGGAGCGGATGCGGTCGCGCAGTTGCGTCAGGACGCAAAGCTCATAGCTGATCCGGTTTACCCGCCCATCGTCATCAATGACGGAACTGCGCCATCGCGCTGGAATCACCTCATCGATCGGAACATCCTGCAATGGCACGAAGCGGCATCCGCCATCCACCTTGCTCCTGATCCAGTCGAGGGCCGCCAGGACCGGCCGCCACACCGCGTTGTTCGACCGGAACTCAAGTACGGAAAGCAGGCTTGGCAGCATGCGCCGGTAATGATTGGCCCAGGAACCACGCATCACCTTGTAGATGCGCCGGTCCAGAGCGCCCTTCGCATGGCTCTCCTTGACGATCGCCGCCAGCTTGGCCTTACCGGCGATCGGGAAAATGACATCGCAGATGCGCCCCGATGGTTCATTGATCGAGGCGCTGGCGATCTCGACCAGCAGGCGCTCCTTTCCATAGACCCGCTCGATGTCTTTCGCGATATCGCCCACCACCTTGCGTTTCGAGCGCGTTCCGATCTTGTGAACGGTTTCGATCAGCAGGTCGATCATCGCGTCAGTGAGTTGCGCCTCCCGCGACATTAGATAAATCGCATAAAGGCCGAGCTGTCGCGCCGGCGCATGCCGGCGCATCTCCGAGGCCTTTTCACCGGCAACGCGGCGAACAATCTGATCGACCCATGGCTTGCCCGTAGCCGTCAGGAGATCATGGGGAAGATCAAGTCTCTGGATAAAGGCGAGTTTCTCGGTCACGTCGAGAATGTTGTCGAGCGTTGCCTGTCCGGCGTCACCCTTCATCCTGTTGAATCCGGTCGAGCTGTCCGGATCGGCAAGCGAGGCTTCCAATAACGCCACCGCATCTGACGAAAGCCGATCACTGGTTCCGATCAGCCAGGTGTCCAGATAATCTTGCCGTTGTGAGCGAACGACACGTTCAAGCTCCTTGCGCGACGGCCCATAAATACGCCGGTCCCGGCACCACAGGAAAACATGCTCAAGCATGGCATTGATCGACTGGCCGCCCGGGCACAGCTCGCCAGCAATCCATTCCGTCAATTGCGCGCGATCCACCCGCTTCATGCGGTGATATCCAAGATGGATCAGGATCTCCGCACAATCTTGGATCTGCCAGGTCAGGCGACCTTGCGGGCGTTCGCGCAGCTAGCCGGATCTTCTTCGATGGCATCGCCCCTTCGCTCCAGACGCTCATCGAAAAGATGGGCGAGGGCATCTATCCGGTCAACGACCGCCAGGATGGGTTTCAGACGATCGAGGACAACATAGCCGGGTATCCAACCTATGCGGGCAGCTCCCGCACATTCACGCCGATTATAGAGCCTTTGGAAGAGGTCGGTCAGGTAGCCCTGCCGCTTTGCTGAGTGAGGCCTCCTACGCGATCACGGGCTCTCTCGGGTGGAGCCGCATGGCGACAGCTTCGGCTGCACAGTCCCGCGGTTCGGGCGTCCCGATGAGGTCCACAATGACATTAGCTGAACGTTTCATGCCCTCGAGGTCGGCAGCCTCAAGTCGAGCCGCAACTGCATAGGCGACCGCCAAACTGGCGTGTTTGACGTAATCTTCCATGAGGCGAAGCTCGCCGGTGGCGCTGACGATCGCCAGCATCATCCTGTTATGAGCAAGGCTCGTCCCAATCGTGTCCCCGCCATCCGCTTCTTCGAGGAAGTTCTCAGCCAAGGCGCGGATAACAGGTAGTGCCGGCGCGCAGTCCATGGACGACAGCCTGATGATTGCCGCGGCTTCGATTGCCGCTAGTTCGGCTATCTTATCATCGAGTTGCTTGCCGCTGGGCTGGTACCATTTGAAACGGGCCCAGTCCGTCTTAATGAAACCGGTGCTCCGCAGTTCCGCAAATGCGGCGGCACCCCAGTCTGCGTCCATTCCCACGATCGCGGCAAGCGAAGCTGGGTCAGTGCCCTCATATCCGAACTTGGAACTGATGCTGCAGCGCCGAATTTGCTCCATGCACGCGTCAGGGCTGATCGCCATCCGCTTGGCAGCTTCCTGGTAGAGCTCAATCCGTTTCGCCATGCGGCAATAGTAGCATGACGGCAATTCTCATCAATCGGCCTTTGGCCAATCGCCTCCGTGTACCTCACGCTCGTATTTCGAAATACGCTTCCATGCGATGGCGATTTCGTCAAATCCATCGTTCGAGAACAAGCGTTCGCACAGGCGGTCGATTTCGTGCGGGTCGTTAGGCAAGCTCTCGTCCTCACGGTACTTTGCGACCGCGTCCATTACTTTCAGAGCGTCGTCGTAGTTTGCCATTCGGTGCTCGTTTCGACCCTGTGATCGGTCGCATTGCTGTGGACCGTATGTCAAGACTGTATCACTAACTATCAAGGGTTTGCCGGTTGTTCGATTGGGCGCATTGCCGGTTGCATTGGCGTCGAGGCAAGCCTGTCGCGTGAAAGCGTTAGACTGCGCTGCGTTGGGTCGCGCTCAGCATCAAAACCCTTGAGTCGGTATGGCGCTCCTCTGCGAGGCGGACCGCCGCAAATCTTATGACCATACATTCCCCAAGTGGCATGCCGTCTGACGTGAGCTTCGCCTGAATCCGACCGCAGGACAATCATTTTCCGTCCCGAGCGGCGTCGTCGGGCGCGCAAGGCGCTGAGACAGGGCAGATCGGCCCGCGAAGCCGCCGTGTTGTGCCCTGGTGGCGGTGTTTTTCAGCGCAGCGGACAGACCCATCCTGCCGTTTTCGTTCAGTTTGGGCGTGGATGGCGGTCATGCGCATAGCGGAGGCGCTCGCAATCGGCGGATGGCGGCGAGGATGGCGCGGACCATCGGACCGGTGACGGCCACCTCGGCCAGCTGGAAGGTGATGGCGCGGGCATGGCGGACGACACGTGCCCCGATCTTGATCAGCTTCAGTTGCAGGCTGGTCAACGACCAGTCGGCCATCGTCTCGGGCAACTCGATGCAGCGCAAGAAGATGGCCAGGTTGTAGGCCAGCGCATGCAGTTGCAGTCGCACCTCATTGTCGCGGAACTTCCGGCATGACAGCCGCGTCCAGTGGAATCCCCATAGCTCGGCTCATGACCACCCCGGTTCGGGCATCGAAGACTTTCCGACGCCTGTCGGCGTCCGAAACTCTCAACGGAAGCGGTCAGTCCGGTTTCAGCCAAAATGCGTGCTTAGCGGCCGTAGCAATTCAAGAAACTTACGGTTCAATGCGCTTGGCCACCAGATTCTCGACCACCGCCGGTTCGGCCAGCGTCGAGGTGTCGCCCACTTCGCCGGGTTTCCCCTCGGCGATCTTGCGCAGGATGCGGCGCATGATCTTGCCCGAGCGGGTCTTGGGCAGGCCGGGGGCGAACTGGATCGCATCGGGCGTGGCGATCGGTCCGATCTCCTTGCGCACCCATGCCCTCAGCTCGTCGCGCAGCGCCGCGTCGCCTTCCTCGCCGGCATTGAGCGTGACGAACGCGTAAATGCCCTGGCCCTTGATATCGTGCGGCATCCCGACGACCGCCGCCTCGGCCACCCTGGGGTGCGCCACCAGCGCGCTTTCCACCTCGGCGGTGCCCATGCGGTGGCCGGAGACGTTGATCACGTCGTCCACCCGGCCGGTGATCCAGAAATACCCATCCTCGTCGCGCTGCGCGCCGTCGCCGGTGAAATATTTGCCGGGATAGGTGCTGAAATAGGTCTGGAAGAAGCGATCGTGATCGCCCCAGACGGTGCGCATCTGGCCCGGCCAGCTCTGTGTGATGACGAGATTGCCCTCGGTCGTGCCGTCCAGCACCTTGCCTTCTGCGTCGACCAGTTCGGGGAATACGCCCGGCAGCGGCCTGGTGGCTGAGCCGGGCTTCGTTTCCATCGCACCCGGAACCGGCGCGATCAGCGCGCCACCGGTCTCGGTCTGCCACCACGTATCGACGATCTCGCACCGCCCGCCACCGACCACGCGATGATACCATTGCCACGCCTCGGGATTGATCGGCTCTCCCACCGTTCCAAGCAGGCGCAGCTTCGAAAGGTCATGCCGCGTCACCGGCGCATCACCTTCGCGCATCAGTGCGCGGATGGCCGTGGGCGCGGTGTAGAACACGGTGACGCCCAGCCGCTCGCTGGTTTCCCAGAACCGCCCGGCATCGGGATAGGTCGGGACGCCGTCGAACATCACCGTCGCCACACCGTTGGAAAGCGGGCCGTAGACGACATAGGAGTGACCAGTGATCCAGCCGACATCGGCGGTGCACCATAACAGGTCGTCCTGCTTCAGGCCGAACAGCAGATCGGTGGTGAGCGTGACCCACAACAGATAACCGCCGGTGCTGTGCAGCACGCCCTTGGGCTTGCCGGTCGATCCGCTGGTGTAGAGAATGAACAGCGGATCTTCCGCATTCATTGGCTCGGGCGGACAATCGGCATCGACCCCTTTGCTCAAGTCGTGCCACCACCAATCGCGGCCCTCCTTGAGATCGACCTCGGTCGTCGTCCGCTGTACGACGATAACCGTTTCGACCCCGCCCGCCTTTGCACAGGCCGCGTCGACATTGGCCTTTAGGGGAACCGACCTGCCGCCGCGCCTGCCTTCATTGGCGGTGATAACGAGCTTGGCGCCGCAATCGGAAATACGATCAGACAGACTATCGGGTGAAAAGCCACCGAACACCACCGAATGTACCGCGCCGATTCGTGTGCAGGCAAGCATGGCGATCGCGGCTTCGGGTACCATCGGCATGTACAGGATTACCCGATCTCCCTTGGCGACTCCGCGGCCCTTCAACACATTGGCGAAACGACAGACTTCCGTATGCAGTTCGCGGTAAGTGAGGGTTCGCCCCTCGCCCGGCTCGTCCCCTTCGAAAACGATGGCGGCGTTGTCGCCACGGGCATCCAGATGGCGATCGAGGCAGTTGACCGAAACATTCAGTTCGCCGTCGGCAAACCAGCGAATGCCGAAGTCGGCTTTGTCGAAGCTGCTTTCGTTCGCGCGGGTCGGGAAGCTCTCCCAGTCGAGGCGGCGTGCCTGATTTAGCCAGAATGCGTCCGGGTCGCGGGCGATGTCATGATGCATCTGGCGTAGAGTATCGGCTTTGTCGATCATGCCGAGTTCCTTGTCGTCGAAGGCCCTGCTGCGAACGAGGAGACGGCGCTCGGTCCCGTTATCGAGGCTGAACATCCCGCCCCGTCCATCGACCGCATCGAGGATCAATTGGGTGTGTTTCCAAGCCGCGAATTGCGCGCTGCCGATATAGACCGGGATATCGCCGACCTTGCCGATCAGCACGTCGCGCTCGCCGATGCGGAATTCGGCGCGCGGATAGATCATCGGGCTCGATCCGTCGCAGCAACCGCCCGACTGGTGGACCAGCACCGGGCCGTGACGGTCGACGATTTCGGCCAGCAGCGCCGCTCCCGCCTCGGTGGCAATCACACGGCGAACCAAAGCGGCCCGCCCCATTTTTCCCTCGTCCTGCTCGTCACCGTTCGCCATTATACGGTCAGGTCGAGGACGACCCGCCCTTCGATCTGGCCCTGCCGCATACGGTCGAACACCGAGTTGATGTCTTCGAGACCGGCAGTCGAGATCGTCGCCTTCACCTTGCCGTCGCCAGCGAATTCGAGCGATTCCTGCAGGTCCAGCCTGGTGCCGACGATGGAGCCGCGTATGGTAATACCGTTCAGTACCATGCCGAAGATGTTGAGCGGGGAATCACCCGGCGGCAGGCCGTTAAGCGCGACGGTGCCGCCGCGCCCGATCATGCCGACCGCCTGTTCAAAGGCCTTTTCGCTCACCGCGGTCACCAGCGCGCCGCGCGCGCCTCCGCTGGTCAATCGCCTTACCGTCGTGGCGGGATCATTGTCCGTCCGTGCGTTGACCGTCTCCACCGCACCGAGCCTGCGGGCGAGGTCGAGTTTGGCGTCGTCGACGTCGACGGCGACCACCTTCATCCCCATGGCCACCGCATATTGTACCGCCATATGGCCGAGACCGCCGATGCAGGAGATGACGACCGCATCGCCGGGCCGGGTATCGGTCATCTTCAGGCCCTTGTAGACCGTCACGCCCGCGCACAACACCGGCGCGATTTCGTTGAAGCCGACATTGTCCGGCAGGTGGCCGACATAATTGGGGTCGGCCAGCACGTAGTCGGCGAACCCGCCATTGACCGAATAGCCGGTGTTCAACTGGCTTTCGCACAGCGTCTCCCATCCACCGAGGCAGTGCGTGCAGTGACCGCAAGCGGTGTAGAGCCAAGGCACGCCGACCCGGTCGCCTTCCTTCACGTGGGTCACGCCCTTGCCCACAGCGGAGACAAAGCCCACGCCTTCGTGGCCCGGGATAAAGGGCGGCTCGGGCTTTACCGGCCAGTCGCCTTCTGCGGCGTGGAGGTCGGTGTGACACACACCGGAGGCCTGAATGGCAACCTGGATCATGCCGGGCTGGACCTCGGGAACCGGAACTTCCTCGATCCGCAGTGGCTCGCCAAAGGCGCGCACGACGGCGGCTTTCATGGTCTTGCTCATGACATCTCTCCTGTAGTTTTATCGTTCGAAGGCCGGGCGGCGGGCGAAACTCCGCGTCGCCGTGCCCGGGCTGTTCGCCTCAGAAGAAGCCGAGCTTCTTCGGGCTGTAGCTGACCAGCATGTTCTTGGTCTGCTGATAGTGGTCGAGCATCATGCGGTGGTTTTCGCGCCCGATGCCGGACTGCTTGTATCCCCCGAAGGCCGCGTGGGCAGGGTAGGCGTGATAGCAATTCGTCCACACGCGACCGGCTTCGATCGCGCGGCCGAACCGGTAGCAGGTGTTCGCATCGCGGCTCCACACGCCGGCACCAAGGCCATACAGGGTATCGTTGGCGATCTGGAGCGCTTCCTCGTCGTCCTTGAAGGTGGTGACGGAGACGACCGGGCCGAAGATTTCCTCCTGGAAGATGCGCATCCGGTTATTGCCCTTGAAGATCGTCGGCTCGACGTAATAGCCGTCGGCGATCTCACCTTCGAACCGAGCGGCCTTACCGCCGGTCAGCAATTCGGCGCCTTCCTGTTTGCCGATGTCGATATAGGAGAGGATCTTTTCCTGCTGCTCGGACGATGCCTGCGCCCCGATCATCGTCGCCATATCAAGCGGATTGCCTGCGACGATCGCTTCGGTGCGCGCGATCGCCTTTTCCATGAACCGGTCGTAGATGCTCTCGTGGATCAGCGCGCGGCTGGGACAGGTGCAGACCTCGCCCTGATTAAGCGCGAACATGACGAAGCCTTCGATGGCCTTGTCGAAATAATCGTCATCCTCGCGGCACACGTCGGAGAAGAAGATATTCGGGCTTTTGCCGCCGAGCTCCAACGTCACGGGAATGAGGTTCTCGCTCGCATACTGCATGATCAGGCGACCGGTCGTCGTCTCTCCGGTAAAGGCGATCTTGGCGATCCGGTTGCTGCTGGCAAGCGGCTTGCCTGCCTCAAGGCCGAACCCACTGACAATGTTGAGGACGCCGGCGGGAAGCAAGTCTGCGACCAGCTCCATCCATACGAGGATCGAAGCCGGGGTCTGTTCGGCCGGTTTCAGCACCACGCAGTTTCCGGCCGCGAGCGCTGGCGCCAGTTTCCATGCCGCCATGAGGATCGGGAAGTTCCAAGGGATGATCTGACCGACCACGCCAAGCGGTTCGTGGAAATGGTAGGCAACCGTATCGTGATCGATCTCGGAAATGCTGCCCTCCTGCGAACGGATGCAACCCGCGAAATAGCGGAAGTGATCGATGGCCAGCGGAATATCGGCCGCCATCGCCTCGCGCAGCGGCTTCCCGTTATCCCATGTCTCCGCGATCGCCAGCTTTTCGAGGTTCTCCTCCATTCGGTCAGCGATGCGATTGAGGATCTGGGCGCGCTCGCCCGCGCTGGTGCGGCCCCAGGATTGCTTTGCGGCGTGCGCGGCATCGAGCGCCGCCTCGACGTCGGCCGCCTGACTACGCGCGATCTTGCCGACCGGTTTGCCGGTCACCGATGAAATGTTGTCGAAATAGCGCCCGTCTTTCGGGGCCACCCACTTCCCGCCGATGAAATTGTCGTAACGCTCCGCGAACGGTGCCGCCATTGATGTGGCGGGATTGGTCTGCATGTCCATGATATCATCCTCTCGAAATCGCCGGGCCCTCCCGGTCGCGAGGATGATGGTTCCGTCAAACCTAATGGATTAACAGAGGGCGCCATTGGTGAGGAGGTGAGACTGTCTCACTATTGAGACAGTCGGGCCGTGCTTTTCAAATCAATCGCGCAACAGGCCCGCCTTATCCATTCGGCGATAAAGCGTGGCCCGACCAATACCGAGCAATTTCGCCGCCTTCGTCGCATTCCCGCTAGCCTGCGCCAGCGCCTGCCGCAGCACGGCTCTTTCCGAGTCGTGGAAGGAAATGCTTTCGTCGCGCCCGAGAATGTCCGAAGCCGTCCGGCGTGCTTCGAGACAGGCATCCGTAAGCCCGAAGCGATGTCGCGCCGCAAAGGTCGCGCCAACTACGAGATCGTCGCGATCGACTGCCAGAAGGGCCGCATCGCCGCCGGGCAAATTGGCGTCGATGATCCGGTGTGCGGCGAAATGCTTGCGGAACACGCCGCTCTCGATCCGGCGCGCCGCATCCTGCACGATCTTCTGTACCAATATGCCCATTGCAGCGCTGTGATCGTCGCGACAGTTCGAGATGTCGAGCGCACCGACAAGTCGGCCGGTCGCATCGCGAACCGGTGCGTCCATGCAGCTTATGCCGATATTGCGGGTGGCGAAATGCTCGTCGCGGTGGATCGTGACGGGCCGCCCCTCAATCAGGCAAGTGCCGATACCGTTGGTGCCTTCGCGGCTTTCGCTCCAAACCCCGCCAGGGGTCAGACCGACCCGGTCGAAGAGTTCGCGATCACCTGCTAGGCTGCGCGCTTCTAGAACGACACCGTCATTATCGGACAGCATGACGGCACAGCCGGTCGCGGAAACGGTCTGGAACAGCTGGTCGAGAAGAGGCCGCGCGACATCCAGCATCAACTCGTGGCGCTGTCTCCGTTGAGTAAGGTCGCTACCGGAGACGAGCTCCAGCGTGCGATTGGCCCCGGCGTCGAGGCCGTGCTTGAGGCTGGAACGACACCAACTCGCCGCGACAAGCGAATGCGCGGCACTGGACGAGGATTGCAAAACCTCTTCGACAATCGCTTCGTGTCGCTTTCCCATCGTCTCCGGATATCGCAACATACATTCCCCAAGTGGCATGCCGTCTGACGTGAGCTTCGCCTGAATCCGACCGCAGGACAATCATTTTCCGTCCCGAGCGGCGTCGTCGGGCGCGCAAGGCGCTGAGACAGGGCAGATCGGCCCGCGAAGCCGCCGTGTTGTGCCCTGGTGGCGGTGTTTTTCAGCGCAGCGGACAGACCCATCCTGCCGTTTTCGTTCAGTTTGGGCGTGGATGGCGGTCATGCGCATAGCGGAGGCGCTCGCAATCGGCGGATGGCGGCGAGGATGGCGCGGACCATCGGACCGGTGACGGCCACCTCGGCCAGCTGGAAGGTGATGGCGCGGGCATGGCGGACGACACGTGCCCCGATCTTGATCAGCTTCAGTTGCAGGCTGGTCAACGACCAGTCGGCCATCGTCTCGGGCAACTCGATGCAGCGCAAGAAGATGGCCAGGTTGTAGGCCAGCGCATGCAGTTGCAGTCGCACCTCATTGTCGCGGAACTTCCGGCATGACAGCCGCGTCCAGTGGAAGGCATATTTACCTTCCTTGATGTGCTGCTCGGCGGTGCCGCGCTGGTTATAGAACCGCACCACCCAGTCGGGCTCCATCGGCAGGTTGGTGACGATGAAGCCGACACGCGGGAACAGTTCGCCCGGATGCCATTCGATCTTGGCGATCACCCGGCGTTCCTTGTCCCAGGATGCCGCCTGATACTCGAAGTCTTCGTAGAAGCGCTTGACCTTGGTCAGCGAAGGTCGCCCGACAGGGCGCGTCAGCCGATGCGCGATCTTCTCGCGCAGGACGTTGTTCGCAGGCAGCCGGATGGCGTAGAAGAATCGGGCTTCTTCCAGCCGCTCATAGATCGCGGGGATCGCGTAGGCGGCGTCAGCCCGGAAGAACCGGCCGCAAAGGTCGCGCTCCGCGTAGCGGGCGATGACGGGGTCGAGAACGTCCCGCCAGCCATCGGCGCTGTGGACGTTGCCATGGCGCAAGGCGCAGCGCTCCAGCATGCCGAACTGGTTGAACAAAAAGTTCGGGTGATAGCAGGTGCAGTCGAAATGCCCGTTCCAGGCCGCGCCCTCCTGATCGCCATGGGTGGGGCTGACCGAACTGTCCATGTCCAGAACGATGTACTTCAGCCCGTTACGGTCATGGAACCGGTCGATCCATTGGCCATTCAGGTCGGCCAGCGCGGCACGGTTCTCGGGCTGTGCCAGTGTCTCGGTCTCGAACCGTCCCATCTGCGAGGCCGAGGCCGCTTGCGCATCGACAGCCCTTCCACCCACGACCTGGCGCATCACCGGATCGAGGGCCAGGCGGTCGGCGTCGTTCACATCCTCGTATCCGGCCAGTCGCCCGAACACCGATTGCCGGAACAACCCGTCAAGCCGGTGGACCGTGTTCTTGCCGCGCCGGGTGTCGCGCAATGCTTTTGCCGCCAGATCGGACAGCCCGAGCGCGTCATCCAGCGCGGACACATAACAGCGCGGCGCACGAAATGTTCCGGTGCCAAAATCCCCGCTGACCCTCGATGGCGAACTTTCAAGGCCGGAACGAAACGGGAGATGGATCGTTATCGGTTTCGGCAGAAACCTGGAGCATCCCGCATTATGAAAAATCTTGTTGCTTTTGACCTCGACGGCACACTGGCGACGAGCAAACAAGCTATCGATCCGGAAATGGCTGACCTGTTTTCTGCGTTGTTGCAGATTCTTCCAGTCGCCGTCATTTCGGGTGGGGATTGGCCTCAATTCGAGCGCCAGCTGCTTGAACACTTGCCGTCGCGCTGCAGCAATCCAGACCTCTTTCTTCTGCCTACATCGGGAACCAAGTTTTATCGCTTCGATGGCGTCTGGTCGCAGGTGTATGCCGACAACTTCTCTGGCGACGATCGGATGCGGGTTCTGGAAGCGCTAGACATCGCAGTTCGCGAAACTGCCCTTGCTGCCGAAACGATTTGGGGCGACCAGATTGAAGATCGGGGAAGTCAGATCACCTTTTCGGGTCTTGGGCAAGAAGCCGGGCCTGATCTCAAGGCGCTTTGGGATCCTGACCTGCAAAAGCGCAACAGGCTGAAGGCAATGCTTTCGGCGCGGCTGCCTGATTTCGCTATACGCATCGGGGGCTCGACTTCAGTGGATATAACAAAGCCCGGCATCGACAAGGCATATGGCATTCGCAAGTTGGCGACGATCAGCGGCATCGCGCCCCGGGATATGCTGTTCGTGGGAGATGCACTTTATCCGGGCGGGAACGACGCACCGGTGCGCGATGCAGGCGTGGCGACAATCGCTGTTCGCGACATTGCCGATACCAAGCGGGTTATCGAGACAATCATAAAGCTCAGCAGTTAAATGTCCGAGGAGCTCGTCTAGGAGCAGTGAGGCCTCACTCGCGCCGGCTCGGCATCAACTGCTTGTGCAGGCGGGCGGACACCCTGATTGGCGGAAGATTGGCAGGAAAAGTCAATCCCGCAAGGGAACGATATGCCACCTGAGTGGTTTCCGTGTCTCACCGTCGCGAGTTTTGATCGGCAATGCCAGGCTCGGACTCAAGCGGAGCGCACACTATGCAAAAGACACGTAATACTCTGTCCGAGCAGATCCGGATTCAGTCGGTTGAACTTCTGAATAAGCATCTTGCCGCGGCGATTGATCTCCACGCCCAGATGAAGCAGGCCCATTGGAATGTGAGGGGCCCAGGTTTTTTCGCCATTCATGAACTTTTCGACCGCGTTTCGACTGAGGTCGAAAACTATTCGGATCTGATCGCGGAGCGGGCCGGCGGCTTGGGCGGAACGGCCGATGGCACGATCCAGATTGCTGTCGAGCATTCGTTTCTGGTCGCTTACCCGCTCGGCATTGCGGATGAGCTGGAACATTTGGCTGCCGTTTCCGGGGCACTCGCCGGATTTGGAGAATCTGTACGGGAGGCGATCGATCTTACTGCAGAAAGCGGCGATGCCACCACGGCCGACCTGTTCACCGAGATCTCGCGTGGAATCGACCAACAGCTCTGGTTCGTGGAATCCCACCTTTCGCCCAGGACAGTGACGGCAAAGTCAAAAGGCGGATGAGGGTGTGACTCCAACGGCGCTGCGGCATCGGGCGTTTTCGCCGCGGTAGACTTCTCGAAGCTTGATGTTCGCCGCAGATGCGCCGCCCGCAGGAATGACGTGTCCGTCAGCCAAAAAGGGCCGCAGGATGAAACATTCTGCCTCCAGGCGGGTTTACACTGCAGCACTTTCTATCCCCGCGTTGACGAGCAGTCGTTCAACTCTCGGACGGTTGCCATTCGGCCGGCTTTCGCTCCTCCCCCGGAGAACGCTGGCCCATTGGCAGTCAAAATGGCGGTCGGTCCAAAAGTTTCTTTAACTCACTTGGGACAGCAGCCGACCGCCATTTTACCCATTTGCAGGGTACTATTGGATTGGCAGGCAAATCCGGCGTTCCGGATCGAAAGCTGCAATCAAGCACTTGCCCCTCCCGCAAAGGGTAGAAAGGGGCCGCAATATCAAACCATTTGCGCGAGAATCTCGTCTATTGCGATGAAGGCAAAGCAAACCGAACTGTCCGCAACACCGTAAGGCATGAACAGATCGTCGCCCACGCGAATGGCTCCGCATGTATAGACGACATTCGGGACGTAGCCCTCCCTGTCCTCGTCGGCCGCCGAAAGTATGGGACTGGCCGTTCGACCGATGACCTTGGATGGATCGTGCTTGTCGAGCAGCACGGCGCCAATCGCGTATTTGCGCATGGCGCCCACACCGTGCGTCAGCACGAGCCATCCTTCCTCAAGTTCGATCGGTGCCCCACAGTTTCCGATCTGGACCAGTTCCCAGGGAAACCGGGGTTCAAGCAGCAACGTCCCGCCATCCCAATGATCGACTGTGTCCGATTGCAGAAGATAGAGATTTTTCCCGTCCTGCCGGCCGATCATGAGAAACTGGCCGTCAACTTTCCTGGGGAACAGCGCCATCCCCTTGTTGCGCCCGGCGCCACCCTTGATCGGCGTCAAGGAGAAATCCCGGAAATCGCGGGTTTGCAGAAGTTCTGAGCGAATGTCCCGCCCGCTATAAGCCGTGTAGGTCCCGATCCATTCGCGTTTGCCGCTCTCCTGGCCGAATTCCACCAGGCGCAAATCTTCAAGACCATTGCGCTGCGCTTCGGTCATGGGGAAAATCACGGTTCCCGAAATGCTGCTTTCCCGATGGCGATACAGGGAAACGGAACCATCGTCTGCCGTCCCCTTTGCCTTGCCCAGCATGGCAGCAGTCGCAAAGGGTGGTTCAGGCAGCAGGCTTATCTGCCGACCGGAAGAAACAATGCCCTCACGAAAGGCTATGGTCGAGATATGCCCTTCGCCGACAGCGCGCAGCGAGAGCAGAATGCGAACGCTATCGGCTTGCAGTCCGGTCTGATCAGGATGGCGCACCACGCTCGGATTCATAAGCGCAGCAGCGGCATAGCTGTACTCATGGCAAAAATAGGCGCCGATCAGGCGTTTGGTCTGGCGTCGCAGACTTTGCCCATTTAGCCCCAGTGCCGCTTCAATCTGGGTATAACGGTCATCAAATACGCGCTCTATCTGCCAATGCCGATCGGCAAAATCATTGAGCACCATACTCAGCTCGCCCCTGACCGTGCGAGGGTCGAGGCCGGTGATGTCGTTCACGAGTTTGCGGACGCGTTCGATATCTGGCCCGGACGCCTGCCACGCGAGGTGAAAAGGTCTTACCACAACGCGGCTCGGATCTGCATGCAGGCGTAGCTGGTGCTGGACGAGTTCAACCATGAGGCCCGGCTTTCAGCTCAATCTGGACGAGGCAACCAAGGCTTTGATCGCGCAACTTGCCAGAAGAAATGCGAGGATTGATTCCGCGCCCTCGTTGAAATTCAGCCCTCGGGGGTTGATGCCGTCGTGGCACGATCCAGCCAAGGGATCGGCAACCGCAACCCCGCGATCATTTGTCCCGGTGAACCATGCATATGCGCGGTTGGCGTGGCCCAGCCAGATTGGATCACGGGTCGCATCAAATGCAGCGCGCGCGGCGTCGATTGCAGCCCAGGCTTCGACAGGTTGCTGATCAAATGGACGGGGCGCCGCAAATTCAAAACCGAAGCTTTCCGAGCCGATTGGACGAAAGCATCCGGATGGACTGGTTTGAAGTGTCATGATCCATGTCAGGGCTTCGAGACCGCAATGCACGAACTCCGGGCGCTCCAACCGCAGGCCGGCGCGAATCATCGCTTCCGGCAGCCTGCAATTGTCATATGCAAGAACAGTTTCAAACCAGGGCCAGTCTTGTCGGCGCGTTTCCACGAGGCGCGCATGGATGAACTCTGCCCCGTTGCTCAGTGTCGCGCGCGCCATGTCGTGACCCGGATCCGATGCAAGCAGGTGATCTGCGCCAAGTGTCGCGAAGGCTTGCGCGCGTGGTGATCGGAAATCTCGTGCGCTCGGAGCCGAATGATCGAAAAGCTTTACTGCCCAGCGACGCAGTTGAGGGGTGCGCCCTTCAAGCGTTGTTGCGCCAAGCGCCCAAAGTGTGCGGCCACAGCTGTCTTCCGATCCGGCGGCTTCGAGCCAGTTGCGCGCATAGCCCATGAAGTTACGGAATTCGCGGGTCTGTTCGTTCCAGGAACTCTCAACAAAAGCTGCAAAAATCGCCGTAAGGCGCTCCCGTTCTGGAGAGTCCTGACAATCGAGCCGATTCATCAGCATCAGCGCGCGGGCATTGTCATCCACGCAATAGCCATGGGCACGGTCAGGCACACTAAAGACTGAATGCTGAAGGATACCCGTATCATCGCACATGCGCAGAAAACCGTCCAAAGGTTGCGCGGCAATGGGGTGCTCCGCTGTCTCTGGGCGAGTATCCACTCGGACGGCATCGATCACGTCGAGACACCGAGCCGCAAAGCTCGGCCAGGTCATGTCGCGACCTTTCTGATAGGCACGGACCTGAAGAGCCCTCAGCCGCTCGGGATGATCAAGCAGCGCATCGATTTCGGCAGCCAATGCGGCACAATCGTTGAACTGCACCAGTACGCCGTGGTCGTCCGCCAGAAGTTCGACTGCATGGGCATAGGGCGTCGAAACAATCGCCTTGCCCAGCGCCAGGGCATAGGAAAGGGTGCCCGACGTCGCCTGATTTGCTCCCAGATAGGGTGTAAGATAAATGTCTGCCGCTTCGATCCAATCGAGGAGCGTGTCCGTTTCAAGGAACTCATCCACCCATTGGATATGGCTTTCTACACCCAGCTCTGCAGCAAGGTCTTGCAGTCTCCTTCGGTATGCTTCTCCCTCTGTTGCCAGAAGGTTGGGATGGGTGGCGCCGACGATGCAGTAAACAACGCCGGGGTGCCGAGCAGTGATCTCGGGCAGAGCAGCGATTGCAACTTCGATCCCCTTGCCAGGGGACAATAGCCCAAAGGTCATCAGAACCTGCCGCCCTTGCAGGTTAAACTTCCGTTTGAAATGCTCGGCTCGCCCAAAAGGACGATCCGGCACGCCATGGGGTATCAGCTCGATTTGATCGGCATCTGCGCCATACACACTTCTTAGAAGGAGTGCGGCGCGATCTGACATCACAACCAGTTTTGAAGCACGCGCGACCATGCGTTGCATCACCCGCAGTTGGTCAGGGTCAGGATCTGGCATGACCGTATGGAGAGTAATGATCAGCGGAGCTGCGACCCGATCCAGGAGCTCGAGTATCTTGTCCCCGGCATATCCGCCAAACAGCCCGAACTCGTGTTGCAGCCAGATAACGTCGGCGCGGCTTGCCTCGATCGCAGCTGCGGCGACGATGAAGCTGCCAGAGTCATTTTCGACAATCGTGGCGCACACAGGCGTTACAAATCCGATATCATTCGCCACGGGTGCCATGGCGTAGACGTCCACGACTGCTGCCGGAAATGCTGCCTTGATGGATGCATAAGTGTCGGCAGTGAAAGTGGCGATTCCGCAACGGCGAGGTGTGAAGCCCCCGATTAGGGCGATTTTGGGCATGGCCCGCCCGGCACTGACCATCGGTTCATCTGAAGCAGGCGAGCCCGAACCAAAGTCGAAGATCTCGGTAAGCGACCGGTCGGACATGCGCTCGGGATTTGCCATGTGTGAGGCAGGGTTGCGCCCCGGCCGGGGGGACAGCCGGGGCGCGCTGGCAAGGGCAGGAGGCGCCAGCATTTCAATCTTCATTTAAGCTACGCCGTAGTAACTGTTTATCGCTCTGCCGAACGTGGCGTCGTAGATCGGTTCGTTCCCGCGATCATGCTTTGGCGCTTTGGCGAGCTTGTCACTATTGATGTCAACGACGAAGCCGTGGCGCGCGACCACATATTTGAGCTTCTTCCACGGAAGCGGGTAATGGTCTTCGCCAATGCCAAGGAAACCGCCGAAAGACATGACGGCATATTCAACCTGACCACTATGCTTGTTGACCATGAAGTTCAGGATCTTGCCGACCTTTTCGCCGTCCGTGCTGTAAACGGAGGTGCCCTCAACCATATCCGACGCAATGAGTGATGACGTCTCCACATAGTCGGGTTCTTTGCTGGCCACGAAATATCTCCCATGAGAGTGTGAGAGATTAACCAAGCAAGCCCTGTGAAGTTCCCGACGGTTCGAAGATTTTCTCCGGGTCAGCGCTCCTCTCGGCGGGGAAGCGGAATGATGATGGGGCAGCAGAGGCGGGCAGCCTCGTCAATCACGATGGTTTGCTCTGCGCAATGATTGACGTCAGCGCGATCTTCACCTTTTCTGCTTCCTTGGCCAGCTGGCCCTCGCGCTCCGCACTGATGGGGTCGGAAACGCTCATGCCTTCGGATTCTGCGCTGAGCTGGCTGTCCATATCGGAATCCCAGTCAGTCAGCAGGGCAACCTTGTCAGCGTCCGCCAACGCGGACTCTTCGAGCAGCGTTTGAGGCTTGTCAAAATGCTTGCGCGGGTCTGGGGCATCATCCTGCAACACCAGCATTGCAGGGGCAGACTGGGCCAGACGTTCGCGGTGAACAAGGAGGGCCTGACCAATGGTTGCAATGACAGTTTCGGGTTCGAATGGCTTTGTGATGAGATATGTTGGTTCCGGTCGCCCACCAGTGAGGAGCCGCTCGGGAAATGCCGTGATAAAGATCACGGGGACATTCATCGCCGCCAATATGTCACTGACCGCGTCTATACCGCTAGATCCATCTGCCAGACTGATATCGGCGAGCACCAGTTCCGGCCGCGTCTTTTCCGCAAGGGCAACGGCTTCGACGCGCGTGCGCGCTATGCCGGCGACCGTGTGATCGAGACCCTCGACGATAGACCGTATATGAAGCGCGATGATCGCTTCATCCTCAATGATCATCACCGAGGCCTTCAGGCAATCAGCAATGGATTGCCGAGCCGTGTCGATTCCGTGTGTAACAGTCTCCACGCTGCATCGGAGAATGTCAGCGGCTTCTGCGATGTCAAAGCCTTCAATGGCGGTCAACAACAGCGCCTGGCGACTCTGCATTGGCAGGCTGGCAACGGGTCCCGCGCCATTATTGGCCCAGGCCGATAGGGTCGATGACTCAGGGTGCCAAAGCTGGTGGAAGACCCGGTAGAGCTCAATTCGCGCCGGTTGAGAGGCGTCGAAGGCCTCAGGCGCGTTGAGCAGGGCCCCAAGCACGTCACGAACTGCGGCATCGCCCAACTCCTGAGAGCCGGTCAACGCGCGCGCGTAGCGACGCAAGAGTGGAAGCTCAGGTCCAACTGCTTCTTTGAGTGACATCTTTGCTCCTCTTCGAGACAGGGATTACCGAGCAGATCGAATTTTGTTCCGGCGCGTGGAACTTTTTTCCACATGAACGAGTTTACACCAACACGGCTGGCAGGTTTGCCATTCCAAATGAGGATTTCGGTGACAAACCTGCATACATCACCCAATGTGCTTGGCCAGCATCCAAATGACCTTTTGGTGGAGCATAGAGCGATGGCGAAGCCGAAAAGGCCAGAAGATCATGGCGAGGACATGGGCAGCGATCCCATAGCCGCAGCGCTCAAACAGATGCATGACGTCGTGGCAGGCGAGGACCTGCCTGAGGATTTTCTCCGACTGCTGGACGAAATCGATACCAAGATCGCTTCGAAGAACGCCGCGCATTGATGCGCGAGCCAGAAACCGAAGATCCTGACAAGCTGTTCCGGGATCAGCTCGTCGATCTTTTGCCGTCGCTTCGAGCCTTTTCTCGCGGTTTGTGCGGGCACCGCGAAATGGCGGATGATCTGGCCCAAGATACGGTGATGCGGGCATGGGCGGCGCGCGCAAGCTATTTGCAGGGATCCAACTTCCGCGCCTGGATGTTCATGATCATGCGCAACCAGTTTTACACAACCATCCGCAAGAACGCGCGCATGACATCGCTTGATCCCGAAGTTGCGGAACGGGTCCTTGTCGTCGCGCCGGCGCAGCAGGATGGGCTCAATGTGGAGGATGTTGCCAAGGCGCTTCAGAAGTTGCCGGCGGAGCAACGTGAAGTCTTGCTCCTGATTGGGGCGAACGGTCTATCCTATGAAGAGGCGGCCGAAGTGACGGGCTGCGCGATGGGCACTATCAAGAGCCGGCTCGCAAGGGGACGCACGGCGCTCGCTGCCTTGATCGACGGGCCAGTTGATGAGGCCGGCCCGTCTAGTCCGAAGCCGGAGGCAAAAGTGGGGAAGGGGCAAGAAGCAGCCCGGGTATTTGATGATGTTCTGCGCGAACCGCCGGAGAGAAAAATTGCAGCCAGCCGCTTGTCGCCTGGTCAACGAAACTGATGCGTCCGCGGACCCTGCGCAACGGCTTGGTATTGATCGTTGTAGCAGCTGTCCTTCCTGTCGGCGTATTGAGCGTCGCGCAAGCATTGTCAGCCCTGAGTTATTCCCGCACGCTCATTGTTTCTCGTCTCGTGATAAATGCCCTGCTGAGGGTGGAACGTGGGCACGATCCCATTGTCGTCAGCAAGCAGGTTTTGCTCGCGCTGAGCGAGAATGACGCCGTTCGCAATGGCGGCCAAGACTGTCATGATGTCCTAAAGCTCGCGTTGGCGAATACCCCTGGCGCTCTGAATCTCGCGCGCGCTGACCAAAGCGGGCGGGTCCAATGTTCGGCATTGGCCTTCGAACGATCCACATCCTTTGCAGACACATCCTGGTGGCAAAGGGGAAACCTGGCTGGCAAATACTCACTCAGTGCGGTCGTGGACGGGCCCATTACCAAGAAGCGCATTCTCGTTGGCCTTCAACCAATCCTGAACAAAGCTGGCGGCAATGACGGCGCAATAATGGTGGCAATTGATGCATCGTGGCTCGAGCGGTCACTAGCTCAATCTCAAATGTCAAAAGACGCCGCTGTCGCTATTATCGACAGCCAGGGACATGTTGTCCTGACCAGCGATTCTAGGCCGTTACCGCAATTCGATGTTGTTGCAGCAAATGCACATGTGGTCGATGCGGTCGCCAAGAATGGGATCGCCTGGATGTATGCGGTGGCGCCACTCTATAATCGCGAATTGTTTGTCGTGTATGCCGAGCCGACAGAGCAGCTGATGGCCACGGCTCTCAAGCAGGAGCAGATCGGCCTCATTCTGCCAATTGCTGCTCTCCTGCTCGCGATGCTTTCAATATGGATAGGCACCACGCGCCTGGTCCTGCGATGGCTCGAATCCGTGCGCGCGCTTGCCGCGCAATTCGCAAACGGCAATTTCTCCGATGAACGCAACAGGTTCGTGAAGGCTCCGCGCGAAATCAACCTTCTCGTCAACGATCTCCACAACATGGCAGATGCAGTTGAGGCGCGGGACAGTGCTCTGAAGGTCCTTCTCGACGCGAAAACGGCCATGACCCATGAAATACACCACAGGGTAAAGAACAACCTTCAGATCGTTAGCAGCCTGCTCAATCTTCAAACCGAAAAGCTGTCCGATCCGGCAGCGCGGGAAGCGCTGAAACAAACCCGGGCTCGCATCGGAGCCTTGGCGCAGATCCATCGCCTGTTGTATGAAGATGGGCACGATAGTGATCAGGAAAACGTCGATATAGCCAAGTTGCTCCACGCACTGAGCGTGCAGCTTCGTGCCCTGAATGGGCGTGAAAAAGGCGTCACGCTCGCCTGCGAGGCCGAGCCGCAGATGGTTCCGATCAATCACGCGGTGCCCCTCACGTTGCTCGCGGTAGAGGCTGTTACAAACGCATTTAGGCACGGATTTCCCATGGGTCGGTCCGGCAGGGTCGTTGTCCATTTCCATGCCAGAGGTGGTGAGGCGACACTTTGGATCAAGGACGACGGTATAGGCTATGCCTTGTCGGACGCGTCTACATCGATGGGGCAACAGTTGATGGAAGCTTTTGCGCAACAACTGGGGGGCAGCTTGAATATTGTCAGCGCCCTTGGTGTCGGTACGACCGTCACATTGGTCTATCCATTGCACTAGTCAGCGTAGTGCAGCCAGGTTGAACACAGAAAAGGCCGCGCACACCAAAAGCGACATGCGCGGCCAGTTCCTGGGACGATCTAGGCGGCAGGCTTTTTCGCCGTTTTTGCCGCTTTTGTGGGCGCTGGATCATGACGGAGCGAGCTACCTAGTGCGGTAGCCGCTGCTCCGACAACGACGCCCATGGCAGCCGCGCCGGCAATTTTTTCTCTTGTGGAAATCCGGTCCAATCGACCTTGCGCAGCCTCTTTGATCGAGGCGAACTGATCTTTGACAGTTTTGGCATTCATGATGGCTTCTCCTTTGAATTTGAGGTTAGTTGCAACGCACGCCGTCACGGCCGATCGAACGGCCAATCAGCGCACCTCCCGTGCCCCCAAGGATTGCACCCAGCGTCTTTGAGCCGTTCGGCGCGATAGCTCGGCCAAGCAGGCCGCCCCCGATTGCTCCGATGATGAGTCCAGTGGTCCCGTCGTTGCGGCGACAATAGAATTGGCCGTTTGACCCACGATAAATCCGGTCCTGGTTCGTCAGGCGGCGATCCGTGTAATAACGACCATCGCGATAGTAGCGATTGGCCTGGTAGCTGCCATAACGCGGGTCATGGCGATTGTAATCATAACGATTGTAATCCTGCCAAGCCGCCCGCTTCTGCTCGCCGAGATGCCGGCCGCGATCCCGGCGTCTTTCATCATGGCGTTCAGCGTACACCCGGCCATTGTCCCGATCACGCCGTTGCTCCTCGAAGCGATCCCGGCGCTCTTGGCCATTGCCGCGCCGTTCGTCGTCGTGCCGACTGTCGGACCTGCCGTGGCTCTGTTGGGCAGCCACCGGTAACGCAGGGACGACCATGACTCCGAACAGCAGTCCTAAAACAATTTTCTTCATGCTGAATCTCCTTCGTATCGGGAAAACCGCCGAGCGATGGTTTCGGGCCCATGGTCCCGGGAATAATTTCGGCTGCTGTTGCTTGCTACAGGATTGAATTCCGGTCCGAACCGGACATGGGCGCGAGGGCAGTCCCGCCGACCCTTGACGCGTTCAAATTGGCCTGAACCATCCCGAAGGATTGTTCAGGCCAAGAGTGTCATTTGTCTTTTGATGCATCGCGGACTTCATCCGCCCTGTTTTCGATGGCATCCGCTCTATTGTCGGTTGCGTCCCGCAAACCGTCTGCGCGGTTGTCTTCGGCTTCCTTGGCCATGTCACCACCGTCTTCGACCTTGTCGGCAACATTTTCGCCCTGGTCACGGACGGCATCGGCTTTGTCTTCCATGGAATCTGCAGTGTTGTCCGCTGCCTTTTCTGCGGCGCTGTTGCAGCCGGTAACCAGGAGTCCACATGCGATGACGGACGCTAATAGAGCAGTGTGCCTGCTTGGCATATTCATAGTTATTTCCCTTTTGAGATGCGCACGCCTGTGTCGGCTGCGTGCGGCGCGAATGTCAGCGGACCGAACCGCGCCGAACCAGATTCACGATTGCCAGCAAGACAACCGCTCCGAGGAAGGATACAAAAAGCGACTTGATGTCGAATGCTCCAGTGGTGATCGGTGCGCCGCCAAGGAAAGGCGTCAGCAGGAATCCCGCAAGCATTGCGCCGATTACACCGACCACAACATTCAGGAACAGTCCCTGTTGTCCGTCCGTGCGCATGACAATTGAGGCGAGCCATCCGAGGATGCCGCCGACGATAAGCATGATGATCAAATTCACGTGTTTTCTCCCATTTTAGATGGCGTGGATAACGAATGGAGCCTCAACTGGTCCCACTCCGGTCGGAGCCTCTTCGTTCATCTGCGAGGCCGCTGCAGCCAGGTTGGCGTTGGCAAAATCCCAGTCTGCGAGGTGATCCAGAAAGGCGCTCACAAAGTCGGCGCGCACATTCTTGTAATCCAGATAATAGGCGTGCTCCCACACATCGCAGCACAGAAGCGCCGTCCGACCGTGTACCAATGGCAAGTCTGCGTCATGGGTCGCGACGATCCCGATGACGCCCTCTGTGGCCACCAGCCACACCCATCCTGATCCGAAATGTTTGACGGCCGCTGCGCGGAACGCTTCTGCGAATGCGCTTGTGTCGCCAAAGTCCTTTTCGATCATGACTTTCAGATCGTCGGTCGGCGGCCCGCCGCCGCCTGGCTTCATCGACTTCCAGTAGAAGTCGTGGTTCCAGCACTGGGCAGCATTGTTGAAGACAGTCTGCCGGGCGGCAAGGCCCTGCGTCTGCATGATGACCTCTTCAAGCGGAAGATCGGCCATGGCGTCGCCTTCGAGCAGCGAGTTCAGCGTGTCGACATAGGATTTGTGATGCTTGCCATGATGCAGTGACAAGGTCTCGGCCGAGATGTGCGGCTCCAGCGCATCTTCAGCGTAGGGCAAATTGGCTAGCGTAAACATTTGGCAAGCTCCTGATGGGAGGTGGGCATTTAAATGCGATCGCCCATTTTGCCTTTTGCCTTGCCCATCGTCTTTTGGGCCTTGCCCTTCACCTCCTGAGCAATTCCCTTTGCCACCATGGCCGGGCTATCCGTGGTCTTGCCGACGGAAACTTTTGCCTTGCCCATCGCCACGTTGGCGGAGCCCTTCATCTTGTCTGCGAATTCGCCCATCACAAAAGTCCTTCGGGAATGCCGAACAGTTTCGACTGAACAGGAAACCCACCGAGGTCCTTTTTGATCCATCCTGATTCAAATTTTGCTGGAGGCGGCTCCTGTGTCTATCCGGCGGATTGCCACATCCATGTGGTTGAACGCAGGGCAGGGCAGGGTTTGCACCACCAGCATGGTCACAGTTCCGGCTTTGTGAGAATGGTCGCGAGAGCCCCTTGGCTCGCGCTTTGTTGGCACCAATGCAGAGCCGCCGGCACCCAAGGTCCCAACCGTCATTTTACGGCTAAACCGATCTTCCGGAGTCCTTCACTGAATTCAATCAGGCTGCAGAAATCATCATGAGGGAGGTCTCACGGTTTTGGGCGGGCTGACATCCTTCTTGGGTCAGCGAGGTAGGGGACGAACTCGCTCAACGCGATTGCCCCGCGTTCATTCAAGCTTGGATCAAGCAAGCGAATAATTTCGCCGTCGCAAAGGCTAGATGAACTTGTGCGCGACATTAGCACGGAGTCATTTGACAAGGACTCAGAGCCCCAGCGCGGCTGATTGACGTAGAATAGTCGATGCGAGACTTCATAGATAATAGCCTTACGCGCAACGACATGGCTCGAACGAATCTGGCGCAAGTTGATACAATGCACGGGCTTTCCGGCGACGCGGTTGCTGACCAGTCGTGTCAGTTCAGCGTCGGCCGCGACATCAAGCCGGTTGGCGGTACCCGCGCACGCCGAAGTCATCAGCCCGGTCAATATAGCAAAGGTGAGCGACTTCACCGACTACTCTCCTCGTTGTGCACCTATCGGGGAAGGCCGTTGCCGGCCTTCCCCGTACCCGCCTTTCACGCTCAGACGGGAAGGCCCTTTGGGGGGAGGGAGGGCCTATGCATAATGATGGAGCCGATCGACGATACCCGTAACTGCTCCCACAGATATTTGTTTTGGTCGAAACGCTCTTGCAACCGATGAGGTTTCCGCTGCATGGCGCGCCGCCTATGTTCCAGGTGACAACCGGCAAGCGCTGACATGGCTGAGAACGGCCTTGAAGCAGTGTTCCTTTCGAACAGGGACAAGCTGTTGCAGTTCTTGCGCTCGCTTGCGAGGGGCGATGACGCCGAGGATCTATTGCAGGAACTTTGGCTGCGGGCTGTGACAGCAGAGACGGGACCGATCGCCAAGCCATTGTCGTATCTTTATCGCACCGCACACAATCTTGCGCTTGAGCGCTACAGGCAAGCGGCTCGAGCACAACGTCGCGATCAGGACTGGAGTGAAAGCGTCAGTGAAACCGTTGCCGGTGTTTCCGACGAACCTTCTGCCGAAAGGATACTCGTTGCCAGGGAACGGCTGCGCCTTGCCGAGGAGGCGTTGCATGCACTTGGTGAGCGTGCCGCGACGGTCTTTCGGCGCTACAGGATCGAGGGCCGCAGCCAGCGAGACATTGCCGCTGAGCTGGGCATCAGCTTGAGCGCGGTCGAGAAGGACCTTCAGAAGGCCTATCAGGCAATGATCGCGTTCCGGAGGCAAGATTATGCGGGATAGGCTGTTCCGTGGCATCCTTAGGAAGAGGCCCTGCAGATGACCACGTTTCGTTCGAACATTGAAGAAGAGGCGATCGTATGGATCATCCGGATTCGCGACCCGCAATTCGATGACTGGGAGCTTTTTGCTTCCTGGGCGGAGGATCCTGTCAAAGCGCAGACATATGCGGAAATGGCAGCAGCAGATATCGAGCTGGCTGAGCAACTAACGAGCTCAACTATCGGGCAAAGGCAGGCTGCAAATGACGATGAACCGCAAGGCTTCCAGAGTAAGAGACGCCTTGTGCTTGGATGGGCGGTGGCTGCTGTGGTTGTGGCGGCGGTCGGCTTCACAGTCAGGCCGTTTGGTCCTTCAACTTATACGGTCGCTACCGCTGAAGGGGAACACAAGGCGATCAGGCTTGAAGATGGCAGCCGCATCGATGTCAACGGAGGCACCAGGCTCATTCTTGATCGACATAATGCGCGATTTGCCCGTCTGGAGGCAGGGGAGGCAAATTTCAGCGTCGTGCATGATGCCGCAAACGCTTTCGTCGTTGAAGCCGGCGGTGCGACGTTGATGGACGCCGGTACAGCCTTTAACGTGACCCGCATTGGCAAAGTGACTGAAGTCGCAGTGTCTGAAGGCTTGGTTATTTATAATCCCAAGTCGGAGAAATTGGCGCTGCCCCCCGGACGGATGGTTCATGTGAGCGACGGACAACAACCTGTCTTGCGCAACGTTGACCCTCATTCTGTGGCAAGTTGGCGCGACGGCAGGCTGATCTATGATGGCGCGCCCTTTGTGAAGGTTGCAAGTGACTTGTCACGCAATCTCGGTGTCGAAATTTCGGTTTCGTCTGAATTGGCCAAACGCCCCATCAGCGCAGTGATCCAGCTCAACGGAAATGACAGCAAAGCGGTTGGGGATATTGGAGCACTTCTCGGTGTCGAGGCTGTACGCGTCGGACATGGATGGCGCTTTGTGGCAGAGGGAAATGCCAAACGGTAGGCGCTTCCTTTTCGCCGCCTTGGCGTTGGCATGCGGCACTCCGGCCTTTGCCGAAAACCGTCAACCGGTTGATTTGCCGGCTGGCGGGCTGGGCCCGGCTGTCATTGCGCTGGGCCGACAAGCAGGCGTCAGTGTCGGCATTTCCGATCCGGAACTGTCGGCACTCCAGGTCAAGCGCGTGCGGGGTAATCTTGGTGTCAAAGAGGCGTTGGATCGATTGCTCAAGGGCACTCGTGCGGCCTATTTGAATGTTGGCGGCAATGGCTGGCGCATCATTCGCCGACCGGCTGAAGTGCAAAGCGCTCCAAATCCTTCTCGTCAGGGAATTGTCCTTGCGACAATAGCGGACTTGCAGCCTGAAATCATTGTTACGGCGAGCAAGAAAGAAACGCCGCTCTCCAGATATCCAGGGAGCGCGACAATGTTGTCGATGGCAGACATGCCGATTGGCATTGTCGGCGGATCAACGGCCACTCTGACGTCGCGTGTCGCAGGAATGACGTCGACGCATTTGGGGTCGGGCCGGAACAGGCTTTTCATTCGGGGCATCGCGGATTCAAGCTTCAACGGGCCGACACAGGCTGTTGTCGGCCAATACCTTGGCGAGACAAGGCTCAACTATAATGCGCCCGATCCGGATCTCAGGCTTTACGACATTTCTTCCATAGAAGTACTCGAAGGCCCGCAGGGGACCCTTTACGGCGCGGGATCGCTTGGCGGCATCTTGCGCCTTCGACCGGCAGAGCCGCAACTGGACGCTCTCCAGGCCACGGCATCGACATCCGTTGCCCTTACAGCTCATGGTGACCCCAGCGCAGATATCAGTGCAACGCTAAACCTGCCGCTCATCGAGGGATCGCTTGCAGTAAGAGCAGTCGGATACGGCATTCGGGATGGAGGCTATATTGACGATACGCTGCGAAATCGGTCCGATGTAAACCGGACAGAAATTGCCGGCGGTCGTATTGCTGTGCGAGCAGAACCCGGAGACGGCTGGACGATCGATTTCGGTGGCACCTACCAATCGATCGTGTCGCGCGATAGCCAATATGCTGACCGGAACGCGGCCAGACTGACCCGCGCGAGCGCGGTCGCCGAGGGGTCAAGTAATGATTATGTCTTGGGGCAGTTCATTGCGCGAAAGGAGTGGGACAGCCTTGTCTTTACCTCCGCCACAGGAGTCGTAAGTCAGGATATTTCCGAAACCTATGATGCGACGCCGCAAGGCGGATTGCCGACTGTCTTTCGTCAGCGCAACCATATCTCTCTGATTTCCAGCGAAAATCGTCTCACACAGACGCTAGCGGACGGATCGAGCTGGATCGTCGGCACAAGCCTGGTACGGAATCGTTATCGGCTGAATCGCAGATTTGGCGCCGCAAGCTTGGCACCCGCCATTGCAGGCGTTGCGAATGGCGTCGACGAAGCAACTATTTTTGGTGAATTTACAAAGGCCATAACGCCGCGCGTCAATGTGACTGCAGGCGGCCGTGTGACTTACGTAAATCTTTCGGGTGCGGCACTTGATGCTCCAGCTGCTCTCATCGCAAGCGTTGCCCTTTTGCAGGGCAAACGCAATGAAACCGAATTCCTGCCATCCTTTTCGGTGACCTATGTTCCGGATGAAAGCCTGACACTTTTTGGCAAGTACCAGGAAAGCTTCCGTCCCGGCGGGATCGTCGTGCGAAATGACCTCATCCAGCGATACCAGAATGATCAGGTTTCTTCGTTTGAACTCGGCCTGCGATTTGGTGGGCGCCACAAGACGGGGGTGGATGGATCGCTTTCCATTTCCCGGACGCGCTGGCGCAACATTCAGGCTGACTTGATTGATGCCACAGGGCTCCCGGCAACATCAAACATCGGCACCGGTCGCATTTGGTCTATCGATGCGGTGCTCGGTTGGCGGCCTTTACAGGGTTTGCGGATAGAGGCGTCGGGCGTCTTTGCGGACAGCCGGCTCACCAATCCGGCGCCGACACTGCTGTTGCTGCGCAGCGGCTCGAATATCACGCCCCAACCTGGCGTAACCGTAATCAACAGCAATGACTTGCCCAACGTGGCGCGTTTTAACGGTCGACTGAGTGCTGACTATTTTGCAAGTCTGCCGAGCGGTTTCGAATTGAGCCTATCGGGCTGGGTGAGGTATGTCGGCCGCTCTCGGCTCGGCATAGGGCCCGTCCTTGGAGTTCCTCAGGGCAATTATCTCGACACGTCTTTGGGTCTGCGATTGAGCCGCGAGCGGTACGGCTTTTTTCTGAACGCGACCAATCTGCTCGATACGATTGGCAATCGTTTCGCCCTCGGCTCGCCCTTCACACTACCCTATATTGGGCAGATCACGCCGCTACGACCGCGCACCATTCGCCTGGGGATGGACGTCCGCTTTTAGGCAGACAAAAGATTTTCATCGATTTTACGGGTTCGACGCAGCCGCGTCATCCTGATGAGCAGAGGGAAATGCCGGCGCCGCCGGACGACCTTTCTCAATCAGTGGAGCCCTTATGCGTCAACTCTATGCCTGCACCTGCCTTACTCCTGTAGCCTTGATCTTTGCGACGAGTCCGTTGCAGGCCGAAACGGTCGTAAGCACAGCGCGCACGACAGCGATTTCTACATCAACCGCCAATGCCGGTGCCCTCGACAATATCAGGATTTCGACGGCCGGTTCGGTCAAGCCGAGCAGCGGCGTTGCCGTCACGATAGACAGCGCCAATACGGTCATCAATGAAGGCGCCATACAGATAACGGGCGCCAATGATTCAGCAGGTATCCAGGCTATTGCCGGGAGCACCGGAGCAATCACGAATTCCGGCTCGATAACTATCGATGAGACTTACACCCCGACGGATACCGACAATGACGGCGACAAGGATGGCCCGTTTGCTCAAGGCGCTCGCCGGTTCGGGATACGGACGTTGGGCAACTTTACCGGCAATATTCTCAACAGCGGTTCGATTGTCGTCGAAGGCAACAACAGTGCCGGAATTGCGTTGGGCGGACCGCTTGCAGGTGCGTTGACGAATAGTGGATCTATCACGGTAACCGGCGATAACAGCTATGGACTCCAGGCCGGCGCGATCTCCGGCAACGCAAAGATCATGGGCAATATCGCTGTCCAGGGTGCGGGTTCAGTCGGTGTCGCGCTTCAGGGCGATATCGGCGGGGCGCTTTTGATCCAGGGCGGTATATCATCGACGGGTTATCGCAGCACAACGCCGCCTTCAGACGTTTCAAAGCTTGACGCAGATGATCTGCTACAGGGCGGCTCAGCATTGATTGTCTCTGGCAATGTTGCTGGCGGAATAATTTTCGACGTTCCACCGAAGGATACCGATCCAGCAAACAAGGACGAAGACAATGACGGGATCGAGGACGCCAAGGAAGGCACAGCCGTAATCGTGACGAAAGGCTCCGCTGCTGCCGTCCAGATAGGCTCGGCAGTTGCAAATACGTCCATTGGCCCGGTCCCGGGAGCAAACGCCGCCGGACATGGAATTGTTATCAACGGCAGCATTCTGGGGGACGGCGCCTACAAGGACGTGCAGGGCAACGGACTTGTGATCGGTGGCCTTGGCGGCAGTGTAACTGTTGCTGGCGGCATGACAGTGAATGGATCGGTAGCGGCCAATTCGAACGGCGCCAACGCCACTGCCATACGTCTGGGCACTGGTGCGACCGTCCCGACGATAAAGAGTGCAGGAAACATCACAGCGACCGGTGGGAGCGGCGCCACAACAATAGTACGTTCAGTCGTGGTTGACGCAGGTGCCAATCTCGCCTCGATTACCAATAGCGGCAGAATCTCGGCAGCTGCCGCGGTCGACGGGACTGCAATTGCCATTGCGGATAATTCCGGAACGCTCTCGCTTGTAACCAATAGCGGCACGATCAGTGCAACCAGCGCCAATGCAGGAGCGAACAAGGCAATCGCAATCGACCTCAGCGCCAATGGCAGCGGTGCCACTGTGCGGCAGACCCTGGTTGCAGCCAACGCCGCTGCTCCAGTGATAACCGGAAACATCCTGTTTGGTGCCGGGAATGATGTCCTTGATATTGCCGATGGCTCTGTCTCTGGCACAACCCGCTTCGGGGGTGGTGCCAACCGCCTGGCCTTGACTGGCGATGCCACCTATTCGGGCGATGTCAGCTTCGGCAACGGCAATGACGTCATGACGCTCGCTGGAACGACAGCCGTGTCAGGAAATGTCGATTTCGGTGGGGGATCGGACTCCCTTTCGTTGACGGGAACTTCCAAATTCAAGGGGGCCATTGTCGGCAGCAGTGGCCTTGCACTGACGGTAAACGGCGGGACATTGGCGATTGCCAACAAGGGAGCCGTCGCGCTGTCGTCAATCGATGTATCCGGTCAGGGCGCAATTGGCGTCAACATCGACGCCAAGGCAGGCACGTTCACGCAATATCAGGTGAGCGGCGCGGCGAGTTTTGCCGCCGGGTCAAAAGTGCTCGTATCTTTGGCCAATGTCAGCCAGTCCGAAGGCCAGTATCTGATCGTGAAGGCAGGCACGCTGACGGGCGGATCTAACCTTGTCACAAACGCGGTTTCTCTGCCGTTTCTTTTCAAAAGCAACATTGCCGCCAATGATGCACTGGGCGAGGTGAGGCTCAATATTGTCCGCAAATCAGCCACCGAACTGGGGCTGAATGGATCGCAATCCTTGGCCTACGACGCTGTATTCAAGACGTTGGACAATGATGCCCAGGTTGCGGGTTCCTTCCTCAACATTGCCAATGGTGCAAGTTTCCGAAAGGCGCTCCAGCAAATGCTGCCTGATCACGCGGGCGGGGCTTTTGAGACCGTGACACAGGGATCTCGCGCAACGGCAAGGTTCCTGAGCGATCCGCGTGCACCGTTCAGCGATCAGGGTGGCTGGGGGTTCTGGCTGCAGCAGGTTGCCTGGGGCACATCCAAGGGCCTTGGCAACACCGCATCCTACGACATCACGGGATGGGGGGCGTCCGGTGGCGCCGAAGTCAAGACACGCGGCCTTGGCAATTTCGGCCTGTCACTGGCCTACCTTGCGGGGAGCGATGGCGATGGGGATACTGCAAACGAAGTCAACACGAACCAGTTTGAGCTGGCCGCCTATTGGCGTGCGAACTGGGGCGCTTTCCATGCACATGCGCGGGCATCAGCCGCCCAGATCGGGCTTAAGGGGTCTCGTTCCTTCATCGGAACCAATGCGGGTCAGACTGTGGAACGGAGAGCGACTTCGAGTTGGGACGGTCGACTTTTCGGCGCAACTGCCGGCCTGTCCTATGAGCTGAAATTCGCCAAACGGTTCTCGCTGCGACCCTCGGCGTCGATCGATTATTATCACCTGAAAGAAGACGGCTACACGGAAAAGGGCGGGGGTACCGCTGTAAACCTGGTCGTCAACAGTCGGACAAGTGACGAGATGGCCGTCAATGGTTCTATCGCTGCTGGCGTCCAATTTGGTGGCAAGGAACCGGACTCGACCTGGTTCCGGGCTGAAATTGAAGGTGGTCGCAGGCAGCTTGTCGGAGGCCAGATTGGCTCGACCACCGCGCACTTCACAAACGGCCAGAATTTCGTCCTGTTGCCCGAACGGCGGACGGATGGCTGGGTGGGCGGCCTTCGGATGACTGGCGGCACGCAAGGTTTCATGTTGGGCGGCGAGTTCAATGCCGAGGAGCAGCAAGGACGGGCGGCCGTTGCCCTGCGCGTCACCCTGGCGATCGGACTTTAACGCTTCGAAGCCGGTTAGGCCCCCTGGGAAGCAAGGAATGGCGGCAGTCATTCCTTGCTTCCACCTTTCAGATTGCAACTCTTGCGCCGCAGCAGAAGAAGACCCCCGTCGATTTGAGGTTTGCACATTGTGTGACTTTTGTCTCACCTGCCTGGGCAAGTGCGCACCCTGCAAAAGTCTGAAATGCGCCTTGCAAACGCGATGAAGCGCGGGCAATTGCGCACATCGTCGCGAGTTTCGGCCTCCATTGGTGAAAGGCTGATCGACAGGGTGAAAGGGAGCAAATGAACGTAAGAGAAGCTGTGCTGTCGCGCAGGTCGGTCAGGGCTTTTTCGAGCGAAGCCATATCGCTTGATACCATAACAGCTATTCTTGAAACGGCCCGCTGGGCGCCGTCTGGATGTAACTTTCAGCCCTGGGAGGCAACGGTCCTGACCGGCGCGCCGCTCAAGGCACTCCAGGATGTACTGCTCCAGAGCAAATTCGATGAACCGCTGGAATATGATTTCAGTGCCCCCGGCCAGGTCGAGAAATACCAGGACCGGCTGCGCCGCGTGGGTGCTGCGATGTATGGCGCCATGGGCATCACGCGGGACGATGACGAAACTCGTGCCAACTTTGCCAAGGCCAATTGTGTTTCGTTCGGCGCGCCAGTTCTGCTTCTGTGCCACTTTCCCAAATTGATGAAGGAACCCCAGTGGTCCGACGTGGGCATGTGGCTTCAGACGATCATGCTTCTGCTCCGCGGCGAAGGGCTCGACAGCTGTCCGCAGGAGTATATGGGGCTCTATGGGCGGACCATCAAACAGCATCTGGGTCTGTCCGAAGACACGCTTTTGTTTTGTGGGTTGGCAATAGGCAAGCGCGATCCGTCATCGCCCGTCAATGTATTCGAACGCGAGCGCGTGCCTTTAGGGGAGCAGATTACATTTCTCGGTTTTGACGGCTGAAAGTTGAAGCGTTGATCTAGCGCAAAGTATATGTGTGCGGTTGGCTTACCTCTGTGCTGAAACAGCCAGAGGATGAGACTGACCATGAGCCACCGCACACACGAACTCCATGACGAATTTCCCGATGCTATTGAAAAGATCCGGGAACTGAAGGCGCATGATGCGCACTTCACCAAGCTCGTTGGTCGTTACGACGATGTAAACCAGGTCATCCACCGGATTGAAATCGGTGCGGATGCAGCCTCGGACGAACGGACCGAGGTCCTCAAAAAGCAGCGCTTGGCATTGCTTGATGACCTCGCCGGGATAATCAACGCGTATGGCTGAACGAAGCATCCTTTAATGAGCCAAAGGTTTCAGAATGTCTGATGGCCAATCCGGATAAGGCAGGAAGAAGCATCATGGAGACAGGCGGGAAGCCCAGGAACCGGCCAGTTGTAGTCGCGCGCGACCTGACCAGTCACGATCTTCGCGTGGCGCTGGCCAGTGGCTGGCGCGATTACTTGGCACATCCGCTATTTGGGCTGTTCTTTGCAGCCTTTTACGTGGCCGGTGGGCTGATACTTCTCTTCGGCCTGGTGAGCGTTGGGCGGGGGTGGTGGCTGATCCCGGTCATGGCAGGATTTCCGCTTTTTGCCCCGTTTTCCGCTGTGGGACTCTACGCCGTCAGCAGGCAGCATGAAAGCGGCACCGATCCCCGTTGGAGTGTAGTTCTGGGGGCTCTCAAGGGACATGACGACGATCAGTTATTGACCATGGGAGGCATCATCTTCGTCGCGTTCAGTTTCTGGATGATTCTTGCGCATGGCGTATTTGCGATATTCATGGGTGAAAGTGGCATCGGCTTTGACGGGACGGGCTTGGCGCTCAGTTTCGAAGCCTTGGGAATGCTGCTTGTCGGTAGCCTCGTCGGCGGGCTTTTCGCACTCGGCCTTTTCTCCATCACTGTCGTCAGCTTGCCTATGCTGGTTGATCAGGAGGTCGACTTCATCACGGCCATCATCACCAGCCTGAGTGTCTATGGCAATAACAAGCGCGTAATGACCATTTGGGCGCTGTTGATTGCGGCCGCGCTTGCTTTGGCCATGCTTCCGCTGTTTGCCGGGCTCCTGGTGATTTTGCCTGTGCTTGGTCATGCGACTTGGCACCTTTATCGGAGAGCGGTTGCATTGGGCCATACGTGATACTGAATCTCGGCATTGCTTGACCTCCATGCTTGCCCCCTTTATGTTCTCCATAAGTTCTCAAATGGAGCAAGCGATGGCAAAGCCGCAGCGGCGTTACGTGTGTCAGTCCTGTGGGTCGGTTTCCTCCAAATGGGCCGGGCAATGCCTCGATTGCAATGAGTGGAACACGATTGTCGAGGATGCTTCGGCCGTTGTTACTCCGTTTCGGGCGCGGCATGATTTGCAAAGCGGAGGGCTGGCCGTTGAGTTGGTTGGCCTGGACGCAGATATTCCCCTTCCGGAGCGGATGGAAAGCGCCATTGCAGAGTTTGACCGGGCGCTTGGTGGTGGATTTGTTGCTGGGTCAGCCACACTCATCGGCGGCGATCCTGGGATAGGCAAGTCGACGTTGCTTCTGCAAGCCGCCGCTCGCCTCGCCAAGTCAGGTCGCGCCGTCGCCTATGTCTCCGGAGAAGAGGCGGCCGATCAGGTGCGACTTCGCGCACGCCGTTTGGGGCTGGGCGATGCACCGGTGCAGTTGGCTGCTGCCACATCGGTCCGCGACATTCTCACAACCTTTGGCAAGGGCAATCCGCCTGCCTTGCTGGTCATTGATTCCATACAGACAATGCACAGCGATCTGATCGAGGGCGCTCCCGGAACGGTCAGTCAAGTTCGTGCTTCGGCGCAGGAACTGATCCGGTTTGCCAAGGAGCGCGGCACGGCGCTCGTACTGGTCGGACATGTAACGAAAGACGGCAGCATAGCGGGTCCACGCGTGCTTGAGCATATGGTCGATACTGTCCTTTCATTTGAAGGCGAGCGCAGTCACCAGTTTCGGATCTTGCGGGCGATCAAGAATCGCTTCGGAGGAACCGACGAAATCGGTGTGTTCGCCATGGAAGAACAAGGGCTAAGCGAAATTGCAAACCCATCGTCATTGTTCCTCACCGATCGTGGAGAGGCCGTCGCCGGCACTGTCGTCTTTCCGGCACTGGAGGGGACGAGACCGGTTCTTGTTGAAATTCAGGCGCTCGTGGTTCGTTTGGCGAGTGGCGCGACACCGAGGCGCGCTGTCGTCGGTTGGGACAGCGGTCGATTGGCGATGATTCTTGCTGTACTCGAAGCGCGATGCGGGTTGAGCTTTTCGACATGTGAAGTTTACCTCAATGTTGCAGGTGGATATCGACTCTCCGATCCGGCTGCCGATCTGGCGGTCGCGGCGGCACTGGTTTCGGCACTCTCAGAACAGCCCGTGCCTGCAACAAGCATTGCCTTTGGAGAGATTTCGCTTTCGGGCGAAGTCCGGCCTGTTTCGCTTGCCGGATTGCGCCTCAAGGAGGCCGCCAAGCTGGGATTTGAACAGGCGCTTGCACCTGCAAAGACGCGAGAGGATCGTGATGGCCTGACTATTACCGGGTTTTCGAAACTGGGAGGCCTGGTGGACTTCCTGCTGCGTCGGGGATGAGGCTCGACAGGCAAGCCACCCTAAGCTTATGAGGCGGACATGACGGCCCTCGATATCATTGTCCTGATCCTTGTTGGCGGAGTCGGTGTACGGGGCCTGATGCGCGGCTTCGTGGCAGAGGCTATGTCGCTCGTGGCCTGGATTGCCGCAATCGCGGCCGTCAAATTGCTCCATACGCCGGTTGCGGCAGCGCTTGCCAAACCTGTCGGCACGCAAGGCGGTGCCGCTGTGCTCGCTTTTGCGGTCATTTTTGGCCTTACGTTCCTGGCGGGACGCATGGTTGCCAATCGCATGGGGAGTGCGTCGCGCTCGTCAGCTCTTGGGGGCTTCGACAGGCTTCTGGGGTTTGGTTTCGGGGCCATGAAGGGCCTCATTGGAGCGACGCTCATTTTTCTGCTGGCGTCTTTGGTCTACAATACGTTTTATGGCGGACAGGCTGATCGTCCCGGCTGGATGACGGATTCCCGTACCTATCCGCTTCTGAACGCAACATCTCGCGCCTTGGTTGATTTTGTCGAGCAGCGACAGAATGCCGGGGATCCGGACCCGAAGAAGACGTGACCTCCCAGCTTTACACGCTTGAAGTCTTGAGGCTGGCAACGTCGACTGCAGATCTTCGTCCGCTCGCTCGTCCGCACGCGTCGATCGAAAAGCGATCTCCTACATGTGGCAGCCGCGTGAGAGTTGACGTCGTTGTCGATGCCCAAGGCAGGGTAGCCGATCTCGGCGCGCAGTTGCAGGCTTGTGCGCTTGGTCAAGCATCGACGGCCCTGATGGCGGCCCATGCCAAAGGGCGATCTGGACCGGAAATCGGCATTGCCCGCGACGCGCTGCGGGCATATCTTGCCAATACTGCAGAGCACCCGGGGGAGTGGCCCGGCCTTGAAATATTTGCAGCGGCACGCAACCATCCCGGGCGGCATGCCGCAATCCTGCTTGCCTTCGATGCAGCTGCCGAAGCTGCTACAGCGGCCGCACGCTAAACAATGGAAACGGCTTCAATCCTTCGCGAAGGTGTTTTCCTCCTTGGGGCAGGGTTGCTTTTTGTCATTCCTTTTCGGCGGCTCGGTCTTGGCGCCGTCCTTGGCTATCTCGTAGCCGGGGTTGCAATTGGTCCTTATGGACTTGCCCTAGTCGGTGATGGAGAGTCAAAGCTCGGCATTGCTGAACTGGGGATTGCGCTGCTGCTCTTCCTGGTTGGCCTGGAATTGAACCCGGCACGTCTCTGGCGCCTGAAACGGGACATTTTTGGGCTTGGTCTTGCTCAAGTCGCGCTGGCCGGCCTGGCCCTTGCAGCGTTGATTTTCTTCGTCGCGGATTTCACTTTGGGTGCTGCGCTTGCGCTTGGCCTCCCGCTTGCATTGTCGTCGACGGCGCAGGTCCTTCCCAGCCTCAAATCCTCTGGCCGGATCAACACGCCATTTGGCGAGCGGGCATTTTCAATCCTGTTGTTCCAGGACCTAGCAATTGTCCCCTTGATTACGATCATTGCCGCATTGTCGCGCGCGCCGGCTGATCCAGCTACTCCGCCGGGTTGGCAACTGGCACTCGCAACGGTTTTTGCGATAATGGGGCTGGTCCTTGCCGGGCGTTTTATCATCAGCCCATTGCTCCGGTTGACCGGCAGGTTGGGCGAGCGCGAGCTATTTGTCGTCGTCGGCCTGTTCACCGTCATCGCAAGTGCCGCGGTCATGGAGGCGCTCCACCTTTCGACTGCCCTTGGGGCCTTCATTGCTGGCGTGATGCTCGCGGACTCGCCCTACAGGCATGAAATTGAAGCGGATGTCGAGCCGTTTCGTTCGATCCTCCTCGGACTTTTCTTCATGGCTGTGGGAATGGTGCTCGACGTTTCGGTCATCCTTGCAAACCCGATGTTCGTAATCGGGATGGCCGCCGCCCTTGTTGGCATCAAGACCGCCGTAACCTATGCTCTAAGCCGCGCATTTGGCATGGACAGGCGACCCGCTTTCGGCCTTGGGCTGCTGCTGAGCCAAGGTGGAGAGTTCGGCTTTGTCCTGTTCGCTCAGGCGCAAGCTGCGCTTCTGATCGAGCCACAGGCGGCAAGCCTGTTCGGTGCGATCGTAACACTTTCAATGGCGACGACGCCTTTCCTGCTTATGATTGCACGGCGATATGAATATGTGAGACCGCATAGTGACGATGAACTCGAAGGCCCGGAACTTGCGCAGCAATCCAAGGCCATCGTGGTCGGTTTCGGACGTTTTGGACAGACGGTAACGCAAATCCTGATGGCAGGGCGCATCTCGGTCACTCTCGTCGATATCAAGCCCGAGCAGATCGAGCTCAGCAACTCATTTGGTGCAAAGGTCTACTATGGCGATGGGCGACGGATCGACCTGCTGCGGCGAGCCGGAGCAGATGAGGCGCAGGCGATCGTCTTCTGCACCGATGACCGTGGAATGGGCGAAAAGGAGCTCGGCCCCATACTGGATGCGTTTCCCCAGGCGGCCGTTTTCGTACGCGCTTTCGACCGCAGGCAACTCCTCGCTGTTCGAGACCTTGATCTCGCTGGAACGGTGAGGGAAGTATTCGAATCTGCCATACGCATGGGCATCGATGTGCTGCAAACCATGGGCCTGGAAGATCAGGACATCCTCGGCGCTGAGCAGATCTATCGCGAACAGGATCAATTGAGACTGGATGCGCAAGGAGAGGCAGGCAATCTGCGTGCTGGTCCTCCACCACTTTATGTACCTCCAATAAAAAAGGCGACGGCGTGATGACGAGGCAAATCGAAATATTGGCATGCCTCTCTGCAGCAATGGCCATTGCGGCTGGAGCCTTTGGAGCCCATGCTGCCAGCGGGCCCGCTATCGAGTGGCTGAAAACCGGCGGTTCCTACCAGTTGATCCATGCAATTGCTGTACTGGCGCTCGGGCGCCGCTTTCCTGGGCCTGCGCTTGCGATTTTCCTAGGTAGCCTCATTTTCAGTTTCAGCCTTTATGCGCTTGCGCTTGGCGCGCCTCGCGTTCTTGGAGCGGTTGCGCCGATAGGCGGCAGCGCGATGATCCTGGGCTGGCTCTGGATGGCTTATCGGGCCTCAGCATCCAGAAATTCAGCGACATCGGCAAGCAACACGGATTTGTCGACATAGGCCTGCCCAATTCCGCGCGCGAGGATGAAGGGCAGGGTGCCACCTGACATTTTCTTGTCATGAAGCATGTGCTGAACCAGCGCCTCGCCAGTTGCCTTCACGCCTGCGCCGCCCAGCCCATCGGGCAACCCGACAGCGCGCAAATGTGCTGACACGCGCTCTGCATCCTGCGATGTGCAATGCCCCTGTAACGCTGAAAAACGGAACGCGAGCGCCATGCCCGCCGCGACTGCTTCTCCATGGAGCAGCTTGTCCGAAAAGCCGGTTTCCGCTTCCAGCGCATGGCCAAAGGTGTGACCAAGATTGAGCAGAGCACGCGTGTCGAGCGTTTCGCGTTCGTCTGCTTCGACTATGGCGGCCTTGGCGCGGACGCTTGTTTCAATGGCCTTGGTCTGGGCGTCGCGATCGCCCGCTATGATTGCAGCGGCATTTGCTTCGCACCACTCAAAAAAATCGAAATCGCCAATCAGCCCATATTTGACGACCTCCGCATAGCCAGCGCGCATTTCACGCGCAGGCAGCGTATCAAGCACTTCCGGGTCTATCAGGACCAGCGCCGGTTGATGAAATGCGCCGATCAGGTTCTTGCCCGCGCGGCTGTTGATTGCCGTCTTGCCGCCAACGGATGAATCGACCTGCGCGAGCAGGCTTGTGGGCACCTGAATGAACTTGCAACCGCGCTTTATGATTGCCGCAGCGAATCCGGTCAGATCGCCAATAACTCCGCCGCCAAGTGCGACGATAGCATCGCTTCGTTCGATTCCGGCATTCAAGAGAGACTCGCAAAGCCTTTCAAGCTGCGACCAGCTTTTTGTTCCCTCGCCGGGATCAAGCACGATTGTCTCAAGCGCGATGCCATCGAGCCCCCCACTCAATTTGGGAAGGACATCGTCCGCGACATGGCGTTCGGTAACAACCATCAGTCTTCCGCCGCGGATAAATGGCTGTAGTTGGGCGGCGGCACTGCGGACGATTCCGGCCTCGATCACGATATCGTAGCTATTCGATCCCAGCCCGACCCTCACGCAAGACATGCAAGCTTCTCCAAAATCGAATTCACTGTTGCTTCATGCGGCGTGCTCTGACTGCGCACATGCAGATCGGCAAGCGCGTAGATCGGATTTCTCACCTTGGCCAATTCCGTAAGCACTTCTCGGGCATTCTTGCCCTTCAGCAGAGGGCGGTTATCCCGGCGAGCAACACGCTCAATGATGACATCGAGATCTGCATCGATCCAGACCGAGACGGCATTTGCAAGGATAAGTGCTCGTGTTTCCGGATTCATGAATGCGCCGCCGCCGGTCGCAATGACTTTGGCCTTTCCATCTATCAGGCGTGCGATGACCCTGCGCTCACCATCGCGAAAATGATCCTCTCCGAATCGATCAAATATTTCGGGGATCGAAAGTCCAGCCGCATCCTCGATTTCATGATCTGCATCCACGAACGGAATGTGCAGGCGTTGCGCCAGCCGTCGACCGATGGTCGATTTGCCCACGCCCATCAGGCCGACAAGGACGATCGGGCGCTCAACTGTGGCGCGTACCAAATTTGCTTCACTGTTCATGGCGCGAAGGGCTATACACAGGCGCCGCCCTTCGGGCAAAGCGGTGTCTGCATGTAACAAGGTATGTGAAATCGACATGACTCGTTTGATCAAGTGGCTGGTGCCAGTGTTGGTAGTTGTTGGCGCAATGCTGTTCCTGGCTGGCCGGGTGTCCGAACAGCCGCTGACAAAGCATGAAAAGGCAGTCTCGCTCGATGCGCTCAGCAAGTAAGGCCTGGCTGCTGGCGGCGCTTTCGTGCGTTGCGCTTGCCTCGGCTATTCCTGCAATCGGGGCTGACGATCCAAAGTCTCTCCTTCCCCCGGGATTTGGTGAACCTGACCAAGGCACAGAGAAAACGCCCGCTCCAAATCAGGCAAAAGCACCTGAAGCTGGATCTGGAGCTGGGCAATCGCCTGACACCGGAATTGCAGTCGCGCCCTTGGCTGATGGTGCATCGGAAGATCCGTCACTATCCCAGGACGAAGAGGTTCCCGTTGATCTGACGTCTTTACAGGACCTTCCTTCGGGAAGGCACCGCTCTACGGCTCAGGTCGGCATATTATCCGCCGGCGATGGGGATATGGGCGCGTCGGCATTTGGACGTCAGAACGGCAAATATCTGTCTTACCTCATGCGCAAGACACCAGCACCGGTCGCCTCCCGTTGGGCATCGATCCTGCTGAGGCGCGCGCTTCTGAGCAAGGTGGATACACCGCATGGAGTTGTGGGCGCAGATTGGGTGGCGGAACGCGCCTGGCTGCTGCTTCGCATGGGGGAGGCCGATTCCGCCCGCATGCTGGTCCAGAGTGTGGATGTTGATCAGTATACGCCGAAGATGTTTCAGGTTGCGATGCAGGCCGCTCTGGCCAATGCAGACCCTGCCGGCATGTGCGCGATGGCTGAACCCGGATCAGAGCATAGCAAAGAGCCAGCTTGGGCTTTTGCCAAGGCTATCTGTTCGGCACTTTCGGGAGATTCCGCTGAAGCAAGCTCGCAAATTGACTTGGCCAAGGCACGCTCATCGTCAGGCATTGATGGTTTGCTTGCTGAAAAGGTTGTGGGTGCTGGGATCAATACCCGCCGGGCAGTTGTGATCCAATGGGATGATGTGCCCGTTCTGACAGCCTGGAGGTTTGGCCTCGCAAACGCCACCGCGGTAGACATTCCCGACCGGCTATTGAGTGGTGCCAGTCCAAGATTGAACGCGTGGCGCGCACGCGCCCCTCTGATCGCTGTCGACAAAAGAGTGCGTGACGCAGAAATTGCTGCGGCGCTTGGAGTCTTTTCAAGTTCGGCCCTTGTTGATTTCTACGGGCAGGTTGCAGATGTTACCGATGCTTCCACAATTTCAGGCACACCGCAGGATTACCTGCGCAAGGCATATGACGAAACGGATCCGTCCGATCGAGTCGATGCAATGCGCACACTTTGGAATGAACAGTCGCTGGAATCTCTAGATCGCTATGCACGATTGATTGTAACCGCGCGTGCCGTCGGTCGGCTGAAGCCAGACGCATCGTTGTCCGGCAATTTTGGGTCCCTTATCGCTTCGATGATGTCCGCCGGCCTGGATGTGCAGGCGACCGAATGGGCTCGAATAGTCGGTGACTCGAGCGATGCCGACAGTTTGATGGCTTGGGGCCTTCTCGCGGTCGGTGCGCCTGGGGGAGCCGTTGAGTGGAGCAGCAGCCGGGTAGAGTCCTTCCAGAACAAGGTTGGCGGGGACAATGGCCTCAAGGGAAAGTTCCTTTTCGCTGGAATGGCTGGCCTCGGTCGGCTGGGTCCGGCGGATGTTTCCGCCATGGCTCGAAGCCTTGAGATTCCCATTGCGCGCGAAGACGCCTGGACACGCGCCTTGGCTCGAGCTGTTTCTGCGCGCGAGCCTGGAACGGTCGCGCTTTTGTGCGCCCTTGGCCTCAGCGGGCCTGACTGGTCGGCCGTTTCACCGGAACACCTCTATCATGTCGTATCGGCACTCAATTCGGTTGGATTTGGGCCCGAAGCCAGAATGATAGCGGCAGAGGCACTGACGCGGAGCTAACCATGCCGCACGCCGCAGATATCGCTTTGATCGACCGGTTCCTCGAAATGATGGCAGCAGAAGCGGGTGCCTCAAGGAACACATTGCTGGCCTATCAAGGCGATCTGATCGCTGCATCGGAAGTCCTGGGCGGGGGACTAGGCACAGCACAGGCTCACGAACTTAACCGGCTTTCTTCAGCCTGGGGCGATCTTGCAAATTCCACGCTAGCGCGGAAATCGGCGTCGTTGCGGCGTTTTTTCGGCTTCCTGGCGGATGAAGGAATGCGCGGGGATGATCCTTCCAGCGCTCTTGCTCGACCCACAACCCGCCGTGCACTCCCAAAGGTTCTGAGCCGCGACGATGTCGACCTGCTTTTCGAAGAAATCGAGATTCGCTTGACGAGGGTAGGGGACCTGCGGCGACCCTTGCGCCTGTCAGCGCTGGTAGAACTGTTATATGGCTCCGGATTGCGTGCCACCGAGCTTGTTTCTCTGGACGTCCGGGCCATTGTCTCCGACAGACCCTACGCCATCCTGCGTGGCAAAGGGGGCAAGGAGCGTATGGTGCCTGTGTCTGACCGTGCACGCCTGGCAGTTGCCCGATGGGTCGATGTCCGTCCCGCGGGGACATCCTGGCTGTTTCCATCGGGAAAGTCACATTTGAGCCGTGTCCGGTTGTTCCAGATGATCAAGGAGCTGGCGCGTGATGCGGGCATCCCGCCCGAGCGGGTCAGTCCTCATGTATTGCGCCATGCCTTTGCGACCCATCTGCTTGAAGGTGGCGCGGATTTGCGCGCTTTGCAGACGATGCTTGGTCACGCTGATATCGCAACGACCGAAATCTACACCCATGTCGACAGCCGCCGGCTTGTTGAACTTGTCGAGCGGGCTCATCCTCTCGTTGACGCGGCGGCACGCCGCTCCTAACCCCGTTTCATGATTTCCTATCTCGATTTCGAAAAGCCGATCGCAGAATTGCAGACTCGTATCGCGGAACTGCGGGAGACTGCGGACGGCGGACCTGCCAATCTCGATGCCGAGATTCGCAAACTTGAACTGAAAGCCGATAGGCTTTTGCGTGACACATACGGGAAGCTTACGCCTTGGCAGAAGACGCAGGTGGCGCGCCACCAGCAAAGACCGCATTTCAAGGATTATGTCGCCCGCCTTGTCGATGATTTCCTGCCCTTGTCAGGAGACAGGGCCTTTTCCGACGATCAGGCCATCATTGGCGGCTTTGGGCGCATGAACGGACGCCGGGTCATGGTCATCGGCCATGAGAAAGGCAATGACACTGCCAGCCGGCTCAAGCATAATTTCGGGATGGGAAAGCCCGAGGGCTATCGCAAGGCAGTCCGGCTCATGCAACTGGCCGACCGGTTCGGCATCGCCGTTGTGACCATCGTCGATACGGCGGGGGCTTTTCCGGGAATTGAAGCGGAAGAGAGAGGGCAAGCCGAGGCAATTGCCCGCTCGACCCAGGCAACCCTCGAACTGACGGTGCCAGTCGTTGCAGCGATAGTGGGCGAGGGCGGATCCGGCGGTGCGGTCGGTCTGGCTGCTGCCAATCGCGTGCTGATGTTTGAACACGCAATATATTCCGTGATCACGCCAGAAGGGTGTGCATCAATCCTGTGGCGTACCGCCGAAAAGGCGCCGGAAGCCGCGGAAGCCATGCGAATCACGGCAGAAGATGTTCATCGTCTCGGCATCATCGATACGGTCGTACCCGAACCCGTCGGCGGAGCGCATCGTTCACCGGAGACCGCGATAGACACATTGGGCAAGGCAATCTGCGCGGCACTTGATGAGCTGTCGTCGATGGATGGCAAAGCGCTACGGGCCGATCGCCGAAGGAAATTCCTTGCGATGGGCGCATCTTAGCCGCACAAATCTGCTTCACATTGTTGTTTCGGGAGGAGTTTGATCCCATGCGAAAGCTGCTTTTGATTGGGGGAGGCTGTTTGGCGATTGGGGCGAGCGCACCCGCCCCTTTGCCGGTTGCCCAGCCCATGACAGCGGGAGACCGCGCTGCCGGGGCGAAAGCCCATCCTCAATTACTGGCCGAATTCGGGGGGCTTTATGAAGGTCCGCAGGCTGCCTACGTCACCAAGGTCGGTCAGAAGATCGCGATGCAGTCCGGCTTGGCGAATACACAAAGCGCCTTCACTGTGTCCCTGCTCAATTCGTCTGTCAGCAATGCTTTCGCGATCCCCGGAGGCTATGTCTATGTAACGCGCCAATTGCTTGCGCTGATGAATGATGAGGCCGAGCTTGCGTCGGTCATGGGTCATGAGGTTGGGCATGTCGCCGCCCGCCATGCCCAGCAGCGTAACAAGGCAGCAACAAAGGGCACTCTGGGGATGATATTGGGAACTGTCCTTGGCGCCGTTGTCGCTGGCAGCGACGGCGCGAAACTCGGACAGCAGCTGGCGGGGTCGCTGGCGCAGCGGTACGTCCTCAAATATTCCCGATCGCAGGAATATCAGGCCGATGATCTCGGCGTTTCCTATCTCGGCAAAGCCGGGTACGACCCAATGGCGTCCTCAACGATGCTTGCGTCTCTCGCTGCGCAAACGTCATTGGATGCTCAACTGCAGGGGAAAGGGGACAAGTCCTTGCCTGAATGGGCAAGCACACATCCTGATCCAGCGAGTCGTGTGGCGCGCGCTGCGGAACGAGCGCGGCTGACGGCATCCACTGGCTCTGCTCGAAATCGCGAGGCATTTCTGGCTGCGGTCGACGGCGTCATGTATGATGACGACCCACATCAAGGCGTGATCGAAGGTCGGACGTTCCGACATCCCGATCTCAAATTGGCTTTTGATGCGCCTGCGGGCTTTGCGATGGTGAATTCGCCGCAAGCGGTCGTTGTTTCAAGTTCAAATGGGCAGGCGCAGTTTGCGTCAGCGGCCTATGATGGAAATCTTGGTCATTACGTGGACGCGGCTTTCAAAAGCGTCGGCGGCCAAACGGCTCTGAACTATGGCAGTGTGACCGCACGGCAAGTCAACGGGATAAAGGCGGCTTATGCGTCCGCCGGCGCAAACACCCAGTCAGGGCCGGTCGTTGTCACAGTCTATGCCTACGAATTTGCACCGAACCAGGCCTATCATATTGTTGCAATCACGCCGTCAGGGTCAGAGGGCGTGTTCAACTCTCTGTTTGAGAGTGTTCGGAGAATTTCCGATGCGGAGGCTGGTGGAATTCGGCCGAAGAAGGTGAACGTAGTCACCGTCAAAGCCGGAGACACGGTTTCGAGCCTTGCTGCACGGATGGCTTACACCGATTTCAAGGTCGAAAGGTTTCGCGTTCTGAATGCGCTTGGTTCAGGTGCCGCACTGAAAGTCGGGCAAAAAGTGAAGATCATTATTCCAGGCTGATGTTCTGCCTGAAAATGCAAAAGAAAAGGGCGGCGAAACCGTAGTTTCGCCGCCCTTCTTTCAATGGCTTGACAAGCAAGCCAGTGATTACTTCATGTTGGTGCTGACGTTGTTGAACGTCGTCGACAGCTTGCCACCGAGGGTGGTCATTGCCGAAACAGCAGCAACAGCGATGAGAGCAGCAATCAGGCCATATTCAATGGCGGTCGCGCCCTTGGAGTTCTTAACGAATTTGCGAATGAATGACATAATGGTCTCCAAAAGTTTAGATTTCACCTACCCGGCCACTTCAGTGATTTCTGAAGCAACACTGATGGATTTAAGGGCAAGAGGTTTCCAACTTCTTAATGCCGGATCGATTTTCTTTGTGACATCGCGGCCGGGCATGCTTGAGAGGGTGTGTAAGTGAACTTTCAGCCGATTGGCTGGATATGCAACTGTAGGATTGTTCGCCTGGAACTTCTTTCGTGATCGGAAATCTGCCTGACGCTGTGCGCATGTGCATGGGCTGCATTGCACCCTGGCCGCGACATTTGGTTGATAAAGGAAGCGTCAGGATTTGTTCACGATGGTTGCAACGTTATTCCACATGCTGATGGTTTTCGATGCAAAGGTGTTAAGCGACCCGATCATTGCAACGACGATGAGCGCCAGGATCAGCGCATATTCGACAGCAGTCGCACCTTTACTGTCGCGCAAGATTGCGCACAGGATTTTTGCCATGATCTGTTCCCGGTCTTCTGTTCCCTGGTCGGGGGCTATGAGTTAAGTCCATGGACGTTAAGAAATTGCTAATCGGGGTAGGGCGTTGAAGAGCAGGACAATTCTGGTCGTTGCAGCGGCATTGATCGACCATGCGGGGCGAATCCTTGTCCAGCGGCGACCTGCAGGAAAGCCCATGGCTGGCCTGTGGGAGTTCCCCGGCGGAAAGGTCGATGATGGCGAACTTCCGGAACAGGCCCTTTCACGGGAGCTCGATGAAGAGCTTGGTATTGTTGTTCATCCGGAAAATTTAAGGCCGGCTTGCTTTGCAAGCGAGCCGCTCGGGCCCGCGCAGTTGCTTCTTCTGCTCTTTGTCTGCAGGAAATGGGACGGCGTGGCCCATGCCCGCGAAGCAAGCGAACTTCGCTGGGTGGACTTTCCGGATCTGCGGTCGTTGGAAATGCCGCCTGCAGACGGACCTTTAATTGATTTGCTCGAAAAGCTTATTTCGGGGGACGGGCCCATCCTGTGAGGGTCACAATGGCAAACTGTTCAACGACGGGTTCGGAAAACCGTCCTGCAACCTTTGCATAGTCAGCCCTATTGAGCGGCAGACGCTGGCTCAGGCAGTTGGTGAGACCATTGGCACGGAGGTCACCGACCAGCCGGTCGAACGAGCGATACCGCGCCGACACGATTTCGCTTTCGGCCACAGGTAACAGGAAATGCGCCCGTGCCAACAGGTCCCCGGCACCCCTGACATCGATCTGCGGATGAAAACGGGCGACGACCTGTGTCCCATCTCCGCGTTGCTGGAGGCAAGACCGGAGGAAGGGCAAACTCCCCGCACCCATCATCGCGCCGATGAAAAGACCATTAGCGGACAGGGCGCGCTGGATAAGCACCAATGCGCCGGGAAGATCAGAAACCGTATCAAGCGTGCCAATCGCAACGACGAGGTCAAAGCAGCCGTCTGCAAACGGCAACCGATCTTCATCACACACGACTGTCGCAACCGAACCATTGCCCGCACCTACGGCAAGGTCAACCGGGACAGTCGATATTCCGCGCGCTGAAAGTGCATCGCAAAGGCCGGATAGATTCCCGCCGATGACGAGCGCCTTTTGGAAGGAAGTCCGCACAGCGTCCAGTCGTTCGAGAATGTCCTGCGCCATTCGTGCAATGATCCACTGATCCTCGATCGGATATCGCTGTATGCGCTCGCGGGAGCGACGTCGGGCAGTTCGGTCAAAGATCTCCGGCGGCATCATGATCAGGCCTTGTGCATCGGACGTAGCGACGCAACAAGACCAGTTATGCGTAACCTGTTCGAGTATGTCGTTTCTTTTGCTTTGCCTCCAAGATGTTCAGGCTGCGGCCAAATAGTGAGCGCCGATTTCCAATTCTGCGCGGATTGCTGGCAGTCGCTCGAATTGTTGAGCGGAAGAGGGTGTGAACAATGCGGCGCGCCAGTCCCCTTGGAAATTGCAATTTGCGGTCCCTGCCTGCAGGCGCCGCCGGATCATGATGGAGCCTATGCCGTCGCTGCCTATGGACCATTGGCACGCACGATTGCGCTTAAACTCAAGCATGGCCGCAAGGTCGGGTTGGCCAGATTGATTGCTCGTCTGCTTTTTGCCCGCATGCCTGCTGAGGACGGAATCTTGATCCCGGTTCCGGCACACCGCTGGAGAATGTTCGGACGGGGTTTCAACCAGTCAGCGCTGATTGCACGTCACCTTTCCCGTTCCAGTGGCTTGCCTGTCTTCCTGGATGCCTTGCACCGCGACCGATCCACACAAATGCTGCGCGGAGCAAGCGCTCGAGAGCGCGCTCGCATCGTCCGCGGCGCATTTTCAATCGATCGCAAATTTTTGCCGCAATTGGCCGGCAAGACAATTTTCCTCGTCGATGACGTTTATACGAGTGGAGCGACCGCGAATGCCTGCGCGCGCACGCTCAAGCGATCGGGTGCCAGAAAAGTCATCATACTGTGTTGGGCTCGCGTCGTTTTGGATTCAGCGGCAGATTGACATATCGCTCAGGCGAACACATCTCAGGGGGTGGAGACGAAAATGGCTGACATCGAGATTTATACCAAGTTTCTGTGCCCCTATTGCACCCGGGCCAAGGCATTGCTGGACTCAAAGGGCGCCGCATTTCGTGAGATCGATGTTACCATGGATGCCGCGCTGCGCAGAACGATGATGGATCGATCCAATGGCCGAACCACCGTGCCGCAAATATTCATCAATGGTCAGCATATAGGTGGATCCGATGAACTGGCTGCACTTGATGCTCGTGGTGGGCTTGACCCCTTGCTGGGGCAGCCAGCGGCCTGATGCGCATTGCCCTGGCCCAGATGCAAAGCGGTATTGACCCGCAAGCGAATGCTGTGGGGCTTGTCCAGGCAATAGCGTCAGCCGCAAAGGGCGGCGCAGCCATGGTTTTCACGCCCGAAATGTCTGGTTTGCTGGATCGCAATCGCGCACGAGCCAGTGCCCATATCATGTCAGAAGAACTGGACATTGTCCTCGCAGCAGTCCGCAAGGCGGCGGCCGAATCTGGTATTTGGGTGTCATTGGGCTCGCTTGCACTGAAAGGTGGATCAGACGGGAGACTGATCAATCGCAGCTTTCTCATAGATGAGACTGGGTCAGTGCGTGCGCGGTATGACAAGATCCATCTCTTTGATGTGGATCTTCCGACCGGCGAGAGCTGGCGCGAGTCAGCGGCTTATGCTCCGGGCGAGGAGGCCGTCGTCGTTGATACGCCTGTTGGCAGGCTGGGTCTCAGCATCTGCTACGATCTGCGATTCCCGGCCTTGTATGCTGCATTGAGTGAGGCTGGCGCGACGATCCTGTCCATTCCCGCTGCCTTTACGGTCCCAACCGGGAAAGCGCATTGGCACACGCTCATGCGGGCACGGGCGATTGAAAATGCGACCTGGGTCGTGTCCGCTGCGCAGGTTGGCACCCACGAGGACGGACGTTCGACGTTCGGGCATTCACTCGTGGTCGATCCTTGGGGGGAAATTGTCCTGGACATGGGCGAACAACCCGGCGTCGCCTTTGCCGACCTTGATCCAGCGCGCTGCAATGAAGTCCGGGCGCAGATTCCGGTTATCGCGCATCGTCGAGGCGTTTCCCGTGCATCGGTTGTGTCATGATCGTCTTTGACCTTAAATGCGGTGCGCACGGCCATATCTTTGAAGCATGGTTTGCGAATTCCGATTCTTTCGATGATCAGAAATCCAGGGGATTGTTGGCTTGCCCGATCTGCGGCGACTCCAATGTTGGAAAGGCAGCAATGGCTGCATCCGTTCCCAAGAAGGGAAACAGTGTATCCGAGAAATCCGTTTCTCTGGCCACTAACGGCGATGTCAGCCAAGCAAAGGACATCCTTTCGGCCTTGGCCCAAGCACAGGCCAAACTTCTCGAAGGGTCTCGATGGGTAGGGCGAAATTTTGACAGTCAGGCGCGCGCTATGGATGCGGGAGACGTCGAGCGGGCTACCATTCATGGCGAGGTTACGGCGGCAGAAGCCAAGGCGCTTATCGAAGACGGTATCGCGGTAACGCCTTTGCCGTTGCCCATTGTGCCGCCGGAAAAGCACAATTGACCCTGAGGATTGGTCGGCCTAACCGGTTCTCGGCGCGCCCGTAGCTCAGCAGGATAGAGCATCGGATTCCTAATCCGGGGGCCGTGGGTTCGAATCCCGCCGGGCGCACCAAGTCCTGCCAGTGCTAGCGGCGCTTCCAGGGCAGCAGGTTCATTGTCAGATTGACAAGGATCCGAACATTTCCGCGACCGCCAAGTGCCGCAAGCTTTGATACCGGAACCGCCAGTGACGTTTCCAGTTTAAAGCGATCTCCGATTGCAGCGCGCACACCCCCGCCGGTAGATGTCAAATGCTGCGCGCTACCGGTCGAACCGCCATTGTTGTTCCAGAGCCATGCAGAATCCACGAAGACATAGCCTTGCACCGCGCTATCATTTCTTGAGGCGGGTATAAGGCTTCCGAGGCGAACTTCGCTGGCGAGGGCCACAGCAATATCGCCGGAAAGCACGCTTGGATCATACCCGCGACCCACAGTAAAATTTCCCGCCGCGAATTGCTCATAGGACGGCAAGGCGTGAGGCGCGTATTGTGCCCGCGGCGCAAGTGCAAATGCCAGGGTTGGCGTTGGTCGAAACTCGAAATTGCCCGCCGCGCGGACGATGAAGGCTGTCATGTCGGCGTTCAGGAAGCTCGGCGGCACCGCGCCTGGCACGAAGCAGCGGACAAATCCCGGGCCACAGCCCTTTGAGGCGCCCAAAATTCCAAGCCCTTGCCGAACCTCGAGGGAACCACCGACACGCCAGCGCGGCTCGGCAGCGGAATATCCCTTGATGCTGGCGACGCTCGCGGCCTGGATGTGTTCATAATCCACCCGGCCATAGACAACGCGAAGTTTGTCCCGGAAAAACTGAATTGAGCCCGAGTTTCCACGCTGTTCGATAAAATCGAGCCCCCCGGACATGGAAACTGTCTTCACTTGTTGCCTGACCAACGGGTAGCGGGCGTGAAGCCCTGCCACAAAAGTGGTATAGCGGAAATCACTTCCGGGGCCGAAATCCGGCTTTGTCCACGCATAGGCTGCATCAGCTCCCACAGACAGGCCTTCCCGACCAATCTGTAAGTCCTCGCCCGCCAAAACTACAATCTGCTCTTTGAAATCTGAGGCGGCGTAGGCCCCAAGGGACGTGCGATCCCCGACTCCCAACAGGCTATTGAAATAGACTTGCGTCAGCGCGCCGATGCGACCCGTGGCATGGGCGTTGAAATTGGAGGCGTTCAATTCGGCTTGAACAGGAGTGAAGTCAATCTGGACATCGCCGATCATTTCGCCCGGTCCGGTGCCCGCCGGGCGCAGCATCAGACGAATATCATAGCCGGGCATGTCCCGCATGAGCAGCAAAGTGCGTTCTGCATCGAGTGCGTTGAAGAGCGGTTGCGCGCGCAGAACTGCCAAATAATTGGCAATTCTCTTTTCCGATTTGCCCGCATTGCCCCTGACCTGAAAGCCGACAATTTTTGCGACGACAACGTCGAACCTTACACGTCCGTCTGCAATCGTCTGTGGGGGAACTTCGATCGCCGCCAGATAGCCTTTGCGACGAAGCAACTCGGTCGCGGCATCGCGAATGTCGCATACAGTGGCCAACGGCACGGTCTTTCCGATGAGCCCCTGATAGGCAGGACGGAGGACATCGGACGATATTCCCTGCAAATTGGAAAATTCAGCTCCGGAAAGAGTGAAGGTCATGCCTGCATAGGCGGGCTCGCCAAGTGGGCAGGGGCCACGCTCAACGTCACCACCGACAATTACGCGAGATGCTGGCACGTCGGTCGATGCAGCGAGAGGTGTGGGTATGATTTCCTCTCGAGAGGGTGCACTTGGCACAGACTGGGCAAGGGCAGAACCAATGTGCCCGGCACAAGCGGCGCCAGATGCGAGCAGCCAGAAATGTATGAGCCTGCTTTTCATCGTTCCCCCGACCAGAACAGGGACTATACGAAATTCCCTGAACAAGGTCCTAAGAAAGCATGGCTAGCATTGGGGAGTATGGGAGACAACCCAAGGTTCCAACGCTTGAGGATAGCTGGCGCACCCGAGAGGATTCGAACCTCTGGCCTCTGCCTTCGGAGGGCAGCGCTCTATCCAGCTGAGCTACGGGTGCCAGAGCAGCGCCGTTAGCAGGGCCGGGGGTGGCGCGCCACCCCCAATTGCGGAAAGTTACTTGGCCTTCTTGACCAATTCGACTGGCTGAAACTTGCCCAGACCGCAGCTTGCGCCCTGGGTCAGCGATCCGCCAGCAGTGTGGAGAACCGTGATAATGTCGACCGAGCAAAGCTGGCTGAGAGATGTCTTGTAGAGGAAGCGTTCTTCAAAACCCAGCGAGGGACAGCTGTTCGGAAGGGTATTGCGGTACCATTTCTTTGTGCTCGTCCGAAAATCGATGACCTGATCGCTGCGGACCCGGCTTTCACGGATTTGGGATATGGAGATACAATCGACAGGCGCTCCGGTTTCACGGGCTTCTGGCGGCGCCTTGGGTTCATATTTTGCGAGGGCTGCTCCGCTGCTGGCGAGCAGCGAGGTGACGATTAGAAGAGGCAACGTGCGCACCTGAGTCTCCTGCTTGATTGATTGTCTTCCTCTTATCCGATTTCAATTCTGACTTGGGCCTGAACGAGCACAGATCCTGGACAGGACAACGCCAGCATTCCGGGGTGCGGGCTTTGCAAATGTATCGCCCGAGCAAGATCAGCCAATGATGTGCGCCCACCCGAAAAGGGGCCGGCGTTTTTGCTTCAAGCTGTTTTTCGACTGCGAGGGGTGTCTTGCCCGGCGCAATGCCCGTGCGGTTGCCGACACGAAAAATGTGCGTATCGACCGCAAAGGTTTCTGCCCCGAATGCGCAGTTCATGACGACATTGGCCGTCTTGCGGCCAACCCCGGGCAGTCTTTCCAGCGCGTCCCGATCTGCGGGCACTTCGCCGCCGTGATCTTTGACGAGCATTTCCGACAAGGCGATGACGTTCTTTGCCTTCGCATTGAACAGACCGATGGTCTTGATGTGCTCCTTCAAACCTGTTTCGCCGAGTTCAAGCATTTGGGCCGGTGTTGTGACTTCGTCGAACAACATCCTTGTGGCCTTGTTGACACCGACATCCGTTGATTGCGCGGAAAGGACAACCGCAACGAGCAGCTGGTAATTGTTATTGAAGCGCAGTTCGGTCTCGGGCGATGGATTGGCCTCTGCCAGCCTGCGATAAAACTCAAATATGTCAGACTTTTTCATCGCACTGACTTCAGACGCCAATCACCTGATCCATGGAATATCGGCCTGCAGGTTGCCTGGTGAGCCACATCGCGGCCTGAATTGCACCGCGGGCAAAGATGCTTCGGTTTTCTGCGTGGTGCGACAAGGTGATCCGCTCATTGTCGGTCGCGAACAGCACACTGTGGTCCCCGGCAATCGTGCCACCTCTCAAGGAGGCGAATCCGATTGCGCCTTTTGCCCGCGCGCCAGTCAGGCCATCGCGCCCGCGCTCACTATTGGTTGCGAGGGAGATTCCTCGACCGGCCGCTGCGGCTTCGCCCAGCATTTTTGCCGTACCTGACGGCGCGTCGACCTTCATGCGGTGATGCGCTTCGACAATCTCAATGTCCCAATCAGCACCCAGGCGCGTTGCCGCTTCTTTCACCAGACGAGCAAGCAGCGTTATCCCGAGTGATGTGTTGCCCGTCTGAAGGACCGCGACATGCCTTGCAGCGTCATCGATCGCCTGATGATGATGGTCCTCAAGTCCCGTTGTACCCACCAGGATCGGCTTGCTCGCTGCCACCGCAGCCCCGAGGTTGGCAACGAGCGCCCCCGGCGAAGAAAAGTCCAGCAGGACGTTCACTGTCCTTGCCAAGGCGATCGGATCGCCATCCTTGTCGATCCCACCGCCGACCAAAACGCCTGCTTCATCCGCAGCCGTCACGAGAGCGTGCCCCATACGGCCTGCGTTTCCGATAATGCCGATGCTCGTCATCAGTTGCGTCATCCTTCCATCCTGTGCTTCATGGGGGAGATGGTCGACATCCGCAATATCGTGATCCTCACAGGGGCCGGGATTTCTGCTGAAAGCGGGATCGGGACTTTTCGTGATGCCGGCGGTCTATGGGAACAGCACCGGGTGGAGGATGTGGCCACTCCTGAAGCGTTTGCGCGAAATCCAGATCTGGTTCTGCGTTTTTACGACATGCGCCGGGAAAACATTCAGGCGGCTCAGCCCAATGCCGCCCATTGGTCGCTTGCTCATCTTGACGCTGCCTGGCCGGGGGAACTGACGATCATCACCCAGAATGTTGACGATCTGCATGAGCGAGCCGGTGCCCGGAGATTGATCCACATGCATGGTGAGCACCTTTCTGCATGGTGCATGGCATGCGATGCCAGAAATGAATGGCGATCATCTTTGCACGACAGGCCTCCCTGTCCAAGTTGCGGTCAAGCCGCACTTCGCCCGGATATCGTCTGGTTTGGCGAGATGCCTTACCGCATGGATGAGATCGAGGATGCTCTCAGGCGCTGCGATCTCTTCGTTTCGATCGGAACTTCAGGCGCAGTCTATCCCGCCGCGGGCTATGTGCAGACGGCGCGCTATTACGGTGCGCGAACTCTCGAACTCAATCTTGAACCATCGCAGGGCAGCGTGTTTTTTCATGAGAGTCGCATGGGAAAGGCAAGCAATCTCGTGCCGCGATGGGTTGAGGAAATGCTCGCCTAATCCACCCAGTCGAGTCCGATGTCGCGATAATGGGCACGGTCGTCATCCCATTTCGGGTTCACCTTGACGTGGAGGTAAAGGTGTACGCGACGACCGAGCGAGTTCGCAATTTCCTTGCGGGCAGTTGAGCCAATTTCCTTGAGTCGAGCGCCGCCCTTTCCAAGGATGATCGCGCGTTGGGAAGGGCGCTCAACGAGAATTTGCTGGTGAATTTCAACAGAGCCGTCATCGCGTTCGCTGTATTTCTCGGTTTCCACGCTACTGGAATAGGGCAGTTCGGCATGAAGCTGGAGATAAAGCTGCTCTCGCGTGATTTCGGCAGCATTCATGCGGTCAGTGGCGTCAGAGACCTGATCTTCAGGAAAATGCCAGGGCCCTTCAGGCATTGACCGCGCAAGGGCCTCCTTGAGCTCGGCAATGCCGTCCCCGGTTGCGGCGCTTACAAACCAGGTCTCATCGAATTTTGCCCACTGATTGAGTCGCTCCGCATGGACAAGCAACTTTGTCTTGTCCGCAATATCGACCTTGTTGATGATCAATATCTTCGGCTCGGGCCGGTCCTGCAATGCCTTTGCAATCGGCTCGACCTTGGGGCCAAGGCCACCTTTGCCGTCAACCACAAGTGCGATCAGGTCTGCTTCGGATGCACCGCTCCAGGCCGCTTGAACCATGGCGCGGTCCAACCGCCGCTTTGGCTCGAAAATGCCGGGCGTGTCGACGAGCATCATCTGGGAGTCGTCTTCAATCGCAATGCCCATGAGCCGGACGCGCGTCGTTTGAGCTTTTGGCGACACGATGGCCACCTTCTGGCCAACCAATGAATTGACAAGCGTCGATTTGCCCGCATTGGGAGCGCCAACGACAGCGATTACGCCGCATTTTTGTGTCATTTCAATTGCGCCAGCATTGCCGCGGCCGCTGCCGTCTCGGCTTCCTGCTTAGAGCTTCCCTCGGCGGAAGCTTCTCCGGCCGATCCCAAAGACACCAGGACCGTAAACCGGGGGGCATGGTGTGGTCCGGAACGGTCGGTTATCGTGTATACGGGGGGCTTGCGATTGTGCGAAGCAGCCCATTCCTGCAATTCAGATTTGGGATGGCGCGGCGCGCTTTGCTGTCCCTCCATCATTCCCGCCCACCGCTTTCGGACGAAGTCTCGGGCCGGCTCGAGGCCGTGATCGAGCCAAAGCGCCCCAATAAGAGCCTCAACCACGTCGCCGATCACATTGTCACTGTCATAGGCTCCGTCGTCGCGCGCCTGTTTGCCGAGCCGAATGTGGGGTACGACGCCGATTTCACGACCTACCCGCGCGCAGCTGGCACGCGTTACCAACGCGTTCAGGCGGAATGACAGCTTTCCTTCCGCATCACTTTGGTAGGTCGTATAGAGCCAGTCCGCAATCACGAGGCCGAGCACTCGGTCGCCCAGAAATTCAAGCCGTTCGTATGTGTCGCCGCCATGGCTTCCGTGCGTCAACGCCCGCACATAGAGCGATGGATCCCGAGGGGCGACGCCAAGTGCTTCTTCAAGCCAAACCGAGATGTCGCTCAAAAGCCCTCACCAATGCGTTCCCAGCGTGCGGCGGAAAACCAAGTCCATGGCTTCAGCCATTCCGCGCTTCCATCCGTCGAAAAGACGGAAAACCAGGCGCGGCCGATGATGTTTTCAGTCGGCACAATACCAATGCCCGCCCCTTCTACAGCAGGGAAGCGGCTGTCGGCGCTGCGGTCGCGATTGTCACCCATAAGGAAAATGCAATCCGCCGGCACGGAATAGACTTGTGTATCGTCAGCCGGCGTCGTTCCGAGGTCCAGAACTGCGTAGGTTTTGCCGTTGGGCAAGGTTTCCTGGTACCGCGGATAGCGGCACCTTTCACTCCCGTCGCTGGCTTTTTCGCGGAACTGGATCGCATCCGATTTCTTGCACGCGCTATTATCAGTAAGCGGCTCGATGAAATCCGCAATGCGTTTACGCGGGACCGGGGTGCCATTGAGAATGACTTGTCCATTGCGCACTTCGATCAAGTCGCCCGGCAGGCCAATGACGCGCTTGATATAATCCTGGCGCTGATTTGGCGGCGCCTTGAAGACGACGACATCGCCACGCTCCGGATCGCGCCCGAACAAACGGCCGCTCCAAAGCGGCGGTGAAAAGGGAATGGAATAATGCGTGAAGCCATACGGCCATTTCGCAACAATCAGATAGTCGCCAATCAGCAAGCGCGGGAGCATGGACTCGGATGGAATACTGAACGGAGCGAACACAAAGCTGCGCAGGACGAGAACAAACAGGGCAAGCTTCACAAGAAACGACGTGAAACTGCTTTCCGGTTTCGAGGCTGATTTCGATTGTGTCATGGAGTTGCGCTCTGCGTTTTTGTCATCTCCGCGTCAAGCGGGGCTGGTTTGCGCCGGACATCCCGTTTACGAGGCGAACGCGCGCAAAAAGGAGCAAGCTGAAATGACGGCGAGTGATTGGACATTTCTGGACTCCGCTCAAGGTCCTTCGCTTTCCGAATTGTTCTCCGCTGACAGCCGACGCGCGGATGCCTTGTCCAGGAGTGTCGGCGGGATCTGGTTCGACTGGTCAAAGACTCACATCGACGCGCAGTTGCTGGCCAATTTCGAGCGTCTGGCTGCTGCTCGACAGTTTGCTGCCCGACGCGACGATCTGTTTTGCGGTCGCATTGTCAATCCCACGGAAGGGCGCGCAGCGGAACATTCGGCCGAACGCGGGGAGGGCGCAGCCGAAAGCGTGCAGCGCGCAAAGGCTTTTCATGGTCGAATGCGGAGTCTGATCGATGCTATCGAAGCTGGCGCGCTGGGCGATATCCGGCACATTCTGCATATTGGTATCGGCGGCTCGGCCTTGGGCCCCGATTTGCTCGTCGATGCGCTTGGGCGCGATGCCGATCGCTTCGATGTGGCCATTGTCTCGAACGTGGACGGTGCAGCCCTCAAGGAGGTGTTCGATCGTTTCGATCCGCACAAGACATTGCTTGCTGTGGCTTCAAAGACATTCACGACCACCGAAACAATGCTCAATGCCGAAAGTGCGCTGAACTGGATGATTGCCGCCGGTGTCGAGGATGCCCAAGGCCGGGTTATCGCATTGACGGCCAACCCGCAGAAGGCTTTTGACTGGGGTGTTGATGAAACAAGAATCCTGCCCTTCAGCGAGACCGTAGGCGGGCGCTATTCTCTCTGGTCAAGCATCGGATTTCCGGCGGCTGTTGGTCTCGGCTGGGCGGCGTTTGAAGAAATGCTGGAAGGCGCAGCGGAGATGGACCGCCATTTCCGGCTGGCCCCGCTTGGCGAGAATGCGCCCTTTATTGCAGCGTGCGTTGACCTTTACTACTCTCAGGGTCGAGGATGCGAGACGCGCGCAGTCTTTGCCTATGATGAGCGGTTGCGTCTCCTTCCGTCATATCTTCAGCAGCTTGAAATGGAATCAAACGGCAAGTCGGTGACGGCCGACGGGTTGCCGCTAGGAAGAAACTCAGCGGCAATCACCTGGGGAGGGGTCGGTACCGATGCACAGCACGCGGTCTTCCAGCTGCTGCATCAGGGAACGCGCCTTGTTCCGGTGGAATTCATTGCCTGCATTGAACCGGGGCATGAGCTGGATGATGCCCACCACCGCCAGTTGCTCAATAACTGTTTTGCCCAAGGTGCCGCATTGATGGCCGGCAGGGCCAATGCCGATGGTGCCCGCGCCTATCCCGGTGATCGTCCGTCGACGACAATATTGCTGGATCAGCTGGATCCACGCAGTCTTGGCGCCCTCATCGCCTTTTATGAGCATCGCGTATTTGCAAATGCGGTGCTGCTCGGGATCAATCCATTTGATCAATTTGGCGTTGAACTGGGCAAAGAGATGGCAAAGGCATTGGACAGTGATGCGGCAAACTTCGACCCCTCAACAAATGCGCTCATGGCACGCGCTTTTGGCTAGATTCATGCCCGGCAGGTTGGCGGCTCTACTGGTCTTGGCAGCATTCGCGCATCCTGCCGTGGCTGCCAATCGCGAGCAGCAGCTCATTGTGCGCGGGGACCGGATATTCATGCCGGTGACAGTGAATGGCCAAACCACGGAAGCGCTTCTCGACTCTGCTGCCGAACTGACATTGATTGACGATGACTACGCCAAAGCCCTTGGCCTGGCGCAGCAAGGCCAAGAGACCGTCAAAGGTTCCGGCGGAGAAGACAAGGCCCGGTTTGCAAATGGCGTCGATATCCATGCCGTGGGAACCGATCTCAAGGATTTGACAGTCGCGGTGCTTGATCTTGAGGATCTCTCCAAGAGGTTGGTCGGGACAAAGGTTACGGTGATCCTTGGTCGTGAGTTCTTCGATGCCGGTCGATTCAGACTGGATATTGCGCGTGGCAAGATTTCAAAACTGTCGCAATCAGACAGGCCAAGGGGTGTGATGCTGCCATTGACCACATTCCGCGGAATCGAAGTCTTCCCTATTGAAATCGAGGGGCATTCAGGAGTGCAGGCGGCGTTTGATCTTGGCAATGGTAGTGAAATGATGATTGGCCGTCAGGCTGCAGAACACCTCGGCCTCAGCGGGCCCGGCCGTGTCGTGGAGCGAAAGACGGGCGGAGGAATTGGCGGGCCCGTCGGCCGCGATGTTGTTGCACTTTCAACCATCTCCATTGCTGGCAAGACGTTTGCCAATGTTCGCGCAGCAATCGAAGATCAGGACAGCCAAAGCGACGCCAATATCGGCGTAAAGCAGCTTCGACACTTCATCATCGTTACGGATTTCCCCGGACACAAGCTCTGGCTTCAGCCCCGTTGAAAGCCAAGTCGATCACAGTGATAGCAAAAAGGCATTGGCGGCTCATGGGAGGCGCCCTTAAGTCTCAGGTCAAAGCGGAGTTTGAGCATGACTGTTGATTTTGACCTGTTCGTCATTGGTGCCGGTTCGGGTGGAGTGCGGGCCGCCCGCATTTCTGCCCAGCATGGCGCCCGTGTTGCTGTGGCTGAGGAATATCGCGTTGGCGGAACCTGCGTCATTCGCGGCTGCGTTCCGAAAAAGATGCTCGTTTACGGCGCGCATTTTGCCGAAGATCTTCATGAAGCCGCCAGCTTTGGTTGGGATATCGAAGGTGCGCGCTTCAATTGGCCACGCCTCAGGGATCTCGTCCAGAAGGATGTCTCGCGACTTGAAGGCCTCTACACTCAGGGCCTGGACAATAATCGCGTCGAGATTTTTGAAGAGCGGGCAACCATTTCCGGACCGAATTCTGTTCGGCTGGCGAGTGGGCGGGAAATCAGCGCACGAACCATTCTTGTTGCGACAGGCGCATGGCCCGCGCGCCCGGATGTGCCCGGAGCAGAACTCGGCATTACATCGAACGAGATATTCCACCTGGAGACGCTTCCTCGCAGGGCCATCATTGCGGGGGCTGGCTATATTGCCAATGAGTTCGCCGGCATCCTTCATGCGTTTGGAGTCCATGTGACCCTCGTAACGCGAGGAGACCGGATGCTGCGAGGATATGACGAGGAAATTGTGGACCACCTGGTCGATCTGACGCGCAAGAAGGGAATTGACCTGCGTTTCAATTTTCCCTTCAAATCGATTTCACGCACTGAAGATGGCAGCCTGGTAGTTGATGGCGGCGAGCAAGGGCAGTTCGAAACCGACCTTGTACTGTGGGCAACGGGTCGAAATCCCAACACGAGTGGCTTGGGACTCGAAGCTGCAGGCGTTGCACTCGACAAGGACGGCGCGGTGGTCGTCGATGAATACAACAAGTCCTCGGTCGACAGCATCTATGCCGTTGGTGATGTGACGAACCGTGTGCAGCTCACCCCTGTCGCGATCCGCGAGGGCCATGCGTTTGCCGATACCGTCTTTGGCGGGCTCAAGCGGACGGTTGATTATCGGTCGATCCCGACTGCGGTGTTCGCCAGCCCTCCCATTTCCGGCGTCGGTCTGACTGAAACCCAGGCACGCAAGGAACATGGCGACACTGTAAAAGTCTACCGCAGCGATTTTCGTCCCATGAAGAATGTCGTGTCAGGACGTCAGGAGCGGGGTCTCTACAAGATGATTACCGCGGGCGCCGAGGAAACCGTTGTGGGCCTTCACCTGATAGGACCTGACAGTTCCGAGATACTCCAGGCTGCTGCAATTGCGGTGAAGGCCGGCCTGACAAAGTCAGCTTTCGACGATACAGTGGCGCTGCATCCGAGCATGGCGGAGGAACTCGTCCTTCTCAAATAGTTGCGTCAAGCGAAAGAATACCCGGAGATTGCTGTTTCAAGGACGATATCGCTGAATTGGCGGACGCCGGGCGATGGTGAGGCCCCGGCTGCGACCATCAGCGGGAGCAGATGCTCTTCGCGTGGGTGCGAAAAGCGACCGAAAGGACTGTCTGACCAGCGGGCGAGTTGCTTCGCGCGAACGGACGCTTCTGCCAACGCAGCATCCGTTAGCCAATCGTCGAATTCTCTTGAAGGCGCAGTCGCAAGCGTGTCGCCATAGGCGCGCATGTTGTGAAAACTCATGCCGGAACCGATGATGAGGATTCCCTCCGATCGCAATGGCGAAAGGGCCCGGCCAGCTGCCAGATGAAGCTCCGGATCAAGGCTCTTGTCGAGCGACATTTCGACAACAGGGATATTGGCTTCCGGAAATGCCACTTTAAGCGGCACAAACACACCGTGGTCGAGTCCCCGGTCGAAATCCACATTGGCTTGCAAGCCAGCCTCCGACAGGAGCGAAACTGCAGCCTGCGCCAATTCCGGTGCACCTGGTGCGTCGTAGCGCAGCGCGTAGGTGTGCGGGGGAAAATTGTAATAGTCATAGACCAGCGAAGGTTGCGAGGCCCCGGTAAGCGAGAAGCCGTCTGTTTCCCAATGCGCCGAAATGACAAGGATCGCTTTGGGCAATGCGGGCAGGGTCGCGGGAACCGCGCGCAAATAGGCTTCCATGCTTGTCCACAATCCATGAGGATCGTCCATGAAGAAGCAGGGGCCACCGCCGTGCGGAATGTAAAGACTTGGCTGTATAGAACTGGAATTGGGCATTGGCATGATATAGTGGCACCGACGCCCGGTTGTAAGTCGGTCAGGATTGACCGCTGTTCACCGCTGAATCATTGGGGGCGTCTGCAATCCTGTCAATCCACGGCCATCGATCATCAAAGTGGATATGATGGAGGTTCCGGGCTTGAGGCAGGTTTTCAATAAGGCCGCCGCGTAAGCGAAGGTCGTGTGGCTGGGCTGCCCTCCGGCTGTAAATCGGTGAGCCGCATGTGCTGCAAAAGGCTCGGAATTTGCCGGGCGAGCTCTCATATTCCCGGATGCCGTTCAAGGATTCAAACTGCACCTGCTCGGCTTTGACTATGACTCCAACGTTGAAGGCTCCACCGTTGCTCTTCCGGCATTGCGTGCAATGGCAAAGAGCGACGTCCTCTGTTGATCCAGACAGAAGATAGCGCACGGCACCGCACAAGCATTGGCCCTCCAGGTCGGACATCAGGCTATGCGGTTCGCAACCAGATCCTCGACGACAGACGGATCGGCAAGTGTGGTCGTATCGCCCAAATTGCTGACGTCCCCTTCGGCAATCTTTCTCAGGATCCGTCGCATGATTTTGCCCGAACGTGTCTTGGGCAGTCCGGGGGCGAACTGGATTGCATCGGGTGTCGCAATCGGACCAATCTCCTTGCGCACCCAGCTGCTCAGGTCCTTCCGGAGCGCTTCGCTTGCGGCTTCTCCTGCATTGAGCGTGACATAGGCATAAATGCCCTGGCCCTTGATGTCATGAGGGTAGCCAACCACTGCCGCTTCTGCGACCTTGGGGTGGAGCACAAGTGCGCTTTCGACTTCAGCAGTCCCCATACGATGGCCCGAGACATTGATGACGTCATCGACACGGCCTGTGATCCACCAATAGCCGTCCTCATCGCGCCTGGCGCCGTCCCCCGTAAAATATTTGCCCGGGTAGGTGGTAAAATAGGTTTCGAAAAAGCGCTGGTGATCGTTCCAGACAGTCCTCATCTGACCCGGCCAACTACGGGTGATGCAGAGATTGCCGCTGGTCGCACCGTGAAGCACTTTGCCGTCCGCATCGACGATCTGTGGTTCAATCCCGGGCATGGGCTTAGTTGCGGATCCCGGCTTCAGGTCCGTAGCCCCGGGCATGGGCGCGATCAGCGCTGCACCGGTTTCGGTCTGCCACCACGTGTCGATGATCGGGCAGCGTCCTTCCCCGACAACGCTGTGATACCAGCGCCACGCTTCCGGATTGATTGGTTCGCCTACTGTTCCCAATAACTTCAATGATTTACGGGACGTTTTCGTGACAAACTCGTCGCCTTCCCGCATGAGTGCGCGGAGAGCTGTTGGCGCGGTATAGAGCGTATGGACCTGGTGGCGGTCGACAACTTCCCAAATGCGCGACGGTGTTGGCCAATTGGGCACGCCTTCATACATGAGCGTTGTCGCACCGTTGGCGAGTGGCCCGTAGAGAATGTAACTGTGCCCCGTCACCCAGCCGATATCGGCTGCGCACCACCAGATGTCTCCAGCCCGGTAGTCGAACGCCAGCTCGTGGGTAAGGCTTGCCCAGAGGAGATAACCACCGGTGGTGTGGAGGACACCCTTGGGCTTTCCCGTTGACCCCGATGTGTAGAGAATGAACAGGGGATCTTCCGCACCCATCGGTTCGATGGGGCATGTGTCAGGCACCGATGCAGCGGCTTCGTGGTACCAGATGTCCCGCCCGGGCTGCATGACGACGTGATTGCCTGTGGCTTTGACGACGATGACATGCTTAAGACTCGGGCATTGCGGAGCTGCTTCGTCGACATTGGCCTTGAGTGGAACTGTCTTTCCGCCCCGGCGGCCTTCGTCGGCTGTCACGATATAGGCAGAATCGCAGTCCTGCACTCGACCAGCGATTGAATCAGGAGAAAAGCCGCCGAAAATGACCGAGTGGATGGCCCCGATGCGCGCACATGCCAGCAGCGCAAAAGCCGCTTCCGGGATCATCGGCATGTAGATGGTGACCCGATCGCCCTTTTGCACGCCTTGGGCCTTCAATACGTTGGCAAAGCGGCACACTTCTGCATGTAGTTGGCGATAGGTGAACTTGCGAGGCTGTTCCCTGGGATCGTCCGGCTCCCAGATGATGGCGATCTGTTCGCCGCGCGTTGCAAGGTGGCGGTCAATGCAATTGGCAGTTGCGTTGAGTTTTCCGTCTGAAAACCATTGAATGTGAAAGGTCGTGGCGTCGAACGACCAATCGCCAGCAATTTCCGGACGCTTGATCCAGTCGAGCCTCTTGGCCTGCTCCAGCCAGAAAGTTCCGGGGTCTCCCAATGCTCGGCCATAGAGTTGGGTATATTTGTCAGCGTTGACACGCGCCTTTTTGGCCCATTCTGCCGGAACCGGGTAAAGGTCCTGTCCGTCCATCCTGCACTCCAAGTCTATCGGTGTGTCTATTGGCTAACCCGTCGTTCAGGGCAAGCCCCGTTAAGCGATTGAATGCGTTTTGAACTCCTATTAACCAGAGGAAAATGGAGGGATATTCGAAATGACTGGTACGGTCTTGGTCACGGGCGGCAGCGGCTACATCGCCGGATTCATTATTCGCCAACTGATTTCGGAAGGATGGTCGGTGCAGACCACGATCCGCAATCTTTCGAAGGAAGGCGACGTCCGACATTTGCTTGCGGTGGATAACAGCAAACTGAAGGTCTTTGCGGCCGATCTGGGCTCTGATCAGGGTTGGGCAGAGGCCATGGCCGGGTGTACCCATGTTGCCCACGTCGCTTCACCCTTTCCGGCAGCATTGCCGAAGCATGAAGACGAACTGATTATTCCAGCACGTGACGGCGCGTTGCGGGTCCTGCGAGCGGCGAAAGCGGCAGGGGTCAAACGTTTCGTCATGACATCTTCGGCGGCGGCCATTGCCTATGGTCATAAGGAAAGGATCCGCACTTTCACCGAGGCGGATTGGACCGACGCGACGAGCCCCGATGCCTACCCCTACATCCGGTCCAAAACCATAGCGGAGCGGGCTGCTCGGGATTGGGTGGCTGCAGAGGGCAATGGCATGGAATTCTGCGCCATAAACCCGACGGCAGTTATCGGTCCTGTTTGGGGTCGCGACATGTCAACCTCGATTGAACTGGTGAAGAAGCTCCTTGAAGGCGCGATGCCGGGCTGCCCGGATATCGGGTTTGGCATTGTCGATGTCCGCGATGTTGCAGACTTGCATGTCAAAGCGCTTTCGGCGCCCGACATGGCCGGTGAGCGCTTCATCGCTTCCGGCCGATTTCTCAAGATGATAGACGTTGCACGTGTCTTGAAATCCGGGCTCGGAGAGCGGGCGAAGAAGGTGCCAGTGCGCGGACTTCCGGCATTTCTTGTACGGTTCTTCGCGCTTTTTGACCCTGCCGTGAAGCAAGTCACCGGCGAATTGGGCAAAACGCGAAACATGGACGCAAGTCACGCCCTCAGGACGCTTGGTTGGAAAACTCGGCCTGAAGAAGAGTCGATCATCGACTGTGCGAACAGCTTGATCGATCTTGGCCTCGTGAAAGTCTAGCCGATCCGGTAAGGAACAATTTCCCGGCGGTCGGGATCGACAATGATTCCGCGATCTGAAGGCGGGAATGCCCGCTGGTCGCAATCGTCTCGCGGACAGAGGCGGCACGATATGCCGATCTTGGTTGCAGCGCGCCCCGTCCCCACGTCAAGGCCGTCGGCATAGATGAATTCCCGCGCATGGTCTGCTTCGCAGCCCAAAGCAACGGCATAGCGCCTTGGGTTGCGGTCATAGCGACCAGACGGTTTGACCAGACCCTTGGCCATCGACACATACCGGACACCATCGGGCGTCTCTGCCAACTGCACAAGAATTCTGTCTGGAATCGCCACGGCCTCGTGCACGACCCAAAGGGGGCAGGCACCGCCAAAGCGGGCAAACTGAAGTCGCGTCGCCGAGTGGCGCTTTGTGATATTGCCCGCCATGTCTACCCTGCAAAAAAAGAACGGTATTCCGCGCTGTGCAGGTCGCTGCAGTGTCGACAAGCGGTGGCAAGCTTGTTCAAAACTGACACCAAAACTTTGCCGAAGTCGATCAATATCATGCCGCACCGATCGCGCTGTGTCCCGGAAGCGCGTGTAGGGCATGAGCAAGGCGCCAGCTGCATAATTTGCAAGCCCGACGAACAGCAATTGCCTCGCTGCTGCGGTGCGCAATTTCGCGTTCTCAACCACATCGGATATTTCTTCTCGCAAGGCCAGTGCAGCAAGCTGATGGGCCAGTTGAAAGCGTTGGCCTTCAGCCGGTTGGCCCTGATCGATCACCAAGTGGCGCATTGTCGCGTCGAATTCACGCAGCCCGGCAACGGATTGGTACACCAATGAAATACCAAGATCCTGCCGGAGATAGCGTTCGAGAGCAGCAGTGGTCGGGCTGAATCCCTTGAGGCGTACGGCCATAGCTTCGGCAGCGCGATCCAGCGGATCGACATAGTTTCCGGCATCGTGAAACCAGTCGCGGACCTCTTCCCAAGGCAGTCGACTGCCGCCGACATTGTCGCTCGACATCGCCTCGTCAACAATCTGGATGCGCTCGCCGGCGCGCCGATACGCTGCGTGCAGATGAATGAACTGGTCTGCAAGCACAGGTTGCTGCTCGGCAAAGCGCGTCAGCTGCTCGGGGGACAAGGCGGTGGTAAATAGCGGGTCGGCCGCTGCTTCTCGCAGGGCTGCAAAGCGCCGGGTTGCCGTATCCTCCTCAAACGCATCCCAATCGATCGGGAAATCGCGGGAGAGCGCTTCAAGAAGGGCAGGCGTCAACGGACGGTCGTTGTGCTCCAGTTGTGACAGGTAGGACACGCTGATGCCAAGCCGTGACGCCATATCGGCTTGCTTGAGATCGCGACTGTCGCGCAAACTTTTGAGACGTTCCCCGGCGAAGATGCGGCGCTTGTTCATGATGTCGTGATAATTTGCAAAATGCGACTTTGCAACTTTGCAAATTCACATTTGCCTTTTGCATAGGATCAGCAGAAGACGGCTCCTTTCAAATAGGGGAAGTCTATGTCCTCCAATATTGCAGAACTTGAAAAGCGCCGCGCCGCGGCACGCATGGGCGGTGGCCAGAAGCGGATTGATGCGCAGCACGCAAAAGGGCGTCTGACGGCGCGCGAGCGGCTCGAAATCCTGCTCGACGAAGGGTCGTTCGAAGAACTCGATATGTATGTCGAGCACAATTGCGTCGACTTCGGGATGCAGGATACGAAATTCATGGGTGACGGAGTCGTCACGGGATCGGGAACGATCAACGGGCGGCTGGTTTTTGTCTTTTCCCAGGATTTCACTGTTTTCGGTGGCTCGCTGTCTGAGCGACACGCGCAAAAGATCTGCAAGGTCATGGACAATGCAATGAAGGTCGGGGCGCCCGTGATCGGGCTCAATGACTCCGGAGGCGCACGCATTCAGGAGGGCGTCGCATCCCTCGGGGGCTATGCCGAGGTCTTCCAGCGCAATGTGCTGGCGTCGGGGGTTGTGCCACAGATCAGCCTGATCATGGGGCCGTGCGCTGGCGGAGCAGTCTATTCGCCTGCGATGACTGACTTCATCTTCATGGTGAAGGACTCTTCCTACATGTTCGTGACTGGCCCGGACGTCGTGAAGACCGTGACCAATGAAGTCGTGACACAGGAGGAACTGGGTGGTGCGATCACGCACACCACCAAGTCTGGCGTCGCTGATGTAGCATTCGAAAACGATATCGAGGCCCTGCTCGCTGCGCGCGACTTCTTCGATTTCCTGCCGGAAAACAACCGCATGCCGGTCCCGGAGAGGCCAACGGCCGACCCATGGGATCGTCAGGAAGACAGTCTTGATACACTGATCCCGGCCAACGCCAACCAGCCCTATGACATGCACGAAGTCATCCGGAAGACGCTGGATGAAGGGGATTTCTTTGAAATTCAGCCGGCGCATGCCGGGAATATCATTGTTGGCTTCGGTCGGATCGAAGGGCGGACAATTGGCGTGGTCGCTAACCAGCCAATGGTGCTCGCAGGCTGTCTCGACATTGCAGCTTCGAAGAAGGCGGGGCGTTTCGTTCGCTTCTGCGACGCGTTCGACATCCCGATCATCACTTTTGTCGACGTGCCGGGTTTCCTTCCGGGTGTCAGCCAGGAGCATAACGGCATCATCAAGAATGGCGCAAAACTGCTCTTTGCCTATGCCGAAGCGACCGTTCCCAAGATCACGGTGATTACCCGCAAGGCCTATGGCGGTGCCTATGACGTCATGGCGTCAAAGCATCTGCGCGGCGATCTGAACTATGCCTGGCCGACCGCCGAAATCGCGGTGATGGGCGCAAAAGGCGCGGTGGAGATCATCTTCCGTTCCGACATCGGTGATCCCGAAAAGATCGCCGAACGGACGAAGGAATATGAGGACAGGTTTGCGAACCCCTTTGTCGCTGCGAGCAAGGGGTTTATTGACGAGGTCATCATGCCGCACTCGACACGGCGGCGCATTGCTCTGGGGCTGAGGAAGCTGCGGAACAAGTCGCTCGAGAACCCTTGGAAGAAGCATGACAATATTCCGCTTTAGGAGCGCGCAATGAAACTGGGCCGTCTGAACCATATCGGCGTGGCAACGCCGTCGATCCCCGACAGCATCGCGCATTGGCGCGATGTGATGGGAGCAACGAAAATCCATGAGCCGTTCGACATGCCTGCTCAGGGCGTAAAGGTCTGCTTCGTCGATACGCCCAACACGCAGATCGAACTGATCGAGCCTTTGGGTGCGGACTCGCCGATCCACGGCTTCCTCGCGAAGAATCCGCTGGGCGGGCAGCATCATGTCTGCTTCGAGGTGCCCGATATTCATGCTGCCAAGGCCGAATTTGAGGCGATGGGCAAGAAAGTGCTCGGCGAACCGCGCATCGGGGCGCATGGCACACTGATTTTCTTCGTCCATCCCAAGGATATGCGCGGAATGCTGACCGAAATCATGGAAACGCCAAAGGAGGCGCACTGATGGCTTACGAGACAATCAAGTTCAATATCGCCGGTTCAATCGCGACAATCACACTCAACCGCCCGGAGCGGCTGAACGCAGCGCCGCCTCAGATGTTTGACGAAATTGCCGAAGCGCTCGACAATCTGGAAGGCGCGCGGGCTTTGCTCATTACAGGTGAAGGGCGTGCCTTTTGCTCGGGAGCAGATCTGCAAGCGCGTGGCGACGGCTCGGCACTTGCGGGTGGCGGGGGTCCCTATGGAGCGCTAACCCGCCACTACAATCCGACCATGTTGAAACTCGCACGGCTGAATGTCCCCGTTATCACGGCCGTCAATGGCCCTGCCGCCGGCGTGGGCTGCAGCCTTGCATTGGCAAGTGATTTCGCGATCGCCGGGAAATCGGCTTATTTCCTACAGGCATTCGTGAATATCGGACTGGTTCCCGATGGCGGAGCCAGCTGGATGCTGACCCGCTTGCTGGGCAAGGCGCGCGCCACCCAGATGATGATGCTGGGCGAAAAAATCTCTGCGGAGCAAGCTGCCGATTGGGGTTTGATCTACAAGTGCGTCGACGATGCCGTGCTGGCTGAAGAGGCACAGGCTTTGGCCGCAAGGCTCGCCAAGGGGCCGACCGTCGCACTCGGAATCATGCGGCAGAATATCGCTGCAGCTCTGGACGGAGACTATGCAAGCGCGCTGCTGCGTGAAGCCGAAGGGCAGAAGATCGCGGGTGCAAGTGCCGATGCGCGGGAAGGCGGCATGTCCTTCCTCGAGAAGCGCAAGCCGGAGTTCAAGGGCAACTGATATGGCAAACATCGACGCGTGGACGGCAGCCGCGGCCAAGGAGGTCAAAGGCAAGGATCTGACTTGGCACACGCCGGAAGGGATCGCGGTCAAGCCGCTTTATACCGAAGCGGACGCTCAGGATCCGGGCTTGCCCGGATTTGCGCCGTTCACGCGCGGCGTTCGGGCCTCAATGTATGCCGGACGGCCCTGGACGATCCGTCAATATGCGGGATTTTCAACCGCGGAAGAGTCCAACGCCTTTTACCGGCGAAACCTTGCTGCCGGGCAAAAGGGGCTGTCGGTCGCGTTCGATCTGGCGACGCATCGCGGCTATGACAGCGATCATCCGCGCGTTGTCGGCGATGTGGGTAAGGCCGGGGTTGCGATCGACTCCGTTGAAGACATGAAAATCCTATTCGACGGGATACCGCTCGACCAGATGTCGGTCAGCATGACAATGAATGGAGCGGTCATCCCGATCCTCGCATTCTTCATTGTTGCCGGAGAGGAGCAGGGTGTTGCTCAAGCCCAGCTCGACGGGACTATCCAGAACGATATCCTGAAGGAATTCATGGTTCGGAATACCTATATTTACCCACCCGAACCTTCGATGCGGATTGTTTCAGATATTATCGCATATACGTCCGCTAATATGCCTAAATTCAACAGTATTTCGATTTCCGGCTATCACATGCATGAAGCCGGGGCGACGGCGGTGCAGGAACTGGCTTTCACGATCGCCGACGGTAAGGAATATGCGCAACGGGCCATGGCGAGTGGACTGGATATCGATGCCTTTGCCGGACGGCTGAGCTTCTTTTTCGGCATCGGCATGAACTTCTTCATGGAAGTTGCCAAGCTGCGAGCGGCGCGGACTCTCTGGCATCGTGTGATGGATGGACTTGGCGCGAAGGACGAGCGTTCCAAGATGCTGCGCACCCATTGCCAGACCTCTGGCGTGTCACTGCAGGAGCAGGACCCTTACAACAACGTCATTCGCACCACGATCGAAGCAATGGCTGCCACTTTGGGCGGTACGCAATCGCTGCACACCAATGCTCTGGACGAAGCCATTGCCCTGCCGACGGACTTTTCGGCGCGTATTGCACGCAATACGCAGATCGTTCTGGCCGAAGAAAGCGGGATCACCAAAGTCGTCGATCCCCTCGGCGGGTCCTATTATGTTGAGGCTCTGACCAGCGAACTCGTGGATCGGGCCTGGGCGATCATACAGGAGATAGATGCCCTCGGCGGAATGACGAAAGCCGTGGCTACGGGCATGCCAAAGCGGGTCATCGAGGAGGCAGCCGCTGCCCGGCAGGCGCGTGTAGACAAGGCCGAAGATGTCATTGTCGGCGTCAATAAGTACAAGCTTGCGAATGAAGAGCATCTCGACACCCTCGAAGTCGACAATGCCAAGGTTCGCGAAGGCCAGATCGCGCGTATCAAAGCAGTGAAGGCGTCTCGGGATGCGGCTGCCTGCACAGCAGCACTCGCAGATCTTTCAGCGGGCGCCCGCGGGGGGGAGAACGTCCTCGCACTGGCAGTCGACGCGGCGCGCGCACGGGCAACGCTTGGCGAAATTTCGGACGCGCTGGAGTCGGCTTTTGGCCGATACGCCACGACGCCGACGCCGGTCACGGGGATTTACGGCAAGGCTTATGCGAACGATGCCCGCTATGCTCTTGTGGTGGACGGCGTCGATGCCATCAGCCGCCGCCTGGGCCGAAAGCCCAGATTGCTTGTCGCAAAGATGGGTCAGGACGGCCATGATCGCGGGGCAAACGTGATCGCGTCTGCATTTACCGACATGGGTTTTGAAACCATCTCCGGCCCGCTGTTCCAGACACCTGAAGAGACACTGGCGCTCGCGCTTGAGAAGGATGTGGACGCGATTGGCGCTTCATCGCTCGCTGCCGGCCACAAAACCTTGATTCCGGAATTGCTTCGTCTCCTGCGCGAAGCAGGACGCAGTGACATCAAGGTTTTCGCCGGCGGTGTCATTCCGCCGCAAGACTATGAATTCCTGCGCAATGCCGGGGTTGTCGGCATCTATGGGCCCGGAACAAATGTTGTCGAATGTGCCGGTGATGTTTTGCGGCTTCTTGGCCACAATATGCCGCCACTTGAAATTGAGGGGAAAGCCGCATGACGCAAAAACTAGAAACGCTCACCATCCACGCCGGTTGCGAACCAGACCCCACCACCAACGCGCGGATCACGCCAATTTACCAGACGGCGAGCTATGTCTTTGACAGTGCGGAGCATGCTGCAAATCTGTTTGCCCTCAAGGAATTCGGAAACATTTACACCCGGATCATGAATCCGACCAACGCAGCACTCGAAGGCAAGATTGCGGCACTGGAAGGAGGCGTTGGCGCGCTCGCAGTAGCATCAGGCCATGCAGCCCAACTGCTCGTCTTTCATACACTCATGGAGACTGGATGCGAAATCGTCGCGGCCAAGAAACTCTATGGTGGGTCGCTGAACCAGTTGGCTCATGCGTTTGCCAAGTTCGGGTGGAAGGCTGTGTTCGTTGATGCGGACGATCCAGCCAATGTGGCGGCTGCAATTACCGACAAGACCCGTGCCGTATTCATCGAAAGCCTCGCCAATCCAGGCGGCGTTGTGCAGGATATTGCGGCTATCGCCAAGGTTGCTCACGATGCCGGTGTACCGCTGGTCGTCGACAACACAATGGCCACGCCAATGCTTTGTCGCCCGTTTGAGCACGGCGCAGACATTATCGTCCATTCTGCAACCAAGTTTCTGAACGGCCACGGAAATTCCATCGGCGGCCTGATTGTGGACTCGGGCAAGTTCGACTGGAAGGCCAGCGACAAGTTCCCGACATTGACAGCGCCGAATCCGTCCTATCACGGCGCTGTGCTTGCTGATGCGGTGGGGCCAATTGCGTTCATCATTGCATGCCGGGTGATTGGCTTGAGGGATCTCGGTCCGTCAATGGCGCCGATGAATGCCTTTCTTGCGTTGACCGGCATGGAAACATTGGCTCTCCGCATGGAGCGGCACTGCTCCAATGCGTTGCACCTCGCGAAGTGGTTGCAGAACCACCCCAAGGTTGCGTGGGTCAGCTACGCCGGGCTTGCTGAAGATCCCTACCACCAGCTTGCCCAGCGGTATCTCGGCGGCAGGGCCGGCGCCGTGTTCACCTTCGGCGTGAAGGGCGGCTATGAGGCAGGAGTGAAGCTTGTGTCTTCGGTCAAGCTGTTAAGCCATCTTGCCAACATCGGCGACACCCGTTCCCTGATCATCCACCCGGCCTCGACGACGCACAGCCAGTTGGGCGAGGAGGAACTTGCCGCTGCCGGGGCAGGGGCAGATGTCGTGCGCGTCTCCGTCGGGATAGAGCATATCGACGATATCGTTGCGGATCTGGCGCAAGCGCTGGAACAGATTTGATTCACGGAAAGCACATCACATGTTCAAGAAAATCCTGATCGCCAATCGCGGCGAGATTGCTTGCCGCATTATCCGCACGGCAAAGAAAATGGGGATTGCGACTGTTGCAGTCTATTCCGATGCCGATGCGCGCAGCCCATTCGTGCTCATGGCGGATGAGGCAGTCCATATTGGTCCATCGCCAGCGGCCCAATCCTATCTCCTCGCCGACAAGATCATCGCAGCATGCAAGCAAACCGGGGCCGAAGCAGTCCATCCGGGTTATGGATTTCTCTCGGAGCGCACCAGTTTTGCCGAGGCGCTGGCTGCAGAGGGTATTGCATTCATTGGGCCCCCTCCTGGCGCGATTGCCGCTATGGGCGACAAGATCGAATCCAAGAAGCTGGCGCTTGAAGCGGGTGTCAATGTCGTGCCGGGATTTGTCGGCGAGATTGACGATACCGAGCATGCGGTCCGTATTGCTGAAGAAATCGGCTATCCGGTGATGATGAAAGCATCTGCCGGCGGTGGCGGCAAAGGGATGCGGCTGGCCTATAGCGAGAAGGATGTTCGCGAAGGATTTGAAGCAACCAAGCGCGAAGGCTTGAACAGTTTTGGCGACGATCGGGTTTTCATTGAAAAATTCATCCTCAATCCGCGCCACATCGAAATTCAGATCCTTGGCGACCAGTACGGAAACATTCTCTATCTCAACGAGAGGGAATGTTCGATTCAGCGTCGCCATCAGAAAGTTGTCGAAGAAGCGCCATCGCCCTTTGTTACGCCGAAAATGCGCAAGGCAATGGGGGAGCAATGCGTCGCCCTTGCGCGTGCCGTCGGCTATTTCAGCGCAGGCACGGTCGAACTGATTGTCTCAGGCGCGGATCCGACGGGCGAGAGTTTCTATTTTCTGGAAATGAATACACGTCTCCAGGTTGAGCATCCGGTGACCGAGTGCATTACCGGCATTGATCTGGTCGAACAGATGATCCGTGTTGCGAATGGCGAAAAGCTCTCATTCACGCAAGAGGATGTAGCTCTTAAGGGATGGGCAATCGAAAACCGCGTCTATGCCGAAGACCCCTATCGCGGATTTCTGCCGTCGACTGGCCGACTTGTCCGCTATAATCCACCTGTTGAGGGAGACGGTGTCCGGGTTGACGATGGCGTTGCAGAAGGCGGTGAAGTTTCGATCTACTATGATCCGATGATTGCAAAGCTCGTCACCTATGGGGACACACGGGAAGAGGCGATAGACCGGCAAATTCTGGCGCTTGATCAGTTCGAAATTCAGGGGTTGGGACACAATATCGATTTTCTCTCTGCAATCATGCAGCACGAACGGTTCCGGTCTGGAGAGTTGACCACAGGCTTCATTGCCGAAGAATATCCGGAAGGATTTGGTGGTGCGCCTGCATCACCAGAGCTGCTGCGTTCCCTGGCAGCGATCGCCGCCTTTGCCGCAACTGCCGAAGCGGATCGCGCAAGAAGAGTCGATGGGCAACTGGGCAAACGCTTGAGACCGCCATCCGCATGGCAGGTGCTGATCGGCGGCATTGCGCACGACGTTAGCTTGTCAGGCGACGAGGTCACAGTGGACGGCGAGACGCTTGATCTTGCGATGGAATACACGCCGGGCGATCGGATCGTTGATGCAGAGATCGACGGCAAACCTCTTGCCGTAAAGATTGCAAAATCCCGGACTGGATTCGCCCTGACGACAAGGGGTGCGAGCCACAAGGTTCGGGTGCTCCCGGCACATGTTGCGCCCCTTGCTGCGCACATGATCGAGAAAATCCCGCCGGATTTGTCGCGCTTTCTCCTGTGTCCGATGCCTGGACTGCTTGTTGCGCTTCATGTCAACGAAGGCGACAAGGTGGAGGCCGGGCAGCCGCTTGCAGTCGTCGAAGCGATGAAGATGGAAAACATCCTTCGGGCGGAAAAGGCAGGCGTGGTAAAATCGGTCAACGCGTCAACTGGAGAAAGCCTTGCAGTAGATGCGGTCATCTTGGAAATGGAGTAACGATAGTCAGGCGCAATTGATGGGAAGGAAATGGCAATGGCATTACCGATTACAGCCGCGACGGCAGCAATCTGTGCACTCCTGCTGCTTATCACGGCGATCGATACCGTTCGCCAGCGCATGCAATCCAGGACGGCCTTTGGCGACGGAAATGGCAACGCCAGACTGATCAGTGCCAGCCGGAGCCACGGAAATCTTGCAGAACACGCCCCGCTTGCGATCATCATGATCGCACTTCTTGAGCCGTCCGCAGACCCTCGCATTCTCGGTGCCGTGGCGGCCGTCTTCGTGTTTGCCCGCATCTGTCATATTTTCGGCCTCTATGCCCCCATGAGCACGGAGCCGCCTATCGGGCGAAAAATCGGGGTTGTCGGAACCTGGTTAACCTATGCCGTGTTGATCGCCTGGACCTTGTATGCGGTTGCGCGGGTCGGCAATTAGTCAATCAGCGCGACGGCTCTGATCCAGCCAGCACTGGCCCGTGCAATTTTCACCGGGAAGCAGGACAGGGTGAAGCCAGATGATGGCAGCGACGCGAGGTTGGCGAGTTTTTCGATCTGGTAATAGGGTTTGATCCGTCCCGCCTTGTGACCCTCCCAGATAATCGAAGGATCGCGATCTTCGGCCCACCGTTTTGCTGTGTGGCTGAACGGTGCGTCCCAGCTCCATGCATCTGTGCCAACGACCATGACACCCCGTTCGGTGAGATACAGGGTTGCCTCGGCTCCCATGCCGCATCCCTGATCAATGAAGTTTTCGGTGCCGTAAATGGCGCCGGACTGAACCAGGACAATATCAAGCGGCTTCAACTCATGACCGATCCTTGCAAGCTCAGCTTCGACTTCAGCTGCCGAAACCACATGTCCGTGAGGACGATCGGAAAAGTCGAGCTTGACGCCCGGTTTGAAGAACAGGTCTAGCGGGGCCTCGTCAATCGAAGGGGCAGGCATTGCCCCGCTGTTGGTTGTCGAATGAAAGTGCCAGGGCGCATCCATATGGGTGCCATTATGCGTGGACAGGGTCAGTTGCTCCACAGCCCACCCTTCGCCATCGGGCAGGTCGGCTCTCGTAAGGCCGGGGAAGAAGGACGCAATCTGCTGCCAGGTGGTATCATGGGTCATGTAAGTGACGCTTGGCCGCATCACATCAGGGTCGGAAATCACGTCGTTCGTGATTGGAATCGAGAGGTCAATAAACCGTGTGGACATGATCAACACTTGCCATTTCGCAAAACTCAGGGAAAGCAGAGAATGTAGTTCTGGAGATCGCCATGCAAGACGCCGTCATCGTTTCCACCGCCCGTACGCCGATCGGTAAGGCGCATCGCGGGGCTCTCACTGACACGCATGGGTCTGACCTTGCGGCACATGTCATAACGGCGGCCTTGGAAAGGGCAGGCGTTGCTGGCGAAGAAGTCCATGACGTCTTGCTCGGCTCCGCGCATCCTGAAGGCGCAACCGGAAACAATATCGCCCGTGTTTCGGCGCTTCGCGCGGGTCTTCCTGTATCGGTTCCAGGGATGACTCTCGACCGGAAATGTTCCTCAGGCTTGCAGACGATAGCGATTGCGGCGCAGCGCATCATGTCGGGCGAGGATGGCATTTATGTGGCCGGCGGCCTCGACTCGGTCTCGCTTGTTTTGCCAAACAAGAATCTCAAGCACTATCATTCGGACTGGGTGAAGGAACATCATCCCGATCTGATGTTGCCGATGATAGATACGGCTGAAAATGTCTCAAAACGCTACGGCGTTACCCGTGAAATGCAGGATGAATATGGTGCGCAATCGCAGCAGCGCGTCTCTGCCGCATTCGAGGCAGGCAGGCTTGCTGATGAAATCGTGCCCATAACCGTCACCAAGAAGTTCAAGGACAAGGACGGCAACGTAACGGCTGAAGAAACCGTTACTCTGGACCGGGACGAGGGAATGCGACCCGGCACAACCTTTGAGAGCATTTCAGGACTGAAGCCAGTTTATGAGGGCGGCACAGTAACGGCTGGAAACGCCAGCCAATTGTCCGATGGCGCCAGCGTTTGTGTAGTTATGTCTGCCAAAGAGGCCGCGCACCGCAATCTCACTCCGATGGGCGCCTTTCGGGGCTTTGCGGTTGCTGGTTGCGAGCCGGACGAAATGGGAATCGGACCGGTGTTCGCGGTTCCCAAACTGCTTGAGCGACACGGCCTTCGCGTGAACGACATTGATCTTTGGGAATTGAATGAGGCCTTTGCCGTTCAGGTTCTCTATTGCAGGGACCATTTGGGCATCGATAATGACAAACTCAACGTCGATGGCGGGGCCATTGCAATCGGTCACCCATTCGGCATGTCGGGATCACGCCTTACTGGACATGCGTTGATTGAAGGAAGGCGTCGTGGTGCCAAAAGGGCTGTGATCACGATGTGCATTGGTGGCGGGATGGGCGCCGCCGGATTATTCGAGATCTTCTAGCTCGCGTCTTAAATCCGCGCCGTCTTGGTCAAGCGCAGGGGAAAAGCCTAGTACCCTGTCCTTGTCCGCACTGAATCTGATGGGTGGTGTGAGCTGATGGTAACGGCCCTCAGTCGGGTGCTCCCGAATGGCTGCATAGCCTGTCGCGATCAGATGGGGATCGTCGAAAATTTTCGCAAGATCGCGCACGGGCATTGCTGGAAACTCTGCAGCTACAAAGATTTCCATCCATTGGGCAGTCGTCTTGGCCGGCGTCAGTCGCGCAATTTCCTCATAGAGCGCTGTCGCATTTCTGAACCGTTCAACCGGGCCGGCAAATTCTGGCTTGGACAAAACTTCCGGACCGCCGAGCAGGTCAAATAGCTGGCCCATCTTGGCGTCGGTATAGGGAACCAGCGAAATATAGCCGTCGGCGGTTGGGAAAGGCTGGCGGCCAGGGTCGAGTTGCCGATAATAACCAAACGATCCCACGGGCGGATCAAAGGTCGCACCTTGCATATGTTCGGTGAGATTGAACGTCGCAAATGCTTCAAACATGGGCACTTCTACATGCTGCCCTTCACCGGTCCGCAATTTGTGAATCAAAGCTGCCAGCATGGCCTGAGCGCCATAATGACCCGCGACCTTGTCAGCTATCAATGAGGGCAAGTAGCGCGGCCTCGGGTTGCCATCCGCGCGAGGCAATAAGGTTGCAACCCCGGTCGCTGCTTGAATGACGTCATCATACGCCTGCAGATCGCGGTACGGCCCATTCTGTCCAAACCCCGTGCAATGGAGATAGATGATGTCAGGCTTCAGTTCCTTGACGGCTTCATAGCCGAAACCAAGCTTTGTAATCGCCTTTCCGCGAACGTTGTGAATGAAAATGTCTGCGGTCTTTAGAAGCTTGCGCATCAGCGCTGCATCCTCGGCAGACTTGAGATCGAGCTGAATTGATTTCTTGCCCCGATTGAGCGTCATATGCATCGCGCCCATACCCCGGGTTTTGGCGTGCTTGCCAATGAAGCGCGACGTTTCGCCGCCCGGCGGCTCGACCTTGATGACTTCAGCACCCATGTCAGCCAGCATTTGTGTGGCATATGGCCCAAAGACGACGCTCGAGAGATCGACGATCCTGATACCTTCAAGCATCATTGTCTTAGCCATCTGACAGGCCAAATGCGCCGTGCTGCGCTTCCATGCGAGCAACATCGAGGCTTAGAATGGCAAGGTCGTGGACCTTGCCCTCACGGTCACGGACGTGGTCACGAAGCATCGCTTCTCCACGAAAGCCCATTTCTTCGAACAGGGCGATTGCGCCGCGCTGGTCCGGTGTCATGCGCGCCATTAGTTTTTCAGCGCCGTTTTCGACTGCCGACGTAAAGCTGTGTTGAAGCAGGATCCGGCCCAAACCCTTTCCACGCATCTTTTCTGAAATGAGGATCCGGATTTCAGCAACATGTGCCGACCAACCCAATGGGTCGCGCACGATCGCAGTCGTGGCCACAACCTTGTCTCCATCCAATGCAACAAGGCCGCTGATTTCGCCGTCGGCGATTGAATCGAGCCATGCACTGATCACCTTGGGATGCTGAATGTCGCGGGCCAGAAAGAGCAGGTCATGCGACGGCAGCGACTGGGCAAAGGCCTTTACAGCGCCGAGGTGCACGGCTTCGAAATGTGTCAGAAGTATCGGAGTGCCACCGCAATCGACGATCATTGGATAGTCCGTCAAAGGCTGCGCTCCTGAAGCCAGGAATCGAGTTGCGGCCAAAGCCGCTTGATCGCGTTTCCGCCCGCAATAAGGCTGACATGGCCGCCCTTCAAAACCACCTCCTGCTTGTCCTTCGAGCCGATCATTGGCACCAGATGCCGGGACGCTTCATAAGGAACAATATGATCGTGTTCAGCAACTACGTGCATGAAGGGGACTGTGATACTGGCTAGATCGACAGGCCTCCCCGCGACGTCCATTGTGCCTTCGAACAACGCATTGTCCCACATGAGTCTCTCAGTGGTTTCCTTGAAATAGCGGCCAGCCAATGGAAGCATGTCCGTCGCCCACCGATCGAACATGCGATAGGACTTCACAAACTCATCGTTCCACAAATTGTCCCAGAGCCGAATGTTGCCCGCGATACGGGCCCCGGGACGAAGGAGATCGAATGCGGAATAAAGCATCTCTGCCGGGCAATTGCCGTGAGTTGCAATCAGCCTGTCCACATCAAAAAATCGTTTATCCGACCAAGCCTGGAACATCTCCATGCCTTTGAAATTCACTGGCGTCGTGAACGTGACGAGGTTCTTGAGCGGGGGTCCCGGGTGTAGCGCAGCCCAAAGGAGGGACAAGACGCCGCCAAAGCAATAGCCGACGATGGTGAGGTCGGGCTCACCGGTTTCCTCCAGGACGCGTGCTACGCAGCTTGGGAGGAAGTCCAGGACATAATCATCAAGACCAAGGTGGCTCTCATCAATGCTCGGAGCTTCCCAATCGATCATGAATACATCAAAACCCGCCTTGAGCAGGAATTCCACAAGGCTTTGCCCGGGCACCATGTCGAAAATGTAACCGCGGTTCGTCGTCGCCATGACGAGGAGGATGGGAACGCGATAGACTTCCTCGGACATGGGTCGGTAATGATAGAGACGCAGTGTTCCGCGCGAAATGAGGGTGTCCTTCGGGCTCGCGCCAAGGACTGGAGCAGGGGAGGAAAAATAACCTAGCCCCTTGATGTTGCGCTGCATTGCCCTTTCAAATTCTGCTGCCGCGCGCTCAAGTATGTCCGCTTCGCTCATTTTTGCTTTTGAGGCGGCTGCTTCGTCCGCTTCGGCTTCGGCTTTGGCGACGCCGCGCTTGAGGTGGTTGTCGCGCCCATGGCAGCCACAATGCGACCCAATTGGGCCTCAACTGCAGCAATTCTGGCGCTCAAGGTGGCGATGTCGTCGCGACTGGGCATATTGGCAGCCGCCAGGACCTTGGTCATGCCGTCTTGAACCGCTTGCTGGACTTGCAGCGAAAATGCCGTGACGCCCTGCATTCCCTGCGTGAACTCGCTCGTGCTGGCGATCTTGCTTCCATATTCGTTGGCAGCCTTTTCCCATTGGTTCACCATATCGCGAAACATGGAAAAAGGATCGTGAGTTGGATTGTCTGTCATGGCGGTATGATTGGCAGTTCTGAATCAATCGTCAAGCGGTTTGCCCGATGCGGTGCCCAAGCAGGGTGCCGATATGATCGCCACTCTGCAAATGCTATTGCGACTAGTTCGCATAAAGTTTAGCACAGATCGACTCGATGAAGGGATGAAGATGACTCGAATTGTTGCCTTGCTTGCTGCCGCGTCCATTTCTTGTGCAACACCGGCATTGGCCAGCGAAGCATCGCTCAAGGCGGAGATCGCTGCGCTGAAAGCACAATTGGCAGCCCAGGCTGAGCAGCTTGCACGGCTCGAAGCAGCGACACAGGCCCTGTCGCATAGCCAGGCAGAAACAAGCGCCAAAGTTGCGGCCATTCCAGCCGCACTTCCGCTTGAAGCAGCGCCCGCGCCTGTCGAATTGGCGGCCACCACTCCTGCAACCACCATCGGTGGCTATGGCGAGATTTCCTACAATAATTACCTCAAGGACTCGAGCCGCAATGAGGCTGACCTCAAGCGTTTCGTTTTGTTTTTTGGGCATCGTTTCAATGACCGGCTCAGCTTCAACAGTGAAGTTGAGATCGAACATGCGATTGCGAGCGCAGATGATCCGGGCGAAGTCGAGGTCGAACAGGCATATCTGAGTTACGCCTTCGACCCCGCAATCAACGTGAAGGCTGGGCTTTTCCTGATGCCGTTTGGCTTCATCAACAGAAGCCATGAACCGCCAACGTTTTTTGGCGTCGAACGGAACGAGGTCGAGACACGCATCATTCCGTCGACTTACCGCGAAGGCGGCATCGGGATTTACGGCACAACGTCCTTTGGGCTTTCATATGACGCAGGCATAACGACTGGGTTCAATGTTGCCAAATTTGATGATGCTGGCAATCCGCTTGGCGGGTCGCATCAGGAACTTGTTCTGGCCAAGGCTTCCAATCTGTCAGTGTATGGATCGCTCGAGTATCGGCCAGCGCCGGGTCTGCTTGTCGGTGGCGCAATTTTTGCTGGCAACGCGACGCAAAAAAATGCCGACTTCAAGGCGGATGCATCCCTTCCGGACTTTTCGGGTATCCAGTCGCGAGTGACGTTGTGGGACGTGCACGCACGCTGGCAACCGGGACGTTTTGATTTTCAGGGGCTGTATGCACGCGGATCGATCAGCAATGCGGCTGCGTTGAATGGTGTCATCACCGCCTACAACACAGCCAACAGCGCCAATCGACCACTGCTTCCATCGGCTTTCTACGGTTGGTTGGCGCAAGGTGCCTATGTGTTGCCGTTGGGCAATGATGTGACGCTGGCTCCCTTCGTGCGGTATGAAAAGTTCAATACTCAATCGCGGTTGTCTGCCGGAGTTGTTCCTGACGCAGCAAATCGGGATAGAGTTCTGACGACGGGACTCTCGTTCAAGCCGATTCCGGATGTTGTGCTCAAAGCCGACTATCAGAAGTTTTTTACGAACAGCGAAAATGACCGGTTGAATTTTGGAATTGGGTATCAGTTTTGATGGATCGCACTTTGCATCCGTTTTCCGGCAAAGCGGCTACGGGTTGGTTCGCATGAGCTTGGGAGGTTATGCCATGGCCGTGTTGGCACCGATTGCAGCGCGCCATTCTCGGGAGCTGCGCAAATGAAGACGCAACTTATCGTTCTGCCGCTTTCTCTCGCGGCGATCGAAGCGCAGGCGACGGTCTACATGACGCCAGAACAGGCGCAATCGGTCATGTTTCCGGGTGAAACTCTCCGGCCTAGCTTTCGAACGCTCGACGCTGGCCAAATCCAGGAAATCCGCAAAGCGTCCGGCGTGTCGCCTCTCAGCCGCCAATTGAAGGCGTGGCGGGCTTCTGGCGGAGGATGGCTGATTGTTGATGAAGTCATCGGCAAGCACGAGTTCATAACTTTTGCGGTTGCCTTGAGTCCTGCCGGCGTCTTGAAGTCGATGGAAATACTGGACTATCGCGAAAGCTATGGCGGGCAAGTGCGCGATCCTCGTTGGCGCGCCCAATTTGTCGGGAAGCGTGCTGGCAGTCCGCTCCGTTCTGGGAGCGAGATCAAGACAATTTCCGGTGCGACTCTTTCTTCAACCCATGTGACTGACGGGGTCCGCCGACTGTTGGCAACCTATGCCATTGTGCTTGCTGGTGGCTGACAAGGAACCAATGGTCAGGCGTGCCCGCGCGCTGCTTGGTACTTTTGTTGAGATTTCGCTTCCTGAAAGATCAGAAGCCAGCTTCCTGCATGGATTTGCTGCAATCGGACGCGTCCACGATTGCATGTCTTTTCACTCGAAAGACAGTGATGTCTCGCGCATCAATGCGGCTGAGCCGGGCAAGGTCCTGGAGGTAGATCAACATCTCATCCGGGTGCTCAGGATTGCCCAATCTCTGCGCCTCAAGACGCGGGGTCTGTTCAACATTGCAGTGGGTCGGGCACTTGTCCGCGACGGCTTCCTGCCGCGCCCGGATGGAGCAAAGCTTGGCGATTTCCCGGGCAATGCGGCGGATATCGAGATTGTTGATGACAGGCGCCTGACGCGCAAGCGTCGTGTCCTGATCGATTTGGGAGGCATTGCAAAAGGCTATGCCGTCGACTTGGCAGTCGAAGCCATGTTGGACTCGGGTGCAGATTGCGGCATCGTCAATGCGGGCGGTGACTTGCGTGTGTTTGGCCCATTGAGCCACGACATCCATATCCGTAATGCCATTGGGCAACTGACACACCGGACATCCTTGCGTGATTGCGCGATTGCTACATCTTCAAACTATGCAAGCAGGAAGAAACTTCGGGGTGAAATCAGAACTCCGCACAAAGGACCGATCGGTCAGTCCGTGTTGATCGACGGAACAATTTCAGTCATTGCGCCAACATGCACGATTGCCGATGCCATGACTAAAGTTGCCATGACAGATGCTGCGTTGGCCGAAGCCGTCCTTGCCGAGTTCGGCGGGCAGGTCATCAGCCAAGCGAATGGACCGACTGCACGTTAATGCCCAACACGCGTTCAGCCAAACTTGCCCGATGGCAAACCAGACTGCTTGTGATCAGCGGAGGATTTCTCTGGCTGAGTGGTGGCGCATGGCTTTATTTTCACTACTTCGGGCAGATCGAAGGAGATTTCGGCCCTGAGGCAAATCCACTTGAGGCCTGGCTGCTGCGGTTGCATGGGTTCGCCCTGATCCCGGCACTCATGGGCATAGGGGGACTATTCATCGCACACATGCCCAAAGGCTGGAATGATGTTCCTCAAAGGAACATCGGCCTTGCCCTGTCCATGCTTCTGGGCGTGCTGATAATTTCGGGCTATCTTCTCTACTACATTGGCGGCGACAGCGCTCGAAGCTGGACGAGCATTGTTCATTGGTCTGTCGGCCTTGGGAGCCCTGCACTTTTTCTTTGGCATTATCTGCGCGGCAAATCGACAAAGGGAAAGAACCTGAAGAAGCCTCGTTCCGGGCGATCGGGAAAGTTGCCGGATTGACGTTTGACCTGATCGACCTTGGAACCTAATGATTTCGCTTTAGGGTCTCTCCGCAAAGGACAGGCAGTGACAGATACGGATACTCCGCTGTTTACATTGCGCCAGGTTGCCGCTGCAACAGGCTGGAACCTGGGCACGATGCGTGACCATTTCGTCAAAGGTGTCTTTCCTTGGCATGAGGGCGATGGAAAGGCGAAGGTGGCAGGGTCCACAAGTCTTCTGTCTCTCAGGGCCGCGATACGCTTGGGCATTGCTTTCGAGCTTTGGCGGTTAGGCGTGTCTCCAAAAGATGCATTCAGGGCAGCGACAACCTTCACGGATTTCGGTACGGCGCCGACAAGCAATGAATTCCGCCTTTCCCGGCTGCCCGGTCACATATTCGCCGACGGCTACGACACAATTCTGCTTTGGCGCAAAGGAGAGGGCGCTCGCGTCATGCCCACGGACGAAGGCGGCTTTGTGAATATCAACCAATTCATCTGTGCACCCTTTGGCGGGAAGTCCGGGCCGGTTGTCCTGGTGCGCGTGGAAGATGTGGTTGAATCCGTCATGGCGTCGCTCCTACCCGACGGGAAATTACCAGAGCGCGGGTGACAGATGGATCAGGCTTGCAGTCGGCTGTAATGAGCCCAGCCCGTTTCCGCATCCTGAATGCCGAAATACTGCTCGACCTCGTGCGCAAGGAGCGGTGGTGAAAGCAGATAGCCCTGAAGGTGCGAGCATCCAGCTCGCTGGGCAAGATTGAACTGCTCTTCGGATTCTATACCTTCGGCTACAACCTCAAGACCCAATTGTCGCCCAATGGCAATCGCGCCTTCAAATACTGCAATGGCACGTTTGTCCGCACCGGCGCCGCCAAGGAGAGACCGGTCCAATTTGACCCGATCAAGCGGGAAGGTCTGAAGGAAGGAGAGCGAAGCGTAGCCTGTCCCGAAATCATCAAGCGCAATACGAAATCCGATCGCGCGCAATGATTGCAGGATGAGATTGGCCTTGCCGCTGTCGTCAATCGCAATGCCCTCGGTGATTTCGAAAGTGATCCGACTGGGGGCGATACCATTTTCGCGGCATCCGTTCCGCACGAAGCGAAGCAGTTCGTTGGAACGGAGTTCGCGCGGAGACAAGTTTATGGAGACATGCATGTCTGGCCATTTCTTGAGCTGCTGCAGCACCATCCCGAATACATTCTGGCCCAATGCTACAATCAGATTCGATTGTTCGGCAACTTGAACAAAGGCCTCGGGCGCCAGTTCCCCCAATTGCGGGTGACGCCATCGAACGAGCGCCTCGACCTCATTGCCATTGTTCGAACCAATGGCATGGACAGGCTGGTAGGCCATGTAGAGATCGCCATTCTCTATCGCATCTTGAAGGTCGCGCTCGATCAGTCGCCTTGCGCGAGCCGCGTTGGACATTTGCGAACAATAGATGACGCCTTGGCGCCGGCCTCGCGATTTGGCTTCGTAAAGCGCCGTATCGGCATTGCGCAGCACATCGGTCGGCTTGGAATCAGGACGCGTGACCGCATAAATTCCCAACGAAGCCGATGAAAGAATTCGATATGGTCCGAGCTGGAACGGTGCTTCGAACAGCTTGCCCAACCGCCGCTTCAGGGCAGTGGCATCGCAATCGACGCGAGGTGATGTCATGACCGCAAATTCATCGCCGCCCAGACGCGCGACAATGCCGTCGCTGCCGATTTCCTCCTTGAGGCGCTCGCTGACGGCTTCGATCAGGCGGTCTCCGGTTTCGTGACCATAGGTGTCATTGATTTCCTTGAATCGATCGATGTCCACAAGCGCCACGACAAATGGCCTGGCATCGGCTGCACATTGTTGCTTCAGCCGGTCATGAAATGCGCGGCGATTGGGCAATTTGCTGACCTGGTCTTCATAGGCCAGACGTCGTGCTTCCTCCGCTGTGAAGCGCAACCGCCCGGCCAGCTGCGTGATCTTGCCAACGAAGTAATGCCCTGCCAGCACACAACTGATTGTCAGGAGCAGGAGCACAGGCAGCAGGTAAGACAGGAAAGCCTTGCCAGGCATTTGCTGCTTCCAGACAAGAGACCCGATGGGTTTGCCATCGTCGGCTTTCAATTCGATGAGGCCATCTTCCTTCGCAGTATTGCCGACAGCAAGGTGAAGATCGCGGACATTGATGTCATTGCCGATCTTGGCAAGGCGCTGCGCGTTCAGTCGCTTCACCGAAATGATGATCGGCGGATGTGCGCTGCGGAGGCTCAGATTGGTTGTTGGCATGAACGTCATGGCGCTCACGACCGCAGGTTCTCCCGAGAACTGCAGAATATTGGCTCCAGCGCGCAGGGTCGCGGCGCCTTCCAGTGCGCCATCGCTGGATTCCTGCGACGCAAAATTGCCGTCGCGCCGTGTCCATCGCCGGATCACGCCCCCTCGAATGTCATTGATCAGCGGACCGGCGGTCTGGATCGCCTGAGCAGCAGATATGGCACCTGGGGTTTTTTCGTGCTGATAGACGATATTCCCGGCGCCATCTTGAATGATGACAAGGTCATGGCCGTAAGTACCTGTCAGGTAACTTCCGATTTCCTCGTCAATCCAGCCGATGTCCTTCCTTGGTATCCGTACAAGCGGCTCATCCCACAAGGCAACGCTTTTTTGCTCATCAAGGGTTTTGACGACGACACGGTCGATCTCTTTCTCGATGATACCGGATTCAATGCTCAATGCGGCCGAATTCATGGCCAGTCCGGCATAGACAGCACCAATGATCACGGCGATCGCAAGGCCCATGAGGATCGCAGTAATCCTCAGCGCGAGTTTGCGATCGGCTCCATGTGCCAATCTTGCATTCTTGGTCTTGACAGAAATTTCGCCTGCTCCCGCTTTGTCGGTAAGTGAATTTACGACGGGGGTGAGCATTGTTTTAGCTTGGAAATTCCGATCTTTGGTGGCCCGGTCTCGGTTGTCTCCGGGCGCAAACTGGCTTACCATCATTCGAGTTGCGCTTGCTAGAGCGAGCGTTTCGCGTCGGGTTGCTCCCCAGCTAACGGGAATTTGACAACGCAATGGCCATTGAGGTTGCACCAACAGATCAAGGTCAAATTCCGACGCGAATTTTTCTGAGCTACACGCGCCAGGATCGAGCCCGCGCCGAACTGGTCATAACCGCCCTCGAAATGGCGGGGCACAGCGTCTGGTGGGATGGATTGCTTGACGGCGGAGTTGCCTTCGCCACCACCACCGAAGATGAGCTTGAAGGTGCAGACGCAGTCGTCGTCTTGTGGTCCAAAACCTCGGTTGCTTCGCATTGGGTGCTCGATGAGGCGACGCGCGGTCGTGAGCGCGGAAAATTGGTCCCCGTGACTCTGGATGGCACATTCCCGCCCTTGGGATTTCGCCAGTATCAGCTGTTGGATTTGTCAAAGTGGCGCGGTTCGCCTGCTGCTCCAGAGATTTCAAGTCTGTTGCGAGCCATAGGTGTCGTTGCGGGCCAGGCAGACACGCCAGCGCGCGTGCTTCAAACGCCCAAGCGCGGATTGAGCAGGCGCACCTTGATTGCTGCTGGTGGCGGCGTCGCGGCCAGTGCAACCCTGCTGGGGTTTGGCGCTTGGAGGTTTGGCCTGTTTGGCAGCCATGTTGATGGAAACAGCGTCGCCGTCATTCCTTTCAAGAATTTGAGTGGGAGCGTCGATCAATCCTATTTCTCCGACGGATTGTCCGAAGAGATGAGGTCGGCGCTTGCACGGATTCCCTTGTTGAAGGTTGCCGCACCGACGTCATCGATAAAATTCAGAGACCATGTTGAAGATGCAAGATCGGTGGCGCGAAAGCTTGGCGTGGCATTTCTGCTTGAGGGAAGCGTCCGGCGTTCGGGTGACGTGGTCCGAATTGCGGCGGAATTAATCGACGGGACGACGGGGTTCAGCCGCTGGGCAAACAGTTTCGACCGAACGATCAAGGACATTTTCGCGGTCCAAAGTGAAATCGCAACTGCAGTAGCGACCGCGCTGGTTGAGGAGGTTTCAGCAGACGGCGGCCAGGATCGCGATACAGATACGCAACTGTCCGGCGGAACACACAATGTGGCGGCGTTCGACGCCTATTTGCGTGGCAAGGCGCTTTACAGCCTCCACGCTGACGAAAAGACCTATCGCGAGGCATTGGCTCAATTCGATGCCGCCATTTCGGAAGACCCGCAATATGCCGCTGCCTATTCGGCTCGTGCCCGGTCGTTGACATCAATAGCCAATCAGTTTGCCAACGCCGATCAATTTATTGCGCTGTACGGCGAAGCAGAATCTGCAGCACGCAAGGCCGTTGCTCTTGCGCCGCGCTTTGCAGATGCCCAATCGACCTTGGGTGTGGTCCTGTATCAAGGGAAGCTCGACATCAGGGGTGCAAGACAGCCTTTTGAGGTGTCGCGTCGATTGGGACCGGGTGATGCAAATGTATTGGCCCGGTTTGCAACATTCTGTTCGGCAGTCGGTCGGTTCAACGAGGCAACAGAGGCCATGTCCCGCGCCCTGAAGCTCGATCCACTCAATCCCGCGATGTATAATTCGGCGGGTTTTGTGCAGTATTCCGCGCGCCGATTTGCACAGGCGATCCCGCTATACAAAAAGGCACTGGAGCTGAATTCCAAGCTGCCATTTGCGCATGCCTCGATTGGCAATTGCTATTTCGCGCTGAACAAATTCCAGGATGCCCGTGCCGAGTATTTGCTTGAGCCGCTGGATGTGCTGCGCTTGCCGGCGATTGCCATCGTCGCCCGCAAATTGGGCAATGAAGCGGAAGCGCAAGACGCGCTGAAACGTCTTACGTCAGAACGAGGCGAGGGCGCATCGTATCAGCAAGCGCAAATTCGGAGCCAGTGGGGAGAACTGCCCGGCGCTCTAGACAAACTCGAGGAGGCCGCAAGGATCGGGGATACGGGTATCACGAATATGCGGAACGATCCCATGCTCGATCCGCTGCGCCAAAACCCCCGATTTATCCGATTGCTAAAGCAAGTGGGCTTCGATTAGGATGCAAGGCGTTCAACAAAGGGGGACCGGAAATGCGTGTTCTTAAAACTGCGACTATGCTTCTTGCTGCACCGTTGTTTCTTACAGCTTGCAACAAGGCTGAAACGCCTGCCGCGGAAGCGACAGACAATTCTGCCACAGCTGCCACGGACAACGCGATGGACGCTGCAACGCCTGCTGATGTCAACAACAGCGGCGTAGCGGAAATGTCCAGCAGCGGTCCGGGGATTATCCCTAGCAAGTCATCCGCCGCGGGCGCAGATCCTGCTGCAACCCAGACGACAAATACGACGGCTGCGCAGTGATAGTCTGAAAAAGGCGCCGACCGGGTTTCGAGTGGCAGATCTACTGCCGCCCGCCTGTCGGCGTCATCAGTCTGGCACACGCGCCAGCGTCGCCGTCTGAACCCATGACTTTGCAGATCCAGGGCGCAAACGCCTCTATTTCGGTATAGACGCCAGGCTGACCTGTTGGGCCGCAATTCTTGTCAGTGCTCAATCCCCAGCTGACGACCCCAACGATTCTTGGCACGCGGCCGTTCGTCAGGATTAGCGGGCTTCCGCTATCGCCTTTGCACATCTTCTTGCCATCGGCGCGCGCGCAGACAACCTTTGAGAGCCTGGTCATTCCGGCCTGTCTTGGGCAACCATCCAGATCCGTAGTCTGCAGCTTGATTGCTCGATTGAAGATCGTTGCCGGAAATTGGTCGCTCGCCTGCATCTTGCCCCATCCTGTTGACGTGACTGGCGTCTCTGATGGAAGGTTTGGTCCAATGTGCAAAGCAACCGTCTTGATTTCGACGGGGTTGCGAGGGCGGCTGTCGGGAACCAGGTGTATAAGCGCGATGTCATTCGCAATCGGCTTGGGCGTGAAATCGTTGTGCACGAAAACCCTATCAATGCTGTAGACCATGGCTGAATTTTCAACCAGATCCTCGGCGCCGAGTTTGACCTTGAAGTATCTTTTGACGAAAGCCTGCCGCTGGCCTTCGGATTCCCATTGTCCGTCAGGTTTGACGCAATGAGCCGCAGTGACAATCCAGAAGCGGGCAATCAGCGCGCCTCCGCATGCATGTCGGAACAGAGCTTGCGTGACCTTGTCCCCATTTACTGGGAAATTGGCGAAATTTTCAGGCGGAGCGCCGTTGAACAATTCTGCCATGAACGGCATCCCGTTTTCCGGAACGACAAAGCTGCCGGCGCTGAACATGGTCGGCTCTCCCGGTGACGCTGCCTGACCTATCGGTCTCAGCTTCATCGTAGGAATTTCGTCCTCATCAAAAACGCCGTCACCAGCTATGTCTGCCTGGCCGTCGTCATCGTCGACGACGACCCATTCATATCCTGCCGGAGTCAAACTTGGGTCTTCACGGATTGCATCGTCGTCTACATCTCCGTCTTCCTGAAGGTCTTGCGGGTCGACGCAATCAAGATCGAGGGTTTCGTCGTTCTCGTCTTCTGCAACCTGCTCATCGCTTGAAACAGTTTCCAATGACGAGTCAGTGGCTTCGCAAAAGTCGGAAACATCGGCGTCGTCTTCGGGATCAACTCCTTGCGCCATTCCGGCACCTGACAGAAGCAGCAGACCAACCCCGGCGAAACCGGCCTTGAGGCGCTTGCGCCAACCATTTCCGACAATTGAATGCATGGAGGCTCCCCTTGTACTGAAGATAAATTGGCGCCGGAATCGAGCAAGAGTCAATCAGGAGTCTGGGCCCAGGTTTTCGCAACGGTTGACAGGCAACAATAATATGGCATCGCAAGTGTCGTTAAATTTCGGGAGTTGGACATGAAGGTCACAAACAAGGTGGTCCCTGACGCAGAACAGGCTGCTGCATTCTTTTCTGGCGATGAAGATGGCCCATTCGTGATGGTCAATTTTCTCAAATTCAAGACAATGGCCGAATACCCGGACGGCGCTGATTCCCATTTGACGGGCGCTGAGGCCTATGCGCGTTATGGCAAGGCGGTTCGGGCCCATGTTGAGGTTGTTGGCGGCAAGACGGGGTTTGCAGGGCCTGTAACGGGCCTTTTGCTCGGCGAAGTGGACGAGTTGTGGGATATGATCGCTTTGGCTGAATATCCGTCTCGAGCCGCCATGATGGCGATGATCCAGAGTCCGGAATATCAGGAGATTGCACGACACCGAGCGGCAGGTCTTCAAGGCCAATTGAACATCAGGACGAAAGGCTCGCTCGGATGACATTGAGTTTCGATCTGTTCTGGTCGTTTCGGTCGCCTTATTCCTATCTGGTCACAGATCGGATTGTCGCCTTTCAGAAGGACTATGATGTTCAATGCAATGTGCGACCGGTTTATCCCATTGCTGTCCGCCAGCCGGAATTCTTCGCCAATAGCGATCCGCTCTGGTTCAGCTATTTTGCGCGGGACATTCATCGCAGCGCGCAATTTCTGGACATCCCGTTTCGATGGGCCAATCCCGATCCGGTGCAAATGGATCCGCAGACACGGACCTATCCCAAGGAACAACCCTATATCTATCGCCTGACCCGGCTGGGAATGGCGGCGGTAGAGCGGGGCAGGGGGCTTGAATTCATAGAGCAGGTTGGTCGCCTCATATGGGGTGGCACCGTAGCGGGCTGGCACGACGGCGATCATCTTGCAGAAGCAACCGAGCGAGCCGGGCTGGATCTGGCTGTGCTGGACAAGCAGATTGAAGATGAAGCTGACCGGCTCGATTCAGAGATCGCCATGAACCAGGAAGCGCAGCGTGAAGGCGGGCACTATGGAGTCCCTTTGATGGTTTTTGGGAATGAGCCGTTTTTCGGACAGGACCGCTTTGACCAATTGAAATGGCGGATGAAACAGAATGGCCTCGCCCGCCGTTGATTGTCGATCCGGTCAGTCCGCTTTCGGTGGCGAAACCATCGAGACCAGTTTCACAATGCCGCCGAAATAGAGCGCACTCAGTGCGATCGCCTTCAACATTTCAATGGGGTCAAGCTTGTCCAGGATGACCGGCGCCGCAAGCACCGTGAGGAAAAGCATCGCGCTCCGATTAATTGCCAATGGCACCCAATTCATGATCTGAATATAGACGGCAACCACGATCACAATCAGCCCGGCAATCAATCCCTGAGTCCCGAGCTCTCCCGCAAGCCAATGCGATTGCCAGGCAAGTGCCAGGCCGACAAGAGCACCAAGTGCACTTTGTGGCCATTGTTTCAAATCCGCTTCTTCGACTGCGGCCCAGTACCAAAAGAACAGAAAGCTTGCGAAGAAGGAGGAAATACCCAGTAGCTTGAGCCCGATAAAGATCCATCCGACGATGGCTACGATCACGACAATTGTGATGATCAGGCCTGCTATTGGCGTCGGCGGCGCTGGCTTCTGTGCGTCATTGGACATAGATAATTTCCCTCTCCTGTACTTGCGCTCTAAGTTGCTTATTGCATTGCGAACCTTTGCTCGCCGCAGCTTCATGTCGCCTCATAATGTGTGCCCTTGTCAGAGCAGCTTCTTTTTTTCGATCTTGTGACTTCCGACCGGAAGCACGAACAACATGCCATCTTCTCCGACACTTAGGGGGCCCCGGAAATGCTTCGGCGCGTCTCCCAGGAAAACCGGGTAAAAGAATGGAGAAGGGATCACGGGCACAATGTGGTTGAGCACCAGTTCCTTCACGCCGGCTTCCCTTGCCACGTCTGCTGCCTGCTCTGGCGTTGTGTGGTAGTTGATTATATCGCGTGTTATCTGGGCGGTGTTCTTGATGCCCTTTGCATCGAGCGCAGCCGTCAAGAGACCGACCAACTTTGGTTGCAGCGCTTCATGAACAAGGAGATCTGCGCCCTTTGCGCCTTCTATCAACGCTGCGGATTTTGAAGTGTCACCGCTGAAGACAACCGAACGACCGCGATAGTCGAAGCGATAGCCTACAGCGGGTTTTACAGGTCCGTGATCAACGCGAATGGCGGTGACTCTCAGCCCGTCTCCTTCATAGACGATAACTGAATCGCCCTTTCCTGCATCGGGCAAGGCAAAAGGCATGGCTGTTGCTCCTGCACCCCCAGGAGGGGCGATGGCCGTCCCATGATGAGCTGTGCGATAGCCGTTGTCGATCGCATAGGCTTCGTCAAAACCGGCAATGACTCGCTCAATGCCGGTCGGCCCATAGACGGGCAGGGGTGACGTTGCCGCGGCCCCCGTCCAGCGCATGAGCATTATTGGACCTAGTCCGTCGATATGGTCGGAATGGAAGTGGGTGATGAACGCGGCTTCAAGGCGGCCAAGTGGAAGACCCATCAAGGCTATGTTGCGGGCAGACCCTTCGCCGGCATCAACGAGAAACATATGCTTGCCAGCGACTACAATGCTGCACGGTCCCGCGCGGTTCGGATTGGGAAGCGGCGAGCCCGTGCCGCACAAGGCGATGTACAGCCCGTCCTGCAAGCCTTCAGTTCGATCGAGTCCCGCTCTCTTGTCAACAGCACTCCTGTAGGCCTTTTCGCCCAATTGAGGCTGGAACATCCGGATGCCGAAGGCGGTCAGAAGAAAAAAAGCGACAAGTCCAGCGAGCCACTTTGTTCGCGTCTTCATTTTGCCTCCGCTTCATTTTAGGGCCCTGATCTGACGCTGGCTCCTATTGGCATTTGAAATGTCAGATGCAGAAGTTCCGGTCAATCTCAATGACAGCTCCTATCGAGCATTCCTCGTCAAGGAATCGCGAAGATTTGCGGTGGAACCGAACGGTTCACCACTTCACGCAATGCAAATGCCGTTTCAATTCTCGCGACACGGGGGAGGGTGGCAATTTCCTGCCGATGAATGCGTTCATAATCTTCAATCGAACGCGCAGCGACTGTAATGAGATAGTCATCGCGACCGGACATCAAGTGACATCGCAAGACGGACGGGCAAGCAGCGACGGCTTCTTCAAAAGCCGACAAGGCCTCGTCGCTCTGGCTGTCCAGGCTAACGGAAACAAAGACTGTCGCAGCATATCCAAGTTCTCGCAGGTTAAGGTCGGCACGGTACCCCGAGATGATGCCACTGTCTTCGAGAGCCCTTTGACGACGGGCGGCAGCGCTCGGCGAAAGGGCCGCCGCTTCAGCAAGCTCGAATTGCGTACTCCGACCGCGCTCAACGAGTCTGCGAAGTATTTTTCGATCATTCCGATCCATCACGCATATATTAGTCGGGTTTTCGGAAAAGGCCATAACTATTCAGCGAAATCATTTCAGATCCGTCGAATCATCGCTGAGAATATGCGTCGAAAGTCTGCTAAGTCGCGCAAATCAATTCAGCTAGGATGAACCGTCATGCGCATCGGCGTTCCAAAGGAAATCAAGACCCATGAATATCGTGTTGGTTTAACCCCGGCATCTGTTCGGGAATATGTCGCCCGCGGTCATGACGTCATTGTCGAAACGGGCGCTGGTGCGGGCATTGTTGCAGATGATGTCGCTTACAGGCAGGCCGGCGCCTCCATTGCCGCGGATGCGGCTGAAGTTTTTGCCAAGGCTGACATGGTTGTGAAGGTCAAGGAACCGCAGCCCAGTGAGTGGGCCATGTTGCGAGAGGGGCAGATCCTTTTCACCTATCTTCATCTTGCTCCTGATCCTGAGCAGACCAAGGGCTTGATTGCTTCCGGTTGTACTGCGGTTGCATATGAAACGGTGACGGATCGCGATGGAAGCCTGCCGCTCCTTGCGCCAATGAGCGAAGTTGCTGGCCGCCTTTCGATTGAGGCCGCAGGTCAGGCGCTGCGTCGCTCGAATGGGGGTTCAGGCGTGCTCCTCGGGGGCGTGCCCGGCGTTCAGGCTGGTCGTGTTGTCGTTATCGGTGGAGGTGTCGTCGGAACCCATGCAGCGCGGATGGCCGTTGGCTTGGGAGCGGAAGTGACGATTATCGATCGATCAATCCCGCGCTTGCGCCAGCTTGATGACCTGTTTCAGGGTCGGGTGCGTACCCGTTTTTCGACAACCGATGCCATTGAGTCCGAAGTTGCCGGCGCTGATGCCGTGATTGGTGCGGTACTCATTGCGGGGGCCAGTGCACCCAAACTTGTGACACGGAAAATGCTGGGCCTGATGAAGCCGCATTCGGTCCTTGTCGATGTCGCGATCGATCAGGGTGGCTGCTTTGAGATGAGCCACCCAACGACACACTCGGATCCAACGTTCGAAGTGGATGGTATCATCCACTATTGCGTCGCCAATATGCCTGGAGCCGTTCCGCAAACGTCCAGCCACGCGCTTAACAACGCAACTTTGCCCTTTGGCCTCTCGCTCGCGAACAAAGGGCTGGATGCGATCCGGAGCAATGCCGGACTTCTGGCTGGCCTCAATGTGCACAGGGGCATCGTCACCAATGAGGCTGTTGCCCAAAGCCTTGGTCTGGAATGTCAGGACGGCATCACGGCGCTCGGTGCCTGACGCTTAAAGCGCCCGGCACCAAACCCATCGCCTTCCAGATCAGAACACCACGACACTGCGGATCGACTTGCCTGCATGCATCAGGTCGAACGCCGTGTTGATTTCTTCGAGGCCCATGACGTGGGTAATCATCGGGTCGATCTGTATCTTGCCGGTCATGTACATATCGACGATCTTGGGAACGTCGGTGCGGCCCTTGGCGCCTCCGAACGCGGTACCCCGCCAGTTGCGACCGGTGACCAGCTGGAAGGGGCGTGTCGCTATCTCCTTTCCGGCTTCTGCAACACCGATGATAATGCTGGTGCCCCAGCCGCGATGGCAGGCCTCGAGTGCTACCCGCATGACGTCCGTGTTGCCCGTCGCGTCAAAGGTGTAATCCGCGCCCCCATCCGTCATGGCCACAATCTTTGCGACCGTGTCTTCGCGGCTCATGCCCTTTGAATTGAGGAAGTCGGTCATGCCGAACTTGCGGCCCCATTCCTCGCGGTCGGGGTTGATATCCACGCCGATAATCTTGTTTGCACCGGCGAGCCTTGCCCCCTGAATGACGTTGAGGCCAATGCCGCCCAATCCGAACACAACGACATTGTCGCCTACCTGGACCTTTGCCGTATTGATGACCGCGCCAACGCCCGTCGTGACACCGCAGCCAATGTAGCAGCTTGACTGAAACGGCGCGTCCTCGCGGATCTTCGCCACAGCGATTTCCGGCAAGACAGTGAAGTTCGAGAAGGTCGAGCAACCCATGTAATGGTAGATCGTCTGCCCCTTGTAGCTGAAGCGCGATGTGCCATCGGGCATGAGGCCTTGCCCCTGCGTTGCGCGAATTGCGGTGCACAGGTTTGTCTTGCCCGAGAGGCAGCTTTTGCACTGCCGACATTCGGGCGTGTAAAGCGGGATCACATGATCGCCGGGCTTTACAGATGTGACGCCAGCCCCCACTTCGCGGACGATGCCGGCACCTTCATGCCCAAGAACGCTTGGGAAAATGCCTTCGCTGTCGAATCCGTCGAGCGTATAAGCGTCCGTATGGCAGATGCCCGTCGCCATAATCTCGACAAGCACTTCGCCTGCCTTGGGCCCCTCCAGATCAAGCTCAACAATCTCCAGTGGCTTCTTCGCTTCAAAGGCAACAGCGGCACGCGTCTTCATTCAAAGTCTCCCAATTTCAGCATTCCACAACATTGACGGCGAGGCCGCCTTGCGATGTTTCCTTGTACTTGTCACGCATATCAAGACCGGTCTGGCGCATAGTTTCGATGACTTTGTCAAGGCTGACCATGTGCGAACCATCCCCCATAAGCGCGAGCCGGGACGCGTCTATTGCCTTGACTGCGCCCATCGCATTTCGTTCGATGCACGGGATCTGAACCAGTCCTGCGACGGGGTCGCAGGTCAGCCCAAGATTGTGCTCCATGCCGATTTCTGCAGCATTTTCGATCTGTGCATTTGTCCCGCCCAAGGCTGCTGTGAGGCCAGCAGCCGCCATTGAACAAGCGACCCCAACTTCTCCCTGACAGCCGACTTCAGCTCCTGAAATGGACGCATTACGCTTGTAAAGCGCGCCGATTGCCGCGGCCGTCAGGAGGAAGGTGCGCCGTGTCTCCACGGTGCCGCGATAGCAGCGGTCATGAAAGCGCATCACGGCCGGAATGATACCTGCTGCCCCGTTGGTCGGTGCAGTAACAACGCGACCACCGGCCGCATTTTCCTCATTGACGGCCATTGCCCAAAGATTGATCCAGTCCAGAATAACCAGCGGGTCATTGAGATTGGATTCCTGCCGCGCGCCGAGTTCGGCGGCAAGATAAGGCGCCCGCCGCTTTACGTTCAACCCACCCGGCAATGTGCCAGCCTGCTTGCACCCGCGCTCGATGCTGTCAGCCATTGCCTTGGCAATCCTGTCCAGGCCTTCCTCGACCTTGTCAGCCGGTTCGCGTGCACATTCATTTGCCATCATGATTTCGGCGAACGTCATCCCCGAGGCGTCCGCCAGCGTGAGCAACTCGGTGCCCGAACAAAAATCGTAGGGAATCTCGATACTATCGAGCGCGCGCGTGTTGCTCGTGGACTCGTCCTCGTCGACAACGAAGCCGCCGCCCACGGAATAATAGGCGCGCTCCGCCAATTGGACTCCGTCCGAACCGAATGCCCTGAAAGTCATTGCATTACTGTGAAAAGGCTTCCGCTCTCGTTGCAGGAAGCGCAGATCCTTGTCCGGATCGAATGCAACATCGTGTTGCCCTAGAAGCGCGATCCGGCAACGAAGCCTGACGTCTGAAATAATAGCGGGCGCCAAATCCAGATCGACTGTTGCCGGCGTCGCCCCGGTTAAGCCCAGGATCAGCGCCGTATCTGTTGCGTGCCCTTTGCCGGTCAGCGCGAGAGAACCATAAAGATCTATCGCCAGACCTGCTGTCGAGGCCAATATTCCCTTGGCCCCAAGCCACTCACAGAAACGACGTGCCGCAACCATAGGGCCAACCGTGTGAGAGCTTGAAGGGCCCACGCCAATTTTGAAGAGTTCGAAAACACTGACACTCATTGGGGGGCTGGTACTTCCACAATGGAAACCTCATGCCCAACCGCAGACAGGAATTTGATCAGGTCAGGTCCTGAAAGTCCAAGTGTTGCTGTGTTTCGCAAAGGGTGCACATTGACCCGGCCCTGATCCGCCAGCCTTGCATCGAGCACAACGCGAACAGCGCCTCCCACATCATTCATCGCGGCGAGTGGTGTAACCGATCCAGGAGCAACTCCCAGCAGGCGCTCCATGTCATCCGCCTTGCCAAAACTCAGTTTCTTGGATCCAACCCGAGACGGCAGGGCCTTTAAATCCACGCGCGCATCATGCGGAGCCGTTACCAGCCAGAATTGGCCGCCTGCGTCTTTGAGGAAAAGATTCTTGGTATGAGCGCCGGGAATTGATTCATGCAACGCCGTGCTTTCTTCAACAGTGAACACTGCGCCGTGATCCTGCATTTTCCAGGTGATCGCCAGTTCATCCAGTTTGGCCAGAAGAGATTGCTCAGCAGTCATGCCATTTCTGCCCTATTGACCGGCCGAACTGCCAACTGTCCGGCGCAGCCAATAGCCGAGCATGAATGCAGCTGCGACGACGATGCTGGTCCAAAGCTCTACGGCATGGTCCTTGGAAAGGCCCATCATGATCAAAACCCCAATCATTCCGGTGATTGCGAACCAGCTTCCGTATGGATGAAACCACATCTTGATAAGGAGTCGATGCGGAGCTTCCGCTTCCAGCCGTGTTCTCATCCGGTATTGGGCAATCGCGATCAACAGGTAGACGAAGAGCATGATTGCGCCGGAGGCATTCACAAGGAAATTGAAAACCCGGTCTGGAGAGAGGACCGACGCTGCGAGTGCACCATAGCTGAAGAGGCTCGCAATCAGGATGGATCTGGCCGGGACTCTAGAGCGGCTGAGTTTTACGCATGACTGGGGGGCATCCCCATTCTGCGCGAGCCCAAACATGGCCCTGGACGTAATGTAGATGCCGGAATTCAGACATGAGAGAACTGCGACAAGCACGATCATGTTCATGATCAGGTCCGCTTCGCCATATCCCATCGTCCGCAGGGCATGTGCAAATGGCGATGTTCCAACTTCAATCTCGTTCCAGGGAACGACCGACACGATCATGAGGATCGACAAGACGAAAAAGATGAGGATCCGTGCAGAAACAGAGATAGTCATGCGCGCAATGGTGCGAGCTCCTTCCTGGGACTCTGCAGCGGCGAGCGTTGCGATTTCTGCGCCGCACAGGGAAAAGATCGTTGTTGCTACGCCTGCGAAAATCGCCGCCGTTCCGGCCGGTGCAAATCCACCATGCGCAGTGAGATTTGAAAATGTGGGCCCGGCAGGAGACGTCAGGCCCAAAGCATAAGCGCCAGCCACCAGAATAAAAACTATGATTGCAATGACTTTGGTAGACGCGAACCAGAATTCAAATTCGCCATAGGATCGGGCCGACATGAGGTTTACGGCTGTAAGCAGCGCCATAAGGGCCACTCCGACTTCCCAGACCTCGAACTGCGGAAACCAGCCGCAGATGATTTTGGCCCCGGCAATAGCCTCGACAGCAATCACCACAACCCAGAAGTACCAATAGAGCCAGCCCACAAGGAATCCGGCCCAGTTGCCAAGGCCTTGACGTGCAAAATCGGGGAAGGTCTGCACACCTGGAATGGCCATCGCCATTTCTGATATCATCCGCATGACCAGCAGGACGAGAAACCCGGCCAGCGCATAGCTTACGACTGCTGCAGGGCCTATCGTGCTGATTGCACTCGATGAACCGACAAAGAGCCCCGCACCGATAATCCCGCCAAATGTGATCATGGAGACATGGCGCGACTTGAGCGAACGGCTCAGCTGATTGGCAGCCCGATCTTCCTCAAATACCGTAACGCCTTCCATCTCGGACTACCCCCAACTTTTGATTGGCGCAGAGTCTTACCGACACGATGCCAACTTGTCATGCAGCCTATAGAGCTGCTCGCCATGCGTTGGGACAATTATCTGCCGCCCGGGAACTAGCCCAGATCGTCAGGCGTGACAGACTTCACGAGCTGCACGAAGCTCTTCGCTGCGATTTTTTCAAGCCATGGCATACGTTTTTCAAACGGCTTGTCGTGGCCTGCAAAGACCGTCAGACCTTCCATCGAAGCTGAAATGAAAAGGGCGAGTGTTTCCGTTTGTTCCGGCGTCAAATCCGGATTGATTTCGTGGATAAACCCGAGAAGTGGCGCTCTTGCGCGCGCATAGAGCTCATGAACGCGATCAAAAACAAACGGGTCGTGGTTGGATAGCGCCCAAAGTTCAGGAAAGACCCGTGTCGTCTTCTTGGTGCGAATATCCTCAAGGATCAGCGTGCAAATTTCCTCAAGGCGCTGTTCCGGGCTTACGCCTTCTTCATGGATGATGGCTTCAAACTCGATCTCGTAACTTGTGATGACGGCATCAAGCAGTTCGCGGACTAGATCCTCTTTTGTCGGAAAATAATATGTAAGATTACCGAGCTTCATGCCGCAAGCCGCGGCGACCTTGCGCATGCTCATGGCGCGATATCCTTGCTCGACAAGCAGGTTAAGGGCTGCGCGCAAGATGGTTTCATGTCCTTCTCGGCCGCGAGCATATCCACCCTCGCGGCTTCGGATATGAAGATCAGGGACGGTAAACTGGGGGGTCTGACTGCCTGGCATCGCGGAAGAATGATGGCAATCTTCGTAATTTGCAATTTATATCGCTCGACCAAATTAGGACACTAAACAAATTTGATCAGGTGGTGAAGACTGCACTGCGATAAGGCCGATGGGGTCACCGAGGGGGGTCGGTTATGACGATTCGTGCGTTTGCAGTGACACTTGCCGCAAGTGCGATAATGTTCTCCAGCACAGTGGCGGGGCAAAATGCTTCTGCCCTGCCAGAAGAGCCATTGGGATCCGTTGCCCCGCTGCCTGCAACTTATCCCCCCAGCTGGGTGATTGTCAGCGACTTCAATTTCAATGCAATTGTCGATGGGCGCGGCGTCGTCGTTGATACCTCTTCGGCAAACGAGCCGTTCAAAGGCATGTTTCGGGCTTCTCAGTTCGCCAGTATCTTGAGTTCGTCCACCAAATCGGAAATCTACACCGCGGAAAGTTTCTTCGCCCGGCTTTCCGAAGGCGAACGGACGGACGCTATAACGATCTGGGACAAGGCCACACTGAAGTCCAAGGGCGAAATCCTGTTGCCGGGTGGCAAACGGCAGCAAATCGTGACTTACAAGAATACCTTTCAATTCACGAACAACGAAAAATGGGCGCTCGTGACGAATTTCACACCTGCGCATTCCGTGACTGTTGTGGACTTGGAGGGCCGCAAGGTTCTTGGGGATATCGAGCTTCCTGGCTGTTCCATGGTCTACCCCACGGGCGAGCGCGGGTTCACGACATTTTGTGCCGATGGAACCCTGACCAGCATCGTGCTTGATCCGGACGGCAAGGTTTCGTCGACAGTCACAACCAAGCCAATCCACGATATCGACAATCAAGCGATGTTTGCGATGCCTGCAATGGTCGGCAAGACGGCGTGGTTCGTGACGTATCGCGGATTGATCCGTGGGTTCGATCTGTCTGGTCCCGTAGCCAAGCCCTTGAAGAAGGACTTTTCCGTCGGCGCCGCTGATGGCGGGCAGCCGGAATGGCGGCCGGGTGGCTGGCAAGTGATCGCGAGTGACGCAAACGGCAGGCTCTATGTGCTGATGACTCCTTTCGGTCGTGAAGGCAGCCATAAGGATGCGAGTACCGAAGTCTGGGTCTTGGACCCGGCAAGCAAGTCGCGCGTTGCCCGAATTGCGATGAAGGGGCCAAGTGTTTCAATCGAAGTGACACATGAGGCCTCTCCAAAGCCTGTCGTCGCAAGGCGCAGATAGCGTGATCGATATCTACGATGCGACCAGTGGAGGTTGTTCGGACTCTGGACATGTCGCGTTCAACCCCCTTACAATCTCGGCGATGTGAGTGGCAGCAACGCAATCTTTCTGGCGATCATCCTGGCGATTGCGGCCGTACACAAGGTCGCCGCGCAGGAACGCCTCGCGACTGGTGGCTGCGCAATTGACGGGAATGGCGTCGCACGGCGGCCAGATGCCGGAGCCTTCCGCTGCGGCCCTTGAGGGAGTTGCAGCGGTTGCGCTGCTGTTTCCCGGATACAAGAGTGCTGGGTGCGAGCCTCGCCGCTGCTCTATGGTCCGGATACATTCTGCTTTGGCGCCGTCGAGGGCAATCTTTGACTGTGGCTGTTCATTCGGAAAACGCGAAAAGCCGCTGCCAATTCCTCGATCATACGCGCAGCCGGACTGGCAGTCTTGGCAATGGGGCCAATCATCTGGCCAATGGAAGTTTTCACCGTTGAAACCTTTTTTGCTGCTCTCGGATTTATGACTTATCTGGCCCCTCGATGAATTGATGGCCATTCCGAAACCCGCTTGAGGCATGGCTGATGGTCATTTCTGCAAATCCTGCTCTTGATCGCCGTATCAAAGGGGACACTGGTGGGCGCTGGCGCGTGCTCAACCGCACGAACGGATCGCACCTGCGGGCGCCTTGACTCTGCACCAGGGCGTGAAAATCGGGGACAGCGTCCAGCCGATGATCCATACTTCACTTGACGGCAAGATTGTCTCGATTGGCGGGAAGCGCGAAGGACGTAGCCAACTCGTCTTTTTTGTTTCGCCGGATTGCCCTGTCTGCAAGTCTCTCTTGCCGGTGTTCAAGTCTGCGGCCCGTGCCGAAAGGGCGTGGCTGGATGCAGTACTGGCAAGCGATGGAGACGAAGCCGTCCAGAGACGGATGATCATGGAACAGGACTTGTCCGGATTTCCCTTTGTCCTTTCGGAAGCTCTCGGACGGTCGTTCGGGGTTTCCAAGCTGCCTTACGCAGTCTTGATCGATGAAGGCGGACACATTGCCTCACTGGGGCTCGTCAACAGTCGCGAACATCTTGAAAGCCTGGTTTTCAGCCGGGGCGAGCGCGTCGCTTCCATTCCAGACTAACCTCGCACGCCGTGAAGGAGGCATGAGGAATGGCTGATTTAGACAAATTTGCCGAACGGATCATCGCGGAGTTGCGCGCGGCACGTCTCAATGCAGCCTTGCTTCTCGCCTGGTTGGTGGTGTTGCGACGGGCGCCGCAGTCTTTCCAGTGCTCCCTGTTTCCAGGGCCAGTGCCTGGCCTGGACATGGCGGCGGCGGTGAACGCGCGCCGGTGCTTTCGGGCAATCCCCAAGATCCGGGGCGACAGGACCCAGTGCGATTATTGGCGCACACGCGCGATTGACGGCTTTCTTGCACGTGCTGCGGGGAAGTGTCAGCGCATGCCCGCCGGGCACGGAATGGGCTCCTTCCATCACATGGACGGAATGCACCAATCCGCGTACGCCGCCTACATCATCGCCGCAATGACTGTTGTGGAAAGCTTCGCCCGGTGTCAGTGCCTCTGCAACCGCAATGAAGGCGATCGCCCGCCGGTTCTACTACAATCGAACAACGATACCAATTGGTGCCTTGGGAAGAAAGCCAGGTTTACCCACAGCCGTAATCATTGGCGCTACGGAGCCCCGTTGATGCGTTTCGCGACGTTTTCGTTTTGATTTCCGCCCCGGCCGTGGCGGCATCTGATGGTGCGACGGTCTACAAGAAATGCGCAGCCTTACGACGCCCGAGGCGCTGGTGTTCCGGGAGCTTTCCCAATTATATGCCGCGATTTTGCGACAGCAAAATCTTCGGCAGGCGCCGCAGCATGATCCTTGGCGTTATCAAAGGCATATCAGGCCCCATACCGTCGCAGGCAAGCCATATCGCGGGTACGCCAGCGCAGGTTGGTCTGGATGACGAAGCCGTTGCAAATGTCCTGAATCATATTGCAATCAATATCGCCAAGGCTGGTAAGGTTTGCTCTGATCACGCCAGCAGAGGTCGCAATGCGTGCGCGCGGCAACGGTTTGACTTCCAGCTGTTGCCCAGCTCCATGCGTCGGCAGGCGACGGTGAAGCTGGATCATCATCGTCATTGAAGGCGTGCGCCGCATGGGCATGACCATGGCCAAGGCGGACAGCACGCAATGCCATTACCCGGGGTCCACAGTCCGCGGCAGGCCTGCTAAATAGACTATGCGTCGAAATGTTGTGATGCTACCGTCCTGATGGCAGCGGCAGATCGCATCGTCTAACCTGCCAATGACAGGCACTGTTATGCATTTCCCTGAAGGTTCCCGGGGGCGCGGAGAGTCTTTGGTCGCGTACCGGGTGTGCTCGCGGACGACCGATCTGGATGACGCGGCTGGCCGTCTTCTGAACTGGACTCTTTATCGGTTCGACCGCGCAAACGTCCCGAATGATTTCAAACCATACGACGCTGCAGAGATTCGTCGCCTGCGCGTTTCACCCCTTCGTGTTGAAGCAGCAAGAACGCGAGCACAGCTCATTGCGAAGATGCCGGGAGGCTCATTTATCCGTTGAACACCAGCCTGCAGGAGGCAAGCATGCAGCAAGTTAAAACAAGTCGTACCTTCAAAATACTGTGGCCTCACTTCTGGCCGGGATTACCGCGCCAATGCGCAGGCTGCAGAAGAAGCGATCCGAACGAAATCATCGTGACGGCGACGAAGCGCGCCGAAAATCTCCAGAGCATTCCAATTTCCGTCTCGGCAATTACGGGGATACCCTCTCGAAAGCCGGCAACCCAGGCTGACGAACTCGTTACAAAAATACCGAACCTGCAACTTACGTCCACCGTATACAGCGCTAATCTTTGCCCTGCGTGGCGTCTCGATGTCCGACTATAGCCTCAATCAGGCGAGCCCTGTCGCGACCTATTATGATGAAGTGTACAAAGGTCGGTTATGACGATTCGTGCGTTTGCAGTGACACTTGCCGCAAGTGCGATAATGTTCTCCAGCACAGTGGCGGGGCAAAATGCTCCTGCCCTGCCAGAAGAGCCATTGGGATCCGTTGTCCCGCTGCCTGCAACTTATCCCTCCAGCTGGGTGATTGTCAGCGACTTCAATTTCAATGCAATTTGTCCGTCGTCAGAACATTTGGCACAACTCGCGGCGTAAATTAGCGGAGTGCGGGCCTCGTCTCGGGGTTGATGTTATGCGGCGAGCTTGCGGTGTTGCAAGCGTCGATATTCGATGGTCTGTCGTTTGATCCTTTCGCGTTGTTTGATGATGGCGGGTGCCCTGCCGAAGTAGGCATCGGCGGGCGTCACGTTGCTGAGGCTCTCGTGGTAACGCTGGTGGTTGTAGTGCTCGACGAAGGCCTCGATCCGGGCCTCGAGGTCGCCGGGCAGGAAGTAGTTTTCCAGCAGGATGCGGTTTTTCAGGGTCTGATGCCAGCGCTCGATCTTGCCCTGGGTCTGCGGGTGTAGCGGGGCACCGCGCACATGGCTCATCTTCTGGGCCTCGATGTATTCCGCCAGTTCGCCGGCGATGTAGCTGGGGCCATTGTCCGACAGCAGCCTTGGCTTGTGCAGCACCGTGGCGCTGTCGCAGCCCGATGCGGCCAGTGCCATGTCCAGCGTGTCGGTCACGTCCTCGGCGCGCATGTTGGTGCACAGCTTCCAGGCGATGATGTAGCGTGAGAAGTCGTCGAGCACGGTCGACAGGTACATCCAGCCCCACCCGATAATCTTGAAGTAGGTGAAGTCGGTCTGCCACATCTCGTTCGGCCGGGTGGTCTTGGTGTGGAACTGATCGGCGGCCTTGATCACCACATAGGCCGGGCTGGTGATCAGGTCATGGGCCTTCAGAAGGCGGTAAACCGTGGCTTCCGACACGAAGTAACGCCTTTCGTCGGTAAAGCGCACCGCCAGCTCCCGTGGGCTCAGCTCGGACTGCTCCAGCGCCAGTTCGATGATCTGATCATGGATGTCAGGCGGGATCCGGTTCCACACGCGGCTCGGTGCCGATGGCCGATCCTCCAACGCCTCCGGTCCGCCTTCGAGGAACCGGTCGTACCAGCGGTAGAACGTCCGGCGTGCGATCCCCAGCTTGTCGAGAGTGAGCTTCGCCGGCAGATGCGACTGCTCGACGATCCGGATGATCTCGAGCTTCTCGGATGCGGGATACCTCATTCGTCGTCGCCCCCATCCGCGATCATGCTTTTTTTGAGCAGACGGTTCTCGAGGGTCAGGTCGGCCACGCATTCCTTCAGGGCACGGGCTTCGCGGCGCAGGTCCTGCACCTCGCCGCTGGTCGCGGCACGAGCCGTGTCACCCGCCAGGCGTCGCTTGCCCGCTTCCATGAACTCCTTCGACCAGGTGTAATACAGGCTCTGTGCAATGCCTTCCTTGCGGCATAGTTCGGCAATGCTGTCTTCGCCGCGCAGCCCATCGAGCACGATGCGTATCTTGTCTTCGGCCGAGAAGTGCCGCCGGGTCTGCCGCCGGATGTCCTTCACCACCCGCTCAGCAGGGGCCTTGGCAGGCGATTTTTTCAAGGAGTGTTGGGACTTCATCTTCGTTCCTTCGTCACTACGACGAAGCCCCAACACTCCTTAAATCACAACCTCAAATCTGTGCCATTGGTGCTGACGGGGAACAAGCGAGCCAGTATTTCGAGGTCATAAACATCCCGCGCCTGAAGCAGCACTCATACGCCTTGCTCAGCGGACATATCGATTGGGAGTCCGCAAACGGACGCTGGAATGCATCGATCTGGGGCAAGAATTTGACGAACAAATTCTACTTCACATCGCGTGTCGACCTGCTGGCCGGGTTCGGATTTGACTATAATCATATCAGTGCACCCCGGACCTATGGTATCACCGTGGGCGTGAAATACTGACCGGCCCAAGACCGGCGAAGGAGAGTGGAATGTCCGACTACAAACTGTTGATTGGCGGCAAGCTCGTCGATGGCGACGCTACAATGGACGTCATCAATCCGGCGACCGAAGAAATTCTCGCCATATGTCCTCGCGGAAGCGAGCGGCAGCTCAATGAGGCTGTTGCTGCTGGCAAGAAGGCCTTCAAAGTATGGGCCAAGACACCAATGGCGGAACGACGGGCATGTGTGATGAAGCTTGCCGATGCGATCGAGGCCCGTCTTGACGAATTCGCGCGACTGTTGACTCAGGAACAGGGAAAGCCCCTCAGCGAGTCTACGGCAGAGATCGCCTACACTTCCGCTTTCCTGCGCTATCTTGCTTCGCTGGACCTTGAAGGCCGCCTGATCGAGGACAATGATAACCGGCGAGTAGAAATGCGGCGCAAGCCCCTCGGAGTCGTCGGCTGCATTATCCCGTGGAACTTCCCGGTTTTGATCGTCGCTTTCAAGGCTCCTGTTGCCTTGCTTGCGGGGAACACGATCGTCATCAAGCCTGCACCGACAACTCCTCTCACAACGTTGCGTCTGGGCGAACTGTGCGCCGAAATTTTCCCTGCGGGCGTCGTGAACATCGTGACGGACCAGAACGACCTGGGTGCGGCTCTCACCAGCCACCCCGATATTGCCAAGATCAGCTTCACAGGGTCTACCGAGACGGGGAAAAAGGTCATGGCAAGCGCCGCTTCCACGATCAAGCGCATCACGCTTGAGCTTGGCGGTAATGATGCGGCAATCGTCCTCGGCGATGTCGATCCCAAAGTCGTGGCCCCTGGCATCTTTGGCGGCGCAACGATGAATGCTGGACAAGTCTGCCTCGCGGTGAAGCGCGTGTATGCACATGACTCCATCTATGATGAATTGTGCGACGAACTCGCAAAGCTTGCTGATGCTGCAATTGTCGATGACGGGCTAAAGCAAGGAGCCCAGATCGGACCGCTGCAGAACAAGATGCAGTACGAAAAGGTGAAGGGGTTCCTTGAAGACGCACGCGCGCACGGCAACATCATTGCCGGAGGCGAGGTCATGGATCGTCCCGGCTATTTCATTCGACCAACCATTGTGCGCGATGTGACGGACGGGACAAGGATCGTCGATGAAGAGCAGTTCGGACCGATCCTGCCCGTCATCCGGTTCACCGATGCGGACGACGCACTGGAACGCGCGAATGCGTCACCTTGGGGGCTGGGAGGTTCAGTCTGGTCCAATGATCGCGACAAGGCTTATAATCTTGCTTGCGAGATGGAGTCCGGCACGGTCTGGATCAACAAGCATCTCGATTTCGGCCCGAACATTCCGTTCGGCGGCGCCAAGCAATCGGGCATTGGCGTGGAATTCGCAGAAGAAGGGCTTCATGAATTCACGCAAATTCAGGTGATCAACGAAGCACGATGAACCAGCGGCTCAGTTATTCGAAAGGCCCGATCGAGCCGCCCTTGCTCGAATATACAATTGGCGAGGCATTGGAGCTGGCAGCGGCACATTGGCCTGCCAATCTGGCGCTGGCGTCCCTGCATCAGAAGATCAGGTGGTCTTGGGCAGACCTTGATGGCGAAGTGAACCGGATTGCGACGGGATTGCTGGCGCTCGGGGTCCGGAAGGGTGACCGGGTCGGAATCTGGGCGCCCAATTGTGCCGAATGGACCGTTATTCAGTTTGCGACGGCGAAGATTGGTGCAATCTTGGTGACGATCAATCCTGCCTATCGGGTCTCCGAAGTCGAATATGCACTGAACAAGGTCGGTTGCAGCGTTCTTGTCACCGCACCGCGCTTCAAGACCAGCGATTACATAGCCATGTTGCGGGAACTGGGATCCGAGAAACTTCCGCACGTGCGCATCATGATTTCTCTGGGGCCCGAGCAGATCGAAGGCTTCTTGCGATGGGGCGACCTCGGCATTTCACCAGATCGCACAGCATTGACCGCTATTGCTTCCACGCTTGACTGCAATGATGCCATCAACATCCAGTTTACGAGCGGCACTACAGGTTTCCCTAAAGGCGCAACTCTTACGCATCGTAACATCCTCAACAACGGACTGCAGACCGGGCACATGATCAATCTTGGCCCGGAGGATCGCATCTGCATCCCTGTGCCGCTTTATCATTGTTTTGGCATGGTTCTTGGCAATCTGGCAGCACTGACGACCGGCTCGGCAATGATCTATCCCGGCGAGGCCTATGATCCTCGGCTCGTGCTGGAAGCTGTTCAGGCAGAGGGTTGCACGGCGCTCTATGGAGTGCCGACGATGTTCATCACGATCCTCAATCAGCCGGATCTTGCAGACTATGATGTCTCCACGCTCAGAACCGGGATCATGGCTGGATCGCCTTGCCCGATTGCCACGATGCGAGCGGTTATCGATCGTCTCAACATGCGGGAGGTAACCATTGGCTATGGCATGACGGAAACAAGCCCATTGACGACCCAGACGGCCACAGACGATCCGTTGGACGAACGTGTGTCGACGGTGGGACGCGTCCATCCCCATGCCGAGGCAAAGATCGTCGACTCCGAAGGCGCGACTGTCCAGATAGGTGAGCAAGGCGAATATTGTTCGCGAGGCTATGCAGTGATGCTTGGCTATTGGGACGATCCCGAAAAGACGGCCGAAGCAATCGATGCCGACGGATGGATGCATTCCGGCGACCTCGCGACCATGGACGAAAAGGGTTATGTGCGTATTACCGGCCGCATCAAGGACATGATCATCCGAGGCGGAGAGAACATTTATCCGCGCGAAATCGAAGAATTTCTCCTTTCGCATCCGCATGTGGCCGATGCGCAGGTCTTTGGCGTACCCGATGAAAAATATGGAGAAGAAGTCTGCGCTTGGGTTATTTCAAAACCGGGTGCTACCGTGTCGGCGGAGGATGTGATCGTCCACTGCAAAGGCAGGATCGCACATTACAAGGTGCCTCGCCATGTCCGCGTAGTTGATAGCTTCGTCATGACTGTAACGGGCAAGGCGCAGAAATTCGAAATGCGCAAGATCATGCAGGCGGAACTGGAAAGCGCCTGAATGCTGGTGCTTGCCTCAAACGCTGGCTCCGTTGCCCGTTTGGTGCTCAATCGACCGACCGCGGGCAACAGCCTGTCCATGGAAGTTGTTTCCGAATTGCGTGACAATCTTGCCGCACTCGCTGCCCGTGAGGACATCAAGGTCATCATTCTTTCTGGAGCAGGGGGAAGAATCTTCTGCGCCGGCCATGATCTCAATGAATTCTCGGGTCAGGAAGATCAGGACTTTCTCGCGCGTGACTTTGCGGGGCTTGCTGCACTGATGCAGGATATCATGGACCAGCCGCAGATTGTCATTGCTCTTATCGAAGGTGTTGCAACGGCCGCCGGGTGCGAGCTTGTGGCGGCCTGCGACCTGGCCTTGGCTTCTTCTGTGGCACGTTTTGCTGTCCCCGGCGTCAATATCGGGTTCTGGTGCCATACTCCCCAGATTCAATTGACCCGCGCCGTTGGTCGGAAACAGGCAATGATGATGCTTGCGACCGGAAGACTGTTTCCGGCAGCCCATGCGCTGCAAATCGGGCTGATCAATGCTGTCCACGATCCCGAAGATCTCGAGGAGGCAGTTGAATCGCTGGCAACAGAAATAGCCTCGAAATCCGGCCGAGTGTTGCGGCTGGGTAAAAAAAGCTTTCGGGCCCAGGCTGAAATGTCTGTTCCGGAAGCCTATCGCTTTGCGCAATCGGAAGCACTGGCAAATCTCCAGCTGGACGACGCACGTGAGGGGATCTCGGCGTTTCTTGAAAAACGCCCTGCGCGCTGGCCGGGCGAATCCAATTAGCCATATTCAGATCCGGACTTTCAACGTCAAAAGGGATTGTTTTCGAAGCGCGGCTCCCGGACGCCAAGCAGCATGACCAAAAGCGCGGCAGCCAACAAGCTGATGGAGACCCAAATGAGCGGAACAAAGCCGAAAGCGGCCGCGATGAGTCCGCCGATAAATGGTCCGATGGCCGCAACCGATGTCTCGGCGGTTGTCGAAAGCGCCAGCCGCATCGGCGTATCTTCACGGGAACCGAATTCGAGTACCAGTGTCTGCTGGCTGAGCGAATAGCCGCACATGGCTGCGCCAAGCGCGACAAACCCCAACACGAAGCCAGTATGATCGCGCGCGATCAACATCAGAACAAACCCCAGGAGCCAAATGATATTGGCCAGGATATAAACGAGCCGGAACCCCTTGCGATCGCCTAGCGCCCCCCAGACAAGGTTGGACAGTGTTTCTGCACCCAGGAACGCCAATGAAAAGAGTCCGAGCGACTTCCCATCGAGATGCATGACATCTCCAGCATGGAGTATGCAAAAGGGCATCGCGATCCGTCCGCCGGTTGTCAATAATTGCGCGATCAGGAAGTTCCGATAGCTCCTTTCAGCCAAAAGCAGCGGCAGTTCCCGCATGCGATCCCGCAGCCGCATTGGCGCCCGTGGGCGATGGTTGTCAGGTTCCCTTATAAACAGGGCCAGCATCGTAAGGCCGACACTGGTCAGGATGAAACTGAGCATGAAGGTCGTCGCATATCCGTTCCCGAGGATATTCTTCTGGATCAGGATACTGCCGGCCCACCATGAGAGTGCAGCTGCGATCGCACCTCCGGCGAGATTTCGATAGCCTTGAAGCCGCCCCCGTTTTTCGATCGGGATCACTTTTGCCATCAGCATCTGGAACGAAACGCGCTGCGCACCGGAATAATAGCCGAGAAGAAAAAGGAACCCCATCGTGGCGAGCACCAGCCAGATGCCCGAGAGAAACCAGCCCGACAGTGCAAGACCCAGAAGCTGAATGCGCATCATGGTTCCGTTGCGCATCGCGTTCGGCAATATCCGGCGCTTGTCTTCGATCTCACTGGCGCTCAGGAGGGGAGACAGGACTGCACCCACCTGCTGCAGCGCCTGCGAAAGTCCGACCATGACGGTCGATCCGGTCAATGCAAAAAGATATGCTGGCACGAACGTCGGGGCGTAAATCAAGCGAAACCCTGTCATCCCGAACATGCCGTGCGAAAAATTCGCGAAATAGTTTCGTCCGAGATTGCTCCTCACAAAGCGTTCATTCGCGCGATCATCGGGAATCAGTCGATCGAGCCCGGTATCCGTGCCTATCGGCTCAAGATCGTCATCTATCGTCAATGCTTGCCCCGACATTCACTGCGTTGTCCTGCTTTTCATCCATGGCAGGCGGCACTACGGTTGCAAAGCACTTCGCAAGATGAATTGAAAGCAAGGGGGATTACACATGCGACTTAAGGCCCCACGGATCGCTCCGCTGATTGATGAATCCCTGGACGATGAACAGAGAGAGGTCTTGGCACCACATATGGCGCGTGGGCCGGTCCTGAATATCATGCTTACACTGGCCCGTTCGCCTAAGGCTCTCACAGGGTTCCTGAGCTGGGCGAACTATATTCTTTCAAGGCGAAATTCGCTCTCGCCTCGCGACCGCGAGCTTGTCATTTTGCGCACCGGTTATAATTGCCGCTCCGGCTATGAATGGGCGCAGCACGTGCGCATCGGGCTCGATGCAGGATTGACCGAAGGCGAGGTTTCGCGGATCAAGTATGGCCCAGCGGCCTCCGCCTGGGAAGAACGCGATCGCGCCATGTTACGCGCAGTCGATGATCTGACATCAGACTTTTTTGTCAGCAGCAAGAATTGGGATGCGCTGACATTTCTCACTGACAGGCAGAAAATGGACCTTGTCTTGACAGTCGGTCAGTACACACAGGTGTCGATGCTGCTCAACAGTTTCGGGGTTCAGCCAGAGCCGGACCTGGCGCTCGATCCAGACGTGACAGACTATGAGGCCGCAGCATGAGCATCTCTCTTTACGCCTTCAATTGCGGATGGTTCCAATGCAAGGCGGGCTTCTTCATTGAGGGGCTGGAGGACCAAAGCTTTGTCCGTTCCCCTGTGCCGGCTTATCTGATCGATCATCCCAAGGGCAGGGCACTTTTTGATACAGGCCTGGGTGAGCGCAATCGGCGGGCCATCGAAGCGCGTCTGCCTCCCGACAAGTTCGGGCTGGAACTGTTCGAAGGAATGGACATCGCCGCGCGCCTTCGCGCCATTGACGTCGATCCGTCCAGTATCAACTGGATCATCGCCTCCCACCTCCACAATGATCATTGCGGCGGCATGATGTTCGTCCCCAATGCGACGGTCATTGTCCAGTCCAGGGAATGGGCGGCAGCACAAGCGTGCGAAGATCCGTGGGTCTACAACAAGGTGGACTTTGATACAGGGCACAGCGTCAAGGCGATCGATGGCGAACTTGATCTGTTTGGTGACGGAACGGTCATGATCGTTCCGACTTACGGTCACACGCCCGGCCACCAAAGTGCGATTGTCCGCCTGGCCGGCGGCGAGGTCCTGCTTGCAGCGGATTGTTGCTACACGGAACGCAACCTCAATGAACGGGTATTGCCGGGTTTCACGTTCGACAAGGAAACAGGCTTGGTAACACTCGACCGCTTGGCCCGGCTCAGAGCCAAGGGCACACGAATCATGTTCGGGCACGACGCGACGATGTGGAAGTCTGTAACCGAGGGCGCACACGTTTCCTGATTGGGCTTGCGCTAATCCGATTTCCCTTGCGCCGACATGACTACGCGACCGTCGGAGCCCAAGGCGGCGAGCGTGATGGCCTTGCCTTCCTGCGTGGCGACGAGATGCAGTGCCTCTCCTGCGAAGGCCGGCGATTGACCGCGAAAGGAAAACTGCTTCAGCTGGTTGTGGCCAATTTCGCGTCCGACCAGATCCAGCAACAAAGTGGCCGTCAGCGGACCATGGACGACCAGCCCGCGATAGCCCTCCACGTCAACGGCATAGGGAAGATCGTAATGTATGCGGTGGCTGTTAAAGGTCAGCGCCGAATAGCGGAACAAGAGTGGTCGCGACGGTGTCAAGGCGCGGTGCCATTGCCAAGCCGCCAAATCCGGGGAGCCTGCGCCACAGGGCGCTGCTGCGGCGTTGGTCGCTTCGCGGTACACAATTGTCTGACGTTCGCTGACCGCCAAAATGCCATTCGCATGAGTCCGGTGATCGATGGTCACGAAAACGAGCGGTCCGGTTCCGCCCTGCTTTTCGTCAACCGCGGCAATAGTCGAGCGCCTCTCGATCTCCGCACCTACATGAATGGGCGCGTGAAAATTGACTGCACTTGAAGCCCACATTCTGCGCGGCAAGGCAATCGGGGGAAGGAATCCACCACGCTTCGGATGGCCATCGCTATCGAGCGCATCGGTGGCCGCTTCGGGCAGGCACAGGCACCAGTGTATGCCTTGCTCGGCCTTGGCATGCGTTTCTGCGCTATCCAGTGTCGCACGAAAACGCGCCAGCAAGCCGGGCGTCAACACATCATTTTGCGTCATTTCCCGTCCGATCCAGTCCTGCATCAGTAACTCCTTGGCAGGCCAAGAACATGTTCTGCAATGAAGGACAGGATCATGTTCGTTGAGATGGGCGCGACCTGATAAAGCCTGGTTTCCCGAAACTTGCGCTCAATGTCGTATTCCGCCGCAAAGCCGAAACCGCCGTGTGTCTGGATACAGGCTTCACCCGCTGCCCAGCTTGCTTCGGCGGCAAGCATCTTGGCCATGTTGGCTTCTTCACCCACAGGCTCCCCAGCCTCGTATTTACGAAGTCCTTCGCTGACCATCAATTCAGCGGCGCGCATTTGAGCATAGGCGCGAGCAATCGGGAACTGGACACCCTGATTCTGACCAATAGGGCGATTGAAAAGCACACGCTCTTTTGCATAGGCCGAGGCCTTTTCGATGAACCATTTTGCGTCACCGATACATTCTGCCGCAATCAGCAGGCGTTCCGCATTCATCCCGGACAAAATATATTTGAAGCCTTGGCCTTCTTCGCCGATCAGGTTGGCAGCAGGCACTGCCAACTGGTCGAAGAAAACTTCGGTCGTTGAATGGTTCATCATCGTTTCGATAGGGCGAATGGTCAGCCCGTTTCCAACCGCGGCTTTCATGTCGACCAGGAAGACCGACAACCCATCGGTCCGTTTCGAGACGTGTTCACGTGGCGTTGTGCGCGCGAGGAGAAGCATCAGGTCGGAATGTTCTGCCCGGCTCGTCCAGATCTTCTGACCATTGACGATATAGTGATCGCCATTCCGCTTTGCTGTGGTCTTGAGGGATAGCGTGTCTGTACCGCTGGTCGGTTCCGTCACGCCAAAGGCTTGCAGTCGCAATTCTCCGCTTGCGATCTTGGGGAGATAAATTTCCTTCTGGGCTTCGGATCCATGGCGGAGCAAGGTCCCCATGATATACATCTGGGCGTGGCACGCGCCGCCGTTACAACCTTGCTTCTGGACTTCCTCAAGAATCGCTGCAGCGGCGGAAATCGGCAATCCTGCGCCTCCGTAATTTTCGGGGATCAGAGCTGCGAGATAGCCCGCATTTCCAAGCGCATCGACGAATTCAGTAGGATAAGCGCGCAGTTTGTCCTTGGCGCGCCAATAGTCTCCAGGGAACTGCTGGCAGAGTTTGGCGACTTCCTCTCGGATCTGGGTATAATCGTGAGTCATGCCCGTGCAATGATTCCCTTGTCGTGAAGTGCGCCAATAGCGCCGCTTGAAAGTCCGAGGGTCTCCGCCAGAACTTCGTCGCTGTGCTGCCCAAGCAGTGGCGCGCTCCGGGCGGATTGCCGCTCAAGCTGGGGGATCGATGCAATTGTGCCGGCGGCTGGATAGTCCAGGCCACTCGGATTTTCCGCCGAACCAAATATCGGGTTATTCCCGACCAAAACGGGGTCATGCACAGCCTGCTTCATGGATTGATACGGCCCATAACAGCATCCATTGGTATCGAACGCGGACTTCAGATCCTCATAGAGCCAGCCCGACACTTTCGATTCCACGAGTGGAAAAAGAGAGTCGCGGTGCTGGAAACGCACCCCTTCGTCCTTCGCAAAGGAAACGCCTTGTGCAGATTCGATCACGGCGACTTCGCCTGAAATGCCCAGCACATTGACAAGTCCGGTCCACTGCCGAGGCGTTATTGCCATGATCATGAGGCGGATATTGTCAGCTGTCACAAAGTCACGCCCGAACGCTCCATAGACTGTATTGCCAAGGCGTTCGCGATTGGCACCGGTGCTGAATATTTCCGCAAGCATACCCAAATTGGCTACGGTACCAATCGCAACGTCGGACAGGGGAATGCGCACTTCCTGGCCAAAACCAGTCGCGTCTCGGTGGCGGAGCGCGGCCAGCATCGCGAAGGCAGCATAGGCGCCGGTGAGCAAATCCCACGCAGGCAACACATGATTGACAGGCTCGGGACCCGCTCCTGTCAGATACGGAAAGCCGACCGCCGAGTTGACTGTGTAGTCCAAAGCGGGGCCACCATCTGCCATGCCCATGACCCGCACGGTAATGAGGTCGGCGCGTTTGGCAGACAGTGCGTCATGAGCAAGGAAACCATCAACGGGGAAATTTGTCACGAATTGGCCAGTTGCGGCAACAAGAGACTGCAGCAATTCCCGTCCCTCTGGTGCTCCCAGATTTAACGCAACCGACTTCTTGGCACGGTTCAGGTTTTCCCAATACAGGCTTGAACCATTTTCTGCCTTGGGCCAGCGCTTGAAATCGGGGCCGCCACCAATCTGGTCGACGCGGATGACGTCCGCGCCCATCTGCGCGAGATAGAGACCGGCAGTCGGAGAGGCAACGAACGACGATGCCTCTATGACACGCAAACCTGAAAGCAACGGATACATCGAACAGGAGCCCTCTTTTCACTTATTCAGTTGACGAAATCCAGATTCACACATCAGGAAGTGTGCGAACAGCAAGTGGAGCAAAAAGGCAAGTGCGCGATCGAGTCTTGGCCCTTGAGGGAGTCCATAATTTCAGGGATTATGGGGGTTACACAGCAAGAGATGGCGCAAAGCTGAAAGTTGGACGGCTATTCCGGTCCGGCCAGCATGTCGATGCAACACCAGACGATCTTGAGACAATCGGTCAGCTGAATATCTCAAAGATCATTGATTTGCGCGGCAATAGCGAAAGAGTACGCTTCCCATGCGCGCGGCCTTTGAATTTTGCTGCCGAAGTCCTTTTCGCGGAAGGCGAAACTGCTGGCGCCGGTCATGCACCGCACGTTGAAGCGGCACGGCAGGTAACCAATGCTGCAGAAGCTCACGCGGCGATGGTTCGACTTTATGACTCAATGCCGTTCCGTCCGCGGTTGATTGAAGTGTTCCAGCTCTATTTCAGTGCATTGGCGGACAGCAGCTCTGCCACGCTTCTCCATTGCCTCGCGGGCAAGGATCGCACCGGGCTTGCTGCTGGATTGTTTCATAGGTTGGTTGGTGTGCACCCGGATGATGTCATGGCTGATTATCTGCTCACCAATGAAGCCGGCAACATGGAGCGCCGGATCGCCGCTGGAGCAGAGACCGTGCGCGCGAATTTCGGGCATGCCATAGATGATGATGCAGTGCGCACTCTGATGTCCGTTCATCCAGAATATCTAGACACGGCATTTGCCGCCATCGAACGCGAATATGAGAGTATTGATGCCTATGCGCGTGACGTCCTGGCAGTCTCGGACGAGAAGCGCGAAGCCATCGCCAGCCAACTCTTGACGTGATCGAAAGTTGCGACTGACCTAGAGGAACGCCCGCAAATCTGCCATAAAGCGATCGAACTGATCATGATGGAGCCAATGCCCGGCATTTTCATATTCAACCACGCGGGCGCTGCTGAAATGTGAAATTCGGCCGTCCTTCTCTGGGTTTGAAGCCCAACTGTTTGCCCCATAGAGCATGAGGACGGGGCAGGTGATTGCATTCCAGATGGCATGCAGATCTTCCCGGGGCATATCGAATGCGGCCCAGATGTTAAGATAATTGTCGAACTTCCAGCTCCAGGTGCCATCCTCATTCCGACTGGCCCCGTGAATCGTCAGGTGCCGCGCCTGCTCATCAGTCAGATAGGTGTTTTCGGCCTTCATGCGATCGAGCGCAGCATCAAGCGTTTGATATCGGCGGTGAAGGCGACCCGAAGCGTTTCGCTTGTCTTCAATCCACTGGCGAAACCGCTTTTGTATCCCAATTGCATCCCGTTCTGCCTGCACTGCAGGGGAGTGACCAAGGCCTTCGATTGCGACAAGCCTGCGGACATTTTCCGGATAGAGACCCGTATAGCGCAAGGCGATGTTTCCGCCCATCGAATGGGCGACAATGGTTACAGGAGCGAGGTTGAGCTGATGGATGAGTTGCGCAAGATCGTAGACAAATGACGACATTTCATAATTGCCATCCGGAGACCATTGACTGTCACCGTGGCCCCGCAAATCCGGTGCAATGACATGCCAGTCTTCCCGCAGTTGCTCTGCCGCCCAATCCCAGCTTCTGCAATGATCCCTGCCGCCATGAACCAGCAACAAGGGCGGAGCCTCGCTGTTGCCCCAATCGACATAGTGCAGTCTCAGCCGCTGGGAAATGAAGCTGTTCGAGGTGGGGCCGTGAAGTGTCATGCGCAAAAAATGTCTCGATTACGAAGCGACTGCTTTGCCGAAGGAGTGAGTTCCCCGCAAGCTCGGTTTTGACAGGAGTTTTTGATCGAGAAGGCAAAAAAATGCCCTTCCTCCGATGGGATGGGGAGGAAGGGCAAAGTTCGGGGTGGGATGGTCAATATGCGCGATTATTTGGCTTTTTCGTTGCACTTGGCGAGCGCAGCTTCATCGAATGACTGGCCGTCTGCAGTGAAGCTTGCGACTTTTCCGATCTTCTTGGCAGCTTGCGCGCAGACAATCGCGGCGCGGCTGCTGGCCTTCGGCGCAACATAGGCTTCGCCTGCACGCTTCCAGATGACATCGCTTGATACGAGCGCTTCGCCCGATGCGGGAGCAGCTACGGGAACGAGGGTGTAGCCAGTGCTGCCCTGCGCAAGCGCGGGTGAGGTGGTTGCCAGAAACAGCAAGGCTGATGTTGTGAATGCGGCGGCAAAAGCAACAATACGGTTCATGGGGGAGGTCCTTTCTAATCAGTTGCGAATCACTACTTAATGCATTAGGTAGCAAGTTGCAACCTAAAACTTATATTTTTCGAAAGGTTGGTTTTGGTAGGTTTTTGCGCTATGAATGTCGAAAGACCGGGGAGCCTGGCTGGAGAGTGATATGGGAATGTTGAAGGAAAACCTTGCGGAGCTGGCGGAATGTGGTCTTCCCGCCGCGCTTGAAGCGATAGGCGAACGCTGGTCATTCCTTATTTTGCGTGGCGCGTTCAACGGCCTTCATCATTTTGAGGAATTTCAATCGACCTTGGGCATTGCGCGCAACATTCTGGCGAATCGCTTGGGCAAACTTGTCCAGCATGGCATCCTGGCGCGGACGCCGTTGCCTGATGACCGTCGGAAAATCGAATATCGCCTCACCGAAAAGGGCGCGGAACTGCTCCCGACAATGCTCGCGCTTCGCCAGTGGGGTGAACGCTGGGAAACCGGGTGTATTTCAAACCCGGTTCTTGTGGACGAACGCGATAGCCAGCCCATCGCCAAGATCGCCATCCATGCGCACGATGGGCGCGAACTTGGGCTTCATGACCTGCGCTGGATGCACGCGGAAGACATCAAGGAAATCGGAGCGTCGCGCTTGCGCGCAGTCGCCTGACCTCAGCCGTCCGAATCGCCACCAAGATTTTGATTGCGCGGTGGAGCCGCCGCGGTGAGCCTCAAGGCTTCGGCAGACTGGCTCAATGAGCCCATTTCATCGATGACATCATCATCATCAATGCGCACGCGCTGCAGATTTGTGATGATGGCATCCTGAAGATCGTCAGGAACCACGGTTTCCTCTGCAATTTCGCGCAGCGCCACGACAGGATTCTTGTCGCGATCGCGATCGATCGTCAGTTCGGCGCCGCCGGAAATCTGGCGTGCACGCTGTGCCGCGACAAGCACCAGGTCAAAACGGTTCGATACCTTGTCAACGCAATCTTCAACAGTCACGCGTGCCATGGGGCAGCACCCTTCATAAATTGGATGTATGGAATATGCGCTCTCCCTAGTTCGGGGCGTAGATGAAGTCAAAGAAAAGCAGCATGCCCTTGCCATCGGGGCCGTGACGCGCGCAAAATGCCCATATGGGTAAAATTCCGCATTTCAAACACATTGACGCGGACGTTGACGGACACAAGTTGCGGCTTGCGATTTCCGGGCACGACCGATTGGCCCTTCTTCTGGATACGATCAACGGCGCCAAAACTACGTTACGGTTGTTCTTCTATATTTTCGGCAATGACTGGGTTGCTGTGCAGGTTCGCCTGGCCCTGATCGCGGCGCGCGAACGGGGCGTTAAGGTCTGGCTGATCGTTGACGGGTTCGGGAGCGCGAACTGGCCTGACGAGGTTTTCAAGTCGCTGGTCGATGCGGGCGTTTATTTTGCGCGCTTCAACCCGCGCTGGGGGCGTCGCTATCTATTGCGCAATCACCAGAAAATCGTTGTTGCGGACGAGGTTCGCGCCCTTGTCGGCGGGAGCAACGTCCTGGATCAGTATTTCCTGGATGATCCGGGCGGATCCAGCTGGCATGACCTTCTACTCAGGGTTGACGGGCCTGCGGCCGCCAGACTTGCCCGCTATTTTGATGGTCTGAGGCGCTGGACGGCCGCAGAGCGGCCCACGCTGCGCATGCTGCTTCATATCATGTCCCGGCGCAGCGACAAGGCAGGGGCACTTCGCTGGCTGTTCAACGGCCCTTTCAGTCGGCTGAGTCCGCTCACCCGAAGCCTTCGACAGGATGTCGCAACAGCCAAGCGGCTGGATATGATACAAGCCTATTTTGCGCCAAATTGGGGAATGCTTCGCCGTCTTGCAAATATCGAGCGGCGAGGCGGGGAAATGCGCCTGATTTCCGCATCAAGGAGCGACAATTTCGCAACGGTTTCGGCCGCCCGGCATTGCTACCGCAGGTTGTTGCGCAATCACGTCACTATATATGAATATCAGCCACAAATGCTTCATGTGAAGCTGATCGTCGCGGACAATGCTGTTTATATTGGCTCGGCCAATTTTGACATGCGCAGTCTGTATATCAATGGCGAGATCATGCTCAGGATCGAGGATAATGCATTTGCCAAGCGCGTCACCGGGCTTGTCGATGCTCATGTGCCTTATTGCGACGAGATCAGTCGCGCAGAACATCAGGCGCATTCAACCTGGGTGGCGCGACTGCGCTGGCTATTGGCCTATTTCGTGGTGTCGACGGTCGATTTTACGGTGACGCGCACAATCAGTCTCAGGCGGCGCTAGTCTTTCCAGGCCCAGAAGAGGCAACAGGGCGGGACATTCCAATACTCCATGCCTTGATCGATCCGCTTGAAATACGGATCAATGAAATCGCGGACTTTGGCGCGAAATTGGTATACCAGAAAGGCGCCGCCCGGACGCAATATGCGCGCGGTTGCCGCTGCAATAGAGGGGCCGACACCGGCTGGCAATGTAGAGAACGGCAGTCCTGACAACACATAATCGGCGTGATCAAAGCCGCTATCACGGACGATCTGCTCAACATCTGCAGCGGACCCGAGGATAGGCCGAAAGCGACTGTCCGTTATGGTGGCAGTCAGATAGTCAATAAAATCCGGATTTGTGTCGATGGCTACATAGGTGGCATCCGGAGAGAGGCGCTTCAGCACGTGCGGGGCAAAAGTGCCCACGCCCGGTCCATATTCAACAAAGAGCCGCGTATTGGCCCAATCAACCCTGCTCAGCATATGTGAAATGAGCTTTTCGGTCGAAGGAATGACTGACCCGACCATAACCGGGTGCTTGATGAAGCCCTTGAAAAATATTGCCCATGGGCCGAGCCACCGGCGAACGCGCATTTTTGAGGCCAATCCGGCTGAAGGGGCGGTCATGAACATCCCGGGAAGGTTAACGGTTACTCGCGTTCGCAAATGGAGGTGCACTTGGCAAGCCGCAAATGGCTTCCGCTGAACGACTATCGCTCCTAACGCAAAAGAGTGAACACGAATCAGGCCAGTGTCGGACGCGATTTTGCGATCCTTTTCATGGTGATGCTCATCACAGGGGCAGGAAATACGGCGCTGCAGTCCGTCCTGCCGGCGATTGGCCGCTCGTTGCAAGTTCCCGATAGTGTCATTGCCACAGTGTTTTCCGTTTCGGCCCTTGTTTGGGTATTTGCGGCCCCGTTCTGGGCGCGCCGATCGGATCGGCATGGCCGGCGTGCAATGGTGATTCTGGGGATCTCCGGTTTCACATTCTCGATTACGCTTGTGGCGTTCATTCTCCTCGCCGGGCTTCTGGGCTGGATTGGCCCAATCACCACGATGATATCGGTGATCAGCGCGAGAGTGATTTATGGCTTGTTCGGTTCGGCAGCACCTCCGGCAGCGCAGGCGATCATTGCAGTGCGTACGAGTCGGGAAGAACGGGTCAAGGCGTTGACCATGCTCGGCTCTGCCTTCGGGCTTGGCACCATTCTTGGTCCTGCAATTGCGCCATATCTCGTGCTTCCGGTGGTGGGCCTCGCAGGGCCCGCCATGATCTTTGCCGTCTTTGGCCTTGTGACTGCAATTGCCGCTACGCGCTGGTTGCCCCCGGATACCGATGAGCCGCTCCTGAGCGACGCGCGAGGCGCCAATGTGTCCTATCCTTCGCTGGGCGGAGCGCCGACCGGTGCGAGCGTGACCGGCGCAACGGCAGAGCGCGTCGATGGAGAACTCAAGCTTCGCGATCCACGCATCTGGCCCTGGATGCTGGCTGGACTTATCATGGGGCATGCCCAAGCCATGACAGGTGCCGCAATGGGGTTCCTCGTTATTGACAGGTTGCATCTGGCAGTCACGGAAATCGCAACGCAGCAATCCATCGGGCTTGTCCTGATGTCGGGCGCGGGGGCATCCTTGCTTGTGCAATGGGGCCTCATTCCGCTGCTCAATCTGTCACCGCGCACAATGATGATGACTGGTATCGCGCTTGCGGCATTCGGCCTTGTCGCGACATCGGGCGCCACCAGTCTTTATGGCATCGCGACTGGGTATTCACTGTCTTCAATGGGCTTCGGATTTACGCGTCCAGCCTTCACCGCAGGGTCGTCGCTAGCCGTCGGGAGGAAGCTGCAGGGCCTGGTTGCCGGCCATGTAACCGCAATAAACGGCGCTTCGTTTGTCTTGGGACCGTCGATCGGGGTTGTGCTGTACGAAGTTTATCGGCCGCTGCCGTTCCTCATAGCGGCAGGCGTCATGATCTTGATGATTCCCTATGTTCGCAAGCGGCTCCTGGTGAACGCCGAAGCCGAATCTGCCCAATTCGATCTTTGAAAGGGGCAGGGGGCGTTTCGCCCTCGGTTTGCCTTGCAGGGTATAAAAAAAGGGGCCGGTTCCGAGGAACCGACCCTTGAAAGTTTGATAGGAGAGGATGCCTGAAAGGCCTAGTTTGTTTGCACTGCACAATAATATTGTGCAATTGCGAAATGAAAAACCGTAATTGCAAAATTTGCAACTGAAGTTTATGGAAATGGGGCTTCTTATGGAGAAAAGCCTATGCGTCGTTTGCCGTCTCTCGCAGGAGTCGAGGCATTTGTGCACGTTGCCCGCCTCGGTTCCGTCAAGGCCGCCGCGGAAGAACTCGCGCTGTCTTCACCTGCCTTGAGCCGAAGAATCCAGTCGCTCGAACGTTTTGTCGGCCGACCCCTGTTTGATCGACGGCACCAGGCAATTGTTGCCAACGAGGATGGCGAAAAGTTGATGCATCTTGTCGGCCCGATACTCGACTCTCTTACTGATGCTATCGAGACGCTAACGAGCCCAAGCCCGGTCATGCGCCTTCGTCTTGGCGTCCTCCCCTTGTTTGCAGCGCAGCGCCTTTTTCCGAGGTTGGCAGAGCTACGCGAAAAGCATCCGTCTCTGCACATTGATGTCGACACCGCGGCGCATGGCGTTGCCCGGCTCGGAGACGGTCTGGATGCCGCAATCGTGCTGTCGCGCGAAATCGATCCGGCACTTTACGCGCGACGGCTGGACAGGAACACTGTTTTGGCAATTGGAGCACGGCGGTTGCTGCAGGGCCCTCACGCGATCAAGGATCCGAAACAGCTCTCCGAAATGACCGTGTTGATCCATCGGGAAATGCCGGACACATTTGACGCATGGCGAAACGCCTTGAAGATCAAGAATCTCGAACCAGCCGCGATCGATCATTTTGATTCCGGTCAGCTCATGCTCGAGGCTGCTGCCCAGGGGCTGGGCATAGCATTCATGCACCAGAGCCATCTTGACGACGCGCATGATGAGCGGCTCGTCAAGATGTTCGACGTGGATGTCGAAAGCCCTTACAGCTATTGGTTTGTCTGCCGTCCGCGTGCCTTGCAGCTAGAGCCAGTCAGGGTATTTCATGACTGGCTTGTGAGCTTGTCGGATTAGCTGACGGTTGCCTTGATGATCTTGCCGGGGCTGCGCGGCGGCTCACCCTTTGGAAGGGCGTCAACATGCTCCATACCGGACGTGACCTGACCCCAGACAGTATATTGGCCGTCAAGGAAGCGCGCATCATCGAAGCAGATGAAAAACTGGCTGTTTGCACTGTTAGGGTTGGACGAACGCGCCATTGAACAGACACCACGCACATGGGGTTCTCGATTGAATTCGGCTGGGAGATCAGGTTTTGAGGAGCCTCCCATGCCACTGCCGGTCGGGTCGCCCCCTTGCGCCATGAAGCCGTCAATGACCCGATGGAAGACCACGCCGTCGTAAAAGCCTTCGCTTGCGAGTTCGGTGATCCGTTCGACATGGCCGGGAGCCAGATCAGGGCGGAGCTGGATGACGACGTCACCCGTTTCAAGTGTAAAGGTAAGCGTGTCAGACATCTTGTTTGAGCTCCTGAACTGAAATCTGGAATTGTGATTGTCGCCAGTAAAACCCTTCGTGTCATGGCGCTAGCCATTTTTGGCAGTCAGCCCATGATCCTGGCGAGACCGCGAGAGAGTTGGAGAATGCCGTTGAGTCTTGCTCGCGGGTCACTCCATGCACGCGAGATGGACAAGCGACTATCAGGCCGGAGCTTTGCTGTCCCACCAAGCCTCTCGACATAGGCAAGCAATCCGGCAATGTCTGGAAAGCTGTCGTTCCAGAAGCTGACCAGCGCGCCGCGCGGCCCCGCATCAATCTTTGCAACATGGGCCTTTCGCGCATTGAGCTTGATATTCATGACGGTCAGCAGGTTTTCTGTTGGCTCGGGAAGTTTTCCAAATCTATCAATAAGTTCTGCTGCAAAGCTCTCAAGTTCTTGCGCAGATTCCATGTCGTTGATCCGACGGTACAGGCTCATGCGCAAGTCGAGATCCGGCACATAGTCCTCCGGAATGAGGATCGGTGCATCGACTGTAATCTGCGGAGAAAGATCGCGAGTGCGGGCTTCGGCAATACCACCGGCCTTTGCCTCGAGGATCGCCTCTTCGAGCATTGATTGGTAAAGTTCAAAGCCGACTTCCCGAATGTGGCCCGACTGTTCGTCACCCAGCAGATTTCCGGCTCCGCGAATATCGAGATCATGGCTGGCCAGCTGGAAGCCGGCACCAAGATTATCGAGATCCGACAAGACTTTGAGGCGCTTTTCTGCGGTCTCTGTCATGATCCGCTCCGGCGGTGTCGTGAGATAGGCATAGGCACGAATTTTCGCGCGGCCGACGCGCCCGCGAAGCTGATAAAGCTGGGCGAGCCCGAAACGGTCCGCCCTATGAATTATCATCGTATTGGCGCTGGGAATGTCGAGCCCGCTTTCAACAATCGTTGTTGAAATCAGGACGTCGTATTTGCGGTCGTAAAAGGCAGACATGCGATCTTCGACATCGCCAGCGGCCATTTGACCATGGGCAACAACGTATGTGAGTTCGGGTACGTGCTCGCGAAAGAATTCCTCGATATCGGGCAGGTCGGCGACACGGGGGGTTACAAAGAAACTCTGTCCGCCGCGGTAATGCTCGCGCAGAAGCGCTTCGCGCAGCACGACTGGATCCCAGGGCATGACATAGGTCCTGACAGCCAGCCGGTCGACCGGCGGCGTCTGGATGACCGACAATTCTCTCAGGCCCGACATCGCCATCTGCAACGTACGAGGAATTGGCGTCGCAGTCAGCGTCAACATGTGAACGTCTGTCTTGAGGGTCTTGAGCCGTTCCTTGTGGACGACACCGAACCGCTGCTCCTCATCGACAATGACAAGGCCGAGCCGTTTGAATCCGACGCCCTTGGCCAGCAGGGCATGGGTGCCAATGACGATGTCGACCGTGCCGTCGGCCAGGCCTTCGCGGCAAGCTTTTGCTTCGGCTGCAGGAACGAGACGCGACAAGCGTCCGATTTTGATAGGGAATCCGTGAAATCGTTCAACGAAATTGCTGAAATGCTGACGGGCGAGCAACGTCGTTGGGCAAACAAGGGCAACCTGCATGCCGGCCATTGCGGCGATGCAGGCCGCTCGTAATGCGACTTCGGTCTTTCCAAAGCCGACATCGCCGCAGACGAGCCGGTCCATCGGCTTTCCGGCAGAGAGATCCTCGATCACATCGTTGATCGCACGGTCCTGGTCATCTGTTTCATTATAGGGAAACCGATCGACAAAGGCGGGATATGCACTCGTATCCGGGGCTGCCAGATCGGCTGATCTCAAGGCTCGGGCAGCGGCGGTTGCCATGAGCTCACCCGCAATCTCGCGGATGCGATCCTTCATCCGCGCCTTGCGCGTTTGCCAGCCGATACCGCCGAGCTTGTCGAGCGCAACGCCTTCGCTTTCATTGCCATAGCGCGAAAGGACGTCGATATTCTCAACCGGAACATAAAGCTTGTCGCCGCCTGAATAGGTCAGGGCAACGCAGTCATGCGGAGCATTTCCCACCGGAATTGACGTCAAGCCGTCATAGCGACCAATCCCGTGCTCCGTATGGACCACAAGGTCCCCGGGCGTCAGCGTCGCGAGCTCGTTCAAGAACGCATCAGCGCTTTTTCGGCGTTTGGCTCGACGCACCAGCCGGTCGCCAAGCAGATCCTGCTCGGTCAGGACAGCCAGATCGGCAGTCGTGAATCCGTGATCCTGCGGCAAGACCGCGAGCGCGGTCTGCCCGCCAGCGGCAATTGCCTGTGCCCTCTGCCAGTTTTCCGCCTGTTCGACACCAGTCAGTCCGTGATCCGCAAGCAAGCCTTTCAAGCGCTCGCGTGATCCGCCGGTGTAGGACGCGAGGATGACGCCTCGTCCTTCACGCCGCTGTTTGCCAATGTGCGCCACTGCCGCTTCGTAGATGTTGGCGCCCTGGGTCCGTTCTGCAGCAAAATCTCGCGCTGCCGAGACGCCGAGATCAATCACGCTTTCGGATGCCGGCTCGGAAAAAGGGGAAGTCAGGTGAACAGGCAGCTCCTTTACGGCGGCCTCCCATTCGCTGTCGGACAGATAGAGCGCGTCCGGCGCCAAAGGACGATAGCTGCCTGGGTCGCTGCTCTGCGCCCGCACCCGATTGGCATGGTAGTCATTGATCGCTTCGAACCGTGCCTGTGCCGCTGCGGGTACGCCGGAATCGCGAACGATCACGCAATCTGGACCGACATGATCGAAAAATGTCGTCATCCGTTCTTCGATCAGCGGCAACCAATGATCCATTCCGGCAAGCCTGCGCCCTTCAGAGACCGCCTGGTACAGAGGATCGCCGGTCGCTGTTGCACCGAAAGTCTCGCGATAGCGACTGCGAAAGCGCTTGATCCCGTCTTCATCCAGAAGGGATTCGGATGCCGGGAGGAGCGAAAATTGCTCGACCCGTCCCACTGTGCGTTGATCCGCCGGGTCAAATGTTCGGATGCTCTCGATCTCGTCACCAAAAAAATCGAGTCGAAGGGCGAGGGTCTCACCGGAGGGAAAGAGGTCGACGAGACTTCCGCGTATGGCGAATTCCCCGGCGTCGGCAACAGTGTCGCTCCGGACATAGCCATTTGCCTGCAGCAGTGTCGCCAGCTGATCGCGGTCTATTCGTGCACCGGGCTTGAGATGGGCGGAAAGCTGGCGGATGCGAAACGGCGTCAGCGTGCGTTGGGTGACGGCATTGATCGTTGTGATGAGCAACTGTGGTGCGGTTCGAGGGCGCTGGAGTGCTGCAAGACAGGCCAGCCGCTCAGATGTTACCCTGAGAGACGGCGAAGCCCGATCATAAGGCAGGCAGTCCCAGGCCGGATAGGAAAGCAGCTCGATTTCGGGGGCGAAATAATGCGCAGTATCCGCCGCGCTTCGCATTCCGGCTTCATCAGCTGCGACATATATGGCTCGACCCTTGGCTGCACGCGCCAGGTCAGTCAGCAACCAGGGCAAAAATCCAGCGGGCACGCCAGCAAGCACAAATGGGCCTTTGGCCGCAAGGATACGGGGAAGAGTTTCCATTTCAGACAGCCGGTGCAATGAAATCCAGCCGCTGGAAGGCGTTCATCATGTCGCCTTGCCAAAATTCCGGCACGGGGAGGGCGCGTAGCCCCCAAGCCATGATGTCGACATCCTGCTCTTCAAGAAGCGCTTCGAACCAATCCAACTGGCTATCGCTCCACGCAGCCGCATGGGCATCGAAAAACCCGCCGATCATCATGTCAGCCTCTCGGGTGCCGCGATGCCACGCGCGAAATTTGAGGCGTTTGAGGCGAATGTCGCGGTCCATCGAGTCCAACAGCAATTGGCCGGCCGCACATTTTGAACTGTGTGGCCGGCTGGTTTAAGGAGGCACCTGATAGACATGCGCCCCGAATTGCTCAACCCGCTCTTTGCCGAGATCGAAGTGCTGAAAGGCATTGGCCCTGCGATCGCCAAACCGTTGGCGAAGCTTGGCTTGTCGCGTGTTGTCGACCTGCTTTTCCATTTGCCCACCGGTAGTGTCCATCGACGCAATGTTGCCCGACTCGATGATGCGCAAGACGGCACGATCATCAGCATCGAAGTGACGCCATTTCAGTATCGCCAAGGCGGCGCTCGGGGACCGTTTCGGGTTCTCGCAACAGACTGCGACGGCGATGTACTGGCGTTGACCTTTTTTGGAGGTGGAGGCGGTTATGCGCGCAAGCAACTGCCGCTGGGTGAAAGGCGATTGGTCTCCGGCAAGCTGGAGTTCTACGGGCATGAACGGCAAATCATTCATCCGGATCATATCGTACAGCCTGGAGAAGGCTCAAAGATCCCCGAGACCGAAGCCATTTACCCGCTCTCGGACGGTTTGACATCGCGTAGACTGGGGCAATTGGTCGCGCAGGCGATGCCGAGAGCGCCGGTCCTCCCGGAATGGATTGAATCCAGCCTCCTGGCCCGCCGTGGCTGGCAAAACTGGTTGTCAGCCCTGAAGTCCATCCATCAAGACCCAGCCGATTCCGATGCTCGCGATCGACTTGCCTATGATGAACTCTTTGCAAACCAGCTTGCCCTGATGCTGGTGCGGGCATCATCGCGCAGGCGAAGGGGGGTGGCCCTTGCCGGAGATGGCAGCCTGCGCGCCAAGCTTAAGCTACCCTATCAGCTGACTGGTGCACAGCGGCGGACCATCAGTGAAATTGAAGGGGATATGACGCAGAAGACGCCCATGGTGCGCCTGCTGCAGGGCGACGTTGGGTCCGGTAAGACTCTGGTTGCGCTCCACGCACTGCTGATTGCGGCGGAATGCGGGGCACAAGGTGCAATGCTTGCTCCAACGGAAATTCTTGCCCGCCAACATTATGAGACGCTGCGTACCCAACTCGCAGGCCTTCCGGTCAATGTCGCAATTCTGACCGGGAGGGACAAGGGACGCGCCCGCGAAGCGACCATGATGGGGCTCGCGGATGGATCGATCCACATTCTTGTTGGTACTCACGCCATTTTCCAGGAGGCAGTTACCTATCGAAAACTCGCCCTCGCCATCATTGACGAACAGCATCGTTTCGGCGTCGCGCAGAGGCTATTACTCACCCAGAAGGCGGAGGCACCGCCTCACTTGCTTGTCATGACTGCAACGCCCATTCCGCGAACGCTGACACTCACACATTATGGGGAGATGGACATTAGCCGTCTCGACGAAATGCCACCCGGACGCCAGCCGATTGACACCCGCGTCATGTCCGTCGAACGGCTTGCCGAAGTTGTCGATGGCTTGGCGCGCCATATTTCTGCGGGCGGCCAAGGCTACTGGGTATGTCCACTGGTAGAAGAAAATGAAACAAGTGATCGAGCCGCTGCCGAAGCCCGTGCTGAAACCCTCAGACAAAGATTTGGTGACAGAATCGGACTCGTTCATGGCCGCATGAAGGGACCTGACAAGGATGCCATGATGCAGCGCTTTCAAAGCGGCGAGCTGGCCATTCTCGTGGCAACGACCGTCATCGAGGTCGGAGTGGACGTTCCCAATGCGACGCTCATGATTATCGAAAATGCGGAACGCTTCGGCTTGGCCCAGTTGCATCAGCTTCGTGGACGCGTGGGAAGAGGCTCCCAACAGTCTGTTTGCCTGCTCTTGCGTGGCGAGTCGCTCAGCGAGACTGCACGGGCCAGGCTGGCGCTCATGCGAGAGACAAATGACGGATTCCGTATAGCTGAAGAAGATCTCCGCCTCCGCGGAGCCGGCGAAATACTCGGTGTTCGGCAGTCGGGCGAAGCGCAATTCCGCCTCGCCACGCCTGAACATGTAACGGCACTCATTCAGCCGGCTACCGATGATGCACGCTTGCTCGTTGAACGTGATGGAGGACTGGAAGGAGAGCGGGGCAAGGCTGCCCGGCTTGCACTTTATCTTTTTGAGCGTGACGCTGCGGTGGGCCTGATCCGTTCAGGTTAAACCGTTCAGAAGCTCGGTGAACGCAGCCTCTTCCATGGGCTGCTGAAAGTGCGCACCCAGCAGACCATTGCCGCACCAGACAACCGTCGCCTTCACTTCGCCCAACCCAGGCATATCGAGTTTCACGACGCTCCCTTTGATCCGGTTAATACCAGTCCGCGCGAGAAAACCCGATCGGGCAATGTTTGTAATTTCGGCAGACTCTCCGTCGATTTCGGAGTCGATGAGGACCGTTCGAAACAAGACGCTGTGGCGCGGCAAAGCCCTGCGCTCAGGTGAACGCTCTTCAGTCGGCATTGTTGGCGTCGTGCGCACCCGTCAATCTCCAGTTAGCGTTCCCCCGCTGCCTGGTCGTTCGGTCATTCACTTTCTTCCTATCGGGATTGGCTCCCGACTGTCGACTGTCCTTTTTCTCAAATGAAGAATGGCCGCAGTTTTGAAAATTCGTCTGCCTCAATCGGGTGTTCAAATTCACCCCCGATTCTGTCGCCGAGTGACCACAAGGTCGTGGCACGCACCCAACCGACTCGCGGCAATTCGATAAGGATCGGCGCGTAGTCGTAAACGGGGCAGGGTGTCATGGCCATAAAACCAGTCCGCGAAATGTTCGCAATTCGCGCCGGGTGTTCCGGCTGGCCCTGAACGCGGATCCGAACCCAGAGGGCGACGTCAACGCGCTCAGATGATCGGCGGTCCACGGCAAAAACACGCGATGCCATTGTAACGGGTGGGGTCGTCATCCTGTGGTCCTCTTTCTTGACGAAGTCAGGACCATGCCCGCATCCCTCTAAGCGGCTGATAAGTTAGACGCTTAATGCGCGATCAACCTTACGATCGAATCAGTACTCCGTGCAGCTTTTTTCCAGCAGAAATCCGGACCGCAATCTCGCCAATTTCTATGCGTGCCGCTTCATCAAGATTCTGTACGCCGTCAATTCTGGCTCCGCCGCCTTTAATGAGGCGTTTTGCCTCGCTTTTGGAAGCAACCAGCCCCAGTCCGGCAAGTGCATCGACCAGGGAAATGCCATCTGCCCCCACCGCAAGGCTGGGCAAATCATCTCCAGCGGCACCTTCTTCAAAGGTCTTGCGCGCCGTTTCGGCCGCCGCTGCCGCCGCGTCAGCGCCCCGGCACAATTCCGTCGCCGCATTGGCGAGTGCGATCTTTGCAGCGTTGATTTCCGCGCCCTGCAGCGTTTCGAGTCTCGCAATTTCATCGAGTGGCAGGTCTGTGAAAAGTTTCAGGAATCGCCCGACATCGGCATCCTGGGTGTTCCGCCAGAATTGCCAATAATCATAGTTTGGCAGCGCGTCTTCATTGAGCCAGACGGCACCTGACATTGTCTTGCCCATTTTGCCGCCGTCTGCCGTCGTGATAAGTGGGGTCGTAAGCCCAAAAACGTCTGTTTGGTCGATCCTGCGAGCAAGTTCGATCCCGTTGACGATATTTCCCCATTGATCCGACCCGCCCATTTGCAGGCGACAGCCCGCCCGGCGCGACAGTTCCAGAAAGTCGTACGCCTGCAGGATCATATAGTTGAATTCGAGGAAAGTAAGAGGCTGCTCACGCTCAAGGCGGAGTTTCACTGAGTCAAACGCCAGCATGCGATTGATGGTGAAATGTTTGCCGACGTCTCTCAGGAAGGGGATGTATTCAAGCGCGTCCAGCCATTCGGCATTGTCGACCATGATGGCATCTGTCGGGCCGTCGCCAAAGGTCAGGAACCGTTCGAAGATGCGGCGGATCGAAGCGATATTGGAATTTATGTCATCGCTGGACAGCAACCGTCGGCTTTCATCCTTGCCTGACGGATCACCAACTTTGGTCGTTCCGCCACCCATCAGCACAATCGGCTTGTGGCCAGCCTGTTGCAGCCTGCGGAGCATCATGATCTGGACCATGGATCCCACGTGCAGCGAAGGGGCCGTCGCATCAAAGCCAATATAGCCCGGGACCACCTGACGCGATGCGAGCGAATCAAGCGCTTCGGCGTCCGTTACCTGATGGATATAGCCGCGCGCGCTGAGCGTGTTTAAGAGGTCTGATTTGTAACTAGTCATGGCGCGCGGGCGCTTAGCATGGGAACCTGATTTTGGAAACTTTTCGGTTGCTTGCGCATCCTGCGACTCCTCCCAACAAGGTGAAAGAGGTGAGTGTCGAGCTGAATTACTCTGAGCGCGACGGAGATCTTTTGGTTAACTTTTTAGTTTCCGGTGCCGAACACCTCAACTTGCCGGAATGGGCCTCGCCAGGTCGCTGCGATCGACTTTGGGAGACAACATGTTTTGAATTGTTTATTCAAATGGAAGATTTTGAGCCCTATTGCGAGTTCAATTTTTCACCCTCAACCCAATGGGCGGCATATCGATTTGACCGATATCGCGAGGGGATGCGCGACCTTCACCTTGGCGTGGAGCCCCACATAGAAAGGGGCAATCTCGCTTTTGGGCATGTCATTGAAGCTGACATTGACTTGGCGCCTTTTCCCGACGCGACCTTAAGATTGGGCCTTTCAGCCGTAATCGAGGAAACCGACGGCACCAAATCCTATTGGGCCTTGGCGCATCCAGCGGGAAAGCCGGATTTTCATCACAAGGATTGCTTTGCGTTGACGCTTCCGGCACCGGAGGCAAGATGAAATTTGGCATAGACCGCCTGTTGGCAGACCCGACGCTTCGCGCTCCGCTTGAAGGACGGCGCGTTGCCCTTCTGGCGCACCCGGCGTCACTCACAAATAATCTGACCCACACTCTCGATGCACTTGTCGGGGCCGGGGTCAATGTCTCTGCAGCCTTCGGTCCTCAACATGGGCTGCGGGGCGACAAGCAGGACAATATGGTCGAATCCCCTGATTTCAATGATCCGATCCACGGCATTCCGGTATTCAGCCTCTACGGAGAAGTCCGACGGCCAACTGAGCAGATGATGGCAAGCTTCGACACGGTCCTGATCGATCTTCAGGACCTTGGTTGCCGGATCTATACCTTCATCACGACCTTGCGGTACATGCTTGAAGCAGCAGCAGCGCACGGCAAGTCGGTCTGGGTGCTGGACAGGCCAAACCCTGCCGGTAGGCCGGTGGAAGGCCTGACGCTGAGGCAAGGCTGGGAGAGTTTCGTTGGAGCGGGCGCAATGCCCATGCGACACGGCATGACCCTTGGGGAGCTCGGCCATTGGTTCATTGATACACTTGGCCTTGATGTCGATTACCAGCTCATCGCAATGGAAGGCTATGATCCCGGTGCAGCGCCTGGCTTCGGCTGGCCGTTAGGCGACCGGGTCTGGGTCAATCCAAGCCCCAACGCGCCCAATCTCTGGATGGCGCGGGCATATGCTGGAACGGTGATGCTTGAAGGCACAACTCTGTCCGAAGGACGGGGGACAACTCGACCTCTTGAGATTTTCGGGGCGCCAGACATCGATGCGCGTGCTGTCCTTGCGGAGATGGAATCTTTCGCTTTGCCATGGCTGGATGGTTGCGTGTTGAGAGAATGCTGGTTTGAACCGACCTTTCACAAGCATGTCGGCCAATTGTGCCACGGCCTGCAAATTCATGCTGAAGCGCCGCTTTACAAACACGAGGTGTTTCGCCCTTGGCGTTTGCAGGCACTGGCCTTCAAGGCAATCCGAAGACTGTATCCTGACTACGAACTCTGGCGCGACTTTCCCTATGAGTATGAACTCGGGAAACTCCCCATCGATGTGATCAACGGCAGCCCTTTGCTGCGCGAATGGGTGGATGACGTTGCATCTACCGCCTCTGACCTCGACGCATTGACTCTGCCCGATGAAACGGCGTGGAAAGAGGAGAGCATTCCACTTTTTAAATATTGACCGGTCGATAAATCGAATTCCCTTGCGTTGATGAGGCAACGGATTAGCCTCACGTCGTGTCGAAGGCTCGTGTATGGTTCTACCTACCGGTCAGGGAGCAAGCCATGAAGACCATGTTACTGTCGATCACCTGCCTGTTCCTTCTCTCAGGCTGTGGACCGAAATCGCTGCCAAAACCAACGCAAGCCGAAGCTGCAGAAATAGTCGACAAGACGGAGGCAGCGTTTTTGACCGGCGATCCTGTGCGGATCATGGAACATTACACTCCAGACGCTGTTTTTTTTGATTCTGAGCATGACATGCCAACAAGAGATCGGGCGGTTGCGTCCAAATGGACTGAGTCACTCATCACGAAAAAGCGAAGGTCATTTTCCAAAGGGGAGCGAGTTTTGCAACCGCTTGGAGAGCATGTTCTGATTAGCTCCGGCGTTGCTGAAATTGAAATTGATGGCAAGGATGGACCAAAGAAAATCAAAGTGCGCTACACTGATGTTTACCAGCAACAGCCCGATAGAATGTGGCTGATAGTCCATGAACACTTGTCAAAACTGCCGTCATTCAAAGCAGGTCCAGATGCCTGATTGGGCGCCTCGATCGTGATTGGATTCGAGCGCCGGGCCATTTTGGGCGGTTCGGCTCTCGTTGGGCTCGTGGTTGCAGGACCTACGTCAAGTGCGTGGGCCTTTTCGCAACCCAAGGACGCACTGCCAAATCTCGCCAAGGCAGCTCTGCCAATCAGCGTTGAGGAACGTCTCTCCAGGATCACCAAGGTTCAAAGTCTCATGAGGACTGCAGGTCTAGGGGCGCTGTTGGTAGAGCCTGGTTCGAGTCTCGTCTATTTTTCGGGGATCGAATGGTGGCGCAGCGAGCGTGTAACAGCACTGCTCATCCCGGCCGATGGCGACGCCATTGTCATAACTCCGTTCTTTGAAGCGCCCTCAATCCGGGAGTCCCTTGCCATTACGGCCGATGTCAGGACCTGGAACGAGGATGAAAGTCCATTCGCCCTGGCTGCCGAGTGGTTGAGGGAACGAAAGCTGGATCACTTTCCTGTCGCGATTGAAGAAACCGTTCGACGTTTTGTAGTGGATGGATTGCAGGGTGCTCTGCCTGCGGCAAGGCTGCAATCAGGTGCGGCTATTGTCCGCGCATGTCGCATGCACAAATCTCATGCCGAAATTGCGCTGATGCAATTAGCCGCTGACATCACGGTCGCCGCGTTCAGGAATGTTGGTCCGCGTATCGCAATCGGCATGACACCGATGGAAGTCGGGCAGATGATCCAGGCTGCCACGACCGAAATGGGAGCTGAGTCCGACCTTCCTCTGGTCTTGATAGGCGAGGCCAGCGCATATCCGCACGGGTCGGGGATGCCCCAGCGCGTGCGCGAAGGCGACGTTATCCTGATTGATGGTGGGTGTTCGGTGCAAGGATACACCTCTGATATTTCACGTACGATGGTATTTGGCGACCCCAGCAAGGCGCAGCGACTGGTCTGGGATCAGGTCCACCGTGGTCAGCAAATTGCACTAGAAGCTGCCAGGCTTGGTGTGCCAGCGGGAAGCGTGGATGACCAGGTGCGCGCCTGGTATGAGAAACTTGGTTATGGCCCCGGATACAGGCTGCCAGGCCTCTCGCATCGAACGGGGCATGGCATAGGGATGGATGGCCATGAACCCGTCAACCTCGTCCATGGCGAGACGACTTTGCTGCAGCCCGGCATGTGCTTTTCCAATGAACCCGGCATATACATTCCAGGGCAGTTCGGAATCCGCCTTGAAGACTGTTTCCACATGACGGCGGAGGGTCCGCAGTGGTTTTCCACGCCAGCCCCTTCGATTGACAATCCGTTTGGCTAGATACGCCTGATCATTGCGCATCGGCGGTCCGGGTCGGGTTTTTCCGCCAACGCATTGCGCAGATATGGCGGTATGTCGCCGTCAGCCATGAACGAAAAGCCTAACCGCTCATAATAGGGAGCATTCCAGGGCAGGGTCCGATCGGTCGTCAGTGTCAGAGCTTCAACACCCAAGCGACGTGCGATGTTTGTCATGTGTGCAATCAGGTCTTTTCCGACCCCCCGACGCTGAAACCCGCTTGCAACTGCAACCTCTTCGATGTGGAAGTCGCGCGCCAGCGCATTTCCGCAGATATAGCCGGCAATTTCGCCATCAATCTCTGCGACCCAGACCAGTTCTTGGGCGATAAGCTCCCTAAGTTCCTCAAGCGAACTGGTTTCGCCCACGGCCCAAGCCATATGTGTGCCCTCAAAAAGGGATCCCGCGGAAAGATCGACTGCAATAATGGCTGAGACATCCGCAGCCTCTGCGCAGCGGATTTGCATCAGCTTTTCCGGGTCAATGTCCGCATCGCGTCATCTAGGCCGGCAAGTGTCAACGGGTACATCCGGTCGTTCATCAGTTCCTTGATCAGCTTTGTGGATTGCGAATACCCCCAATGCTGCTCTGGCGTCGGGTTCAGCCAGACGGCCGCCGGATATGTAGTCGTCACGCGATGCATCCACACAGCGCCCGCCTCCTCATTGAAGTGCTCAACCGATCCGCCGGGATGACTGATTTCATAAGGGCTCATTGCAGCATCGCCGACGAAGACTGCTTTATAGTCGTGCGGAAACTTGTGGAGCACTTCCCATGTTGACGTGCGCTCGGAAAACCTTCTGCGGTTATCCTTCCAAACCCCTTCATAAAGGCAATTGTGAAAGTAAAAGAATTCAAGGTTCTTGAACTCGCTCGTCGCAGCACTGAACAGTTCTTCGCAAAGCTTGATATGGGGATCCATTGACCCGCCAACGTCAAGAAACAAGAGCAGTTTGACTGCGTTACGCCGTTCGGCACGCATCTGGATATCAAGCCAACCCTTGCGGGCCGTGCCGTCGATCGTGCCGCCAATATCGAGTTCATCGAGCGCACCTTCGCGGGCAAATTTCCGGAGCCTGCGAAGCGCGATCTTGATATTGCGTGTGCCGAGCTCCTTGGTGTTGTCGAGATTTTGAAACTCGCGTTTGTCCCAAACCTTGATGGCACGCTTGTGCTTCGATTCACCCCCAATGCGGACGCCTTCGGGATTGTAACCGGAATTACCGTAGGGCGAGGTTCCTCCCGTGCCGATCCATTTGCTACCGCCTTGGTGGCGCTTTTCCTGCTCCTCAAGACGCTTCTTGAGAGTCTCCATGATCTCTTCCCAGGAACCGAGTGCCTTGATGGCCTCCATTTCCTCAGGCGTGAGGTATTTCTCGGCAATTGCCTTGAGCCATTCTTCAGGAATGTCAGCCTTGTTTTCACCGTATGATGTCAGGATGCCCTTGAAGACCTTGCCAAAGACCTGATCAAATCGGTCGAGCAGGCCTTCATCCTTCACGAAGATCGCGCGCGAGAGATAATAGAACTCCTCGGGATTCCGCTCGATTACATCCTTGTCCAGCGCTTCGAGCAGGATCAGATGCTCTTTCAGGCTGGCAGGTATGCCTGCTGCGCGAAGCTCATCGAGGAAATTGAAGAACATCTTTTGATATCCAAACCCGATTTTAATGGTGCGAGTTACTAACCCTGCTGGCGCCGCGCCATGAAGGCAAGGCGTTCGAAAAGCATCACATCCTGCTCGTTCTTCAGCAGCGCCCCGTGCAGCGGCGGAATTGCCTTTGTCGGATCGCGGTTCTGGAGGACGTCGAGCGGCATGTCTTCGGCGAGGAGGAGCTTCAGCCAATCCAGCAATTCGCTGGTCGAAGGCTTTTTCTTAAGTCCTGGCACTTCACGCACTTCATAAAAGACATCCATCGCCTTTGAGACGAGGATCTTCTGAATCCCCGGAAAGTGAACGTCTACAATGGCTTGCATCGTATCTCTGTCAGGAAACTTGATATAGTGAAAAAAGCACCGGCGCAGGAACGCATCCGGAAGCTCCTTTTCATTGTTCGACGTAATGACGACGATGGGCCGTTCCTTGGCCGTGATGGTCTCGTGCGTTTCGTAAACGTCGAAGCTCATGCGGTCGAGTTCCTGCAGGAGATCGTTTGGAAACTCGATGTCGGCCTTGTCGATTTCATCAATGAGGAGAACGGGCAGTTCTGGAGCAGTGAAGGCTTCCCAAAGTTTGCCCTTCTTGATGTAGTTCTTGATGTCATGAACCCGCTCGTCGCCGAGTTGTCCATCGCGCAGGCGGGCGACTGCGTCATATTCATAAAGGCCCTGGTGGGCCTTGGTCGAGCTCTTGATATTCCAGGAAATCAGCGGCGCATTGACTGCCTTGGCGATTTCTTCAGCAAGAACGGTCTTGCCTGTTCCCGGTTCTCCCTTGACCAGCAATGGCCGGCGAAGCGTTATCGCCGCATTCACCGCTACCTTGAGATCGTCGGTTGCTACATAATCCTGAGTGCCTGAAAAACGCATTGCCAGCCCTTGCTCTTGACGTGAACGTAAAGTCACATCCGGCGATAAGCAGGCTTTTGGGGTGGCGCAAGCCTTAAAGTCGATAGTCCGCCGGGACGGTGGGCGACTTAATAATCCGCGCGAGCAAGTTGGCGGGCTTCCAGAAGATCCCAAAGACCGCGATGCTGCCCGATCAATTGCGCGCACCCGAATGCCATGGCGCGCTCGACCCCTGGAGTCTCGGAAAGCGCAACAACAAGGTCGTGGCATGCGGCAGGTGAGGGCAGGGTGCACTCAGGCATATCGACGCCGACGCGTTCCGCAGCGACATTCAGCAGACCACGGATTGCATTCCAATCAAGAACCAGGCCGATCGCCGCCCCGATTGCGCAACCATCGCGATCCGATTGGGCGAGCATTTCGAGGGCATGGCGCTGGCCGATAACGGCACTTTCGCTTTCTGCCTGACCGGGTGTCGAGGGCAATGGCCCGACAGCCACAGCCAGTTTGGTCAGATAATTTCGTTCAACGACAAAACTGTTGATCGTCTGAAGCATCCACTGCCGTGCCGCTGCATGCGCGGTTCGCAAGGCCGCATGATCAACGACCCCGGGATTGCGACCGTGCAATGTGCTCAGATAGTGGACCGCATCTGCGAGATTGCGAGTCGCGAACTTGCCGCTCAGCAATTCGACACTGGCCGCGTAAAGGTGCGAGCCGGTGCCTTCAGCTGCCACGAGCTGCGACAATACGTCAGCGCGCGGCCCTTGGCCTGGCAGACTTGGTGCGATACTCGCCATAATACTTCCCTTACCGGCAATGCACAGGAACACCTGTTCCGCCTTGCCTAAGGGATCCGGCCTATACGAAGCACGTAAAAACAGGGTTTACAACGCGTTAGGGAGTTGTTGATTCAATCACCCTGACACGGAAACCACACTATTGGTCGAGGAAGCTCCGCATTTTGCGGCTGCGGCTTGGATGCTTCAGCTTCCGCAGGGCCTTTGCTTCGATCTGGCGAATGCGTTCGCGCGTCACGCTGAACTGCTGGCCAACCTCTTCAAGGGTGTGGTCCGTGTTCATCCCGATGCCGAATCGCATGCGCAAAACCCGCTCTTCCCGCGGCGTCAGGCTGGCAAGAACGCGGGTCACAGTTTCCTTCAGATTGGCCTGGATTGCAGCATCAACCGGGATGACGGCATTCTTGTCTTCGATAAAGTCGCCCAGGTGAGAGTCTTCCTCATCGCCGATCGGCGTTTCAAGGCTGATTGGCTCCTTGGCGATTTTCATCACCTTGCGAACCTTCTCCAGCGGCATCGAAAGGCGTTCAGCCATTTCTTCAGGCGTGGGTTCACGGCCTGACTCATGCAGGAACTGGCGGCTTGTACGGACAAGCTTGTTGATCGTTTCGATCATGTGGACCGGAATGCGGATCGTGCGGGCTTGGTCTGCAATAGATCGCGTGATCGCCTGCCGGATCCACCAGGTCGCATAAGTCGAGAATTTATAGCCACGACGATACTCGAACTTGTCGACGGCCTTCATCAGGCCGATGTTGCCTTCCTGAATAAGATCAAGGAATTGCAGGCCGCGGTTCGTATATTTCTTAGCAATGGAGATCACGAGCCGCAGGTTGGCTTCGACCATTTCCTTCTTTGCAATCCGGGCTTCGCGCTCGCCCTTCTGGACCATATTGACGATCCGTCGGAATTCGGTGAGCGACATGCCGGTTGCCTGCGATATTTCGGCAATCTCAGCGCGAATGCGTTCGACTGCGTCGATCTCGGCCTCTGCAAAAGCAGCCCATTTCTTGTCGGTCTTCTTGGCATTTTCCAGCCAGTTCTCGTCAAGCTCATGGCCCATGTAGCTGTCGAGGAAACTCTTGCGCGGCACTTTGTGGCGCTCGGCCAGTCGGAGCATCTGCCCACCAAGCGCCGTAAGGCGCCGATTGAAGGCATAGAGCTGGTCGACAAGATATTCGATCTTGGCGCCGTGAAACTGGACGCTTTCAACAAGTCCGGTCAGGTCCTCGCGCAATTTCTGATATTTGTTCTCTTCCGACTTCGGAAAATCGTTGCCGACAGACAGAGCTTCGATTCGCGCAGCCTGGACCTTCGAGAATTTCTTGAACAGGGACGTGATGGCCGCAAACTTTTCAAGAGCAGCGGGCTTCAGCGTCTCTTCCATTTGAGCAAGCGAAAGCGTGTTGTCTTCATCATCATCATCGGTCGGCCGCTTGGCGCGACGCTCCGTCAACGAACCTTCAACATCGTCTTCATCGTCGGAAGCGGCTTCTTCCTCAACATCATCCTCTTCCTTGTAGGAAGGGCCTGCCGTCTTTTCCGAAATCTCGCCGTCTTCTGCGACTTCGCCTTCTTCCGTGAGCGATTCCGGAGCAGGATCCTTTGACAGCATGGCATCGAGATCGAGGATTTCGCGCAGCTGCATTGTGCCTTCGTTGAGCGCGGTCGACCATTCGATAATGGCATTGAACGTGATCGGGCTTTCGCAAAGGCCCAAGATCATCGTGTCCCGACCAGCCTCGATACGTTTGGCGATGGCAATTTCGCCTTCGCGGCTGAGCAGCTCCACCGCGCCCATTTCGCGCAGGTACATGCGGACGGGATCGTCAGTGCGATCGACCGTCTCCTTCTTCTTGTCGCCAACGGATTCCGAACCGAGACCATCGGCCTGGTCGACGGCTTCGATTTCTTCTTCGGGCTCGGCTTCCTCGCCATCGTCAAGCGCTTCGTCGTTTTCGACGATGTTGACACCCATTTCATTGATTGCAGCCGTGATGTCCTCGATCTGGTCGGAAGACATGACGTCCTGCGGCAAAGCCGCATTCAATTCGTCATAGGTGATGTATCCACGCTTTTTGGCGCGAGCGAGCAGCTTCTTGACCGATGCTTCATTGAGGTCGATCAGCGGAGCATCGCCGCTTTCCGGCTTGTCCGAGAGTTCCGCTGCGTCTGCTTCTTTGCTCATGTAACCGTTACGTCCCTTGTTTATTCTTCTTCGCCTTGAGCGAGCGCTGCAAGCCTGCGATCTGCATCGCCCAAGGCCTCAACCAGTCTCATCTGCTCGGCAAAGCCGCTTTCGTCCCACTTTTCCGCTAGCCTGGCCGTTGCTGCGGCTAACGCTGCATCAAGAGCCGGGCGAGCTGCCAATGCCTCAATGGCCATCCCGAGATCGCGTCGCGCAATTTCGGCATCGGCCTGCCTCCGCGTGAACGAAAAGGCAAGCCCGTTTGAATCCATGAGGCTAGCGGCAAGTTCTCCCAAACCTGCCGATTCGCATATGGGCACTAGGGCGTCAGAATCAAGCATTACCCCATCATATGCTGCATCAAGCAAAATCAGACGCAATTGATCAAGCTCCGGATCCTCGATCAAAAGCAGCGAAAGAGCATCGGCGCAGGTCAGGATCATGGCCGGGTGACGCAAGAGCCCGACAAGGATCGCCCGCGCAAAGAGAGGGGCAACACCTCCTCCGCCAATCGTGCGCGTCTTGTTGCTCAGGGGCCGCTCCGGCTGGAATTTCGGATTACCGAAGGATCGACTGCGCGCAAGAGGCTGGGACGCGAACTGCGCGTCAAAACGGGAGCGGAATTCCGCCAGATATTGGCCACGGACATCGCCATGGCCGATTGCCTGGGCATGACTGTTCAGCCGCTGCCTGAACCCGGCCCGATCCTCCGGTGTGCGCAGCGGGGCAGCCTCGACCTCGGATCGCCAGAGCAAGTCCACAAGCGGCTCTGGTTGGGCAATGAGAGCATCCATGGCGCGCGGCCCGCCTTTGCTGACCACATCATCAGGATCCTGCCCCTTGGGGAGGGTGGCAAAGGCGAGGGACCTTGAAGGCGCAAGGTGGGGCAGGGCGCGCAGAGCCGCTCTCAAGCCTGCCTTCTGGCCAGCCGAATCCCCGTCAAAACACAGGACTGGAACATCGGCCAGGCGCCAAAGCCGCTCGATCTGATGTTCGGTCAGAGCTGTGCCAAGCGGCGCGACCGCATCGCCAATGCCGGCCTGTGCAAGTGCAATTACATCCATATAGCCTTCGACGACAATGATCCGACCCGTCTTGCGGGAAGCCGTCGCGGCGCGATCCAGGTTGTAAAGTGTGCGCCCCTTGTCAAACAATGGTGTGTCAGGGGAATTCAGATATTTGGGCTCACCCGCGCCGAGAATGCGGCCGCCAAAGGCAATGACGCGTCCGCGTGCATCACGGATCGGGATCATGATCCGGCCGCGAAACCGGTCATAAGGCTCCTTGTCGTCGACCGAAATCAACAGGCCTGCCTCGACAAGCTTGTCCATGCCAAAGCGGTTCAGCGCAGTCTTCAGCTTCGATTTTGAGTCGGGAGCAAAGCCAATGCCGAACGTGGTGATCCACTCTTGCCTTAACCCCCGCCGTTCAAGATAGGCGCGCGCTTCGGCTCCCTCAATCCCTTGTAATGATTGCGAATACCATTCCGCTGCTGCGGTCATGACGTCATAAAGCGAGTTCGCACGCTCCGCCCGCTCGGCGGCGCGCGGATCGGCGGCAGGGACCTCCATCCCGGCGGCTTGGGCCAGTTCCTTGATCGCGTCCATGAATGGCAAGCCGCGCTGGTCCGTCATCCAGCGGATGGCATCTCCGTGCGCGGAGCAGCCAAAGCAATGATAGAAACCCTTTTCGTCGTTGACGTAGAAACTGGGTGTCTTCTCATTGTGGAAAGGGCAGCAGGCGCGGAACTCCCTTCCCGCCTTGGTAATCTTCACCGTCCGGCCGATCAGCGCGGACAGCAGGGTCCGCGCGCGCAGTTCGTCAAGCCATTGCGGGGAAAGTGTCACCGGTTCAGGACAGTGCGGCCTTGACCAGCCCGCTTGCCTTGCTCATGTCCAGAGCACTGGCATGACGTTCCTTGAGGAGTGCCATGACCTTGCCCATGTCCTTCACACTTGCGGCACCCACTTCGGTCTTGATTCCCTCGATCAGTGCCAATGTTTCGGCCTCACTCAATTGCTGCGGCAGGAAGGTTTCGATCACGGCAACCTCTGCTGCTTCGTTGTCTGCAAGTTCCTGGCGCCCGCCCTGCGTGAACATTTCAATCGATTCGCGGCGTTGCTTCACCATTTTCTGCAGCACCTCGACCACCAGAGTGTCATCATCAGCAGGCGATTTGCCTGTACGCGCCTCGATGTCGCGATTCTTGATGGCCGCCATCATCAGGCGGATCGTGGCTGTTTTCTGCGCATCGCGGGCCTTCATGGCCTCCACCTGCGCGGCTTGGATACGCTCGCGAATCATATTGTCTCTCAAAATCGGGAAAGAACACTCTTAGCGCGAGATTTTCAGTTTTAACAGATTGACGCTGCGGCTTGCCGTCTCTAGCGGACGGCTCTTAACGACATTGTTACAACCCCTGTTTCGGAGCGACCCCATCATGGCCGACCCCACCTCTTCGCGCGCGCCTGCAGGAGCGACGGGGGTATTGGTTTTGGCATCCGGAGAGCTTGTCTGGGGGCGGGGTTTCGGCGCTGAGGGCCACAAGGTCGGCGAGGTCTGCTTCAACACGGCGATGACCGGATATCAGGAGATCATGACCGATCCCTCCTATGCCGGTCAGATCATCAACTTCACATTTCCCCACATCGGCAATGTCGGGACAAATCCGGAAGATATCGAAGCGCTCAATCCCCATGCCCTTGGCGCGATTGTTCGCCAGGATGTGACGGATCCGTCCAATTTCCGCAGTACCCAGCATTTCGACAGCTGGATGAAGGCGAACGGGCGGATCGGGCTCTCAGGCATTGATACGCGCGCACTCACCCGCAAGATCCGCCTGGCCGGGGCGCCAAACGGCGTGATCGCCCATTCTGCGTCTGGCAAGTTCGACATTCCGGCCTTGTTTGCCGAGGCAAAGGCCTGGCCGGGCCTTGAAGGCATGGATCTTGCCAAGGACGTGACGACGTTGCAGTCCTATGGTTGGGATGACGGGCTTTGGACTCTTGGACAGGGCTATGCGGCACACAGCGCCAATCCCGAAGGGCCGAAGGTTGTTGCCGTCGATTACGGGATCAAGCGCAATATCCTGCGCAACCTGATCGATGCGGGCGCGCGAGTTACGGTCGTACCAGCAACTGCCAGTTTCGACGACATCATGGCGCACAATCCGGACGGTCTGTTCCTCTCTAACGGCCCCGGAGACCCTGCCGCGACGGGCGCCTATGCCGTCCCAGTGATCCAAAAATGGCTCGAAACAAAAAAGCCGCTCTTCGGCATCTGCCTCGGCCACCAGATGCTCGGCCTCGCGGTCGGCGCGACCACGATCAAGATGTTTCAGGGCCATCGTGGCGCCAACCACCCGGTGAAGCGGCTCTCCGACGGCGCGGTCGAGATCACCAGCATGAACCACGGATTTGCGGTCGATGCGGAGACTCTCCCCGGCAACGCACGCGCAACGCACGTGAGCCTGTTCGACGGCAGCAATTGCGGGTTCGAGCTGACAGATCGACCAGCGTTCAGTGTGCAATATCATCCTGAGGCAAGCCCGGGACCGCAGGACAGTCATTATCTTTTTGAAAAATTTGTCGGGATGCTGAGTTCATAATGCCCAAACGCACTGACATATCCTCGATCCTTATCATTGGCGCGGGTCCTATCGTGATCGGGCAGGCGTGCGAGTTCGATTATTCGGGAACGCAGGCCGTCAAAGCTCTCAAGGAAGAGGGCTATCGCATCATTCTGGTGAATTCGAACCCGGCGACGATCATGACCGACCCAGAGCTGGCGGACGCGACCTATGTCGAGCCGATCACGCCCGGTGTCGTAGCGCGGATCATTGAGAAGGAACGTCCGGACGCCGTTCTGCCCACGATGGGGGGACAGACTGCACTCAATACGGCACTGGCTCTGTTCAATGATGGCACGCTGGAAAAATACGGCGTCGAAATGATCGGGGCGGACGCGGAAGCCATCGACAAGGCCGAGGACCGGATGAAGTTTCGCGAGGCAATGGACAAGATCGGCCTTGAATCGGCCCGTTCCGGCATCGCGCATTCCGTTGAAGATGCGCTGGCAGTCTTGGAGCGCACTGGCTTGCCCGCGATCATCCGTCCCAGCTTCACAATGGGCGGCACGGGCGGCGGCGTCGCCTATAATCGCGACGAGTTCATCCAGATCGTGACCGGCGGGCTCGATGCTTCGCCGACGACTGAAGTGCTGATCGAGGAATCGCTGATCGGCTGGAAAGAATATGAAATGGAAGTCGTCCGGGACCGGAACGACAATGCCATCATCATCTGCTCGATCGAGAATGTCGACCCGATGGGCGTGCATACGGGCGATTCAATCACCGTCGCCCCGGCGCTCACTCTGACCGACAAGGAATACCAGATCATGCGCAATGCAAGCATCGCTTGCTTGCGCGAGATCGGCGTTGAAACAGGGGGTTCCAACGTACAGTTCGCAGTCAATCCTAAGGATGGCCGCCTGATCGTGATCGAGATGAATCCGCGTGTATCGCGGTCATCTGCACTCGCTTCAAAGGCCACGGGCTTTCCGATTGCCAAAGTCGCCGCGAAACTGGCCGTGGGCTACACGCTTGACGAGATCGACAATGACATCACGGGCGCCACGCCTGCGTCGTTTGAGCCGACGATCGACTATGTCGTGACGAAGATACCGCGCTTTGCCTTTGAAAAATTCAAGGGCGCAGAGCCGCTGCTTTCGACGGCCATGAAATCCGTCGGCGAAGTTATGGCCATTGGCCGGAACATCCACGAGTCGATGCAAAAGGCGCTCCGCGGCCTCGAAACAGGTCTGGCAGGGTTCAACTATGTCGACACACTCAAGGGCGCCTCGCGCGACGATCTGATCGCGGAGCTGTCCCGTGCGACGCCGGATCGTCTTCTCGTTGCCGCCCAGGCACTGCGCGAGGGCATGAGCGTTGCAGAGATCAATGCGATTGCGAAATATGATCCCTGGTTCCTAGAGCGTATTGCGGAGATCGTGGCGGCTGAAAAGAATGTTGCAGCCAATGGACTGCCGCAGGATGCCGACGGTTTGCGCCGTCTCAAGGCCATGGGCTTTTCGGACAAGAGGCTGGCCTTCCTGGCGCTTGAATCAGCGAATTTGCCGGGGGGAATGGGCCGCGCCGTTGCGCATGGCTCCGGCCTGATCGCAGAGACCGTGCGGGCGATGACTGGTGGTGTCACCGAAGCCCAGGTGCGCGCCTTGCGCCACAAGCTGGGGGTTCGGCCCGTTTTCAAGCGGATCGATACCTGTGCCGCTGAATTCGAAGCCAAGACGCCGTACATGTATTCGACTTATGAGGCGCCCTCGTTCGGAATGCCCGAGTGCGAGGCTCAACCGTCGGACCGCGAAAAGATCGTCATCCTTGGCGGTGGTCCGAACCGGATCGGGCAGGGGATCGAGTTCGACTATTGCTGCTGCCACGCCTGCTTTGCGCTTTCTGACTCCGGCTATGAAACAATCATGGTCAACTGCAATCCCGAGACGGTGTCGACGGACTATGACACGTCTGATCGGCTCTATTTCGAGCCGCTGACGGCGGAGGATGTGCTCGAAATTCTCCATGTCGAGCAGCAGAAGGGCAAGCTCAAGGGCGTGATCGTCCAGTTCGGGGGGCAGACACCGCTCAACCTTGCCAAGGCGCTGGAAGAGGCTGGTATCCCCATTCTCGGCACATCTCCCGATGCCATCGACCTGGCCGAAGATCGTGAACGGTTTGCGGCGCTCGTGAACAAGCTTGGTCTCAAGCAGCCGGAGAACGGGATAGCGCGCAGCCGTGACGAAGCCATCGCTGTTGCCGAGGCCATTGGTTATCCCGTGCTGATGCGCCCGTCCTATGTGCTGGGCGGCCGCGCGATGGAGATTGTCGACACCCAAGCCCAGCTGGAGAATTATATCCAGACAGCGGTGCTGGTTTCCGGGGAATCGCCTGTGCTGATCGATCGCTACCTGAGGGATGCGATTGAGGTAGACGTGGATGCGATTGCCGATGGCGATGACGTCGTTGTGGCCGGTATCCTGCAGCATATCGAGGAAGCCGGAGTCCATTCGGGCGACAGTGCGTGCTCCTTGCCGCCCTACAGCCTTCCTGCGGACATTATCGCTGAAATCCGCAAGCAGGCGGAAGCTCTGGCACGTGCGCTATCTGTAAGGGGGCTGATGAACATTCAGTTCGCGATCAAGGATGGCGAAGTCTATCTGATCGAAGTCAATCCACGTGCGTCGCGCACTGTGCCATTTGTAGCGAAGGCCATTGGTGCGCCGATTGCCAAGATCGCGGCCCGTGTGATGGCAGGCGAGAAGCTGAAGGACCTGCCGAAGATCAATCTCGATATCGACTATATTGCAGTCAAAGAGGCCGTCTTCCCCTTCGCGCGCTTCCCCGGCGTCGATCCGGTTCTTTCTCCGGAAATGAAATCGACAGGGGAAGTGATGGGCATTGACCAGGATTTTGCGATGGCCTTTGCCAAGGCGCAAATGGGCGGCGGAACGATGCTACCGGATGGAGGAAAGCTGTTCGTCTCCGTCAAGGACAGCGACAAAAGCGTGATCCTGCCCGCGGTCAAACAGGCCGTCGAGCTCGGCTTTGCAGTCTGCGCAACAGGCGGAACCGCAGACTATCTGGCAAAACAGGGCATTTCAGTGGAGCGCGTCAACAAGGTGGCTCAGGGGCGTCCGCACATCGTCGACAAGATCAAGGACGGAGAAATCGACCTGATCTTCAACACGACGGAAGGCTGGCAATCGCTGAAGGACAGCGAATCCCTGCGCCGATCCGCATTGATGGGTAAGATTCCGTATTTCACCACAGCCTCTGCATCAGTAGCTGCCGCGCAGGGAATTGGTGCGCTGCGGTCGAGAAAACTTGAAGTTCGCACACTTCAGTCTTATCATTCATCCAGCGCACGCTGATCCCGACAATTCAGGTGAACGGGCGGGCGGTCTCCAGTCGGAGCCGCTTGATGTAGATTTTTTGACGGACGAAGGTTTGAGAGATGGCGACAGTCGACAAGATGCCGATGCTCCTCGAAGGGCACAAGATGCTGACCGAGCACCTCTCGCGCCTGAAAGCGGAGCGTCCACAGATCATCGACGCGATCGAAGAAGCGCGGGCGCATGGCGACCTTTCGGAAAACGCGGAATATCACGCTGCCAAGGAGCGTCAGGGCCAGGTCGAAGCGACAATAAGCGATCTTGAGGACAAGCTCAGTCGCGCCATGATCATCGATCCCTCGACGCTCTCAGGAGACAAGATCGTATTTGGTGCCACCGTCACCCTGCTTGATGAGAACGACAAGCCGATCAAGTACCAGATTGTGGGACAACCTGAGGCCGATGCCAAAACCGGCAAGATCTCGTACAACTCGCCACTAGGGCGCGCCCTTATCGGACGGAAGGTCGATGATGAGGTCGAAGTGACGGTGCCGTCTGGCGATCGCTACTACCTCGTCTCAAAGATAGAGTTCATCTAGCTCTATTTGGCTGGTTTCAGCATGTCCGGCTGCAATAGCCGGTGCAGATGCACGACAACATACTTCATCTCAGCATCGTCGACAGTGCGTTGCGCCGCTGCGCGCCATGCCTTTTCTGCAGTTTTGTAATCGGGGAACATCCCCACGATGTCGATGGATTTCAGGTCAGCGAAATCCAGGGTGCGGGGATCTTTGACGCGACCGCCGAAAACGAGGTGTAGATTGCTCATGCTTGTCCTGAGAATTCAGCCCGGGGAGGGGATTGAGGCAAAGTGCGTGGTGGGCGCGGCAGGGATTGAACCTGCGACCCCACCCGTGTGAAGGGTGTGCTCTACCACTGAGCTACGCGCCCGCACTGTGCTGCGAGGCCGTTAGACAAGGGCGTTCTGAAAGACAAGGCTATTGGCAGAACAAAAAAGGCGGGCAGCACCAAACGATGCTGCCCGCCTTCTTATTCTTTATCTCCCGGAGGAGGCTGTAATCAGTTAACGGCGTCTTTCAGACCCTTGCCAGCCTTGAACTTCGGCTGGGTCGAAGCGCTGATCTTCATCGGCTCTCCGGTCCGGGGGTTGCGACCGGTCGAAGCCTTGCGCTTGGAAACCGAGAAAGTGCCGAAACCAACCAGGCGAACTTCATCACCCTTCTTCAAAGCACCGGTGATGGCATCAAATACACCTTCAACCGCCTTGCTCGCATCAGCCTTGGTAAGGCCCGAAGCATCGGCAACTGATGAAATAAGTTCTTGTTTGTTCATTTTTATGAACCCCCTATCAGATGGTTTCAGAGTGACTCGCGGTCAATCTGGCGGCTACTAACCCCAACCGCTGGGCCGCTGTCAAAGGGATTCACGCGAAAAATCGCCAAAATCGGACATTTCGTGCGATTTTTCGGTGAAAGCTCAATGCGGCAGTGATTCACCTGACGCGCCAACCGCCACTGGCGGCTGTGCAGCAAGCTCATCGGCCTCGGTCCATTCGATGGAATGCAGCGGTTCCGTAAGGGCGATTGCCAAAACCTCATCCACATGGCGCACCGGGATGATCGTCAAGGCTTCGCGGATGTTCGCGGGAATCTCGACCAGATCCTTCTCGTTCTCCTGCGGGATGATCACGGTCTTGATACCACCGCGCATGGCCGCGAGGAGTTTTTCCTTGAGACCGCCAATTGGCAGCACCCGGCCGCGAAGTGTCACTTCGCCCGTCATCGCCACATCTCGGCGAACCGCAACACCCGTGAGTGTCGAAATCATCGCAGTAACCATCCCAATGCCTGCTGACGGCCCATCTTTTGGAACAGCACCTTCGGGAAGGTGGATATGGAGGTCCTTGCGTGCAATCAGGCTTGGCTTGATGCCATAAGCCGGGCTGCGTGCCTTCACGAACGAGAGGGCCGCCTGGATGGATTCGTTCATCACTTCACCCAGCTTGCCTGTCGTGCGCACAGCGCCTTTACCCGGCACAGTGACGGCTTCGATCGTCAGGAGTTCTCCGCCCACTTCGGTCCATGCGAGTCCCGTCACGGCGCCTATCTGGTTTTCCTCTTCACTGAGCCCGTGGCGGAACTTGACCACCCCGGCAAACTCGGAGAGGTTGTCCGGTGTAATCACAATCTTTTCGGCCTTGCCTTCAAGAATACGCCGAAGCGACTTGCGTGCCAGCTTGGCAATTTCCCGCTCCAGCGTGCGGACGCCCGCCTCCCGGGTATAGCCCTGGATGAGCGCGCGCAAGCCAGCGTCGGTCAACTCGAATTCGCCGGCTTTCAGCCCATGTGCCTCGACCTGCTTTTCAATCAGGTGGCGCTTGGCGATTTCGACCTTTTCGTCTTCGGTGTAGCCTTCGAGGCGAATGATCTCCATCCGATCAAGCAAAGCTTGCGGCAGGTTCAGCGAGTTTGCCGTCGTGACGAACATCACGTCAGACAAGTCTATGTCGAGTTCAAGATAATGGTCCTGGAACTTGCTGTTCTGCTCCGGATCAAGCACTTCGAGCAACGCAGACGCAGGATCGCCTCGGAAATCCTGACCAAGCTTGTCGATTTCGTCGAGCAGGAAGAGGGGATTCATTGTCCCCGCCTTCTTGAGATTGCTGACAATCTTGCCCGGCAGCGAACCGATATACGTCCTGCGATGGCCCCGTATTTCGGCCTCGTCGCGCACCCCACCCAAGGACTGGCGAACAAATTCCCGGCCGCACGCCTTGGCAATCGAGCGACCAAGAGACGTCTTGCCGACGCCCGGCGGCCCCACGAGGCAAAGAATCGGTCCCTTCAACTTGGACGTGCGCGCTTGCACTGCCAGATATTCAACGATCCGGTCCTTGACCTTTTCAAGAGCATAATGGTCATTGTCGAGCACCGCCTGCGCGGCTGCGATATCCTTTTTGAGCTTTGATTTCTTGCCCCAGGGCAAGCCCAACAAAACATCGAGATAATTACGGGTGACTGTTGCCTCAGCCGACATGGGCGCCATCGCCTTCAGCTTCTTCAACTCACCCGTAGCTTTGGTCTTCGCTTCCTTCGAAAGCTTGAGCGTTTCGATCTTGCGGCCAAGTTCCGCAAGTTCGTCGCCTTCGCCGTCCTCGCCTTCATTGCCGAGTTCGCGCTGGATGGCCTTGAGCTGCTCGTTGAGGTAATATTCGCGCTGCGTCTTTTCCATCTGACGCTTCACGCGGCCGCGGATCTTCTTTTCGACCTGCAGGACACCGAGTTCGCCTTCCATGAAGGCATAGGCCATCTCGAGGCGCTTACCCGGATCGCGTTCGATGAGCAGGGCCTGCTTGTCACTGACCTTGAGGGAGAGGTTGGCTGCAACTGCATCTGCCAGCCTCGAGGGGTCCTCGATCTCGGAGAGCTGGACGGCGGTTTCGGCTGGAAGCTTCTTGTTCAGCTTTGCGTAGTTTTCAAACTGGTCGACGACCGAACGCATGAGTGCAGTCACTTCTGCCCCTGCTGCCGGTTCTTCTGTGACCAGCTCGATTGTGGCTGTCAGGAAGTCGCCAGAGCCTGTCAGGCTTGCAAGAGTTGCGCGTTGCTTGCCTTCGACCAGCACACGCACGGTGCCGTCGGGAAGCTTCAGAAGTTGGAGCACCGACGCGATCACGCCAAGATCATAGAGATCATCCTGGCCGGGATCGTCCTGAGCCGGATCAAGCTGGGCAACAAGGAAGATTTCCTTGTCCGCATTCATGGCCTGTTCCAGGGCCGCCACGGACTTGTCGCGGCCGACAAACAGCGGCACGACCATGTTCGGAAACACGACGATATCTCGCAGGGGCAAGACGGGATAGGACTGGGTCATTGTAGCTCCAAAAAGCGAATATTCGGCTATATGGGTGCACTGGTTGGGCTGATCAATGCCGTCAGCCTAAAATCCCCTCATGAAGTCTGAGTGTCCGGTCCATCTTCGCGGCAATGCGTTCATTATGCGTTGCAATCAACGCGGCAGAGCCTTCTAGTCGGACAAGCTTAAGAAATTCTCCCAGCACGACATCGGCGGTTGCCTCATCAAGATTGCCTGTCGGCTCGTCGGCAAGGATGAGGGCAGGGCGGTTGGCCAAAGCCCGAGCGACCGCAACGCGCTGCTGCTCGCCTCCCGAGAGCTGGCTTGGTCGATGGTCGAGGCGGCCTGACAGGCCAAGCGACCCCAGCAGCGAGTCCGCGCGCTGCGCAGCATCAGGGCGCGAGGCGCCATGAATAAGCTGTGGCAGGATCACATTCTCAATAGCGGAAAAATCGGGGAGCAAATGATGAAACTGGTAAACAAAGCCCAGCATGTCGCGCCTCAGTCTCGTGCGTCCATCATTGTCGAGCCTGGCAGCTTCCTCTCCAGCAATCTGGATTGAGCCGGAAAAGCCGCCTTCAAGCAGACCAAGCGCCTGCAGCAAGGTCGACTTGCCCGAACCCGAAGGGCCGAGCAGAGCAACGATTTCGCCTGCGCCGACCTTCAGATCGACACCGCGCAACACCTCGATTGTCGCAGAGCCTTGGGTGAAACTGCGCTTCAACCCTGAAACGATGACGACATCACTCATAGCGCAGTACCTGTACCGGATCGGTGCCGGCCGCCTTGAAGGCTGGATAAAGCGTCGCGAGGATCGTCAGGACAAGGGCCATCGCGACGACGCCCAGAACCTCAAGCGGATCGGTACGGGCGGGCAGCTCGGTCAAGAAACGGATTGAGGGGTCCCACAAATTCTGGCCTGTCACGAACTGGATGCCGTTGACCATGGCCTGGCGAAATTGGAGAATGACAAAGCCCAGCACCACGCCGGCTGCAATGCCCAGCGAGCCAATGACGATACCGACGGTCATGAATATCCTGACCAGGCTTGCTCGAGACGCGCCCATTGTCCGGACAATTGCGATATCGCGTGTCTTGGCGCGAACGAGCATGATCAAGGAAGAAAGGATATTGAATGCTGCAACAAGGATGATCAGCGAAAGAATCACGAAAGAAACAACGCGATCCACCGCTAGTGCCTCGAAGAGGGAGGCGTTCATGCTCCGCCAATCGGATATGACAGCGCGTTCTCCAACCTTTGCCGCCAAAGGGGCCAGGATTGCTCCGACCTTGTCCGGGTCGACCGTATCCAGCTCAACCATGCCCACGGAATCGCCAAGCAAGAGCAATGTCTGTGCATCTTCGATGGGCATGATGACGAACGATTTGTCATAGTCGTAGACGCCCACCTCAAAGATTGCCGCGACGCGATAGCTGACGATTCGCGGCACCGAGCCGAATGGCGTGGTTTGTCCATCCGGCGAAATAAGGCTGATGCTGCCGCCGATCTGGGCGCCAAGTTCATCCGCCAAGCGTGCACCGATCGCCACATTTCCACTGCCGGGAACCAGGTCCGAGAGCTTCCCGATCAAGACCTTGTTCTGGATTGACGAGTTTGATCTTATGTCCTTGACCGTCATCCCACGCAACAGCACACCTTCAACGCGTCCCTGATAACTTGCCATCAAGGGTTGCTCGATCAGCGGGATTGCAGTCTTGACGCCAGGCGTCGCCTTGGCCTCTGCCATGATCTGCTTCCAGTCAGGCAGTTTGCCGCCATAGCCCTGGATAACGGCATGGCCGTTGAGGCCGACGATCTTGTCGAACAATTCCGCACGAAAGCCGTTCATGACACTCATGACGACGATCAACGCGGCCACGCCGAGCATAACGGCAAACAGACTGATGCCGGCGACAAGGAAGATGAACCCTTCGCCGCGCCCCGGGAGCAGATAGCGTTTGGCGATCATGCGCTCATGGGCTGATAGGATCATGCATCGGCACTAGAACGCGGGAGCATGGCTGGCAAGCATCAGGAACTGTGGCGGAATCAACACAGTGAGTGCCAAATCGACTCGGCAAGGCAAATCGGGCGATGACAAATCGGCCAGTCTTCCCTAGCCACACACTTCTGAAACGTGAGGCCACGGTTCGGGGAGGTCTACGGCTCCACGCCTAAGCTGGAAAAACTGGCAGGTTGTGTTGAGACGAAAACCAAAACGGGGGGTGACGGATTCGTCACGCAGGTGCCCGGACTGGAAACGGTCCGGGCATTTGTCTTTTTGGCTACATCGCAGGCATGAACAGCAGGCGCCTTTCCGAAGCTTGGACCAGAAACTGCCAGATTTCGGCGTTCAGCGCGCGGGCCCAATCGTCATCCATGCCCTCAACGGCAATCTGGAGCGCCATCAAGGTTTCGCTGTAGCGGTCGTGCGCCGCGGACAATGTGCTCAGTTTGAGGTCTGCTTCTTCCAAAGCTGCATCATGCGCCAATCGCACTCGGAGCGGCGCCATCAGGTCCATTTTTGATGCTGCCAGAAACAGCATGCGCATTTCCCGATTTTCGCGCGAAAGCGTATCCGCCGCACGGTCGGCTTCCTGGGCGAGAAGGATCGACAGCAGCGCTGCGATGCGAGCGTCGCCGGTCGCGTAGGATTGCATATCCAGTTGCGGCAGGATGCGTGCTGCAAGTGTTGTCGCAAGCGTGGTCAGAAGTTGGTCTATCCCTGGCTTCATGCGTATATTCCTGCAAGTCGGGAAGCGAGCACGTGGTTCCCGATTGTCTTTGGATACCAGGCAGAGAATGCGAGCACCGGATCGGTGTTGACGCCGGCAACGCTGGCGTGACCAGAGGAAATCCAGATCGCCATTCCCTTGACCGACGCAAACATTTCCCACCACGCAAATGCAGCGTCATCAAACTGGAGCCCACTTGCACTCTCCCAGATCCTTATCGCATCGCTCCGGGCGATCAGGCCGGCTGCACGACTTGGATCCTGCAGATTCCAAAGCGGATCCAGCGCCCATGCAAGATCCTCAAGCGGGTCACCGATGTGGGCCATTTCCCAGTCCAGAACCGCAACAATCTTGCCTGCGCCGTCATGGAGGACGTTGCCGTTGCGATAGTCGCCATGAACAATGGTCAGCCTTTGGGCGGGGGGCGGTGGATTATTGCGGAGCCATCGAATTGCTGCCGTCAATATGGGTTCCGGCTGCAGCGCGTTCTTTTCGACCTGGCCGGCCCAGTAACTCAGTTCCCGTGACCAGCATTCGTCGGGATTCGGGATATCGATCTGTCCTGCGAGCGGACTCGACAGGGCATCAGCACCGTTGATCTTGCCCAAATATTCGAAGAATTGATGCCCGATTGCGTCCCGATTTTCACCGTAAGCACCTGCGACGAACGGGCTGACCGCTTCTCCTCCCTCGATACGCTGCATGATGAAAAACGGCGTACCAATCAGTGCTGCGTCCTCACACAGGCTGACGGCACGGGGAACAGGAATGCCGCAGTCCTGGACAGACTTGTACGCAGCAAACTCTAGTGCTCGTGGTGTATCAATGAGGCTGTCTCCAGGATCGCATCGCAGGATCAGGGCGTGCGAATCCTGATTGGCAAGAACGTCAATTGCATAGGTCTCGCGCGATGCTCCACCGTGAAAACGGCGAATGTCGATGATCTTTGCCCCGGGTGCGTCCAATGCTTCGGCAATGTGCTCGCCTACGGCAGCCAGTTGCGCATCGTTCAGCACCGGGGAATCCTCACCTATTGTTGATCTGCAGCCTTCATGAGGAAATCCGCACTGTCCTGCAAGACGGGCGCCTTGTTTCTGAATGGTTTCGACAAGGCCATCACAATGTCTTCGTGATTGAGATCGTTATAGGCTCGGAAAGTCACAGGTGCTCCAAGTTCGTGGAGTTTGCGTGAAAGCAGGATCGCATTGCGCGGTTTGACCGTGTCATCCGATGTGCCGGTAACGATCATGATCGGAGGCGTGTCCTTGCGCGCGAATGCGATGGGCTGGGTTTCGAGCGGGCGAGGCCAGCGGTTCATGGCATTGATCGATCGATGCGAGTCGTAAGGGTAGAAATCATAAGGACCAGACAAGCCAACCGTGCCCCGAATGATTGATGGTTTAACACCAGCGGCCATCAGGTAAGACCGGTCCAGCGTCAGCATCATCGCGATATAGGCGCCGGCAGAATGGCCAGCCAGGACGATCCGGTCGGGGTCGCCCCCATATCGGCCGATGTTGTCATGCACCCACCGTACGGCCGCCGCCGCATCCTGGTTGAATGCTGGAAAATGAACGTCCGGCACTTTCCGATAATCGGGCAAGACCACAACGAACCCGCGATTGGCATAGGCACGCGCTGCAAAGCCGTAATGATCACGGTCGCCATTTGCCCAACCGCCTCCATAGAAAAAGACCAGGACAGGCTTCTTGTGATGCACCGCAGGTGCAGGGCTTCCCCAGATGTTGAGCTTTTGGGCACTGGCTTCGTCAAAAGTGATGTCTGACGCCAATTTCTCGGCATTGCTCTGACCTGGCCAGACCCTGTCGAGATAATCTAGCTGGTTTGGTGGTTCAACGATCCGGGTAAAAAGGAAGAGCACCACCGCGACAGCGATGAAACCGAAAAACAGTGTTTTCATTCGAATTCCAATCAGAATGCCTCAGCCGGCAGCGCCATGATTGCCTCAGCTCCCGCTTCAAGCTTGCGACGAAGCGCTCCACTGTCAGGCATGATCCGTTCGGCATAGAAACGTGCGGTCGTCAGCTTCGCCCGCATGAATGCTGCGTCTTCCGTGCCGGCTTCCAGAGCCGCGTGGGCTGCGCTGGCCATTCTCAGCCACATCAGGCCGACGGATACGATCCCCATCAGATGCAAGTAAGGTGTAGATCCAGCGCCGGCGTTGTCAGGATTGGCCATGCCATTCTGCATCAGCCACATTGTTGACGCCTGAAGATCACCGAGAGCCTTTTCAAGGCGTGTCGCATAGTCCGAAAGAGCCTCCTTTGACTTGGCTGCTTCAATCTCGCTGGTCACGAGCGCGAAGAAAGCGCCGACGGCTCGTCCACCATTCTGGGCGAGCTTGCGGCCAACCAGATCGAGCGCCTGAACACCATTTGCACCTTCATAGATCTGGGTAATCCGGGCATCGCGAACAAACTGGCTCATGCCCCATTCTTCGATATAGCCGTGTCCGCCATAGATCTGCTGCATGGCCGTCGCGATCTCATAGCCTTTGTCCGTCCCGTACCCCTTGATCACAGGCGTCAGCAGAGAAATCAGGTCATCTGCCATCTGGCGTTCCGCCTCCGTCTGGGCGCAATGGGCAAGGTCGACCTGAAGCGCGCCCCAGAGGCAAAGCGCCCTAAGCCCTTCGGTCAACGCCTTGGCTTCCATGAGCATGCGCCGGATATCCGGGTGAACAAGAAGCGTGTCCGCCTTTTCCTGCGGATCCTTGGCGCCCGTGAGGGATCGGCCCTGGCGCCGGTCTTTCGCATACTGAAGGCCGTTCTGGTACGCGATGTCGCCTTGAGCCAGGCCTTGCACACCCACACCAAGGCGCGCGGCATTCATCATGATGAACATGGCCGCAAGCCCCTTGTTTTCTTCGCCGACCATATACCCTGTTGCGCCATCATAGTTCATTACACATGTGGCCTGCGCGCGGATGCCCATCTTGTGTTCGATCGATCCGCAGCTCACGGCATTCCGCTCGGCAAGGGTTCCATCGTCGTTCACCAGGAATTTTGGCACGATGAAGAGCGAAATGCCTTTGCTGGATTCTGGCGCATCAGGCGTCTTCGCAAGCACAAGGTGGATGATGTTTTCCGTCAAGTCATGATCACCGCCCGAAATGAAGATCTTGGTGCCGGTGATGCTGTAGCTCCCATCGCTCTTCGGAACGGCACGAGTGCGGATCAGGCCCAGGTCGGTACCGGCATGGGATTCGGTCAGGTTCATTGTTCCGCCCCATTCGCCGGAGATCATCTTCGGAACGAACTTGGCCTTTTGTTCCTCTGATCCCTTGACCATGATTGCTGCTACAGCGCCCATGGTCAGGCCGGGGTACATGCCGAAGGACTGGTTTGCAGCCATGCGAAACTCTTCCATGGCGGTCCCCACAACATGCGGAAGGCCCTGACCCCCAAACTCTTCAGGGGCCGAAAGGCCAACCCAACCACCTTCGCGATAGGCGCGGTAGGCCTCCTTGAAGCCGTCGGGCGTGCTCACGCTGCCATCGGCGTGGCGAGTGCAGCCTTGTTCATCGCCGGACTTGTTCAGCGGGAATAGGATTTCCTCGCACACGCGACCGCCTTCGGTCAGGACGGCTTCGATCATGTCGGGAGATGCGTTTTCGAAACCCGGCAAGTTGGCATAACGTTCTATGCCAATGACATGATCGAAAATGAACCGCGTATCGCGGACCGGGGCATTATACTGGGGCACGCATTCTCTCCTGGTGACAAGCCTTGTCAGGCGTCGCCGGGGGCGTCCGCCTTCTTCACAATATCAATGAAACGCGACAATTCATCAATATGCGCATCAATATCGAGGCGCTGGCGTTTCAGCAGGTCAATTCGCGCCTGGCATTTCTCAATTGTCACCAGCCGCTGCGCATGTCTGCCGTCGCCAATGTCATAGAGATCGATCATTTCACGAATGTCTGCGAGGCTGAAGCCCACGCGTTTTGCGCGCAGTATCCATGCAAGGCGAGCCCGGTCGCGCTTCGTGTAAATTCGTGTAAGCCCCCGTCGGATAGGGGAGATCAAGCCTTCGTCTTCATAGAAGCGCAGCGCACGCGCAGTCACTTTGAACTCGTCGGAAAGGTCCGAAATCGAATATTGGTGCCGATCACGCGGGTCGACGATCTCTACGGTAGCACTGGACATGAACGAGTGTTACTTTACGTGCACGTAAGGGTCAATCCCGGACCAGTGCTCCGTTATCGATCCGTCGGAAAAAGCAGCTCTTTTCTCCGGTATGGCACGCCGGTCCCTCAGGGCGGCACTTAAGCCAAACTGCATCCTGATCACAATCGATGCGGGCCTCAGTTACATGCAACACATGGCCCGAGCTTTCGCCCTTCATCCAGAGTGCAGCGCGTGATCGCGACCAAAATGTTGCCTTGCCGGTCTCAAGAGTCAGCTGCAGGGCCTTCGCATTCATGTGTGCCAGCATCAGGACGGTGCCGCTGTCTTCATCCGTGCAGATAGCTGTGATCAACCCATTGGAGTCAAATTTTGGGTCAAGGACAAGGCTGGTTTCGCGCGTATCATTCATGCGCGCAGTTTAGGGAAGTTGCGGGGGAGGGCAAGCTTGCGCCGGGGAGATATCGGCTGAGGGCGAGATTTACTGTCATTGTGCATTACAAATTGAAGACAAGCCCCTATATGCCCGGCACGGCGCAACTACCGGGCGATTCCAAATGATCACGACTCATCCGTTCGATGATGATAAATTGAGGGAAGAGTGCGGAATTTTCGGCGTCTGGGGGGCGGACACAGCCTCAGCCGTCGTCGCGCTCGGTTTGCATGCGCTCCAGCACCGCGGTCAGGAGGCAGCAGGCATTACCAGCTGGGATGGCAGCAACTTTCATTCCCATCGGGCCATGGGCCATGTTGCGGGGAATTTCGATCGGGACGACATCATCAATGGTTTGCCAGGTAGCGTAGCGTGCGGTCACGTGCGTTATGCAACGACGGGCGAAACTTCGCTTCGGAACGTGCAGCCGCTTTTTGCCGATCTCGCTTCGGGCGGCTTCGCTGTTTCGCACAATGGCAACATTTCCAATGCCATGACCGTCAAACGCGACCTTGTCCGCAAGGGAGCGATTTTCCAATCGACGAGCGACACCGAGGTAATCATCCATTTGGTTGCAACCAGCACCTACAGGACCCTCCTCGACAAGTTCATCGACGCCCTGAAGCAGGTTGAAGGCGCTTATTCGCTGATCTGCCTGACTCCTGAGGGAATGATTGCCTGCAGGGATCCATTGGGGATCCGCCCGCTCGTCATGGGCAAACTTGGCGATGCCTATATTTTTGCATCGGAGACGGTTGCGCTTGATGTCGTTGGTGCAACCTATGAACGCGAGGTTGAGCCCGGCGAGATTGTGATCGTCGCGAAGGGGGAATTGCGGTCGATCAAGCCCTTTGCGGTCACAAACCCAAGGCCGTGCATTTTCGAACATGTCTATTTTTCGAGGCCTGATTCAATTGTGGACGGATCGAGCGTCTATTCGGTCAGAAAGGCGATCGGCGCGCAGTTGGCGATTGAAAGCCCGGTCCGGGCCGATCTTGTCATTCCGGTGCCGGATAGCGGAACGCCAGCTGCGATCGGCTATGCCCAGCAATCCGGAATTCCGTTCGAGCTTGGAATCATCCGTTCACATTATGTGGGGCGAACCTTCATCCAGCCGGGCGATCAGGTTCGTCACCTCGGCGTAAAACTGAAGCACAATGCCAACAGAGCCCTGATTTCGGGCAAGAGTGTGGTCCTTATCGACGATTCCATTGTTCGCGGCACAACCAGTCTCAAGATTGTCCAGATGATGCGCGATGCGGGCGCCACCGAGGTTCACATGCGCATTGCCAGCCCGCCGACCCGGCACAGTTGCTTTTACGGGGTGGATACACCGGAACGGTCCAAACTTCTCGCGGCCAAGCATAATCTTGAAGAGATGCGGACCTTCATCCATGCAGACAGTCTCGCATTTGTCTCGATCGACGGGCTCTACAAGGCTTTGGGCGAAGATCGCCGCGCGGACATTCGTCCACAATATTGCGATGCCTGCTTTACCGGGGATTACCCAACCCGATTGACCGACCAGGACGAGATTGCCCCTGAAAGCCAGCTGAGCTTGCTGGCCGAACGGGTTGTTTGATGCCCGGGCAGCTGGAAGGGCAAATCGCACTAGTCACGGGTGCTTCCCGAGGAATTGGCGCAGCCGTTGCGGAGGCCTTGGCTCAGGCGGGTGCGCATGTAATCCTCACGGCCCGGACGTCCGCCGGCCTCGAAGAGGTTGAAGAGCGTATCCACAAGGCGGGCGGAACGGCCACGATTGCTCCGCTGGATCTGACGGATCCCGACAGTATCGGTCGGTTGGCACAGGCGATTGCCGGACGGTGGGAAAAGCTGGACATACTTGTTTTGAATGCGGCGATGTTGGGAACACTTGCGCCGGTTCAACATCTGGACGCAAAGGAATTTGCTCAGATCTTCACGCTCAATGTCAGCGCTCAAGCGGCGCTGATTGCCGCATTCGACGCATTGTTGAGGAAAAGCGGGCAGGCGCGACTGATTGGCATCACATCAAGCGTAGGCGCATCGCCGCGTGCATTCTGGGGCGCTTACGGTGCGTCAAAAGCCGCGTTCAATACTTTGCTTGGGGCCTATGCGGAGGAGAATCGCAATACAGGCAGGCTCGCCGTGGCAATAATTGATCCAGGTGCCACCCGCACAAAGATGCGGGCGCAGGCCTATCCGGGAGAAGATCCAGCCTCGCTGAAGTCGCCTGACGACGTGGCAAGGAGGATCCTGCTGCTGCTGACCGACGGGTTTGAAACCGGTCACACGGAACGCATCGGTTAACCAATTCTGGCAGCATGGCGTTAGGCATTTGTGCCGTATCTTTGTTTCAGGACCAGCATTGTCAGGAATGAACGATGCACGAAACAAACTCATATCATTCTGCCGCGCAGGAAGATCGTTGCGGAACAAGAGCGCCCATGCGCTTGGCAGCAAAGCTGCGCGCGTCCGGGGCACCGGGTTTTGAAGTGACGGTCTATGACCTTTCGATCAGCGGCTTTTCCTGCGATGCCGTGACTGGCATGAAGCCGGGCGCCATTTGCTGGGTGACATTGCCGGGGCTGTCGAGCTTGCAGGCCAAGGTGATCTGGAACGACGGCTCACGAGTCGGCTGCGCGTTTGACCATCTTCTGAACGTTGCAGTCTATGACCGTATTGTTGCGGTGCATGGCACTGCACCTCAGTCTTCGGTATCCAGCGCTTCCTGAACGGCCTTGTAAAAGGCGAGCCGTTCGGCCCCGACTCCGTCGGGGTCGGTGGCTTGGGGCCAGTTGCCGTTCGAGGCAATGACCAGCTTGCGCCTTGGATCAATGAAGATGCCCTGACCGAAGATTCCCTGCGCAGCAAAACTGCCGTCATCGTTCGTCCACCATTGGTATCCATAGCCGTGACCTGAGACACCGATGTCGGCTTGCTTTGTCGTGGCGTTTGGCAGCCAGTCATCAGGCAAGACCTTGTTGCCCGCGACAATGCCGCCGCCAAGGACAAACAGGCCGAACCGGGCATAATCCCTTAAAGTTGCCGAGATGCAGCATCCGCTGATCTCATGGCCCGTCGCGCCAAGCATCCAGACAGCATCACGCTCCATCCCGAAGGGCTTCCAGACTTTTTCCGAAAGATAGGCAGAGAGAGACTTTCCGGTCGCGCTGGAAACCAGCACGCCAATCAGGTTGGTTTCACCGGTCTTGTAGACCCATTTGCTCCCCGCCGGTGCCTCACGCGGCAATCTGCGCATGTAACTGACTGTAATATCAAGCCCGGGCTCGGGTTTTTGCTGGTTGAACAGCGCCACGTCGGATTTTGGATCCGTATAATCCTCATTCCATTGCACGCCAGACGTCATGGTCAGCAGCTGCCGCACCGTTACGTCGTCATAGGCGGATCCCCGCAAGCCGGGGATATATACGGTCACCTTGTCGTCGATGTTCTTGATGTAGCCATCCTTGAGTGCGGCCCCCACCAACGTTGAAGTCAGGGATTTCGCTACAGAGAAGCTCGTCCAGCGGCCTTCCGGACCATAACCGAGTGCATATTTTTCAAAGCGGATCTTGCCGTCCTGAATGATCAGCAGGCCGGCATTTCGCTGGTGCTGCATGAATGCTTCAATATCGAGATCGAGCTTGATGGGTTTGCCCTGCCGCAACTCCAGAACGGGTCCGCCGGCTGCAATTGTGTTGGCCTTTGCGAGCTTCTCCATGGCGCGGAACGCCGTGTCGCGCTGGTCTTGAGTCCAGAAAAGCACATTCTGATCCTTTGGCAGGTCCGAGGCAGATTGTGCGTTAGCGCCGGATTGAAGTAACGCCAGTGCCAATATCCATTTCCGCATGTTCGCCCCCCTCCTTGACCAAAGTGACCTGGCCGACCGTGATGCCGCCACTTCGGAATCCGCCTTCACAATACATCAGGTAGTAACGCCACAAAGCCAGGAATCGCGCATCGAAACCGCGAGGCAGTTGTCCAGCGGCCACTGCATCCTCAAAACGGAGCCGCCAGCGACGCAATGTTTCGGCATAGTGCATGGGAAAATGATGCGGGTCTTCCCATCGCAAGCCTCGCGCCTCTGCTAGTGCCCGAAAGCGGCTTTCTGACAGGAGCATTCCTCCGGGGAATATATAGGCCTGAATAAAGTCCGCACTCGCCGCATAGCGTTCAAAAATGGCATCGTCGATCGCAATGAATTGCAGCGCAGCCCGACCACCCGGTTTCAGACTTCGGGAGATGACATCAAGGTAGGCTGGCCAATAAGCCTGCCCGACGGCCTCCACCATCTCGACAGAGGCTATGGCATCAAACTGACCTTTGACGTCCCGATAATCTCGAATTTCATAGGACACGTCGGCATGTTCGAGGTTTGCGGCCTCTTCGGCCCAGCGGCATTGTGACGGAGACAGCGTGATCGCGGTTACATTGTGACCACGATGTGCACAATAACGGGAGAAATAGCCCCAGCCGCAGCCGATCTCCAGAATATCCGAACCAGGCTGGAGATTGAGGCGCGCGACAAGCGCTGCAACCTTGCGCTCCTGGGCCGATTCAAGCGTTTCATCAGAGGGCAGGGGCCCCGCGAACAATCCGCTTGAATAGCTCATGGTCTCATCGAGCCAGCACCGGTAAAAATCATTGCCCAGATCATAGTGCGCAACGATATTGCGGCGGGCCCCAGGACGGCTGTTGCGATTGAGGCCATGCAGGATGCGGCGCAATAGCCGGGAAAGTCCGGACGACCGACCAGCGTCGCCAAGGCTGTTGCGATTGAGCATGAACAGTTCAAAAAGCGTGACCGGGTCCGGGCTTGACCATTCGCCCTTTTCCCACGCCTGATACCATCCGACGGAGCCAGAGCGGGCAAGCCGCAGAAGCGCGCGCCAACGCCGCAAATCGACCCGCGCGACGGGGCCCGGCTCATGATTTCCAATGGTGCGAAAACTGCCGTCGGGCAGGATGGCCTCAATTGCGCCTGCCTTCAAGCGGTTGTCGAGAAGATCGAGGAAGCCCTGAAACTTCCGAGCGGCAAGGCGTCCAAGCGGGCCGTTGCGTGCGCCGGGCGCTGGTTCAACCGTCTTGAAAGGCTGGGTGTTCATCGCAGACCCAGACTTAGGCCCAGCGACGTCAGAAGGGCAAGGGGTGCTTCGCCGGTTTCAAAGGGGAGTGTCGGCCCATTTTGACAAGATTCCGCGGGCGACTTCAATCGAAACGTCAAACGTCTGGCTCCAAGCTATTCGCAATCGAATCTATACTCGTGACACGAGATATTTGGCTGCACCATGCGGATTGAATTTCTTTTTTTGGATCAAGGCGAGCTGCCGCACGTGCAAAGCATTCAGATTGAGACCGTATAATTCAAACGACTGAACCGAGCAGACTTTATGGCAGAGTTACCTCGGTCGTATGAGCAACATAGGCGATGATCGGGGTTCCGGCTGGTATGGTGGCACTTCGTCCTGTGAACCCGGGTGTAAGGACCGCCATGCCAATCACAGCGCCAGCAGTCACACTGCCGTGATTTGATGTGTTGCCCAAAAGTCGGATGGTTGTGTTTTGGACCGTCAAGTAAAGAGGCTGAATAACAAGTCGTCCCGACATTCCCAGCGCGCCTTTTGCGCGGGCATCACTGACCTGACCCACAGCCGGAGTGCCGCCGGGCACTATGATTTTGCCGTCGACAATGACGTCTGCTGTTGTGCGCAAAGGCACTAAATCGCCCTTTACGCTGGTCTTGCTTGTCAAGGGAGCAATCGTTTCAAGTCGAACTTCAGTGTCTGAATTCAAAGACACCGTTTGCGCAGCGCTTGCGATGCTGGCCATCAATCCAGCCAAACCAGCGAGCCAGCGAACGGAGCGGGTCGCCTTCATTGTGGCGTACCCGATGCCGTTGGAGCAACTCGCTTGATTGGAGTACTCGTCAGGTCGAGCAATACATCTTCACTGACAAAAGCAGAGAGTATTTCCCCCGCCTTTATCTTGGCGTTGTTGCCGCGATGAAAAAGCCCCACAACACCGGTAAAGATCACTGCAACTCCTGCAGAGCCTGCGCCAGTTCCCTTTGCGCTCACGTCACCGTCAAGGGGAATTTCCGCATCTCCCAGACGAATGTGCTGCAGCCGGGCGGTCATCCTGCCTGATTTACCGAGTCCGCCAGAATCTTCGGCAGCCACGACTGTGCCGAATGCGGGAGTGCCGACAGGAACAATGATGCGGCCGTCAACCGATAAGGGTTGCTGGACGCGCAGCTTTATCCGCGTGCCAGCGGCCGCTGTAGCCGTGCTGACTTCACTGATCGCCATGAGCACGACTGGTGTGTCGCGCCGGATAAGCACGGGAGCCTGGACGGCAGTCGTGGGCGCGGTCGACGCCGAAGATGCTTCAACAACGGCCGGAGCGGAATCGGTCGGCTGAGCCGGCGCATTGGCCGATGCGGCAACCGCCGCAAGAAATATTTCACGCAATGACTTTCCCCCCACAAATAAAATTGCCGCGACCGCCCGAACTGTCTGAATGCTTCTGTCGCTGCGACTAACACGCTTGCGACGATGTGCAAATTATTGACACCATATGCAACATTCTGCCACGTCGCCTGATCGTCAACGCGTGGGAGGACGCAGAGTGAAAGTTTCAAATCTTATCGCCGTCACAATGCTGGCATTTGCCGGACTTCAGCCAGTTGTGGCCAAGGAAGCGCCGAAAACCTATGTTGTGGTAAATGAAGACGTCGGCGTACCGGTCTTCCCATATGATATCACAGACCGGCCCTATAAGGTGCTTGGTGAGGTAACAGCGGGTGTGCGCAAGGCGACAGTATTCAGCAAGGAAGCCTCGCAGGCGAAAGTCTATCGCGAACTTTGGGAACGCGGCGAAAAGATGGGTGCTGACGCGATTATCAATGCCAAATATGGTGATTCCCATATCTCGGCCTTTAGCTGGGGTAAGACAAATGCGACGGGCACAGCAATCAAATTTACTGATCCCGCTACGACACCGCCCCAGCCGGCTCAGTAATTAGAGTTGGCTTGTCCGGCGGCCTGTTTGTAGCGCCGCCGGATTTTCTGATTGCTTTGAATGCAGTCTGTCATTTTGGCGAATGGTCGCGCCACATGCCGCAATCCGCATTCCCAGGAACTGACTGCGGAAATCATGAATTTCTGGCGGACAGGGTGGGATTCGAACCCACGGTGAGCGTGAACCCACGCCGGTTTTCAAGACCGGTGCCTTAAACCACTCGGCCACCTGTCCGCTTGAAGGGGCCGCGCATAGCGGAGTCTTTGCCTCTGGCGCAAGCGGCGTTGCGAAAAGGGGATGGCGGGGCAGGGTCGACTGTGGCAGTCTGCCGCCATGCGGGATTTTCGTCTTCGCGCCGCGATTGTTCTGGCGTGCCTTCCAGTCGCCCTGGGGGCCAGCGCTGCGCCCGAAAACACGGTTCAAGGCACCGATCCCTTCCAGGCGTTTGTTGAACAGCTTCGGTCTCAAGCCCTGGCGCAAGGCGTTACACCCGGCACGGTCAATGCAATCTTGCCGACCCTTTATTTTAGCCAGCGCGTCGTTGACCTTGATCGCGCCCAGCCGGGCGGGCCGCCCAATTCACCCATACCGAAATTTGCCCCTTATGCGGCCCAGCATGTCGATACAGCGCGTATAATCAGGGGCAGGGCCAAATACCAATCGCTGATGCCACTGCTTCAACGGGTCGAGTCTGAAACAGGCGTGCCCGAAGCGATCATGGTTGCCATCTGGGGTCACGAAACCAACTACGGCGCCTACACCGGTGATTTCGATCTGGCCAACTCGCTGGCAACGCTTGCCTATGAAGGCCGGCGCCGCAGCCTGTTCACGACGGAGTTCATTGCAACCCTGAAGTTGATCGACGCCGGATATCCTCGCGAGAAACTCAAAGGGAGCTGGGCTGGCGCGACCGGTTATCCGCAGTTTCTGCCATCGACCTATCTGCGGTACGGCAGGGATGGGGACGGGGACGGGCGCGCCGACATCTGGTCAAGCGAAGCAGATGCGCTGGCCTCAATTGCCAAATATTTCGAAGCGTCCGGCTGGCGTCGCGGCCAGCCATGGGGCGTGAAGGCGTATGTCCCGGATTCCCTTGACCGTTCGCAGTTTGAGACGCGCCTTGCAGCATCCCGCTGCCCGCGCGTTTTTGGGCGGCACAGCCAATGGAAAACTCTTGCCGAATGGAAAGCCCAGGGAGTCATCCCGACTGAAAGCAAGGGGATACGGGACAGCGATCTGGCGACCTTGCTCGAGCCGGACGGCCCTGGCGCCACGGCCTATCTTCTCACTGGAAATTACAGGGTCATACTCGAGTATAATTGCTCCAATTTTTACGCATTATCGGTGGGGCTGCTGGCGGATGAGGTCGAGCGTTAACGGCATGCTTGGACCTTGTGTCGCGACGGGCTATCGCGACCAAAGCGTCATTTCTCGAGTCGAAAGCAGAAAATGAAACTCCACTTCGCGTTGCCTGCTGTTCTAGTTGCCGTGTCCATCCCCGCCAGCGCTGCTGCACCGCCATTTGAAACGACGGCACCCGTTGCGTTCATGGTCGATCTGTCGTCTGGCGCCGTCCTTTATGCCAAGGATGCAGACCGGAGGATCCCTCCGGCTTCCATGGCGAAAATGATGACTGCGCACCTCGCTTTTCGCCTGATCAAGCAGGGCAAGTTCCGGCTCGATCAGAAATTTACAGTGCGGCCCGAGACATGGGCGAAATGGCATGGTCCCGAAGCAGGGTCGACCATGTTCCTGTCTGCTGGCGAAGAGGTCAGCATTGAAAACCTTCTGCATGGCATCGTCACGCTTTCAGGCAATGACGCCTGCATCGTGCTGGCAGAAGGCATGTTCGGTACCGAGCAGGCATTTGTTGCCCAGATGAACGCAGAAGCCAAGCGTCTCGGCTTGGTGAATACGCAATATGGAACAGCAAACGGATGGCCGGATGGGGGCGTAACCTACACAACGGCAAAGGATCTGGCCGCGCTTGGGCGCGCGACGATCGACGAAACGCCCGACCTCTACAAGAAATTCTACAGCCTGACGCAATTTACCTGGGGCAAGACCTTGGGTGCTGGCGCTGACATAACCCAGGCCAATCGCAATCCGATCCTTGGCCGTATCCCGGGTGCGGATGGCATCAAGACGGGCCACACCGATGAAGCCGGTTATGGCTTTACAGGGTCTGCAGAACAGAATGGGCGCAGGCTCGTGATGGTCGTTGCGGGGATCGATACCTTCAACAATCGCATTACCGAATCGGTCAAGTTCATGGACTGGGGATTCAAGGCCTGGGAATCGAAGCCGCTTGTTGCTGCCGGCAAGGTGGTTGAGCAGGCCGAAGTGCAGATGGGCAGCTCTGCGAAAGTTGGCCTTGTCGCACCGCGAAACATTGCGGTCACGCTGCCGACCGGTGCGGCGGCCAACATGAGCATCAAGGTTGTCTATGACGGTCCCATCAAGGCGCCAATCGCCAAGGGTCAGCATATCGCGGATCTTGTAGTCTCGACTCCCGATACGGGTGAGCAAATCATGCCGCTGGTGGCTGAAGAAGCAGTGTCCGAGGCGGGCTTTTTCGGTCGCGTTTGGGCCGGTTTGATGTCATTCTTCGGCGGGTGAGCGCGAGATTCATTACTCTGGAAGGTGGGGAGGGCGTCGGCAAGTCGACCCAGCTGAAGGCTCTTGCCGATGCGATAAGGGCGCAAGGGCATTCCGTCGTGACCACGCGAGAACCCGGCGGCAGCCCCGGCGCCGAGGCAATCCGGTCGCTCTTGATGACGGGGGACAAGGACCGATGGAGTTCGCGTGCCGAAGCTCTGCTCTTCGCGGCGGCCCGCGCAGATCATGTTGAAAAGACAATCCGCCCTGCACTTGAGCGAGGGGATTGGGTGTTGTGCGACCGGTTTGTCGATTCCACCCGTGCCTATCAGGGGGGCGCCGGCGGGCTAAGCGATACCGAGATTCTGTCGCTGCACACCATTGGCTGTGGTGGACTGATGCCAGACCGCACGTTTTTGCTGACGCTCGACCTGGACCAGGCGGCGGCGCGCGCAGAAACACGGGATGGAGGCAAGGCAGACCGTTTTGCGCTTCAAACCGAGCAATATCATCGTAGCGTTGCCAAGGCATTTCTCGACATGGCTGCGGCCTCCCCGGATAGAATCCATCTCGTATCCGCGGTTGGGAGCCCGGAAGCCGTTACTGCACGACTCATGGCAGGGCTGAGCGATCTCCTGTGACCGATCTTGTTGGACATGATGGCGTGATTGCCGAATTTCTGATGGCGATGCGTGGTCCCAGAATGCACCATGCGTGGTTGCTTGTCGGTCCCGAAGGGGTCGGCAAGGCAAAAACGGCAATGGCCTTGGCCAAGCGCCTGCTTTGCGAAGCTTCAGACCCCGATCTGTCGCGCGAAGGGCTTGCGGTGCCGGCAAACTACGCGATTGGCCGGCTGTTTGATGCGCATACGCATCCCGATTTCATCCAGCTTGAGCGCTTGCCCAAGGACATCAAGGTGTTGCGCGAAATCGAGCGGTCAAATTGGCCTGCAGACCTTGAGCGGGCGCGCAATATCACGATTGAACAGGTGCGCAGTCTTGGCAGCACTTTTGCACTGAAGCCCTCATATTCCCGATCCCGCGTCGTATTGGTCGATGCCATTGATGACATGGAGCGCGGAGCTGCCAATGCCTTGCTCAAAAGCCTTGAGGAGCCGCCACACGGCACGATTTTCCTGCTCATCAGTCACGCTCCGGGCCGGTTGCTGCCTACGATCCGGTCGCGCTGCCGCACATTGAGATTTGCGGCCCTTGATCAGTTTTCCATGGAGGCGGCGCTTCGGAGCGCCATGCCTGGGATAACTGATTCCGAGCTCGCAGCACTGGTCAAAGCCGGAGAAGGTTCTCCCGGAAAGGCCTTGAGCTTTGCTGGCCTCGATCTTGCGAGCATGGAAACGGCTTTGCATCAGATTGCGCAAGGCGGCGATCCGGACAATGGAATACGGTCTGAATTGGCCCAGTCACTTTCCGCAAAACAGTCGCAGCGTCGATACGAGGCGTTTCTGAACAGGGCCCCAAGCTTTATTGCGGAAGAGGCGAGAAAACGGCACGGAAGCGGATTGAAAGCGGCAGTTGATGCCTGGTCGGCCGCTCGTGGCCTGGCGGAAAGTGCGATCCGCCAATCGCTTGACCCTCAAATGACAGTATTCGCGCTTGCAGGCCATGTCGCAGCCCTTGTCCCGGGAGCGAAGAACGCTAAAGCCTGACAGCATGCTTGGCGAACCCTTCTACATTACCACTGCAATCAGCTACCCCAATGGGCGGCCTCACATCGGTCACGCCTATGAGGCGATCGCGGCAGATGCGATTGCGCGATTTCATCGGCTTTCCGGACAGGATGCGCGACTGATAACCGGAACGGACGAGCATGGACTGAAAATGGTCCAGACCGCGGCACGCGCGGGCGTCAGCACGCAAGCGCTAGCCGACGAAATGTCTGGTTATTTTAAAGAGATGTGTGCGAAACTTAATGTCGCATATACGCAATTTGTTCGCACAACCGAACCGCGCCACCACGACGCGAGTATCGCTCTGTGGAAGGGGATGGAGGCTGCAGGCGATCTCTATCTGGATCGCTATGAAGGCTGGTACTCTGTCCGCGACGAGGCATTCTACGATGAAAAGGAGCTGGTTGACGGGGAAGGGGGCGTTCGACTGTCTCCTCAAGGCACGCCGGTGGAATGGACCAAGGAAGAGACATGGTTCTTTCGCTTGTCCCGGTATCAGGAGCCGCTGCTCAAACTTTATGCCGAAAATCCCGACTTCATTCGTCCGGAGAGCCGCCGCAATGAAGTGCTGCGCTTTGTCGAAGGCGGCCTGAAGGATTTAAGTGTTTCGCGAACAAGTTTCGATTGGGGCGTTCCCGTGCCGGGATCTCCGGGCCATGTCATGTACGTTTGGGTCGATGCGCTGACCACCTATATGACCGGCGTTGGCTATCCCGCGCTCGACGGGGATTTCGCCCGATATTGGCCAGCCGATATCCACCTGATCGGGAAGGATATTGTGCGCTTTCATACGGTCTATTGGCCCGCTTTCCTCATGTCCGCGGGCCTGCCTCTGCCAAAGCAGGTATTTGGGCACGGCTTTCTTCTCGCGCGTGGTGGCGAGAAAATGTCCAAATCAGCCGGCAACGTCATTGATCCTCTGGAACTGGCCGACGCTTTCGGTGTTGACCAGCTCCGCTATTTCCTGCTGCGCGAGGTGAGTTTCGGCCAGGATGGCAGTTACAGCGAAGAGGCGATCGTGACGCGGTGCAATGCCGATCTTGCAAACAACTTCGGAAATCTTGCGCAGCGTTCGCTCTCCATGATTGCCAAGAATTGCGATGGGAAAGTGCCGGAACCGTCAAAGCCCGCCCCTGAAGATACAACATTGGTGGATGCCGTTTCGGCAGCACAGGGAGCCGTTGAAGCGGCCATGGAGGAACTGGCGTTGCATTCAGCCATCGAAGCCATCTGGGCTGCGATGAGTGCCGCCAACCAGTATTTTGCCGATCAGGCCCCCTGGGCTGTTCGCAAGGAAGATCCGGCACGGGCGGATACGATTCTCTACAACACAGCTGAAGCAATCCGCCAATTGGCAATTCTGGCTCAATGGGTCATCCCTGAAGGAACAGGCAAGATTCTGGATTTGCTTTCACAGCCAGAAAATTCGAGATTGTTCAGTGACTTAGGTGAAAGTCTTGAGCCTGGCCTTGTACTACCATCACCATCCGGCGTTTTTCCGCGGCTCGAGCTGGCGGGCTGATGTTTGTCGATTCACACTGTCACCTCAATTACAAGGGGCTGATCGAGGATCAGGCAGGCGTCATTGCGCGAGCGGCAGCGGCGGGGGTAGTCGGGATGCTCAACATTTCCACGCGCGAGAGCGAATGGGATGACGTCGTGCATGTCGCCGCCCGATCCCTAAATATCTGGGCCTCCATCGGCATACATCCGCATGAAGCGGATACCCATCCCGATGTCGACACCGCAAAACTCGTTGAGGCCTCGGCACATCCAAAGGTTGTTGCAATCGGGGAGACAGGCCTCGACTATTATTACGACCATTCCGACCGGGCCCGCCAGAGAGCCAGTTTTCGCTCGCATATAGCTGCAGCGCGCGAAACCGGTCTGCCGCTGATTGTCCATACCCGCGACGCAGAGGCCGACACAGCGGAAATTCTCGCGGAAGAAATGGCGAAGGGGCAATACAGCGGGGTTATCCACTGCTTTACGGCAAGCAGACACTTCGCCGAAGCGGCTCTCGATCTCGGATTGTATATCTCGATTTCAGGTATTGTTACATTCAAGAACGCCAAGGATCTGCAGGAGACTGCTGCGGCACTTCCTGAATCCAGACTGCTGATCGAGACAGATGCTCCGTTCCTGGCGCCTGTGCCGCACCGCGGGCGTCCTTGTGAGCCGGCCTATGTTGTTGACACAGCCCGCTTTCTTGCGGGACTGCGCGGTGTACCGGTTGAAGCCCTCGCATCGCGCACACGGGACAATTTCTTCCAGCTGTTCGCCAAGGCTATGCCAGCATGACGTCCGATCAGACAGCGAACCTTCTCTATTCGCTGCTGTTTCTTGTTTTGGTGGTTTCGAGTCTGGCTGCGCGGCGTTTGTCGATCGGGGTTACCGTAAAATATGCCCTTGCTTGGCTCGCCATATTCGCTGGTGCAATTGTTCTTTATTCGTTCCGTGGCATCGCAAGGCAGGGCTGGGAACAGGTCCGTACCGAGCTTTTTCCAGGGGCACCGGTCCAGGATGGCAAGACAATTCGAGTCAGAATGGAAGAAGACGGTCATTTTCATGTGGACGCACAGGTCAATGGGCATACGCTCAACTTCCTTATCGACAGCGGGGCAACGACAACGACCTTGTCGAAGACCGGCGCAGACGAAGCCGGCGTGGCAATTGACGCTTACGGATTTCCAGTTGCGGCGCAGACTGCGAATGGTGTGGCGATGATGAATCGCGCCCGTATCGGATCGTTGAGCATTGGCAGTATCGTGCGCACTGATTTTCCGGTTCTGGTGTCAGGCGATCAGGAGGACGCGGTAAACCTGTTGGGAATGAACTTTCTGTCGTCGCTCAGGAACTGGCGGGTTGAAGGTCGCGAGATGATATTGGAACCCTAGGGGGATCTCAAATCGATATTTTTATTTTACATAATGTATATTATCGGACTAACAGATGCATCAGGCTTCAGACCCCCCTCACGCAGATATCCGCCCTTTGGCAGAGATCATGGAAAGGCTTCGCAATCCTGAATCCGGCTGCCCTTGGGACATCGTGCAGGATTTCAGGACCATTGCACCCTATACAATCGAGGAAGCCTATGAAGTTGCCGATGCGTGCGAACGCGATGATATGCCTGCGCTCAAGGACGAATTGGGTGATCTCCTGCTCCAGGTCGTCTTCCATGCCCGGATGGCTGAGGAGCGCTGTGCCTTCGGCCTTTCAGATGTCATTGGCGCAATCTGCGAAAAGATGGTCCGACGTCATCCTCATGTCTTTGGCCCATTGGGGTCTGCTGCCGATTGGGAAGGCATAAAGGAGAGCGAGCGGGCCGAAAAGCATGAAGACAAAAGCGCAGTTGCAGGGGTTGCTTTAGCTCTTCCTGCGCTGTTGCGAGCCGAGAAGCTGCAGAAGCGCGCGGCGAGAACCGGTTTTGATTGGCCGGATGCCGCGGGTGCCCGCGCAAAGGTCGAAGAGGAAATTTGCGAACTGCAGCGTGCCGAAACACTGGACGACAAAGAGGATGAGCTGGGGGATCTTCTGTTCAGTGTCGTCAATTGGGGCCGGAAACTTGGCCTTGATCCGGAAGCCGCCTTGAGGCGTGCCAACGCAAAATTCGAACGCCGGTTTCGCTCCGCCGAACAGATCGGCGGTGAAGGATTCAGCGCAATGACGCTGGATGAAAAGGAGTTGCTTTGGCAGGCAGCCAAACGGGCTCAAGATGCGGATCGAGCCTGAAATCTCGCAAAATCGACGTCGGAAAGGCGCACTCTGATCTTAAGGCGATCCTTTTCCAACTTTTCCTCCTCGACGGCACCGTTGGCATGCAGCCAAGCAATTCCTGCCCCATCGCTGGTGTCGAGCTCGATTTGTCTGGTGCGATGTGCTTGCGTCAAATGATCTGACAGATGTTTGCCGAGCGCTTCGATACCTTCTCCGGTAAGCGCAGAAATCAGAACGACATCGGCGCGTCGTTGCGCCTCGGAAACGCGGATTTCTCGCGTTTCCGGATCAAGCAGATCAATCTTGTTCCAGGCTTCAATGACGGGAGCCCCCTCCTCGCCCCCGGCGCCAATTTCGGTCATGACGCGAACGACATCTTCCCGCTGCGCTTCTGTATCGGGATGCGCGATATCGCGGACATGGACAATAATATCTGCGTCAATCACTTCCTCGAGCGTCGCATGAAAGGCGGCTACGAGTTGTGTTGGCAAGTCCGAGACAAAGCCAACCGTGTCAGAAAGAATTGCCTTCTCGATCCCGGGAAGCGAAATCTGGCGCATTGTGGGATCAAGTGTCGCGAACAGAAGATCTTCAGCCATCACAGATGCACCAGTCAGACGATTGAAAAGACTGGATTTTCCAGCATTGGTATAACCCACCAGCGCAATCGTTGGCCAAGGCGCCCGAGTCCTCCTGTCGCGATGCAGTTTTCGCGTTCGGCTGAGATCCGCGAGTTCGCGACGCAGTTTTGCCATCCTGTCACGGATCATCCGCCTGTCAGCTTCTATCTGTGTTTCTCCGGGGCCGCCAAGAAACCCGAAGCCACCGCGCTGTCGCTCAAGATGGGTCCAGCTGCGGACCAATCGACCGGCCTGATAATCGAGATGCGCTATTTCGACCTGAAGGCGCCCTTCGGCGCTTGCCGCGCGTTCCCCGAAGATTTCCAGGATCAGACCGGTTCGGTCGATCACCTTGGTGTCGAGTGACTTTTCCAGATTGTTTTGCTGGACCGCGGTCAAGATGCCATCAACGATGACAACATCTGCGTCATAGGCCTTTGCACTGGCTCTGATGTTATCCACCTGGCCAGACCCGAAAAGCGTTGCCGGCTTTGCCGCACGGATGCGAAAGATTGATGTGTCGCGCACATCAAGGCCGATGGCCGCCGCAAGCCCAACAGCTTCTTCAAGGCGGGCGTCCGCGCTCCGCAAGCCGCCTTTGCCAAAATCAGGCAGAACGACGATCGCGCGGGCGCCGCGGGTAACGCCATCATCTTCCTGTCTTTGAAAGACGCTCAAGTGGCGTCCGCTTCGCCCTCTTCGGCGAGATTTATCGGATGCGTTGGCTGGATCGTCGAAATCGCGTGCTTGTAAACCAATTGCGCAAAATCATCGCGCTGGAGCAGCAGGCAAAACAGATCGTACGCAGCGATATCGCCCTGCAACATCACTCCATTGACGAGGAACATCGTCACGGGATTCTGCGTGCGCTGAACGGCACCCAGGAAAACATCCTGCAGGCCGCGCTTGCGATCGCCCTGTTCAAAAAGCGCCGCGATGCCAATCAGATCAACACTGGCTGCTGGCATGACTGTCGAGATCGCATGTTTGTAGATCAACTGGCTCTGCCCATCGCGGCGCAACAACACCGAAAAATTGTCAAACCAGGTAATGATTCCCTGCAGCTTGACGCCCTTGACCAGAAACATCGTCACCGGGGTCTTGTTCTTGCGCAGATTGTTCAGGAACAAATCCTGAAGATTGTTGGATTTTTCGGGCATCGATCAACCTCTTGGTCTTGGCGGGTCATCGCCCGCGCTCGTGCCGTTACGCGGCATCGTTTGCGCCCATGTCCTGAACGCAAACTGGTCTCTAATGGATAATTGGGCGAACGTCAGCCCTGTTCTTCATCTTCGCCGCGGCAGTCTACCATTCCAAGAATCTTGAGCTTCCTGTGCAGTGCGGATCGCTCCATTCCGATAAAGGTCGCGGTTCTTGAGATATTTCCGGAAAATCGCCGGATCTGAACCCGCAGATATTCGCGCTCAAAGGTTTCACGCGCTTCTCTCAGCGGGGCGCCCAGCATGGCATTTGCAGCACCGTGCGTGACCCCTCCTCCTTCCCCGAGAATTTCCTGAGGCAGCATATCGACATCCACCCGGCCAATGCGGTCATTCGGTGCAAGAATCACCGTCCGTTCGATAATGTTGCGCAACTGGCGCACGTTTCCGGGCCAGTCATAGGCCTGCAATGCCGCTATCGCATCCGGGGCGAAAGCAGGCATCTTGAGCCTTCGTTCTGCGGCAAACCGGGCAATGAAATGTTCGGCCAGCACCGGAATATCCTCACGCCGTTCAGCCAGCGCCGGGATATGAACCGGCACGACATTGAGACGATAGTAGAAGTCTTCGCGGAAGCGCCCTTCCGCGATTTCTTCAAGAAGATCTCGAGACGTGCCGGAAACAACCCGGACGTCGACCTTCACCATGCGCGTTCCACCAACCCGAGCAAAGCTCTGATCGGTAAGCACCCGCAGGATGCGCGCCTGAGTGGTAAGCGGCATGTCCGCAATTTCATCGAGGAACAGGGTGCCTCCATGGGCCTGCTCCATCAATCCAGGGCTGATATCCGCTTCGCCGCGTTCAAGACCAAAAAGCTCTTCATCAACACGCTCGGGCGTCATGCGCGCCGCGCTTGCAACAACAAAGGGCGATGAGGCTCTGGGACTCCATTTGTGCAACAATCGGGCTGCGACTTCCTTGCCCACGCCTGCGGGCCCCGTCAGAAGAACACGGCTGCCTGTCGGAGCCACCCGCTTGAGTGTTGCACGGACTGCGTTGATCGCACTGGACGTTCCCGTCAGCTCATCTTCAAAGCCGATCTGGGCGCGCAAGGTTTCATTTTCGCGGCGCAGGCGTTGTGTTTCGGTCGCACGACTGATCAGGTGCAACAGCCGCTCCGCTTCAAAAGGTTTTTCGATGAAATCTGCTGCTCCGCGACGAACCGCTGCAACGGCTGTGTCGAGATTGCCATGGCCGGAAATGACCAGGATCGGCAACGACGCGTCCCGACGCTTGATCTCGTCCAAAAGATCAAGGCCATCGAGCCGAGAGCCTTTCAGCCAGACGTCGAGCAGCACAAGCGACGGGCGGCGGTCGGCAATCGCTGCAAGGGCCGAGTCGCTATCGGCCGCGCAACGCGCTTCGTAGCCATCATCCTCAAGCACCCCGGCTACGAGTTCACGAATATCTGCTTCGTCATCAACTATCAGGATATCGAGCGCCATTTTATCGGCCTCCGTCGCGAGTCAGGGCCGTTGGCAAGGCCGCGCCAGTGTCTCCAAAAGATACAGCTTCGCCATGATTTGCTGCCATATTTGTGTCCATTGCTGAAAAACGGAGCGTGATCACTGTTCCACCTCCATCTCGGTCCGAAAAATCCAGAGTCCCCCCATGCTCCTCGACGATCTTCTTGACGATCGCCAAGCCCAGTCCCGTGCCTTTTACGCGCGTGGTCATATAGGGCTCAGCAAGCCTGTCGCGCTCCTTGGGAAGACCAATACCGTTGTCTGTAACGCTCAGGACAATGGCCCCTTCCCAGTCTCTCGCTAAAGATACGGAAATCTCTCCATTGGCGCCCTCCTTGGCTTCGACGGCTTCGACAGCATTCTTCACCAGATTTGTGAGTGCCTGGCCAAGCTGGCGCCGATCGCAAACCAGTTGCAGTGTCGGGTCTGGTGCATTGATCGAGAACGCTATCGCCGGATGTGCTATTTCATGAAGGAAAACCGCCTGACGGCAGATGTCGATCAGTGGCTCGTCGTGAAATACGGGCTTAGGCATACGCGCAAACGACGAGAATTCATCGACCATGCGCCGAAGGTCACCCACCTGGCGCACGATTGTGTCGGTCAAGCGTTCGAAGGTTGCCGGATCGGTCTGGATTTCCTTGCCGAAGCGGCGTTTGAGGCGTTCCGCGGCGAGCTGGATCGGTGTCAGGGGATTCTTGATCTCATGCGCAATCCTCCGTGCGACATCCGCCCACGCCGCACGACGCTGGTCAGTGAGTTGCGCCGTAATGTCATCGAACGTCAGCACGTGCCCCTGCTCATCCCGAGTGATCTTCACCGCAAGCGTTCTGGGTTCCTCGGTGCCAGTCAGGTGGATAATGGCCTCGGATTCGCCGCGATCCAGCATGGCGCTCAGCTCGGGGGCCAGTTGCGCGAGCGGAGGGGCCGTATCCGGCCCCGCTGCGAGCAATTCTGCGGCAGATCGGTTCATGACCCTGACGCGCCGGTCTTCACCAACGGCAATGACGCCAGCAGTGACGCCTGACAGCACTGCTTCAATGAAAGCGCGACGTCGATCTATGAGATCGGAAGCGGCAATGATCTCGTTTCGCTGTGCTTCAAGGCGACTGGTCATGCGGTTGAAGGCATTGGTCAGCACGCCGAGCTCGTCTCGGGTCGGAGCTTCTTCAACGCGCGTCGTCAGATCTCCGGCAGTCACGCGCTGCGCCGCATTGACGAGCTCGCCGACCGGTTTCACCAATCTGTCAGCCACCTGGAGAGCAACCCACACGGCAACCCCGACAATCAGCAATGTCATCAGCAGCAGGGCCGCATGGAATTGCAACTGCAGCGTCCTCGAACGCTCCACCAGGTCATCATAGTTCTTCAGAACAAGCGAAAAACGCTTGGCCTGCGCCCTGGCCTGCGGCGAACTGACCCGCGCTGCATACACATAAACGTCCGGCGCACCGGGTAGCGGCGCAATGGCCTGCATCCGCCCGCCTGAATCCTGGAAAAAGGTCTTTCGCGTCGCGCGGAGCTGCTCAACGATTGCGGGTGGCACCCAGTTATCGGTTGGCCTGTCGTAGGGATTGACCAGTGCCAGCGATTGAGAGCCATTCTTGGCCGTAAATCGGACAATTGCCGCTTCCGACAGTTCGCGAACATAGACCTGATAGGCAAAATTCTCGTTGAAGGCCTTGCTGTCAATGGGCGCTACCGAGAGATTGAAGCTGAGGTCGCTCGCCATCAGTTCGGTTTCCCGAATGATCCGTTCCTGCTTCTCGTTGTAGAAGGTCTGCGACAGTGTGTTCGCGTTTTCAAACATGCTCCGCGCACGGTCGGAATACCAGAATTCGACGCCATATTGGAACAACAGCGATGCGAAGATGACCAGCATCAGTACCGGAATGCTGGCAACAAGCGAGAACAAGGCAACAAGGCGAACATGCAGGCGACCATGTCCCCCAATGGGGGATCTGGCAGCTCTGCGCATCGCTATGCGCCTGCCCGCAAGAACAATCAGGGCAATTGCCGGAATGAGATTGGCGATCAACAACAAGGCAACGAGAGGCGGCGTCAACAGTCGTTGGCCAGGCTGGCCGCCCGTCAATATGAGATAGCTGGCCAATCCCGTCGCGATGAGGGCAACAAGAGCACCGATTTCAATATAGGCAAGCCAGCCGTTTCTGCGTGCCATGACCGCAAACCAGCGCGGCAAACGTCCAAAAACCGATGGCGAAACAGATGTCATTGTTGCAATGATACAACGTTAGAGTGGTATTTCCAACACACTGTTTGGAGCTAAAAAAGCGAGTCGTCCAAGGTTCACACCTTCCCGCCGCGTCCGAGTGCGGGATCAATGCCAAGGTCTACCAGTTTCTTGCGAAGCGTATTGCGGTTGATGCCAAGCAACTTTGCCGCCCGGATCTGGTTGCCGCGAACGGCAAGCATTGTGGCTCGAAGCAGCGGCCGCTCAACGGTTTCCAATAGACGCTGGTGCAGCCCGTCGGGCGGCAAGGTCTTCTGATGTCGCGCAAAATAGTTCGACAGATACTGTTCCATCGCAAGTGCAAGGCCTTCGTCTGCAAAATGCGCTTCGGGCATAGCCGGGGCCGCCTCTTGCGTTGCGTCGAGCTGCTGTTCAACCAGGTTTGCGGATATCACATCGTGGCGAGAAAGCACCGCCAGTCGCCGCATGAGATTTTCAAGCTCACGCACATTGCCGGGCCAGTCATGGGCAAGGAGGCGTGCGCTACCGCTTTCATCCAATCGCTTGCGCGGCAGGCCTTCCTTTGCAGCAATCTCAAGAAAATGGCGCGCGAGCAAGGCAACATCCTGGCCCCGCTGTCGGAGCGGGGGCAAGGTAATCGGGATGACGTTCAAGCGGTAATACAGATCTTCGCGAAAGGCTCCTTCCGCAATCAGTTCTGGCAGGTTCTTGTGCGTGGCGGCAATGATCCGCACGTCTGCCTTGATCGGTCTGTTGCCGCCCACCATTGTGAATTCGCCGGACTGCAGGACGCGGAGCAGTCTGGTTTGCGCATCCATTGGCATATCCCCGATCTCATCAAGGAAAAGACTGCCTCCGGCGGCCTGCTCAAACCGGCCAGCCATGCGGTTTTGTGCCCCTGTAAACGCGCCTCGCTCATGGCCGAACAGGTCAGCCTCAATCAATTCACGCGGTATGGCCGCCATGTTCACGGCGACAAAAGGTTTGAACTTGCGTGGGCCAAGATCGTGAATTGCCTTGGCGACAAGCTCCTTGCCCGTACCGGATTCGCCAAGGATCAAGACGGAAAGGTCATTTGGCACTACACGAGCAATTGTGCGGTAGACGTCCTGCATCGCTGATGATCGGCCAATGAGAGGAAGACCGCCGTTATCTTCGGGCGCTTGAGATGATGTGGCTTGCGCTTGTGTCCTCCGCAACCCGTCGCGAACCGCCCTGCAGAGTTCATCAAGGTCAAATGGTTTAGGGAGGTACTCAAAGGCCCCCTGCTCTGTCGCCCGCACGGCTGTTGAGAGCGTGTTCTGCGCAGACAGGACAATGATCGGCAGATGAGGCCAACGCTCAAGAAGCTTCGGGACATTGTCCAGACCATTGCCATCAGGAAGAACGACATCGGTAATGAGAATATCGGGAGTAAATGTCTCAAGCTGCTGTGTCTGCTCAGCGACGCTTCCGGCTGCGACAACCATATGCCCTTCGCGGCGCAATGCTTCCGAAACGACCGTGCGGATGGCTTCATCGTCGTCCACAAGCAGGATGCGCCCCATTGTCATGCGTTTTGACTTTCTGCCCGTTGTAGCAGGAGGCGGAAGACGGTCATTTCTGGAAATCCCTCGCGCGAATATTGAATGATGCCTCCCATGTCCCGAATGAGCTTGTCTGCGATCGCCAAGCCAAGACCGCGTCCCGATTTCTTGGTGGAAACAAATGGGTCAAACATGTCGTCTGCCAGCTCTGGAGGGGCTCCCGGGCCATCATCAATCACACATAGTTCGATGGGTAGCGACCGTCTCCGCTTGCCGGCCTCACCTGCAAGCGAAACACCTTGCCTATAGGCAGTTCTGATCCGAACCGTGCGCGTTTCGCCCTCCGACGCAGTTTCGGCCGCATTCTTGAGAAGATTGAGGAGGATCTGAACAAGTGAGTCCCGGTGAACCAGAACCGGAGGCAAGGACGGATCATAGCTATCGACAATCCTGAGTGCGGAACCGAAGCCACTTTGCGCAACCTGACGGACATGATCGATGATTTCATGAATGTTATCGGGCGCAGGCGTCCGTGGCCGCGTATCGGTAAATCCTTCCATTTGGTCGAGCAGCGCCGCAATCCGGTCGACTTCCGTGCGGATCAACCGCGTCATCCTTGCATCGTCCACGCTTGCCCTGCTCTCAAGCAATTGGGCTGCTCCACGAATTCCGGACAACGGATTCTTGATCTCATGGGCCAGCATGGCTGCGACACCAATAGCACTGCGTGTGCCTCCAGCGCGTTCAAGCCGGTTGCCCATGCGATAGGCGGCCGCAGCAGCATGAATGGAAACAATGCGCCATCCCGGCCAGTCTGCAAAAGGCGTCGCAACAAAGTCGGCCCGGAAGTTGGTTCCGCGCGTGGTCATCAAATCGACTTCATAAGCCGCGAATGGCCCGATGGCCGCGGCATCGAATCCGGGCGGAACGTTGAGGATCGCTGCAAGTCGTTGCCCAACAAGGTGGGAAGCGCTGATGTTCAGCACCGCCTCGCCCGCAGCATTCACCTCTGCAATGCGCCCGTCAGGGTCAATCACAAGGACAGCGGTCTGCAGCGCGACTAGGACATCGGACGCGTCAGGTTTACTTTTCATGTCACGCAGCAGCGCGGCTCAGCCAAGGCGTATAAAATCTCTCAAGTTCCTGGAGTACGACCCGTGACTCTCCGATTTGATTGATCCGGTTTCGGAATTCGGCCGATCCAGTCAGCCCCTTGGTGTACCAACCGATGTGTTTGCGCGCCATATTGACGCCCGTCACCTCACCATAATGTTCAAGTATCGCATTGTAATGGTCTGTAATCAGGTGATATTGTTGCTCGACTGAAGGATCGGCTGGTACAACTCGTCCCGTGAGTGCGGCCATGACTTGCGACAACAACCAGGGTTTTCCATAGGCGCCGCGTCCAATCATGACGCCGTCAGCGCCGGATTTTTCGAGCGCCTGATGCGCATCGGCAACCGAACAGATATCTCCGTTGACAATCACCGGTATCGAAACAGCCTGCTTTACTGTGCGAACAAAAGCCCAATCCGCGGAATCGCGGTACATCTGGCAACGCGTGCGGCCATGGACAGTGATCAGCTGCGCGCCAAGATCTTCGGCAATATGAGCCAATTCGGGGGCATTCAGGCTGTGATGGTCCCAACCCATCCGCATCTTGACGGTAACAGGCACACTCACCGCCTTAACGGTCGCTTCGATGATTGCGGCTGCCAGCGGCAAATCCCGCATCAAGGCAGAGCCGGCATCGCCATTGACAACTTTCTTGACGGGGCAACCCATGTTGATGTCGATGATCGCGGCACCTCGATCCTGGTTCAACTTGGCAGCATCGGCCATTTCCGCTGGGGCACATCCCGCGAGTTGCATTGAAACCGGCTCTTCAACACTATCCCAAGCTGCTTTTTGGAGCGATTGGCGGGTTTCGCGTATCATCGCCTGGCTTGCGATCATTTCCGTCACGTTCAAGCCAGACCCGAAACGCCGCACGAGCGTGCGAAAGGGCATGTCCGTGACACCCGTCATGGGCGCAAGGATTACAGGGGCCTCGATCTTGACCGGACCGATCGATATTGGCTTCAAGGACTGCATATTCTGCCTAAAAATTCAGCACTTCTCTATCCATTTTCATGCTGCGGCGCAACACCCCTTCCGCCAGGCTCCCGACAAAGCTAAGGGCCCGGCCATGAGCATAGCTGCCCTCATTGTCGCTGCCGGCAAAGGCGATCGTGCCGGAGGCGCGGTCCCGAAGCAGTTTGCTCCGCTTGGCGGCAAGGCCGTGCTGGCTCATTCCGTCGACGCGTTTCTCGCCCACCCGGATATCGATGTGACATGTCTGGTGATCGGCGAACACCAGCAGGACCTTGCTCGAGAGGCATTGGGCGATCGAGCGGTAGCCGCAATCGTGATTGGCGGTGCTGAACGGCAAGATTCAGTCCGTGCCGGACTTTCAGCCCTTGCAGATCATGGCGTTTCAAAAGTCCTGATACATGACGCGGCTCGCCCATTCCTGTCCGCGGACGTCATAGACCGTCTCATAGTGGCGCTCGACACCTCCGCGGGTGTCGTGCCTGCCCTTCCTGTGGTCGATACGCTCGCGCACGGTCACAGCACACTTGGCGATACCGTCGATCGTTCGGGGCTGATGCGCATACAGACGCCACAAGCCTTCCGATTTGATGCTATCATGACGTCACACAAGCGCTGGAATGGCGGAATTGCGACAGATGATGCCCAAATGGCGCGGGCGGCGGGATATGAGGTTTCGATTGTGGAAGGTGACGCGGCACTAGAAAAGATTACGCATTCGCCGGATCTCTCAAGGGCTCACGAGAGCGTCGCCACGGTGCGGACAGGCCTTGGCTTTGATGTACACCGGCTCGAACGCGGCAAAGAGCTGTGGTTGTGCGGGATCAAACTGGACCATGATTTTGGTTTGGCTGGCCACTCCGATGCCGATGTCGCTCTTCACGCCGTTGTCGATGCCATACTCGGGGCAATCGGCGAAGGCGATATCGGAAGCCATTTTCCGCCAAGTGACCCGAAGTGGAAAGGCGCGGCGTCTTCCGTGTTCGTCGATCATGCGAGGGCATTGGTGGCCTCGCGCGGTGGCGTTATCGACCATGTTGACCTGACACTCATTTGCGAGGCTCCAAAGATCGGTCCCCACCGTGAAAGGATGCGGGCTCGTTTGGCCGAGATGCTGTGCATCGACATTGGGCGAACAAGTGTAAAAGCGACAACCACCGAGGGTTTAGGCCTTACAGGCCGCGGCGAAGGCATAGCGGCGCAGGCCATTGCGACAGTGAGGATGTAAAATGAGAAATTGGGTTTTGGCCGTGGTCTTGGCCGCTCTGCCCGGGCAAGCAGTCGCGCAATCCGCAAAATCATGCCTGACACCGCCGGAAGCAGAGGCGCTGGTAACCTATGCCTTGCCATCGGCCGTGCGAGCGGTGACGACCAAATGCTCTCCCCTGCTTCCCGCGACAACGGCGCTTGCACAATCCGGGCCCGTCATTGCGGCCCGTTACCAGGTTGATGCGGACAAGGCTTGGCCGGTCGCTCGCCTGGCGTTCGACAAAATGTCCGGTCTGGACCTCGCGAAAACTCTTGGCGAGCCAGCCGCTCGCGGCCTAATCGACGCTGCGTTTGGAGCTGGAATGGCCGAAAAGGTCAAGCCGGGGGATTGCTCAAAGATCGATCGCCTCGTGGATATTCTGCAGCCATTGCCGACGCGCAATATGGCAATGCTGATCACCACGCTCATGGAACTTGGGACGGGCGACAAACAAAAGAAGCCACCCTTCAAAATGTGCGCAGCCCCGAATGGTGGAAACTGAAACCATGGACGACTGTCTTGACCCTGCATTGATTGACGAAGCCCGTCGTGTCGTAACAGCCAATCTCGCTAAGGGGCGTCGGGTCGTGGTTGCAGAAAGCTGCACCGGCGGCCTTGTGTCAGCTGCATTGACCGCGATAGCCGGTTCCTCTGCTGTGTTTGAGGCGGGATACATAACCTACTCAAACGAAGCCAAAATGGACATGCTGGCGGTCGATTCAAATATCCTGGAAACATTCGGAGCCGTGTCGATCGCGACGGCCTGGGCCATGGCGCAGGGCGCGCTGACGCGCTCTCAGGCCGATGTCGCTGTAGCCATCACAGGAATTGCCGGACCTGATGGCGGCAGTGAACAGAAGCCCGTCGGGACGGTCGTCTTCGCACGGGCTCAAAAAGGCAAGGACTCCGAAGATGTTATCGCTGACACGCGTCAATTTGACGATACCGGGCGGGGCGGTATCCGCCTTCAGGCGGCACTTGTCGCCTTGAAGCTGCTCATGCCATAGAGTGCTTCGGCACGGCCGACGAATGCGTCTGTCATCTTGTTGAGAGCCCGTTCAAAGACCTGGCCTGCAAGTGACTCAAATATCTTTGATTTGAACGCAAAGTCGACAGTAAAGTCGATTGAGGATCCCCCTTCGGGAAGATCGGCAAACACCCATTGATTGTGAAGAAACTTCAAGGGGCCATCAACATAGTCGACCCGTATGCTAGTCGCACGGGATTTGTGCACACGGGATGTAAAGTTTTCCCGCAAGCCCTTGAACCCTACGATCAGGTCGGCAACCATTTCGGTCTCGCTGTCTGACCTGACGCGCACGGCACTGACCCAAGGCAGGAATTCACCGTAGCGGCTGACATCTGCCACCAGATCGAACATTTGAGTGGCCGACCAGGGCAGGATCCGCAATTCGCTATGCCGAGGCATTTTGTCCAGTGGCGGCAAGGCTTTGTGCTCGGGCTTGCCGCATGGCTTCAAAGTCCCGATCCGCATGATAACTGGACCGCGTCAGCGGACTTGAAGCAACAAGGAGAAAACCTTTAGCTCGTGCGATCGCCGCATAGGCATCGAAGCTTTGCGGACTCACGAAATCTGCAACTTTTGCGTGGCGTGGCGTCGGCTGGAGATATTGTCCCATCGTCAGGAAATCGACATCGGCTGAACGCATGTCATCCATAACCTGATGAACCTCCATCCGCTCTTCCCCCAAGCCCAGCATGATGCCGGACTTTGTGAAAATGGATGGATCGTGCCGCTTTACGCTTTCGAGCAGACGCAAAGAGGCATAATAGCGCGCGCCAGGCCTGATGGTCGGATATAATCTTGGAACTGTTTCGAGGTTATGATTGTAAACATCTGGTCTTGCAGCGATAATTGATTCAACGGCCGCCTCAGCCTTGTTGCGGAAATCGGGCGTCAATATCTCGATTGTGGTCGTGGGCGTGGTGCGGCGCAGCGCTTCGATTACCTTGACGAACTGCGAGGCGCCACCGTCTGCAAGGTCATCGCGATCGACGGACGTGACCACAATATGCTGCAATCCGAGTTCGGCTGCTGCAACAGCCACATGCTCGGGTTCCAACGGATCCACAGCACGTGGCATCCCCGTCTTCACATTGCAAAAAGCACAGGCGCGCGTGCATGTGTCGCCGAGGATCATCACAGTGGCGTGTTTTTTTGTCCAGCATTCGCCAATGTTGGGGCACGCAGCTTCCTCGCACACCGTCGCCAGGTTCAGCCGACGCATCAAGGCGCGTGTTTCGGCAAAGCCAACAGAAGTGGGAGCCTTGACGCGAATCCAGTCGGGCTTGCGTTGGCGCTCGTGTTTTGCAGCAATGGTCATGTCCCTGCCTTAGCGTCCAGCATGAAGACTTGCCAGCCCCAGCCCTGCTCCTTATCTCGGACACCATGACTGATTTTGCTGATTTGATCTCCGGTTATCAACGATTCCGGAAAAGCGGCTGGTCCAATCAGAGAGAGCGCTGGGCGGAACTGGCCGAAGGCCAGGCTCCCAAGATAATGGTCATCGCCTGTTCCGACAGCCGGGTTGATCCATCGACAATTTTCGATGCGTCGCCGGGTGAGATGTTTGTCGTGCGCAATGTTGCCAACCTGGTACCGCCATTCGAGTTGGGCGGCGGGCGTCATGGTGTTTCAGCGGCGCTCGAGTTCGCCGTAACGCAGCTGGAAGTGTCGGAAATCCTTGTTATGGGCCATGGCGCGTGCGGTGGCTGTTCCGCGGCGCTTTCGCAAGATTTCAAGAATGCAAAGCCCGGGGAAGGTGGATTTATCTCGCGCTGGATCGACATGCTGGACGATGCGCGCGCAAAAGTCGTCCACGAATTCGGCACCGATCAGAATCCTGCCGCCATTCGGGCAATGGAACACGAAGCCGTAAAGGTCAGCCTGGCCAATTTAAGGACATTTGCCTGCATTCGGGAGCGGGAAGCAACAGGTCAACTGGCATTGCATGGAGCCTGGTTTGCAATCGACGGTGGCGAACTGTTTGTACTTGATGAGGCAAAGGGCACATTTCAAATCGCTTGAGGTTACAAAGCGACGGCAGGTTTCAGGAGGTAATGACTTACCCCCCAGACACGACCTGACCGATGGCCAAACAAGCCGGCGGTCGCCAAAAAGAACAACCGCCAGCGCCTTTCCCACAGGCTCGTATCTTCGCCATAGACTGTCTTGAGGATGCGCCGGACCTCGGCAATATTTCTGTCGAAATTTGCCAGCCAATCCCTTGCGGTGCGGGCATAGTGAGTTCCGCTCCAGCGCCACTGGTCTTCAATCTCAAATTGATGCGAGACGTGCCAAAGGAGTTTTTCGCTTGGCATGATACCTCCCGTGAAGAAGTGTCTTGCGATCCAGTCTGCCGGGTTGCGATGATCGAAACGGTAACTCGCTGTCGCGTGCGTAAAGATATGGACAAACAGCTTGCCATCCGGTTTGAGCCATTTTCGCGCGCGGCCAAGCAGGGCATTCCAATTGGCCATGTGTTCAAACATCTCGACAGACACGATCCTGTCGAATCTTTCTTCGATGTCGAACTCGTTCATGTCAGATGTCAGGACTATCAGGTTTGTGAAACCCCGCTGCCGCGCCATACTTTCGATATAGGCGCGTTGTGAAGAAGAGTTTGAAACCGCAGTGATGCTGGCTCCCGGGAAATGCTCGGCCAAATAAAGGCTCAAGGAGCCCCAACCGCAACCAAGCTCAAGGATTTGCTGCCCGTCTCGGATTTGTGCCCGCTTGACTGTCTCAGCCAGCGCTAAGTCCTCCGCCCCGGACAGCGAAACATCGTTCTCTGGATAATGGCAGCAACTGTATTTCCGCCTGTGACCAAGTGTCAGGGCAAAAAATTCGGCTGGCAGTTCATAATGCTGTTCATTTGCCGAAGCAGCATGTTCGGCAATGGGTCGCATATTCATTTCCGCCGCAAAGGCTCTGTCACTGCCACGTGCCTGGGCCGCCAGGCGCTTGGACGTTCGCTCGCAGAGCAACCATATCCCGGCCCTCGTCAAAGCGTCCGGTAAGGCGGTCCTTTCCGCCCAGTTGACTGCACGGGCGATCAAATCGGCAGATGCAAGGCCTTTCATTTCAATCTCCATCGCAAATCTGAACTCACCATCATCCATTCCCCGTTTTTCACGGTATTGGATGCATCGAGGCCGCAATTTGTTCGCTTCGATGCAGATCGAGGCTGGTATGGATCAGGCGAACCCGTTGAGTGAGGGGCCTTTCAAGAACACAACCCGCGGCAAGCGAGAGCGCATTGCAGTGGTTGGCAGCGGCATTTCTGGGCTGAGCGCAGCGTGGATGCTCGGACGTCGCCATGATGTCGTCCTGTTTGAAAGTGACTCTCGAGCCGGCGGGCACAGTAGAACGATCGATGTGGATCTGGGCAGCGGTCTGACTACTCCCGTCGATACCGGCTTTATCGTCTATAACGAGACGACGTACCCAAACCTCACGCGGCTTTTTGCGCACCTCGGTATCGAGACAAAGTCGTCGGACATGTCATTTGCCGTGTCGCTTGATGACGGAGCGCTCGAATACTCGGGGAGCGAGGACCTGAAGGGCCTGTTCGCCCAACGAAGGAATCTTTTCAGGCCCAGATTCTGGTCAATGTTGCGAGACGTTTTTCGCTTCTATCGTGAAGCACCTGCCCATGCCGGCAAGCTTGGCCTTGCAACATTGGGTGAATTCCTAACCGAACATCGTTACGGGCGCGCCTTCCGCGACGACCACCTTCTGCCGATGGCGGCTGCAATCTGGTCCATGCCGACACCCGTAATTCTCGATTACCCTGCCGAGGCCTTTATCCGGTTTTGCGAAAATCACGGATTGCTCAAAATTCGCGATCGCCCGCGCTGGCGGACCGTTGCGGGCGGGAGCCGAACGTACGTCGATGCAATGCTGGCGCAATTCAAGGGTCAACCTTGTTTCAGTCGCGGCGTTTCCCGGATTGTTCGCATGCACGGACAGGCTCAGGTCACTGATCATTCAGGTCATACCGAGCTATTTGATCACGTCGTCATCGCAACCCATGCCGATCAGGCGCTTGCGATGCTTGGCGATCCATCGGGCGCGGAACGTCGGCTGCTGTCTGCATTCCGCTACAGCCGCAATGTCGCGGTCTTGCATGATGACCCGGCACTGATGCCCAAACGCCGGCAGACCTGGTCGAGCTGGAATTATCTCGGTCGCCGCAGACCGGATGGAACGACGAACGATCTTTGTGTCAGCTACTGGATGAACAGACTGCAGGGAATAAACGACCCGCGACCGCTGATCGTCACGCTCAACCCACGTCAGCCCGTGCGGGCAGGTCGCGTGATTGACAGGGTTGTCTTCGATCATCCGATTTTCGACAACGCCGCCCTCGCCGCGCAAAAGGCGTTGTGGCCGCTTCAAGGGGATCGCAACACCTGGTATTGTGGGGCTTATTTCGGCGCAGGGTTTCATGAAGACGGATTGCAGGCGGGGCTTGCCGTTGCGGAAGCTCTGGGCGCGCAACGTCCCTGGTCGCTCGCCAACCCTTCGGACCGGCTTCACATTTCAATGGCGCCGCTGGGTTTGGCCGCTTGATCGGTTCGGCCCTCTATACGGGCATCGTTGTGCACCAGCGGTTTCGGCCAAAACCGCACCGACTCCGCTACCGTATGGCACAACTATTTGTGGACGTAGATGAACTGGATGGACTCGCTGGCCGCATGCGGCTGTTCTCGCACAATCGATTCAACCTTATTGCATTTCATGACCGCGATTTTGGCGATCGCACAGGTCGCGACCTGCGCGAACAGATGGAGGCGCTCCTCTTAAAGGCGCGGATCGATTTCGATGGCGGCCCCATCCGCCTGCTGACCATGCCGCGGATTCTGGGCCATGTTTTCAACCCAATCTCGACCTGGTTCTGCTACGCGCGCGACGGCGGCCTCAGGGCAACGATCTATGAAGTGACCAATACTTTCGGAGAACGGCATTTTTATGTGATCCGCGCGGATATGGACGCCGGTGTCGTACACCAAAGCTGCCGCAAGGCACTCTACGTCTCACCCTTCATGGACATGGACATGCGCTACGATTTCGCGCTGAAGCCTCCTGGCAATGCAGTGAGCCTCACTGTGACCGGACGTGACCAAGGCGGCAAACTGATCGTCGCAAGTTTCGTCGGCAAGCGCCGACCCCTTGATGACAGTGCGCTGCTTGGCCTTTTGCTTGGATTGCCTCTGCTTACGCTACGCGTCGTGGCAGGCATCCATTGGGAAGCTCTCAAACTCTGGCTAAAGGGCGTCAAGGTGAGGCGTCACCCGGAACCGCCTGAAACGAGCGTCACGCAGGGGCGCTAGCGAGTCAGCTTCTTGTAGGCCAATCTTGTCGGTCGATCCGCGGCGTCGCCCAGCCTGCGCCGCTTGTCTTCCTCATAGCTGTCAAAGTTTCCTTCGAACCATTCAACATGGCTGTCCCCTTCAAACGCAAGAATGTGCGTTGCAAGGCGGTCGAGGAAGAAGCGATCATGGCTGATGACGACGGCGCACCCGGCGAATTCTTCCAATGCCTCTTCCAACGCACGAAGCGTTTCGACGTCGAGGTCATTGGTGGGTTCGTCGAGCAGCAGGACATTGCCGCCCGCCGCAAGCATCTTGGCCATATGGACACGATTGCGTTCACCGCCCGAAAGCTGACCGACTTTCTTTTGCTGATCGGTGCCCTTGAAATTGAATGCACCGACATAGGCGCGAGTGTTCACTTCGTGCTTGCCAAAGTAGAAGCGCTCGTTGCCGCCGGAAACTTCCTCCCAGACGTTCTTTTTCGGGTCCAGGGCGTCGCGCGATTGGTCGACATACCCCAAACGCACGGTTTCTCCGACATCGATCGTGCCACCGTCCGGTTGTTCCTGGCCGGTGATCAGTTTGAAAAGTGTCGATTTGCCTGCACCGTTCGGACCAATCACGCCCACAATGCCGCCCGGCGGCAAAGTGAAGCTCAAATCTTCGAACAACAGCTTGTCGCCATATGCCTTTGTAAGATTCTTGGCTTCGATGACCTTTCCACCAAGCCGTTCCGGAATCTGGATCAGGATTTGCGCAGCACCAGGTCGGCGATCGGCCTGCCGTTCGACAAGTTCATCGAATGCCCGAATACGCGCCTTTGATTTGGTTTGGCGAGCCTTGGGCGATTGCCGAATCCACTTGAGCTCTTCCTGAATTGCCTTCTGACGACTCTGGTCTTCGCGCTCTTCCTGTTCAAGGCGCTTGCCCTGCGCTTCAAGCCATGCCGAATAGTTGCCTTCAAACGGGATGCCGCGGCCGCGGTCGATCTCGAGGACCCAGCCGACGACATTGTCGAGGAAGTAGCGATCATGGGTAACAAGGATGACGTTACCCGCATAGTCGATCAGGTGCTTTTCAAGCCATTGCACGCTTTCAGCATCAAGATGGTTGGTTGGTTCATCAAGAAGCAGAATTTCCGGCTTTTCCAGGAGTAGCCTGCAGAGGGCGACACGGCGGCGTTCACCGCCAGAAAGATTCTCTACGCCGGCCTCGCCGGGTGGGCATCGCAGGGCTTCCATTGCGATCTCGAGCTGGTTGTCGAGCGTCCACCCGTCCACTGCATCGATCTTTTCCTGAAGCGTGCCCATTTCTTCCATCAGGGCGTCAAAATCCGCATCTTCGGGCGGATCGCCCATGATCATCGAAATCTCGTTGAACCGATCCATCATGTCGGCAACTTCGCGAACGCCATCCATGACGTTTTCCTTGACCGTCTTGCTCGGATCCAGTTGCGGTTCCTGCGCAAGATAGCCAACGCGGATACCATCACCCGCCCAAGCCTCGCCGGAATAGTCCTTGTCGATCCCGGCCATGATTTTCATGAGTGTGGACTTGCCCGCGCCGTTCACGCCAATGATCGCGATCTTGGTACCCGGCAAGAACTGCAGGTGGATATTGTTGAGCACAGGCTTCGGCGCGCCGGGGAAGGTCTTGGTCAGACCCTTCATGACATAGGAGTATTGGACGGCCATTGGTCGGTCTTTCAGGACGAGGAATAGTGGATTTGGCGGCTCACTAGCGAAGTGCCTTGCCATTGGCAAACGCCCGCCAAGGCGTTAGCCAACAAGAATGGAAAAAATGAGCCGTGGCCGATACTCAAGTTTCGGACCCCTTCCCCGCCTTTATAGGATGTTCCCTCTGTTTGCCCTGTGCGCGCTGCTCACCGCGTGTGGAGGTCAGGTTCAGGAATCAAATGAGGCAGCAATAGAAAATCAGGCTGAATCGCTTGAAAAGGCAGCCAATGCCACAACTGACCAGCTGATCAATCAAATCGAACAAGGGGCCAAAAAGGAAGACGCTGTGGCTGACTTGTCCAGAGTGCGGCCGGCTGAAAAAGGTACAGAAGAAAAGTGAAAAGCCCTGCCGAAGACATTGAAACCCTGGCCAAGCTGTTCGGCCTCTCCTTAGACGGGAATTTACCTGTTGTGAGCCCGATTGACGGTCGTTCTGCGGGCTTGGTTGTCGAAACGACACACGAAGACGCAACAGCGAAGATCGAATTGGCCAACAGTGCCTTTCTGCATTGGCGCAAGGTTCCGGCACCCCGGCGCGGCGAGCTGGTGAGACTGTTTGGACAGTTGCTTCGTGAACACAAGGAACCATTGGCCCAACTCGTGACGCTGGAATGCGGAAAACCGATTTCCGAAGGACTCGGAGAGGTCCAGGAGATGATCGATATTTGCGATTTCGCCGTGGGTCTTTCCCGGCAGCTCTATGGCTTGACCATTGCAAGTGAGCGCCCCGGGCACCGCATGATGGAGAGTTGGCACCCGCTGGGCGTTGTCGGTATCATTTCCGCTTTCAATTTTCCTGTAGCCGTATGGGCCTGGAACGCCACGCTTGCGTTGGTGTGCGGTGACCCAATTGTCTGGAAACCGTCTGAAAAGACGCCTTTGGTTTCCTTGGCGGTTCAGGCGATACTGGCAATGGCTATTGAAGACTTCGGCAAGGAGGCACCTGAAGGACTCTCCTCGATCCTTATAGGCGGCGCAGACCTTGGGCAATTGTTGGCTGACCATCCGGCCGTTTCCCTTGTCTCTGCGACAGGCAGTACGGCAATGGGCCGAAGCGTGGGCGTGCGCGTTGCGCAACGGTTCGGCCGTTCCCTTCTGGAGCTTGGCGGCAACAATGCGTCAATAGTAACACCCTCGGCTGATCTCGATCTGGCTCTTCGGGCATGCGCTTTTGGCTTTATGGGCACGGCAGGTCAGCGTTGCACCTCACTCCGTCGGCTAATCGTTCATGAAAGCCTGCATGATGACTTTGTCACCCGATTGCGCGCTGCTGCCGCGTCCATCAGGATTGGAGATCCGCGAGACCCGGCAACCCTTGTCGGCCCGCTTGTTGATGAAGCGGCTTTTGAAGCGATGGCCGCCACGCTCTCCACGGCGCGTGCTGCGGGCGGCAAAGTGACGGGAGGCGAACGGATAGAGCAGGAAGGCGTATATGTGCGCCCTGCAATTATCGAAATGCCGCACCAATCTGGCCCGGCATTGATCGAGACATTTGCACCGATCCTGTATGTTTTCCGTTATGCCGAGTTCGAAGACGCGATTGCCTTGCTCAACGGCGTACCGCAGGGCCTGTCCTCCAGTGTCTTTACAAATGACATGCGGGAAGCAGAATTCTTCACATCAGCAACCGGGAGCGATTGTGGGATTGCCAATGTCAACATCGGGACGTCAGGTGCGGAAATTGGCGGAGCATTTGGCGGCGAAAAGGAAACCGGCGGCGGCCGGGAATCGGGTTCCGACAGTTGGCGGGCCTACATGCGCCGTCAGACCAGCACGATAAACTATTCGCGCGATCTGCCACTCGCACAGGGCGTCAGATTTGAGCTTTAGCATCTTTGCTGCGGCGCGCGACATTTGCGCGCCAGACTCGTGATCTCCACCACATCACAATGCCGGTGAACCCCAGGAGGGCAGGAAAGAGGCCTGCCACAAAAATCATGGCCTGCCATGCGGGCCACATTCCACTGCCATCATGCATTCGCCTGAGCGTCTGCCCGATGCGACCGGATTGCATGCCGCCTCCGACCATTGCCTTGCCGGTTTTGTCTTCAACAGAAATTGTAGCGGGTTTTTGATCTGTTTTTATACCGACCTTCCATGTCGGGTCATTCTCTGTGGGCCATGTGATGAATGCCAATGGACCGGGCAGCTCCTCTTGGGCATGTGCGATGACCAAGTCTACTCCGAAATTGGTTTTCGCCAACGGAAGCGCCCGCATTTGGGCCATTCGCTCTGCCAGACTCGGTGCCGTCTTGCCTGAGAGTTTCGCGGCAATCTCGGGAAAGGCAATCCAGGCCCCTGTGAGAGAAAGCATGGCCAAGGGCGCGCAAATCCAGAAGCCGGCCATGTGATGGACATTGCCCAAGGTATCGCTGCTACGTTTCCATTTCAGCCCTTTTGTGAAGCTGCCAGAGATGGGCCACCAGAGCCAAAGGCCACTCGCGCATGATAGCAACATGGCTAGCCCCAGAAATCCAATCACCGGCCGACCATACATGGGAATGAAAAGGCTCCCGTGGAGTCGTTCCATGGTTTGGACAAAGCCAGAATTGCGATCGCGCATGTCGAGAAGCTGTCCGTCAGCCGGATCGAGCCAAAGGCTTGTACGATTGAGTGGCTGATACGGGCTTTCGGGCACCGTCATATCGGTTGCTGTGGCCAGCATTGCCCGCCCGTCTTCAAACCTCATTGACGTGATGGTCTGTGCTTTGTCGATATGTCGTTGGAGGTCCGCAAGATATTCGGATGCAGGCTTCGACGCTCGGCCATCGCCGGAAATTTTCCGCTGAGGATTGAGCGCATTGTCGAGCGCATCATGCCAGACCAACATCGAGCCACTGAACGCAAGCGGCGCAAACACAATTGCAAGGCTGATGCCGATCCATTTGTGAATTTGGAGCCAAAGCTTTCGCAGGCTTGCCTTTGTCATCCCTACCCTCTCAAGGCGCCGGAATTTGCACGCTCAGCAGCTCAGCAAAGCTTGCAATGCAAGATTGGTCGGGGAGACAGGATTCGAACCTGCGACCCTCTGTTCCCAAAACAGATGCGCTACCAGGCTGCGCCACTCCCCGGACCGATGCGGCCCTTAGTTGAAGGCCGCTTTACGGCGCAAGTGAAATCGACCTCGACGGGCCGATTGCCTTGACGCTCGCTGCGCCAAAGGAGCGGTACAGATTCACGACGATGCCGGATTGGGCAGATTTCATTGGAAGAATTGGTGGGCCCGGAGGGATTCGAACCCCCAACCAAGCCGTTATGAGCGGCCGGCTCTACCATTGAGCTACAGGCCCATACCCGTTGCGACGCGTCCGATAGCTGAGCAAAGGCAAGTCGCGCAAGCGCGGTTCGCAATTTCTGAATCGAAGTCCCGATCGCTCAGGAAATTCAGCCGCTTTCCTTGTTCTCATGGGCCGCTACATTCACGCTCGGCAAAACGAGGGTCATGCGTTCACGACCAATTTCCAGTGAGCCACCTGCTCGCTTCGCCATCGCCTCGATCAGGCGCATGGTAAATCCAAGCCCCAAGGCAATATCTCCCGCAGAGCTTCCATCCCCGACAGCTGCCGTTGCGGCAATCTGTTCAGGCGTAAGCCCATGTATGCGCGATGGCTTGTCGACCTGAAACATGACCCCTGACCCCGTTACATCCAGGCGTGCGGTCAATTCCTCGCCATGTGAGGCCAGCTCAACTGCAGCGGACAGTAATCTGCTGACGAGACGGCGACTCGTCAGCTCATCTGCACGAACGTTGGGAACAGACCGCACAAGGTCGATACGGATTCTAGCGCCCTGCTCATCGCAGAGGGCCCCTAATTCCCTTGTTACACTCTCCACAATGGCCGCAAGATCCAAGCCCCCTGCAGGTAACGCTGCAACCGGCCAATCTCCTGTTTCCAGCCGAGCTGCGGAATCAAGGTCGTCAATCACAGCCATGAGCCTCGACGCGTCGCTCACAATGCTCCGCGCCATTTCACGATAATGCTGCGCAACGGGACCAAGCAGCCTTGACTCGATCATCTCGCCAAACCCCCGAATGGCATTGAGCGGCGTTCTGAGTTCGTGCGTGAGTTGCCTGACGGAATCAGGGGAAAGCCCGTCGCCAAGAAGCTTTGACGGCGGAGCAGCACCTGGACCAGGGCGCTTCGCGAATCCGCGATAGCCAACAAAGCGTCCGTCATCACTGTTGAAAAGCGGATTGGCAGACAAGAGCCAAGCCCCAGACGCTTCTCCGGCCCCCGCGACTGCAAGGTGTGCGTCTTTGAACTGGGCACGTTGGCGGCAAGCTCCAGCTGCCTGACCGTCGACGCCGTAGCCACCCGGCTCGGCCATGTCCGCAAGGGAGATACCAATCAAAGGACCGCGGGGTGCACCTTCAACCCAATTGATAATTCCATCACCGCCAGCTTCGAAACGAAAGAACTCCAGCCGCTCAGGCTCCACGCTGTTGATTGGTGCAGGGCGATGGTCCCGACGATACGCCTCGATTCGCGCAACCAGATCACGAATCTGGATGACGGATTCATGGGGGTCCGTGACGTTATTTTCCCCGGGAAGGACAAAATCGACATTGCCATAGACGCCAAGCAACCTGCGGGTTTCTTCAGGAAGGTCACGCCGCTCTCGGACCAGGGCCCGGCTGGTTGACGGCCATCCTGGTATGAGGCGGACCCAATCCTGATCATCCAGTTGAGCATGGAGAAGCAGAGGCGCAGCAACCTGCGGCGAATCCTGGGCAAACAGATCGACCATTTCAGGCGGAACCGGATGGTCAGAAAGTGCAAGTGCCGTTGCCCGGCGCCTGGAGACTGGCACGTCCTCCCGCCAGGCATGCAGACGTTCAAATGCTGCTGCCTGCTTTTCAGGCGAAATACGATTGCGCTCCTGCGCCACAATGTCCGCAATCTGCACCCAAAGCGCGGCCCTTGCTGCGCCATCAGGCGCAGACTGTGTCAGCATGGTGTCAAGGCGGTCGTCAAAACGCACCGAAAGCACGTCCTCTCAATCTTTATCCCCGTTCCGGTTCGATAGCGCTTTGCGGTTCACTCGGGAAGCACCGAAACTCAAGCGTAGCAAAGTGGCACAATGGCCTTGCATTGTAAGAAAATTACAGCGAAGAGGTGCTAGATGAAAGGATGAGAGGCGAATGGCGCAAGTTTCGTTCGATAGGATCGACCGTCGAATTCTCGCGGAATTACAAGCGAATGGGCGGATGACCAACGTCGAGTTGGCAGAGCATGTCGGGCTGACGGCGCCTCCTTGCCTGCGTCGCGTCCGTGCGCTCGAGGAAAGTGGCATTATCGAAGGGTACCATGCCTCGCTCAATGCTTCGCGACTCGGATACACGATTACCGTGTTCGCAATGGTAAGCCTCAAGGGTCAGGCAGAGTCTGACTTGCGCGCATTTGAAGACCATATTGCGACGCTGGCGCCTGTGCGCGAATGCCATATGCTGAACGGCGAAATCGACTTCATCCTCAAGATCGTCGCGCGTGACCTGCAGGAATTTCAATCCTTCCTCACGTCTTCACTGACCACTGCCCCGAACGTGGCAGGTGTAAAGACGTCGCTCACAATTCGCACCGCCAAACATGTTCCCGGCGTTCCTGTCGATCCGGATTGAGCATTGCGCTTGCGACGGGCAAATCCTGTCGCCATAGCGCTGTCTCATGCATGATATTCGCCAAATTCGAGACAATCCCGAAGCCTTTGACGCTGCGTTGGCAAGACGCGGCCTTGCTGCTCGAGCCAATGAAATTCTTGCGGTTGACGAGAATTGGCGGGAGCTGACGCAGGCGCTTCAGACTTCGCTCGCAGCACGCAATGAAGCGTCCAAGGCAATCGGGGTTGCCAAGTCGCGCAAGGATGAGGACGAAGCCAATCGGCTCATGGCCGAAGTAAGTGAGCACAAAGCCAAAATCCCGGCACTTGAAGCGGAAGAACGCTCGACCCTGTCAAAGCTGAATGACCTGCTCGCATCGATTCCCAATCTTGCCGATGAGTCTGTGCCAATGGGTGCGGACGAAAATGAGAATGTGGTCATGCATGTTCGGGGAGAGGTTGTTCAACCGGAATTCCCGCCCCTTGAGCATCATGAAATTGGTCCGGCGCTCGGCCTGGACTTCGAAACAGCGCAGAAGGTGGCGGGGGCCCGGTTTGCATACCTCCGCGGCGGCATTGCTCGATTGTCCAGGGCATTGGGCCAATTCATGCTCGATCTTCATACGGGAGAGTTTGGATATCAGGAGGTGTCCCCGCCGGTTCTTGTCCGTGATGAGGCACTCTATGGCACAGGCCAGTTACCCAAATTCGCTGAAGACCAGTTCCGGACAACCGACGGTCGATGGCTGATACCGACGGCCGAAGTCAGTCTGACCAATATGGTCCGTGAAATGATCCTTGAGGAACATGAGCTTCCGATCCGGTTGACGGCGCTTACGCCTTGCTTCCGTTCGGAAGCTGGCGCAGCCGGGCGTGATACCCGCGGCATGATCCGACAGCATCAATTTGAAAAGGTGGAGCTTGTTTCAATCGTCCGGCCAGAAGACTCTGATGCCGAACATGAACGCATGACGTCATGTGCCGAAGCTGTCCTTGAAAGCCTTGGACTTCCTTTCCGCCGGATGCTGTTGTGCACAGGAGATATGGGCTTTTCTGCTCAAAAGACCTTTGATCTTGAGGTTTGGTTGCCCGGGCAGCAACGTTATCGCGAGATTTCAAGCTGTTCGAATTGTGGCGATTTCCAGGCGCGTCGGATGAATGCCCGCTTCCGGCGGGAGGGCGAAAAAGGCACTGTTTTTGTCCATACCCTGAATGGATCGGGGCTTGCCGTGGGCCGCGCGCTCGTTGCGGTGATCGAGAACTACCAAAATGCGGACGGCAGCGTGTCGGTTCCGGCTGTGCTGCAACCCTATATGGGCGGGATGGAGCGAATTACTGCTGCATGATCGGCAACTCGTGACTTTCAGGCAAATGGCGCTTATGGGCGCCCCCGATCATGGCAATAACGCTCCCCTCCCCGCCGAAGGTCGGCATGGTTTCACTTGGCTGTCCCAAGGCTCTTGTTGATAGCGAGCGGATACTGACGAAACTAAGGGCGGACGGCTATGGCTTGTCGGCTGACTATGCTGGTGCCGATGTTGTTCTCGTAAACACGTGCGGCTTTCTTGATTCGGCCAAGGAAGAGAGCCTGGAGGCAATCGGCGAGGCCATTGCTGAAAATGGTCGCGTTATTGTGACCGGGTGCATGGGCAACGAAGCAGACGTGATTCGTGCCCGTTTTCCTGAAGTTCTCGCGATCAGCGGGCCGCACCAGTATGAAGCCGTCGTACAGGCTGTGCACGAGGCAGCACCGCCTGTCCCGAACGCATTTGTCGACCTGGTTCCTGAAGCCGGACTCAAACTCACGCCGCGCCACTATAGCTATCTGAAGATTTCGGAAGGATGCAACCATGCCTGCGCATTCTGCATCATTCCGAGCATCCGCGGCGGACTCGTCTCGAGAAGACCGGATGCCATACTGCGCGAAGCGGAAAAGCTTGTTGCTGCAGGTACGCGCGAACTTCTGGTCATTTCTCAAGACACGTCGGCCTATGGCGTCGACATTCGCCATCAGCCAAGAGAATGGAAAGGCGAGCAAGTCAGAGCACACATGACCGATCTGGCGCGGGAGTTGGGCAAACTCGGCGCATGGGTCCGGCTGCACTATGTCTACCCCTACCCTCATGTGGATCAGGTTATTCCCCTGATGGCAGAAGGGCTTGTGCTTCCGTATCTGGATATACCATTCCAGCACGCAGCACCTGCCGTGCTGAAGGCAATGAAGCGTCCCGCAAATGAGGCAAGGGTGCTCGAGCGTGTCAGGCGCTGGCGCGAAATCTGTCCTGACATTGCTATCCGATCCACCTTTGTCGTTGGCTTTCCCGGAGAGACCGAAGACGACTTTCAATATCTGCTCGATTGGCTCGATGAGGCGCAACTGGATCGAGTCGGGGCATTTCGGTTCGAGCCAGTCTCGGGCGCTTCGGCCAACGCCCTGCCCAATCCCGTGCCAGAGGCCGTCAAGGAAGAGCGTTACGCGCGCATCATGGAAAAGACTGCTGCGATTTCAGCGGCAAAGCTTGCCGCAAAGATTGGCAAGCGGCTGGACGTGATCATCGATGAAGTCGACGAAAGCGGGGGTGCTACGGGTCGTTCAAAAGCCGATGCGCCCGAGATCGATGGTTCAGTCTTCCTGCGTGACGCCGGCCACTTGAAGCCAGGTGAAATTGCCTCGGTAGAGATTGAGGACGCCGACGAGCACGACCTTTTTGGCGTTCCTGTCAGCCTTTAAAAAAGGGTTGTTAGCCAATAGAATAGAGCACCAACCAAGGCTGAAGCCGGGATTGTAATGATCCACGCAACCACGACGTTGCCTGCCACCCCCCAACGCACCGATGAAGTCCGCCGCGCCGTTCCTGCTCCGATGATGCAGCCCGTTATGGTATGTGTCGTCGAAACCGGAATCCCCAATGCTGATGCCGTGAAGACCATCACCGAACCGCCAAGAGACGCACTGAAACCTTGATGCTGCGACAACTTCGTGATGCGCGTTCCCATTGTTTGAATGATTTTCCATCCACCAGACAAGGTCCCAAGCGAAATGGCGACGTAACAGCTTATCGCCACCCAATGCGGGACATGGAAATCGCCCTGAAGGTAACCGGTGGAATATAAAAGGACTGTGATGATCCCCATCGTCTTCTGCGCATCATTCAGGCCGTGACTTATTGAATAGGTTGCAGACGAGGCAATGTGCAGAAACTTGAAACTGCCCTCAGCGCCGCGCGGTGTGGCATTGTTGAAGATCCAGCTTGAAGCAAGCATGATCAACATTGACAGCAGCATGCCGAGCATCGGCGACAAGAAAATGGCGATAACGGTCTTGTTAAGCCCGGCCCATTGAATGCCGCTAAGTCCTGCGTGTGCGACGCCTGCTCCCACAAGCCCGCCGACAAGAGCATGGCTCGACGAGGACGGGATTCCACGCCACCAGGTTACGACATTCCAGAACATTGCCCCGATCAAGGCACCAAAGACGACTGAAGGCGTTACGAGGTCTTTGTCGATGATACCCTTGCCGATCGTCTCGGCTACTTTGTGCAGACTTGGAAAAATGATCGAGAGGAAATAGGCTGTAAAATTGAAGAATGCTGCAAAGGCAACGGCCTTCACTGGGCTCAACAAGCGGGTTGCGACGACCGTAGCGATGGAATTCGCTGCGTCGTGCAGACCGTTCAGAAAATCGAAAGCCAGCGCAACAGCAATCAATCCAATAAGAAGGGGAAGTGCAAGCTCATGCATCCACCATCCCCTTTTTAGGCGTGATCAAGCACGAGACCTTGAATCTCGTTCGCAACATCCTCGAACTTGTCGACGACCTTTTCCAGATTCCCGTAAATTTCTCGCCCAATGATAAATGCCATCGGGTCGGTACTGCCTTTTTCAGCAAAGAGAAGTTTGAGGCCAGCTTCGTGAATTTCATCGGCGTGCCCTTCAATCTGAACAAGGCGACCGGTAAGCGTGATAAGCCGGGGTCCATTGCGACTGATTTCACGCAGCAGGGGAACCGCTTCTTCGGTCAGGCGCGCAGCTTCAACAATGATACCGCCCATATCCCGCATGTGCGGGTCAAACTTGTCGACGCCATAAAGCGTTATTGTCTTCGCTGTCGCATTCATCTGGTCAATCGCATCGTCCATCGATCCGATGAGGTCGGTGATCGCGGTCCGATCAAATGGGGTAATAAACGTCCGGTGCACATCCCGGAGCACTTCTCGAATGATTTCGTCGGCCTCGTGCTCATGCGCTTCGATTTCGGCGCAATACGTGGCGATGTCTCCTCCGCCCTGGAGCAGCTTGCCCAGCGAATCCGCACCTGCAACCAAGGTCGCTGCATGAGCCTCAAATTGTTCGAAAAAGCGCCCCATTTTGGGCATCAACGCTTGAAACCAGCGCACGATCGCCAACCCTTCCCCGTTATGTTCTCGACCGCTTAGCAGCCACGCGTTGTTTTGCACAACAGAAGGTGTCGGCATCCGAAATTCAGTTATCATGGTTTTGAGCTCAGGCTCGTCGACGGCGGCCGCGGCCTCCGGAATGCCGAACCAGCGACATTCGCGTTCACCAAGCTCCGGCCAAACCTCGGCTTGCCGAATAACGGCCAGTGGAAACACTTGTACGGTCGTTGGTCGCAAGCTTCCCCGTGAAAGCCTCTTGTCGTACTCAAATGAACCCAGAGCAGTCGGGCAGCCGATGCCTGTCAGCCCTGCCTCTTCAAAGGCTTCTTCAGCCGCAGCTTCATGAGGCTTCAGCCCTTTTATACGGTTGCCTTTCGGCACGACCCAGCGTCTGGTCTCGCGCGATGTGATCAACATCACTTCGACCTGCCCCTGCGCGTTTGTGCGATAGGGGAGTGCTGCAACTTGTGTCGCCTTGTCCAGTACCATGGCGGGGCGTTAGCCGAGTGCATGCCAGCAATCAAACGGCTCGACGAAACATAGAGAGCTTGGCATGGAGGGGACATGACAGACTATGCAGCCCTGCTTCAGCCAGACCAAGGTCAACCCGCTACGACAATTACAATTGTTAGGAAGTCTGACTTCAAAGAATGGCTCTCCGCCCAGCCTGAAAGAACCCGCGTAGCGGCGCAGGCCGCCCGATTTGAGGCCAAACCTGGCGAGCTGCTGATTTCGCCTGGTGACACAACAGCGGAATGGTCAGTGGTTTTGGGAGATTCAGACGTCCGGAGCGTCTGGACGCTGGCAAGCGCTGCGACGCGTTTGCCTGAAGGGCACTATAGGCTTGCACATGAAAGCCCCGGGGAGTTGGCCCTGGGCTGGCTTTTGACGCACTATCGTTTCGGGCGTTACCTCTCGAAACTTGAACCCGCACCTGCGCGCGTCTTGTTAACGAATGACCTCGCTTCGATTTCAGAACATGTGCGCGTTGCCCAGGCGACAAGCCTTGTGCGAGATCTTGTCAATGTTCCGGCGGCCGACATGGGTCCCGCTGAATTGCAGCATGAGGCCGAAGCTATCGCCAAACAGTTCGGTGCGGCTGTCCTGTTGACCAAAGGCCACGATCTCGAAGTGGGATATCCGATGGTTCACGCGGTCGGGCAGGCAGCAGAGAAGCGCAACGCGCCGCGGCTGATCGAAATTGAATGGGGTAATCCGGCTCACCCACGCGTGGCCATTATCGGCAAGGGCGTGACATTCGATTCGGGCGGTCTCGACATAAAGCCCGCCAGCGGCATGCGGATCATGAAAAAGGACATGGGCGGTGCAGCGCATGCCCTGGCCCTTGCGCGCCTCGTCATGGATGCCCGCCTTCCTGTCCGCTTGCACATGATCGTGCCGGCAGCGGAAAATGCCATCTCAGGCAATGCGTTCCGGCCCGGCGACATTCTGAAATCGCGCCATGGCATGACTGTGGAGATCGACAATACTGATGCCGAGGGGCGGCTCATTCTGGCCGACGCTCTGACCAGGGCCGGCGAAGGCGAAGCGGAACTCATCATCGATTTCGCGACTCTCACGGGCGCCGCGCGCGTGGCACTTGGGCCGGATTTGCCTGCACTGTTCTGCAATGATGATGTGTTTGCTGATGAGTTGCACAATGCCGCCATCGCTGAAGATGATCCTTTATGGCGATTGCCGCTTTGGTCGGGTTATGACGACATGCTCAAGTCGGATGTTGCGGATATCGCCAATTCTTCCGAAGGCGGAATGGCTGGCGCAATCACGGCAGCCCTTTTCCTGCGCAAATTTGTTCCTGCCAACACGCCATGGGCTCATTTCGACACATGGGCCTGGCGCGCAAGCCCAAAGCCTGGTCGACCAAAGGGAGGTGAGGCTCTGGGCCTTCGTGCAGCATGGGCGGTTTTGAAGGCGCGATATCCCGTAATCTGACATTGCACGGTACACGCCCGCGTAGCGCAGCGATTGGCGGCATTGCGTTTATTGCACACCCTCGTCTACATGCCGCGCCATTATGCCGCAATCGCGCAACAGATTTTCGCTGAGCGGGCCGTCCCGTGCCCTTGATCCGCGCATCAATGCCATGCGCGGCGACCTTGCTGACGTTGCGCTCGCAGGGAAGCATTTTTCGCCACATTATGCGCGCGCAGTCGAGCATTTTTGCTCTACCCTTCACGTGCCAATATTTGATCGGCCGGAGGGTCGCCAGGTTTCAGAGTTGCTGGCGGGTGAGTCCTTCATGCTCCTCGATGTCTCAGGCGGCTGGGGCTGGGGTTATTGCAAGCATGATCATTATGTTGGCTATATCCGGGCTGACGCCTTGACCGCAGACATGCAGCCTATTGCGGAGCCTCTCCCGCCAGATCTCTTGGCTGCGGCAAGGCATTTTCTGGACATGCCCTATGTATGGGGCGGGCGCGGTGGAGCAGGGATAGACTGCTCCGGCCTAGTCCAGCGCAGCCTGGCAGCAATCGGAATCGCGGCGCCGCGAGACAGCGACATGCAGATGGCGGCACTGGGCGTCGCGCTTGCCGATGGTGTCCCCTTAAGAGCTTGCGATCTTGTTTTCTTTCCCGGCCATGTGGGAATGATGGTCGATCCGGCAAATCTGATCCACGCAACGATGCATTTCGGGCGTACATTGATTGAGCCGCTGGCGGACGTGGTTGGCCGGAGCGACGAAGATCATGATTCCGGTGTTTTGGTTCGTCGGCGTATTGACTCATGACGAGTGTCTTTATCGACGGCGGGCATGGCACGACCGGCCTAGAAATTCGTCAGCGCCTGGCGGGCAGAAAAGATATCGACCTGCTCGAATTGCACGAGACGGTGCGCAAAAACGCAGAGAGCCGGCGGGAAGCGCTCAACGATGCAGATATCGTCGTCCTGTGTTTACCCGATGACGCGGCACGCGAAGCGGTTGGCCTCATCAACAACAATCGCACCCGGATTATCGATGCTTCAACTGCGTTTCGGACATCTCCGGATTGGACATTCGGATTCCACGAGATCGACGAACGCGGCATTGAATCCCTCAGGTCCAGCAAACGGGTCTCGAACCCGGGGTGCTACTCAACAGGCTTCCTCGCACTGGTGAAGCCGCTGGTAAGGGCCGGCCTGATTCCCGCAGACTTGCCATTAACGGTCAATGCCGTGTCGGGGTATTCCGGTGGCGGAAAGGCCATGATCGCGGAATTCGAAAGCGGTGGGTCGCCGACTGCATGGCGAACCTATGCGCTAGGACTTGCTCACAAGCATGTGCCCGAAATGCAATGCCATGCCGGATTGACACATCCCCCCCTTTTCGCGCCATCAGTCGCGCACACCTACCGCGGCATGATTGTCGATGTGCCGTTGCAGATAGCCGCAATTCCCGGGCGCCCGACCCCGGAGACCATCCGGGCCGTCCTTTCGGAACACTATGTTGGCAGCCCCATCGTGTCGCTCGTTTCGGACTTTGACGAAGCCAATCTGACGATTGAACAGGCCGCCAATAGCGACCGGCTGGAATTGTTTGTCTTTGCCAACGCTTCGGGGTCTCAAGTCAGACTGGTTGCGGCACTCGACAACCTCGGCAAGGGCGCGGCCGGTGCAGCCGTGCAAACACTCAACATCATGTCGGACTTGGCGGAGACCTCAGGCCTCCGCCTTTAAGCCCTCAGGCGGCGATTTTTGCAGGGGTAACATTTGCCTCGAGCCATTCCAGCACCTTTTCTGGAGCACTCTCACCGTACGGATCCTCGTCCGACCCATCGTCATTGATACCAGGCTCTTCGAATAAGGCGACGATGTTCCCATCTTCGACAACCATGGCATAACGCCAGGAACGATCGCCAAAGCCAAGGTGATCCTTGTTGATGAGCATTCCCATACGCCGGGTAAAGTTGCCTGATCCATCGGGGAGCAGCTTGACCTTTTCGAGGCCCAGCATCTTGCCCCACTGGAACATCACAAAGGCATCATTCACCGACAGACAATACACTTCGTCAGCTCCTGCCTTCTTCAACGCGTCGTAATTCGCTTCATAGGCGGGGCACTGTTCGCTTGTGCAGGTTGGCGTGAAAGCTCCGGGAAGGGAAAAAACCACTACGCGGCGACCGGCGAAGATTTCTCTGCTGGTGAGATCCTGCCAGCGAAACGGGTTGGGTCCACCCAAACTCTCATCGCGTACGCGGGTCTTGAATGTCACATTGGGCACGAGTCGGTTCAACATTGGAAACTCCATTTGTCTTTGATGAGCGCGGCTGCGCTTGCACACTCGCTAGAGCTTCCTCTCTTATAAAGAAAACCGATTAATCAGTTCACACTGATTGATTTAAGCGATTTTTTGATGGAGATTTTCCTTTTCATTCCATTCTCATTCGCTCAACATTCAGGCCAATCAAATATCCAGGGAGAGGATCATGGCTTTTGCGCGCGTTTGCGGGGTGACAACCGCTTTTCTTGGACTGCTCTCTACGGCGGCGCTGGGCCAAACACCGGATCTTTCCGCCAAACCTGCAAGTGCCGCAACGATTGCTGCCCAGGCCAAAGAGCGAGCAGCCCTCCCCAAGGACAATGGCAAGGACGCAGCCTTTGCCGCACAAGGATTCGTTGCAACGCGAGCGGACCCAATCATCCGCAACAAGGATGGAAAGCCCGTCTGGAATCTCGCAGCTTATGACTGGATGAAGGGTGAAGCCCCCGCGACAGTCAATCCAAGCCTGTGGCGACACATGAGCATCCTGCGCAAGAATGGCTTGTTCAAACTTGCCGAAGGGATGTGGCAAGTCCGGGGCTTTGATGTCTCGAACATGACCGTAATTGCGGGAAAGACAGGCTGGATCCTGATAGATCCGCTAACCAATCGGGAGACCTCTGCAGCTGCACTCGAACTCGTCAATCAGCAATTGGGCGCAAGGCCGATAGTCGCCGTCATATACACGCACAGCCATGCCGATCATTTTGGCGGTATTCGGGGAATCGTGTCACCTGAAGAAATCAAAGCAGGCAAGGTCACGATTCTGGCGCCCGAGCATTTTACCAAGGAAACGGCTTCCGAAAATGTCATCGCCGGGCCTGCAATGGGTCGGCGCGCAACCTTTCAGTTCGGTGCCGCCCTCGTTCCCGGGCCAAGTGGTCAAATGGGGTCAGGTATCGGTTCTGCCGTCGCAGGCGGCGAGATCACCCTTATCGCGCCGACCGACACAATTACGAAGACGGGTGACCAACGGACGATCGACGGCGTTTCGATGGAATTCCAGATGGTCCCCCAGACAGAGGCGCCTGCCGAACTCAATGTCATGTTTCCAGACCGCAAGACTCTGGTAATCGGCGAGATCGCGACATGCTCGCTACACAATATCCTCACGCCGCGCGGCGCGCAGGTTCGTGATGCGTTGGCGTGGGCGGGCTATCTCACTGAAGCCATCCGGCTTTACGCCGACAGGACCGATACGGTGGCTGCAAGCCACTGCTGGCCGCACTTTGGAAAGACCGAGGTTCGCAATTACCTGACCCTTCAGCGCGACAATTACAAATATCTCCATGACCAGACCGTAAGGCTGATGAACAAGGGGTTGACCCAGGCCGAGATTGCGGAAGCCCTTGTTCCGCCGCCGGCATTGACCAATGAATGGACCAACCGTGGCTACTACGGCACCTATAGCCACAATTCGAAAGCCATTTATCAGCGCTACCTCGGGTGGTATGACGCCAATCCGGCCAACCTCAATCCGCATCCGCCGACTGAAAGGGCCAAACTCTACGTCGAGGCAATGGGTGGCGCTGAACGGATAATGGCCATTGCCCAGGCAGCGATGGCCAAAGGCGACTACCGCTGGTCTTCGGATATTCTCAACCAGCTTGTGTTCGCCGATCCGCAGAATGCGAGCGCGCGCGCCTTGCTCGCAGATTCTTTTGAGCAGCAAGGGTACCAATCCGAAGCTGCGACCTGGCGCAACATGTTCCTTTCTGCAGCGCATGATTTGCGCGAAGGGCCCAAAGCAGGGTCGTCTACGACAAGCCTGGACATGATTTCGGCCATTCCAACCGACCTCTTGCTCGACTCCATTGCGACGAGGCTCGATCCCGCAGTCATCGGCAACGCAGCATTGGCTCTCAATTTCAACTTTTCCGACCGAGACGAGAAGGCCAGAGTGACGGTCGAAAATGCGGTCATGATCAGCGAGATGGGCGAAGCGCATGCAAAGCCCTCTGTCACCCTTACTGGGCCCCGTCAGTTCTTCCTGGGGCTGTTCTTCCTCAAGTTACCGCTTGCACAGCTTGAAGCGGCCGGCCTGAAGATCGAGGGGGATAGAACCGCGATTGAAGCACTTCAGGCGGCGATCGAAACGCCGCCCAATGTGTTCAATATCGTGACGCCCTAGCTCACCACCTTGTGCAGTTCGTTGAAGGGAACGGTCTTGTCCGGGCGGATGTCGCCCGGCAGGCCGAGAACGCGTTCTGCAATGATGTTGCGAAGAATCTCATCCGTTCCACCAGCGATACGAAGCCCGGCTGACCAGAAATAGCCCTGTCTCAGCGCTTCGAGATGCGGAAGCGAAGACGCATCGTCGCCCATCAGCAGCCCTGCGCTTTCTGCCATATCACCGGCAAAACTCCCCATATCCTGCATGAGTTTGGCCACCACCACCTTCGAAATGCTGGACTCAGGTCCCGGTGTCCGGCCAGACGATATGGCCGACATCGTGCGCATCCGCGTGAGCGAAATCCCGCGATCCTGTATATAGACGTCCGCGATCTTTTGCCGAACATGGCTTTGTTCGAGCATATTGCCTTCTTCCGCATCGATCGCGCGCGCCAATTCGATAAGCGAATGGGCATCCGGCGAATTTGTCGGTTTACCGCCAACCGCCAGACGCTCGTTCATCAACGTGGTCAGCGAGACGCGCCAACCGTCGCCGACATCGCCTAGCCGATGATCGTCTGCAATGCGCACATCCGTGAAAAAGACTTCGTTGAACTCGCTCGATCCGGCCATCTGCTTGATCGGACGCACTTCTACACCGGGCGCGCGCATGTTGATGATGAACATCGTCAGGCCCTTGTGCTTGGGCTGGGTCGGGTCTGTCCGTGTAACGATGATGCCATAGTCCGCGCGATGCGCGCCAGAGGTCCACACTTTCTGGCCATTGATCACCCAGCCATCGCCGTCCCGTTCTGCTTTGGTCCGGATGCCGGCAAGGTCTGACCCGGCGGCAGGCTCTGAAAAGAGCTGGCACCAGATTTCCTCGCCCTTCATCGCAACAGGCACATAGCGCTGGATGATTTCCGGACGACCGTGGGTGAAGACCGTCGGAATGCACATGCCAAGTCCGATCGCATAGATGCCCGCCGGCACCCAGTATTTGCTTTCTTCCTGGTTGAAGATGATCTGCTGCATCGGCGTTCCGCCTTGCCCGCCAAGTGCTTTGGGCCAGGTGATGCCGACATAGCCCGCAGCATATTTCTTTGCCTGCCAGGCCTTGCCCCGCACGACCAGATCAACATCGCCTTCGTAGGGAGTCTTGTACTCGGCTGCATTGGCGGCAAGCCATTCGCGAACTTTGGTGCGATAGGCGGCTTCTTCGGGGGTATCTTCAAAATCCATTGTGTCTCTCCTTAAGCCGCAAGATCGGTGTTGCGCTGTTCGAGCGCCCGGACAAGCTGATCTGACCAGAATGTCCGCGATCCGAGATTGAGGGCAAGAAGCCGCCCCCGTCGATAGAAGAACTGGCAATCGCTCTCCCACGTAAAGCCGATGCCGCCGTGCAGCTGGACATTCTCTTCCGCAGCAAACTGGAGGGCATCAATCGCCGCAACGCGCGCGCCTGCTGCCGCAAGGGCCAGTTCCGGAGCACCGGTCAGCAAGGCCCAGGCGCCGTAATAGGCGTGGCTGCGGGCCAGCTGGTTCTTGATATACATATCGGCGCAGCGATGCTTCACCGCCTGATAGCCGCCAATGCGCCGACCGAAAGCGACGCGCTCCTTTGCATAGTCCACCGCCATTTCCATCGCAGCATCGGCACTGCCGAGGCCTTCAAAGGCGAGCAGGACGGCCGTTCCCTGCAGGTGCCGGGCGCGCAAACGCTCGGCTTCGTCAGCGCGGGCCAGAACCGTGCACGGCGCGTCTGAAAAGTCGATTTTCGCCGACTTGCGCACAAGGTCGACGGTTTCACACGCGGAACGGAAAACACCCGTTGCGGACAGGTCAACCAGAGCAATGACCAAAGCGCCCGCGTCGTCACGGGCCGTGACGATCGCAAAGTCCGCGGCAAGCCCGTCGGCGACTGGCAGTTTCGCACCCGTCAGCCGATCGCCGGAACAGGCAAGCTTTGGCGAACCGTCTGGCCGCGTCGCATTGCCTTCCATCCAGGCGACAGTGCCGATTGCAGACCCGTCAGCCAGCTTGGGCAGCCAGGCCGCCTGCGCCGCGTCGTGACCGCTGGCCATGAGCAATTCGGTGGCCATCAGAACCGAGGAGGTGAACGGCACGGGCGAAAGCGCGCGGCCGACTTCTTCAGCAAGCACGCAGAGTTCGAGAACCGAAAGCCCCAACCCGCCATGGGCTTCGGGAATGCGCAGGCCTGTCCAGCCAAGCTCTGCAATGCGGGACCACAGCGCTGCATCATGCGTGGCATCGCCGTTCATGACGGCGCGGGCCTTTTCGCGCGCCGATTCTGCTGCCAGAAACTTGCGCGCTTCATCGCGCAGTGCCTCAGCTTCTTCCGAAAACTGGAAGTTCATCGCTTTCTCCTATCCACTTCGCAAATCGCGATGGCACAGTGCGGAAGCGGGTTCAACTGACATTGCTGTCAGCGCAACCGATCATTAAGCCTTTGCCGCTAATCATTTTGAGCATGAAATTCGAAGGCCCGACGCCGGAAACCGAAACCCGCCAGGTGAGCATCTCCTTCGCGGCATTCATCATCGTATGCGCCTTTGCCCTGTTCGGCATTGCGATGGCGATCGGCACTGTCACAGGCCTCCAGTCACCGCAAACGGAGCAGCCACAAGTCACCCAGCCGGAACCGGGCTTTGAATCCGCACCCACTCCCGCGCCACTGCCTGCCGTGACCCAGCCCGACCCGACCGCCATGACCGCGACGGACCCTGCGAACCCGGAACAGGCGGATGCCGACACGCCCTTTGCGGCCGAACTGGCTGCGGCTGCCAAAGCCGCTTCGGCTCCCCCGGCCCCGCCTGCGGTGGTCGCTACCCCTGCCCCCGCCCCCGCCCCCGCTGCCAAGGCCCCGGCGAGCGAGACAGCCCAGCCAGCCCAGCCAGCGGTGCAGACACACAACCCGTCCTTCCCGACGCGCCACGTCGCCCCCGTGGTGACGGCCGCCCCGGCCCAACCGGCACCAACCAACTAGCCACCTTGAAAGTCCGTCTGATGTGTATTATATAGGTAATACACAAGATCGAGGCGTGGATTTGAACATGGCAAAAGACGGAAAAAAAGCGCGCAAGGCAGACAAGGCATCAAAGCCCAAGAAGCTGAAGATCCCCAAGAAGGTCGGCAGCATCAAGATCCCCAAGGAATTGCGCCGCGAAGGCAATGGCCTGATCGACGCGCTCAAGGGCCTGCTCGCGACCGAGATCGCCGCTGCCGCCATCACGGCCATCGCCCGCAGTCCGCGCCGGCGCCCGGAAAACTAGACCACGCGCGCAGCTCCCCCTTCGCCCGCACAAACATCCTTGACGTGAGAACAAAGAGGGATCAAAACAGCCTGACCCGGCTGCAGGAAAGAGGCATTCGAACGGCACCCCCGCCTTTCGAAACGCGCCCCTTTGTGCCTGCAGCCCCAACCCGCAAACCCGGCGAGGGAGGCCGACATGCACCACGATACCAAGCTCCGCGACGCAGCCCGCGCAATCTACAATGCCGTTTATCCCGGCGAGGAATGGGCGCCCCTGCCCTTTGAGGATGCGGAACGGTACGGATCGGTGCATTACAGGAACGCCGTAGATGCAGCGCGCAAGGTGCGGCTGGAATTTGCGGAGGATCCGGGCGGGCACCAGCTTGGCCTGTTCTGAACGGCGGAAAGGCAAGGCATGACCGACACGGCGATCACCGGCACCTGCCATTGCGGCGCCATTCGCATCACCCTGCCCCGCACGCCGGACTTTGTGAACCAGTGCAACTGCACCCTGTGCACCAAAGTGGCCGGGCTCTGGTGCTATTTCCCGCCGGACACGGTGCAGATCACGGCGGAACCCGGCGCAATCGGGGCCTATGTCCGCGCTGATCTCGACGAAACCTGGCTCTCCACCCATCACTGCACCCGCTGCGGCTGCACGACGCATTGGTCGCCGCTGCCAGAGCGGGACCTTGACCGAATGGGCGTCAATTTGCGGATGTTCGGAGAGGATGTGCTGACCCGAGTCGCGGTGCGCAAGGTCGACGGACGGAGCTGACCGCCCCTGCCGCGCGGGCGGAACTTGTCAAACTTGTCATTCCCTTCCGGTAGAATAATACCCGCCACAGCCTGATGGGCATCGCCGCATCCGGCAGAAATCAGGGGAAGAGAGGCTGCGCGCGTCATCGAACAGGATGAAGCAGAGCGGAACCGAATAGGAAAGGCTTTTTTTCGACGATCCGGGAACCGATCGTCGCCCCTGCGCAGGGGCGACGGTGATGACGGTTTGGCACTGACTGCCCAACAGCCCCCTGCCTCCGCAAGGGCAACGCCAATTTTGCACACACCCCAAAGCAGCCCCCCTTGCCTCGTGCCCGCTTTGCCGACATCTTGCGCCACAGGGCCGTACGCGCGGCCCCGGGGTGTCGAAACCCCTCAATAACCGGTTGGTAAGTTCGCAATCTTACCAAGACCCTGATCCTTACTTGGTCGGGGAGCCTGTGACGCATGTCCAGGGTCCTCGGGCCTAAAGGTTACAGGAGCCGTGTTATTGCGGTTTTCGAACTCCCCGATCACTGGATCGATCTGGACAGGCCATAGCGGGGGCGCACCGCGACCGGCCTTTCCGGGAGGAAAGACACATGCGGCGTTATTCGGACAAGCCCTTCACCGTGGAGGGCGTGCTGAAACTTTCAGGCAATCTTGGCGCGATCATCGAGATGGACGGCGGCGGATATTGGCTGACGACCCTCAACCGCAAGACCCGCAAACTCCTCAACCATCGCATCCGCGCGACGGGGATACGAGTGGGGTTCAATGACTTTGATATTGGGAATTATATACGTGTGTGACCCTAAATAGCTTGCGGCGGGCATCGACTGCCGCTATAAGGGGCTATGGAAAAGACACCCGCCAAGCAGCAATTTGATACGCTCTTTCAGATGATGGTAGCGTTTCCCGACGAACAATCCGCGATTGACCATTTGACCGCGATCCGTTGGAAAGACGGGGCCTATTGTCCGCATTGCGGTAGCACGAAGGTCTATCACTTTTCCGATGGGCGCAATCATAAATGCGGTGCTTGCCGCAAGCGGTTCTCGATCCGCGTAGGCACCATTTTCGAGGACAGCAAGATCGAGCTTCGCAAGTGGATGATGGCGATTTGGCTAATCACGTCGCACAAGAAGGGTATCGCCAGCACGCAACTCGCTAAAGACTTGGGCATTACCCAGAAATCAGCATGGTTCATGCTTCACCGTCTTCGCCACGCGGCTCAGACCCGTTCGTTCAGCCGTCCATTGGCGGGCGAAGTGGAAGCAGACGAAACGTTCATCGGCGGAAAAGAGAAGAACAAGCACGCTAACCAACGCACTGGAGGCAGGCAGGGCGGCAAGGGCAAAACCGCCGTTCTTGGATTGTTGGAGCGCGAAGGCGAGTTGCGCACCGGCATCACGCCCAGCCTTTCGGCCCACAACGTCCAAACCGTTATTCGCGATAACGTCGCCCCCGGCACCGCGCTAATGACGGACGAACATGGCTCATTCGTGGGCTTGGGCGATACCTACCACCATCATCGTGTGAACCACAGCAAGGGTGAATACGTGCGCAACTACTGCCTCCACACAAACGGCATTGAGAGCGTTTGGGCGCTGTTCAAACGGCAGATCGTTGGCACCCATCATCATCTGTCACCAAAGCACCTTTCCCGTTATCTTGGCGAAATGACATGGCGCTTCAACCTTCGCGAAATCAGCGAAGGTGAGCGCGTGAACGCCCTCCTAGGCCAGACCAACGGCCGTCTGACATATAAGGCACTGATCGCATGACCAAAGACCGCAAATATGACGAAGCCTTTGGCGTCGATATGCCGTTCGGTGAAGCTCTTGAACGCTTCGCCACGGTAACGAAGGAGGAATTGGCAGAAGCGCGAGAACCAGGGACGGATCTTGTGCCTGACGGTCAACTCGAAATTGTCCAATTCAAGGGCGTCGACATTCGGCGTGTGCTCCATGATGGCGAATGGATGTTCTCCATCGTGGATGTGATCGCCGCGATCACCGACACCGACAGGCCAAGCAAATATTGGTCAGACCTCAAGGCAAAAATGGAGAGAAACGAGGGGTTTGATGATATTTCCGATAATATCGGAAATATCCCCCTGCCCACAGCAGACGGGCGAATGCGAGCGGCGGAGGTGGCTAACACCGAACTCCTTTTCCGTATCATACAGTCCGTGCCGTCCCCTAAGGCGGAGCCGGTCAAACGCTGGCTGGCAAAGGTGGGCTATGAGCGGATTCAGGAAACCCAAGACCCCGAACTAGCTATCAAGCGCGCGATTATGACCTACCAGATTCAGGGTAGGTCGGATGACTGGATCGAAAAGCGGGTCCGTTCAATCGTCGCCAACAAAGAACTAAATCGCGAATGGCAAAAACGAGGCATTTCCGAAAGTGGCGAATATGCGATGCTGACCAACATCATCGCACAAGAGACTTTCGGCGTCGGTGTTGCGCGCCATAAGCGTATCAAAGGGCTTGGTAGCCAAAACCTCCGCGATCACATGACGGATTTGGAATTGATTCTGACCATGTTGGGCGAAACCTCAGCCACGACGATTGCGAAGCAACGCGATACTTACGGATTGACCGAAAATGCAGCGGCCGCGCGAGCGGGCGGCTCAGTTGCGGGAACGGCGCGCAAGCAGATCGAACGGGAAACGGGGCAAAAAGTTGTGACCGCCTCTAATTTTCTCGGCTCGAAAAAGCGGCAAGCGGACCCGGTCAGGCTGACAGAAGGCGGCAAGAAAGCGCCGTAATATGGCGATTATATACTTTGCAAACTGCAGCTTGATACCTCGCTAAAGCCACGTAGTAACCAATCTTAGAGTTTGCGCGAATGATGCGCCGAAGGAGTTGGATATGGCGGGTGCTCGAAGGTTTCTTGGAATCGCCGGATTGGCGACTAGCGGGCTAGCAGCAGCTTTTGGACTGGCTGCTTGTTGTGCGCTTCCGATTATCTTGGCGGGAGCGGGGATTGGAACTGCATGGCTAGCCGGTCCCGGTTTAATTGCCGACCCCATCCGTGCTTATCTTTTGCCCTTTGCGGCGCTGACCTTGGCGGTGGCGGCTTACCTAGTGTTGCGTAGCCCCAAATCATGCGCGCCGGGTGATTTGTGCGCCAGACCGGCAACACGGATCGTGCTTGGTGCGTTGATCGTGCTCGGTGCTATCTTGCTCTACCTCTCGACGCAATACGTGTGATGAAGACTCAAAGCACGATCACCTGCCCGCTGTGCGGACATAGGGAAACTGAAACGATGCCGACCGATGCTTGCCAGTGGTTTTATGACTGCAAAGGCTGTGCGACTGTCCTCAAGCCGATGCCCGGCGATTGCTGCGTCTATTGTAGCTACGGCACCGTGAAGTGCCCGCCGATACAGGAGGGCCAATCGTGCTGCTCATAACCTTGGGTCACACAGATATATAGGTCCCTTGATATTCGGGAGGTGGAGGTGGTCAGTGTAGAGGCGAGTTGAGTATGCCAATTATGACGCAACGCGATCCATGGCAAATAATGCCAATAATATTCTTATTAGCTCTGGCAGGAGTATCAACCGTCAAAATGCGCCAGTATTTCTCAATCCGTAGGTAACCCGGCGAATGCTAATATTTTTGGGCAGCAAATGCGTCTATTGGTCGACGTGTGCAGAGCTGCTCGGCATGATGCCAGCTATTCGTGCGCGATAATCTTTTCGACTGCATCCAAAATTGCCTCCGCGCAAGGCAACGCTTGTCCAAAATAGTCGAGAGTTATCGTCGAACCCTGATCATGCGCAACTTTATGCCGATTTGTCACGGCATCAAAATAAGGCTGCAGATTCATTCCTTCAAGAAATCGTGAAATTACATCTCCATCACCGCAATCAAATTTATTGAGAAGTTCATTTATCTCGGCCTTTTTAACTCTTTTTAGCATTCCTTCATTTGTATTAAATACAAATGATGCAACCTTTCTATCATCTATTTGAGAAAGTCTCGCCGTTACAATTTCTTTAATTTTATCCTCAACTTCGGAATAAAATAAAATTAACAAATATTGAACTAAATAAATTTCAATTAATGGATTTCTCCCAAACTTCTGTAAATGAGAAATTGTTTCCTCATAGGCAAAAGTGGTACGAGAGAGATGCATTTTTATGACAGGTATTCAACTGCTTTGGCGAGCCGAGTTTCGACAACAGACTCGTCACTCGTATTATAGGTTATTGCCTGGTTGTATAACTCATCTTGCAACAACTTTACAAATCTTTCATGTAAATTGTCGGGCGCCACGTCTGCGAGAGCAGCAGACATAATCGAGTCAAGCGCACCGTAGTTCAATCGGCCACGAAGATGAAATGGCTTTTCTCCTAGGTGCGACAAAACGTAAGCCGAGGATCTCTGAAAGTTATCGATGAGGCTATCGTAATTTTGATCGCCCCTTCGATCTTCCATGTATTTATTTAAAAATCCTTTCATAGGCTTTTCATATTTATCGCCTTTTTCAGATAAAGCTATGCAACGCAAAACAAGTTCTACGTCTCTTAGTCTTTTATCCGGTTTATTTTGTCCTATTATCGCTCGCCAGTCTGCGTCTTCATTCATCTTTTTCAAAGCAGCCACGAACGGGCCGTACGAAACACACTGACGTACTTCCATAGGATTAAGGTTTACACCTCCCGTATTAAGCCTTTCAAAGACTTGATAAATGCTTGTATCATCGTCCGGATTTATTTGCTGAATTATAGTAGCTCTCAACGTAGATGATTTAAGTTTAAATTGATCATCTTCCGACAGTTCAAAGTATGATCTTCCCTCGTAACGGGGGTGCACGTTTTTTAGTCTAAATACAGACTCATCAAACACCCCTTTTATAAATCGTACGACGGAAGTAATTCTTTGTTGTCCATCGATGATTAGATATCCCGCTTTTACTCTTTCTTTATACAAAAAGGTGCCAGGTACAGGCAGACCGAGCAAAAAACTCTCAATAAGCTTACTGGCCTTTATTCTATCCCAGACATACTTCCGCTGAAAATCGGGGACCGTTAACTCGTTTCGATCCCAGTGGTCTACGTATCCTCCAAGGGTTATGTCCGCTGGGTAGTTCATCAATTCATATTCAAGTTTAGGTTCTTGCTCGTCCTCTGGAGAGTCTTCAGTGGGTTCTACGTCCCAATCTTCGCCGTCATCCGCCATTTTGCCTCCATTCCTCGTCAATCTGCTTGGACGCAACCTCTGCGTCAACGAATATTTGCAGCGATTTACTCAGCGCTCATTATTCATTTGAGGATTTTAGCGTGGATACTCCGCCGCATCCAGCTCCAGTTCTGTCGGTGCAGCCCGCTTGCCCTTGGCCAGCAGCGGCTTCAGATACCCGCCGGTATAGCTGCGCGGGTTTTCCGCGACTTGCTCCGGCGTGCCTTCGGCGATCACTTCGCCGCCGCCTTTCGCAGCACGTCATTGATCCGGGATTGCCACCCCGGGCCAGTGGCGCGGAAATGGTCAATGATTGTCTGATCAAGGCGGAGCGAGACGAGCTTCTTTGTCGATCCGGGCGGGCGGCCGCGACGGATGACCTTTCGGCCGATCAGGAAGTCGGCTTTGTCGAACCACGCGTCTGTCAATTCAGGGGCGTCATCATCCCATTCGGACGGCAATCGTCTCGCATTGCCCTTCACGCAGCTTTCCCCAAAGTCTTCACGACTATCGCCGGATCGCGTGCGATCATCGCCAGGAGGATGCGCGCCGGGCCATCGGGGCGGCGACGGCCTTGTTCCCAATTGCGGAGGGTGGCGACGGGAACGCCAATCTGACGGGCGAAGGCGACTTGGCTGAGCCCGGTATCCTTGCGGATCGCGGCAACGTCTCCTTCCGGCGGAAAGTGAACGCGCAAGCCCGGCACATCTTCACCACGCGCAAAGCGGCGGGCTTCTTCAAGGCCTTGAAGGATCGCTTCGAAATGTTCTTCCTTCATCCCGCGCCTCCGAAATCCTCTATCAACCCTTCGCCCAACGCCCGGAATGCCTTGAGCTGCTTGTCGCTCACCGTATCCGCCTCATTCTTTGCAAATGCGAACAAGAGAACGACCGGGAAATTTTCCGTGTAGAACCAGTAGATGACCCTTCCGCCGCCACTCTTGCCCCGACCGGGCAATGCAATCCGCGCCTTCCGCAGACCACCGGAGCCACGGATCACAACGCCCGCTTCCGGATTTTCCGAAATCACATCAATAATGTGCATCCGGTCAAGATCACTTAGCCTGCCTTCCGCCCATTTAAGATAGGCGGACGATTCGGCCACGGCGATACGGTCGGTCACTTAGCGCAGCGTATACGCCAATGGCGTAGGAAATGCAATGGCCTTCAAACTCGTTCCCCTGCCGCATTTCTTGTCATTGCACGTCCTCATGCCGTCTATGCATGAGGGGTGATGAATGGATGCAGGAAGCCGAACTCGTCGCCCCTGCTTACTCCGCCGCGTCCAGCTCCAGTTCGGTCGGCGCCGCCCGCTTGCCCTTCGCCAGCAGCGGCTTCAGATACCCGCCGGTATAGCTGCGCGGGTTTTCCGCGACTTGTTCCGGCATGCCTTCGGCGATCACTTCGCCGCCTTTCACGCCGCCTTCGGGGCCGAGGTCGAGGATCCAGTCTGCCGTCTTGATCACATCCAGATTGTGTTCGATCACGACCACGGTGTTGCCTTGCTCGACGAGCGCGTGGAGGACTTCGAGGAGTTTGCGCACATCCTCGAAATGCAGGCCGGTCGTAGGTTCATCGAGGATGTAGAGCGTCTGGCCGGTCGCCCGCCTGCTGAGCTCCTTGGCGAGCTTCACGCGCTGCGCTTCGCCGCCTGACAGGGTCGTTGCCTGCTGGCCGACGGTGACATAGCCGAGGCCGACTTCCGCCAGCATCGCCATCTTGTCGCGGATCGAGGGGACGGCCTTGAAGAATTCGACCGCGTCCTCCACCGTCATGTCCAGCACATCGGCAATCGACTTGCCCTTGAACTTCACTTCGAGCGTTTCACGATTGTAGCGTTTGCCGTGGCACACGTCGCACTGGACATAGACGTCCGGCAGGAAGTGCATCTCGATCTTGATGACGCCATCGCCCTGGCACGCCTCGCACCGCCCGCCCTTGACGTTGAAGCTGAAGCGCCCGGGCTTGTAACCGCGCGCGCCGCTTTCGGGCAGGCCGGCGAACCAGTCCCGGATGTTGGTGAAGGCGCCGGTATAGGTGGCGGGGTTGGATCGCGGGGTGCGGCCAATGGGCGACTGGTCGATATCGATGACCTTGTCGAGATACTGCAGCCCCTCGATCTTGTCATGCTTGCCCGCGATGATCCGCGCGCCGTTCAATGCGCGGGCGGAGGCGGCATAGAGCGTGTCGATCGTGAAGCTGGATTTGCCCGAGCCGCTGACCCCGGTCACGCAGGTAAAGGTGCCGAGGGGGATGGACGCCGTCACGTCGCGCAGATTGTTTTCGCGCGCGCCCTTGACGGTGAGCTTCTTGCCGGTGCCCTTGCGGCGCTTCTTGGGGACAAGGATCTCGCGCCGCCCGGCCAGATAATCCGCCGTCAGGCTGCCTTCGGCGGCCTCGATATCGGCGAGCGAACCGCGCGCCACGACTTCGCCGCCGTGGACGCCCGCGCCGGGGCCCATGTCGATGATATAGTCGGCGTGGCGAATGGCATCCTCGTCATGCTCGACAACGATCACCGTGTTGCCGAGATCGCGCAGGCGCTTCAGGGTTTCGAGGAGCCGGTCATTATCCCGCTGGTGAAGGCCGATGCTGGGCTCATCAAGGACATAAAGCACGCCCGACAGGCCGGAGCCGATCTGGCTTGCAAGGCGGATGCGCTGGCTCTCCCCGCCGGACAGTGTGCCCGATGTGCGGTTGAGGTTGAGATAGTCCAGCCCGACATTGTTGAGGAAGCCGAGCCGTTCGTTGATTTCCTTCAGGATCGCCTTGGCAATTTGTTGCTGCTGGTCATTCAGCTTGTCGTTGAGGCTGCCGAACCAGTGAAGCGCATCAACCACGCTGCGGCGGGTGGAAATGCTGATATCCTCTCCCGCGATCTTGACCGCGCGTGCCTCCGGCTTGAGCCGGGCGCCGCCGCACGTCTCGCACGGGGCAGAGGCCTGGTATTTCGCCAGCTCCTCGCGCATCCAGGCGCTCTCCGTCTGGAGCAGGCGGCGGTTGAGATTGCCGACCACGCCGTTGAAGCTCTTGTTCACATCATAGGATTTGCGCCCGTCCTGAAAGGTCAGGCGAATGACAGTCCCGCCCGAGCCGTTGAGGATCACATCGCGGATGGCCTCGGGCAGGTCCTTCCAGGGCGTGTCGAGCGAGAAGTCATAATGCCGCGCAAGGCTCGCCAGCATCTGCATGTAATAGGGGCTGGGCGGGTTGGACTTGGCCCAGGGCACGATCGCCCCCGCCTTGATCGAGAGGGATTCATTCGGGACGACGAGTTCGGGATCGAAATAGAGCTTCTCTCCCAGACCGTCGCACGAGGGGCAGGCCCCTTGCGGGGCATTGAAGCTGAACAGCCGCGGCTCGATTTCGGGGATCGTGAAGCCGGACACCGGGCAGGCGAATTTCTCCGAAAAGACGATGCGGCCCGGCGGGGCATTGTCCCCCAGCACTGCCTTGGCTTCGACCGGCTCGGCCGGGGCATCGGCCAGATCGAGATAGGCCAGCCCGTCCGCCAGCTTCAACGCCGTTTCGAACGAGTCCGCCAGCCGCGTCTCGATCCCTTCGCGGACAACGATCCGGTCCACCACGATCTCGATGTCATGCTTGTATTTCTTGTCGAGCGCGGGTGCATCTTCGATATCGAAGAACAGGCCGTCAACGCGGACACGCGTGAAGCCCGCCTTCTGCCATTCGGCCAGTTCCTTCCTGTATTCGCCCTTGCGGCCCCGCACCGCCGGCGCAAGCAGGTACGCCCGCGTCCCTTCAGGCAGCGCCATCACCCGGTCGACCATCTGGCTGACCGTCTGCGCCGTGATCGGCAGACCGGTTGCCGGGGAATAGGGAATGCCGACCCGGGCCCAGAGGAGCCGCATATAGTCATAGATTTCCGTCACGGTCGCGACGGTGGAGCGCGGGTTCCGGCTGGTCGTCTTCTGCTCGATGCTGATCGCGGGCGAGAGGCCCTCGATATGATCGACATCGGGCTTCTGCATCATTTCGAGGAACTGCCGCGCATAGGCGGACAGGCTCTCGACATAGCGGCGCTGCCCCTCGGCATAGATGGTATCGAACGCCAGGCTCGATTTGCCGGATCCGGAGAGTCCGGTGATCACGGTCAGCGTATCGCGCGGAATATCGACGTCCACGCCCTTGAGATTGTGCTCGCGCGCACCGCGCACAGATATGTGAGTCAACATGATCAACCTGTTCCATATATGTTCGGTTGACGCAAGTGGGTGTTCGGCCTCCTCATCGCATATTCCGCCTGTCGTTCGTCGAAGCGGATCGGCTGCTTGTCCCCGGATTTCCGCCAGATGTCGCTCATGCGTGTTATTTGTCTAATACAGCAGGGAATTGGTCGAAGACACGGAGCAGCCGTCTCGCATTTGCCCTATCTCAAGGTTGTGCCGCAGCGTCCCCCATCCCTTACTCCGTTGCGGCACATCGAAGTTTTGAGGAGACACCCCATGAAAAAGTCCGTTCTTTTATTGGCCGCATTGATCAGCACAGCCGCATCCGTCCCTGCTTTTGCGGCCCCTTCATCAACGTCCGTACACACTGCCGATCTCAACCTGACCAGCGCCGCAGGCCGCGCAAAGCTCGCGCGCCGCATTTCCACGGCAGCCGAACAGGTCTGCTATGTCGAAGGCGATCGCAGCCTTAAGTCCTTTGCGCTGGGCCGCGCCTGCTACGATCAGGCCGTGCGCGACGCACACACCAAGGCTGCCGCAATGTCCGGCAATGTTGCGCTCGCCAGCTACTGAACGATTGGCAATCGCAGCCCGATTCAGGGGTCGTGCCGCGGGCACGGCCCCTTTTTTCTTGGTCGCTGCCCTTTTCTTCGTCGCTTGCGCCGCTTAGAGAGCCCCAAATTTAAAGGGTTTGGGGCATGAGTCAGCCACTTCGCGTTGCATTGGCAGGTCTGGGTACAGTGGGTGGCGGCGTCATCAAGCTGCTGGATGCCAACCGCGACCTGATCACGCGCCGCGCCAGCCGTCCCATAGAAGTCGTTGCAGTGTCAGCACGCGATCGGCACCGCGAGCGGGGGATCGATCTCTCCCGCTTTGCCTGGAGCGACGACCCTGTCGCGCTGGCTGGCCGGTCGGATGTTGACGTTGTCGTGGAATTGATCGGCGGATCGGATGGGCCGGCGCTCGCGCTCTCCCGGGCAAGCATCGGCGCCGGTAAGGCCTTTGTCACTGCCAACAAGGCGATGATTGCGCATCATGGCGTCGAACTGGCCCAAGCCGCCGAGGCTGCCAATGTTGCCCTCAAATATGAAGCGGCTGTGGCGGGCGGAATTCCGGTCATCAAGGGCCTGCGCGAAGGGGCGGCAGCGAACGAAATCACACACGTGTATGGAATATTGAACGGGACCTGCAACTATATCCTGACAACAATGGAAAGCGAGGGTCGCGACTTTGCCGACGTCCTCGCCGACGCGCAGGCGCTTGGTTACGCAGAATCCGATCCCAGCTTCGACATTGACGGAATCGATGCAGCCCACAAGCTGTCCATCCTGGCGACACTGTCGTTCGGCACGCGACTGGACTTCGACGCGGTCAGCATCACGGGCATCCGCAACGTGCTGGCAGGAGACATTGCGCAGGCCCGCGCACTCGGTTTTCGCGTCCGGCTGGTCGGGTTGGCAGCCGCTGGCCCGGACGGACTGTTCCAGCGCGTCCATCCCTGTCTGGTTCCGGCGAGCCATCCGCTGGCCCATGTTGCCGGCTCGATGAATGCGGTTGTCGCAGAGGGGAATTTCGTCGGCAGGCTGTTCTTCGAGGGACGGGGTGCAGGCGAAGGCCCGACGGCCTCAGCCGTTGTTGCAGACCTGATCGATGTCGCGCGTGGCGAATATGGCCCGGCCTTTGCGATGCCGGTGAGCAGCCTTGCAAAAGCCCCCAAGGCCGACGCCGGCATGCGCGTCGGCCGCGCCTATCTGCGCTTCATCGTTGCCGACCGAACCGGTGTGCTCGCCGAAATCACGGCCGCGATGCGCGATGCGGGCGTCTCGATCGAAAGCATGATCCAGCGCGGCGAAGCTCCGGGCGGTGGCGTCCTTGTTGTCATGACGACACATGAGGGACCGGAAAGCGCCGTAACCGAAGCGCTTTCGGCATTGTCGGGTTCGCCCAGTCTGGTCGCGGCACCAATGATGATGCCTATTCTGGATTTTTAACCTATCTCCGCTTATCGGCCTCTCCAGTCTTCACGGGAAACTTCAAAATCATGGTTATAGCTTCCAAAGTTCTCGATCGCGTGCTCGTCCTCGAAATGGTGCGCGTCACCGAGGCTGCCGCTATCTCTGCCTCAAAGATGATTGGTCGCGGCGACGAAAAGGCCGCCGATGCTGCCGCGGTGGAGGCAATGCGTGCCGCCCTCAACGAACTGGCCATGGATGGCACAGTCGTGATTGGCGAAGGCGAACGCGATGAAGCGCCGATGCTGTTCATCGGCGAAAAGGTCGGCAGTGCCATCGGCACCGGCCCGAAGATCGACATTGCGCTCGATCCTCTTGAAGGCACAACAATTACGGCCAAGGCCGGCCCGAATGCATTGGCGGTGCTGGCCGTCGCCGAAGAAGGCAATCTGCTGAACGCACCCGATGTCTATATGGACAAGCTCGCCGTCGGACCGGGATACCCGGATGGGATTATCGACCTTGCCAAGACCCCGACCGAAAACGTGGAAGCGGTCGCCAAGGCCAAGGGCGTCGAGCCCAATGAAATCATCGTCTGCGTTCTCGATCGTCCGCGTCACGAGAAGCTGATTGCCGAATTGCGGAGCATCGGATGCGGGATCATGCTGATTCCGGATGGCGACGTGGCGGGTGTCATTGCTGTTACCGATCCGGATACAACAATCGACATGTACATGGGCTCTGGCGGCGCTCCGGAAGGCGTGCTTGCGGCGGCTGCACTGCGTTGCGTTGGCGGTCAGTTCAAGGGTCGCCTTCTTTTCCGCAATGACGATGAAAAGAGCCGGGCCCGCAAATGGGGCATCCAGGACCTGGATCATATTTACGACCTTGAAGAACTTGCCAAGGGCGATTGCATTTTCGCGGCAACCGGCGTGACCGATGGCTCGCTGCTTGAAGGTGTCAAACGGCTGAAGAATGGCACGATGACGACCGAGAGTGTTGTCATGCGCGCAAGCTCGGGCACTGTTCGCTGGGTCAGGGGCGAACACCACAAGGGCGCGCGGGCATAAATTTTTACTCGCCAGCGCTGTCATAGCCCGATAATACAGCATTGATGTCCAGCCCGATGCTCAATGCTGACGATCCAGACTATGGTCGCGACTGGATTGCGCCCTATGAGGACGATCCCGAGCCTCCTCTCGGCCCGGCTCAATCGAAATGGACGAGCCGGTGGAAATGGATAAGGCGCGGGCTTGCGGCACTGGCAGCCCTCTTTGTGATCATTTTCCTGTGGCTCGTATTTACGGCACCGCTTTCAAAGTCGCTCCAGCCCATTGCCCCTCCAAGACTGACGCTGCTGGCCGCCGATGGGCAAGCCTTTGCGCAAAATGGAGCCATCATTTCCGAGCCGGTAAAGATCACCAAACTGCCTAAGCATGTCACCCAGGCCTTTATCGCCATCGAAGATCGGCGCTTCTATTCCCACTGGGGCATCGATCCGCGCGGATTGGCCCGGGCGGCCGTGAACAATTTGGGCAGTGGCGGAACCCAGGGCGGGAGCACGATTACCCAGCAGCTCGCCAAGATAACCTTCCTGACGCCCGAACGCAGCATGAGCCGCAAGGCGCGGGAGATGCTGATCGCCTTCTGGCTTGAAGCTTGGCTGACGAAGGACGAGATTCTCGAGCGGTACCTCTCGAACGTATATTTTGGCGACAATGTCTATGGACTGAGAGCAGCGTCCCACCATTATTTCAACCGCCAGCCCGAACGCCTGACCCTCTCGCAGGCAGCTCTGCTTGCAGGCCTTGTGCAGGCCCCGTCCCGCCTTGCTCCGACCAAGAATCCCAAGGCCGCCCAAAAGCGCGCGCGCATGGTTCTCGATGCGATGGCTGCTGCCGGATTCATTTCCGAAGCCAGGGCCAGGGCAGCCCCCGCCGCGACAATCACCCGGGGGATCGAGAGCGGCCTGCCGACAGGCACCTATTTTGCAGACTGGGCGATGCCGCAAGCACGCGCCATCGCGGAAGATTCTTATGGCGCGCAGGAGATCAAGACCACACTTGATGCCCGCCTGCAAAGGATCGCACGGTCTGCGGTCAGCGGGGCTCCGCTTGGCAGGGCTCAGGTGGCCCTTGTTGCAATGAGGCCCAACGGTGAAGTCGTCGCCATGATCGGCGGTCGTTCCTACGACAAGTCGCCCTTCAATCGCGCGACACAAGCACTGCGCCAGCCGGGATCAACCTTCAAGCTGTTCGTATATCTGGCGGCTTTGCGGTCCGGCATGACACCCGAAAGCAAGATCGACGACAGCCCGATCACCACAGGCGGCTATCGACCGAAAAACAGTGGCGAGCGCTATCGCGGGGAAATCACCCTCAAACAGGCCTTTGCCCGTTCCAGCAATGTCGCGGCCGTAAGACTCTACCAGAAACTCGGGGGCGCTGCCGTGATCAAGGCAGCGCGTGACCTGGGCATCAAAAGTCCGCTTTCGGACGATCCCAGCCTTGCGCTTGGAACGTCAGGCGTCACCTTGCTCGAACTGACATCGGCCTTTGCAGCTGTGGCGGCCGACCGGTACCCTGTAACCCCGCACGGAATTCCGAAAGAGGAACCGGGACTGTTGGGCAAGCTGCTTTCGTCGCAGCAGACTTTCAGCTCTGACACACATGACATGCTGCTCGAATTGCTGGCCGCCCCGATCGCTCAAGGCACGGGTCATGCTGCTGCGCTGCGCGTCAAGGCCTATGGCAAGACAGGCACTAGCCAGGACAATCGCGACGCCCTGTTCATCGGTTTTGCAGGCGATCTCGTGGTTGGTGTGTGGGTCGGCAATGATGACAATGCGCCGCTTGGTGGCATCCATGGCGGCAGCGTCCCGGCACAGATCTGGCGGACCTTCATGGAGGCGGCTGTCAGTGGTGCCGCCCTGCCCCCACCAACCAAGCCTGAAGAGGACGTGACAGGGAATTTGTCCGACTTGGTGCCGATAGAGCTTGGCAACGACAGTGTGATCAGCATTGGCAATGACAGCAGTATTTCGGTTGACACGAATGTCGGAGACGTCGGCATCAACCTGAAGCTTGACCGTGACGGCCTCTCGATCGATGCAAAGCCTCCGCCCGACAAGGCCCAGCCGCCAACTAAATGATTGCGGCTTTCGCTGCCTTAAGCCTAAGCCTTGCTCATGTCGTTGACCCTCTCTTTTCCCCGTTCCGTAACTGGCCGCCTCTGGACCTGGCGCGGCGCTGCTGGGGAGTGTGATGACCTTGTAGACCAGTTGCTTCTCGCCCGCGGGTGCTCGCCCGAGACGCTTGCTGCGCACAGAAGTCCGACCATTCGCGATTTCATGCCCGATCCGTCCATCTTCCGCGACATGGACAAGGCTGCGGATCGGATCGCGCAGGCCGTTCGGTCGGGCGAAAAGGTAACGATCTTTGGCGACTATGACGTCGATGGCGCAACGTCAGCCGCCTTGTTGATTCGCCTGCTGCGGGACCTGGGCCTGGAAGCGGATGCCTATATCCCGGACCGGCTGATGGAGGGCTATGGTCCATCGGGCGAAGCGCTGGTCAGGCTGAAACAGGCCGGATCGACCCTGATCGTTACGGTCGATTGCGGGGCGCAGGCCTTCGATGCATTGGCCATGGCACGCGACGCCGGCGTGGATGTGATCGTCGTCGATCACCACAAATGTGCGACGGACCTCCCCGCCGCCTTTGCGCTAGTCAATCCGAATCGGTTGGATGAGGATGATGGCGCGGCCTTTGGCCATCTTGCCGCTGTTGGCGTCGCGTGGCTGCTCGGAGCGGCGATCATTCGGCACCTGAGAGGAGTCGGGCATTTCGCGGATCGCCCGGAGCCCAAGTTGCTTGAACTGCTGGATATTGTGGCGCTCGGCACCGTTGCCGATGTTGCCTCCTTGCGCGGATTGAATCGCGCCTTTGTGTCCCAGGGGCTGAAGATCATGGCTGGGCGGCGCAATATCGGCCTGGATGCGCTCATCACGGCTTCGCGCCTCAAGCGAGCTCCTATCTGTTCTGATCTCGGCTTTGCGTTGGGGCCAAGGATCAACGCAGGCGGACGCGTCGGAAAATCGGACCTCGGGGTCAGGCTGCTCACGACGAATGACCCGATCGAGGCTCGCGAGATTGCAGAGGAGCTTGATCGCCTCAACACCGAGCGACGCGCCATCGAGGCTGGAGTACAGGAGGCTGCGGAAGCTATGGCGCTGGGCCAGGGCAATCGTGCGGTCGCTCTTGTCAGCGGCAACGGCTGGCATCCCGGTGTCATCGGCATTGTAGCCGGGCGGCTGAAGGAAAAATTCAATCGACCCGCCATCGTCATTGCGTTCGATGACGATGGGCTCGGGAAGGGATCGGGGCGCTCGATCACCGGGGTGGATCTTGGCGCGGCCGTTCTGGCTGCAAAGGACGCTGGCCTGCTTGTTGCCGGCGGCGGCCATGCCATGGCCGCGGGTCTGACGGTCGAGGCAAATCGAATCGACGCCTTGGCCGATTTTCTGGAAGAGCGGCTTGCCGCCGATGTTGCGCGCTCGGGAGAGGAGGCCAGTCTGCTGCTCGATGCCGTGGTCGCAACGGGCGGAGTTACGCCGACCTTCGTCGAGGCACTTGAGGCGGGTGGCCCTTATGGTATGGGCTGGCCCGCCCCCCGTATTGCCGCTGGACCAATGCGTGTCATCAAGGCCGATATCGTGGGCACCAATCATGTTCGTGCCGTCATGGCAGGCGATGACGGCCGTTCCTTGAAGACCGTCGCATTTCGTCAGTCCGAAACCCCGCTTGGCCAGGCGCTGCTTGGGGCAGGACGCGACCGGCGGCTCTGGGTTGCCGGTCGGGCAAAGATTGATGATTGGGGTGCGCGCGCAGCAGCAGAGCTGCATATAGACGATGTCGCATTTCTGGATTGAAAGAGGAGGCTCTTATGTTCAGCCATGTCACGCTCGGCACCAATGACTGGAAGCGCGCGCGCCCCTTCTGGCAGGCCGTGATGACTGTACTCGGGCATCCGATCCTGTTCGAGCATGAGCAGGGCATTGCCTATGGAGAGGCAATAGGCCCCAAGATCTTCATTGGCCCCGCGTTTGACGGGCTTGAAGCGACACATGGCAACGGCACGCATGTTGCCTTTCATGCGAAAAGCAGGGCGACTGTCGATGCCTTTCATGCAACAGCGCTGCAACATGGAGGAACCGATGAAGGTGCCCCCGGTTTAAGGCCGCATTACCATCCGCACTATTACGGCGCCTATGTGCGCGATCCCGATGGAAACAAGCTGCAGGCCGTCTGCCACTCCAAACATGGTTGACCCACGCTGCTTTTCTGGTAAGCGCGCGGCTCGCTTTGACGGCCCCTTCGTCTAGCGGTTAGGACGCGGCCCTTTCACGGCTGAAACACGGGTTCGATTCCCGTAGGGGTCACCAGGCCATCGGGCTTTTAGGGCTTGTATCCCGACACCAGCCACCTAGTCTTCCTCGTGCACGCACGGGGGAAGCGCGACATGGCGAGCCAGCAGCGATACAACACGGATGCCGAGGCCGATCTGCTTCGACGCGGCTTCAATCGACGCGATGTTGGACGCATCGCTGCGGTGTTTGGAACCGGGGCCTTGGCTGCGAGCGCAGGGCGTCCCGTCTGGGCGACTGCACCGGCCAAGCCCGCGGCCAAGCTCATGCTGGACTCAAATGAATGCTGGACCGGACCGATGGCTGCCGGCATCGAGGCAGCGCGCAATATGCTCGCGCGCTGCAACCGCTATGAGCCAGACGGCGAACGCACAGCCTTCATCCGCGCCGCAGCGGCCTTCGACAAGGTGCCAGAAGATCATGTTTCGCCCTGGCCCGGTTCGAGCGACCCGCTGAGTCGTGCGGTCGTGACCTTTGCTTCTCCGACGCGGGGCGTCGTCTCCGCCGACCCGACTTTTGAGCTCGCCTGGGATACCGCAACCTGGTTGGGTGTGCCCTTGCGCAAGGTGCCGCTCACGTATGACTATCGGCATGATGTAAAAGCCATGCTTGCCGCCGGTCCGGACGCCGGCCTGTTTTACGTCTGCACGCCCAACAACCCGACCGGGACGGTGACTCCGCTGGAGGACATTGCCTGGCTGGTCAGGAACAAGCCTGCGGGTTCCAAGGTTCTGGTCGATGAGGCCTATATCCATTTCACCACGCAGCCGAGTGCCACCGCGCTTTTCGCCGAGAGTGATGACGTGATCGTGCTCAGGACCTTTTCAAAACTGTTCGGCATGGCGGGAATGCGGATGGGCTATGCGCTGAGCCACCCGGCGAATATCGCGAAGATGCAGCGTTATGACGGGGATGTGCAATCAGGCTCCCTGCCCTTGCCGTCATTGGTCTGCGCTACCGCGAGTCTGGGAGAGGCCGGCACGATCGCGCAACGCAGGGCTGAGCTCCAAGCAAACCGTTCTTTTGTCACGGAAGAGATCCGACGGCGCGGCTACACTGTCCTGCCGAGCGAAGCCAATATGGTGATGATTGACTGGGGCGGCCCGCCAGCCAAATCGATGCGAGAAGCCTTCCGCAAGCAAGGCGTCGAGATCGGCAGGTCCTGGTCAATCTGGCCGGGCATTTCACGATTGACCGTAAGTTCACGAGTGGAAATGATCGCCTTTCTCAGGGCGCTTGATCGCTTGCGAGTGAGCTGATTGCTCCTGTTTGTCATTGGTCAGAATGGGATGGGCTGACCGTCCCAGGCAAAAAAGCCGCCACTGTCCTTCGGGGTCAATCCATCGACGACTGACAAGAGCGCCTCTGCACATATCCGAGGGCTAAAGAGTCGTTCGCTCGGCACGTTGCCTTGAAAGGGCGCAGACAGACTGGTTTCGACGGTGCCGGGATGAAGCGCGACCGAAATGGCCTCTGGATTGCGATGCGCAAGCTCTATGGCGAATGTCCGGATCAGCATGTTGAGCGCTGCCTTGGAGGCGCGATAACTGTGCCAGCCGCCCAGCCTGTTGTCTCCGATTGAACCGACGCGCGCAGACAAGGCGGCAAAAACCGCGCGCCTGTCCCTGTGCATAAGCGGGAGGACATGCTTGGCGATCAGAGCAGGGCCGATGGTATTGTGGGCGAAGACGTGCGCCATCCGCGCAGGATCGATCATCCTCCAGGATTTTTCGGGGCCATGACCGTTTTCAGTGTGCAAGACGCCCGTTGCGACAATGACCAAATCGACGGGACCCGTTTCCGCAATGGCGCTGGCCGCAGCGGCGATGCTTGACTCGTCCGTCAGATCAAAACGGAAATCGCCACCCTTGGAGCGCGTGCCTGTCGACACGGTTGCAAAATCCCCTGACAGGCGAAGCTGGGTCGTGATTGCCGCCCCAATGCCCCCGGACGCGCCGAAGATGACTGCTTTTTTCCTGCTCATTGGCCGCGGCAGGCGTCCCATGCCGCCATCGCGCGGGCCCGTGCTGCCTCATGCCCAATAATCGGCAAGGGATAGCCTGGAGGCGTGCAGCCATGTTCATGAGGCATATGAATTGTGTCATCCGGAAGATGGGCCAGTTCGGGCACATAAGTGCGAATATAGTCAGCCATTTCGAACTTCGGGCTTTGCAGAAACGGCGCCATCATGCGTGAAAAAACGGGTGCGTCGACACCTGACCCGGCGACATATTGCCAGTTCATGGCGTTTGCACCGATATCGGCATCAAGAAGTGTATCCCAGAACCATTGTTCGCCGCGCCGCCAATCGATCAGGAGATGCTTGATGAGGAAGGATGCGGTGATCATGCGCACCCGATTGTGCATCCATCCGGTCTGCCAAAGTTCGCGCATGCCCGCATCGACAACAGGATAGCCTGTCAGACCGCGCGTCCAGGCCGCAAAGTCAGCCTCGGCTTCCGGCCCATCACGCCAGGGAAAGCGATCGAACACTGCCCGGCCATTGCGTGTCGCATAGTCCGGAAACTGATCGACGAGATTGAGGCCATGCTCCCTCCAGGCAATCTCGCTCAGGAAACTCCGCGCCTTCTCGCCTGCTTGCTTGGCGGCATGATGCCAGAGCGTTGCGGGAGAAATCTCGCCGAAATGAATATGCGGCGACAGCCGCGACACGCCAGGTCGCGACGGGAAGTTGCGTTCGTCCTCATAGGCGCCAAGCTTTGGCAAGAAGGCCCGGAAGGCAGCGCGAGCGCCCTCCTCTCCCGGTATCCAGACGTTGAATCCGCCCGACCAGTCGGGGCGCCGGGGCAGAAGTGCCCAGTCATCAAGCCTGTCGCTATGCGGAAAGATGGACGGCGGCGGGACATGTTCGGGAGCAGCCAGAGGTGCGGGCGGTGGCATATACTCCAGCAGCTTCCGGAACCAGGGCGTGAAGACGCGATAGCGTTCTCCTGAACCGTTCAGCAGCAATCGCGGATTGAGCAGATGATTGCCTTCATGGACGACAGTATCGATCCGGGTGCTCAACCCGTTTTCAGCGCGCTGCCACCACGGCTCATAATGGCGCAGGGCATGAACCCGGGTCGCGCCCGTTTCCGCTGCGAGTCCTGGCAGGACATCCTCGGCACGGCCGCGACGCAGGATCAGGCGATTGCCGATTGCCCGATAGCTCTCATCCAGATGCTGCAGGCTGTGGTGCAACCACCATCTCTGTGCCGATCCTATCGGGTGAGTTCCCGGGCCAGAATCATCCAGGACATAGACGGGAATAACGGAGCCATCTGCAATAGCGCCCATCAGGGCCGGATTATCTCTCAACCGCAGGTCCTGCCGGTGCCAAAGCAAGGAAACTGCCATTTTCAAATCACCTTTTCAGGACAATTTGCCCGAGCCCGACTGAGGGAGGAGGCGTCGGGCCCGGGCAGCAGTAGGACGGCCAGATAGGGAAGGACAGCCGCCTGATGTCTGGATAACAGACGGGCTTATTGTGCAAAGATGCACGTTGGGGCAGGTTTTCTAGAATCCCGCCTCGATCGCGATGCGAATCGCATCTGCGGTGGTTCGCACGCCCAAGGCGCTCAGAACGGCCGATTTGTGCATCTTCACAGTCCGTTCACTCAAGCCCAGCTCATAGGCAATTTGCTTGTTGAGCTTGCCAGCGGCCATATGGAGCAGGATTTCGCGCTGTCGCCGCGAGAGATTGTCGACCTGGGACAGTGCCTGATCCCGCCGACTCTGATTGGCGCGCGCAGCCTCTTCATTGATCTCCACCTGAGACCCGAGGAAATACTCGATTTCGCCCGCTGCATCAAAAATGGGCGCAATCATCACGGCATTGCGGAACGGCGTACCGTCCTTCTTGTAGTTCAGGATTTCAGCGAGAACAGGTTGCCTGTTCCTGATGCCGGCACGCAGGGCGTCAGTCAGCCAGGGTTCGGTGTTCTCACCTTTCAGAAATCGACAATTGCGTCCAATAATCTCGTCGGGCTGGTACCCGGTCAATTCCGAGAATGCAGCGTTGCACGCGACGATGGGATTGTCAGGCAAACGAGGATTGCTGACCACGGCAGCAATCGGGCTCGACTGAATCATCTCTGCTGGGTCCATAATCCTGTTCTATTCCAGTTTCGGCCAGAATGCTCAATGCACCTTAGTGCAGGTTGTGCCGCGAGCAGCCAACACGCATCTCACTCATATGATCTGGTTCTTTGCCCTTCTCATTGCAGGTTTCGCCGTTGCAACAGCGACTGCGCTCGTGCGTGGCCTGATGGCCTTTTGCAAGGACGGCGAGGCGCTGAAAGACGGCTCCGATGCCGCAGTCCTCATGAGAGGCGTTCAGCAAAACCGGATGATGTCGCAGCGCGTCCTGTTCCAGGGACTCGCAATTCTGGCGATTGCGCTGCTTGGCGCTGTTGCCACGCAGAACTGATCCCGGGGAAAGGCTGTCACATGAATTACCAGTCGCATGATTTTGAGGCCGTTGGCGAAGACGGAAAACTGGCCGTACCGCACGATGTCCAGGATGCCATCCGGACGCTTTTGCGCTGGGCGGGGGATGACCCCGATCGTGAGGGCCTTCTGGATACGCCTGCCCGTGTCGGCCGCGCCTGGCGTGAATATTGCGGCGGGTATCGCGAAGACCCTGGCCTGCACCTGTCGCGCACGTTCGAAGAGGTTGGCGGCTATGATGAGGTTGTCCTGCTCAAGGATATCCCGTTTCAGTCCCATTGCGAGCATCACATGGCGCCGATTGTCGGGAAGGCATCCATTGCATATCTTCCCCGTGACCGGGTGGTGGGCATCTCGAAGCTCGCACGCGTGTTGCACGGCTACGCCGAACGGCTGCAGGTTCAGGAGCGCCTGACTTCGCAAGTGGCACAATGCATCTGGGAGAATCTGAAACCGCATGGCGTTGCTGTCGTGATCGAGGCTCAGCATGGCTGCATGACCGGTCGGGGCGTGAAGACCCCCGGCGTTGGCATGGTGACAAGTCGCCTGCTCGGCTGCTTCCTGGAAGATGCGAGCAGCCGCAAGGAAGTCCTTTCACTCATGGGCCGCTGCTAGGCTGGCCCGGATTTCATGCGGATTGGCATTGTCGGTGCCGGCATGGCCGGCCTTTCCTGCGCAGATGCGCTCTCCCGGCGGGATCATGAGGTAATAATTTTTGACAAGGCGCGCGGACCGGGTGGGCGCATGTCCACCCGCCGACTTGAATGCGATGCGGGCACCATGTCATTCGATCATGGAGCTCAATATTTTACCGTAAGGGACAGGGAGTTTTCAAAGCTCGCAGCGGACTGGTCGTTGCGGACTGTTGCTGCGCCATGGCCAGAAGCCGGCGTTGACGCTTGGGTCGGATTGCCCGGAATGAATGCCGTGATCCGCGACATGGCATCGCGGCATAGCGTGGAATACGGCTTTTTCGTCAAGGGTTTGTGCCGCGAGAGCAATGCCTGGTGGATTTCTGGCGAACATGGCATGCGCGGTCCATTTGATGCCATGGTGATTGCCACGCCGTCGGAGCAAGCAGCCCCGCTGCTTTCCCTGCATGATTTCGCAATGGCGCGCCTCGCTCTGGAGGCCCGGTCGCAGCCGTGCTGGTCGGCCATGTTCGCATTTGCAAGCCGCGTTCCGTTTGCCAGCAATATCCTCAAAGATGCCGGACCGATTGCCTGGGCTGCCAGAAACAATGCCAAGCCCAATCGTGGCGCAGCCGAATGCTGGGTCGTTCAGGCCAATCCAACCTGGTCCCGCGAACATCTGGAAGATGATCCTGCCCGGATCGAGACCGCGCTTCTGATTGCGCTGCAGGCTTCGGTTGGTGCGGCCTTGCCGGAAACAGTGTGCAGCGCCGCCCATCGCTGGAGATACGCGCTTTCATCCGGTTCGGACACGCGCACCCTCTGGAACGGCGGCCTTGGCCTCGGCGTTTGCGGGGATTGGCTGATCGGGCCTCGCGTCGAATGTGCGTGGCTGTCAGGCAAAGAACTGGGAGAGAAGATCGCTGACGAGAGCCTTGTTTGTGGCCCGGTAGAAACTGGAGATTTGGGCCCTTCCCTCCTGTTCCAGCACCCGTCCTGAGACTTTGCACGCGTTCGATCAGGTTCGGCAAGCCTGTCGAGCAGAAAGAAACATCCAGCACTTGCCAATTGGCGTATTAATTGGTGTCCTGTGCAGGTGAACGTCTTGCCTGCCCGGCTCTAGCGAGAAGGATTGACCCGCCCATGCGGATGAGAGTGCAAAAATGGCTTGCCGGGCTCTGTGCTACGTTTGTTTCGATTGCCGGGATAGCAGCCGCCAGCGGCGGGACGATGCAGTGGTCCGACCTGCTTGATCGGCCGCGGCCCAAGGCTGACGTCAGGATAGCCTATGGGCCCGACGCGCTCCAGTTTGTCGACCTCTGGTTGCCGCGGGGCAAGGCCCCCCACCCTGTTGTCCTCATGGTACACGGCGGGTGCTGGCAAACTGACATCGCCGATGCGAGCATCATGAATTACATCGCTGATGATCTTCGCACGCGCGGCATTGCAGTCTGGAATATCGAGTATCGCGGAGTCGACCGGAAAGGTGGCGGCTATCCGGGAACCTTTCTAGATGTGGCGGCAGCGGCCGATGCGCTCGGCAAACATGGTCCGCACTATCATCTCGAAACAGGACGGGTGGTGGCCTTTGGTCATTCGGCGGGAGGACATCTGGCGCTTTGGCTTGCGGCCCGAAGCCGGATTCCGAAGACGAGCCCATTGTTCCATGAAAGGCCACTTCCGATCGCTGCAGCCATCAGCATTGGTGGATTGCCCGACCTCGAAGCCGCCCAGAGTCCGCCGGGCGACACGTGCGATGCCGAACCCGTGCGAAAGCTTGTCGGAATGGCAAGCAACGAGCGGCCCAATGTCTATGTCGACACATCGCCCGCAGCCATGTTCCCCTTTGCAACGCCTCAGATTCTTGTGAATGCAACGCGCGACAGAATAGCGCCGCCAATCTTTGCGGAGAATTATGCCGCCAAGGCGAAGTTGCAGGGAACGGACGTGCGCCGCGTCACCGTGCCGGATGAAGGTCATGTCGAACTGATTGCACCGGGGACAGCCTCCTGGGCGGCCGAACTGGCCGAGATCCGTCGTGCGCTCGGACAGCCTGAAGACTAAATGGCGTCTACCGCCATAACCCTTGAGGACGCCCGGGCGCTTGATCGGAGTGATCCGTTCCCGCATCGCAGGCAGAGCTTCTCCTTGCCGGACGGCGTCATCTACCTCGATGGCAATTCGCTCGGCGCCCTGCCTCGTTGGACGCCGGACATAGTGGCCGACACCGTCCAAGGCCAATGGGGGCGTTCCCTTATCAACAGCTGGAACGAACATGACTGGATCGGGGCTCCAGCCCGCATTGGCGACAAGATTGCGTCACTCATCGGAGCACGCCCCGGTGAAGTGATCGTTGCGGATTCCACATCGGTCAACCTGTTCAAGCTTCTCGTGGCACTCGTCCAGATGCATCCGGATCGCCGCGACATCGTGACGGAAACGGGCAACTTCCCGACAGACCTGCACATCGCCGACGGGGTTGCAAAGATGTTCGGAAAGCGGCTTGTCGCAGTCCCATCCAATCAGATTGCCGAGGCGATCGGGCCTGAGACGGCCGCAATTGTGCTTTGCCATGTGCACTATCGCACAGCATTCCGCCATGACATCAAATCTGTCACGGATCGGGCGCGCGCAGTCGGAGCACGCGTCATCTGGGACCTGAGCCATAGTATCGGCGCTGTTCCTCTTGACCTTCATGCCGATGGAATCGAACTGGCCGTTGGCTGCGGCTATAAATATCTTAACGGCGGACCTGGAGCGCCTGCCTTCCTCTATATCGCCAGGGACCTGCAACCGGAGTTGATCTCTCCCATTCGCGGGTGGATGGGGCACGCAAACCCCTTTGCCTTTGACGATGCCTATGTGCCTGCGCCTGGCATAGACCGTTTCCTGGCGGGTACGCCGCCGATCCTCAGCCTTGCCGCGCTGGAAGCGGGCGTGGACCTCATGCTCGAAGTTGATCAGCATGCCCTGTTTGGCAAATCGCAACGACTATTCCAAATGTTTGCAGACCTTATGGCAGCGCGCTGTCCAGACTTCGTGCTGATTTCGCCAGACCGGGCCGAGCACAGGGGCAGCCATATCGGCTTCGCCCACCCAAAGGCCTCTGCCATCATGAACGCACTGATTGCGCAGGGCGTGATTGGAGATTTTCGCGCGCCCGACGTTCTGCGCTTCGGCCTAACGCCGCTCTACATCCGTTTTGAAGATATCTGGCAAGCAGTGGACATCCTCGCCGCGATCATGGCATCGGGGACTTGGCGCCTTGCCCAACATGCCGAAATCAAGCGCGTAACCTAGGTTAATTCCGCCAAAACGGCACTAATATACGCTCGCTACAAATATTCGGATGCGAATTTATGTGTATTTTTACAAAAATACGCTAAACGTCCCACCAGCCTGTTCGTAAGCAAACAGGCAATAAGGGGATAACATCATGAAAACGTTCAACAATTTGTGTTACAAAATAACCAATATTGTATCATGAGGCAAGCGTTTTCTGTAACAAACGCCCGAACTATTTAGCCGGGCCCTGCCGTTAGTGCCGCAAAGGTGTCTCGCCTTTCGGCCCTCCGGGAACTCTGAAAACTCAGTGTAACTCTCTCTTTTACAACGAATTTTTGTTCCCCTTCCGAAACCCTGACAGGCACAGGCTGTCTTGCGCGCGTGTCCGGCGAACTTCCCGTCTCATTTGTCTCAAAAGCGCGGCCCCACATGCGCGCGGCGATGTCCCTTTCCTCCGGTCCCATCGCACTTGTGTAGATTGCAGTGGTCTTCATGTCGGCATGGCCAAGCCAGCGTTGCACCATATTGAGGGGCACGCCGGACTGGATCGCACTGACGCCAAAACCGTGCCGCAAGCCCTTGGGGCTGGCATGTGTTCCCGCGAGATGGGCCCGTTCCATCACTTCTCGCACCCGCCTGTAACCGGTCATGCGTGACCATGGCCATATCCGCTCGGTCATCTGGATTCTGCCTGTGCGGAGGACAATGCGCAGCGCGTGCAACAGGCCCGTCGGCACCGGAATTGACCGATAAATGTGGCGCCTTCTTTTCTTAAGGCACTCAAAAACAATAATTCTTTCTTCAAAATCGATATTGGCTGGCGTCAGCGCCAAGGCTTCCGAAATGCGACATCCGGTCACGGCGATCACCCAGCAGAAGCAATGAACTGCAGGGTCATCACGCCGCGCCTCCTGAAGAAAGCGGCGGGTTTCGGATTGGGTCAGATATTTCCGCTGACCATCGAGGTTGAACATTGTCCAGGACATGATTTGCTTGCGACCTTCGTCTTTGTCGGTGTGTGGATTGACCAAAAAAGACCGGGCGCTCGGGGCCTGGAAAGTGACTGATACACTTTTGGTTATTCCGTCTCAAGTCCGGAATTTGATTCGGGCTTGGGGAGTTCTCTTCTATGGGAATGCAGGCAGTCAGAATGGAACGCGAAGACGCGTTTGGCGAGGGGGGCATAGGCCCTTCCGGCGCCGATCGTGCCCGCGTTCCTGCCGAATCCGGACTGGCCCTGCACATCCTCAATCTTGACGAGATTGCAGCAGCCTATGGTCAAGGTGCGGCTGTGGCCGCTGCCAATCACGTCGAATGCTTTCTGAATTTTGAGTTACGTGACCAGGATGCACTTGGTTCGGCGGAATATGTGCTCCGCCAGCTGAGCGAGATCCCGGTTGCGTATGACGGCCAGCGCTTTCACCTTTTCGTATCGCTTGCTCCCACGGGTGGCACGGAAAACTGCGCACACAAGGTCACGCCGACCGTTCACGGCAATCCAGCGTTCCCTGACGACGCTTGGTGTCGGCGCTACCGCGCAGATATGGCGTTGGCCGTCAACCTTTTCGAAGCCATGACGGAGGACCGGCTGGTCCTTGCCTGGCAGCCCGTGGGTGCGTCGCGCAATCAAGCGACAACGCTTTACCACGAATGCCTGGTTCGCGCTGAGCCTTCGGGGTCGGACGGCCCGGATGCCTTGGCAGAGTCGGCAGCAGCATCGGTTGGCGCGCTTGAGCGCCTTGGGCTGATCCGCGCGCTTGATCGCTATGTGATGGCCAGGGCCATTGAGGAGCTGCGCAATGAACCGCTCATCTCGCTGGGCGTCAATGTCTCCGGCTTGAGTCTGGTCGACGATTTCTGGTGGACTGAGATACTTGCCGACCTGGAGCAATCTCCAAGAATCGCCCGTCGGCTCTTCATTGAGGTCACCGAGACAGCCCTACCGGGTTCGGTGGCGGAGGCGGCCAGCTTTCTGAGACGTCTGCGAAGGCTCGGCTGCAAGATCGCACTGGATGATTTTGGGGTTGGTCATGCTGCCATCCGGTCCATCCTCACTCTGGCGCCTGATGTTGTGAAGATCGACGGATACTTCATTCACAATGCCAGGACAGCGCCGCTAGGGCCCAAGGCGCTGGAGCACATGATCGGACTTGCGGCGAGTTTTGGCGCCACAGCCATTGTCGAAGGCATTGAGTGCGCAAGCGATGCACAGATCGCAACCGACGCCGGCGCGCTATGGTTGCAGGGATATCATTGTGGACGCCCCACAGTGTCGCGCCCCTGGCGGCTCAAGGTCCCTGCCCGGATGCCCACAAGCGTCATCGGCCTTTCAAAAGGCGCGGCAGGCAGGCGTGTCGAACTCTCGCAGCGTGCGGTCAGCACGCATTTCTCAGGAAGCATGCAATGAACTGGAAGACCTCGATCCCGAAATCCGCTGCCATATGCGCGGCGGCCCTTGGCACCCTGTCATTTGCGGTGCCGGCCCATGCGGGCACGTCACCGCCCGCTTCGGTCGCTGTCACGCTCATCATTGACAATAGCTGCACATTCAATGGGTCCGGCACACTGGATTTTGGTACCCGGATCACGGGTACGGCAACGTCCAACATTGATGCTGCCTCCACCGGGCTGACGGTCACCTGCGCCGGGGCATCGCCGACGTCGACCATCAATGTGGACGGTGGGAATAATTTGAGCGGTACCCAGCGGCGATTGCGTGTCGGGGCCACAACGACTTATGTCCCCTACGACCTTTACCAGGATGCGGGTCGCACGACCAAATTCGACCCCACCATTTTTCAAAGCATCCCGGGGGGGCTTCCTGCGGGGACCTCTGCGCTCAAGCTCTATGGCCGGATTCCACTCGGGACGTCCATGCCGATTGGCACCTATGCGGATACCGTTAAGGCCACCGTCACATTTTGAGACCCCGCGGGGAAAATAGGAGGAAGACTATGAAAAGACAGATTATTTCCGGGCTTGCTGCTGTCGCCGCAATGGCTTCGGTCACTCCGGCGTTCGCCGGCACGGCAAGTGGAACCCTGACATCGACGTTGAACGTCGTGACCACATGCACGATTGGCGCTGGCGGCGGAAATGCCCTGCTCGATTTTGGTACGGTACCTGCCCAGACGCTGACATCTCCGATCAATGCCGACACCGGAACGACGTTGACAGTGAACTGCGATGGCAATTCAGCGACGCCAACCCTTGCGATCGGCGTCTCCAGCAATGTTGTTGCGGGTTCGCGTGCGATGAAGGCAACGGTTGCTGGCGTTGACCAGTTTGTACCCTACAGCCTGTTTCGTGATGCTGGTCGCACTGTTCCTTTTGCGATCAACACGCCCGTGCCGCTGCCGTCATTCAACGCAGGGGCAAATGTTGTGCCCGTCTATGGCCAGGTTCCATCTGGCACGACGCTGCTTCAGGCGACGGGGTACACCGACACGGTCGCTCTGAACCTGACGTTCTGATCTTCGAACCGGGGGATGGGGAGATTGCACATGCGTAATCTGCTGATTGTTGGAGCAGTCGGGCTTCTCGGCATGACGTCTCAGGCTTTTGCCGGGACGGCATCCGGGACGCTCGACGTCACCATGACTGTCGCCAACAACTGCACCCTTGCGAGCGGCGGTGGCAAAGAACCCAACAACTTGGCGGGCGGCAGTGCCGGAAGCAGCGGCGTGCTGGATTTCGGCAATCAGGATCCGGGTGTCAATCGGACACCGATCGACGGATCAAGTGCTGGCGCATTCGGCGGCGATATTGTGCTCAACTGCACGGGTGACACGCTATCGCCCCAAATCTCGTTCGACGCGGGCAACAATGCCAATGGCAGCCAGCGGCGGCTGATTTACTCTGACGGGAAAACGACGAGTTTCGTGCAGTACAATATCTACATCGATTCAGGACGCACGAACCCGCTACTGCCGAATCAATTCTATGATCTGGTGCCGGATGCGCTTGCTACCGGTCTTCATGGCGGGTCCAACCCCATCAGAGTCTATGGCCAAATTCCTGCGGGGGAGGAACTCGTCGATACGACCACGGCGGGTTCCGGATTTGGCTATACTGACACCATGCGATTCCAGGTCAATTATTGACCCCCATGCCCTGGGGAACGCGCCGTTTGCTTGAAGCTATTCCTCCCCTCCAGCGCTCCGATTGACGGGATGAGTACCAGGCAGATCATCCGGAGTGGGATAAAGTGATGCAGACTGCACATGAAAGAAGGGCCAGGTTAAGGTTGGAGCGAAAGATTGGGTCAATCATAGGCCATCCTTGGTGTTCCGATCTCCATTCGGCTTCCGCAACAGGGGCGACCTCGCGGTGGTTTGTCACCAGCGGGAAGGCAAACGGCGCGTTGGCTGCCTTTGCCGCCTGCATTCTCGGTTGGGCACCGCTTGAAGCAAGCGCCCAGGCTGTCCTTTCCGGCGGACTCTCTGTCCAAATGCAGGTGGGCAGCCGAACGACCAGCACCGGCCCCCAGACGAATGGCGGCGCGCAAACGCTTGGTGCGAATACGACTGACTGCACCGCCAGCACAATTCCGATAAACTTCGGCAGGATCACGCTCACCAGCACAGGCGGCTTTCCAAGGGGCCCGGGCGGGCAAGTGCTGAACATTGATGCCGACGGGAGCGTTTCTATTAGATGCAGTCCACCCGGAAACCCAAACGGGACGACCACAACGTCCGTTGGCATTCAGTTGATCAGCAGCCATCAATTGGGACCTCTGTTTCTGATGACCTTGAACAATACTGCTTCGACCCAAGGTGTTACGTACGATATTTATAAAACGGCAAGTCGGACAGTTGGCAATCGATATTTGTCTACTGATACGACCACTGCGACGGTTCAGGGCGACGCTACTGTAGACATAACCAGAGTTGACCTATTTGGCCGCGTTGGTCTTCCGCTATTTTCCAACGGTATTCCCGCCGGAACTTATCGCGACTTTTTGACTGTAAATCTATTTTTCTGAAGAATTGAAAGCTTCATGATTTTCAAAACGAATTCGGTTGTCCGTTGCTTCACGAGGGCGTCGCTCTTTGTCGTCTTTGCCTCCACGGCATTTGCACCGTCCTTTGCTGCCTCGCTCACCTTCAGCCCTGTCGGCGTCGATGTGCAGGCCCCGGGCAAGGCGGGCAATATGAGCCTGATCAACAACAGCGATACGCCAACCCGCGTCCAGATCCGCATCTTCAAATGGACGCAGGTAGACGGCAAGGATGTGCTTGAACCCACGCGCGACGTTGTCGCCAGCCCGCCCGTCGCCCTGATCCCGCCGGGCGCCAAATACACGCTGCGCGTGGCGCGGGTTGCCCCTGCGCCCGTCGCCGGCGAAGAAAGCTATCGCCTCCTGATCGATGAGCTTCCGCCACCAATCGATCCACGTACCGGATCAAGCGGCGTTCAACTGCTGCTTCGCGCCTCGATCCCGGCCTTTTTCAGCGATGCGGCAGCGAAGCCCAATGTCGAATGGCGCGTCTGGAATGAAGGTGGAAAGCTCCACGTCACCGCCAGCAACAAGGGCAATCTTCACCTCAAGCTGACGGACTTCACAGTCGACGGGCCATCAGGCTCGACCAAGATCTCTGCAACCGGATCAGGCGCCTATGTCCTGACCGGATCGACCTTGACCTATGAATCGGAACCGGGCGCGCCGACATATCCGGTCGGCACGCAGGTGACCGTCAACGCGGCCAAGGGCACGCCTTTTGCCGTTCGCCAGCAAGTCGCAATTTCGACCCCCTGATCGACAGAGCGTGGGAATTGACATGGTGCGTCGGCTCAGGCTCCTGTCGACAGCTTTGGGCACAATGGCGGGTTCCGCCTTTCCGGGTGGCGCTGCGGCTGAACCGCGCATCGCTCGCCGGACGTGCCGGGCGCAATCAGATTGCATCCATTATGGTGCAAACCGGGTTATCCACATCACTGGAAAGCAGGACCAGACAAAAGTCGGGCTAGGGGATGTAATGCGATTGCTTGTTTGTGGTGGGCGTCATTTTGACAATCAGCGTCTGGTGGAACGGGTGCTCGCGCAGCTCCACGCGGAACAACCTATTACTGTTCTCATCCACGGAGGCCTCCCGGCTTTGGGCAGTGCTGCTGAAAGCTGGGCACGACGCAATGCAGTGCGTTTGATCCGTTATCCGGCAAACTTCTCATTGGGAAAACGCGGCGACCTGGAACGCGACGATTTCATGCTCGAAGATAGCAGACCGGTTGCTCTGCTGGCATTTCCGGGCGGGGCGCGCACGAAAAGACTGCTCGCGCGCGCAAGCGAGCTCGGCATCAAGACGTTTCAGGTGGATGCAGGGGAGGCATGCGACGAGATCGAGGACTCACTTGAACTCGTGGCAGCCTGAAAAGCCTAGAAGCCCAGCGTTATGATCACTGCATCGCTGTAATTGCCCGTGGGCGGCAACGGGGTGCCTTGCGGGATCAAGCCTGAAATCGGAACGGACATGCCTTCGATTCCAGGAACATCGAGAGGCGTGCCGGGGATAATGGAGCCTGCCTGACTCCATTCCGTGCCATCGGGTTTCAGGATCAGATAGGGAATAGTGGCCGTACCATCGCTTCTGCGCATCTGTCGCGTGACAGGGCCACCTCCCGTTGCCGGATTGTTTCCCGTACCCATTGAAATCGTGACATTCGGCAGGTTGGTGAGGCAGGACAATGTCAGCAAGCCATCGGCCTTTTGCCCGGCAACCGCGACTGTGGCGGTGCCAAAGTCGAGCTTCCGGTTGATCAGGAAATCACATTGCGGGGTCAGATTGGCTGCGATGGGCAGGTTGGCCAGCTGGCCTATCGCATTGTTCGGCGGGCCCCAGAGGACCGGACCGCAATTTCCACCCTGATGAACGGACACCACAAAGCCGCTCAGCAAATCGCCATAGTCGCCAGCATCCAGGCCTCTTGAGGTCAATGCCTCAAACTCCGTCACCAGCTTGAACTGATGTCGGAATGTCTGCTGGCCCGGCCCATTGGTCTGGATCATCACACTGTAAAGCGGCTTGAGTGTTGGCGAGAGGGCATCGAGGACCTGCGGCTGAACGTTTGGCACATTGCCCGGCTCTGCAGTCAGGGCATAATGGACGCGTGTATTGCCGATCACGCTGCGGGCTTGCCGGATAACGCCGTCCGGATTGTTGCCCAATGGTGCGGACAGGCACAGGGTGACCAGTGCATTCCCTCGATTTGTGGCATCGAATGTGCAGTTGAGCGAAATTGTCCGCTTGTCAGTACGCTGACCAGCCGGTGTATTTGCCGATAGCGCAACCGGCAGAAGCGGTTCCAGTTCGGGAGTGCATTGCCAATTGTCCGTGGGCGCTGCCCGCGCCGGCGCGGGCAGGACAATTCCTCCAACAAGAAGCGTTACGGCAAGCAAGGCCGAAACAAGCAGACGAGCGAAGTGTCGAGTCTGGGAGAGGTTTACTGGCATGTCACTGGCCCTATTCTTGGCTGTTCGGCATCCTTTTCCGCATAGGCGAAACTGCCCCTGCAAAGGCCGGCTTCGCCGCGGTCGACCTTGATCTCGTTCATGGGCTTGAGGTCGCGCAGGAAGACTTCGCCATCATAGCCCATGACTTCAGGATCGAAGCCATCGCGCAGAACCTGTGTGCCGGGTGGAAACGGCTTGCCGTCCTTGTCGACGATCACGACAATCCCTGCAAAGACCTTTCGAACCCCAAAGTCGATCAGGGCGCCGTTGCGCCGCGACGTCACGATATCGAATTCCGTGCCATTGCGTGCCTCGAAATCGGTTGGTAGCCGTGTCGGGTCCAGGCTGATGCGCGTCTCGTCGAACGCCTCGAGTTCAGGCAGCAACGCGTTGCCGTTCTTGTCGGACCGCGCAATGCGCCGACCGTTCTGGAGGATCTCGGCTCCCGGTCCCGCATTCTTGATGAGCGCAAAACTCTCCCCGATACGGTTGGCCGGGAAAAGGCGCTTGTCGGCAAACAGGATTGCGCCTTCTGCCGCAAGCTGCCCGCGAACATCTCCGCGGTTCTGGTCGACGGACGCCGAAAGCAGGACCTGAGGCAGGCGATAGTCGAGGCGGCCCGAACGAGTTGCGTTGCCATCATCGTCTCCGCGTTGCGAGAGCGAATAGCCAAGCTGGTTCTGTCGGCCCGCATTGAACCCGTTGACCGTCACAGCGTAGGTGTTGCGCCCCGGGACATGATCGCCACCGACAGATGCCGTTGCAAAGGATCCGAGCCGGATGTTGAGATTGATCCGGGCCGAGATCGCATTGTTCCGTTCGAGGTCGACAAGCATGGTGCCGTTGAGTGACAGGCGATCATTGATCCTGCGCGTGAAGCCGGCACTGGCCGTGCGGGTCTTTCCGAAGCCGAGGTTCAGCCGGTTATAGGCAAGGTCGATCGTCGTCGGATCGAACGGAAGCTGGAAAAACACGCCCGCCCGGTCGATGCTTTCCTTGGCCCGCCGCAATTGAAACCCGACGGGAGACACGCTCAAGCCCCGGATCGTGCTCACATCGCCCAGCGTGGTGTACGTCCCGAATTCCCGCACGATCGAGGCAAAACCACTGATCTTGCCAAGGCCGACCTGATAATCGATGGTTGCGCGCGCGCCGTCCTTCCCCTTGAAGTGGCTTGCGCTCAGTGATCCGTTGAGTGACCCCAGATAGCCGAGCGCCGCAGCAAAGCCGCCTCCGCCGTTGATCAATCCGCCACCGGCCTCGGCATGTCCCTCAATCGTGAACCGGTCGGTCAGCCCGTATCGCACCGTCGCGGATGTTGCCAGGAAGTCGAGATAATTGCCCAATGTGCTGGAGCCGCCAAGCCGCGGAAAGCCAAGCTCGAACGAATATTCGGAAACACCATGTCGCAGCAGGCCGGGCGCATAAAAATAGGGCTTTGAAATGCGCGTTTGCCGCCCCGAACGATCAGTCGTGACCACACTCAATGTCCGGCCACTCAGTTGGGGCAGGGACTGCAGGACGAATGGCCCGCGCGGGACATTGGTCGAAAACACCTTCAGGCTGTCCACATAGAGATCGACTGCCGAGGGCAGGGCAGCGCTCGCCGCGAACTGGGGAAGCGGACCGCGGAAAATGTCTGGACGCTGTTGGAAATTGCTCTGGACCTGAAAGCCGCCAAGCCGCACCGCGTCTGAAAAGCCCACCGCGCCTGTGATCACGTCCCCCAGCGCATAGGTGCGCACCTTGTAAGGGTCCTCCAGCCGTGCGACGGTCTCTCCGCGGACAAAGCCCACCCCCGTGCCGAATGTCGCGCTGTTGACCAGTTGGGCAAAGCGGTTGGACACGACCAGGACCGCATCCCCGTCGAGCGTTTCCCTGCCAGCGCCTGAGAGTGCGCTGCTCGCAAGCAGGCGATAGTTGAGCTGGACATTGGGCTGCGTGCTCAGTTTCGAGAGGTCGACCTTGTCTCGCGGCTTTGTGACGGCAAGTTCCAGCGGCACGCGCAACGGATCCGGCACGTCGAGCGCAAGGCCCTGGCCGGCTTCGTCATATCTTGCGGTAACACCCGGCAGGCTCGACAGCGCGACATAGTCTGCGTCCGGTATGCTCGACGGCACCTTGATGCGGGCGGACCTCAAATCGGCGGCCGTGATGCTGAATGCTCCGGTTTCGCTCCGCTGCACAGCGAAGATTTCGCTTTGCGCTTCGTCATTCACGCTTGGAGAGAGGGCCAGAACCTGTGTCCCGGTTCCGGGTGTCTCCGGCACCTCGCTGGCTGCAACAAGGCTGTTCGACTGAACAACATCAAGGCAGCCGGACGCACCGGGCGCGCAGGCCATGCCCAGAACATCCGGATCATAATCCAGACGGGGCGGTGGATAGGCCAGGCTGTCATCGCTGAATGCGGCGGGATCGATCGGCAGGCGCGGCGTTGCAGCAACAGCAGCGCCACCCGGAAAGGCGGAACCTGCCATTGTGCCCAAAGCTGTCGACAGGAGCCTGAGCCGAACTGCGCGAGCACCCGTTCCACCAGACGCTGATTGTCAAAATGACGCCCACCACAAACAAGCAATCGCATTACATCCCCTAGCCCGACTTTTGTCTGGTCCTGCTTTCCAGTGATGTGGACAACCCGGTTTGCACCATAATGGATGCAATCTGATTGCGCCCGGCACGTCCGCCGAGCGATGCGCGGTTCAGCCGCAGCGGCGAAGCTGGTCCCTATTTGTCGAGATCGAGCGCGTAGCCTGCCGATCGCACGGTTCTGATCAGGTCGGGCATGCCTGTCAGATTTACGGCTTTTCGCAGCCGCCGAATATGGACATCAACTGTTCTCAGTTCGATATCGCTGTCCATGCCCCAGACGGCATCAAGAAGGCGTTCGCGCGAGAAGACGCGACCCGGGTGCTCGAGGAAATGACGGAGTAGCCTGAATTCCGTAGGTCCCAACTGGAGCAGATGCCCTGCCCTGCGCGCCTTGTGCGCAACCGTATCCAGTTCCAGATCTCCATAGGCCAGCAATTGGCCTGCCAGCGCCGGACGCATCCGACGCAGGATTGCCGCGACCCGGGCAACCAGCTCGCGCGGCGAAAACGGCTTGGTGACATAATCATCAGCCCCCGTTTCCAGTCCACGGATGCGGTCCTCTTCCTCGCCCCGGGCGGTCAGCATGATGATCGGGACATTGGCCGTGTCTGTGGCGCGGCGAAGTCGCCGACAAACTTCAATGCCGGACAGGCCTTCAATCATCCAATCGAGCAGGACGATGTCTGGCGGCGCTTCTCTCGACAAGAGCAAGGCTTCTTCGCCGTCCGGCGTTCGGATGACGTCATAGCCCTCCTGCTCGAAATGCCACTGTAGCAGCTCTGCAAGCGCCGTGTCGTCTTCGACGAGCAACAGGCGGGGCTTGCTCATGCCGGCTCGCCGGTGCCCCGTTCGCGTTCGGCGGGATGGGCTCCCGTCGCAGCATAGTGAACCATTTCGGCAATGTTTGTTGCATGATCCCCGATGCGTTCGAGGTTTTTGGCGACGAACAGCAATTGTGCGGCGCTGGAGATTGTCGTGGGGTTCTCCATCATGTGCGAAACGAGGTTGCGGAAGATGCTGTCGTAGAAATTGTCGACCTTCTGATCTCGCACAATCACATCCGCGGCCTTTTCGGCGTTGCGCGCTGCATAGGCATCCAGCACATCATGCACCATCGACGCCGCGATTTCCGCCATCGCAGGCAGCAGCGTCAATGGCTCGATCTTTGAACGCCCTTCGACCGCGGCCGAGCGTTTTGCGATGTTCTTGGCGTAATCCCCGATCCGCTCGACGACGCCCGAAATCTTCAGTGCAGCGACCACTTCGCGCAAATCGTCAGCCATCGGCGCACGCAGTGCAATGATCTTCACCGCAAGCTGATCGACTTCTACTTCGAGAGCATCGATCTTGCGATCCTCCTCGACCACCTTTTGGGCGGCAGCACTATCGTGACGGACCAACGCTGCCATCGCGCCCTGGATTGCGACCTCGGCAAGGCCGCCCATCTGCGCGATAAGCCCACGCAATTGGCTGATATCCTCGTCAAAAGACTTGACGGTATGTTCATTCATGACATGCGCTCCTAGCCGTAGCGTCCGGTGATATAGTCCTTGGTGCGGGTCTCTCTCGGATTGGTGAAGATGTCCGAGGTCGCACCATATTCGACCAGATTTCCAAGATGGAAGAATGCCGTCCGCTGCGAAACGCGCGCGGCCTGCTGCATCGAGTGTGTCACGATCACAATCGCGTAGCGGCCACGCAGATCATCGATCAACTCTTCGATACGCGCCGTCGCAATCGGATCCAGCGCAGAACAGGGTTCGTCCATCAGGATGACTTCCGGATCGACTGCTATGGCACGGGCAATGCACAGGCGCTGCTGCTGTCCGCCCGAAAGCGCTGTTCCGCTCTCGGTCAGGCGGTCCTTCACCTCTTCCCACAAACCGGCACGCTTGAGCGAGGTTTCGACAATGCCGTCCAGTTCGCTCTTGTTCCCGGTCAGGCCGTGGATGCGTGGTCCATAGGCGACGTTCTCGTAGATGGATTTGGGAAAGGGATTGGGCTTCTGGAACACCATGCCGACCCGGGCGCGCAATTGCACAACGTCCATCCCCGACGTGTAGATATCGTCCCCGTCGAGCGTAATTTTTCCTTCGACGCGGCAACTCGCAATCGTGTCGTTCATGCGGTTGAGAGCCCGAAGAAAGGTCGATTTCCCGCAGCCTGAGGGGCCGATGAAGGCCGTCACATGCTCGGTTGCGATGTCGATCGAAACCGTATCGATCGCCTTCTTGTCACCATAGTAAACCGACACATCGCGTGCGGTCATCTTGAGGGTTTGTTCTGACATGTCTGTGTTTACCAGCGTTGTTCAAAGCGATTGCGGAGGTAGATGGCGATCCCGTTCATCGCGATCAGGAAGACGAGAAGGACGATGATTGCGGCTGACGTGTTCTGGACAAAACCGGAGTCCACCTCGTCGGACCAGAGAAAAATCTGCATGGGGAGCACAGTTGCAGGCGCAATAATGCTGTCGGGAGGTGTTGCGACAAAGGCGCGCATCCCGATCATCAGAAGCGGCGCCGTTTCGCCCAAGGCTCGTGCCATACCGATGATTGTTCCGGTGAGAATGCCCGGCAAGGCGAGCGGCAGGACATGGTGAAAAACCACCTGCACGCGGCTTGCACCGATGGCGAGGGCAGCGTCGCGGATCGACGGCGGTACAGCCTTGATGGCGTTGCGCCCCGCAATGACAATCACCGGCATCGTCATCAACGCCAGCGTCATGCCGCCCACAAGCGGCGCGGATCGTGGCAATTGAAACACGTTGATGAATACGGCGAGGCCAAGGAGGCCAAAAATGATCGACGGAACCGCAGCAAGATTGTTGATGGAGACTTCGACGACATCAATCCAACGGTTCCTGGGCGCAAACTCTTCCAGATAGACCGCCGCAAGCACGCCCATCGGGAAAGACAGGGCAAGCGTCACGCCCATTGTCAGCAATGACCCCTTGAAGGCGCCCCAGACGCCAGCAGTAGCAGGGTCAGTCGAGTCCGAGTTTGTCAGAAAGGCCAGATCAATCCCGCTGGCGCCATTGGCAACCATTGTGAAGATGAGAAATGCAAGGAAGGAAAGCGACAGGACGATCGCCACAACCCCGACCCACTTGAATCGACGCTCAGACGCGTAGCGTTTGGCGAGTTTACGGCTCATTTCCGGGCTTTGCCAAAGGGAGGAATGATCAGTCATAAGCCTCCCGGAAGCGCTTCACGACCCGCAGCGCAACGATGTTGAGCAGCAAGGTGACGACAAACAGCACCAGGCCGAGCGCAAATGCAGACATTGTCTTGGGCGTATTGAAATCCTGATCGCCCGTCAGGAGCGCAACGATCTGGAACGTCACGGTTGTCATGCTCGCAAAGGGATTTGCCGAGAGGTTAGCGGCAGCACCGGCGGCCATCACAACAATCATGGTTTCACCGATGGCGCGGCTGATCGCCAGCATCACACCTGCTACAATGCCGGGAAGCGCTGCTGGCACAAGGACGCGCTTGATCGTCTCCGATGTCGTCGCGCCCATGGCCAATGAGCCGTCGCGCATTGCCTGCGGCACCGCTGCAATACTGTCGTCGGCCATGGAGGAAACGAAAGGAATGATCATCACCCCCATGACAAGCCCTGCTGCAAGAGCACTTTCAGTCGAGGGGTTTTCCATGCCGAGTTTCACGGCAAGGTCCCGGACGAGCGGCGCGACGGTCAAGGCTGCAAAATAGCCGTAGACGACCGTCGGAACCCCGGCGAGGATCTCAAGCAGCGGTTTGACCCAGGCACGAAGCCGCGCATCTGCATATTGCGTCAGGAAAATCGCACTCATCAGACCCAACGGGATGGCGACGATCATCGCGATGATCGCCCCAATGAAGATTGTCCCCCAAAAGAGCGGGATCGCGCCGAAATTTTCCCCGAGATCAGGGCCGCCTTCGGCGGTCGGATTCCAATGAAGGCCAAACAGGAAATCGATGGGCGAGATCGCTGAAAAGAAGCGCCCGGATTCAACAATCAGCGACGCGACAATTCCGAACGTGGTGAGCACCGCCATCAGCGAGGCGATCAGCAGCACCATCATCGTCACGCGTTCGACTTTCGTCCGCGCCTTGAACCCGACCTTGACGCGCGTGAATGCGAAAGCCCCGCAAGCAAAGGCGACGACGAGCGTCAACGCAACGCCCATCATTCCGTATTTGGCGTTTGCCACCTTGAAGGCAGGAACGAGCGCATCTGAAGCCGGGTTGAAGCCTGCCTCGATATCTCCGCGCGCCAATTGGGCCGCTTCGGAAAGGATCGCATCCCTGTCTATTGCTTCGGCCGGCAACGATCGTGCCGCAGGATCCGTCATTACGGCTGAGTTGATCAGCCGCGGAGAGACGGACGACCAGAGGGCCAGTGCAAACAAGGCCGGCAGAATTGCCCAGAGCGCGACATAGGTGCCGTGATAGCGCGGAAGGGAGTGAAGTTCGCGGCTACCCGGCGTGGCCAGTGTCGCAGCCTTCGCGCGCGCAGCAAGCCAGCCGACAAGTCCCAAACCAAGGACAATCAAGATCAGGACAGATGATGACATCAGGGTTTTAGGATCCAGCTGCGCTGCACTTGGCCGCTATTTGAGGCTCGAGGGGTCGAGCAAAGTCAACGCATTGACGATCTCGGCATTCTTTGCCCGGACGTCGTCGGGGGCAATCACCATACCCTTCTTCTTGAGATATCCGTCAGGACCCCAGGCTGAGGCAAACTCCTGCGCAAATTCCTTCAGACCCCGGATCGACTTGAGATGCGCTGCCTTGATGTAGACATAGAGCGGGCGGGCGCCCGGATAGGAAAAGTCCGAAATCGCGGCATAAGTCGGGACAACGCCCGAGATCGCAATGCCTTTCAGCTTGTCCATATTCTCTTCAAGGAAGCTGAAGCCGAAGATGCCAATGACATTCGGATTTGCGGCAAGTTTCTGAACAATCAGATTGTCATTCTCACCCTGCTCGACATAGGCCCCGTCGGTCCGGATGCTCGTACAAATGGACTTATGCTGATCCTTGTCGGTTTCTTTCAGGGCCTTCATTGCCGGATCGGTATCACAGCCCTTTTCAAGGATCAGTTCGGCGAGGGCATCACGCGTACCGGACGTCTTGGGCGGTCCGTAAACGCTGATCGGCAGCGCAGGCAGCGCTGGATTCACATCTTTCCAGGTCTTGCTGGTATTCGGCTTTCCAAAGGGCTTCTCTGCAAGAGCCTTGTAGGTATCGAGTGGTGTCAGCGCCAGGCCGGGGCCGCCCTTGCCCTCTGCAAAGGCAATCCCGTCGAGGCCAACCTGAACCTCCACAATGTCCTTCACGCCGTTCTTCGCGCAATCCTCATACTCGGATTTCTTGATCCGGCGCGAGGCATTTTCCATGTCCGGAAATTTCACGCCGACACCGGCACAGAAAAGCTTCATGCCGGCCCCAGTGCCGGTGGATTCAATGATCGGCGACTTGAAACCGGCATTCGCCTTTGTGAAGGCCTCGGCCACGGCCGTGCTGAAAGGATAGACCGTCGAAGACCCTACTGCACGAATCTGTTCCCGCGAACCGGCAGTGGTGCCACCACCGCAAGCCGACAATGCCGCCGTTCCGAGAAGAATGGCGGAAATCACGGAAAATCTCGTCATCAACAATTCCTTGGTCTGAGGCCGTGCCCGATCGATGAGCGGGCACTAGGCGGGTTTCATGCAACCATTGTTGCATTTTCATGACTCTTTTATGACAGTCGCCGGATCAGGCGGACGGAAACCGAATTCTCACCTCGGTGCCAACCCCAAGAGCGCTGCTGATATCGAGTTGCCCCCTGTGGCGCGCCACGATATGTTTGACGATTGCAAGACCCAGGCCTGTCCCGCCCGCGTCCCTGCTGCGGCTTGGGTCGACACGGTAAAAGCGCTCGGTCAGCCGGGGCAAATGTTCCGGGGCAATGCCCGTTCCGCTGTCAGTGACAATCAGGTCCACATTGCCGCCGTCTTGCCGCACGCGGACCGAAACAGGATCGCTAGCACCACCGTGGCGGATGGCATTTTCCACAAGATTTCGGACAAGCTGCGACAACTGCCCTGAATCTCCCGGCAATTGTGCATGCGCATCCGACTCCGGCGCCATGACGGCAGCCGTTGCGTCGTGGGAGCCGTTGATGTCTGAGATCGCGATCTGGGCGATCTGCACAAGGTCAACGGTCTCATCGGGTCGGTCATGCCGCACAGCTTCAATTCTGGACAGGGACATCAGATCGTCGACAAGTTGTTGCATCCGTCTTGCCTCACGCTCGACAATGCCCAGGAAGCGCGCGCGCGTGGCTGGATCTCCGCCAGCCTGCGGCTCCATGAGTGTTTCGACATATCCCAATATGGCAGCGAGAGGCGTGCGCAGTTCATGGCTTGCATTTGCGACAAAGTCTGTATGGGCGCGCGACACATCGGATTGCGCGCTGAGATCACGCAGTTCAACAAGCCTCCAGACCTTGTCGAGCGGTTGCACCGAAAGAGCCCACACGCTTGACGGCGATGACAGGCCCTCGATTGAAACTGTTCCACCCTGTCGTCCGGCCAATAGCGAAACAGCCAGAGGATGGCGGATCGCAATGCGCACATCCTCGCCGACAATATGCTCACCCAAAAGCGCCTTCGCCGATGCATTGGCTATCGCAACGCGTTCACCCGAAACAAGAAGCAACGGCATACCGATGTGTTCCACCAGCAGCCGCACGTCTGAATCAGGATCGAATGTTTCGGGCATCGTATCGCCGCAATAGTGTGCCAGCCGTGAGGTGGCCAGTGCCATGAATCGCTGGTCTCCCTTCCGGCAGGCGCGGCATTTAATGATTGTGCTTGACTATAATAAGTATAGTTATTATCTGCACGCTATGAGCGACAATCTCGGACAAGTACTGTCAGACGTCTCCCGGCTACTTCGCCGTGCCTTTGATGAGCGAGCGCGCGGTATCGGCGTCACCCGCCCGCAATGGCAGGTTTTGACGATGCTTGCGCGACATGAGGGGATCAATCAGGGGGGTCTGGCGGAACTGCTGGATGTTGAGCCCATTACTTTGTGCCGAATGGTTGATCGCCTGCAGGAAGCAGGCTTGGTCGAACGACGCCCCGATCCGACCGATCGGCGGGCCTGGCTGCTTTTTCTGGCTGACAAGGCAGGCGGATTGCTTGATGAACTGCGTCCGCTCGGTCTGAACCTTTTCGAGGAAGCCATGAATGGCCTGGACAGCGGCGAGCGTGAGGCCTTGCTGAGCATGCTCAAGCGCGTGCGCGCCAACCTGTCGCGTCGCCCCGCTCCGGAGTTTGTCGCACATGGCTGAGGCTGACTCGCATATCGTCCTTGAAGACGTCATCCCCATTGACGAGCCAAAGGCCCCCAGCCGCTGGCGCCGCCTGGGCCTCATGATTTCGATTCCGCTTCTGCTTATCGGCGGCGGCGTTACCTACTTCGTGTTGAACGATCACTATGTCAGCACAGACAATGCCTATGTCCAGCAGGACAAGGTGTCCGTGAGCGCGGAAGTCGGCGGACGGATCGTCGAGGTGACGGCGAAGGAAAACCAATACGTCAAGGCAGGGGACCTCCTGTTCCGTATCGATCCGGAACCCTATCGCATCGCAGTGGCGCAAGCGGATGCGACCATCGCTGCGGCGCAAGTGCGCCGCGTCGGGATGGAAACGACATTTGAGGTCACGGGCAACGATATTGACAGCGCCCGGGAAGATATCGCTTTCTTTGAAAAAGAATATCGCCGTCAGTCGGAGTTGATGGAGCGTGGCTTCACAACCAAAGCCCGCCTGCAGGCGGCCGAACATGATCTGAGCGATGCGCGCAGCAAGCTTGCCGATGCCGAAGGCGCCGCCTTGCGCGCCCGGGCGTCCCTCGCCTCCGGATCCGCAGCGCCCGGGCAGGATCCGGCTATTGTTGCAGGCAATGTGCAGCGGCAGAAAGCCTTGCTTGATTTGGCACGGACCGAGGTGCGTGCGCCGATTGCGGGCAAGATCAGCCAGGCGGATCGCTTGCAGGTGGGGCAAATGATGGTCACCGGCCTGCCCGCCGTGAGCATCGTCGCGAGCGAGCGCCCCTGGATAGAGGCCAACTTCAAGGAAACCGATCTCAAGAACATGCGCATCGGACAACCGGCTGAAATCACGTTTGACGCTTACCCGGACCTGAAACTTCGCGGCCATGTGGCCAGCATTGGTGCAGGCACAGGGTCCGAGTTTTCGGTCCTGCCCGCCCAGAATGCGACGGGAAACTGGGTCAAGGTGACGCAAAGAGTCCCTGTCCGCATCGCATTTGACGAAAAGCCGACCCGGACGATGATTGCCGGACTTTCGACGCATGTGAGGATCGATACTGGCCGCAATGGCAAGCAATAGCGTTCTCGACGACCGCCCGTCACTCGAGGTCGCCAATCGTGGCCTGCTGACGATCGGTATATTGATGGCCATGATCGTCTATATGCTCGACGCGACCATTGCGAACGTTGCCCTGCCCCATATGCAAGCCAGCCTTGGAGCAACATTCGATACGATTACCTGGGTCCTGACGAGCTATATCATCGCCCTGGCGGTCGCTACGCCTATTACCGGCTGGCTTTCGGACTGCATTGGTTCGCGCAATTTGTTCCTGATTGCTGTTGGCGGCTTTGTGCTCGCGTCCATGGCGTGCGGTGCTTCGGTCAATCTGGAGGAAATGGTTCTGTTTCGCTTCATCCAGGGCGTCATGGGAGCCTTTATCGGGCCTCTGTCGCAAACCGCGATGCTCGATATCAATCCACCCTCGCGTCAAGCACGATCCATGTCCGTCTGGGGGATGGGAATCATGATCGCACCGATCATGGGACCAATCATTGGCGGCTGGTTGACCGAAAGCTACAATTGGCGGTGGGTCTTCTACGTCAATCTGCCGGTTGGAATGATCGCCTTCGCACTGTTGTGGCTGTTTCTGCCCAGCCGCCCTATTTCGCGTCGAAGCTTCGACCTGTTCGGCTTTGGCGTGCTGGCGATTGGGTTGAGCTCTCTGCAACTCATGCTTGATCGCGGAACGGATCAGGATTGGTTTCATTCAATGGAGATCTGGATCGAAGCCATCATTGCGGCTTCCGCCGTCTGGGTTTTTTCAGTCCACCTTTTGACGCGGCGCAACACGATTATTGATTCGGCGCTGCTGAAGAATTCGAACATGGCGACGGCGCTTGTTTTCCAGCTGATTATCGGACTGATGATGATGGCGGTCATGGCGTTGATGCCGCCAATGCTGCAGCGCGTTTACGGCTATGACGTGCTCGATACCGGCGTCCTCCTTGCGCCGCGGGGCATTGGTATCCTTGTCGCGATGTTCATTTCCTCGCGCCTGATCAACAAACTCGATCCCCGCTACATCATCATGACGGGCCTCACGATTGCTTCGATATCCATGTGGCAGATGACGCGCTGGTCGCTGGTCATGGACAGTACCCCCATCGTCGTATCCGGCATTTTCCAAGGGCTTGGCATGGGATTGTGCTTCATGCCGGTGAACTCGATGGCCTTTTCCACACTTGACTCCCGATATCGGACGGAAGGCGCAAGCATTCTCAACCTGTTCCGCAGTCTTGGTGGCAGCGTTGGCATCTCGATCGTGACGGCGGTCCTGGGCATGAATGTCCAGACCAGCCATTCTGACCTTTCATCCCATATCACGTCGTCGAGCATGTCTGCGGTCGACCCTGCAACAGCAGATCGTTTCGGCGTCGTCGGGGATACCGCGATGGCGATGATCAATGCCGAATTGAACCGGCAGGCGCTGATGATTGCCTATCTCGATGATTTCAAACTGATCATGTATGTTCTCTTTTGCGCCCTGCCCATCATCATGATGATGCGTCCCCCGAAGACGATGAGCTTTACCGCACCTCAAAACACGGCCGATTCAATCGGCCATTGATCGCGGGCTTTTCTG